>CAWEPW010000022.1:0-46636 GCA_963810955.1 uncultured Acidobacteriaceae bacterium | reverse complement strand
GTAGGTGTTATCAGCACAGCAGTTCTCTCTTTGACCCTCGGAATCGCGGCTCCGGCATATGCGCAACAGGAGCAGCACGAGCAGCAGGAAGAACAGAAAGCCAAGCCTGACCAAGACGAGAAAACAGCGCAGCCAGCTAAACCTGCAGAGGACAAAGCCGCAAAGCAGGAAGACAAGAACGCTCAACCGGAAGAGAAAAGCGCAAGGCAGGACAACAAGGCTAAGCCGGAGAACAGCGCAAAGCAAGAAGACAAAGCCGCACCAGCAGAGCAGAAAGCGCAGCCGCAACAGCGGGCTGGTAATAACGGCGGCGGCCGCATTCCCGCAGACAAATTCAAAGCCAATTTTGGCCAGCGACACTCGTTTCGTGTCACGAGGCCGACTACCGCAATCACAGTTTCCAATACGGTGGCTATTCGTTCGGATTCGTTGACGCGTGGCCCAGCAACTGGCTCTACACGCAAGACGTTTATGTTATCGAGATAAACGGCGTGTATTACCTGTACAACGCATCGTTCCCGGGCGTTAATCTCACGCTCAGCTTCACCCTGTAGCCATTTGTCCTGTGGTATGACACATGACGTTGGGCGCCAGGTCACCGACGTGTTAAAAGGAAAATTATGAGTAACGAAGCTGAAGCTAAAGCAGATCAGAAACAGCAGCAAGGCAAGCGTGATCCAACCGGATCGGTGACGAACCCTTCTCAGGAGAATCAAATCCACAACAACCGTCCGCAGGACACTTCCAAGAAGAATCCATCGCGGGAAAGCGAACCTCAGCCCATAGGTCAAGAGAAACCAGAAGCTGAGAAGCGGCATGCTTCCTGAACCTATTTTTGGGAAACGCAGCAAGGCAGTATGGATGAAGCGCCCCGCCTAGAACCTCGGGGCGTTTTCCGTTTTGAAGGGGCATACGGTCCAGGGCACACGTCCGGTTCTGCTTTTGCGATCCCTTCAGGTTGCTCCGCGACTCTGGAGGACTGAGCAGTTTGGATCAGCGAGCCTTGCTTTCCAAGCCTATGCTCTGCTGAACCGATGAAAGGCGGGTAATGAAATATGAGCCTTACCAACAAACTGACACCCAAACTGCGCAACGTCCCCAACCACCCCTGTCGCACCGTGGGGCGACCCCCGACTCAGATCGTGCCAAGAGGCCACCGCTTTCCGAGCCCCCTGCCACCGGCCTGGAGTTGACTCCCGGAGATCGAGTCGAGGGTTTGGGCAACTTCGGAACGCCGACGGGGTGACCGGACCGATCTTTTGTACCAAGTGGAGTGTTAGTGTAACGCGTCTTTTGGCTTTTGTCCGTAGTCGTCGCCGGGGGTGTGGAGATGTGGGAAACGGGTTTTGTTTTCCACATCTCCATGCCCCGGTTTTGGAATAATGGCTTGCGGTGCCGGCGGCCTATAGCCCAGCGCCGAATGTGGGCGCTCCGTGTTGTATTCCACTCGCCACCTCTCGGTCAGAATCTGTGCCTCCTTCAGCGAATAAAAGATCTCGCCGTTCAAGAACTCATCGCGCAGTTTCCCGTTGAAGCTCTCACAGTACCCGTTCTCCCACGGACTCCCCGGCTCGATGTATAACGTCTTCGTGCCCACTGTGCCCAGCCACTTCCGCAGCTCCTCGGCAATGAACTCGGGCCCATTGTCCGAACGAATGTGCTCTGGGATCCCGCGCACCAACATCACATCCGCCAACGTCTCGATCACCTGTAAACTTCCCAGGCGCCGCGCGACTCGCAGCGCCAGGCACTCCCGGGTGTACTCGTCGATCACCACCAGGATGCGCAGCGCCCGCCCATCGTGCGTCATCGCCTTCACAAAATCGTAGCTCCAGACGTGATTCGCCCGCTCCGGCCGCAACCGGATACACGAGCCATCCCCAAGCCACAACCGCCCTCGTGGCCGCTGTTTCTGCGGTACCTTCAGCCCTTCGCGTCGCCAGATCCGCTGCACTCGATCCTTTCCCACCGGCCACCCCGCACTCTGCAACCGCGCCGTGATGCGCCGGTAGCCGTAGCGCCCATACTTCGCAGCCAGGGCCAGGATCGCCTGCGTCAGCTGATCTTCGTCCGTGCGCCGCAGCGGCAGATAGCGTTGCGTTCCTCGCCACTGCCTCACCACTCGACACGCCCGACGTTCACTCACTTCGTACTGCTCGCGGGCATGCTCCACGGCGCACCGACGTCGCTCCGGGCTTAGAAGTTTCCCTCCGCAATATCCTTTAATATCTGCTTGTCCAACGACAGCTCCGCCACCAGCCGCTTCAACTTGCCGTTCTCTTTCTCCAGTTCTTTCATCCGCTTCGCCTGGTCCATCTTTAGACCGCCGTATTCCTTCCGCCAGCGGTAGAACGTCTGGATGGTGATCTCGGCTTCTTTGCAGGCTTGTGGGGTGGTTTTTCCGTTGGCGATGCTGACTTCAATCTGCCGCAGCATCGTAACGATCTGCTCTGGCTTGTACCTCTTGATTGGCATGACCCGCTGTTCCTCCAAGTGGATTCTCTCTCATTCCACTTGGTACAAATTCTCCGGGTCAGGTCATTCTTCATGAATGACTCCACGCGTCAAGCGTCATACGAAGCCCAAGGGTCCGTATGACATCCGTGCAACTGTGCGATCATGGGCAACAACTGGCTTGACAAGTGATCCTTGGCAATGAAAGCGTCCACTAGCTTCAAGGCTTGCTCGGGAATATCCACGGCTGCTGAAAGCATGATGATGGGCGCTTGCGGTCGAAGCCGTCGCATCTCGACTGCGAACTCTTTCCCGTTCATCTTGGGCATGAAATAGTCGACTATCACAACATCAACCGAATGGATGGAGGCCAGTTCCAGTCCCTTGCTGCCGCTGGGTGCGGTCAGAACCTCATAGCCAAAGGTTTCGAGGAAATCCTTTTCGCATTCCAGCAGACTTGGATCATCATCGACACAAAGAAGTACTGCCCTTTGGAGCGCCTTATTCATGGACGTTAGCTGTGAAATCAATGATTCTTCCAAACGAGGAATACATCTCGCGTATTTTCGTGCAGCGAAAACTACAAAAGATGTTCACTTTTGCACACTCTTGTAGATGGTCGGGAGGTAACCAGTGGACTGTGAAACCAGGATGCGTTCCACTCTTCCAAATAAGCGACAAGAAAACGGCCTCGCTCAATGGCAACTGGGGCTGTCCGCGAACTCGCCGTCCACCAGCATTGCACTAAGAAAATTGCCGCATTCTGAAATCTTCGTCAGCAACGGATCGTTCTGCGTTGCGGCCGGATTGACCGATCGCTCTGCATTCAACGATTGGATGGTTCCTGAGTATCGCTGCCCGGCTCGCCCAGACTAGTGAACTTGCCCTGCCTCATTTGGAAATGGAGAAGGCGTTCGTCCGTTAACATAACGGAGCGAACGTATGAGGAAAGAACGAAAGCATTTCACCCCAGAAGAAAAAGTAGCCATCCTGAGGCGGCATCTTGTGGACAAAGTACCCGTCTCGGAGCTGTGTGAAGAACTGGGCCTGCGGCCAACAGTGTTCTACCGTTGGAAGAAAGAACTGTTCGAGAACGGAGCCGCCGCTTTTCAGTCTCAAGAGCGTCCCCATCGCCAAGTAGAGGAAAAGCAGAAACGGATCGAGTTCTTGGAGAAGAAGGTGCAGACCAAGGACGAGGTACTAGCTGAGCTGATGGCTGAGCACATCGCGCTAAAAAAAAAGTCTTGGGGAACTCTAACCGGTATCTGGGTGCCGCATGACATGCGGGACCAAGTCGGTGATTTCGTCCGGCGCTGGTCGGAGAAGGCCGAGATCGGCGTCGGACGGTTCATCCCGTGGCTGGGCGTGACCGCCAGCAAGTTCTATGACTGGCGGCAGCGGTACGGGTGCGTCAACGAGCACAACGGCTGGGTGCCCCGTGATTTCTGGTTGGAGCCGTGGGAGAAGGAAGCAATCATTGGGTTCCATCTGAAGAACCCGCTGGAAGGCTATCGTCGGCTGACGTTCATGATGCTCGACGCTGACGTTGTGGCCGTAGTCCGGCGAGCGTTTGGCGAGTGTTGAAGCAAGCTGGATTGTTATCCCGGTGCAAGAGCAAACCTTCGCGCAAGGGCACCGGTTTCGAGCAGCCGCTGCAGCCGCATCAGCACTGGCATATCGACATTTCCTACATCAACCTGTGCGGCACGTTCTATTACTTGTGCAGCGTTCTGGACGGGTTCAGCCGATTCCTCGTGCATTGGGATTTGCGCGAGTCGATGCGGGAAGCGGATGTCGAAGTAATTCTCGAACGCGCCAAGGAGAAGTACCCCGAGGCGAGGCCGCGAATCATCTCCGACAATGGTCCGCAGTTCATTGCTCGCGATTTCAAGGAGTTCATTCGCATCTCGGGCATGACGCACGTCCGAACCTCCCCTTACTATCCACAGTCGAACGGCAAGATTGAGCGCTGGCACAAGTCGCTGAAGAGCGAGTGCATTCGGCTGGGAACGCCGCTGTCGCTGAAAGACGCACGGCGTCTGATCGAGGGCTACGTGGAGCATTACAACAACGTCCGCCTGAACAGCGCCACCTGCTACATCACGCCGAAGGACAGGCTGGCTGGCCGTCAGCAGGAGATCCACGCAGAACGCGACCGCAAGCTGGAAGCCGCCAGACAGCAGCGCCAGAGCCGCCGCCAGCAAGCCGCGTGAAGAGCAAGCGACCAGAGAGGGTTTGATCGCCGATGATCAACTACCGAGCTGCCGGTAGATGAGTCGCGAATAGCGAAAGGCAGGGAGAATAAAGACCAGAAAAAGAATCGCGGCTGTCCCGTCGAAGCGGTGCAGGCGAAAACCTTCGTAAATCATCATGAAGGTAACCATCCCAAGCATGAACAAATCCACCAATAGCACCACGAACCCCCATCGCAGAGACTGGCCTTCGAGTACGCGAATGTCCCAGCCTCGATTTAGAAACTCAAATGATGCAAACGGTCGACTCATTTTCACGTCGAATTATACTCGGAAGGCGGAGTCACGGGCCAACTAGATGTTGAGAAACGGCAGGTCATTGGGGAGTTACAATGAGTCTTGCCGGGCGAAACGGAAGCGGGCACTGCGGGGACGCAACCATGCCGAGGGATATCCCGGTGGGCTCATCGAGACGATGAACGGGGCGTGAGGACTCGTTCTTGCGCCGCCCAACCTCCATCGGATCGAAAGACCCCCATGCCTTGAAAATCCCCGCCCGTAGGGCGGAATACTCACTAACGGAGGGCGTCGCTTCTCCATTTCAGGCTGAACCAAGACAAGACAATCCCGGCGACACCAAGTGCGTACCGAACCGCTGGCACGGCTCGGACTGCACTCCTGAGAAAAGTAACGGGATTAGGCATTGGCGCACTAACCTCGACGTTGCGATGCAGGATCGAATGCCATTCTACATCGCTTAGACGCCTTCGTCGTTTCAGGGAATTCCGCTTGATGCCCTCGGCAGCATGCCGGGTTGGAAATCTCTGTGCACCGCCCGTCAGAAACGAGCCGGATAGCAAACCGTCTTGGCATGTTCGATCCCGCTCGCCGCGTGAACGCATCTTCACAGATCAAGTATAGGCGCATGTCCTGACCGACGGCGGAATGCCGCCGACCTGTGGAATTCGCACCGACTCAGAATCAGCTATTCTCTTAGCACCATGACCAATGACGAGCGCATGCAACGAGAGTCCAGCTTGATCGCGACGGTTAGAAAGAATCTTCCCGACTTCGCGAAAGCCTGCGCGGATGACACGGAATTGGTGTTGCTACACCAAGACGCCTTCGCTGCTGACTACCAAGAGGACGAATACATGCTCCTCGGCATGGCGATCAAGTATGCAGGTCTCCGTGGGGGAGAAGTGCGCGTGATCGGGAATAACCGAAGCTCGCTCGGCGAGGAAGACACGGTTCAGTGAAACGTAGACGAAGATATCGCGAAGAGGCTGCTGGGTGGTATCTTCCTCCGCATGCCAAAACCTCGCCGGGACTCCTACCGTGAGCGAACTAAAACGTTGAGTTACGCCTCATCCCGCATCCGGTCGTGTTTTGAACGTTGATCCTGAATTTCCGCCATCTGATCCCAAGACTTGGCGAGCCTTTCAAGCATCGCACTGGTGCGCGGCCATGCCTGCGTTTTTTTCGACCATTCGCGGGCTTCCGTCGCGATTGCACGCTCCCTGTCACCGCCACCATAAAGAGCACGAGCGTGGGGACGCCCATGCAAGTTGAAACGACCGCTGTCGATGCCGTTCTCCAACTCGACCGAACACAGCTTCTCTACCAAGTCGCGCACGGCGCGATGCGGCCAAGCTCCGTCTGATTCGGGTGGGGCACCCGCAAGCAAATGCCCGATAAGCTGGTCGGCAATTTTTAACCGATGGTTTTTCTCGGCGACGGAGCGCACCGTTATTACCCAAGAAAAAAGCGCGTCGGCTTCAACCGTGCCATCGTGAGCACCGGGCAAGGCCGCGCATCTCGCGCGCAACCTGCCTCAAGTCGTTGATCACTGAGCACCACCCGCGGCAACTGCTGATCGTACAATTAGTTTGCTCACCAATTCCGGGTATGTAATGCTGGGTCGTGGGCTGCGTCAGTTTCGCAATGGCCGGCGAGACGCCGGCGCTGCGAATGCTGTCCCACGAACCAGATCGACTACCTGATCGCTAAACACTGGGAGAATGCCAATGCGAAACGCCTTTTTGCTTGCCGTGATCTCCGTTTGCTCGCTGACTCTTTATGCCGCCGACAACATTACGCCGCTCAACGTCAAGGAAGGTTTGTGGGAAGTTACCGCCACTCATTCCATGAGCGGCATGCCCGTTCCAAACATTCCTCCCGACGCTCTGGCCAAAATGTCTCCGGAGCAGCGGGCGCGTGTGGAAGCCATGGTAAAGGGTTCTCCCACCACCGATGTGCGCAAGGACTGCGTGACCAAAGAAAAACTTGAGCAGCACTCGGCGTTCAGCAACAACCGCGGGGAGTGCACCCGCACGGTGGTGAGTTCTACCGGCAGCAAACTCGAACTCAAATTTCACTGCGAAGAAAAGCAATCGTCCTCCGACGGAACCTTTCTGATGGAAGCAATTGCCCCCGACAACGTCAAGGGCACCATGCACATGGTGGTCAACTCCAACAAAGGTCATACCATGACCATGGACTTTACCATCAACTCCAAATACCTCGGCGCAGCCTGCGGAGACGTCAAGTAGAGTCCGCAACCATGGCTCGCCCCCGCAGACCTCGTCTAAGTTTTACCCTTGCCAGAATTTCGGCGACTATCGCAATCGCTCTCGGACTTTTGTCTGCCCCCGCAGTCGCGCAGTCGGGGCGCCTTGCCCTCGAAAAGCACGCACAACTGAAGAAAGCGATCGTCCGTTTCATGGCCGCCAACAGCACTCCCGGAGTGTCGGTTGCAGTCGTCGAAAACGGAGTGGCCGAGTGGTCCGCTGGATTCGGCAGCTCGGATCTCGAGAACCGGGTTCCGGCAACTTCCCACACCTTGTATCGGCTGGCGTCCGTCTCCAAGCCCATCACCGCAACCGCGGCCTTGCTCCTCTGGCAAGAGGGCAAGCTTGATCTTGACGCTCCACTGCAGAAATATTGTCCGCAGTTTCCGCAGAAAGAAGCAACCATCACAACCCGCGAACTTCTCGGCCACCTGGGTGGAATTCGCCACTACAAGTCCGATTCGCAGGACGACCCGGAGATCGGCAACACCCGCCATTTCCCGAATTCAATCGTCGGCGGCATCGAGTTTTTCAAGAACGATCCGCTGGTTGCCAAGCCAGGCACGGAGTTTCACTACTCCACGCAGGGATACACGCTGGTCGGGTGCGCGATCGAAGGCGCTTCAGGAGAGAACTATGCGGATTACGTTCGCGAGAATGTGCTCGTGCCCGCCGGCATGACGCATACGGTTGTCGACAACCGCTTCGCCATCATTCCGTTCCGCGCGCGCTTCTACAGCAAAGATAGCTCGGGCGAAATCACCAACTCCGATTTCCTGGATTCCAGCTACAAGATTCCCGGTGGTGGATGGCTCTCCTCCGCCGATGATATGGCCCAGTTCGAAGTCGCATTGCTCAACGATAAGTTGCTTGCGCGTTCGACGCGCGATCTGATGTGGACCCCACTGAAACCGCTGAAACCCGACCGCAACGAAGATCCTTATGGGCTCGGTTGGGGTGTCCGCAAAAATGATAAAGATCTTGGCGTGTTTGATGTTCAACACGCCGGCAGCCAGAAGGGAACAAGCACTTTTATAATGATTGTTCCAGAGCGCCGCGCGGGCGTTGTCGTGCTCATCAACCTCGAAGGCGGCAATGCCCGCGACCTCGGAACCGAGTTGATGAAGATCGTGCTCGGATCGGCCGCCAACAAATAGATTCCGGCCGAAATCAAGCGAGCGCTGAACTCGGAGCCAGCACGGCGCGCAAAGGCTCGCTCAATCCCCGCATCACACCTTCGAACTGCAGAAGATCAAGCGACTGCGGCCCGTCAGACAAAGCCCGCTCCGGGCAAGGATGCACCTCGACAATGATAGCGTCGGCTCCAACCGCAACCGCCGCCCGCGAAACCGCCCCAATCAGGCTCTGCTTGCCGGTTCCGTGCGAAGGGTCGGCGACCACCGGAAGGTGCGAGAGTTCTTTGGCGAGCGCAACCGCGGAAAGGTCAAACGTATTGCGCGTCGCAGTTTCGAACGTCTTGATTCCGCGCTCGCAAAGGGCGACCTGATCGTTCCCGCCGGAAAGCAAATACTCAGCCGCCAGCAGCCATTCTTTGACCGTGGCCGAAGGCCCGCGTTTCAAGAGAATCGGCTTCTTGATGGTAGCAAGCCGGCGCAGCAAGGCGAAGTTCTGCATGTTGCGCGCTCCCACCTGCAGCATGTCCGCGTATTCGCAAATCAGGTCCACATCTTCCGTGCTCATCACCTCGGTCACAACCGGCAGGCCGGTGAGTTCGCGCGCTTCCCGCAAAATCTTCAACGCTTCAACTCCCAGGCCCTGGAATTCATACGGCGAAGTCCGCGGTTTATAGGCTCCGCCGCGCAGCATGGTTGCACCCGCGCGCTTCACGCCTTGCGCGGTCTCGAGTAATTGCTCACGCGATTCCACGGAGCAAGGGCCGGCAATAACGACCACTTCGGGGCCGCCGAGCTTTATTTTTGCGGCGCCCACCTCCACCACCGTTGCTTGCGGCCGCGTTTGCCGGCTGACCAGTTTGAAGGGCTGAGCGATCGCGACGACATTGTCAACGCCCGGCGCAACCGAAAGCGCCTCGATCTCGTGCCGGCGCCCGCCGCTGCCGACGGCCGCTACGATGGTGCGCTCCGTGCCCCGCGTAACATGCGGCTGAAATCCGGCCTCGCGGATGCGCTGAATAATATGCTCAATCTGTTGTTCGGTAGCGCCGTCCGACATATTCACAATCATGGCAATCGCCTCTCCCGCTCGACTTGCGTACACTCATACGTGTGGTGACGGGGCTCTGCCCCGTCAAGACGGCCCACAGACCCGTCACCACACAATTCGAAATTCAACCCGCAACTCTCTCCGAACAAAAAATAAAAGCCGCGATCTTCTCGCGGCTTTGGTGGAATCTTTGAGCTGTTCTCTACTGCCCGGGTGAGTGGCTCCGATTCAGCACCTCCGCCGCAAATGGAAACCAAAAGCGGCTAAACAGACAAAAGTTGCTGAATCGTGCCATAAAAAATGTGTTTACCTGCGAAGTTCAGACGCCTGACAAAGAAACCGGGAGAGCTGATTACTGCACCGAACTGGCAACCTGCGAAAATACGTTGTTGGCGTTAGTCCCGATGAGACGCACCGTGCCGATCACCAATACCAGGATGACGGCGAGCATGACAGCATATTCTGCAATGTCCTGTCCCTGTTCGTCCGCCCAGATATTGCGCAAAAACTGAACCATACATCCTCCGGCGCCAGGAAACGAAATTTCCCGGCAGAGCTTGTGTAGCTAATAATGCCGACTCAGAAGGCAGATGTCAACCATTAGAAAGTGATTTAAACACAGAGTTTTCCACCGCCTTCGCCAACGCAGATAGACTCGAAATCAGGCTATGGGCGTGCCTTTACGACTGTGTCACTGCGACTGGCTCATGATCGCGCCCGCTGGCGCGGTTGAAGACACTGTATCGTTGATCAGCTGGCGGGCAGAAACCGTTGCGTAATCAAGCACGCGTCCAGGTACAACCCCGAAGAGAAGAGTAAATATAACGCAAATTGCGATGGCGAGCGCCGGAGCCGTGCCGACCGGACTAACCGGAACTTCGCCACGAGGCTCGCGCATGTACATCATGACAATGATGCGCAGATAGTAATAGGCGCCGACCGCGCTATTCAAAACCAGAATAATCGCCAGGCCAATCAGATTGGAATTCAGCGCAGCCGTTAACACATAAAACTTCGCGAAAAATCCTCCCGTGATCGGAATGCCGATCAATGAGATCAGGAAGAATGTGAAAGTCGCGGCCAGCACCGGAGACTTGCTGCCCAACCCCGCATAATCCTCAAGCGTAACGTATTGTTCGCGCGCGGCCGCGAGATGGCTGACCACGGCAAACGCCCCTACGTTCATCGCCGCATAAGAGGCGGCGTAAAACATAGCCGCCGATGTCCCCAGTTCCGGCTGCGCGGCAAACGCAACCAACAGATAGCCGGCGTGAGCGATGGAGGAGTAGGCGAGCAGGCGCTTGATGTTATCCTGCACCAGCGCGCACACATTTCCCAGTGTCATCGTCAGCGCTGCCGAAACCCATATCAGCCAGAAGCGTCCCGGAGCATTGGCCTCAAACATAATGCGCAGCAGCACCGCAAACGCCGCAGCCTTGGGGCCGGTCGACATCAGTCCCACAACCGGAGCAGGCGCGCCCTCATAAACGTCCGGAGTCCACACGTGGAAGGGCACGGACGCAACCTTGAAGCCCAGGCCCACAAACATGAGCGCCGTCGCCACATATGCCAGCACCGGCACTTGAACATTGCCGGAGTGCAGCGCCTGGTTGATCACATCGATGTTGGTGGACCCGGTCGCCCCGAACATCATCGCGACACCATACAGAAAGAACGCGGTGGCAAACGAGCCCAGCAGAAAGTACTTCAGCGAAGCCTCGCTGCTCGAAGCGCTGTAGCGCCGGAATCCCGCCAGAATGTAAGTCGAGATCGAAGAAATTTCAAGCGCAATAAAAATGAGGACAAGTTCGATGGCCGACGACATCAGGCACATGCCCACCGTGCCCAACAGAATCAACGCGTAATATTCGCCGGCGCGAATGCGCTGCACTCTCAGGTATTCGAACGAACTAAGAATGGATACCGCCGCAATGGTGATGAAGAGGACATGAAAGAAAATGCTGAAGCCTTCGACTCGAACCGTATTCCAAAACGCCGTCCCAGGATACTGCGCCATCCAGAAAACGGATGCGAGCGCGGCCAGCGTGCCCACCAGGCCGATGGTGCCGAGCGATTGGTGGCTTGTTTCCGGGTCGAGCAGCGGATCGACCACCATGATCACGATGCCGAAAATCGAGAGCACCAGTTCCGGCATAATGCGGATGTAGTCGGCAAACGGCGGAAGGGAAGCCTGTGCCTGCGCGAGCATGTTCAACGAATGCGAGAATGCCGGCGTCACGATCGTCATCATCGCCATTGTCGCTATCATTGTCCCACCAGCTTGCTCGCCAATTGCGTGATGGGCGCGAGAGCGTAGCGTTGCACCGCGGGATCGATCGCGGTGAGCCAAATCAGCGGCGCAACGCCCATTACAAGCGCGGCAACCGCAATCGGAGCGAGCGCCGTCTTCTCCCGCAGATTGAGGTCGGGCAGTGAATTATTGATGTCGTGCGTCACCTTGCCGAAGAAAACTCGCTGATACATCCACAGCAGATAACAGGCGCTCCAGATCACGCCGGTGGCGGCCAGAATTCCATAGACCGGCCGCGCCTCAAACGCCCCGCTCAGCACCAAAAATTCGCCGATGAAACCGTTCAGCAGCGGCAGTCCGATCGAAGCCAGCACCGTGACGAGAAAGAACGTGGCATAGCGAGGCATAGGCGTCGCCAGGCCACCGAACTCAGAAATCTCGTAAGTGTGGCATCGTTCGTAGAGAATGCCCGCCAGCATGAAAAGGCCACCGGTCGCGACTCCGTGCGCCAGCATGACAAAGACGGCTCCATTCAGCCCGGCCGCGGTAAAACTGAAAATTCCGAGGACCACGAATCCAAGGTGGCTGACCGAGGAGTAAGCGATCAGCTTTTTCATATTCGGCTGCACCAGCGCGACCAGCGCGCCATAGATGATGCCGATAAGCGCGAGCGCCATGATCCAGGGCGCGTTGCGATGCGCCTGCTCGGGAAAAAGGCCGATGTTGAAGCGCAGCATGCCGTAGACTCCCATCTTCAGCAGCACTCCGGCCAGCAGCACCGATCCAGCCGTCGGTGCTTCCACGTGTGCGTCAGGCAGCCATGTGTGAAGGGGGAAGAGCGGAACCTTGACCGCAAAGGCAACAAAGAATCCGAGAAAGAGCCACAGCGAAGCGTTTTCAAACCCGGGCACGTTTCCGCTGCGAATTGCATTTTGAATGACCGCGAAATCAAAGCTGCCGGTCTTGGCATAGAGCCACAGAATCGCCGCCAGCATGAACGTCGACCCGATCATGGTGAACAGAAAAAACTTCACCGCGGCATAGACCTTGCGCCCGTGGCCGTACATGCCGATCAACAGCGCCATCGGAATCAGCGTCGATTCGTAGAAAAAATAGAAGAGGAATAAGTCAAGCGACGTGAAGACGCCGATCAGCGCCGTCTCCAGAATCAGCAGCAGGATAAAAAATTCCTTTACCCGATCGTGAATGGACGTCCATGAAATCAGCACGCACAGCGGCGTGAGGAACGTGGTCAAAACCACCAGCCACACCGAAATTCCGTCGATGCCCATGTGGTAATGAATATTAGGAGTGGTAATCCAGACCTTATCGATCTCAAACTTGAACAACCCAGGATCGCGATGCATGTGCACCGGCAGATGCAGAGATGTTACAAACGTGAGCAGCGATACAACGAGAGCGAAGAGCTTGATATCGCGGTCGCGCCGCGGAATCAGCAAAATCAGCAGCCCGCCCCCCGCCGGAATAAAGGTGACCAGCGACAGTATGAAGGAATTGATGCTGTCCAAATTCAGCGGATCCATGCTCATCGAACCAGTCATCGAATTCCCATCCAGACCATGTAGGCGATAACAACTGCGCCTCCCGCGGCTACCCATCCGGCGTAGGATCGCAGATTGCCCGACTGCATGTGGCGCACGCTGTCAGAAACGTGGCGCGCGGCATCGGCCGAGTCATTGACTGCAGCGTCAATCGCTCCCTGGTCGATGCCGTGCCAGAGAATTGTGGTTGAGCCCTCGATCAGCGGCTTAACGAAAACCGCGCCGTAGAGCTCATCGATGTAGAACTTGTGGAGAACTGCCTGGTAGAGCCCACCGAGGCTCGTGGCAATGCGCGCAGGCAGTTGCGGACGGCGGAAGTAGAGTGCCCACGCGAGCAGAAATCCAAGAACGGCCGCCCCCACAGAAATCAGCATAAGCAAGGTTTCGGTTCCCGCCACGGCAGCTTCGCCGGCCGTTTCGTGCGCCAGTTCAGCAGCCGTTCCCGCCTGGAAAACCGGAGCCAGAAAATGTTCGAAGCGGCCACCGATGCCGATCCACCCTCCAACAAAAGAAAGGAACGCCAGCGCAACCAGCGGGCCAAGCATCACCCAGGGACTTTCATGCGGATCGCCATGCTCGTGGCCTTCATGCGCATGTTTATCGTGCATGGCATGTGCGTCCGCCGATTGATGCTTCACGTCATGCACCGCAAGTGGAGGACCGCCGCGATAATCGCCGAAGAAAGTCAGAAACCACAGCCTGAACATGTAAAACGAAGTAAGGAACGCGGTGATCACACCGATCAACCAGTAGACCCAACTCCCCTGTGGGCTGGAATAAGCCTTCCAGAGAATCTCGTCTTTTGAGAAATATGCCGCCAGCGGCGGAAAGCCCGCGATCGTGAACGTGGCGATCGTCATCGTTATGAACGTGATCGGCATATAAACGCGCAGCCCGCCCATCTTGCGCATATCCTGCTCGCCGCCGATGCCGTGAATCACCGACCCCGCCGCAAGAAAGAGCAGCCCCTTAAAAAACGCGTGCGTCATCAGGTGAAAAATGCCGGCCGAGAACGCTCCCACGCCGCAAGCCATGAACATATAACCAAGTTGCGATACGGTGGAATACGCCAGCACCTTCTTGATGTCGGTCTGCGCAATGCCGATGGTCGCCGCAAACAGCGCCGTAAGCGTTCCAATAATCGCGACCACCATCATGGCCATCGGTGCGCGATCGAATATCGCGGACGACCGCGACACCATATAAACGCCCGCCGTGACCATGGTCGCCGCATGAATCAACGCCGAAACCGGAGTAGGTCCTTCCATGGCGTCAGGCAGCCACACATAAAGCGGAATCTGCGCCGACTTGCCCGCCGCGCCAACCATCAGCAATAACCCAATCGCCGTGAGCAGCCCAGCGCCGCCGGTTTCAGGCGCCAAAGGATGCACCGCCGCAAAAACTCGTGTGAAATCCAGCGAGCCGAAATGCTTGATCATCAAAAAAAGTGCGATCAGAAATCCAAAGTCCCCAACCCGGTTGACAATGAATGCCTTCTTGCCCGCTGAGGCTGCCGAGTCCTTGACAAACCAGAAGCCGATCAGCAGATACGACGCCAGGCCCACGCCCTCCCAGCCAATGAACATGACGAGATAATTCTTCGCCAGCACCAGCGTCAGCATGAAAAACATGAACAGGTTCAGATAGGCCATGAAGCGGTAATAGCCATCGTCATCCCGCATGTAGCCGACCGAATAAATATGAATCAGAAAGCCGACCCCAGTTACCACCAGCAGCATGACCAGCGAGAGCTGGTCGAGATAAAAGCTGAAGTCAACTTGAAAGCTTCCGGCACGAATCCAGTGCGCCAGATCGAAATAATAAGGAGCAGCCGCCGATGAGAAACCCGCCGCCAGAATCAGCGCCATCGCGAACGCCGCGCCGGAGAAAATAAGCGCGATGGCCGTAATCGCTTTCCTCGACGAGTTGCGGCCAAACCAGCCGTTGATCGCCGCCCCCGCCAGAGGCAGAATCGGCACCAGCCATAGATAAGGATTCGGCGTCATAGCTTGAGCAGGTTCACCCGGTCCACATTCAAAGTTTCACGCGTCCGATAGACGGCAATAATGATCGCCAATCCCACCGCAGCCTCGGCGGCGGCCACGACCATAACGAAAAACACGAAGACCTGCCCGCTCAGCGAGTGCCATTGCGCGGCGAAGGCCACAAACGAAAGGTTCACGCCGTTCAACATCAACTCGATCGACATAAAAATCGTGATGATGTTGCGCTTGATCAGAAAGCCGAGCACGCCGCACACGAAAAGAATTCCACTCAGCACCAGATAATAAGAAAGAGGGACCATCCTTATCGTGCATCCTTTCTCGGCCCGCGAGCCACGGCTTCAGGTTTGCTCGCGAGCACAACCGCGCCCATGATCGCAATCAGGATCAGCACCGACGTGACTTCAAAAGGCAGCAGAAACTCATGGAACAGAAGCTGCGCAATATCGTGCGGATCACCCTTCAACGCGCCGATCGGCACAGAGCCTGTGTTGGAATGAAGCAAAACCACCCAGCCAATAAGCAGCGAGCCGATCACGACTCCCGGGATGCCGAAAAGAATCGCCACCCGGCTGCCCTTGCTGCGTTCTTCCGCGCCCGCGTTCAGCAGCATGATGGTGATAAGAAATAAGACCATGACGGCGCCGGCGTAAACGATAATCTGCACCGCGCTAAGAAATTCCGCCCCTAACAAAAGATACTCAACCGCCAGCGAAGCCATCACCGCGATCAGCGAGAGCGCGCTGTTAATAGGATGGCTCTGCACCAGCAGGTTCACAGCCCCCGCCACGCAGATCGCTCCGAAAAAGAGAAAAAGAATTAGATGAAGCATTTTGCAAGTCAATACCCAGCACAGAGTAACCACAAACGCCCCGGTCGCACTGGCAACTGGCAACCGGCAACTGGCAACTGCCTTTAAGCTGTCCAGGCCACAATCAACGCCGTAACCAAAATATTGGCCAGCGCCAGCGGCAGCAGTGTCTTCCACCCAAACGCCATCAGCTGGTCATAGCGAAAGCGGGGCAGGCTCCAGCGCACCCAGACGTAAAGAAACATGAAAAAGAAAACCTTCGCGCAGAACCAGAACACCGGCATCACCGCCTGCATAATCCGCGGACCAAAGATCGGCCCGTGCCATCCGCCCAGAAACATCAACGTCGCCACGCAAGCAACGGTCACCATGTTGGCATACTCCGCCATGAAGAACATGGCGAATTTCATGGAGCTGTATTCGGTGTGATACCCGGCCACCAGTTCCGACTCCGCTTCCGGCAGATCAAAAGGCGTGCGGTTGGTCTCCGCATAAGCGGCAATCAGGTAGATAAAAAACGCCACGGTTTGCCCGTGAAAAACATTCCAGCGCGGAATGAAATACCAAAATCTTCCGCCCTGCGCATCCACAATCTCGCGCAGGCTGAGGCTTCCGGACATGATGACCACTCCCACTAGCGAGAGCCCGAGCGAAACCTCATAGCTGATCATCTGCGCGCTGGCCCGCAGTCCGCCCAGCAGCGAATACTTGTTGTTCGACGACCACCCGGCAAGCGCAACGCCATACACACCGACCGAAGTAACGCCGAGAACCACCAGCAGCCCGATGTTCACATCGGTAATCTGCAGATAAGTTCCCCACGGCCCGATGTCGACAAAGTTGCCAAATGGAATCACGGCAATCGACGTGATGGCAAAGACCAGCGCAATCATCGGCGCCGCGATGTAAAGCGGCTTGTAGACATGCGGCTCCGTCAAATCTTCTTTGAAGATGAACTTAACGCCGTCAGCCAGTGGCTGCAGCAGGCCGAAAGGCCCGACCCGCGTAGGACCCCAGCGGTTCTGAATGCGCGCCGACACCTTGCGCTCCAGCCATACGCTATAGGCCACGGCCGTCAGCAAAACGCCGATCACGGCCAGCGATTTGATGAGCGAAATGATGACAAATGTCGTTATGCTCATTGTTCCAGTGTGGCGCGGGCGCCCTCGCCCGCGTGCTTTTGATCTTGTTCTTGACTAAGGAATGCTAAGCTGCGGCCTAATCCGCCGCGACCGCCGAGTCCACAGATTTGTTTTCAATCACCGAATTCAAAGTCTTCGAATATCTTCCCAGCGTACCCGAGCTGAATAAATTGTCCTGCGCCGGCACGATCAGCCCCGGATCCTGAACCGCTCCGCCCCCGCTAGCCGCAATCTCCAGATGCTGATCGTTACCCGCCATCAGATTGACTCGCGAAATATCATATCCGGCCACCACGCGCTGCACTTCGTCAAAAATTGCCAGCGGATCGAATGGCGTCATCTTCGGCTCCAGATTGTGCGCTTCGAGCCACACCACATGCCGGTCCGCTTCGCCCGATTGCGCTCCCCGGCTCTGCCCCATGTCAGAATGCGTGCCGCCGCCAAAAGGCACGAGATTGTGAACGTCAAAGCCCATCGCATCGGCAATGCGAACAATCATCTCGAAATCCGATTTTGTCTCCGTGACTTCGCCCGCTTTCTTCAGCAGTTGCAGATCGCCGCATGTATTCGTATAAGTTCCGGTTTTCTCATAAGCGTTCGCCGCTGGCAAAACGACGTCGGCAACGTTGGCCGTTTCGGTGAGGAACATATCCTGCACCACCACAAAAGTTTTCGAGAGCACAAACGGATCAATACCCAACCGCCCGACCGGGTTCGAGCCCACCACGTAAAGCGCTTTCAACTTGCCTGCCTTCGCCGCTTCCATCATCTCCGGCAGCGCAAGGCCTTTTTCGGCGGGAAGCTTGCCCCATTCCTCATGAAACTTCGTCGCCCCGGCGACAGGCTCGTATCCCGGCAGAAGATCGGGATAAAGCCCCATTTCGCTGGCCCCGCGAGAATTTGAATAATCGCCAAGGCAGATCAATTTTGCGCCGCTCAACGCGGAAGCGAAATTCACCAGCTTCTCTACTTCATGTCCGCGGATTTCAGATCCGAACACGATGACCAGATTCTGCTCTGCATGAATTTTCTCGCGCAGCGCGATCCACGCTTCGAGGCTGGTGCCTTCGCTGACTAGCGATTCGAGCGGCGAATCGTCGCCGCCGAGAAAGGTAACCGCCTTCGGTTCCGCACCCGCCGGTATCGTCACCAATGCAGACGCTTGCCGTCCGCAACTTGATGGGCGCTGAGTTGACGATGTAAAGCCGTGCCTGCCGCAAGCCGCACATTCGTCCGGATCTGCCAGGCCAGCAGCGGATGCTGATCCGTCGGGTCATTGCCGATCAGCAGAATCGCGGGCGCATTCAGCACGTCACGCATCGAAGCCGTCCGTCCGGGCTTGCCGTGGAGCGCGGCCGCCAGGGCAGGGAAGTCCGCTGTCCGATGATGATCGACATTATTTGTCTTGAGCACAACGCGCGCAAACTTCGAAAGAAGATAATTCTCTTCGTTGGTCGTGCGATTCGATCCGATCACTCCGATCGCGCTCCCGCCGCCATTAGCGTCGTCGCGAACTTCTCGAAACCGCTTGCCGATCAGCTCAAAAGCCTCTTCCCATGTCGCAGGCGTCAGCTTTCCCTCCCTGCGAATCAGCGGCTGCTTAAGGCGTTCTTCATGATGCGCAAAGTCGAAAGCGTATCGGCCCTTCACGCACAGGAAATCGCCATTGATCCCGCTCTTGTCGCGGTTATCGCCGCGCACGATCTCCATGCCTGTATCCGAGCGGCGCACTCCAAGCGTGGTCTTGCACCCGTCGCCGCAATGCGTGCAGATCGTGCCCACATGGCTCATCTCCCACGGCCGCGTCTTGTAGCGGTAGGCCCCCGAAGTAAGCGCGCCGACCGGGCAGATGTCGATGCACATGCCGCACTCTTCGCAATCGAGATGATCTTCCTCGTTGGGCGCGATGATCGAACTGACGCCGCGGTTCTGCACGCCGAGCGCCCAAACGTCCATGCCCTCGCCGCAAACGCGCACGCAGCGGAAGCACATGATGCAGCGCGGCCGGTCGAAATAGACGACCGGAGACCATTGCAGTTCTTCCTTATGATTCTTGGCCTCGGTAAACTTCGATTCGGAGGCGCCATAGGAAAACGTCATGTCCTGCAGTTCGCACTCCCCGCCGGCATCGCATACCGGACAATCCAGCGGATGGTTCCCCAGCAGTATCTCGACCGTCCCCTTGCGCGCCTGGCGCACCTCGTCGCTTTCGGTGGTGACGATCATGCCCTCGCCAATCACCGTCGTGCAGGCAGTCTGCAGCTTGGGCATCTTCTCGACCTTCACCACACACATGCGGCAAGCGCCACACAACGAGAGCCCGGGATAATAGCAAAACGAAGGCACTTCAATGCCAGCGCTCTTGCAGGCCTCAATCAGCAGCGTGCCCGCAGGAGCGGTGACCTTTTTTCCATCGACAGTAAGGGTTACGTCAGCCATGAATTTGTAATTGGTAATTTGTAATTTGCAATTGAAAACCAAACACAATTACAAATTACAAATCGCAAATTACAAATCTCTTCTATGCCATTGCCGGCTCCCCCACTTTCTCAAACGGGCACGGCTTCCCATCCAGATGATCTTCGAACTCTTTGCGAAACTTTTTCACGAACGCCATCGTCGGCATCGCCGCCGCGTCTCCCAGCGGACAGAACGTCTTCCCCAGCATGTTCTCCGAGAGGTAATACATATTGTCGATATCCTTCATGACTCCGCCGCCCGAATGAAACCGTATCAACGTTTTCTCCAGCCAGTCCGTACCTTCGCGGCAGGGAATACACCAGCCACAACTTTCGTGCCGGTAGAACTTCATCGTGCGCAGCGCAAACTTCACGATGCAAGTCGTATCGTCGAGCACCACCACGCCGCCCGAACCCAGCATCGACCCGGTTTTCGCCACCGAGTCAAAATCCATGGCGACATCGATCTCCTCCGGCAGAAGCACCGGCGTTGACGACCCTCCCGGAACCACAGCCTTCAAACTGCGCCCGTTCGGAATGCCGCCGCCGACGTCATAAATCATCTTCTTGAGGTTATAGCCCATCGGCAGTTCGTAAACGCCCGGCTTGTTGAGATGCCCCGCAAGGCAGAACAGGCGCGTGCCGCCGTTTTTCGGCGTGCCCAGTTTCGCGTACCAATCCGCGCCCTCTAAAATGATGGCCGGAACGCTGGCCAGCGTCTCCGCATTATTAATGACCGTCGGCCCGCCCCACAGACCAACCACAGCCGGGAACGGAGGCCGTATGCGCGGAATTCCGCGCTTGCCCTCAAGCGATTCCATCAGCGCCGATTCTTCGCCCACTTCATAAGCGCCCGCGCCGCCATGCCAGTAAATATCAAGATCGTATCCGCTGCCAAAGATGTTCTTGCCGAGAAATCCCTTGGCATATGCGTCTTTGAGCGCCTTCTGCATGATCACCGACAGATAACGATATTCGCCGCGAATGTAGATGTAGCCCGTTGTGCGATCCCACCGCGATAGCGGCAATCATCACGCCTTCAATCACCGAGTGCGGATCCTGTTCAAAAATCAGCCGGTCTTTGCAGGTGCCCGGCTCGCTCTCATCGCCGTTGCAGAGCACGTATTTCGGCTTGGCCGATTGCTTAGGCACAAACGACCATTTCATCCCCGTGCTGAATCCCGCGCCGCCGCGCCCGCGCAAACCAGAGTTCTTGACCTCATTAATAATGTCGTCCGGCTTCATGCCAAGCGCCTTCTTCACGGCCTTGTAGCCGTCCAGTTGGAGATAGCGCTCGATATCGGTAGCGCCCTGTCCAAAGCGCTTCGAGACCACGCGAACCTCATCGGGATGGGAAACTAGAGAAGCCATTTGTAATTTGTGATTTGTAATTTGTAATTGAAAACCATAGTTCGCCGAGTCCGTTCTTAAATTGCAAATTACAAATTACCAATTACAAATCCTACTGCGTTCCCTTCTTCCTATACTCATCCAAAACCTGGTCCATCTTCGCGTTCGTCAGGTTCTCATGAAAGTCGTAATTCACCTGCACCGCCGGAGCCCAACTGCATCCGCCAATGCACTCGACTTCTTCCAGTGAAAACAATCCATCCGGTGTAGTGCCTTTATTCCCAACGCCAAGTTTTTTCTCGCAGTGTTCCAGCAATTCCTCGCCGCCGACCAGCATGCACGCAATATTGGTGCACACCTGCACGTTATATTTTCCGCGCGGTTTGGTGGTCAGCATCGAGTAATAACTGATCACGTTGCGGACTTCGAGTTCGGTCAGTTCCATCCGCCGAGCCAGTTCCGCGATGACTTCGTCGGTCAGGCTGCCCACCTCATCCTGCGCATAGAGCAGCGTAGGCACCAGCGCCGACCGCCGAGTAGGATAGTGAGTAAGCATCTCAGCAAACCGAGCCTCGAATTCGTCAGAAAACTTCATGAATTTGTAATTGGCAATTTGTAATTTGTAATTTTAACTTCTCAACTTCTCTTCCTGGTCGACCGTTGGGTTGATGTAAAAATGGCTGTCAGCTCCTTCGATTCTTTCAACAAATCCTTCAGCCAATTCGCGCAGCAAACTCGGCCCGCGATCTCGCTCGGCAAGACGCCCGATAATTCGCAGCCACCGAAATGCCGCACCGCAATAGCTGCCTGCCCATTACCTGCGCATCTGCCGATGGCGGCAACGATCGATACAGTTTCACAACTCGCAATGCAAAAGACTTAGTTCGAGCGCGAAGCTCATCCGGCGTCATATACGCCCAAAATTACAAATCACCAATTACAAATGTTCTACCGCGATACAGTCTCACAACTCGCAATGCAAAAGACCTGGTTCGAGCGCGAAGCTCATCCGGCGTCATATACGCCCAAAATTACAAATTACAAATCACCAATTACAAATGTTCTACCGGTCAATATCTCCCAATATCACATCAATGCTCCCAATCGCCGCGATCACGTCGGCAATCAACTGCCCTTCGCACATCTTGGCCAGCGTCTGCAGGTTCGCGAAAGACGGTCCGCGCATGTGCACGCGATACGGCTTCGCCGTGCCGTCGCTCACGATGTAATACCCCATCTCGCCGCGCGGCGACTCGATGGCCTGATAAACTTCGCCCGCCGGAACCGCAAAGCCCTCCGTGATGATCTTGAAATGGTAGATAAGCGCTTCCATCTGGGTCTTCATCTTTTCGCGGTCCGGCAGCACCACCTTCGGCGCGTCCGCTTTGATCGGCCCTTCCGGCATTCCCGCCAGCGCCTGCTGCACAATCCCAGCCGATTCCCGCAACTCGGCCACGCGGCAAAGATATCGCGCGAACACGTCCCCTTCCGTTCGCACCGGCACTTTAAATTTAAAATTCTCATAGCCCGTATAAGGAGCATCCCGGCGAAGATCAATGTCGACCCCGCTGCCCCGCAAAGTCGGACCGCCCGCCCCCAGAGCAATCGCATCTTCCGCACTCAGGTAAGCCACGCCCTTAGTGCGCATCATAAAAATCGGATTCCCCGTCAGCAGCCCTTCATATTCATCCACGTTGCCGGGGAAGCGATCGATAAACTTCTTCACTTTCTCAAAGAATCCCAGCGGCGGTTCGAGCGCCAGCCCGCCAATGCGGAAATAAGACGTCATCATCCGCTGCCCGCTGACCATTTCGAAGAGCCGCTGCACATCTTCGCGTTCCCGGAAGCAATACAAAAATACCGTAATCGCCCCAATGTCCATGGCATGCGTTCCCAGCCACACCAGATGCGAATTGATGCGGGTCAATTCATTCATCAAAACCCGCATCCACTGCGCCTTTGGAGGAATCTCCAGCCCCAGCAGTTTCTCCACCGCCAGGCAGTACGCGAGATTGTTGGTCAAAGGGCAGAGATAATCGATGCGGTCGGTCAGCGGCACAACCTGCTGGTAAAACTTGGCCTCGCAGGTCTTTTCTATACCCGTGTGCAGGTAGCCGATCTCCGGCTTGAGACGCACGATGGTCTCGCCGTCAATTTCCAGGATCAGCCGCAGCACCCCATGGGTCGACGGATGTTGCGGCCCCATGTTCAGGATAAGGTTGCGATCCTGCCCGGGACGATCCGGAAAGGCCTCAGCTACCACTGGGGGAAAGTGCGCCATAGCCTACCGGTAGCCTTCCACCGGGTAGTCCTTCCGCAGAGGATAGCCCTCCCAGTCATCGGGCATCATGATGCGTGTGAGGTTAGGATGTCCCGTGAAGCGCACGCCAAACAGATCGAACACTTCACGTTCATAGAAATTGGCCGCGGGCCAGACCGACGTCACCGATTCAATCGCCGGACCGGAACCATCCAGGCGAACCTTCAATCGCACCCGCTCTTTTTGCGCAATCGACAACAGATGGTAAACCACCTCAAATCGCGGTTCTGAGGGATACCAGTCGACGCAGGTGACATCGCAAAGATAATTAAACGCGCACGCGCCAGAATCGCGCAAAATGGCGCACGCTTCGCGAATGCCTTCCTTCTGGATCCAGATCGTCAGTTCGTCGCGATCGAACTTCGCCGCCTGCACCGCCCCGGCATTCCATCCCAACAAGATGCCCAGCGCAGGATGCGACTTCAGTTGCTCGATGTCGATGATAGCGGGAGCGAGCGGCATCAGAAATGTCCCCGCTTTTCGGCCGTCAATCCCCAGTCCAGCACGCCTTTTTTCCACACATAAAACAGGCCAACGCCTACAATCGCGATGTAAACGATCATCTCCCAGAAGCCAAACATCTTCAGTTCACGCAGAATGACCGCCCATGGATAAAGGAAAACGGCCTCCACATCGAACAATATAAAGAGCATCGCCACCAGGTAGAATTTGACCGAGAATCGGCCCTGGGCGTCGCCGACGGGCTTGACGCCGCACTCATAGGCAGACATTTTCGCCAGTCCGGGTTTATGCTGGCCCACCAGCCACGAAAGCAGGACAATCGCGCCCGCCAGCGCCGTGACGAGGCCGAAATGTATCAGGAGGGGCAGGTAGCGAGCGAAATAATTGTCCGGCATAGGGGGAGCTATATATAATCTGCGCGACGTGCAACACTAAACGTTCTAGATTAGTTTTGGCTGGCGGAAGTGTCAAGCTAAGTACAGTTTTAACAGCAGTTTCATCTGTGCAACCTGTCTCGGCGTTGTTCGAGCGACGGAACCGGGGAAAGCCTGAAGCGCATGATCTTTGGTTTTAACACCGACATTCGGCATGAAGACACCGTCTACCACGTACAGAGCGAAGCCCGCGAAGCCGAGCAATTGTTGCAGACCCAGGTTTTCGTTCGCGGCCGCTGCATCGGGAAGCGAGCCGTCCCGTATGCGGCCAGTTCGCCAGGCGTCAGCTCCGACAACATGAATCCCCCAGCAAGCGCAGCCCAGCCAAATGAAGATCGGCCAAGCGAAGACCAGCCAACCGAAGCCCGGTCCAACAGCAACGATCAGGAGAAAGAAAAAATACTGCGCGAACTGCATCGCGAAGTGCTCGACGCCATCCGCCAAGGCAAACTCGAATCCATTCTCGACAAGCGCGATACGCCGGAGACGCTCTCAACGGTAAAACAGTTGAATCTGGAGTGGGTCAACGCCAATTCCGTGCATTCCGGTGGAACCCTGACCATGAAGATCAAAGTCACCGACGGAAGCGCGACCGCGCCGGGCGCGCGCCTCACGCTCCGCTTCGCCCGACCCAATGCAGCGCCCTATTACGCCCAGGTGCTCACCGACGCCGACGGCAATGCGCAAATCAATATTCAGGTAGAAGAATCGTCGCTGGCCGAATCCTCGGTGACCGTGCAGGCAAGCTTCGACGGACGAACCGTAACGCGCAAGTTCAAGCTCCGTGAAGCCAGCTAGCGCCAGCGTCCGAACCAAGTTCCCCGGTAGAGACGAGGCTAGCCTCGTCTAGTGTGCTGTCCCATAAATTCGCTAAACAACTCTGTCATCCCGACCGGAGCGAAGCGGAGTGGAGTGGAGGGACTCTGTGTTTTAGCGGCTTAGCCGAATCTAACCAGCAAATGAATCTAACCATCAACGGCCAAACCCAATCCCACCCCGCGGAAACGCTGGGCGCGCTAGTCGAAGCCCTCGGCATGAAGCCCGATCGCGTAGCCATCGAACTCAATCGCGAAATCGTCCCCCGCGAACAATGGCCGCAAACGCCCTTGCACGAAGGAGACCGGCTCGAGATAGTCCACTTCGTAGGCGGCGGATAACCGTTCAGCGGATAACCTAGCTCAGAACCGTTACCCTGCTGAGAACTGTCACCCTGAGCGGAGCAGGGACTTCACAGAGTGAAGCCCCCGCGGAGTCGAAGGGCCCTGCGTTCTCATCGCGCGCCAGCACAGCCTCTTTTGGCCGCACCCAGCGAATCATAACCACTCCCCTGAAAAATCTGTGGTGCCTGCATAAGGCGGCCTCGAAGTTTGGCAACCCGTTTCGCAACCTGCTAACCTGATTTTGCGGCCCCGTCGTTCAACGGATAGGACTTCAGTTTCCTAAACTGACTATGCAGGTTCGATTCCTGCCGGGGCTACCAGCTCTGTTCCCCGAAATATCGCTAAACTGCAAAACCTTTCATCTTGACCCCATACCATCCGCGGAGCAGAATTCGCAAGGTTTTCTACGGCCTCTCCGCCCCATTCCCTAAATAGGGAGCCGGACCCGGCCGGTTCATCCGGGCAAGTTCCACGAAGGAGACTTGTGAACAACCTGACGCGATGTCGAACTTTGCTGCCCGTAACCTGCGGCCAAGCGGTACGCACCACCTGGGTACTGGCAATTCTGCTCGGACTGACCCTCGCCGCATCCCCGGCGGCACAAGCTCAGTCCTTTGCCACCTTCGACGCCCCGGGTGCGGGCACGGGCGCGCATCAGGGAACCATCGCGCTCAGCATCAACAGCGCCGGAGTCATCGTAGGACTCACCGAGAACGCGAGCGCGGTATCGCAGGGCTTCGTGCGCGCCGCCAACGGCTCGATCACCGCGATCAATGTCACGGGCGCCGGCTCGGGCAAAAACCAGGGAACGACTGCTACCAGCGTCAACACGGCCGGGGTTGTCGTCGGAACCTACGCAGACAGTAACACTGCGTATCACGGCTTCGTGCGCGCCGCCAATGGCACGATCACCGTCTTCAACGTTACGGGAGCAGGCGCGGGCAAGCACCAGGGAACCTTTCCCCTAAGCATCAACACGGCGGGCGTCATCGCAGGAATTTACAAGGACTCAAGCAGCCAGTACCACGGTTTCTCTCGCGCCGCCAATGGCACGATCTCCACCTTCGACGCTCCGGGTGCGGGTGCAGGCTACTCGTTGGGAACCACTCCCCTCGGCATCAATACGGCAGGGGCTGTTGTGGGGCTGTACAAGGATTCGAGCAGCCGCAATCACGGTTTCGTGCGTTCTGCCAATGGCGCGACCATCACCACCATCGACGCCCCTGGGGCCGGTACGGCCGCGAATCTAGGAACCATAGCCCTCAGTATCGACCCAGCCGGAGTCATCACAGGGGTCTACACGGATGCGAGCGCCGTGGGCCACGGCTTCGTGCGCGCCGCCAATGGCACCATAACCAGCTTTGACGTTCCCGGGGCAGGCGCGGACGGCTTCCTGGCATTGCTGGCTCCGATGATGGGGGGTGGGCCACCGAGTCAGGGAACCGGCGGCATCAGCATCAATACGGCTGGCGAAATCGTGGGAGGCTACGCGGACTCGGGCGCTATGTACCACGGCTTTACGCGCGCTGCCAATGGCGTGATCACCCCATTTGACGTTCCGGGCGCCGGTACCGGCATGCTCCAGGGGACCGCAGGCTTCAGCGTCAACACCGCCGGAGAGATCGCTGGAACCTACGGCGATACAAAATCTGTGTTTCACGGCTTCGTCCTTACCCCTCCGGCAGCGACCACCACTACTCTTACGTCTTCACTGAATCCCTCCACGTATGGGCAGACGGTCACTCTAACAGCCGCGAGCTCTTCCAAGGCGGGGACTCCGCCCAATGGAGAAACCGTCACGTTCATGAAAGGCACGAAGGTATTAGGAACGGGAGAGCTGAGCGCAGGCTCGGCGGCCTTTGAAACCTCGACCCTGACCGCAGGCACCAACGCAGTCAAGGCGGTGTACGCCGGTGACACGAACTTCGCCACGAGCACATCAAAGGCGTTGAGTCAGGTGGTCGACAAAGCCACCACCACGACCACATTGGTTTCATCGCTGAACCCTTCGAACGCGGGACAATCCGTGACCTTCACCGCCACTGTCAAGCCGCAGTTCAGCGGTACGCCTACCGGCAACGTTACCTTTACCGATGGCGCCACCACGCTCAAGACTGTGGCCGTAAGCGCCGGCGCGGCAAAGTACACCACCACCAAGCTGGCGGAGGGAAAGCACAGCATTTCAGCAACCTACAACGGTAGTGCCAGCTTTGACAGCAGTTCCTCTTCGCTCACCCAGACCGTGAATTAGGGAGCACGAGCTTTGGGTCGGCTGTTTTTTTTGAGGGTTATGCGTCCCGCGCAACTTCACCTTGACAGTGCATGTGACTAAGGCGAAAATATTTCGTCTTCGACTGCCACGCCCTCCTTCCCCCCTCGACAGCCGATCCGGGCCCCTGTTTCTGCACGAACTCAGTTGCAAGGAGATTCTCATGAAACGCGTCATCATCTTCTGCCTGTTTTCCGGCTCGATTGCCGCCTTCCTCTTCTCCCAGTCAAACCGGCCTCCCGCCAGCAGCCAGAGCGCGACCGTTGCGCCGCCAAGCCCCGTAACGCCAAGCGCTGTCTCGCCAGGCACCATATCCCCAACCGCTGCATCTTCGTTCGAGAATTCTCAGAACCGTGCGTCGCAAGTCGAGCCCCAAGCCCAGGCCAGGATTCTTGATCAGTACGGCAAGCTGCCGCTGAGCTTCGAGGCCAACCACGGACAGTCCGACCCTCAGGTCAAATTTCTGTCGCGCACCAGCGACTATTCGCTTTTTCTCACGTCCGACGAAGCCGTAATGACGTTGCCCGGCAAGCAGGCGAAGAAGACGGCGCAGCAACCGGCATTCAAACGGGCCACCTCATCCCCCGCGGAGAAGCGGCTGGCCGCATCCGCCGATCGCACCCCCGGCGCCGTGCTGCGGATGAAGCTCCGCCATACCAATCCCGCCGCCAAAGTTGCGGGCGTCGACGAACTGCCCGGCACGAGCAACTATTTCACCGGCAACGATCCGGCCAAGTGGCGCACAAACGTCCCCACCTACGCGAAGGTGAAGTACCAGCAAATCTATTCCGGCATCGACCTGGTCTACTACGGCAATCAGCGTCAACTCGAATACGACTTCATCGTGGCGCCCGGAGCGGACCCCCATCGCATCGCCTTCGACGTTCGCGGGGCTAAGCAGATTCGGCAAAACGCCCAGGGCGACCTGATTCTAATTCTAAAGACGAGCGAAGAAGAAATCCGCTGGCACAAGCCGGTTGTCTATCAGGAAAAGCAAGGCGCGCGCCATGAGATTGCCGCGCACTATTCCATCACCAACACAAATCGTGTGGGATTCGAACTGGCAAAATACGACGCGACAAGGCCTCTCTACATCGACCCGCTGATTTACTCGACCTATTTGGGCGGGAGTGGTTACGAGAGCGGCAGCGGCATCGCCGTTGACAGCGGGGGAAATGCTTACGTCACGGGCAATACGTATTCACCCGACTTCCCGGTCACGTCCGGTGCATTCCAGACAACCCGGATGGGAGATAACGATGTCTTCGTGACCAAGTTTAACCCCACCGGATCGGCTTTGGTCTATTCCACTTACCTTGGGGGAAGCGGATACGCGGATGGCGGAGGCGACATTGCCGCTGGCATCGCCGTCGACGGTTCGGGCAATGCGTACGTTATCGGTACCACCGTTCCACCGACTTCCCGACCACAGCCGGTGCGTTTCAAACCGTCTGCGGCGGCGGCGGCAATTGTGGCGGTGGTAACGGTTTCGTGACTAAGCTCAACCCCAAGGGTTCGGCTTTGGTTTATTCCAGCTACCTCGGAGGCGGCGGTTATACCACCGCCGAGGCCATTGCCGTGGACAGTGCTGGCAACGCTTATGTCACTGGGTCCGCTGGGTCAGACTTCCCTATCACCCCCGGTGTCTACCAAACGACGCCCGCGGGAGTATTCGTAACCAAGTTCAACCCGACGGGATCGGCCTTGGTTTACTCTACTTATCTAGGGGGCAGCGGAGGGCCTGTCGGTGGGGACCACGGCTACGGGATCGCGGTGGACAGCTCGGGTAATACATACGTTACCGGCGTGACCGACTCAACCGACTTTCCGACCACGCCCGGCGCCTTCCAGTCCGTCTGCGAAGGGAACTCTAGCTGCTCTCCGCCCAACGCCTTCGTGACGAAGTTCAACCCGACGGGGTCGGCATTAGTTTACTCGAGCTTCCTCGGCGGCAGTGACATCGACTGGGGCGCGGCCGTCGCCGTCGACGGCTCAGGGAATGCTTACGTCACCGGCACCACCTACTCAAGAGACTTTCCCACCACGCCCAGTAGCTTTCAGACCACCTGCGGCGGTGGTGGCAACCAATATTCCAATTGCTGGGATGCCTTTGTCAGCAAGATTAATCCCGACGGATCGGCCTTGCTGTACTCCGACTATCTGGGCGGCACCAACGATGACTGGGGCATTGGCGTCACTGCGGACAGTTCGGGCTACGCATACGTCACCGGCTATACCGAGTCGTACGACTTTCCGGCAAAGCATCCCTTGCAGCCGACCAATCTCTGGGGGCTAAGCGCCTTCGTTACCAAAATAGATCCCGACGGATCGGCATTGGCGTACTCCACCTATTTGGGAGGGCTTGGAGGCTTTGCCTCCGATTACGAAGGCATCTACTACATGGTCGAGCCACTTTTGGGCATCGCTCTGGACAGTTCGGGCAATGCTTACGTCACCGGTAATACCGGCTCCTACAATTTCCCCACCATGAATCCCTTGCAACCCTTCCTTGCCGGCCCCGGCGACGCCTTCGTGGCCAAAATCAGTGCCCAGCCATCGGACATAACACTGTCCCCGCTTCACTTGGATTTTAGGAATCAGCCGACGGGCGTCGCCAGCGATCCGCAGGTCTCCGTGTTGAACAACACCGGGAGCACCAGCCTGACGATCACATCCATTGGCGTTACCGGAACCAATAACGGGGATTTCGCCCAAACCAATAACTGTGGCGCTTCGCTTCAGCCCAGCACAAACTGCTCGATCACTGTGACCTTCACCCCCACAGCAGTCGGAAACCGGAGCGCAGCCGTGAAGATCGTGGATAGCGCGCCCCGGCAGTGGATCTCCCTTACCGGCCTCGGTCTGCTCGACTCGGTGACTAAGCTGACGACCAACGTGAACCCTTCGGCGCAGGGCAAGCCGGTGACCTTAAAAGCCACGGTTTCGTCACCGTCGGGTGGCACACCGACGGGGTTTGTTTATTTCCGGGATGGATCGACAACGACACTGGCAACGAAGGCTCTTAGCGGGGGCGTCGCCTCGTTTACCACGACCAAGCTGCCATTGGGTCTGAATGTTCTCACTGTGATTTATTCGGGCGACTCGAACTATGGCGTCAGCACCTCAAATCAAGTTAATCAGAATGTGCTTGAGGCAAGCACAACTACGACACTTCTGTCCTCGCTAAACCCGTCCACGTATGGGCGGAGTGTGACGTTCACCGCGGCGGTAACATCCAGCGGGGGCGCGCCGCCGCCGGATGGAGAAACCGTCTCGTTTATGAAAGGCGCAACCGTGCTCGGAACGGGAACGTTGAGTGGCGGGTCGACCAGCTTCACGAGCTCTGCCCTCATGGGGGGTACTAACCCAATCACGGCGGTGTATGGCGGTGATTCGAACCTCGTCGGCAGCAAGTCGAAATTAGTCAACCAGGTTGTAAACAAGGCCACCACCACGACCGCTTTGGTCTCCTCGCTCAATCCGTCGAACACCGGGCAATCCGTAACCTTCACCGCGACCGTAACGCCGGAGTTCACCGACAAGGTCACCGGTACGGTGAGTTTCTACGATGGCTCGACGCTGCTGAAGAGTGTGGGCTTGAGCAACGGCGCGGCAAAGTACACAACCAAAACGCTGACCTCGGGCAAGCACACCATCACGGCGACGTATAACGGCAGCGCGGACTTCACCGGCAGCTCGTCTTCGCTGACGCAGACGGTGAATTAGGAATCGCCCCGTCGCGTGCTCCAGAGGGGGCTTGCCCACCTTTGCCTCACAACCTTGGCTGCCTCACCCTTCGCGCTTTTCGAAGGGTGAGCACCACGGACGATGGATCAGGCGACCTTTCTCAGCCGCAGTTCAGCCCCCTGCATTCACCACCTGCCCCACAAGTCACTACGAAACCATCGCCCCGCTGCCGTATAATAAAAGGCATAGTGCTTAAATATTCCATCGTAGTCCCTCTCCACAACGAGCAGGAGAATGTCACCGATCTCTACGCGCGGCTGAAATCCGTAATGGAAGCGAGTGGCGAGACCTTCGAAATGGTGCTGGTCGATGACGGCTCCATCGACGGCACCTTCAATCTGCTCCGCGAAATCGCCGCCGTCGACAGCCGCGTAACCGTAGTCAAGCTGCGCCGCAATTTCGGACAAACCGCCGGCCTCGCCGCCGGCTTCGACCACGCCCGCGGCGAATACATCATCGCCATGGATGGCGACCTGCAACACGACCCCGCCGACATCCCGCTCTTCCTCGAGAAAATTGCCGAGGGCTATGACATCGTCAGCGGATGGCGCAAGAATCGCGTCGATAATTTCTGGCTGCGCCGCATCCCTTCGCGCTGCGCCAACTGGCTGATGGCCAAGCTGAGCGGCGTAGACATCCACGACTTCGGCACCACTTTCAAAGCCTACCGCCGCGAAATCATCGGCCAGGTTCCGCTCTATGGAGAACTTCATCGCTTCATCCCCGCTCTCGCCTCCTGGTATGGCGCATCAATCGTCGAAGTGCCGATCAAAAACATAGTCCGCGAGCGCGGCGCATCGCATTACGGAATCTCGCGCACCTTCCGCGTCTTCTTCGACCTGATCACGATCCGCTTCCTGCTCAAATATCTTTCCCGCCCCCTGCACTTTTTCGGCTCGCTCGGAATGTTCAGCATCCTGGGCGGCTGCGGAATCTCCAGTTGGCTCATCTTCGACAAGCTCGTCTACCACACCGACGTCATGACCAAGCACGGCCCGCTGATGATGTTCTCGGCCGTCATGTTGCTCGCGGGTCTGAACCTGCTGGCCGTAGGCCTGCTGGGAGAAATGCAGGTACGCCACTACCACGAACCCGCGCAGCGCCCTCCCTATTCCATCGATCGCGTCCTGCGGGCGCAAAGCGAAGAGAGCACGATCTCAGAATAATTGCAGAGGTGAGAGGTCAAATTGCAGAGGCGAAAAGCACAAATCGCCAACCGCAGTTTTTAGGAGATTCTCACTTCTGCAATCTGACCTCTGACCTCTGACCTGACCTTTAACCTTACCAACGCGTTATAATTCCATCCGCCCCTATGCCCACCACAACCCAATACGAACTGCGTCTGGCCGGCCGCATGTCGCGGCTCGGCACCGAAACCGCCTTCGAAGTTCTCAACCGGGCCCGAGCCCTCGAAAAGCAGGGCAAAAATATTATTCACCTCGAGATCGGCGAACCCGACTTCGACACGCCCGCTAACGTCATCGAGGCCGCCGTAGACGCCCTCCACAAAGGATGGACGCACTATGGCCCCGCCGCCGGCCTTCCCGACCTCCGCCAGACCATAGCCGATTACGTCAGCCGCACCCGCAAAGTCCCAGTCTCCGCCGACGAAGTGGTTGTCGTCCCCGGTGGCAAGCCGATTATTTTCTTCACCATCCTGGCATTAATTGAATCTGGAGATGAAGTCATCTACCCCAACCCCGGCTTCCCCATCTACGAATCGATGGTCAATTACTCCGTGGGCAAAGGCGTCCCGATTCCGCTGCGTGAAGAGCGCGAGTTTTCCATCGACGTAAAAGAACTGGCCTCGCTCATCAACGACCACACCAAGTTGATCATCCTGAACTCGCCCCACAATCCCACCGGAGGCGTGCTCACCAAAAAAGATATTCTCGAGATCGCCGAAGCCATCGGCGACCGCAACATCATGGTCCTCTCCGACGAAATCTACAGCCGCCTCATCTTTCCTGACGGAGGCCATCCGGTCGAAAATTTCTCCATCATGAGCGTCCCCGGATTCAAAGAGCGCACCATTCTGCTAGACGGCTTCTCCAAGACCTACGCCATGACCGGATGGCGCATGGGCTACGGCGTAATGCGTTCCGACCTGGCCGTGCAAATCTCTCGCCTCCAAACCAACGCCACTTCCTGCACCGCCAGCTTCACCCAAATAGCCGGAATCGAGGCCCTGCAAGGCGATCAGTCGTCGGTCGACAAAATGAACGCCGAATTCCAGCGCCGCCGCGATGTCTTCGTCGCCGGACTGAACAAGATCAAAGGCTTCTCCTGTCTCCTCCCCAAAGGCGCCTTCTACGCCTTCCCCAACATCAAAAAAACCGGCTGGCCCTCGAAGAAACTAGCCGACGCCCTGCTGGAAGAAGCCGGAGTAGCCTGCCTGGCCGGCACCGCCTTCGGCGACCACGGAGAAGGCTATCTCCGCTTTAGCGTAGCCAATTCGCTGGAGAATCTGAATAAGGCGCTGGTAGAGAATTGACGATTGGGTAGGGAAGAACCTGCACTGAACTCGGGTCGTTGGTGGAATGGGGACTTTCGACAACTTATTGTGAGCCTCTGAGATGTTTGTGTCCGACCGATCAATCGCGCGTTCTGCACCTAGCTGCGGATCACGTTTGCTATGAACCGAGAATGGCTTTGCGCACTGGATCATCGTAGACACCCTTTCTTCTCCGAAAAATCCGCCTTCCAATCGTGAATGCCGTCCCGATGTCAGTTTGAGGGATAGCGTTTGTCACCTCTTAGACAGCCTTGTTCAAGGCTTTGCCTCGATCGCCTAATAATGCGGCACCGCCGCGGCCTCAATCAGAACCTTTCCGACAGTCTCTGCCCATGTGGGGTTTCACCATTCTTCTGTACACCGGAAACCCAAAATGACTCGGCCGTTATCCATATCAACATAATTGCCGCCCGATTTCGCCGCGCGCGTCTTGTAGCCCCTAGACTCCATCGGAACCCTCGGCCATCAGAGACGTCGCACAGTTCGGACGTCGTCTTTGATGAAGCTCCGATTTGCGCAATCGCATTGCCGCACACGTTGAGCGGAATGGCCGCTCTTAAGACGACTGAATATTTGGAATTTTCATGGTCTTGAGAGTCTAGCATATGCCCCGGACCCTATCAATGCTTGCTCCGCATTTCATAAACCGACCCAATCTTACCCAGTATTTATCAGTTACATGGGTAGATCAATATTTACATTGATTTACCAAGTATATAATGCTAAAATACAAATGAATAGCGACTACGGGCCATGTCCACGACGAAGACCAAGAAGTTCACTCCCGAAATCGACGCCCAGCTCTACGACGAGTTCGTCGCGGTCGCCGAGAAAAACGGACAATCCAAGCGCTACGTCTTGGAGCAGGCGCTCAAGTTCTACCTCCACAATGTGGTTCCATCCCAACATCTGGTCCGCTCCGAGGTGATGGATGCCTTCGAGCAGTCGGTGGCCCGCAACCGTGATCTGTTAGAGCGCCTCGCAAAGTAACAATCCAAAATGGCGGATTACCTCACGGTGGCGGAAGTCTACCGCATGCAGCACCGGTTAATCGAGATTTTCGGCGGCCTGCATGGTGTCCGCGATCAAGCTGCAGTGGAGGCCGCCGTTTTTCGTCCGCAGACCGGCTATTACAACTCCCTCGAAGAAGAGGCGGCGGCGCTGATGGAATCCCTCGGCAACAACCACGGATTCCTCGACGGGAACAAGCGCATAGCTTTCACCGCCGCCGATGTTTTCCTGCGGCGCAACGGTTATTACATCGAGGTCGAAGGCTTAGCCGGCCATTCCTTCATCGTCGGTTCAATGGAGCGGCACGAATTCCGCTTCGCCCAAATCCGCGACTGGATTCGCCAGCATATCAAGCCACTCTAGCTTTGGTTTTCATCTGCCGTTGACAACTCGCCGCCCAATTTGGTGTAAACTTTTTCCGCCATGACAAACACAGCCACGACCGACGCCCCCAAGTCCAACATCGAAACCCACGCCCCCGGCTCCTTCTGCTGGATCGAGCTCCACACCTCCGACCAGAACGCCGCCAAAAGCTTCTACGGCTCGCTCTTCGGATGGCAAGCCCACGACAATCCCATAGGCCCAAACGATTTCTACACCGAATTCAAACTCCAGGGCCGTGAAGCCGCCGCCGGATGCACCTTGCGCCCCGAAGAGAAAGCGCACGGCGTCCCTCCGCACTGGATGATTTACATCGCCGTCGCCAACGCCGACGCGGCCGTAACCAAAGCGCAGCAACTCGGCGGCAAAATTCTGGCTCCGGCCTTCGACGTCATGGATGCCGGCCGCATGGCCGTGATCCAGGATCCAACCGGCGCGACTTTCTGCGTCTGGCAGGCCAACAAGAACTCCGGAATCAGAATCGCCCACGTCAACGGCACGCTGGTCTGGGCCGACCTGAGCACGCCCGACGCAAAGCGCGCATCCGACTTTTACACGGGTCTTTTCGGATGGCAGGTAGCCGCCGATCCCAAAGATCCCTCCGGCTATCTCCACATCAAGAACGGAGAGCACTTCATCGGGGGCGTTCCACCCTCAGCCCATCGCCAGCCCGGAGTGCCGCCGCACTGGCTGGCCTACTTCCTGGTCGATGACGTGGATGCCACCGCCACCAAGGCGAAAGAGATGGGAGCCAAGCTCCATCTTCCCCCCATGACGATGGAAGGAGTCGGCCGCATGTCGGTCATAGCCGACCCGCAAGGCGCAACCTTCGCAATCTTCAAATCAGCCCGCTAGCTGTTGAGTATGAGGGTTTAGTATTAGGTTTTCGTATCAGGGTATCGCTTCAGCGATACCGCAAAGCCCTGAACTGAATCGCCCCTTTAGGGGCTGGCCGTCGCGCGCCCGATTCCTAGCCAGCCCGAGAAACGACGACGAAGCCGTCACCGCTCAATCTTCACCGACTTCACCACCACATCCTTATTAGGGCGGTCCTGCCGATTCCTGGCCGTCTTCGAAATCTTTTCGACCACGTCATACCCCTCGACCACCTCGCCAAAAATCGTGTGCTTCCCGGTCAACCAATCGGTATTGCCAACCGTAATAAAAAACTGCGAACCATTGGTGTTAGGACCAGAGTTGGCCATGGCCAGCTTGCCCGCCTTGTCAAAATGGTGCGGCGAGCCTTTCGTCTCATCTTCGAACTGATACCCCGGACCGCCAAAACCCGTGCCCATCGGGTCTCCGCCCTGAATCATGAAACCAGGGATCACACGATGAAAAATTGTCCCATGATAAAGAGGATCGCTGGTCTTTTTCCGCGTCGTGGGATGCGTCCACTCGCGCTTCCCCTCAGTCAGGTCGACAAAATTAGCAACCGTCTTCGGCGCATCCTTCTCAAAAAGTCGGCAAACAATGTCACCTTCACTGGTTTCAAATACAGCATAAGTTCCGGGTGTGCGGGTCATAATCTCGATTCTCTCCTAGAGCGCTAAGATTCCAGCCGTAGAGACGAGGCTAGCCTCGTCTCCGCAGCGGCAAGAAACGTAAATCTCCTACATCTCTTTCTGAGTCTTACTCACCGGCTTGGATGCCATCCCGGCGCTCGACGCCGTGGCCCGATGAATATCAATATGCGTGATCTTCACCGGATGAACCGGCCGCTCGCCATCGGTAGGCATGCGAGCGATCTTCTTCACCAGCTCAACCGCTTCATCATCGCACTGCCCAAAAATCGTGTAGCCGCCATTGAGGCTCGGGTAGGCAACTTCCGTAATAAAGAACTGCGATCCATTGGTATCCGGCCCGGCGTTGGCGTAAGCAAGCCGCCCCGGCCGATCAAACGCGACCTCAGGCGAGGTCTCATTCTTGAACTTGTATCCGGGATCGCCCGTGCCATCCCCCTTGGGATCTCCCCCCTGAATCATAAACTCGGCAATCACGCGATGAAAAATAGTCCCGTCATAAAGTGGAACCCCATGTTTCTTGGCATGGGAGACAGGGCTGGTCCAGTCCTTCGTGCCCGTAGCCAATCCGATGAAGTTCTCAACTCCAATCGGCGCAACCTTGGGAAACAATGTGCAATGCATATCTCCCGCCGTAGTGTGTATGACCGCCGTGGTTTCCGTGACCGGAGCCCTGCGAACCGGCGGATGTGCCGCCCGCGGAGCCGAATCAGCCTGTCCAGCAGCCAGCAGCGAGGTAGCGATGATCAAGCCCAAGACAAAGACGGTCGGTGTGGTGCGCATGGATGCTCCTGTGATTATTTTGTAATCGCCAATTGTACGACAGTGGGGAGCTTGCTGTTAAGAATCGCGGGATGGTTCGTTCGACATCACAAATCGTCCCTTACCGAAAAATCGGAAGGGCAAGAATATACATGCGTCCTCAAGTCCACAGTCTCATAACAATACCGTCAATCGCAATTCAGTCGGAGAGCGAGCCGATCCAGCTTTCCTATCGGGAGGTTGCTCGCTTTTCCAGCGCTTCGAGATTCGCTTCTACTCTGGCTACGTCTCTGGCGTATTTCTCGGGATCGGCGTCGAAGAGCTTCTTGAATAGGGTCAGGTCTTCCTGGTAATGGGCGCGGGCTTCTTCGAGGCGGTTCTGGCTTTCATCTAGCAGGGCGAGGTTATTGAGTGTCGCGGCTACGTAGGGGAGGTAGGCGGCTGGGTTTTGGTTGGCTAGCTGGCGGTAGGACTGCAGGGCTTCATTGTAGTGGCGGCGGGCGTCGTCGAGACGGTTTTGCTGCGCGTCTAGTATCCCCAAGTCGTTCAAGGTTGTTGCCAGGTAGGGACGGTAGGTGTCGGGATCCTGCTGCGCCAGTTGGCGGCGAATTGTGAGGGCTTCTTCGTAGTAAGCGCGCGCTTGGGCGAGGTGTTTTTCGGACTCTGTTTCGGATCTTCCTTCGGACTTTCTTTCAGACTTTGCTTCGGACCTGGCTTCGGAGTTTGCTTCGGAGTTTGCTTCGGGCCTTGCTTCGAGCTTTGCTTCCAATCTGGCTTCGGATATGGCTTCGGACCTTGCTACGAATCCGAGATTGTTGAGGATTTCGGCGACTTTGGGGAGGTAATCGTCGGGATCTTGCTGCGCCATTTCGCGGTAAATTTTCAGAGCTGCCTTGAAGTGGCGATCGGCCGCGTCGATCTGCATTGTGTCTTTTTCCAGAGAGCCCAGGTTGTTCAGGGTTTGGGCCAGGTCGGGGGGAAAGGGCTCCTGATTTTGCTGGGACAGTTGGAGGTGGATCTTTAGAGCCTCTTCGGAGTGTTTGCGAGCGTCGTCTGTCTTTCCCTGGAGTCGATCGAGATTTCCCAGATTATTTAACGTGTTGGCCATATCGGGGAGATAGGCGGCGGGATTCTGCGTCGCGAGTTGACGGCGCATTTCTATGGCGCGCTCGAAGTGGCGACGAGCTTCGTCCATGCGCTTTTGCTCTGTATCGAGGTCGTCGCGGTTGTTCGGCGTTATTGCCAGGTCGGGGTCGAGCAGGGCGGAACCCATGGCGTCGTGGGCAACGGGATTTTCTGCGATGGCTAGCGTGTGCGCCCACAGGTCGTAGTCGCTATCCCAGTAGGCGATCTGGCGATGGGTTAGAAAGCTAAGCGCTGCCAAAGCGCAGAGTGCCAGTGCCGGGATTGGCTGGCGGGCGATGCCGACGTCTTTAGCCTGCGCCTTTGCCTGCACCTCGGCCTTTGCCTGCGCCTTTGCCTGCACCTCGGCCTTTGCCTGCGCCTTTGCCTCGGCTAGATCGGCTAGGCCAAAGGAAATCATCAGGAAGATTCCTACGAGCGGGATGTAGGCGTAGCGATCGGCCATCGAGGCTTCTCCTACCTGGACCAGGCCGATTACTGGAACCAGGGTGCCTAGGAACCAGAACCATCCTACGGGCAGGTAGCCTTTGCGGCGGAAGGCTAGAACGAGGGCTGTGACGCTGATCAGGATCAGGGCGGAGAGAATCCATTGCCAGGCGGGAATCGCGATTGCGGAGTGAGGATAGAGCGAGAGGTGCGCGGGCCAGAATGTCTTCCAGAGATAGAGGCCGTAGGCGACGATGGCGTTTTCGATTCGTAACGGGAGCGGGTATTGGTGGAGACTGCGAACTGCCATTCCGGAGCGTTGCGCCTTGAGCGTGATCCATGCGCTGGCGGCGGAGAGAAGGAGCAAGGGAATCTTCTCGAGCAGCAGCCTGGAGAGTGGCGATTGCGGCGCGGCCGCGACGCTGGCCGGAGAGCCGGCGATTCGGCCTAGCGGCCAGTAATCCAGCAGGAGCAGAACAAAGGGCAGAGTGATCACCATGGGCTTGGCCATCAGGCCCGCGGCGAATAATGCCGCTACCAAGAGATATCGGCGCCAATCGGGCTTGTGCGCGTAGCGTACGTAGGCGGCGATGGCCAGGAGAAAGAAGAGCGTGCTCAGGACGTTCTTTCTCTCTGCTATCCAGGCGACTGATTCGACGTTGATCGGATGCAGGGCGAACAGGGCCGCTACCAGCAAACTTGGGCGCGTGCGCTTTGTGACCCACCACAACAGCAGAAATAGCAATACGGCATTGATGGCGTGGAGAAGGACACTGTCGAGATGATGGCCGGCGGCGTTCATCGCGAAGAGTTGATAGTCGAGGGCGTGCGAGAGCCAGGTGAACGGATGCCAATTCGCGGCGGCGGTGGACTTGAATGCCCACTTGATGGTGCTCCAGGCCAGGCCGCGATGGATGTGGAAATTTGCGGTGACGTAATCGTGATCGTCGAAGACGAGGAATGGGTATCCGATGACGGGGCTGTAGAGGGCGATGGTCGCGACTGCTAGCAGAAGGCTGAGAATGGCATTGCGGTTTGCGTTGGTTAGGGATCGGCCGGGGCGAGGGCGTTTTTTGATCTTGACGGGTTGACGGTCCGTCATCACTTGCCGATTATGGATTGCAGGTTTTGTGGCGGGTTGGACTGGGTGGCGTTGGGCTGGTTGGCGTTGGGCTGGTGATTCACGGTTATTGGCGGCAGGTCGCTGCCTCGCGAGTAGAGCTTTAGATCGGACTCGACCATGTCGCGGACCAGTTCGGTAAATTTGGTCTTGGCCGACCAGCCCAGGTGTTGCTGCGCCTTGGTGGTATCTCCAAGCAGAACATCGACTTCGGCGGGACGTATAAAGCGTTCGTCGAGCACCAGATATTTGTAGGGGTCGAGGTCGAGCAGGCCGAATGCGGCTTCGAGAAATTCTCTCACCGAATGCGTTTCGCCGGTGGCGATTACGTAGTCGTCGGGCTGGTCCTGCTGCAGCATTCGCCACATGGCCTCAACATATTCGCGGGCGTGTCCCCAATCGCGTTTGGCTTCGGGATTGCCCATGCGAATTTCTTTGGCCAATCCCAGTTTAATCTGCGCCGCGAGCGAAGAAATCTTGCGGGTTACGAACTCCATGCCTCGGCGCGGGGATTCGTGGTTGTATAACATGCCGCAGGAGGCGTGCAGGCCGTAGGCTTCGCGATAGTTGCGCGTGAGATGATAGCCGGCGACTTTTGAGATGCCATAGGCCGAGCGCGGACGAAACGCGGTGTTCTCGTTTTGCGGAGCGGGCGCGGAGCCGAACATTTCGCTTGATCCGGCGAAATAAAATCTGGCCTTGGGCACAACGTCGCGGCAGGTGGATAGCAGATAATGCGTGCCGTTGACGTTGATCTCGAAGGTGGAGAATTCGTCTTCGAAGGAATAGCTGACGTAGCTTTGCGCCGCCAGATGGTAAACCTCATCGGGCTGCACGGCCGCAACCACCTTCATTAGGCTGGGGTAGCTCTCGAGCGACGCGGCGTGGAGATGAATTCTGTCGCGCAGATGCTGGATGCGCGAGAGACGATGCTGGGGATCTTCGATCGCAACCCGGCGTACGAGTCCGTGAACCTCGTAGCCCTTTTCTAAAAGCAGTTCTGAGAGATAGCTGCCGTCCTGCCCGGATATTCCTGTGATAAGCGCACGTCGTCGATTCGTCATGCTGTTCTCGTTATGCCTGATTCTCGCTATGTTAAGAGATTTGATCTTAAATGTGATCTCAAAACTGAGTTGGAGCGGGCCGGAAGTTCCCACTGCCTGGCATTATGTGCTTGCTGCGACTGCCTGGGCAATGCATTCGCAATGGGGAATCGCGAGATTCGAGGCGCTGCGGCGAAGCCGCGGTTAGTGTAGCACAGCGCCAGATGGCAATTCCGGCGGGCGATCTGGCGGGGGCAAATGATTGAACATTCAAGGCTTAGGTCGACAGAATGGGCCTTTCGGCGAAGGCTGCCCAAGTTGCCGGCGGGTGATATGAAGAAATTGTAAGGGCCAGCACTTATAAAGGTCTTGCTGCCTGCGGGTAACGTTGTACAATCAAGGTCACTTTGTCGCACGTCCCCCAGAGAACTTCCGCGGTTGCGCCTCCTCCCGCGAAACTATTGTTGGTATGGAGCAGTAAATGGAGCCTGAGAAGACCTTTCGGAGGTTGATGCCCCGCGCGGATGAACTGCAGACGGCGCGTGCGGCGTCGACTCCTGCCGTAGCTTCTGCCGGACCTTCTTCCGTACCTGCGCATGACGGCGGCCCTTTGCCGGCGGGGTATAACTTCACGGTCAGCCATATTCCCAGCCTCTGGGACTACTGGCCGATCATACTCAGACATAAGTGGACGATTCTGTCTGTGATGCTGGTGGCTTTTCTGATCGGCGCGATCGCTTCTTTCTCAGCTACTCCGATCTACGAAGCGGTGGGCCGGGTGGTGATCAATCGCGAGGGGGCCGACACGGCGGGGCTTAAAACTTCTGACGCGAGCGGAAGCGATGCTTTTGACGATTACATGGTGGCCATGGATACGCAGACGCACGTTCTGCAAAGCGATGCCATCGCCAAACTTGTGATCCGCAGGTTGAACCTTGATTCCGATCCGGCATTCGCAGGCAAGGGAATCGTGCACGCGAATTCTTCATCGGCTGCGGGGCAGGGCGAGTCGCGCGTGATTGAACCGCACCAGGAAGCGGGGCTGGTCGCGAAGTTTCATGGAGCGCTACAGATCAACGCGATTCCGCGCACGCGGCTGCTGGAGATTCGCTTTTCCAGTTCCGATCCGGCGCTGGCTGCGAAAGCTGTCAACAGCTTGATCGATACTTATATCGAGCAGAATTACAAGACTCGGCTCGATGCCACCAACCGCACTTCGGACTGGCTGACGCAGCAGCTGTCAGATTTGCAGATGAAGGTGGAAGAATCGCAGGAGAAGCTGGTCCGCTATCAGAAAGAGCACGGGATTCTGGGCATCGACGAAAAAGAAAACATCATCACTTCTAAACTCGACGAGCTCAATAAAGAACTGACGGCGGCGGAAGCGGACCGCATGCAGAAGGAGTCTGTGTATCGCCTGGCCAGTGCGGGCGATCCCGACCTGTTGTCGAACGTGGACGCGTCGAGTCCGCTGGTCAAGCTGCGAAGCCAGGAAGAAGACCTGCATCGCCAGTTGGCGCAGGCGAGCGTTCATTTTCAGCCTACGTATCCCAAAGTAGAAGAACTGAATGAGCAGCTCACAGCGGTTCAGTCGGACATTCAATCGGAAATCAAACGGCTGGCTACCAAGTACCAGAAGGATTATCAGGCGGCGCTGGGGCGTGAAAAGCTGCTTCGCGCTTCGCTGGAGAATCAAAAGACCGAAGAGAACCAGCTGAATGAGAGCGGCATTGAATACAGCCTGCTCAAACGGGATGTGGAAAGTAATCGCCAGTTGTATGAAGGTCTGCTGCAAAAACTGAAAGAAGCGGGAGTGATGACCGGGTTGCGTTCGAGCAATGTGAGAATCGTGGACCCGGCGTCGGTCCGACGTCGCCCTCATCGCCGAACATTCCGCGAAACCTTGTGATGTCATTGATGGTGGGTTTGGCGGGAGGGCTGGCGCTCGCGTTTATTCTGGAGTCGCGTGACAGTTCCGTGCACTCTCTGGAACAAGTGCGGGCGATTACGTCGCTGCCGTCGCTGGCGGTGATTCCCTTCTCTAGTCGTCCCAGCCGATCGCTGCCAGGGTCGCAGAAGCGTTTGCCGCAAACGTCGGCGGCGGTGGCATCGGCGATGCGGCCGAAATCGGAAATTGCGGAAGCGTATCGCGCGCTGCGAACTTCGATTCTGCTTTCGAAGACGGGCAGGTCGGCGAAAATTCTGATGGTGACGAGCGCGTTGCCGCAAGAGGGCAAAACCACGACCAGCGTGAACCTGGCTATTGTTCTGGCGCAGCAGGGTGCGCGGGTGCTGCTGATTGAGGCGGATATGCGGCGGGCGGGTATATCGAACCTGCTGCACCTTAATTCGGAGATTGGATTAAGCACGATCCTCTCGCAACCCGATATTCCAGACCCGGTGGACACGATGCTAAGCGTTGCGGACGTGCCGGATCTCAAGGCGCTGCCGGCCGGGCCGGTGGCGCTCATCCCTCAGAGATGCTGTCTTCGCCGCGGATGAGAGACTTGCTGCAAAGCCTGGAGCCGGAGTTCGATCACATCATCATCGATACGCCTCCCGTGCTTAGCGTGACCGACGCGTGCCTTTTGTCGGCGCTGGCGGACTCGACCGTCTTCGTGATACGCGCGGGCGTGACGAGCCGAGCGGCATTGCGGCGCGCCTATGAGATGCTGGCGCATGTCGATGCCCGCATCATGGGCGTTATTCTCAACGCCGCGGACTTCACGGAACCGGATCTTTACTACTACGGCAATCGGTACGGCAGTTACTATCACGACTCCGAGCCGGCGAATACCGCCCATCGGGAGTAACCGTGATCTCGCCGCTGCGCCCCGGCACGAAGAAGGCTTTGCTGATCGTGCTCTGCCTGGGGGCGCTAGCGATTTATGTTGCGCGAGCGGTGAAGGTTTATCTCGCGCAAAGCCTTGGAAACTCTTCGCAACGCGAATCGCAGATCCCGCATTTGGAGCGCGCCGCGTATCTGGTTCCCCGGAATGCTCAATTTCCGCACTTCTGGGCCTTCGACTTTCCCTTTCAGATCAGAACGACGACCGCACCATCGCCAACCTGCGAGAAGCTGTAACTTTGAATCCGAACCGGGGATCTTATTGGCTTGACCTGGCGTCGGTTTACCAGATCACGGGTAATGTCGAAAAAGAGAAAGGCGTTGCAGTCGGCGCTCAACGCGGAGCCGGGAAATCCGGAAGTAGCCGGTGAAGCCGCGCAATTATTCCTCGAGTCGGGAGACGCCACTCGCGCTTTGCCTTTGGTGAAGGAAGCTCTGGAGCAGAATCCGGCCGCAGCCAGCGCCATTCTTCCGGAGTGCTGGGACAAGACGCGGCATGTGAATATTGTTCTTACCCAGGCTGTTCCGGCCAATGCCAAATGCAGTTGCGTTTTTGCGCGTGCTCACCGAACGAGAGGAAACGACGGCTGCGAACGAGGCGTGGAAATTTATTGTTGCCGCCAACAAACCCATCAACCCGCAGCTCAGCATTATTTACTTCCATTACCTGTTGAAGGAACAGGACGTGGCAACTTTCAGCCGCGCCTGGCGCGAGCTTGCCGGCCTTGCTCCCGAAATGCGGGCGTATTTGCCAACCGATAATTTAATCGTGAATTCGGGCTTTGAGTTGGCGCCGCTGAATTGGGGATTTGGTTGGAGATATCAACCCTCCGAGCACATGACGGTTGGAATCGACGATAAAGTTGCGCATTCCGGAACGCATTCGCTTTCGTTGGCCTACGACGGCGATCAGGCTTACATGGCGGGATGGACGGAGTATGTGCCGGTCGAGCCCAACGCCGATTACGACTTCAGCGCGTGGATCAAGAGCGAAAATGTAACCACTTCGAGCGGACCGAGGATCGCTCTGGTGGACGGATTCAGCGGCGCGAATCTTCTGTTGACCGACGATGTGCTCGACACTCACCCGTGGCAAGAGCTGAAAGGCACAGTGCGCATGCCGCCGACACGCAGTTATTGGCGGTGCAGATCGTGAGAGCTCCGGCCAACACGAGGATCCGCGGGCAGATCTGGATCGACGACTTGCGCCTGGTGAAGAGGCAAGTGGAACACTGACCGATGCCCCTGGGACAATTTATCGAAGGCGAGAAACCGCTGGTTACGACGGTGAGCAGTCGGCTCCGGCTGGAACGCGGGCTTCGAATTTCGCTGTTTGTGGCGTTCTGCGCGCTTCTGATGTTTGGCCCGCTGGCGATGGGCATTGTCGATGATTGGTCTACGGCGGTGTTTGAAATCGGCGCGGCTGCCGTTCTTTTTATCTGGACGATCTGGCAAGTTGCGGCGGTTGAGGTGCACATCCGCTGGAGTCCGCTGTTCGGGCCGATGCTGGTTTTTCTCGGGCTTGTTCTGCTGCAGATCGCATTTCACCGGACAGCGTATTTGTATGATTCTCTATCGGAGCTTTGGCTTTATGTTGCCTATGGAATTCTGACGTTTGTCGCGGTCCAGTTGATAAGGGCTGACGACAGGATCATTGGTCGTTTTAGCAGTGCGATGGCCGTGTATGGCTCTGTCTATGCGGTTTTCGCGATCTTGCAGGGCTTCACCTCGGAAGGCAAAATTTATTGGTTCATCACGCAAACCGGAAGCGTGTATGGCGGGTATGTAAATCACAACCATTACGCGGGATTGATGGAGCTGCTGTTTCCGATTGTGCTGGTACCGGCATTCAACGGTTCGGTTCGCGGGGCGAAGCGCGGTTTGCTGCTGTTTGCGGCCATGCTGATGGTCGCTTCGGTGTTTTTGTGCCAATCGCGGGGGGCATGTTTGCGATTGCGGTGGAAATGCTGTTGCTGGCCATCTTTTGGATGCGTGAATTCGCACCTCGAAAGTCAGCGGCGATTTTTGAGCTGCCGTTCTGCCTGGTCACTGCTTTATTTCTGGCGTGGATCCCACCGCAACGCAGGTTGGCAGCCGCATCGCTAATACTCACGATCCGGCGCGCTGGTTGATTCATCGCGATTCGATGCGAATGTTTGTTGCCCACCCGTTTCTGGGGAGCGGATTCGGAACTTTTGCTACTGCGTTTCCGCGGTATCGCGTGTTCTATGACGGGTTCATCGTCAACAATGCGCACGATGACTATCTGGAACTTCTGCTGGAGACGGGGCTGGCGGTGTTTGGCCTGGTCGGTGGTTCCTGGTTGTGTTGTATCGCGAGGGACTTCACAACCTTCGCAAGGCACGGTTCTCGGCCACGGCTGCCCTATGCATTGCTGCTTTGGTGAGCTGCACTGGGCTGCTGGCACATAGTTTCCTGGACTTCAATCTTCATATTCCGGCGAATGCGGCGTTGTTTTATGTTTTATGCGCTA
>CAWEPW010000021.1:0-14077 GCA_963810955.1 uncultured Acidobacteriaceae bacterium | reverse complement strand
CCTCGAATGCACGCGCTGTGGAGAGCATCTCTCCGCCGATCGCCCGCAGAATGTCTGCCCCAAAGACGGCGGCGTGCTTTTCGTGCGCTACGATCTGGCCAACCTGAAGGGGAAGTTTCGCCGCGAAGATTTATCAGGACGCGTGGCCAGCATGTGGCGTTACGCCGAGGTTCTTCCTCAACTTTCTCCGCATGAAAAGCCCGTGACGATGGGCGAGGGCTTTACTCCCATGCTTCCCAGCCGCGAGCCCGCGAACGTCTTCATCAAAGACGAAGGGCTGAATCCAACGGGATCGTTCAAAGCGCGCGGCATGTCTGCTGCGGTGACCATGGCAAGACATTATGGACTGAAGAAGCTGGCGGCTCCATCGGCTGGAAACGCCGGTGGCGCACTGGCTGCCTACGCGGCCGCTGCGGGAATCGAAGCCTACATCTTCATGCCCAAAGATGTGCCTCTGGCGAATCGCATGGAGTGCGATTACTACGGAGCGCATGTCACGCTGGTTGACGGACTGATCAGCGATTGCGGACGCATGGTTGCCGAACGCATCAAGGAAGATGGATGGCCGAAGAATAGAGACGGATGGTTCGACGTATCGACCCTCAAAGAGCCTTTCCGCATTGAAGGCAAGAAGACGATGGGCTACGAGATTGCCGAACAGTTGAACTGGAAACTGCCGCAAGCCATCATCTATCCGACCGGCGGAGGCGTGGGCATGATCGGCATGTGGAAGGCTTTCGACGAGATGCAAGAATTGGGCTGGATCGGTTCCGAGCGTCCGAAGATGATCACCGTGCAAGCCGCTGGCTGCGCGCCGATTGTAAAGGCGTGGGAAGCAGGGAAGAGCGTTTCCGAAATGTGGAACGAGGCGCAGACGTTTGCGGCGGGTCTGCGGGTGCCGAAAGCCTATGGCGACTACCTGATTCTCGACATCCTGAAAAAAAGCAAGGGCGCAGCAATCGCGGCGACCGACGAAGAGATTCTCGCAGCCCTGCGGCACTGGGCAAGCGTGGAAGGCATATTCGCCGCGCCCGAAGGTGCAGCTGCGCTTGTCGCCTATCAGAAGCTGCGCGCCAGCAGCTTTCTCAGCGCTGACGACCGCGTGGTGCTCTTCAATACAGGATCGGCCTATAAGTATCTCGACTTGATCGACGCGCAAGAGAGAAAGAAAAGACTCGGCGCGTACAGCCCGCTGCGCGCAACATTGGGGGAATCATCGGGCCCTATTAGCCTGCATTTCGCATACTCCTGGCTCAGATACTCGAGGTTCAGACGCCGCAATGTTCTCGAATGGCCATAGCGATCCTTTCCAGCGGCAGCGCGACGAAATGGTTCGCACGCAGCTTGCCGAACGCGGCATTCGCGATGTGCGCGTGCTCAACGCCATGCGTTACGTGCCGCGGCACGAGTTTCTGCCGGAGTTGTTGCGCCAGAATGCCTACGATGATCGCCCGCTGCCGATCGGCGAAGGGCAAACCATCTCGCAGCCTTATATCGTGGCCGTGATGCTCGAGCATCTTGCGCTGCAGGCGACAGACCGCGTGCTCGAAATCGGAACTGGGTCTGGCTACGTGACGGCGTTGCTCTCCTTGCTTTGCGCTGAGGTGTATTCGGTGGAACGCCACGCGCAACTCGCTACCTCGGCGAAGAATGCGCTTCGGAGATTGGGGTATCGCAACGTGTGGTTCAAAGTCGGAGACGGCGGCCGGGGCTGGGCCGAATATGCGCCGTTCGATGCCATCCTGGTTTCTGCGGCGAGCTCGGAAATGCCGCCTGCGCTGTTCGCTCAGCTCCGCGAAGGCGGACGCATGATCTTGCCCATTGGCCCTTCCTCCAGTCAGGCGCTGCAGTTGATTCGCAAAACCGGCGGAGAGCCCGTGCTGAACATTCTCGAAGGCTGCCGCTTTGTGCCGCTAGTGACGGACACAACGAATAGTGGCTAGTGTGGTTGCACCCGGTTGGGCTATGGGCGTGTTGCATTCTTCCCAGATTACGTCCCAGATTAGCATCCCAGGTTAGCGTCCCAGGTTAGCGTCCAAAGAACGGACGCGAACCTGGGGCACCGACACCGGCTAGATAGATGCCTTTTGGGCCGGGCGGACGCTGGCGCTACCAATCCTGCTTTACAATTGGGACGTGGCTTTCCTCCGAAATCTTAAGATCACTTTGGAGATGATCAAGTGGGAGCATTCGATCTTTGCGCTTCCGTTTGCGCTTTGTGGGGCCATGCTGGCCGCGGGAGGCTTGCCAGCATGGGGGCAACTCGCGTGGATTATTGTGGCCATGGTATCAGCGCGCTCGGCGGCTATGGCGTTCAATCGGCTGGCCGACGCCTCGATTGACGCGGCTAATCCTCGGACTGCTACTCGCGCTTTGCCGGTGGGCCAGTTGACACCTGCGTTTGTGAGCTTATTCGTTTTGATCTCTTGTGGAATTTTTGTTCTTGCCGCTTCGCAGTTGAACCGCTTGACTCTTGTGCTTTCGCCGGTCGCGCTGGCGGTGATCCTTCTCTATTCCTACAGCAAGCGCTTTACGCGCTGGTCGCATCTGTTTCTCGGGTTCGCGCTCGGTATTGCTCCGGCTGCGGCGTGGATCGCGGTTCGCGGCTCGCTCGATCCGCGCATCCTGCTGCTCACTGCGGCCGTCACCTTCTGGGTCGGCGGATTCGACGTGATCTACGCTTGTCAGGATCACGACTATGACCGCAGCCATGGCTTGCACTCGCTGCCGCGCTATCTCGGAATCAGGAATGCGCTGGTTGTGGCCCGCCTGTTTCACGTCGTGATGCTCGGGCTCCTCGTCGCATTGGTTATTACCTTCGGCCTGGGGAAGCTTGCGGTCGCGGGAGTGGTCGCCGTGGCTGCGCTTCTGCTCTACGAGCACTCGCTGATTCGCCACGACGATTTGAGCAAGCTGAACGCGGCGTTCTTCACCATGAATGGCGTGATTTCGGTGGTGTTCTTTTTCTTTGTTGCGGGAGACCTGCTGCTGAGGCGGGGTTGAGGGTTCTGTGGATACCCCCGTTAACGCCGATTACGCTCGACCCAGGTTAGCGCCCAAGGAACGGCGCGAACCCTTCGGCAAGCTCAGGGCAGGCTCTGGGGCACCGAGCTCAACGACGCAGACCCACCGGCGGATAGAATTTCAGAAATTCGGGGGGGTGCCCCCCCTCCCCCTAAAATGAGTCAAGTTTTTGATAATAAGATAGTTAGAGGCAAAGTATTCAAAAGATGTTACTTAGCGCTGAATTGTGCTATTTGGCGTGCACTTGCGGGTATGCTGACTGGAACCATTTGTTGTCAAAGAGCACCTAAAAATTGAGGCCGGAATGCGTTCGTCTCTGGAGACTGGCGCGCTCCCCGATGGTGCACTGTCGAGGTATCTTCGCAGCGATTGGGGTGGAAGTCTGTGATGAGCGTACGAAAAAAATGTGATGAAAGCAACGGTGGCTAGTCCGCCACATCGGCGGCGGTGATTGCGTCTCGCGACGCGTGCCAGATGCGCAAGATTCGCACCTGCCGCTCGCCCTTCCGGACATGAAAAATGATTCGGTAAACGCCGCTCCCTTTGCCATAGAGCAGATGACGGGCTGGACAACCTAGCTCTTTTGCCTCGGGAATGACGGCACACCGAGCGGGAAGCCTGTTCAGGCTGAAGATGGCCTCGAATAGCCGTGCGAGCCATCTCTCCGCATGCAACGGAGCCGCCGCGCGTATGCGTTCGAACGCGGCATAGGCATCCGCTTCGGCGGGTGCGGAGAGGCTAACGCGATAGGCCATACTTGGCGCGCATCTCGTCCAACACCTGAGCGGCTGGCTTCAGTTCGCCCCGCTCCGCGCTCGCCATGCCCTCTTGAATTGCGGTCAGGGTTTCCATGTGGTGCAAGCGCTCCTGCATTAACTGGTAGCTGGCGGCGTCCTGCACAACGACCTCGGCTTTGCCGTTCACCGTCAGCACCTCTGGGGCCTGCGTCTTTTTGAGGCGCTTGACGTGCGCTTTATGGTTGCGAAGGAAATCCGTCAGGGAGTGGATTTCACGGGTATCGAGCATGAGAGACCTCGCTGATTATTATCTGACAATTATATGCTGCCATAACGGTGGTGAAAGTCAATTGAATATTTTCACGCCATGCGCAAAACCGTTTAGGTCCACATCATTGAGGCGTCGATATCTCGGGGTACAGCGAGAGCCCAGGTTAGCGCCCGAAGAACGGACGCGCGAACCTGGGGCGCCGACTGGGTTATCATTAAGGCGATGCCTGCTTCGCACTCATTCCAGACCCACGCATTCCAGACGGACGACCTGCGGCTGCTTCCGATTAAAGAAAAAGTTCTTGCCGGCGAACGTTTGAACGAGGCCGACGCGCTCGCCCTCTATGGCACCGGCGACATTCTTGCTGTCGGTTGGCTGGCTAACTGGGTGCGCGAACGGATGCATGGGGACAAGGCTTACTTCAACGTCAACCGCCATATCAATCCGACGAATGTGTGCGTGGCGGCTTGCCGGTTGTGCGCTTTTGGACGCAAGAAAGATGCTCCGGGCGCTTATACCATGGCGCTTGAAGAAGCCTTCTCGACGGCCGCTTCGGGCTATACCGAGGCGATCACTGAATTTCATATTGTGGGCGGGCTGCATCCGGATCTTCCGTTTGAATATTTTCTTGATCTGGTTTCGGGATTGAAGGAACGCTTTCCGCAAGTCCACATGAAGGCTTTCACCATGGTAGAAGTCGCGTATCTGGCTAAGCGGGCTAAGTTATCGATCCGCGAGACGCTGGTGAAAATGAAAGAAGCGGGAGTTGATTCTTTGCCCGGTGGAGGGGCGGAGATTTTTGCCGACCGGGTGCGGCACATTATCTGCGATCACAAGATTGATGGCGATCAATGGCTCGATACGGCGCGGATGGCGCACGAGATCGGGCTGAAGTCGAATGCCACCATGCTCTACGGGCACATCGAGAATGATGAAGACCGCGTCGATCACCTGCTCAAGCTGCGTGCGCTGCAGGATGAGACGGGTGGGTTCCAGACTTTTATTCCGCTGGCCTTTCATCCAGCGAATACTCCGCTGCGGCATCTTTTTACAACCACCGGAATGCTTGACATCAAGCAGATTGCGGTCAGCCGTCTGGTGCTCGATAACTTCGCGCACATCAAGTCTTACTGGCAGATGATGACGCCGAAGATTGCGCAGATCTCGCTGCGCTTTGGCGCCGACGATATTGACGGCACCGTGGTCGAGGAAAAGATTTATCACGATGCGGGTGCGACCACTCCGCAAGGGCTGCGGCGGCATGACTTGGTCCGGCTGATCACGGAGGCCGGACGCGAGCCCATCGAGCGCGATACGCTCTACCGGCCGGTTACGCGGACCGAGACTTCGTTTACCGTGTCGGTGTAACTCTCCTTAAGGATATAACTCCTCCTATCTGTGTTAGTCGTCTTACTGGCAGAGATACAGCTGCAAATATCCCCCCAAAAATAGCGGTTCGTTTCCGCCCCATTGTGCGGTACTATTCCCCTCCTTGGGAGGAGATATGCGAGTTTTCAAGCTATGCCTGGCTTTGGGATGGCTGCTGCTGTGGCCCGGGCGAAGTTTCGCCGGCGATCCGCAGTGGGTGGAAGTGCGGTCGCCTAACTTCTCCGTGGTCACTGACGCCGGCGATAAACGCGGCCGCGATGTGGCGCTGCATTTCGAGCAGATGCGGTCCGTTTTCGGAGGTCTGATGGCCAAGGCGCACGTGAATCTGTCGGTCCCATTGCAGATCGTGGCCTTTCGAAACACAAAGGAGATTCGGCAAGAGGCTCCTGTGTTTAACGGAAAGCCAGTGGAAGTCGCTGGACTGTTTCAGAGCGGCGAGGATCGCAGCTTTATCATGCTCGATATGTCGGTGGACAATCCGTGGGTGGTGGTTTTCCACGAATATGCGCACCAGTTGATGAATAGCAATCTTTCGGGGAGTACCGATCCGTGGTTCGAAGAGGGGTTTGCCGAGTTTTTTTCGAGTATTGAGGTGGATAACAAAGAAGCCCACGTGGGCAAGATTCCCTCCGATACCTATCTCATTCTGCGACAGGGCGGAATGATGCGAGTCGCCGATCTATTTCGTGTGCAGCAGAATTCCAAGATTTACAACGAGAGCGGGGACCATCGCAACACGTTTTATGCGGAGTCCAGTCTGGTAGTGCACTACCTTTTTGACACTCAGCAGATATCGAAGCTCGACACGTATTTCACCGCCTTTATCGACCAGAAAAAACCGGTGGAACAGGCCATACAGCAAGCCTTCGGCATGACGCCGGACCAGTTCGACAAAGGCCTCCGCAATTATTTGAGCAGCAACCGGTATAAGTACTATTCCATTCCGACTCCTCCCAATATTTTGGCGTCGCAGTTTGCCGAGACTCCGGTCAGCTCGGCGGATGCGCGCGCCGTGCTCGCGGACATCGATGCGCACTCTGCCGCTCATCGCGACCGCGCCCTCGGTGAATTTCAGGACGTTCTCAAAACGGACCCGGAGAACGCTTCGGCGTTGCGCGGCGCTGGATATGCCTATCTGCAACGACAGGACTTTGAGCATGCCGGGGAATATTTTCGACGGGCCGCGGAGCGCGACAGCAAAGACCCTCGCGTGCATTACTACAACGCCTTGCTGATGAGCCGCGCGGGAACTCTGATCAACGGCGGCAACTCCGGGGAGATGAAAAAGGAACTGGAAACCGCCATCGCGCTGGATCCGAAATTGGCCGATGCGTATTCGCTGCTGGGCTACGCACAGGCGGCTTCCGGTGAGCCCGAAAAAGGTTTGGTCACGATGACGAAAGCGGTGGAATTGTCGCCCCGGAATGAATCCTATCTCTTCAATCTTGCCAATATGTACATGGTAAATCGCAAAGTGGACGCGGCCATTGCGCTGCTGCGAGGTCTTGCCGGAAGCGGGAATCCCGAGGTGGCAAGCCGCGCGAATGCGGTGTTGGCGCAGGCTGAGAATTTCAAGGAACAGACCAGGCCGTTCCAGGTGCAAAGCGAAAGTCCAGCATCTGAGGCTGGCGCTGCACGCGATGCTTCGGGCGTCGTCTTGGGAAAATCCGAGGGGAAGTCCGAGGGAAAGTCTGAGGGAAAGACTGAGGCCGAGGGGCAAGTCGATGCGCCTCCAAGGTCAACGGGAGTTCGGTTTATCAAGGGCAAACTCGCTGCTGTAGATTGCTCGGCGGCGCCGCAGGCGTTGCTCAGCGTCGTGTCCGGGGGGCGAGCCCTGAAAATGCATATTGACGACAGCAAGCAGGTGATTCTGATCGGGGTTGATGCGTTCTCCTGTGACTGGAAAAATAAAAGCGTATCCGTCAATTATCGCGAACGTGATGATGGCGAAGGGGAAGTCGTGTCGCTCGAGATTCAGTAGATGCGGTTGATAAAGGCGTCATAGGCCACGGCGGTTTTCGGGCTGGCCGGTAGCGCGGACGGAGAGTTAGTTTGCGGCGTCGGTCTAGCACGGCTGCAAAAAGTCGTCTTTCGCGGGCAGTCGCGCCTCAGCGGCTCAACGGATCACCGAAAAAAGCAAAATTCCGGCACCCAGTCCAGCGCTGAGGCGCTGGCGCCAGCCAAAAAACATGGAGTGCTGGCGCCAGCCAGAAAACATGAGGTGCTGCGCCACCCGAAATCTAAAGAATTGTCAGGCGGTTTTTGCCAACCTGACCTCTTCCACTCCCCGCAGGGAATAATGGTGCTCGGGAACCGGGAAACCGGCGTGCGCAAAGGTGTCGTGGATCAACCGATTCGTGTCGAAATAGACCTGCCAATAATGGGCGTTGTTGCAGTTGGGGCGCACTGCGAGCACAGGGCCGGCCATGTTGAAGGTCAGAATCTCGACATCGGGGGCAGGCGTTGCCATTACGTTCGGTATCTTGGCCAGCGCGGGTTTCAGCAGTGCAATGGCCGCTTGCGGATCCACATCGTGCGCCAACTGCGCCGTCAGCTCGACGCGACGATAGGGATTGGCGGAGAAGTTCTGGATGGTGTCTCCGAAGACCTTGCCGTTGCCGACCATGGTCTTGATGTTATCGGGCGTGCTCAAAGTGGTGGCAAACAGGCCGATTTCCTCGACCGTGCCGGTGACTCCGGCGGCGGTAATGAAGTCTCCGACTTTGAAGGGCTGAAGGATGACGAGGAACACGCCGCCGGCAAAGTTCGAGAGCAGTCCCGACCATGCCATGCCGATGGCAACGCCTGCGGCGGCGATCAGGGCCGCGAAGCTGGTGGTCTCTACGCCGAAGAAACCGAGGATGGCGATGACCAGCGCGATATTCAGCAGGGCGGCCACGGCGGAGTGGATGTAGCGGATCAGGGTGGGATCGATCTTCTGCTTGGTGAGGGCTTTGCCCATCATGTTGAGCGCGAGGCCGATCAGCCAGCGGCCGATGATCCAGATGGCGAGGGCGCCGAGAATTTTGAGTCCCACTGCGGTTAGTACGGCGGTTATGGTTTGCATCATGACGCTGAAGTTGACGCTCATGCGTGCTCCTTTTGATAGGTAGTTTCTTTTACTGCTTACTGGCTTGGGGAGACATTGTATCTGCCGAAGCTGCGGTTGGCTATGCTGAGCTGGCAAGGGACGCCGGCGCTACGGTTTGCTGTGGGAACTTTCTTCGGGCGGGCGCATCCAACCGGTATGGCAAAAGAGCAAACGGCGGTTTTCGGCGGAGGATGTTTTTGGTGCATTGAGGCCGTTTTTCAACGTCTTACTGGCGTCAGCCACGTCGAGTCCGGTTATATGGGCGGGCGCGCCGATCAGGCAACCTATCGCCAGGTTTGCGATGGCGATACGGGGCATGTTGAAGTTGTCCGCGTTACCTTTGACCCGGACCAGATCAGCTATCGCGAACTGCTGGACGTGTTCTTCTCGGTGCACGATCCGACCACGCTTAACCGGCAGGGTAACGATGCGGGCGAGCAATACCGGTCGGTGATCTTTTACGCCGATGAAGAGCAGCAGCGGATCGCCGAGGATGTAATCGCGGAGATGACGGCGGCGAAGGTGTACCCCGAGCCGATTGTGACCGCGGTTGAGCCGGCCGAAGAATTCCACGCGGCCGAGGGCTACCATCAGAACTACTACAATGAAAATTCGCGTCAGCCTTACTGCATGTTTGTGATCTCGCCGAAGCTGGCGAAACTGGAAAAGAAATTCGCTGAAAAATTGCGGGCGTAAGCGAATCGCTCGGGGAATCCGGACTTGTGAAATCTTGACTCGTAGATTCTAGGCGGCGGGGTCCTGTCCTGCCGCGGTGGGCTCAGGGCGCTCGTCGAACAAAAGCCGCCGCAAGGTGCGGAGATCGTTGAGCAGGCGGCTGCTTGTCTTCAGGTGTTGTTCCAGTTTGTCCAGCTTGAACTGAACGATGCGGAGAGCTTCTACGCGGCGATCCGGCTTGGCTGCGCCGAGGTCGGACGCAATTTCTGCTTTGGCTTCGGCAATGGCCTCGACCAAGAGATGGATATACTCGTGAGCATTTTCGACACTGTCAAAGGGAGTCTGGGGGGGAATGGTCAAGGGCTCCTTAGGAATACGAAAGTCTGGCGGAGAGGGTGGGATTTGAACCCACGATACCCGTTAAGGTATGTCCGCTTTCGAGGCGGATCGTTTCAACCACTCACGCACCTCTCCGGAAAATCAGTAACCAGTTGCCAGTTGCCGGTACCCAGTTGTCAGTACTACCCAGAGAGTCTCTTTCTCTGCTCACTAACGGCGCTGCCTGAAGAATTCCTGCAATATCTCGGCTGCGCGGCCTGCTAGGACTCCGCCGCGTATTTCCATCTGGTGATTCAGGCTGGGGTGGTTTACCACCTGCAGAATCGAACGCACCGCGCCTGCCTTAGGGTCGTCTGCACCATACACCAGACGGCGAAGGCGAGCATGGACCGCCGCTCCCGCACACATGGCGCACGGTTCAATTGTAGCAAACAGTTCGCAGTCGCCGAGCCGGTAATTACCGAGGTTTTGTCCGGCCTCGCGGAGGGCGACGATTTCGGCGTGGGCGGTGGGATCGTTGTCGGTGAGATTGCGATTCCATCCGCGGCCCATCACGCGCCCGTCGCAGACGACTACCGCTCCGACGGGGACTTCGCCGGCGTCGAGCGCGCGCTGGGCGCAGCGCAGGGCTTCGAGCATCCAGAGTTCGTCGGATGGGTTGTCGGCGATCAGCTCCCGGTTCTCATTGGTCATCGGTTGTCATCATTCTCGGAAAGACTTTGGGCCTCGGCCACGCTCCAATTTAGACGGGGCAAGCCCCGTCTCTACACGGCGAGGCTGCTCAAAAGCCGTCGAGGCGTTTCCGGCGCTACCTCCCGGCAATGTTATGCTATCTGGGTTATGCGAATCGCCGACCTGGTGCGGAAGGTGTTTCTGGTGGACCTGATTCAGGGACTGGGCGTGACCTTCCGCTATCAGGATCCCAAGGAAATCTATACCGAACAGTATCCGCTGGAACGTCCGCAGGTCGCCGAGCGCTACCGCGGAGCGCCACGGCTGAATGTGAATCCGGACACAGAAGAGTCTCTCTGCATTTCGTGCGACCTCTGTGCGCTGGCTTGTCCTGAGAATCTGATCGTTGTTACCAGCGAGCGCAATGAAAAGACGCGCCGCAAAGAACTGATCAATTTTACCTATGATCTGAGCCGATGCATGTTCTGCGGGTTGTGCGAGGATGCTTGCCCAACCGATGCGCTTGAGCTTACGCAGGATTTCGAACTGGCGAATTACACCCGCGAAGGCATGATCTGGGACCGCCAGACGCTCGAAAAGGGGCCGCAACCTACGGTGTATAAGAAGTAGCTCGCCAAAGCCGCCAATACCAAGCACGCTCCCCGCCTTGGTCGCGGCTGTTGTGGAATCCCAGCCTAACGTCGAAAAGCGCGACGTTAGCCTGGGCATCCGACGTTTCCTCACATTACGACTCTTAAACCCTACACCTTCCAGTACGTCCACACGGTCATGGCCGATCGAAGATCTTGGTTCGGTCTCTTGATCAGTCTGTCTCGTCTTTAGGGTTTAAAGCACGAAGGGGTGAGGCCGATAGCTGTCTCCATGAGGGGAAATATTGTGGGCCGCGGGTCGAGTTGTGGCGTCGGGCCCGGCAATGCCAGAGTTCGCCGAACGCCTGTCTGCCAGAACCTGCATGGCTGGCAGAGCTGAGGTCTTGATGGCGCAATATTCCCCGAGTTCATTTTGCCTGCCAGTCGTCAGTGTGATGGTCACTAGGAGCGTCACGCGGAGAAGGGGGGAGCTTGGGCAGTGAAATCATTGCCACAGGTCCTTCTCGTGGACGACAACCCAGCCGACGTCGGCCTTGCACGGGAGGCGTTGGTCGGGGGCAGGCATCACAGCTGCATCAGCAATGTGGAAAACGGCGAAGAGGCGATAGCGTATCTGCGCCGCATTGGGAAGTATGCGACTGCGGTGCGTCCTGATTTGGTAATTCTCGATTTGAACTTGCCGAAGAAAGACGGCAGGAGGGTGTTGGCCGAGGTCAAAGCGCGAGAAGGAGCTGCATAGCCATTCCGGTGGTCGTGTTCAGTACGTCGAAGGCGATGTCGGATATAGCGCGGAGCTACGAATTGGGCGCCAACTGCTACGTCAACAAGCCGGGCAACCTGGACGACTATTTCAAGACACTGCAAGCGATTGAGGAATTCTGGTTCGGCTCCGCCTGCCTGCCGCGCGAGGATGAATGAAGCTGAAGGCATGAAGGAAGGACGAGAGGAAAATCCCGAGAGGAAAAATAAAGAATGACGGAAAGAAAAAGGCCGACCCAGCACCGGCACATGTTCTGCTGATTGAAGACAATCCCGGCGATGCGGATCTGGTGCGTCTGCGCCTGGTGGAAAGCGACTCCGAGATCCATGTGAACTGCGTTCCCCGGCTTTCCGACGCGCTCGCCTGTCTGGAACATGACACACCCACGCTGGTGCTGCTGGACTTAAACCTGCCCGACTGCCACGGCGCAGAGACATTTCGCCGGATCATCCAGAAAGCGCCGAACGTTCCGGTGGTGATTCTTTCCGGACAAGACGACCAGGTGCTGGCGATGAAAGCGGTGCATCAGGGCGTGCAGGATTACCTGGTGAAAGGCGATATCACCGCCAAACAACTGGACCGCGCCGTCCGCTATGCAGTGGAGCGGCAGGCATTGCTGCGCGCGCTCGATGCAACGCGCAAACAGGAAATTGAGTTCAAAGATCGATTTCTGTCGCATGTTTCGCATGAATTGCGCACGCCGCTGACCTGTATCCACCAGTACGTCACGCTGATTCTGGACGGACTGGCGGGCCCGCTGGCGCCGGATCAGACGGATCACTTGAAGACGGTGCTCAAGAGCGTGAATCAATTGCACGCCATGATTCGCGATCTGCTCGAAGCCACCCGCGCCGATAGCGGCAAACTGCGCATTGACTCGCGCTGTCTCGATATTGGCGAACTGATGGAGCAGGCAGTGGCGATGTTGCAGCCCATCGCCGCCGAAAAACGTGTGACCCTTAAATGCGGGCCGGACCAGCCGATTCCAATCGTTTATGCCGATCCCGATCGCGTTTTAGAGGTTCTGATCAACCTCATTGACAACGGAATCAAGTTCACCCCCCCAATGGATCGGTGGTCGTGAAGGCCTCAAGAGTTGAGACCGACCCGACCTCCGTCTATATCTCAGTGACCGATAGCGGCCGTGGGATTCCGGCAGATTCGCTTCCCCAGGTCTTTGAGCGGCTATTCCAGGACCCGCAGGCGATCGACGGCAATCGCAACGGTCTTGGCCTGGGGCTCTACATCGCTAAAGAAATCGTTACCCTTCACGGCGGCAGGATGTGGGTGGCGAGCGAGTCTGGAAACGGCAGCACGTTCTCCTTCACTTTGCCGTTCTACTCGCTGGCCAAGCTCCTGTCTCCGGTGATCACACACAATGGAAATTTGCGCGACGCAATTGTTCTGGTGCGCGTGGAGCTAACTCCGTTTTCCAAGTCACTTCGCGGAAGCTGGAAAGAGATCTGCCAGTTGTGCCTGGAGCGCTTGCGACTGTGCGTCTACGTGGATAAGGATCTGGTTCTTCCACCGATAGGAACAGGCGCGCCGGTGGAAACCTTCTTCGTGGTGGCCAGCACGGATATGGAGAGGGTCGGCGTCATGTTGGATCGCATACGCGAACAGGTCGGGTCGCTGCCGAAATTGAGGGCAAACGGCACGCTGCAGGTGACGGCCGAACCGATTCCCGTCCCGTCCGGCGGCGACCCCAGAACTCTGGAGCAACAAGTGTGGGGCATCGCCGATTATGTCGGCGAGATGATTCAGCAAGGACTGGGGAGCAAGACTTCAACGGCAAAGGAGAACTAAAGCAATGAGTATGGAGAGCAGGAATCAGGGTTTGCCCACAAATCGAGCCAAGATCATGATTGTGGATGACGATCCCGATCTCAGACAGGGCCTGAGTTTGCGCTTGCGGGCGAACCAATTCGATACCTTCAATGTTTGCGACGGTTATTCGGCCATTGCCATGGCGCAGAAGGAAAAGCCGCACCTCATCATTCTGGATCTAGGGCTGCCGGCCGGCGACGGATATGCGGTGCTGAAAAGCCTGCAGCAGTATCCGGCGCTTTCCAGCATCCCGGTGATTGTGCTTACGGCGCGCGATCCCGAGGGGAATGAGAGACGCACACTTGAATCGGGCGCGATCGCATTCTTTCAGAAGCCGGCCGATAACGAGGAGTTGCTGGGAGTGATTCGCGCCAGCCTGCAGGCGGGGTGGGGCTGGGGCGGACCTTTGCCGTCATAGCAGTCAGCGAATCGCTTTTCCTCAAATCTTGCAGTCGTTCATACTCGCGGTCGGGGGCGATCGTGCCGGCGGTAGTCAGCAGCGGTATACAAGGGGAGAGATCGGCTATGCATCTGGATACCCGGGGGGGGTTGGGTTCGCCTAGGGCTTACCAGTTTAAGCGGCGGGAGGGGCGGTATGTCTCCAGTGTGCCAGTCAGCGTGCAGCGTTTCTTGCGCTTCGGGCCGTTCGTTACGCGGGGTGTAACGCTCGATATCAGCAAG
>CAWEPW010000020.1:0-87004 GCA_963810955.1 uncultured Acidobacteriaceae bacterium | reverse complement strand
CGGTCCGGAGACGCTGCGGGCCCGATCCGCTGTTCCCGGCCTCTACCACTCCCAGGTTACTGACAGGGAACATTATTTAGGAATTGACAAGTCGTCGGAGTCCAACTACAGACTCACAGCTTCCTGTAAATCTGCCCTCTCGGCCCGATTGCGGCGACGATCAGAGTTTGATTATCAATCTCGAAGAGGATGCGGTAATTTCCGACACGACTGCTGCGTTTGTTGGGTTCCTTGAAGCGGGTATGAACAGCGAAGATCCAGAGGATCGTCCGCAAGTAAATTGAGTTTATCGATGATTCTTCGGTGGGTTGTCTTATCGAGAGCGGAGAGATATTTGGCAGCGGCCGTCCTCACGCGACCATAGATTTTGTGGAGCCGCCACCAAAGTTTTCAACGCGGTATTAGGAGAGTGCCGGGATTCTGGCAGTGGGCTAATCGTTGGGCTGCTGCCGTTTCGTTACGGGTTCCGGCGATGAATATCATGTCGCCCAGAAAATGCCTTAGCCGCCGCCGTTCACGACCGGGCAGCGAGCCCAGTGTCCTAGGGCGACTTCAACCAGCGGAGGCAGTTCGACAGCGCAGGCGGCGACGCGGAAGGCGCAACGCGGTTCGAACGGACATCCCATCGGCAGCTGAGCGATTGCCGGGACGCTGCCTTCTATGGTCGCGAGCGGAACCGTGCGATCCGTCGACAGTGTTGGAATGGCCCGCAGCAGGCCTTGCGTATAAGGATGAGCGGGCGCGTCAAAGATGGCGGCTTTCGCGCCTAACTCGACGAGATTGCCGGCATACATGACGGCGACGCGATCGGCCACGTGCGAAACGACGGCCAGATCGTGCGAGATGAAAAGCATCGCCAATCCAAATTTGTGCCGCAGATCGTTAAGCAAATCGAGAATCTGCTGCTGGATGGTGACATCGAGCGCCGTGGTCGGCTCGTCGGCAATGAGCAGCTGCGGACGGTTGACGATGGCCATAGCGATCATAACGCGCTGGCGCATGCCTCCCGAAAGTTGGTGCGGATAACTGCGGGCGCGCTCGCCGGCGTCGGGAATGGCGACGTCGCGCATGCCCTCGACCGCCCGGCGCCATGCCTCTGATGTTGAAACCTTGTGGTGCGCAAGCACGGCTTCCGCAATCTGTTCGCCGACACGCATGACCGGATTAAGCGCCGTCATAGGCTCCTGGAAGATCATGGCGATCCGCGAACCGCGCAACTGGCGTAACTGGTCGGCGGGGAGGTTGGTAAGAGTTGCGGGCTGGCCATCTCCATTTTGAAAGTCGATTGTCCCTGTGATGCTGGCGCCAGGCGGAAGCAGGCCCATGATGGCAAGCGAAGTGATCGATTTTCCTGAGCCGGATTCGCCCACCAGTCCCAGCACTTCGCCGGGAGCGATGGTGAATGAAAGACTGCGCACGGCGGCGGCATGGGTAGTCACTGGCGGCTGATTAGCGGATGAACGATTGGCGGATGAAAACAGCGAAAAAGATGAAGGCGCTCGTCCGCCACGGGACTGCGGAAACCGAATGGTCAAGTCGCGGACGTCCAGCAGCGGTCGCACGAAGGGTATGGTATCAGCGACCGTATCGCGGATGGAGCGCCGGGCGTCCCCGCCCACCCAAGGCGCCTGTGCAATCTCCCCGTTACTTCTTACTTCTTCGGACGCGACTCCGGCGGCACCAGTCCGGCCACGCGGTAATAGACGACCAACTGGCCATAGTGTTCTCCGCAGTGTTCCAGCAGTCCCCACGCCATATCGGAGACTCGCGTCTCCTGATTCGCAAAAGGATCAACGATCAAATCGTTCATGCCTTTGTCGCCCTTTTGCTTGATCGCAGCCGCGCCGTCGGCAAACGATTTCTTCACGAACTCGACCACTGCCGCTTTCGTTTTATACTGCTCGCGCTTGGGATCCTCTTCGGCGGGCGGCTTCAAACCCATTGCCGGATTGGTGAAAAAATAATTCGCATTAGCCGCGTGCAGTAGCTGCCCGGCAAAGCTCCTCTCAGCCGACACCGGCTTGAAATCGTATTTGTCTTCCGGAAAATCCTCCGCCATCGCGATCAGTTTGCGGCCGATGTCGTTCCAGTTATCCAGCAAAGCCTGCGACGGCCCCACCGCCGGCTTTGGCGGCGAGTCTTTCTTCATCGTCTCCTGCCCGCCGCAGAGTGCAGTAAGCATCCATATCGCCAGAACCACGCCAACAATTCGTCCATTCGTTTTCATATTGTCGATTCCCTTCTCTTAATTCCTGTCTCTCATCCCAGTAGAGACGCGGCTTGCCGCGTCTAGGTTAGCAGCACCCTGATGGTGCCAGCCGAGACGGGCAAGCCCCGCCTCTACTCCAGTCCTGCCTTGGCAAGCATCTCCAGAAATTGTTTCTGCGTTCGCATATCGATCGACTGCGCCACCAGCTTACCTTGCCGGTCGTAGACAAAACTCTTTGGAATCCCTTCCACCGCAAACATCTCATTCACTCTGCGCCCAGGATCGAGCGCAACCGGAAAAGAAATTTTGCGTTCCCGGATAAAAGGCTCAACCTTCGCCGCTTCTTCATCGGACATGGCGAGCACAACAAATCCCCTCCCGCGGAAGCGTTCGTAAAGCGTCTCCAGATCCGGCATCTCCTTGCGGCACGGCGGACACCACGTCGCCCAGAAGTTTATCAGCACCACTTTCCCGCGCAGGTCTGCAAACGTCCACGTCCTGCCGGAAATATCCACCAGCGTAAAGTCGGGATGCTCCCGCTTGCGGTCGTCCGCTTCCAACTGCGCCATCGCGGCCCGAAACTGCTCATCGCCGGTTGACGAACCGATCGACGAGTCAACGCTCGGCAAGCCAACGAGCGACGCCTCAACGTGTTCGTATCGAACCAGCGAGGCCAATTCCTTATATGGGTAGGCCGGCGACCGTGTGGCTTTGCTATCCGTGCCGGATTGACCCTTATTCGGCACAGCATCCGTAGCAGCATCCGGCGCCGCCCACGGCACCGGCCGCTCACGCAAAGCGTCAGCCAATGTTGTCGCCGCTTCCTGCAGAGTATCGTGACCAAAATCGCCTTCGGTAGAAAGCGACGCCAAGCCGACCGCCAGCCGCAGCTTGTTTTCGGTAGCTGGCAGCTTGCGAATCTTCTCCGCCAGATCTTTCGTAGTGGCGCCTCGAACGTCATCGGGAAGCGCGCGCAGCCCATGGATCTGCTCGGCGATGGGCTTCTCGTCCGCACTCCAGTGGGTTTCGCTCTTCTGCGCAGCGGCGGCCTGCAGCCCGCAGGCCGCTGCCGCGACCAGCACAAAAAGTATCTCTACTCTGCAAAGGAAAGTTTTGATCTTCATCCGCACCAAGCTTAGCGCCCGAGAAGCAATTGCGCCAAATCAAGCTACTGCAAATCAATCTCTCCGCTGCCCACGTGTGCGTAAAGATTGTATTTCCCCGACCCGTCTTTTTTGTACGACCGGAAGAGACCGCCCTTCGAGATCCCGAGCGGAGTCACATTCAGCTCTCCCGTCAGCACGGAAGCGTCAATTCTGGCATAGTCGTTCGGGTCGCCGATCTCCATCGTCAACTGACCGGCGTGAATCTCAACATCCTTGCTGCCGTGCACGTTTTCAATGTCCAGCTCGCCAAACGGCATGCGCACACGCAGCCCGGTTTCCTTCGGAATCTCAATCCAGATCTGAAAGTCATTGCGCGGACCACCCGAGATTTCAAGCGTCGCGTCGCTCCCCACCTTCTTGCAGTGCACGTCCACGTCGCCAGTTTCGCTGCCGTTCCTGCCTTCATAGTGAATCGAAATTTTGTCACTCTCGCTGCCCGAAATCCGTACATCCCCGGACCGCACTTCCAACTGCAGGCGCCCGCCGGGAGCAAACTGGGTCTCGAATCGATCCTTCCCCTTTTCGGAAACCACCTGGGGCTGCTGCGCCAAGAGCATTCCGCAAGCCAGCAAAGTGAAAACCATAATTAGCTTCGGCATAGACACACCTCTCCCAGCGGATTGGTACGCGGGTCGAAGCGGCTTTGTTCCCGCAATCTCGGCTCTGTGCCCGGAAGCTCACCGGACGCAATCGTCCGGATGGCCGGACGAGAATGGCCGGGCGAGAATGACCGGGCGACGCCCGGCGCTCCATCGGCTGCTTGACCGGCTGCGGGTCAGCAACCAAGCTCACCCTTATAATTCTCATGAAGCATCTGCCATCACTTCCAGGAGGCTCTTTGAAGGTTCTATTGCTGGAAAATATCAGCGGGGTCGCGGCTTCTCAGTTTGAAGAGGCCGGCTTTGAGGTCGTGTCGCTGAAGGGAGCGCTCGACGAACCCGAGCTTACCGAAAAGGCCCGCGGGGCGTCGATTCTGGGCGTGCGCTCGAAGACGCTGATTACGGCTAAGGTTTTGGATGCGGTTCCGCAACTGGTTTCGGTGGGAGCATTCTGCATTGGCGTCGACAAGATCGATCGGTCGGCTGCGAGCGAGCGCGGCATCGCCGTGTTCAACGATCCGCACTCCAACAGCCGGTCCGTGGCTGAACTGGCGATGGGGGAGATCATCCTGCTCATGCGGCGGACATTTGAGGCGAGCACCCGGTTGCACGATGGCGTCTGGAATAAGTCTGCCGCGGGATCGCACGAAGTGCGCGGGCTGACGCTGGGAATTGTCGGCTATGGAAAGATCGGCTCGCAGGTGTCGGATCTCGCAGAGGCCCTGGGCATGCGCGTGCAATTCCACGATGTGGCGCATGTGCTGGCCCGGGGCAATGCGCGTCCAGTGAACTTTCGTGAACTGCTGGAGACCTCCGACGTCATCACATTGCACGTCGATGGGAAAGCGCAAAACCAGGGTTTATTTGGTGGAGATGAACTCCACGCCATGAAAGATGGAGCGTGCCTGATTAACTTGAGCCGCGGATTCGTGGTGGATCACGAGGCGCTGGCCCGGCATCTGAAAAGCGGCAAGCTGGCAGGAGCGGCGGTGGATGTGTTCCCGCAGGAACCGGAGAGCGGCGGGGCGTTTGCGAGCCCGTTGCGCGGCCTGCCGAATGTGATTTTGACTCCACATATCGGCGGCAGCACCGAAGAGGCACAGCAGAATATCGGGCAGTTTGTTTCGGCGCGGATGATCGACTACTTCAAGAGCGGAAATTCTTTGCTCAGCGTGAACCTGCCGCAGTGCCATCTCGACTATGAGCCGGGATCGCACCGGTTAACGCACATGCACCACAATGTGCCGGGAATCTTGCGGGCGATCAACGACATCGTGGCGGACCGTGAAATTAATATTGAGCGGCAGGTGCTGGATACCAGAGGACCGCTGGGATACGCGATTTACGATATCAATCGCCCGTGCGATGGGGCTTTGCTGGCGAAGCTCAGGGCGGTACCGCATACAATTCGCGTGCGTGTGCCTGGAAGCGACTAGACTGCTTTCGCGACCGTCGGGAGATCCTGGCGCTTCTGACTCAGCTGGTTGCTGACGCGGCTGCGGTTTTAGTCGGCGGAGCCGCTGGTTTGGGTTCGGAAGGCTGTTCTGCGTTCGGGCCCAGGGTCATAATCGGCGAAGTTGGAATCCCGTTGATGTAGATCGTGGGCGCGACGGTTCCGCCGCGGACGGTTTCGCCCTGGGGCAGCAGACCGACTGCCCGATTTCTTCCCGCGCCTTTGGCTTGATAAAGCGCAAAGTCGGATAAGGTCAGCACCTGCTCATGCGGCACCTGCCTGGGTTCGAGCGCGATCCAGGGAAACACCGCCCAGCCGATGGAACAAGTAATGTGCAGGGCCTCCTGAACTCCCTCAACGCGAAAAGGATCGGATCCAACGGAACGGAGCAGGCGACTGGCGAGAATGTGCGCTTCTTTACGGTCGGTGTAGCGCGACAGAAGGAGAAATTCTTCGCCGCCCCAGCGAATCACCGCATCGGAAAGCCGCGCCGCAGAGCTGATGCGGCGCGCGATCTCGACCAGTACCTGATCTCCAATCTTGTGCCCGAACTGATCGTTGACTTTCTTGAAGTGGTCGATGTCGATGAGATAGAAAATCAAATCGCGATTTCGAATTTCCTCAGATGGATCGTTCACAAATGAGCGGAGGCTGTGCTGCACGTCGGTCTTGATGGAATTAACAAAGAACCGCCGGTTGCGAATGCCAGTCAGTGGATCGGTCAGAGCAGCGTCGAGCAACTCATGATTGGCCTTCGCCAGTTCTTTTTCGAGACGCGCTTGTTTCACTCTGCCGACAAATGCAAAAATCACAATCGCGACCAGCGAAAGCATGACGCGAAATTGACAGACGGGAGCGGGCAAATTGCGGTCGAGGAAAGACCAGGCCGCCAGCAGCGGCAGGATCAGGATAATCGGAGAAGCCAGGCGCGAAGCCCAGCGCCAGTAGCGTTCGCTGTTTGGGTCGCCATGTTCGGAAACAGGTTCCAGATGGTAGGCCATTAAACCGGCAAACGTCATGCCGCCAAGACAGATCGCCGTCGCAATGTCGAACCAACTGCCAGTAACGTAGAGACCGCTCTGCGAAAGCGTATCCACGAAATATTCTGTGACGGTGTCGACGGCGACAACGCAAGTGAGCAGCGCATAGAAATAGCGCCATCGCCCGGAACTGCGGAGCCAGCCATGGAGAACGATCGAAAGCAGGACCATGTCCTGGGCCATCGCGAGATACTTGTATGCCGGCCCATACGATTGAGGCTCTGGGGCCAGAAACTGCCACGGGATCACCAGAAACAGGTATAGATAAAGACCGCACAAGAAGAGCAACAGCAGATCCAGGGTGCCCAGGCTTTGATGGCGCTGCGTCAGTTCCACATGGGGCCGCAGCGCAAAGGCCAGAATCAGGGCCGTCCAGGCGAGATAGACTCCAGCGTCCCCCAGGCTCATTGCTGGCGTCTGCTTCACTACCAGTTCCCAGTGCATCCACAAAAGCTGGCTGCCGGCTTCGATGGCATAACCGCCGCCCAGAAGAATCCAAACAAGGCGTTGCCGGCGGCTGCCGCTGAACGCGTTTCTGGCAAAGGCCAGCGACGCGGAGACCATCAGAATAAAGGAGATCCAATCGGTGATCGCAGTGAGCAAATAGGACTTTGCGAGGAACACCGAGGCAGCCGCCTGCGCCATGACCAGGCACACAACGGTCCCCGCCCAAATCTTCGAGCTTGATCGAAGACGCACTAATTCCTCATCCTGAATTGGATTAAAACGTCTTTTCAGGGAGAACCCAAGTGACCGAAGTAATAGCTGAACAAGCTGACTAAAGGCCAAGGGCCAGCGCCTTAGCCGTTCGACGCTGCACGTTTGAGCCGATCCTGTATGGCTTCCCACTCGGGCGTGTAGGGAGGAACGTCGACTGCGATCCAGTCGTAATTCCCGGCATCCGCCTGGTGCAGCGCCGAGTAGAGCGCGGCTGCGTAACCGGTTGCCGACTCTGGCATTTGGCGAATCGCGATGTCGCTGCGGCTGGGGGCATGGCGGTGCTGGAGGTAGATTCCCCGGCCCTCTTTCGGCAGCTTTCCATTCGTCGCTAAATACAACGGAGTGCGAGGACTGTAGTGACGCCGCTGCATTCCGGGCGAGGAATGAGGATGAGCTCCGGAAGGAACTTCCTGCGCCGAAGCTATGGGCCCAACTATGGCTTCAAGTTCGGCCCGCGAGATTCCGCCAGGACGAAGCAGGGTCGGCTGCGGGCCAGAGAGCGAGAGCACGGTAGATTCGATCCCGACCTTACACGGGCCTCCGTCGAGTATGAAATCTACGTCGTTACCGAGACTCTCGCGCACATGGTCGGCAGTTGCCGGAGAAAGTTGCGTGAAGCGATTTGCGCTGGGTGCGGCGAGCGGAACGCCGGCCGCCCGTATGAGGGCGAGCGCGATAGGATGCGACGGCATGCGCACGCCAACGGTGGACAAGCCGGCGGTGACAATCGCAGGAATCACCCACTCATTTCCAGGCTGCTCTGGCAGTTCCCTGTTGAGTTGCTGCTCCATCTTTTTCTCGAGCACCAGTTTCTCGAGCACCAGCTTCTCGAGCACTAACGTAAGCGGGCCAGGCCAGAATCGGCGGGCCAGCCGCTCGGCGAGTTCCGGCCAGCGCACGAGCGACTTGGCCATTTCGATCGACGCCACATGAACGATGAGCGGACTGGTGGCGGGCCTGCCCTTAACGGCATAGATTCGGGCTACAGCCTCCGCATCGAGCGCATTCGCTCCCAGGCCATAGACGGTTTCTGTCGGGAATACGACGAGGCGTCCGGCACGAATAAGGCGCGCGGCGTGCTCGATTTCGCCGGTCGGAAGCATGATTGATTTTAGATTGCGAAAGATGGAATGCGGTGGACCGACGAACGCGAGTGAGGGCGCGAACTTGCTTTGGCCGCCGTCGGCTGCCAAGCTGCGCTAGGCGGGGCAGGTGGAGACACCTGCCCCTGCGCAAAACTGGATAGGCGCAAAATTCGCCCGTCCCTAAACAGCGCCGTTACTTTTTCTCTTGCTCTTCGACTACCAGATTGTTGGTTACCGAGAACACGCCGGGAAGCTTGTTGGCCTGCATGCCGGCGATTTGTTTATCCATTGCGCGGGCTACTACGCCCTCGAGGGTGATGTGCCCATTCTTGACGATAATGTGGATTGGGGGAACGGCCCGCAACTGATACTGGCTTAGAACCTCGTTACCATAGATAGCACGATAGGCAGCGCGGCGAATCTGGTCGTCCATGATCGAAGTGGGCAAAACCTCAATGTTGTTGACGACCTTCTCCACTCCTTCAATATGCTTGACGGCCCTTTCCGCATCGGGCTTCAGAACCGGATTCGCTACTTGTCCCATGAGGGTCACGGTACCATCGGGGTCAACCTTGTAAGCCAGATTGTCGAAGACGCCATAATACGGAAGCATCACAAGTTCATGACGAACTTCCTTGTAGATGCGATCAAGACTCTTCTGATCGACAGCGCCGGTTGCCTGGTTGGCGCGCGCGGCGACAGAGGCTAGAACCACCATCGAGAAAACGAGCGAGAGCGACAGAGATGTGAGCAGTGATTTCTTCATTGGTTTGACCTCATCTGAAATTCCTCACGACAGGACAAGAGGCCCAGATACCGCACTTTTCAGACGCTCGAATCGCCAAAGAGGTTGCATCTTTTTTGCTGCGAGCCTGCAGCGGGGAGTATATTCCGGCGGCCAATTTCGGAGCTAGCGCTTTTAACCGGAGACGACGGCCGAGCTTCTCGGCTGAAAACCTGAGGGCAGCCCTACGCAGTCGAGGTCTTCGGTTTGCTGCGGCGCTCCCGGAATCCTTCGATGAGCAGATAGAGCACGGGGATAAAAAACAGATTCAGGATCGTGCTCATGATCATGCCGCCGAAGACAGTCGTCCCTACGGAATGCCGGCCGTTTTCTCCCGCACCGGTAGCGACGACCAGAGGAATGACGCCCATGATGAAGGCTAAAGATGTCATGAGGATCGGGCGCAGGCGGATGCGGGCGGCTTCCACGGCTGCGTCGACGATGGTCATGCCGCGCTGGCGCAACTGCTCGGCGAATTCCACGATCAGGATGGCATTCTTGGAGGCTAGTCCGACGAGCATGACAAGTCCCACCTGGCAATAGACATCGTTCTGCTGGCCGCGCAACCATTGTGCGGAAAGCGCGCCGAGCAATGCCATGGGCACGGCGAGCAGAATAATAAAAGGAAGCACGAAACTTTCATACTGCGCCGAGAGCGTCAGATAAACGACCAGCGTTCCCAGGCCGAAAAGGAGGAGCGTGGTCGATCCCGACGCCAGTTCTTCGAGCGAAATTCCCGACCATGCGTAGGTGTATCCCTGGGGCAGATTTTTCGAGAGCTGCTCCATGGCGTCGATGGCCTGTCCGGAGCTGAAACCCGGAGCAGCCGAGCCGTCGATTTCGGCGGAGCGAAAAAGATTGTAGTGATTGATCACCTGTGGCGCGGAGCTCTGCGTGACACTGAGCAGATTGTCCAACGGGATCATCGCGCCGGAATCGGAGCGGACATAGTACTGGCCGATATCCTGCGGATGCGAGCGGAATTGTTTGTCGGCCTGCACATAGACCCGATAAGAACGGTTATTGAAGTCGAAATCGTTGATATAGGACGATCCCATGTACACAGAAAGCGTGTCGGTGATCTGGCTGAGCGGAACGTGCAGGCTCTTGGCCTTTTCGCGGTCGATCGTAACAACATACTGCGGATCGTTGGCGGTGTAGGTGGTGAAGAGTCCGGTCACATCTTTTTCTTTTCGCTCGCCGGCGGCGCGAACTAGATCGTGGGTAGTCTTGTCGAGATCCTGGAGGGTGTGAGCTCCCTGATCGAGGAGTTCGTACTGGAAGCCGCCGAATTGGCCGAGGCCCTGGACAGCGGGCGGCTCGAAGGGGATCACGATGGCTCCGGAGATTCCAAACAAAGGCCCCCGCAAGCGCTTGATGATAGCGGCAGCGGTATGTTCCTCGCCCTTCCGTTTTGCGTAGGGCTGAAGGGGCAGGAACACGAGGCCCGCGTTGGGAGTTGCGCCTCCGAAGCTGAAACCGGCAATAGCGAAGGTGCCACGGACTTCAGGAATGTTTTTGGTGATGGCGGAAACCTGCCGGCCGATTTGCCGGGTGTAATCGAGCGAAGCACCAGTGGGAGCCTGGATGGCGACGATGAGGTATCCCTGATCTTCGCTCGGAACGAAGCCCTGAGGCACTATCTTGAAGACGAAATAGGCGAGACCGAGTCCAGCTACAAACAGGATGAGCGCAACCGCTTCGAAGCGAAGAAATAGACGCAGGGCGTGCACATAGGCGTTGGTGATGGTGGCGAGGATGCCATCGACCCAGCGGGAGAACCGATTTTTTGTGCCGTGCAGGCGGCCGAGCAGCAGCGCTGCGAGCGAAGGCGCCAGGGTGAGAGCGTTGAAGGCAGAGATGGCGATGGCGAACGCGATCGTCAACGCGAATTGGCGGAAGAGGATGCCGGTGGTACCGGGGAAAAAGGCGACGGGGACGAAGACGGCGACCAGAACGAGCGAGGTGGCAATGACGGCGCCCGTAACTTCTTTCATGGCGGCGGAGGCGGCTCTGATCGAACTGCTCTCGCCCTCTTGCAAGTGGCGCTCGATGTTTTCAATCACGACAATCACGTCGTCGACAACCAGCCCCGTCGCCAGAGTGATGCCGAAAAGCGTGAGCGTGTTGATGGAGAAGCCCAACAGCTTGACGAAGGCGAAAGTGCCGATCAGTGAAACTGGGGTGGCAATGAAGTGAATGATCGTAGTCCTCCAGTCGCCGAGGAAAACAAAGATCACCAGGATGACCAGCAGGATCGCAGAACCCACCGTAAAAACTACGTCGCGGATCGATTCGCCGACCGCATCGGTCGTGTCGAAGGCGATCTCATACTTCATGCCGGGAGGAAAACGTTTTGACAGGCGATCAAGCTCCGCGACACATCTTTGGTGGACATCGAGAGCGTTGGCAGTGGAGAGCTGGGTAACGGCGATTCCCACCGCATCGCGGCCGTTGTAGTCCAGGTCGTTGGTGTAGTCTTCGGCGCCGAGTTCGGCGTGACCCACGTCTTTAAGGTGGACGAGAGTACCGTCGGCATTGCTCTTGACGATGATGTCGTCAAACTGCGCGGGTTCAGAAAGACGGCCGATGGCGCGGACGCTGATCTGGAAATTCTGTCCCGGCAATGCAGGCTGCGAGCCTACTTGTCCGGCGGCGACTTCGACGTTCTGCTCCTGCAGAGCGCTTACGACGTCGTCGGCGGTAAGAGAGCGGCCAGCCATGCGCACCGGATCCAGCCACAAGCGCATGGAATATTTGCGCTCACCGAAGAGGAGCACATCGGCAACACCAGGAACGCGCTTAAGGTTGTCGCGGACATAGACGTCGAGATAGTTGCTGATGAAGAGCGTGGTGTAGCGGCCGTCAGGCGAGAAGACTGCGCCGCCGAAGACGAAATTCTGCGAAGTCTTGGCGACGGTGATGCCGATTTGCTTGACCGCAGCAGGGAGCCTTCCGGAAGCGGTATTGACGCGGTTCTCGATGTCCACCGCCGCGAGATCGGGATTGCGAGTGATGTCGAAAGTGGCAGTGACCGTGCTGACGCCGTCGTTGGTGCTGGAAGAGGTGATGTACTTCATCCCCTCGGCGCCGTTGATCTGCTGTTCGAGAGGCGTGGTAACGGCGGATTCGACGGTTTGGGAACTGGCTCCCGTATAGACGGCCGTGACGCCAACCTGCGGCGGCGCCAGGTCAGGAAATAGCGAAATTGGCAGCGTAGGAATACAGGCCGCTCCCGCCAGAATAATGAGCAGGGCGCAGACGGTGGAGAATACCGGGCGATGTATAAAAAAGTCGACCATAAGAAAAAGGGTGGTACCTCAGCCACCCAATTTCCTGGGGGCCTTTCGCTCTGACTGATGGAGCGCCGGACTTCCCCGCCCGGCGGACGGGCGAGACGCCCGTCCCTCCACCGTTACGACCGATTGCGGTACTAGCTGCTGCTTTCTTGCGGAATTACAGGTATGCCATCGATTAGAAACTGGGTGCCGGAGACGACCACCTTGTCTCCCGGCTTGATGCCGTCAAGCACAACATAGTCGTTGCCCACGATCTGGCCAATCTGCAACGGTTTCTGGTGGACTACGTATCCACCTTTCTGGTTAGGCTCAGCGACAAAAGCAAAATAAATGCCGCCGATTCGCGACACGGCAACCACCGGAACCACCGGCTTCTCCTCGCTGCCCCAGACCACTCGGGCGCGTATGAACTGCGCCGTACGCAAGCTGTCATTCGCGTTTGCGATCTGCGCCTTGGCAAGCACGGTCTGCGTCGAGTTATCTACCTGAGGCGAGATGAAGGTGATGCGGCTGGTGGCGAGCGTGTTTCCCGAACCGTCGACGATCTGGACCGGAAGATTCATCTTCAGTTGCGCGGATTTTTCGATGGGAATGTAAATGTAAGCTTCGAGGTTGCCGGGTCGATCCACCGTAGTGAGGACAGTGCTAGTAATGACGCGATCGCCAACGCGAACCGGAACATCGCCGACAATGCCAGCCCGCGGAGCGACCACCTTGTAGTAGTGCAACTGCACCTGTTGCTCATTCACTTGCGCGTCGAGCGATTGCAGTTGCGCCTTGGCGGCGTCGAGTGTGGCGCGCGCCTGGTCAAGATCCTGCTTGCTGACTACTCCGGCATTTGCCAGGCCACTGACGCGTTCGTAATTTTGCTGCGACCATTTGAGTTGGGCCTCCTGAGCTGCGCGGGCTTGCTCCTGGCTGCTCACCGTGGCCTGCTGCTTGGCAGGGTCGATCTGCATCATGGGAGCGCCAGCGGCAACGTGCTCGCCGGAATGGACGAAGATCTGCGTAATGATGCCCTCGACCTGCGGCATAACCACGGCGGTGTCGCGGGACTTCAAGGTGGCAACATATTCGGTCGTGTCGTTGACCTTCTCGTCCTTGGCGGTTTGCACCTTGACGGGCATGGCCTGCGGCCCGGCCGCTTTGGCTTCTTTGCTGTTGCCGCATGCAGTCGTAAAAACCAAGCCTGCGAGCAGGACGCAAGCCAGCATCGGGAATGGCGTTCTTAGAAAGAATCGAGACATATATGCGGTCTTAACTAGCTCCTTCAGCTTACCGAAAAATGGAATCCACACTCCGGCAAGGGTTGCGCCGGTTCAATAAAAGCACAAATTTCTGCATACTTTTGCAGCCGTATCCCAATCGCAACAATACTCGACTGACTAATAGATTCAGAGTAACAGGCGGAAGCTCCGAAGAATTTTCTCCCTTCTGCTAGATTGTTTTGTTATGAAACCAAGCCGGAGTTTTGCGAGCGACAATAATGCGGCGGTGCATCCAGAGGTGCTGCAGGCGCTGGATGCCGCTAACCACGGGCATGCCGTGGGGTACGGCGACGATTCCTACACGGAAGCTGCTTTGGTAAAGTTCCGCGAGCATTTTGGAGCCGATGTCGAGGTCTTTTTTGTCTTCAATGGGACGGCCGCCAATGTATTGAGCTTGCAGGCGCTGACGCGGCCGTTTCATGCGGTGCTCTGCCCGGAGCTCTCGCATATCTATACGGATGAATGTGGCGCACCGGAGAAATTTACCGGCTGCAAGCTCGTGCCTTTGGCGGCTCCAGATGGAAAGTTGACGGTGGAAACCGTGGCACATGCCTGCCACGGGATTGGCGACCAGCATCACGTGCAGCCGCGCGTGATTTCGATTACGCAATCGACCGAGATGGGAACGGTGTATCAGCCGCCGGAAATCGAGGCCCTGGCACGCTTCGCCCATGAACGCGAGATGTTCCTGCACATGGATGGCGCTCGCATTTCAAATGCCACGGCGGCGCAACGCCTGACGCTGCGGCAGGCAACTCGCGATCTGGGAGTCGATGTGCTTTCGTTCGGCGGAACCAAGAATGGCTTAATGGGCGTGGAGGCCGTCGTGTTCTTTCGCCCCGAACTGGCTGAGAATTTCTTGTTCGTCCGCAAGCAGGGAATGCAGCTGGCCTCGAAGATGCGCTTCTTGTCTGTGCAGATGGAGGCGTTGCTGACGAACCATCTCTGGCGGCGAAACGCGGAGCATGCCAACCGCATGGCGCAACTGCTGCAGCAGGAAACGAAGAAGATTTCGCGAGTGAGAATCGTGTATCCGGTCGAGGCGAACGGAGTTTTTGCGCAGATTCCTCGTGCCGCGATCAAGAAAATACAGGAGCGCTACTTCTTCTACGTGTGGGACGAGGAGGAATCGGTGGTGCGGTGGATGTGTTCGTTCGATACCACTGAAGAAGATGTTCGAGAGTTTGCGGATTTTGTGGCGAAAGTGGTAAGCGCCCTGCCGGACTAAGTTCCCGAACTAAGGCGCAGAGGGATTCACTCTCACCGGACGCGCCGCGCGGAAGGTTCGATTTTCCGGTTTTGTAACGCGGAAATCGGCATCCTCATTAAGTATCAGTGCTTTTTCCCTGCTTTGGCCGCCCTAACCTTAGCCCATCGCGCCTTTTGCGCTGCAGCGATCCGCTTGCGCCCGGCAGCTGAAATTGTTCTTCTCTTGCGAGTGGCGGGCCGTCCCGGCTTACCTCCCTGCACAAAGACCTTCCCGAAAGTAGTTAATGCAGCTGTGATGCCATGAAGTTCCTTCTCAAGTCGCGAACGTTCCTGCTGCAATTGTTGGACTACGGTCTCAACTAGTGTTTTGGCCATTGGCAGATTCTATCACCGGTAAGTGGACACCAAGTCGGCAGCGTCTATCTCAAAGGGTCGATTCTCCCTCGCGAAATTCCCATTTCGGCGAAAATCCCGCGATGGCAATGGATTCACGCTAAGCAGTTTCGTGCGAAAGCGGCAATTCAGAGCTTCGAGGTTTATCGCCTTCCGCGATCCCGAACTATTCGAACTCCAATTCAATTTTCTTGGTGGCCGGGTCGAGTTTGGTGATTCGGAACTTGCGTATTTGACCTGCCCGGACGGCTTCCGGCTTGGCCTCGTTGGCCGGAGCCCCGCTCTTCCAGCGCGTCTGCAACATCGAACCCAACGACGACAAATTAGGCTTGCCTGCAGTCGACGCCGAAGTTGACTCTGACGCTGACGCCGAAGCCGAAGTTGAATCTGACGCCGACGCCGAAGTTGACTCTGACGCCGACGATTCCTGGCGCTCGTCTTCTTTCTTCGCGCGCTCTGCGGCTATTCGGCAAGTCGCCACCACGCCTTCGCCGAGTTCCACGCGGCCGCGCCCTTCGGAAACTTCAACGATGCGGCCCGTAACTACATCGCCCTCTTTGTGCTCGGCGAGATACTCATCGAGTCCGGTCGGAACCAGCTGTTTCATGCTCAGGCGTATCATCCGTTTTTCGGTGTCGAGCGCCAGCACCTGCGCCTTAACCACTTGTCCGTTTCGCAACACTTCCTGCGGATGATTAATTCGCTTCTCGGCGCTGATCTCGCTGACGTGGATCATGCCTTCGACACCTTCAGTCAGTTGCACGAACGCGCCGAACTTGGTCAGGTTCGTTACCGGCCCTTCGATCACGGTGCCGGGCGCAAATTTTTCGGCTGCACCGGCCCAGGGATCGCCCAGCGCTTGTTTCAGGCCGAGGGAGATGCGGCGCTCGGCAGGGTTCACTCCGAGAATCACGGCTTCGACGGTATCGCCTACCTTCACCACGTCGCTCGCAGTTCTCACTCTCTTGCCCCACGACATTTCGGAGATATGAATCAGTCCTTCAATGCCGGGATCGAGTTCGACAAATGCGCCATAGTCGGTGAGCCGAGTAACCGTGCCGCGCACGCGTTCGCCCGCTTTGAATTTATCGGCGACGGCATCCCACGGATGCGGTTGCAACTGCTTCGTGCTGATCGCAATTCGATGTTTGTCCGGGTCGATCTTGATGATCACTGCTTCGATCTGCTGGCCCACAGACAGCACGTCCGACGGCTTATTGACCCGGCGCCATGAGATTTCGCCGACGTGAAGCAAAGCGTCCGCGCCGCCGATGTCGACGAACGCGCCATAATCCGTCAGGCTGCGAACTTCGCCCTGCACCGTATCGCCTTCTTTGAGTTCAGAAAACCGGCGTTGTTTGCCCGCGCGCTCTTCGTCTTCGGCAATGGCGCGGCGATCGACCACCACGTCTTCGTCTTCCACATCGAGCTTGATGATGCGGCAGCGGATTTCCTGCTCGACCAGCTTTTCGAGTTCCGTCGCGTCGTGAGTTCCGCTGCGCGAAGCGGGCATGAAGGCTCGCACTCCGATATCGACGCTCAACCCGCCCTTGACCACTCCCGTCACGGTGCCGACGATGGTCGACTTCTCGGCAAATGCTTTCTCCAGCGACGCCCAGTCGGTGGGGCGCTCGACCTTGCCGCGGGTCAGTTCGTAGTAGCCTTCCGGGTCGCGCCCCTTGACGGTGACCTGCACTTTGTCGCCTGGCTTTGGCGGCTTTTCCGCCGGAAACGCGGTGAGCGGCAGAACGCCTTCGGTTTTGAATCCGATATCGAGAATGATGGAGTCGGCGGTTACGGCAATTACAGTGCCTTCGCGCCCCTGAGCGCCCGGTTCCTTCTTTCGTGAATGGGATTGCTCGTACTCGGAAAAAATGTCTTTAAACGATTCGACTGGCTCGGCGGAGGAGGCAGTTGCTGGAGTGCCTCCGGAGCCGATTCGATGGGGCCACGGATATTCGAGTCGGGCATATTGGGATCGGACATGAGAGGTTATGCCCTGCGGCGTGGTCTAGCATATCACCGCTGAGGTCAGGGGTGGCGGCGAGCGGCGCCCGACGCTCCACGGGCAATTTTCAGTCCGCCGGCATAGGAGCTGGTCTGAGCGCTGGCGCACTTTCACATCCAGCGGATTTGCAATTGTCTCCGCCGGGGCCTCCAGCCACTTGCGCACTTGCGGCAGCGCGGCGCGCATGGCCTGTTCGCCCACGCGGATCAGTTCGCCAGCGCGTTTGAAATCGTCGTAGTCGAATCCGGCGACATCGGGCTCGATCACGATGTCGGCCGCGTTTCTCCAGACCGCACTCATCATGTCTTGCGCGATGGCGAAGGATTGCCCGATCACATCGAAGTAATGCCGGGGCACGTTGGTCTTCGACCATTGCCCCTTCAGATGCACGCCCAGCACGCGTTCCGCGCCCATTTCGCGCAAAGGAACCGAGGGCACCGGATAAGAGAGCATGCCATCCACCAGCCAGCTGCCGCGAATCTCCACCGGCAGAAACATGCCGGGATATGCGCAACTCGCCCGCACCGGGTCGATGATCGAGCCGGAGGTAAAGACTGCCCCTCTGCCGGTTTTGAAGTCGGTGGCCGCTACGCCCAGAGGAATCCGCATCTCTTCAAATGTCTGTACCTTCAAAGTGCGCGCGAGAAACGCAGTCATGCGATCGTTCGAGGCGAAGCCGTAGCGCGAGATCGTCCAGCGCGCAAAAGTTGTAAAACGAACTTTGTGGGCGAGTTCTTCCAGTTCGGCGATCGTAAGTCCGCTGCAATAGGCAGCGCCCATGATCGCGCCCACGCTGGTGCCCGCAACCATGGAAACTGGAATACCTTCTTCTTCGAGGACCTTGAGAACACCGATGTGCGCGATGCCGCGGGCAAATCCACCGCCGAGAGCGATTCCAATTGCAGGTGCGCGCCACGCTTCAGCCGTAGCCGCCTTGCGCGATAGCTCGCGGCCGAAGGCTTGCACAGACCGTATTACTTTGCCCAGACGCTTCATAGGAACCCCACGTTCCTTGTTCGCCGTGCGTCTACCGGGTTTTGCTGGGTCGGCAAAACTCCTTATCTACACTAGTAAGATGCCACAGTTTGTTTTTTGGCTACTAGGCCACTATCGTGCCAGCCATAGTTACAGCCGAATCCCCGGAGAGTTACAGAAGTCTATGTAGCTGCCCACGCGAAGGCGGCTAATGCCTTTATCTTCAATAATCATGCGGATAATCGTGCGCATTTTCGCTCGTGGAGCGCCGGGCGTCCCCGCCCGGCCGGCACGCTGCCGGCCTTCAGCCGCACAAGACTTAGAACCCTATACTACGCAGTCCCTTTGCTGCGTGCGGCCCGGAATTGTCCAAAATTGCTAGAATCCAGACTTTGCCAATCGACCACCGGGACGCCAAGAGCCGCAAGAAAGGGATGCTGAATGGCCAGCTACATCGGCGCCATAGATCAGGGAACGACCAGCTCGCGTTTCATCGTCTTCGATCGTTCCGGACACATCGTGAGCTCAGCTCAAAAAGAGCACGAGCAGATCTATCCCGAGCCCGGATGGGTCGAACACGATCCGGAAGAAATCTGGCGGCGCACCCAGGATGTTATTCAGGAAGCGATGGAAGCTCGCGGCCTGCAGCCGCAGGATCTCGCGGCGATCGGGATCACCAATCAGCGTGAAACCACCGTCGTCTGGCACCGGAAAAGCGGAAGGCCGGTGCACAACGCGATTGTCTGGCAGGATACGCGCGTAGCGCCCACGGTCGCCAAATTCGCCGCACATGGCGGACAGGATCGCTATCGCGCCAAGACCGGCCTTCCGCTGGCGACCTATTTCAGCGGCCTCAAGATTCGCTGGATTCTCGAAAATGTCGCGGGCGCCCGGGAACAAGCGGAAGCGGGCGATCTTCTTTTTGGCAATATCGATACTTTTCTGATCTGGCATCTCACGGGCGGATCGCACGGTGAATCGACCGGCGGAGTCCACCTGACCGACGTCACCAACGCCAGCCGTACACAGTTGATGAACCTCAACACCTTGCAGTGGGATCAAGAAATTTTGCAGGACTTCGCGATTCCCCCTCAGATGCTGCCGAAGATTGTTTCGAGCAGTGAGGTGTATGGCGCGGCGAAACTGCCGTCTGTCGCGGGCGTTGCAATCAGTGGCGATCTCGGCGATCAGCAAGCCGCCCTCGTCGGCCAGGCCTGCTTCAAGCCAGGAGAAGCCAAAAACACCTACGGCACCGGTTGCTTCATGCTGATGAACACCGGCGAAAAGGCGGTGCTCTCGAACTTCGGCCTGCTGACCACCCTCGCTTATAAGGTCGGCAACAAACCCGCGTGTTATGCGCTCGAAGGGAGCATCGCGATCACCGGCGCTCTCGTGCAATGGCTCCGCGATAATCTCGGGCTCATTGAAAAGAGTTCCGACATTGAGGCGCTCGCCCGCACCGTGAACGACAACGGCGGCGCCTATTTCGTTCCCGCCTTCTCCGGCCTATATGCTCCTTATTGGAAAGACGACGCGCGCGGCGTGATTGCCGGCTTGACGCGCTTCGTCAACAAAGGCCACATCTCGCGCGCCGTGCTCGAAGCAACCGCATTCCAGGTTCGTGAGGTCGTCGATGCCATGGCCAAGGACTCCGGCATTACGCTTGACGTTCTGCGCGCTGACGGCGGAATGGTGATGAACGATCTGTTGATGCAATTCCAGTCCGACATTCTGGCGAAGCCGGTGGTGCGTCCGATGGTGAAGGAGACGACCGCTCTCGGCGCTGCCTATGCCGCGGGATTAGCAGTCGGGTTCTTCCACGATACCGACGAGCTCGTCGCTAATTGGGCAATCGATCAACGGTGGGAGCCAAAGATGGATGAAGAAACTCGCGAGCGGCTTTATCGATTTTGGAAGAAGGCAGTGACGCGTTCCTTCGACTGGGTGGAATCGACATAGATGCCAAGTATGGCCGTGTGGTGACGGGGCTTCGCCCCGTTTGCGGGGCACAGCCCCTCTACGACACGAACTGTTGTTCTTAGAACTTAAGGAGGTCCGAATGCATGGACCATTTCTCGGTGAGTTCATGGGGACGCTGGTGCTGATCCTGCTTGGCGACGGCGTTGTCGCCAATGTGCTTCTAAAGCAGTCAAAGGGCGCGAACTCGGGCTGGATCGTCATCACGACTGCCTGGGGAATGGCCGTCGTCGCGGGCATCTTTACCGCCGTCGCGTTCGGCAGCCCCGGCGCTCATATCAATCCGGCAATCACTCTCACCGTTGCACTTCTAACCGGAAACTGGTCGAACGTTATCCTCTTCTGGGTTGCGCAACTCCTGGGAGCATTCGCGGGCGCGACTCTCGTATGGCTGACCTACCTTCCGCACTGGAGGGTCACGCCTGACCCTGGCGCAAAGCTGGCGATTTTCTGCAGCATCCCGGCGATCCGCAACCTTCCCGCAAATCTTCTCACCGAGATCATCGCCACCACATGCCTGATCGTGGTTGGCTTCAGTTTCGGAAGCAGGGCCGTTTCCTCCACTGGCCTGCCGGTTGGATTCGTCGCCTGGCTGTGGGGAATTCTAGTCTGGGCGATCGGTCTGAGTCTCGGCGGCCCGACCGGATACGCTATGAACCCGGCTCGCGACTTTGGCCCGCGCCTCGCCCACGCTATTCTGCCCATCAGCGACAAGGGCAATTCAGACTGGGGATATGCGCTCGTGCCGATCGTCGGGCCCCTGATAGCCGGCGGCATTGGCGCAGCAATCATCAAGCTAATACAGTGACTAATGGAGCGACGGGCGTGTGCCCGTCACAGATGGCTGTGCCTCGTAACGAGCGCCGTTGGCGAGCCCGCGGCACCACGACGAACTGTTTCCAGACGATGCGTAGCACTATGAATCGACCCGCAATGTGGCGCCGCCTCGAAGCTCATCCCCAAATCATGGGACATGATTGTCGTGGGCGGAGGCGCTACCGGCGTAGGCGTTGCCATTGATGCGGCATCCCGAGGCTACGACGTGCTGCTCCTCGAGCAGAGCGATTTCGGCAAAGGCACATCAAGCCGCAGCACCAAGCTGGCCCACGGCGGCGTGCGCTACCTCGAGCAAGGCAACATCGGACTGGTGATGGAAGCGCTCAAGGAGCGTGGACTGCTTCTGCAAAACGCTCCTCATCTTGTCCACGATCTTCGCTTCGTGGTGCCCAACTACGACTGGTGGGAGACTCCCGTTCTACGGCCTCGGACTGAAGCTCTATCAGTTGCTCGCCGGCAAGTACGGTTTTGGCACGTCGCGCATTCTTTCCCGAGAAGAGACGCTCGCGCATCTGCCAACATTGAAGACCGAAGGCCTGCGCGGCGGCGCCGTCTACTACGATGGACAATTCGACGACGCTCGTCTACTCATCCACATGGTGGCCACCGCCTTCGAGCAGGGCGCTACATTGCTGAACTATGTCGAAGTCACCGGACTGACGAAAGATGATCAGGGCTTTGTCGACGGAGTCAGGGCCCGCGACGTCGAAACCGGCAACGAATTTCGCGCCTCCGCGAAGGTCGTGGTCAACGCCACCGGTGCGTTCAGCGATCTGCTTCGGCTGAAGGCCGAACCTGCCGCGAAGAAGATGATCGCTCCCAGCCAGGGCATTCATCTCGTCTTCGACCTCAGCTTTCTGCAGGGCGACAGCGCGATCATGGTTCCGCACACCACCGATGGCCGCGTGTTGTTTGCGATTCCGTGGCATGGTCATACGCTGGTGGGAACCACCGACACGCCCGTCGCATCCGCAACGCTTGAGCCCGTTGCCATGGAGCAGGAAATTGAATTCATCCTGGCAACGGCTGCGCAATACCTGACGAAGGCGCCGACGCGCGACGATGTGTTGAGCGTCTTCGCCGGCATCCGGCCGCTGGTGGCAGCTTCTGGTGCGTCGAGCACGGCGTCTCTTTCACGCGATCACGTTATCAACATCGATCGCTCTGGCTTGGTGACCATCTGCGGCGGCAAGTGGACGACCTACCGCCACATCGCCGAGGATTGCGTCGATCAGGCTGCAACCCTGGCGCAGCTGCCGGAAAGCCCCTGCGTCACGCATCATCTCCACATCCACGGCTACTGCGATGCGGCGAACGAGAACGCGCCGCAGGAACTCGGCTCGCTGGCTGTCTACGGTGCGGACGCGCACGAGATTCGCAAGCTTATCGAGAACGACCCCTCACTCGGCCAACCGCTGCACGCCGAGCTTCCCTACTTGAAGGCGGAGGTGGTCTGGGCGGTGACCAACGAGATGGCGCGCACGGTCGAAGACGTTCTTGCCCGGCGCACCCGGGCGTTGTTTCTGAATGCGCGCGCAGCCCTCGCCATGGCCCCTGCCGTAGCGGATCTGATGGCCGCCGAATTGGAATGGGACGATCTCACCCGCACAAAACAGTTGTCTGCATTCCGTGACGTGGCTTCGAATTACATTCTTCATCCCCATAAAAATGCGCTTGGTGGCTGACGGAGGTGTCGCGAGCGCCCGGCCGTAAAGCCACGTGCCTCTCCACGTCAGCAGCGTCTCAACCCAGCGAAGACGCCTGGCGATCCGTTAATACAAGGTGAATTGAGCATGCCCGGGTTTGTGTTTTCCATTTTGGCAGCGTATATTCAGTGATGAATACTGTTGTGTCGTAGCATCAGGATTGTCGAAGCACACCAGTGGGCGAAAGCCCACTTTTTACTTTGGGTCGATTCTGTCCGCCCCTTGGAGTGATAGCTGGCGCGGCGACCTGATTGCAAATTGCTGAAAACATGGCTCTTGATTTGGATAGGGTCCGGCAGATCGCCGAACGAGTCGCCGGTTCGAGCGGGTTGGAAGTGGTCGATGTAGAAATCTCCGGCGCGGGCAAACACCGCCTGCTCCGGGTATTTATCGATCGTCAGGTACAGGAACAGGTAAAGCTAAAGGACCGCGCGGGTGCGACGCCAGCTCCGCATGTCCGGACGGCGTGACGCACGAAGATTGTTCGAAGTTCAGCCGCGAGTTTGGCACCATCGTTGACATTGAGGATGCGATGCCGGGCGGATCGTATGTGCTGGAGGTTTCCTCTCCAGGGCTGGATCGCAAGCTCACGAAGGCAGCGGATTTCGAACGCTTCCGCGGACAGCGGGTGAAGTTGATGACCAGGGAGCCGGTGAATAACAACCGGCATTTTGAAGGGAAGCTGGAAAGCTTCGAAAATGAAAAGCTGCTGCTGGATTTAAGCGCAGCGCGCAAAAAAAAGATGCGCCCCAAAGAAGGCGACTCTTCAAAGGTCGAGATCGAATTAAAGAACGTAGAAAAAGCGAATTTGGTACCGGAAATCTAGTTGCCGGTTGCCAGTATCCAGTTGCCAGTGTTTGGTGACTGCGACTGGCTAAACGGCGTCGTTCAAACGCGCAAGTGTTGCCGGGTGGGATTGAGAACTGGCAACTGGATACTGGCAACTGAGAACTGATTTTTATGGCTAGTGAGCTTTACAACATTATCGAAGGGGTCAGCCGGGAAAAGGGCATTGATCCGCAAATTGTGGTGAGCGCGGTCGAGGACGCCATCGTCGTCGCGACGCGCAAATACTACAAGACGCAGGAAAACTTGCGCGCCGTGCTCGACAAAGAGAGCGGCAAGATCAACGCATACGCGGTGAAGTCGATCGTCGAGACTCCGGAGCAGGTGGAGGATCCGAATCTGCAAGTGACGGTCGAGCAGGCGAAAAAGCTCGATCCGAGCGCCGAGGCCGGCGGCGAGTTGCTGATACCGAAAGTCACCGAAGGTATTCTCGGCCGGATCGCCGCACAACTCGCCAAGCAAGTCATCTTTCAGAAGGTGCGCGAGGCGGAACGCGACACGGTTTACAACGAATACATCGGTCACGTGAACGAAATTGTGAATGCGACCGTAAAGCGCCTCGAGGGTCCCGACGTGATTCTCGATATCGGCAAGGCCGAAGCCCGCATGGGACGCAAGGAACAGTCGCGCCTGGAATCGTTCGCGGTCGGTGAACGGATTCGCGTGGTGATCGTCCGTGTAGAAAAAGCGACGAAAGGTCCGGGCGTAATCGCAGCGCGCTCCGCTCCGGAATTAGTCCAGCATCTGTTCCAGACCGAGGTGCCGGAAATTTACGACGGCACGGTCGTCATCCGCGCCATTGCGCGTGAAGCGGGCGAGCGTACGAAGATCGCCGTGATGTCGAAAGACAAAGATGTGGACGCGGTCGGCGCCTGCGTGGGCATGAAGGGGATGCGCGTGCAGTCGATCATCCGCGAGCTGCGCGGAGAGAAGATCGACATCATCGAGTATCACGAGGATCCGGTCACGTTTGCCGAAAAAGCTCTGCAGCCGGCGAAAGTGAGCCGGGTCACGATAGTCGATGCCGGCGACAAGCATCTGGAAGTGGTGGTAGACGACACGCAGCTTTCGCTCGCCATCGGCAAGAAGGGCCAGAACGTCCGCCTCGCGGCCAAGTTGCTGGGCTGGAAGATCGACATCAAGAGCGAAGAAGAAAAGCGTCAGGAAGTGGAACAGCAGATGTCGGCGCTGGTCACGCAGACCGTTACGCCGCTCGAATTGGTCACCGGCCTGGGCGAGGGCCTGGTCGAGAAACTGAAGGCGGCGGGAGTAAATACCGTCGAATCCCTGGCCGACATGACGCCGGAGCAACTGGAAGCGATTGAAGGCATTGGCCCAAAAACGGTGGAAAAAATCAGTATTGCGGTCAATAATTACTTCGCCAGTCTGGATGGCGGCGAGGCCATAGCCGCTGCGGAACCGGAGAGTTCCGAAGAAGCCGCTCCCGAAACGGCGGTGAGCGGCGAACCGGTGGCAGAAGCTCGATCGAAGAAGGTTCGGTCGAAGCGGATGCATTGGCCGGCGAAACGCAGTCCATTGAAGACTCGGCGCAGCCAGAAGAAAGCGCTGCGCTTTCATCCGACGAATCCGCGTCGGAGCCAGCGGCAACGGAAGAAGACGCGACCGGACAGGTTGTGGCTGACGAAGCCCCGGAAGAAAAGCAGAACTGAAACGGCGAAGGGCGAGTTCGGATTCGCGTCCGGACCGAAAGCGCGGTCTTCGCCAAACCGAAGCTGGTTTAACGGAAGATGATTTAGGTTTAACCCAAGTTAGACGAATGCGAACTGCACTACGAACTCGGAGAGGTTCGACATGCGAGCATAGCAATTCAAGATAGCGCGTCAAGAAGAGGAAACGATAGCGGATGAGTAAGATTCGAATCAACGATCTGGCCCGTGAGTTAGAGGTCAAAAGCAAGGAAATTCTTGACGTGCTGACCACGGTCGGTGTCACGGAGAAGAAAACGCACTCCAGTTCCTCTGGAAGACTTTGAAGCCGACCTGGTGCGGAAGCATCTCCGCGGCCGCTCCGATGCAGCGCCGAGTTCGGCGAAGACTTCTTCGCGTACCGCTCACGGCGAAGAAGAGATCAAGACCAAGATCGACCTCTCGCACATTTCCCGCCCCGGCGATGTGCTGCGGGCCATCCAACAAAAGGGAGCGGCCGAGCCCGCCACGGCGCGCCCGCGCGGCCAAGCCGCCAATCGCCGCGCCCGCGGCAACTTCAGCTGCGACGCTCGAAGCCAAGCCGGAAGCTGCATCTATCGTATCGTCCGCTCCGTCTCCATCGTTGCCGAAAGCGGGGCCGTCTAAGCCAGCTCTTGAGCCGCCCGCGGCCACGCCACCAGCTCCGAGAATCGTAACTCCAGCATCGGTGGCTGCAACCCACCGCCCGCCGTCGGTGGTCGTGATTCCGCCTAAGGCTCCGGCCGCACCCGTTGGAACTAGCATCGCACCGTCCGCAAGCGCAGCACCGCCTGCGATCGCCGTTCCTCCTCGAGTTGGCGCGCCAAGTCCTGCAGCGTCGGCGGGAAGCGCTCCATCGGCGCAGGCCATCTCCGCCACCTCGGACGCCGAGATGCAGTTTGCCGCGCCCGCAAAACCAGCCGCTCCTATGGCGCCGCCGCCGCGCATGATCATGCCGCAGACCGGCCCCCGGCCCGTGTACAAAGCGCCCATATCCGCGCCCGCAGCATCCGCATCCGGCGCCGTCACGCGGCCCGCTCCCGGACGCCCGGTTCCGGGGCAGCCAATTTTCCAGCGCACGCCGCGTCCCGCAGCTCCGGGAGCGCCACGTCCACCGCTTCGTCCCGGTGAGCGCCGTCCCATGCATCCCACAAGAGTTGCGCCCGCCGGAGCGCGCCCGCTCGGCGTCGGCCCGGGAGCGGGCATGGCCCCCCCAGGCCCCGTTCGTCCCGGAGCTCGTCCGGGAACGCCGTCGCGACGGCCCGGACAGCGTTATGTTCCGCGAGGAGTGAAGGAAGGCCCGATGAAGGGCTACACTCCGCCGCCGCGCATGTCCATCAGCAACGAGCCCGCGCCCATTACGCGCAACATCACGATTACAGAAGGAATCTCGGTAAAAGATTTGGCCGAGAAGCTCGGCATTCGCGCCAAGGATGTAATCGCGCGCTTAGTGGTGCGCGGAGTCTTCGCCACCATCAACCAAACCCTCGACGCGGAACTGGCCAGCGAGATGGCGCGCTTCTTCGGGGCCGATACCGAAGTGATCACCTTTGAAGAACAGGCTGCGAAAGATACGACGCAAGCCACCGAGAGCAGCGAAGAAGGCGCGGAAGCTATACCGCGTCCGCCCGTCGTGACCATCATGGGCCACGTCGATCACGGCAAAACGACTTTGCTCGATTCCATCCGCTCCACCAACGTTGCCGGAGGCGAAGCCGGCGGCATCACGCAGCACATCGGTGCCTACAAAGTTGCCATTACAGACAAAGCGTCACCCGCATACGGCCGCGAGATCGTGTTCCTCGACACCCCCGGCCACGAAGCCTTCACCCGTATGCGTTCCCGAGGCGCGAAGGCCACCGACATCGTGGTCCTGGTGACCGCTGCCGACGATGGCGTAATGCCGCAGACGGTTGAAGCCATCGATCACGCGCACGCCGCCGAGGTTCCCATCATCGTCGCGGTCAACAAGATCGACAAGCCGGGCGCGCTGCCCGAGCGGGTGAAGAAACAACTGGCCGATCGCGGCCTCGTGCCGGAAGAATGGGGCGGCAAGACCGTATTCGTCGATGTGTCCGCTAAGCAAAAAACGAATCTCAATCTGCTGATGGAAATGATTCTGCTGACCGCGGACTTGCAGGAGCTGAAAGCGACTCCGGGACGCGCCGCCAGCGGGTTGGTGCTCGAAGCAAAACTCGATCGCGGACGCGGCCCCGTGGGCACGATCCTGGTGCAGAACGGCACGCTCCACGCGGGCGACAACTTCGTCGTCGGCAACGTATACGGCAAAGTCCGGGCGATGTTCGACGATCGCGGCAAAGCGCTGAAAGAAGCGCCGCCCTCGACGCCAGTAGAAATTATCGGCCTGGAAGGCCTGCCGCAGGCAGGCGATCAGTTTGTCGTCGTCGCCGACCGCGAGAAGGCGCGCGACATCTCGGACTACCGCGAGCAGAAAGCGCGCGAAGCCACGCTGGCCAAGAGTTCCCGCGTCTCGCTCGAAGGCCTGGCCGAACAATTAAAGACGGCTGGCATGAAGGAACTGAACGTCATCCTGAAGGCCGACGTGCAAGGTTCCGTCGAAGTGCTGGGCGACTTGCTCGGCCGCCTGTCGAACGACAAAGTACGGCTGAAGTTGCTGCGCTCGGGCATTGGAGCAATCACCGAAACCGACGTGCTGCTGGCTTCGGCGTCGAATGCCATCATCATCGGCTTCAACGTGCGCCCCGAGCGCAAAGCGCAAGAATTAGCCGATCAGGAAAAAGTCGACATCCGCCTGCACTCGATCATTTACGAACTGCAGGATGAGATCAAGCGCGCCATGACCGGCCTGCTCGAACCGACCATCAAAGAAACCTACCAGGGCCGCGCCGAAGTGCTCGAAACCTTCCGCATTCCGAAGGTCGGCACCATTGCCGGTTGCCGCGTAAGCGATGGCTTAATCAAGCGCGATTCCGAAGTGCGCCTGCTGCGCGATAACGTCGTCGTCTTCAAAGGCAAAGTCGGATCGCTGCGCCGCTTCAAAGACGATGCGTCGCAAGTTACCAGCGGCATGGAATGCGGCATCTCCATCTCGAACTACGGCGACATCAAAGCTGGCGACGTGATCGAAGCCTTCGTAACCGAGAGAATCGCCGCGGAAGCGATCAAATAACTTACAGTTTGGCTCTCCATAAAAAAGGGCGCGGCCTTGAAGCCGCGCCCTTAGCCTTTTATGCGATCTGTCGAGATCTATTTGCGCCGTTTGACCATGTGCACTCCAGCAGCCGCGCCGAACCATAGAGATAGCTCGGTGCGCCACCGCCGAAGACGATGCGGAGTACTTTGCAACTCGATTGTCCCCGTGCCGATCTGGAAGGTGTCGGTTTCAAGGAAGAGGAACTGGCTGTTGCTCACCGGATAGTAGTTGAACATGGCAAACTCGCTGCCGCCGACATTGAGGGTTGCTGAGTTGGGACTGGTAGTGTCGGTTCCGGTTAGCCCCTGGTCGAAAGTTGTGGTGCCCTCATCGTTGATGTCGATAATTCCGCTGAAACCGCTGCTGGTCGTAAGGAACTGGGCGATGTCATCCTCTTCGAAATCTCCCTCGCCGCCATTGGTGTCGATCGCAGAAAGATTCAATCCGTAATTTTGCGAAGCCGCGATCGCCGCACCTGCCGTCTGAGCAAACGCCGCGCCGACGGTGAGATTTGCTCCATCGATTTCCAGTATCAGATTTCCGCCCGTTGATGGATAGAGGACGAACTTGGTGGCGGGGTTAAAGCCGTCGAGCGAACTGACCACGACCCGGCCGCCCACTGACCCCGGAGCGCTCGCCACGCCGGTAAACGTCGTTCCGGTCACGACTGTCCCTGCAGCGTTGGTGTCTTCACTGCCACTGACCGAGGTTCCCGCTAACGGTCACGGTGCCCCCCGGCAGCAATCGGAGTGCTGATGCCACCCGACACAGTGAACGCCATAGCGGTTGTGGGGATGGAGGAAGCGCCGGTTTGGGTAAAGGCATCGCCGCCAATGAAGCCGTAGGTGTAGTCCGTTTCTATGAGTTTGATGTGGGTGGAATCAATCGGGTAGTAGTCAAAGGTGATCGGGAAAGTGCTCGATGAGAGAGCAATCGTTCCCGGACCGGTTCCAGAGCCCAAAGTTGCAACGCCGGCAGTGTTCGAGCGATTCATTCTCAACGATAAGGTTGTCATTGAAGTCCTCGGTGCCAGCCGTGATGTTGCCGCTCGAACCGAGCGTGAAGGCTCCCACCATTGCGAACGGATTGCCGCTGGCGTCACTGCCACCAACACTGAAAGCGTACGGGCCGGCCAGCTGACTAAGATTCGTGAGTGCTGTCTGCAAGTCGATGGTGCCGCTGCCCGTGCCATTTGTGTCGTATTCGGAGATCAATCCATGAGACGTTGAGGACAGGACGAAATCAAAGACATAGGTCCCGTAGGCACTCGTAAGCGAGGCTTGCCCGCGGCCGTCAGTATTTACATTATAGGAGCCCCCGGTGATCGCTTGGGCCGCCGTCGTCCGGTATGGAAGTGAAACCCGGGTCGATGATGTCGATCGTGCCACCTGTAATACTATTGCTCCCGCCGCTTCCGTTTGCCACCAGGGCGCCAGCAATAGCTACGGGGTCTCCATTGGCATCGACGCCTTCGCGATGAAAAAACGTAAGTCCCACTCAAACTGCTATTGCTGAAGCCGCTCTGGTTGGGGGCTGGGTACTGCTGCTGCTGCCGCCGCAGCCGGATATCACTAGAATGCTGGTCACCGCCGCCAGAGCCATGAGCAGGCGTCCGGCACACTTGTAGGAAGCATGGGGATTCATAAGACACTCCTGTCTTTATTTCCTAGGATGCGTTAACCCGCATTGTAGAAGAAGGTTTCGGTGAAAAATCGGTGAAAAAATAATGACGAAGGCGTTTCCTCCGCCGGTAGTCGCAGCCAATTCTTAAACCTTGGTAACTCTCTGCCGCGCTGTTGGCGGAGCCTGCGCGGGCAGCAACCCCGCCCTCCGCGGATATTCTTTCGCGCATCCAGAATCCGATGCGGTAGAGAAGCAGAACAGCGAGCACGATTCCGTACTCAATAGGCTTGCGTGTGATCGGCTTTTACCAGCCACATGTAATGGATAACTCCCAGAATTGCCGTGAGATAGATCAGGCGGTGCAAACGCCGCCAGTTTTTCCCGCCCAGCCGGCGAATCGACCATGCGGTCGAAGTCAGCGCCAGGGGAATCATGAGCACGAAAGCAGAAAATCCTACGGTGATGAAGGGGCGCTTCACAATGTCTTTCATCATTTCGTGAACATCGAAAAACTTGTCGAGCCAGATATAAGTCAAGAAATGTAAAGTTCCGTAAAAAAATGCAAAGAGCCCAATCATACGGCGAACACCGATCAGCCAATATTGACGAGTAATCTGCCGCAGGGGCGTGATCGAGAGCGTGGTGAGGATAAGAATCAAAGTCCAATCGCCGGTCGAGTGCGTAATAACCTCGATAGGATTGGCGCCCAGGCCATCATGGAAAGCTTTCCAGAGCAGGCGTTCCAGCGGAATCAGCGCGGCCAGGAAGATCGTCGATTTTCGTGAAACGGAGGACCATTTGTAATCTGGTAATTTGGTAATTTTGTAATTTGAAGACTTCGAGAACTAAGTTCAGACTTACGCGGTATCAAATTTCAAATTACAAAATTGCCCGATTACAGATTCCAAATTCCTAAAAGTTTTTCTTCAGGTCCATGCCGGCATAGAGACTCGCCACCTGATCGTAGCCATTGAACATCAGTGTCGGCCGCTTTAGAAACTCTCCCAGGCGGCGTTCCTTGGCCTGGCTCCAGCGCGGATGATCGACGTTCGGATTCACATTCGAATAGAAGCCATACTCGTGCGGGTTGGCCTGCTGCCAGGTGTTGAGAGGCTGATCTTTGGTGAAGTGGATGCGCACGATCGACTTCGCGCTCTTGAATCCGTACTTCCACGGAACCACGATGCGCAACGGCGCGCCATCCTGATTCGGCAGCGCCTCGCCGTACATCCCGAAACAGAGCAGGGCCAGCGGATGCATGGCCTCGTCCATGCGTAGACCCTCGACGTAGGGCCACTGCAACACGCGCGTGCGCTGGCCGGGCATTTGTTTCGGATCGTAAATGGTAGTGAATTCGACATACTTGGCTTTCGGCTGTGGCTCGGCGCGTTTGATCAATTCGCTCAGGGAAAATCCAATCCACGGCACCACGATCGACCACCCCTCAACGCAGCGGTGACGATAGATGCGCTCTTCGGGCGCAGCCATTTTTATGATCGTATCCACATCAAGCACTTGCTTTTGTTTGACCTCGCCGTCGATGGTCACAGTCCAGGGACGAGTCTTGAAATTCTTTGCCAGATCCGCCGGCTCGTATTTGTCGGTGGAAAATTCATAGAAATTGTTGTAGTTGGTGACGTCCTTATATGGCGTCTCTTTTTCGGTGGTGCTGAAAGGACTCTTCTGCAGGCCGTCAATTTTGGTGTTGGCCTCAACAGTAAGCGAGGGATCGGCAAGATTGCGAAAGGCGACGCCGGTGGCAGCCGCTGCTCCCGCAACAGCCATGGCAGCGAGGAAATTACGCCGGTTCAGGTAAGTCGATTTGGGAGTGATTTCAGAAGATAGAAATTCAGCTGGTTTCCCGATTAGCATTGCCAACCCCGAGTGAGGTACGTACAGCAGGCCGAATGGACGTCTTCCATCCCACGAAGCTACACGTCGTCAACCTCATTATAGGACTCGGAAAGCATGAAAAAGTTGCAGCCAGAGTGGAGCGCCGGGCGTCCTCGCCCGGCCACCCCGGGCCGAGCAGTGCGCAGGGCAGAGAGGAAGATGGCCAGTTCCCCCCCGGAATTCAGTTTGAAGCCGCTTTTGCAATTGATTTCACAGCCGGGCCGCGCGCGCAGGATTTCGCGGACCTTCCTCGCCAGGTTCTGCAAGCTGAAGGGCTTCTGCAGAAAAGCAATCGCGGGGACGGAGGCGCCCTGAGTCATGATAGCGTCTTCGGTGTAACCCGAAAGATAGAGCACGCTGACGCCGGGACGCAACGCGAGCAGTTTCTTGGCGAGGTCACGCCCTCCGATGCCGGGCATCATGACGTCTGTGATCAGGATGTCGATAGGTTCCTTGAACGACTCTGCCACTCGCAAACCAGCCTCGCCGTCTTCGGCTTCGAGCACTTTATAACCGCGAGAGACGAGAGTGATCCTCACCAGTTCGCGCACCGACTCTTCATCCTCCACCAGCAAGATCGTTTCCGAACCATCGGTTTCGTTGTCCAGACTTTTCGCCGGACTCAACTCTTCGGCGGCGTCTTCGACGCGCGGCAAATAGACGTAGAAAGTTGTGCCCGCGCCTGGCTCACTTTGCGCAAACACATATCCGTTGCTCTGCTTGACGATGCCGTAAACGGTCGAGAGGCCGAGTCCGGTTCCTTTTCCTTTTTCCTTGGTGGTGAAAAATGGCTCGAAGATGCGAGACTTCGTTTCTTTGTCCATTCCGTGGCCGGTGTCGGAAACCGAGATCACCGCGTAGCGCCCAGGCTGGATAAAACGATGGTGGCTCGGGTTTTGCCGCACGGTAACGTCGGAGCTCTGCAGAGTAAGCCTTCCCCCTTCGGGCATGGCATCCTTGGCATTGACCACCAGGTTCATGATGACCTGCTCAAGTTGGCCGGCGTCGGCGCGGGTATGTCCGGTGTCGGGCGAGAGGCGTGTAACCAGTTCGATGTTCTCGCCGATCAGAGGCCGCAGCAGGCGCTCCATGTCGCCGATGACGTTGTTCACGTCGATCACCTTGAGTTCGAGCAGTTGTTTCCGGCTGAACGCCAGCAACTGCCGCGTGAGGGTCGCCGCCCGATCCGCCGCCTGCTTGATGGATTGGACTTTGTGATGCATCGGGCCGCGTCGGCTCCAGCTCCTCCAGCAACACCTCGGTATATCCGTTGATCACCATCAGCAGGTTGTTGAAGTCGTGGGCCACGCCGCCGGCGAGGCGGCCAACGGCATCCATTTTTTGCGCCTGCCGCAGTTGCTCTTCAAGTTGACGCCGGTCGGTAATGTCTTCCGCCATCAGCTCCAACACTTCTTCCGGCTCGTCGCTGCTCAGAGCTGAACAGCCACTCAGCCGCACGATAATGACGCGGCCGTCCTTATGTTTCCACTGCACCTCGACGCCATCCAGGACCCCATTGCGCCGGCAGTCATCAGTCAGCCTGTCCAACTCCTGAGGATTCACAAAAACTTTGTCATTGACGTTGAGTCCAAGCAGCTCTTCGACCGACGCGTAGCCGAGCATATTGATGAGCGCCGGATTCACGTCCAGAAATCTGCCCGATACCGTGCAGCGGCAAATGCCAAACGCCGCGCTCAAAATGATCGAGCGCGAGCGTGCTTCGGAACGGCGCAGCGCCTCTTCATAACGCTTGTGCTCGATGGCCGTGGCGAGCTGTTGTGAGACGAATTTCAGAATCTCGCGGTCGCGTTCCCCGTAACGGGTATTTTCGCTGTAAGTCTGGACGACCAGCACTCCGATGCAAGTCCCACCCCGCTTCAGCGGAACGCCCAGCCAGTCGAGCGACGGAGCGCCAATCAAATCCACTTCGCCTCGCTTCAACAGTTCCTCAAAGACCGTTGGAGTGGCCAGCAACGGTTCGCCCGAGCGCAAAACATATTCGGTCAGGCCCCGGCCCAAACGCTTGGGCTCTGGGGTTGAGTCCTGTTCGTCGACAAAATATGGGAAGCTCAACCATTGGGATTGAGGGTCGTAGAGAGCGATATAAAAGTTGCGGGCATTCATCAACTGCCCGACGATGTTGTGAACGGCGGCAAAAAACTGTTGCAGATCTTCGGCACTGGCTGCGGGCCGCGATAGCATACAGCGCGGCGTTCAGTTCCTCGGTACGCTTCTGCTCGGTGATGTCGCGATAGCAGGCATAGGAACCGATCTTCTTGCCGTTCACAGTTGCCGGCGAAGTCGAGAGCAGCACCTCGACCAGTGATCCGTCTTTCCGCCGGCGGCGGGTTTCGAGCGAAAGCTTGTTTTGAGTCTTCATGCTCTCGCTGATCCACGCAGTTTCAGCGTAGCGATCAGGCGGCACGATTAAGGCATCGAGCCGTTTCCCCACAGCCTCCGACGCAGCAAAACCAAACAGGCGGGTGAACTCAGCGTTGACGCGCGTAATGTTGAGATCCAGGTCGACGATACTGATCGCTTCCGGCGCGTGCTCGAGAATCTCTTCGTAGTAGGCTTGCTCCACCGTAGAGGGCGCCGCGGCGGCCACTTTCGTGGCTCCGGCTGCCTCGGGATCGGAAGGTTGATCCGGCAAATTGGCCGCGACCGGAGGCGTTCCATTTCCGAGAACGTCCGGGAGCGATTGCACCCGCAGCGGTTCGGTCGAGGTTGCTGCCGGGTCCAGTCTCTCTCCCATACGGTCCTTTCCCAAAGTTGGTATAGGGGACAATGCGATGCTACCCGTGCCCGAGAGGGTGCCGTTAGTTACGGCGGTAATGTTGGAAAAGAGAAAAAACTCAAGAAGCGTTCGCCAAAACCACGCAAAGCTCACGCAGCACCAGACGCTGCGCCTCGCTCACAATCAGGAATTCGAAACCATGTCGCAGTCCTTTGCTGTAACGCACGACCGCCCGCAGCTTAATCGAGTCTGGCGGAACCGGGAGGGAAAATTCCATGGATACAACTTCTCCAGGTTGCAACTCACCGCTCATGGTCGCTCCAATGCCATCCAGGCTGAGCTCGTCGGTTCGCCCCCAGTACCTCGTGGTCACGCCATCGCGAAACACTGACAACTCGATGCGCGCATCAAAACGATACCGGGAAAAACGCCGCATTCGCTGGCGAGTTTTTGCGACCGCGACTGCGGCTGTTTGATTACTCAATTCGTATTCCCCTCCAGAAACCTTCCTGCTAATTTCGACTCCCGATTGTGCGGCAGTGCACCGACCTCTCTCAACGGCATCAAAGTGCATGTACCATCGAATTGCGATTGGAAAGCGCAAACTGTTACACGATTGCTGCGGATCTTTTTCTTCAGTTCCGTATTTTTCCGGTTCGCTGCGGATATATCTGCGTGACAGACCTCGCGCCGCCATCTAAAATTACAGCTTGTGCTGCCGGTATACCGGCACAACCATCGGCACCTATCCCGGGGTCATCTGATTTCTTATGTCTTACCGTTCCAACGCGGCCGAAGCCTGGCATCCTGACCCGCAGTCGACAAAGGAACAGCCGCAGACTACCCCGAATTTGCCTCCACTAGATTTGCCACCATTAGATTTGCTCCCACCGGCAAGCCTGACGCAGCCTCTTTGGCGGTCGCTCGCCGGCAATCTGCGCGACACCTTCGCGCCGGAGAAGTTACCGCCGCTGCAACTGACTTCAAGGCCAGTGGACGTTGGTCTTCCGCTCGGCGACCGTCTGCGCCTCCCCTGGTTTCGCACCGTGTTCACCAACATCGGAGACGTGATCTCTCCCGAGACGCTTCCCCCGCTTGAACTGGAATCGCGCCCCGTCGATGTGGGCGAACTCATCACCGATCAACTCAGCCACTTCTGGTGGGGATCGCTCCTCAGGAATCTGGCCGATCGCATCGCGCCCGAGACGCAACCCGCTCTCAACCTGACCGCCAAACCCATTCTCGACATCATCCCGAAGTCGTGGATACTTCTGCCCCTGTGGTCCGAGGTTGTCGACACACCGAAAGTGTTCTATCCCGATAAACCGAAGACTGCCGACACGCGTCCAGTCAACCTGCAACCGGTGCCGTTGCCGGTAGAGAAGCCGGAGACTCTATCCATCGAACCCACCGCCGCCGATCTTCTGCGCGACATACGCCGTTCGCGCATTCGACAGAGAATCTGGATCAGTGTGGTGGCGGCCCAGGTCCTGTTCATGGTAGCGATGGCCTTAGGTAAGTTCTGATAAATAAATAAATGGAGCGCCGGGCGTCCTCGCCCGGCCACCCCAGGTCTCGCGGTGTTCAGACGCGGAGCCGAGCGCCTACTGTCGTAGCCCGATCCAGCCGTCCGCAATCACCATGGAATTTCCCGGATTGCGCGCATCATACTTGACCGATGTGTGCAGCCCGAGCCGGCAGGATTGCAGATTGATCCACTGCCGCAAATATGTGACGTCCTGCGACGCTTCGTAAGAAACCCCGGCCACGTCATACTGATAAATAAGCATGGTGGCCGGGCGGTTCAAAGCGGTTGTGATTTCCTGAACGTCGATCACTGTGCCATCGGTGATCCGGCCAACCGTATTCAGCCAGTCGCGGCGTTCGCGTTCAATGTCATCCGCGCTCTTTGGTTTCCGCCGCAATAGGGCGTAGCTGGCAAAGGCCACGCCGGCCGCCCCCAGCCCAACTGTGTAGAGACGAAGCGAAATCATTTGCAAAACTGAACCTGACCCTTTCGATCCTTCTCAGCATATGCCGTAACCGCGGGACCGCCAAGGGCACAAAGGTGTTCAAGAGTGTACCGCCGCCATGATTCCGCGGACACGTGATTCGCGACTGAAATTCTGTCACAATATTCACGGGAGACCTTTATGGCACAGAAGCGGATTCTTATGCTCGCCGGCGATTACGTTGAAGATTACGAAGTCATAGTCCCGTTCCAGGCCCTGCAGATGGTAGGGCACCGCGTCGATGCGGTGTGTCCCGGCAAGAAGACGGGCGACTCTGTGCGTACCGCGATCCACGATTTCGAAGGCGACCAGACTTACAGCGAAAAGCGCGGCCACAACTTCACTCTCAACGAAAATTTTGATGACGTGCAACCAGAGAAATACGACGCCCTGGTCATCCCCGGAGGCCGAGCGCCCGAATATCTGCGGCTAAACCCGCGAGTGCTCGATATCGTCCGCCATTTTGCCGAGACGAACAAGCCCATCGCCGCCATCTGCCACGCGGCGCAACTGCTGGCTGCTGCCGGAGTACTCAAGGGCCGCCGCTGTACCTGCTATCCCGCCGTTGCACCCGACGTGGTAGCTGCCGGCGGCACCTATGAGCAGATACCCATAGACAAAGCGTTCGTGGATGGCAACCTCGTAACCGCTCCGGCATGGCCCGCGCATCCCGCCTGGCTGGCGGCGTTTCTGGAAGTCCTGGAGAAAGCACACGCCGAGAAAACCGCGGCCTAGTCAAGGAATGGTTGCGTGCGGTAGTGGCTCAGTTCGAACTGCTTTGCAAGGGCACGGCTTCAGCCGTGCCGTAAGTGCTAACCTCGCCTGCTGCGGCTTTCGTGATCCCGCCACGGACTGAGCACTCTGTAGCGTGGAATCGCCGTCGCCGTTTTCTTGGTGGCAGCCAGCAGTTTTCGCTTAATGAGCCAGGAGACAGCCGCCTGCGCCGAGCTCTTCGATACTCCTATGCACTCGGCAATGTGGCGATAGCTCGCCTCAACGGCGTTTCCTTTTCTTTGTTCGCCGGCAAACCACAGATAAACCAGAAAACTCACCACGCGCCGGTCATGACCGACCAGATCGCGCATCAGGACGTCGAGCACATAGTCGTCCAGCGAAATCATACTATACCTATGGTTAGTATAGCATTGAATAGGCGATTGCATCTGCAAGCGCGATTTTCTATTCTCAATCCGCTTCGTTACTTTCGCTAAGGAGATAGAAAATGATTCGTGGCATTAAGTTCGCCTGTGTTCCGACTCGCGATCAGGATCGCGCCTTGAAGTTCTACACCGAAAAGCTTGGCTTCCGCGTCATGACCGATCAACCCTTCGGGGCGCAGCGTTGGATCGAACTCGGCATCCCCGGCGCCGAATCGCAAGTCGTTCTTTTCACCCCGCCGGGTCAGGAAGATCGCATTGGCGGATTTCAGCCGTTGACATTCTGGACCGACGACGTCTTTGCCACCGCGCAGACGCTGAAGTCCAAAGGCGTGGAGTTTACGTCAGACCCCAAGAAAGAGCCCTGGGGAACGTCCTCGATTTTCAAAGACGCCGACGGCAACCAGTTCGTGCTTTCGAGCAAGTAAAGTAGATTCGAATATCGCCGGCGCCGGCGGTCGCGCGACCCAGCCGTGGGATTAAGATCTACTTTCCAATACAAAACGTGCCGAAGATTAAATTTAGAATGTCGTCGCTGGTGGTAGCTCCCGTGATTTCATCGAGAGGCCTCAAAGCTCCGTAGAGATCAAGCAGCAGCATCTCATGCGGCACTCGAATGCCCACGGCCCCGGTCGCAGTGTCGAGCGCGTCGAGCGCATCGTTAACCAGTTTTTGGTGGCGGACGCTGGTCAGGAAGCCGGACTCCATTTGCCGGGTTGAATCTCCAGCAATGTGATTCAGAATAGCTGCGCGCACCGCTGCAATGCCGTCGCCAGTTAGAGCCGAGGTGGCGATACGCTGGGCAAAATCGGCATCCGCCCAGGCCACGTCTGTACTGCCGTCGATACTGTTAAGACGAGCGTTTCCGCTCACTAGATCCGATTTGTTTTCCACCACAATCGCCCGGCGCCCTCTCGCCTGCCTTAGTAACTCGCAGTCTTCGTCAGAGAGTGGCTGCGTTTTATCGATCACAACAAGCACCAGGTCAGCGTCAGCCAAAGCTTCCATCGACTTCTTAATGCCCATGCTCTCGGCTTCATCGAGCGCGCGGCGGATGCCGGCCGTGTCCACCAGTTTCACAGGAATTCCACCGACCGCTACGGTTTCGCTCACCAGGTCGCGCGTGGTGCCCGGCTGAGCAGTCACAATGGCGCGCTCGCGCTCCACCAGCCGGTTAAAGAGACTCGACTTGCCCACATTCGGTCGGCCCACGATGGCGAGCGTCAGCCCTTCGTGAACAATCTTCCCGTAGTTGAAGGTTCCCGCGAGGTGCAGAAGCGGGCTTCTAACTTGCGCGATCCGGTCAAGAATCGCAGCATCGGGCGCAATAGAAACGTCGTCCTCGGCGAAGTCAATTCCAGCCTCCAGCAGCGCGATCAACTCGATCAGCATTTTCTTGATGGGCTTTAGACGATTCGAGAGAGCGCCTTCGAGTTGCTGGCCCGCAACCTTGGCCTGAAAAAGCGTTTGCGAGTCGATCAGATCGCGAACCGCTTCGGCCTGGGTCAAGTCCAGGCGTCCGTGAAGAAAAGCGCGCATCGTAAATTCACCGGGCTCGGCCAGCCGGGCGCCCGCGGCAAGCGAGAGTTCGACAATGTGGCGCAGCACCACCGGCGATCCGTGCGCGGAGATTTCAACGATATCGTCGGTGGTGTAAGAGTGGGGCGCGGCAAAAAAAGTAACCACAACTTCGTCGATGCGGGAGGCGCCAGCCGCAGATTGCGCCCCAGTCCATGTAGGGACGGACGCACTCGTCCGTCCAGGCGAGCGCAGCTCGGCCCGGCCCGCCGAGAGCGTCGACGGGTTCGATCAGGTCGCAGCGCACCGCGCGCCCCGGCTCCAGCGGCCCCTTCAGAGCGAGCATGGGAGCAGCAATCGCCCGCGCATCGGGCCCCGCCAGCCGAACCATTCCGATCCCGCCGCGTCCAGGAGGGGTAGCAATAGCGGCGATAGTGTCATCCAGATTCATTGGTCCCGTGGTCGTGGGCGCGTGCTGCAGTCATTGTAGCGAGAGCTGCGTCCGCAAGGCGGAAATGTAGCGGCGACGAATCCACCCATGACAGGACGTCCCTGTTGATTGAAGCCTTGCATTTAACTACAGCGGCTCTCAGAGATCGGGTGCAAATGCCGCGATCCTCCCCGCGTCGCCGTGAGAGTAAAATGCCGGGCGGGGCGCTTGATCTCGGCGCCCGTAATTGGTAAACTTCGTGCGAACTTTTGATCTCCGGGCCTGTCCCATTACCCTTCGCAACGGTTTGTTATGCGGAAGCGTTCTGCCATTCCCGCACCGCTTTGCTACTCGGCGTTCGTGTACTTCCCCGCTTATTCACTATCCGACCAAGATTCTGACCAAGATAAGGAGAGTGTCATGAAAGCAACTCGATTGACCCCAACCCTGATTGTCTGTTGCGCGGCAATGTTTGCCGCCCTTTGCCAGCCTGCCATGGCCGGGATACTTTGCGTCAATCCGGCCGGCTCCCATAACTGTTTCACGACGATTCAAGCCGCCGTCAATAGCGCCGCGGTGAACGACGTGATCAACGTCGGACCAGGCACCTATAAAGAAGAAGTGGACATTGGTATTCCGCTCGCTCTCATCGGCTCGGGGCCGAGCAGCGCGATTATCGATGCCACAAACGTCGCGCATGGCATTTTCGTGGATGGCTTCGACCACCCCAGACTGGCGCATGTAACGATCAGCGGACTGACGGTGGAGAATGCATTGTTCGAAGGTATTTTGGTGGTAAGTGCTTCCGATGTCACGATCCAAAACAACAGTGTCCTGAACAACGACGCCTCATCAGGCTTGGATTTCACCGGAGCGCTCACCGGGTGCCCCGGCCAGCCGGGGAGTGACGTCTATGAGGATGATGAAACCGGCGACTGCGGAGGCGCGCTTCACCTGATTGGGACGGCCAACTCGATCATTTCCGGCAACCTCGTCACGGGAAATGCTGATGGTGTCCTGATCAGCGACGAGACCGCCGAAAGCCACGACAATCTGATCGTTCATAACAAAGTCGTAAATAATCCCTTGGAATGTGGAATTGTGCTGGCTTCCCATCCGCCTTCGGGCAAGACTTCGCCGCCTTTCGCACCGCACCATGGTGTGGACCACAACACTGTGGCGGATAACGTCTCTAATGGCAATGGCGTGCAGATTGGGGGCTCAGGAGTTGGTCTTTTTTCTGACGGGGCCGGCAGGGGGCGGGTGTCAGGCAATGTGATCGTCGGCAACACGCTCATGCACAACGGCTTGGGCGGGGTCGCTCTCCACACCCACGTCGGGCCCGCTTTTGGGCTGCCCGCCGATGATATGAGTGACAACCAGATCCTCGGGAACACCATTGCTGGGAACCTCGCCGACCTCGACGACACTGCGACGCCGGGCCGTGTGGGAATCAACATCAATAGCGGCGGCGGCGGTTCGCCGGTCCGAGGCACTGTCATTTCCAATAACATAATCAGCAATGAAGACATCGACATAGCAATCAATACTCCGAATCAGGTGGACATCCATCTGAATTCTCTGTCGGGGAGCGGCATCGGTGTCGGGGATGTTTGTGCCTTCGATGACTCCACCGCGTGCACCGGCTCAATCGATGCCACCGAAAACTACTGGGGATGCCCGGCCGGTCCGGGGCAAACAGGATGCACCAGCATCAGCGCGCCGAGGATTCTCTGGAATCCCTGGCTTACGAAGCCCGTGGCCTACTGATACGCTTTTTCGCAGTTTGGGCTCTCGCGCCCCACACCTGTTTTTGCAGCGCAGCTCTCGCTCTTGTCGGGAACTACGCTTCAACTACGGGTTTCTCCGATCCGCGTCCCTTTCCAAAAGCTTGGGTTCTCGCTTCGCATTTCGGCTTTTCGGAAACCGGTCTCTTCGTCTCCATAGTTCGCCGATTATCGTCAGCTTATGTCCACATCTACACGTTTGCCGGGAGAGTTCAGCGTCATTTATACTTATCGTTCGCCAAACGTAAGCGGATTCAACAGGAGCAAGGGATTTTTCGATGCCGAAACGTACATTTCAACCCAACAAGCGCAAGCGCTCGAAGAAGCACGGGTTCCGGACTCGCATGAAGACCAAAAGTGGAGCCGCCGTGCTGTCGCGCCGTCGAGCAAAGGGGCGCAAGCGCGTTTCAGTGGCGCCGGGTTTCCGCGATTAGTCTTCCTCACAACAGACAGCAAAAGCCGTCTATATTAATTACTGTGCAGGATTGTGAACTGGTGAGCGCCGACGCTCCGGACCGGACTACAGAGCAGCCCGCAGCGCAGATGGAAGCAAGCTTCCCCCGTGCCGCGCGGCTGTTGAAGCACTCCGACTTCGAGCGCGTTTACAAACAGGGAAAGCGCCACTTCTCCTCGCACATCACCGTGTTTTACCTGCAGCGTGGGGATCGCTCTTCGCCGGTTCGTGCGCTACCCGATGGCACTGGTGAAGAGAAGCTGGCTCGTATAGGGTTTACCGTCGGACGCCTGCTCGGCGGCGCCGTCGAGCGCAACCGGATCAAGCGCCGCCTGCGCGAAGCTGTCCGCTTGCGCCGTTCGGCTCTGACGCGCGCGGGATCGGTCGATGTTGTGATCAATCCGAAGAAGTCCGTGCGAACGGTAGAGTTTTCGGTCGTGCTTGAAGAAGTGGCCCGGGCGTTCGATGCCATAGCCAAAAAGCTGGCGCAGAAATAGGCTCAATGCAGCAGCAACAACAAGAACAAGAACGAAGAGGATCGGAAATGCGGTCTCTGGCGCTCCGTTGTTTGCGGCTCTACAAACGATGGATCTCTCCCGCCTTTCCACCCTCCTGCCGATTCACGCCGACCTGCTCCGAATACGCGATGGAAGCCGTTGAGCGTCACGGCGCGCTCCGCGGAGCAATGCTGGCAGCCTGGCGGCTGTTGCGCTGCCATCCCTTGGCCAAGGGCGGATTAGACCCGGTACCGCAAACTAGTCCCCGGCTTACGTAGCGACGGACGCATTCGTCCGTCCGCGGCGAACTGATAACACGACTATGAACTGAAGACGACCACCAGCAATGACGAGCAATCGATTTGGCCGAATTTAACAATCCTCAGCAAGAACCCGGAATGGAACGAAGGCTAATCATAGTCTTCGCTCTGACCTTCCTGGTTATCATGCTCTCCCAGCCACTTCTGAAGAAGTACGGTCCGCAGCCTCCCGCAAAACAAGAAACTTCGCAGCCGGCGGCCCAAAACCAGGCGCAGCTTCCATCCCAGACTCTCACGCCAACCCCTGTCCAAACTGCAACCACTGCTGCTTCCAGGAGGGTCGCCAGCTCAGTCCCAGCGCAGCAGGCGTCGACCGAGTCTGAAACTGTAATCGAAAACGACGTCTGCCGCGTCGTATTCACCAATCGCGGCGGCCGCGTGAAGTCCTGGGTGCTGAAGAAATATACCGACGACAAAGGCGGTCCCCTCGAGCTCGTGAATACCAAGGCGGCCGACCAGTATGGATATCCGCTGACTTTGTGGAGCTATGACGAAGCGCTGCGCAACAAGCTGAATTCGGTTCTGTACGTCGCAACCAGCAGCGGAGCGACTGCTCCCGCGGAGGTTAAGTTTGCTTACGCCGACGGTGATCTCTCCGTCCAGAAGACCTTCACCTTCGATCGCAAAAGCTACGTAGTTGGAGTGAAGACCGCGGTCTATGTAAAAGGCGCGCAGGTCGCGGCTTTTCCCATGTGGCCCGCCGGCTTCGGCGCGGATATGACCGGTCCGCAGTACGCGAGCGGCCAGATCATCTATCAATACGACGACAAGATCGAGCGTCTTGCTATCAAGAAGATCAGCGGCGACGCAACGCTTGCCGGACCGCTGGATTGGGGCGGCGTTTCCGATCAGTATTTCGCCGCCGTATTCGTGCCGCAAGATCCGCGCAACGCCGCCATGGTGACTCTGCGCAATCCGATTGAAATTCCGCACCGCGGCTCCGACACGAAGCAGATGGATAAACTCGACGTGCTCGGTGCGGCCGTCGGCAGCCTGCGCGGTCCAACCGATGGCCGCCTTTATGTAGGCCCGAAGGCGCTGGCCGATCTCGAAGCCGTAGCCGTACCCGGCCTAACCGGCGCGCCGCCCGATCTGCGCGCAGTGGTTGACTTCGGCTGGCTCGGCTTAATCGCGAGGCCGCTGTTTCTGTGGCTGAAGTGGATGCACAACCACATCGTCACTAACTGGGGCTGGGCGATCCTGTTGCAGACCTTGATCATCAACCTGACCTTAATGCCGTTGCGAATTTCGCAGATGAAATCGATGCTGAAGATGCAGCGCGTCGCGCCGCAGATCAAGCAAATCCAGGAGAAGTATAAAAAGTACAGCCTGCGCGATCCTGAAAAAGCCAAAATGAACGAAGAGATTTCGGCTCTGTATAAGAAGGAAGGCGTAAATCCGGCGGGTGGCTGTCTGCCGCTGCTGATTCAGATGCCGTTTCTTTTTGCCTACTACCGGATGCTCAACGTCGCCATGGATCTGCGGCACGCGCCGTGGCTTTGGGTACACGATCTTTCGGCGCCGGACCCGCACTACATCCTGCCGATTGCGATCGTGGTCACAATGTTTTTCATGCAGCGCATGACGCCGCAGACCGGCATGGATCCTTCCCAGCAGAAAATGATGAACATTATGATGCCCGGAATGCTGGGCCTGATGAGCTTCAATCTCCCCGCCGGGCTGAGCCTATACTGGGCAGCGGGGCAGCTCATCGGAATCGCACAGCAGTACATGATAAATCGCACCTCCCTCGGCCGCGAAATGCGCGCGATGATGGAGAAGCGCGCCAGAAAAAAAGAGAAATAGCCGTCGGCCCTCAGCCACGCCGTCCGAGCAAACGACGCGACGTAGCTGACGACTGACACTGACGACTGATGGCTGAGGACTAAGGACTTTTATGCCGATCACCGACAAAGTTACCGCTGCCAAAGAAATTGGACAATTCCTGCAAGCCGTCATCTCGAACGGCGGCTTCCGGCTCAAATACCGGATTACCGTCGATCCTCCGATCGCGCAGAATCGCGAGTGGGAGCATCCGGAAATTCTGGTCGAGTTTGCCGGTCCTGATGCGGCTCTCTTACTCGAGCGCGGCGGCGAGTTACTGCGCTCCTTCGAACTTCTGGCCTCCGAAATCCTGCACCTCCAGGGGAACGAACACGAAAAAATCTGGTTCGACTGCCAGAATTTCAGGGCGATGCGCATCGACGAGTTGCAACTTGCCGCGCGCGTCGCAGCCGAGCAAGTGCGCCGGACGAGCGAACCTTACCGCTTCGGCCCCATGTCCTCGCGGGAGCGCCGGATCGTTCACCTGGCGTTGCGCGAGGAAAACGATTTGCGCACCGAAAGCGACGGCGAAGGCGGAAGGCGTTCGGTAGTCGTCTATCCCGGAAGTTATAAAACGTCCGCGCCGGTGCGACGGGAACGCCGAATAACCTGAGGTGAGAGGTCAGATTTAAGAGGTCAGAGTGAAACCGTCGCTTAGTGGCATCTAACCTCTGCAATCTGACCTCTAACCTCTTACCTTTTTTCAACTTGCACACTTTGCGCGGCAGTTATTTTCTCGACACTTGACAGCGGAAAAAAATCGCGATTCGATTATGTCGCGCGCAAAAGTTTTTTATTGCAAGGCACCGACGAGCGAAAATTTTTGTGCTACTATGCCGTTCGACTCGTTATAAATTTCACCGACAATCCGTACGGAAAAACAGAAGCTGCTCTGCACCAAAAGCGAAGCACATGTTTCAAGGCGGTTTTTCCCGGACGTTTTTCTCCGGCGTTTTTCATCATTCTGGTAAAAAATGTCTCTCTCCAGTTCCGCCGTCAGTCCGAATCCGTGGGTCCGTATCCTCGACGCCCTGGAAAAGAAAATCAACCGGCACTCCTACGACACCTGGTTGAAACCCACCCGCTACAGCCACGCCAGCAACAAAGTTTTGTTCGTGCGCATTCCCACCGCCGAATTCCGCCACGTGAGCGACAAGTACGCCGATCTCATTCAGGAAGCGGTCGACAACCTCGGCCTCGGCTACGATGAAGTGAAATTCGTTACCGCCGAAGACGATCCTTCGAACACCCCCATCCGCCATAACGGCGGCCTCTCCGCGCACGGTCCGAGCGGCGGCTCAACTGGGAGTTCGACTGGCGGTTTCAATTCGTCCGAGCCAGGCTCGCAGGCGATGTCAGGCTTGCATCCCTCGCAGGGACGCTTCGATTGGGATAGCGCCGCGCAACTGAACCCGCGCTACACCTTCGACGCGTTTGTGATCGGCAGCGGCAACCAGTTTGCGCACGCCGCCTGCCAGGCCGTAGCTGAGCGTCCTTCGAAAGCCTACAACCCGCTCTTCCTCTACGGCGGAGTAGGCATGGGCAAGACCCACCTGATGCAAGCCATCGGCCACGAAATCAAGCGCCGGACGCCCCAGGCCGCCATCTGCTACGTCTCCAGCGAAAAGTTCACCAACGAGATGATCAACTCGCTGAAGTACGACAAGATGGTCAGCTTCCGTGACAAGTTCCGCACCATGGATGTGCTGCTCGTCGATGACATCCAATTCCTGGCCGGCAAAGAGCGCACTGCCGAAGAATTCTTCCACACCTTCAACGCGCTCCACGAGTCCATGAAGCAGATCGTAATCGCCAGCGATCGTCCGCCGAAAGAGTTGGCGGAATTTGAGGACCGGTTGCGCAGCCGCTTCGAGTGGGGCCTGATTGCCGACATTCAGCCGCCTGACCTCGAAACAAAAGTTGCCATCCTGCAAAAAAAGGCCGAGCAGGAACGCGTCACCCTGCCGATGGATGTCGCCTTGTTCATCGCCTCTAACATCCGTTCAAACGTCCGTGAACTGGAAGGCGCGCTGATCCGCTTAGTCGCTCATTCGTCGCTGATCGGAGCCGATATTACGCTCCCCTATACCCAGCAGGTGCTGAAGAATTTCATAGACTCGCAGGCCCGCAAGGTGACCATTGAATCCATCCAGAAGGCAGTAGCCGAGCAGTTCGGCTTGCGACTGGTGGAAATCAAGGCGAAAAATAATTCGCGCTCGATAGTCTACCCGCGGCAGATCGCAATGTATCTGGCCAAGCACCTGACCGAGGCGTCCCTCCCCGAGATTGGGCGCCAGTTCGGTGGCAAGCACCACACCACGGTCTTGCATTCCGTGGATAAGATTGAAGAGGTCCGCAAGAACGACAAGGATTTAAACAGATTGCTCAATAAACTAACCGAGCAGTTGGGCGCGTAAATGCCGGTTTCCGTCGCCTTTTCCACGATTCAGGCTGGTCTTGCGGCCATCAGTCTGTGAAGTGGTTGTGAAAGCTGTGGGAGACCAGGCCGAGCTCCTCGAGTTGGCTGCGTAATACTGTGGCTACGCGCTGAGGCCGGCACCCATTCTTCACACGAAGGGTTGATGTCGAAGCCGCTGAACCGCAGGCACCTTGACCGGATTTCCACTTCTCCAAGCCGCCTACGGTTACTACTGGTTTTATTGCTTTTGTATTTGATATAAGAAGAGAACAGAAGTAGAGTCGGGAGACCCTATATGCCGGTGGAAGCCGCTCCTGCCATTGCCGCACCCTCAACGACCATGGAAATTACCGTCAGCAAATTTGAGCTTCTGCGAGAACTCACGGCCACGCAAGGAGTGGTCGAGCGCAAGACCACCATCCCCATCCTCTCCAACTATCTTTTCGAGGCCAGTGGAGACAAGCTGTCGCTGACCGCAACCGATCTCGATCTGAGCCTGCGCACCTCCTGCAACGCCAAAGTAAAAAAAGAAGGCGCATGCACCATCCCGGCCCGCAAACTCTATGACTACGTAAGACTGCTGCCCGATGCCGATATCACCGTCCGCCTGCTTGAGAACCACTGGGTCAGCATTCGCTGCGGACGGTCGAATACAAAAATGGTCGGCATGGCAAAGTCGAATTTCCCCGGACTTCCCGTGTTCCCGGCCGCGGGAGCAATCAAGATTCCAGCCCCCGTATTGCGCTCAATGATCTCGAAGACAGGATTCGCCATCGCCAGCGAAGAGTCGCGCTACACGCTCAACGGAGCGCTGATGGTGCTGAAGCCCGAATCCATCACCATGGTAGCCACCGACGGCCATCGCCTGGCGCACATCGAGCGCGCCGGAGAAAAGTTTGAAGGCGTCTCCGGCGAAATGAAAACGCTGATCCCCAAAAAAGCGATGGACGAATTGAAATCGCTTCTCGATTCCCATGTCGGAAATGAAGTCGAAACCATCGACTTCGCCAAAGACGAGTCCACTCTATTTTTCCGTGTAGGCCCGCGCCTGCTGACCTCCCGCCAACTCACCGGCCAGTTCCCCAACTACGAGGCCGTTCTGCCAAAAGACATCTCCAAGTCGATTGCCCTGCACGGCGAAGAACTCGGAGCCGCCATAGCCCGCGTAGCCCAGTTCGCCGACGAGCGCTCACGAGCCGTACGCCTGAAGCTGGAAAAAGGCGAGCTGAAAATCTCCGCCTCCTCGACCGAAACCGGCGAATCCGAAGACTCGCTGGAAGTGACCTATGAAGGCGACCCCATGGCCATCGGCTTCAACGCCCAATACCTGATGGATTTCATCAAAGCCACCGGCTCCTGTGATGTAAAGCTGGAACTGAAAGACGCCCAGTCCGCCGGCCAGCTACGCCCCGCCGAATCAGAAGATTACAAGTATCGCTACATAGTGATGCCCATGCGGATCTGAGGCGCCGATCGAGTTAGTAGCGTCACTGCGCGAAATGCCGTTTGACCGTTTCGTATCAGGGTATCGCTTCAGCGATACCGAAAAAGCTCCTCTTTCAGAGACTATATGCAAGCGGCTGCACATTTCCGGTAGCCTGGTGCTTATTTAGCTCCTGTCTCTTTTAACCTTGACCGAAAGACACTCACCATTTAAAGTTTCTGCCACTTTGTTCAATAGGAGGAGACTCAATGCTATCCGGCTTCAAACAATTCATCCTGCGCGGCAATGTTGTGGATATGGCAGTCGGTGTGGTGATCGGCGCGGCCTTTGGCGGCGTGGTTGCGGCGCTGACCGCGGACTTGTTAACACCGTTCATCGCGGCGATCGTAGGCAAACCGGATTTCTCCGCGATTCATTACACAATCAACGGGACGCTATTCCCAGTCGGCCATTTCATCAACGCCCTGGTATCGTTTGTCCTGATCGCCGCCGCCGTCTATTTCTTCGTCGTGACACCGGTGAATGCGCTGGTTTCGCGGATGCGCAAGGCCCCCGCGCCCGCCGATCCAACTACGAAGAAGTGCCCGGAATGCCTGAGCGAGATTCCAATCGATGCCCGCCGCTGCAGCCATTGCGCGCAGCCCGTCATGGGCAAAGCCGCTTAGTGGGTTGAAAAGTTAGTGGAGCGACGGGCGCCTCGCCCGTCGCGCCTTGCTTGGCGAAATCCACCGCATTCCTGTAAAATTAGTCTTTCGGCAACAGCCTGGAAGGAATTCAAGAGTTATGGCACGAGTCTGTGATATCTGCGGCAAAGGCCCGCAGTTCGGCAACACCATCAGCCACGCCCACAACGTGAGCAAGCGCCGCTGGAACGTCAACCTGCGCCCTGTTCACGCTAAAGTAGGAGCTGCGACCAAGCACATCCGCGTCTGCACCTCCTGCCTGCGCAGCGGCAAAGTAGTCAAAGCGTAACGTGTGTTGTGGCGCGGACACTCCTGTCCCCGAAAAAGCTTACGCCATATAAAGATCTCTAGGAATCGGCGGACGTCAGCCGCTACTTCGCATCCACCAGCTGCACGTCAAAAATCAGCGTAGAGTTCGGCGGAATAACCGGCGGATAGCCAGCCGCCCCATACGCCAGATCCGCGGGAATCCGCAGCTGCCGTTTGCCGCCCACCTTCATCCCGACAATCCCTTCATCCCACCCCTTGATCACCTGTCCCCCGCCCAGCAAAAAATCGAATGGCTTTCCCGTGCCCACCGAACTGTCGAACTTCTTCCCATTCGTCAGCCAGCCCGTGTAATCGACCTTAACGTGCTGTCCCGTTTGCGCGGCCGCGCCGGTGCCCACTTTGATTTCCCAATACTCCAGCCCGCTCGCCGTCTTGGTAGAAGCGCCCGTAACCTTGGTAGGCCCGCTGCTGGTAGCCTTGTGAGCGGATGCCGTCTGAGCCACGGCCAGACGACCAACTGCGAGAGCAGCAACAATAACGACGGCAACAACAATAACGACGCCAGTCTTCATATTTCCCCTCTTCACCTTATTCAACTCCAGTCTGGTTGGGTTCCACGAAAGTCTGCCTTCAACTCGGCCGGGTGCCCCATCCTAACGTCGCGCTCTTTGCGACGTTAGGGTGGGATTCCACGAACATCTCCTTCAACTCAGCGCAATAGCATCAATCTCCACCAGCACGTCCTTAGGAAGCCGCGCCACCTCCACCGTAGATCGCGCCGGCGGAGCCTGCTTGAAATACCGTCCGTAGACCTCATTCATGGCCGCGAAATCTCCCATATTCTTAAGGAAAACCGTGCAGCGCACAACCTTCTCCAGTGAAGCGCCCGCAGCCGCCAAAATAGCAGAAAGGTTCTGGAGCACACGCTCAGTCTGCGCCCCAACATCGCCCGCCACAATCTGCGAAGTAGCCGGATCGATAGCAATCTGTCCCGAAGTAAAAATCAGTCCCCCAGCTCGAATGGCCTGCGAGTAAGGCCCAATAGCCTGCGGAGCCTGTCCCGTAGCAATCACATCCCGCATGATTCCTCCCGCACTAACCCTGTACCCTCAACCCCAGTCATCCTGAGCGCTGCAGAATCCCTCTGAAGTTCTAAAACAGCGAACTCTGCCGCCGGTTCGGCACAATCCCGAAATGCTCATAAGCCAGCTGCGTAGCCACACGTCCCCGCGGAGTGCGATTCAGAAACCCAATCTGAATCAGAAACGGCTCATAAATCTCCTCAATCGCATCCGGTTCCTCAGCCAGCGCCGCTCCCAGGGTATTCAAGCCCACCGGGCCGCCCTGATACTTCTCAATAATAGTGAGCAGCAGTTTGCGGTCAACCTCATCAAAGCCATGCCGATCCACTTCCAGCATAGAAAGCGCCGATTGCGCCGTAGGCAGATCAATCAGGCCCGCCGCCCGCACCTGGGCATAATCACGCACGCGCCGCAGCAGCCGGTTAGCAATGCGCGGAGTCCCGCGCGAGCGGCTGGCAATCTCCGTAGCGCCAGCCCGATCAATCCCCACTCCCAGAATCTCCGCCGACCGCTCCACAATCACGCGCAGGTCCTCATGCGTATAGAACTCCAGCCGCAACAGCAGCCCAAACCGCGACCGCAAAGGAGCCGACAACAACCCCGCCCGAGTAGTCGCCCCAATAAACGTAAACGGCTTCACGTCCATGGTGTGCGTGCGCGCCGAAGGCCCCTGCCCAATCATGATGTCAAGCTTGTAGTCCTCAAGCGCCGAGTAGAGAATCTCTTCGAGCGCCGGCTGCAGCCGGTGCACCTCATCGATAAACAACACCTGCCGTTCACGCAGATTGGTAAGGATCGCCGTCAGCTCACCCTTGATCTGCAAAGTGGGCCCAGAGGTCTGCTGAAAAGCCGCACCCAATTCGCTGGCAATAATATTGGCAAGAGTAGTCTTTCCCAGCCCCGGCGGCCCATACAGTAAAACGTGATCCAAAGCCTCGCCACGCGATTTGGCCGCCTGAATGGCAACGTCAAGATTTTCTTTGACCTTGTTCTGTCCAATGAACTCCTGCAAGCGCTGCGGCCGCAGCTTAAGCTCAAAAGTAGAATCGTCCTCCACCGGCGCAGCCGAAACCAGCCGATCCTTAGAGTCGAGGTGCAACGCGGAATGATCTTTGGCAGCAGACACTGATGGCGATGGTAGCAGTTCCGAGTCAGAGGTTCTAGGTGTGGATTGTGTGGCGCGGACACTCCTGTCCGCGAAAACTCAACGACGAGTGAGTGACCCAGGGGGCACAAGGATGGCGGTGAAGCACGGTGCCCCAGGTTCGCGCCCGTTCTGTGGGCGCTAACCTGGGAGGATCTCCACGACGTCACTCCCCAATTACGCCCAGCCGCACGCCCTTCAACTTCTTCTCGTCAAACCACGCAACCTTCTGCCCAAACCAAGTCTTCTCCCCTGCGAGCCTGTACTTCTTCGCAGCCGTCCCAAAATCTCGCGCATTCAGCAAATAAGCCACCGGAGACTCCCCATACTTCGCGATCCGTTCCGCCAGCCATCCTCCCCCGGACGCCAGAATCACCGGCTCGCCCGGAAAGTACGCCATCTTGCCAAAATCCTTTTCCTTCTCAATCACCGGATCCGACCATCCATAAGCCTTCCGAAACAGAGCAATCGACGCATTCAGATCGCTCACGCCCACCACCACGTTCGCCACGCCCGAAACCGGCGCACCCTCCACGCTCGCCGAAGTCTGCACCCGCCAGGCTCGCGGCGTCTCGTCTTCAATGATGAACGGCAGCACCGATCCCGGAGTTCCCGAACCAACGTTCGCCGTCTTCCACTCCACCGACATGCCATCAGGCCGCTTGCGGCTGCCCGCCTCCAGAGCCGTAACCGGAATCCCAGCCTTCTTCAGCCGGTCAACCTCCTGCAGCAAAACGTTGCTGGTCACCGCCCAGGCGCAGGTGACCGCATCCTCCGCCATAAACTTCGCCCAGCCCGAGCCCGCCGTAACGCCCGGCTTGATCGGAGCAATCAACTCAATATAAGTCCCATCATCAAACCCAATCAGCGCCATCTGGGTGACGCCGTTCCCATGCGCGCCGCCGACGTCAGGAGTCAACCCCACGTCCGTAAACGCCTGCCGCAGCGTATCGAGATTCGATCCGCAAACCGACACATGATCGAGTTCCAGCGTCACAGCCTTGCTTTCCTGGGCCATAGCAGGTTGGGCGATCATCATCAGGCCGATCATCATCGGCAAAAGAACCAGCGGAGCGAAACAAAACCGGCAACAGATCAGGGAACCCCGCATGGGCATCCGTGCCTCCCGAGAGCAAATGAAAAGATTAAAAAAGGAATGTTACGCCAGAATGGGCCATCAGGGAACGATTTCGTGCGGATTCGATCTCTATTGGAGGAAAAGTTTAAGAAATTCAGCGGCGCGAAAAATCCGAATACCGCTGTATGCGACCATTTCCAACAAATCGCTGTCTCCGGCGACGATACAGTTGGCCTTTCCCGCTACAGCAAGGGAAAGAAATTTGTCGTCCTTCGGATCGCGGCATGCGGCTACTTGTTCCGCAACGATGACGGACTCAGAGATTCCGGCATACCATTCGACGTAATCAATCGCGCTGTCTTGCGAAATATATCTGCGAAATTTAGGTCGGCTCAACACGGCGAAAAGTTCTGCAATCGTTTCCTCGGAAACAAGCGTTACCCCGTGCCCAGCCAGGTAATCAAACAGTTTTACGAAATCTTGGTTGGGACGGATGGCAAAACTGACGAGGATATTCGTGTCAACAACAACCCGCATCACTGGTCATCTTTTAGCGATTCTAGGAGTGCGTCGTGCTGCCCGTCGGTCATCCCGCGCGCCACGGCTTCGCTCTGTAACTTCCGTGCGATGATCGAAAGACTGGGGCGGCCAACCATGAGCCGGACGACTGCGTCATCGGGCAGTCCTGCGAGCGCCGCTCTAATTTCCTTAGCGGTCCCTGCGATAACCCCGCTTTGGATAGCCATGATTTCTTCCTCCGCCACTCAACCAAATTATATTCCAAGCGAAAAACAACTCGTTCGCTGAAAGAATCGGAGGTGGCCCCGAAAGGAGGCCGCCCTACTCTTCTTCTTCCTTAACCTCGCCCCGCTCCGCCTTAGCCTTCTCCACAATCTTGTCCTGCAGCTGCTGCGGCACCGTATCGTAATGATGCATCTCCATCGCGAAGCTCCCGCGCCCCTGCGTCATCGAAGTCAGATCGGCGCCATAAGTAAGCATCTCAGCCATCGGCACCTCGGCCTTCACGATCGTGTTCCCCGCCTTGTTATCCATCCCCTGAATGCGTCCGCGCCGGCTGTTCAGGTCGCCCATAATCGTCCCGGCAAATTCGTCGGGAATCGTGATCTCGACTGCCATAACCGGCTCCAGCAGCGTAGGCTTAGCCATCTCCATAGCCTTGCGGAAAGCGATCCGCCCCGCCATCTGAAACGACAAATCGTTCGAATCCACGTCGTGATAAGACCCGTCATATAAAATCGCGCGAAAGTGCACCACTGGATATCCCGCCAGATACCCGCGCGCCGCCGCATCCTTGATTCCCTTTTCCACCGCCGGAATAAAGTTCCGCGGAATCGCCCCGCCAAAAATATCGTTGACGAATTCAAACTCCGCCCCGTCGCGCGGCAACGGTTCCATCTTGATCTTGCAGTCGCCGTACTGCCCATGTCCGCCCGTCTGCTTCTTGTGCCGCCCCTGCACATCGGCCTTGCCGCGAATCGTCTCGCGATAAGGAACCTTGGGAGCCTTCAGCACCACCTCAGCGTGGTAGCGCTTCTTCATCTTAGAAACCACAACCTCAATATGCTGCTGCCCCGTCCCGGCAATCAAGAATTCCTTCGTCTGCGGATCGCGAAAAAACCGCAGCATCGCATCTTCTTCCATCAGCTTGTGCAGCCCCACGCCCAGCTTGTCTTCGTCCGCCCGGCTCTTGGGCTCAATCGCAAACGTGATAGCCGGCTCCGGCAGCTGCACCCCCGCATACCGTATCGGCGATGCCTTATCTCCCAGCGTATCTCCCGTAAGCGTCTCTTTCAGTTTCGCGACCGCGCCAATATCCCCCGCATGCAGCTCCGCAATCGGCACCGCCTGCTTCCCCTGGATCAAAGAAATATGCGCAAACTTCTCCACCGTGTTGCGGTTGTAATTTTGCAGCGAAGCGTCGTTCTTGAGCACGCCAGAAAATACTTTGAAATATGAAATGCGCCCCGCAAACGCGTCTGACATGGTCTTGAACACATAAACCGAAGCAGGCTCCGCATCCGTCCCCTTGCGCGTAGCCGGATCGCCGCCCTCCGCCGTCCAACCGCTGATCGCGTGATGCTCGCTGGCCGCCGGCGTATAATCGACAATAAAATCCATCAGCTCGTCGACCCCGATATTCCCCAGCCCCGAAGTAAACAGCACCGGAAAAATCTTGTCCTCGCGAATCGCCTCATGCAAAGCCGGAACCAGATGCTCCTCAGGAATCGTTCCTGTCTCAAAGAACTCCTCCATCAACTCATCTTTGCCCTCCGCGACGAGCTCAACCAACTTCTCGTGAGCGTCCTTAGCCACCTCCGCCATGTTCGCCGGAATCGGCCCTTCCTTGCCCTTGCCGTTCCCGCCCATCTCGTACGTATAAGCCTTCATGCGCACCAGATCGACAATCCCGCTAAGACTTTTCTCGCTGCCGATCGGCAACTGCAAAGGAGTAACCGCCCGCCCAAAAGCATTCACCAAAGATTCCATAACGCGATTAGCATCGGCCCGGTCGCGGTCCATGCGATTGACCACGATCATTCGCGGCAGCTCAATATCATTGCAATAATTCCAGACGCGCTGCGTCACCACCTCAACTCCGGCCACGCCATCCACCACCACCAAAGCCGCATCCACCACCGGCAGCACCATCTTGGCCTCATGCACAAACATATTGAAGCCCGGAGTATCGAGCAGGTTGATCTTCACCTTGGAACCGGCGTCCTTGCCCCACTCGACAAACGCCAGCCCGGTCGCAATCGACATCTTGCGCGCGATTTCTTCCTCGTCATAGTCAGTAGTGGCCGAGCCGTCATCAACCCGCCCCAGGCGGGGCGCGGCTCCAGCCGTATAAAGCATGGCGGACACAAGCGTGGTCTTCCCCGCATGCCCGTGTCCGATCAGGGCAATGTTGCGGAGATTGGCTCCTTCATAAACTTTCACGGGTAGTCTCCTTCCGCAGGCTTACGGGAAGGGTGCAAAGGCCCGGAATCCGGAAATCCAGAACGAGATCCAGAACAAACCGGAATAACGATGAGTACAGGCAACAGGCCAGCCCAACATCACCTGCGAAACTCCCGATGCTAACACAGGGAGTGGTCACCTAGGAACAGGGGGAGCCGTTTGTCAGCTACTCTTCCTAAACTGTTTGCTGAGAGTCAGGCTCTGCCTCTGATAAGACGATCCGATGCCGACGCCGTAAATCTTCTCGGGCGCTTTTAACAATCGCATATACGCGAGACGCGCCACAATCTGGCCGTGTTCAATCAGAAAAGGAACCTCATGCGCTCGGACCTCCAGGACTGCACGCGTTCCCGTAAGATCGCTCATTCCATAACCGAATCCCGGATCGAAGAAACCGGCGTAGTGTATGCGCAGCTCACCTATTGACGAATCAAACGGAACCATCTCAGCCGCGTAATCGGGAGGCACCCGAATCTGTTCCTTGGATGCCAGAATATAGAAATCTCCCGGATCCAATATCAGCCCCTTGTCGCCAACGTGGTATTTGGCATCCCAAAACTCCTCTGGCGAATAATGGTTCACTTTGCTGAGGTCGATCACGGGGGCATTCTTCTTGGCCTTGTATGCGATGATCTCGGAAGGAGCCACCGAATGCAAATTCACCGAAATCCGCAGGCCCCTATCCACCTGCGCCTTCACTGGACTGTCCTCGCGCGAGTAAACGAGAGCCTCACGTCCATCCAATTCAGTGATCAGGTTGTCCGATGCGAGGGGATTACCGCGAAAAAATCGGAGCTGATTGAGCCGCGTTCCCGCAGGCAGTCGAATTGAGAAAGTGCCCGGGACAATCTCAGCATACAGCTTGCCCTTATAGCCGGGCGGCACATGCTCAAACTCAACTCCATAGTCAGTAATCAGGCGGGTGAACACGTCGAGCCGCCCCGTCGTGCTTTTGGGGTTCGCCTTGCCTGACATATTCTCCGGAAGATGCACTTCTTCCAGAAGTGGCACGATATAGACGCAGCCCTTCTCGAGAACCGTCGCGCTGGTCAGATCAACGCGGCTCATTCTTAGTTCGTTGATCCGCTGCTCCACCGTAGCGTGCTGCCCGGGCAAAAAGCTCGCTTGAACTCGGTGGGCCATATCGCCAACCCGCAGATCTAAGCTCGCTGGCTGAATCTGTTCCTGCAAAATGGGAGTCCGTGCCGTTATCTTGCCAGTAGAAATCAGGTCTTGAATATCCTGGGAAGGGAGCACGCCCGCCTTCACGCCACGAGCCGAGGTGCTGAGCTCTCCGAAAAGGCCTTTTTCAGAAGTACGGGTTTCGAGAGGCATTCGGTTTTATGACTCCTTGCGCTTCGTTCTTTCTATGAGGCGTCGGGCGCGCTCCTCTAATTGGAGTTGGTAAAAGCTGGAGTAGCAATCGAGGCTATAGAAGCCGCCTTCGCTCTTGCGCCCGCTCCCGACTCGAGTACCTTGCGGGATAATCTTGCCACAATTTGGGCAGATATTCTGCTCCCACAATTCCAGCAGGTAAGCCTCTATCGATTCCGACAAGGTATTGGAGACCTTTTGTAACTATTCTACCCCAGGTATAACGCACCAGAACCCTTGGCAAATGAGGGTTATGCTGTGCATTGCGGAACTAGGAGGTTAGTGTGCCGGCCCCGCCGATCGACGTAAAAGTAGCGAGATGATGGCTCCGGCCAAGCCTCCAGAGAGGAGACTCACAACCAGGGCAAGCCATGTCTTATTCGCCTCAATCCAATTCTTGACGCTGGGCAACCAGGGTTCTCTCGGATTGCCTGAGATCTGGTTTATTGTAGAGGGTGGCGAAGACGCTCATCGCTCTCTATCGACATACCCCACATTTGGCAATGATGAGCGTGATATCGTCCTGTTGTTCGCCGGGATTGAACCGACGAACCTCGTCCACGATCGCCGAGAGCATTTCTCGCGACGACATTTCACGACAGCGCAGCAGCGCTTCGGCCAGACGCGGCTCGCCAAATTCTTCACCCTCCGCATTGAAAGCTTCGGTGATGCCATCGGTGTAGAAAGCGATCACGTCGCCGGCGAGCAGGTCGCATTCCCCGATCGCGCAATCCCAATCCTTGAAGAGTCCGAGAACGGTGCAAGTTGAGGCCAGGTGTTCCAGAGCCTTGTCTCCGCGGAGTACAAGAGCGGGCAGATGTCCACAGTTGACGTAGCGCATGCGTTGCGCCTCATCGTCATATTCCGCGAAGAAGAGCGTAGCGTAAGCGTGATCGGCCGTGTTGTCATAGAACAGCTCGTTGACCGACCGCAAGAGTCGTTGCGGCTCATGCCAGGCGATCGTGCACTGGCTGCGCAGATTCGCCTGCAGATTCGCCATCAGGAGGGCGCCGGCAATGCCCTTTCCTGCGATGTCGCCCAGCACCAGGCCCACCCGGTCTTGACCCAGATGGAGGAAGTCATAATAATCGCCGCCCACCTGGCGAGCCTGAATGCAGACGCCCGCGTAATCCAGCGTCTTGAGGGGCGGAAAATTCTGCGGAAAGAGTCGGGCCTGCACTTGCCTGGCAATATCAAGCTCGTGCGCGGCGCGTCGTTCGAGTTCCAGGGCTTCCGCTGTGGCACGGCGTTGCGCTTCGCCAGCCTGCGTCATTTCGTCGAAGCTGACGAGCGCGAAAGAGTTGCGGTCGATGTCTTCAAAGCGCGTGAACACTCCGCCCCAAATTGGTGTCTGCTTCTTTCCCAGCAGCAGCGATGGAGCATTCCCCGCGCCCGCCGCCTGCTGCTCATACTTGACGCGTCGCAGTCGCGGAACATGACGGAAGCGGACACCGCGTCGCCTCCATTGACTGTAGGTAGCCACGACATCTTCCGCAACAAAAGCAACCCCCGTAGGTTGCCCGATCAATTTGTACTCATCCGATTCGGGATCGGGTGCGATGAGCGTAAGGACTGCCGTTCCATGCGGAGGTGCAACCCCAACCCAGCGTTCCCCAGATTGAAGCCGAACATCAAACGCCAGACTGAATCCAAGCTGATCCACATAGAATTGCAAGCTGCGATCCTGATCGCGCACGAAAACGTTGACCGCATGAACGCGGAGGTGAGGAGCCTCGGTCGCCGCGAGCGGTTCGGGTTGGTTCGCCGGGCCGAAAAAAGGAGAACTGCCCATGGCGGCTATTATAAGAGCGCAAAATGTTCCGGGTGGCCGATAGGCAGGCCGGCAGGGCGTGTGGCTGCTGGATATCGAACCGGACACCAAGTAGCGGCGGCGGTGATTTCTGGAAGACCCGACGGGGAAGGGGACGCTGATTCAATAACAAAGCCCTCCCGTTCAGAATCGAGCGGAAGGGCATCGGTTTCGACCTGGCCTGGGTGAGGTCCCGCTGCTTCCTTTATTCCTTGTCGTACACCCCAGTGTATTTAACTTTCTTGCCGTCTGGAGCAGTCGCACTCACGGTGACGGTGCGGGTTTTGCCGTCGGCCGATACGACGATACGACCGGTGGCAGTGACCTTGCCGTTTTTCTTGTTGGTTAACTCTAACGTGTTGCCGTTCAACTTCTTGTAGGACCGCGTGTCCGCATTCGGATCGCCGGTGACCGGGTAGTCCTTCCCGTCGAACTTTCCCGTCCACTCGTCATGAAGCGCCTTGCCCTCGCCATCGGTGCCATCTACGGTGACTTTTATGTCGTCACCCGCGGCCTCGTAAACAACAGTGTGGTTTTTCGGTGCCATGGCGGGGATCCTCGACTTGGCCTCGTTCAACTTCCATGTGCCCATGTTTGGATTGGCGGCGAAGACCACTCCCACTGCCACGAAGCACAGAGCTAGAGTCAATGCGATCGTTCTTCTTTTCATATCTCTCCTGAGGGACAAGCAAATTTCAAAAAACTGATTGAATCGGCAGCCATTCTAGTGGTGCACGGCAAATTCGGCAAATCGCAGTAGCTTCTCGTGCCGTCGGAGGATTCAGTGGTTGCTCAGCGCCGCTTGGCAGCGCCGAATCTCTCCACCGCATTACCGCAGTAACTTCTAACCAACCACGCATTCCGTTACCGTTAACTGTAGTGACACTACTCCCCGCCTGTGCCTGCGCGGTTGCGGACTATTTGTGAGCGAACGCTGGTGCTTAACCCAGTGCATAACCCGGTGCATAAACAAAGTGCATAACATCGACATCGCAAAAGCTGAACCCGCCGCATACCAGGAGCTTCTAAGCCGGCCGATTCGCGAACTGGGCCTTGTGCTTGCCGGCTCTCCCGTGGAGCGCTTCGTTGAGCAGCTTTATCGCGAACTGAATGCCAAAGGGCTGACTAAGTTTCGTCCGGCTTGTTATTTGACCGACGAGTGGGGCTGTCCTTCAGGCGAGCCGATTATTGGGATCCCGTTTTACCTGGCGCATGCGGCGCTGGCGCAGTTGGAAAAAGAGACGCACGATCTTGAGGATGCTCGCGAAATCATGATGTATCTGCGCCATGAGGCCGGGCACGCTTTCACTTATGCCTACAAGCTGCACAATTCTCCTGAGTGGGCGCCGGAGTGGAAGCGGATCTTTGGGCCGTTTCGCCGCCCTTATCGCGACAACTACCGGCCCGCGCCGTTTTCGCGCGATTACGTGCGCCATTTGCCGGGATGGTATGCGCAGAAGCATCCGGATGAAGATTTTGCCGAGACGTTTGCGGTGTGGCTGACGCCGCGATCGAACTGGCGCAAGCGCTATCGCGGCTGGGGCGCTATAGAGAAGCTCCGCTTCCTTGACCGGGTCGCGCGGAAGTTGGGAAAGAGCGACCCGGTGCGGCGGCGCGGCCAGAGCGACCTTTCGGTCGATGAGATGGAAACGACCGTCGCGGAATTTTATAGACGCGATGGGCGCCAGGCGGCGCGCGAAGAAGTCGCGGTCACCGAACTTGGCGTTAGTGAGTTAACCCCGGATACCGATCTGCGCGATATTTTTCCGGTGTCGAAGCGGCGAAAGACGGCGCTTCCAGCGCATGAATTTCTGCGGCAGCATCGCAAGGCCGTCATTGACAAGGTTGCGCAGTGGACCGGGGCGCAGCGTCCGCTGATCAAGACCTTGATCGACACGATTGAGAAGCGCGCAGGCGAACTTGATCTGCGTGCAGACAAAACTCGTAGCGCGGAACATCTCGCGGAGGTCACAGCCTACGCGACAGCGCTGGTTATGACGTATGTGACGAAAGGAAAATTTATTCAGCCGTAAGAATTAGGCCGCAGGTCTTAGGTGTCGGGTGTCAGGACGCATGCCCGGTTTACCCGGTTTCCCTGAGACCTGAGACCTGACAACTGGGTTTCCTTGGAGATTGAATGGTTGGGCCAAAACTGAAAATCGCGCTGCTGTATGACCTGTGGAACGAGGATCCCGCAGCGGCAGCGGCAAAAGAAGAAGCGGATGCTTCGCGCAAGCCGCACAAAAAACTGAAGAAGGCAAAAAAAGAGAAGACCGATCGCGAAGAAATTTTCGAAGCGCTGCAGAAGCTAGGGCACGAGCCCTCCTACTTCGAACTGGATGGACGCATGCAATCGCTGCATTCGCTTTCGCGATGCGATGCCGATCTTGTTTTCAATCTGACCGAATCTTTCGACGGCGACGACACCAAGGAAGTGAACGTCGTCGCCTATGTCGACCTGTTGGGACTCCGCTATACGGGCGCCGGTCCACACGGTATTTTTCTTTCTCAGGACAAAGCGATCGCCAAGAAGATTTTTGCGTTTCACGGCCTCAAGACTCCTTTCTTTGCGACTTCCTATCGCGGACGCGTTGAACATGCCGACAACATTTCGTTTCCGCTGATTGTCAAACCGTCGTTGGAAGATGGATCGATCGGCATCGATGCGGGTTCGGTCGTTAAGAACGTAAAAGAGATGATCGAACGCGTCGAGTACATTCAGGATGAATTCGATTCGCCCGCATTGATCGAGGAATACATCGAAGGCCGCGAAATTTACGCGGGAATTATGGGCAGTTACGAACGGGCGCAGGTTTTGCCGGTGATCGAGCTCGATCTGTCGCGCCTGCCTGAAGGCACTCCTAAGATTGCCAGCTACGATGTGAAGTTCGAGAAAAATACCGACGCCTACAAGCTGACCAAGTCGCAGATCGCAGACGACCTGGACGAAGACACGAGAAAGCGCCTCTGCGACACGGCGCTGGCTGCATATCGCGCGCTGAAACTCCGCGACTATGGACGCATCGACATGCGGCTCGCTCCGAATGGCGAGGTCTATGTCATCGAGGCGAATCCGAATCCCTGGCTCGCCAGCGGACAGGAATTTGCCATGGCCGCCAAGGCCTCGGGACTTTCTTACACCGAAATGATCGGGTCGATTGTTGACCTGGCTATGAGCCGCTATTCAGGTGTTCCGCTGCCGAATGCGGCTGCGATGCGGTAAGCCGAATGCGGCTGCGATGCGCTAATCAGTAAAGAATTGGTCAACCCATCTCTAACTTGGCAGACCAAAGCTAGTCACCCACTCTCAATCTCGCGAAGCGGAGTGGAAGGACCTCCTGTAACTCTGTCATCCCGCCCGAAGCGCAGCGACGTAGAGGGAAATTAAATAACTCTGTCATCCCGACCGAAGCGAAGCGAAGTGGAGGGACCTTGTGTTCTCATCTGTGATCACGGCCCTTTCAATCTACCGCCTTTTCACGGAACACAAAACCAGGCAGGGACCCTGCGCCAGCCCTTCAGTTCCTATTTCAGTTGCACCCCCGCCCATTGGTGATGCCAGTCAGCACACCGTCAGAGGCGGTAAGCCCGCGGCTATAGCAGTAACCGCTCGAGTCTGACGCGAAATAATTTTGCGCGCTCGACTGGCCCTGATTGCCTGTAATGACGAAACCGGCGGCGAAATCCAGCGTGTCCGTCGGCGTCACGCGGTTTTCCTCCAGGCTGAAAGAGGTGGGCTGTCCATTTCGCGTATTTTCCTGGTCTCGCTCGAAGTACTGATTAATCGCAGTTGTTTGCGACCCCGATCCATCCGGATTAAACAGCAGAGAAATATCGGCAGTCAGCGGCCAGTTGTAATTCACCGTGTCGCGGAACGTCCCCCCCGCGTTTTTCGTGGTGACCACTGACTTGATCGTCGTGTCCTGCTTGATATCCTGCACGTAAGATACTCCACTCGCCGGAATCTTGAACGTCTGCACGTTCGAGAAGTTGATATCCTGCGCAACCGTCGTCGTGACCGGCCCCACCGAACTATTGACGTATCCCGAGATTTTGAAGTTATGCCCCGACCGCGTGCTGACCGTCCCGGAGACGCTACCATTAGCCCCGGTGTGCAAATTCTCGACGATGGTCGGCACTGGCGCAGCCAGCGTGTTCTCGGTGACTGCTCCCGTAACCGGCGCGCCCGTGGAATCGAGATACAACAGCAGCGTTGCCGTGGCCGAAAAATAATTGTCGGCGTTGAAAACGCTGAGCGCGATCGTGTGCGGTTGCCCATCGTCCAGCATCGCCGCAAAAGGCGTGAGGTTGACGCGATAGGGCTTGAAATTCAAAGTCTGAACGCCCGGAATCGGCGCCCAAAGAAACGGATCGATCCCTCCCGTATAGATCCACGGATAGACCGGCGCAACCCCCGCCGGCGTTCCATCAATGGTCACCTCGGACTCGCGGAAGGCAGTCCCTCCGCAGCTTTCGAGTTCTCCCGCTACATCATTCGGCACGCAGCTATACCAGAACTCGTCGCCACTTTGGCTCTGGGCAAACACATCAAAATAGGCCTCAACAATGCTGGTAGGCAGCGTCAGAGTTTGTTCCAGCAGGCTCGTGGAGTTGGAGAGACCAACCGTGCCGCCCATAGGCCCGGAAGAAAAGCCGATAATCTCCGGAGGAATCGGCGGGATCTGATTTTTTTCCAGCGGGTAAAACAACAAAGTCGCCGACCCAAACAGCACGCCAGTGTAAGTCTTGTTCACCGTGTTGCCCAGATCGACCGTGCCATCTTGCGCCGTAGAAAAAATTGAGCTGTAGTCGGTAAGATCGCGCTCCACGTGCCAATGCCGCGCCACTCCCGGCTGCGGCTCCGAGGTAGTGCCGAAATAAATATTCGTAGGCCCGATCCAGATGTTGGCCGTGCGGTCATACTGGATTCCCGCGGTGACGGAAAAGTCGGCCGACAGAATCACCGCAGCCCATGGCCCGGGACAATCCGCCGGCGGCGCATAGCTGAAGCTCTGCGCGTTGTAGTTGTTGAACTTGTATTGGTTATAAAGCGTCACCTTGCAAGGCGTAGTATTCGGATGCGGCACCGGCGGATCGGCAAACGCCGTATTCGGGGAGCCGATCTGAAACTGAGCCGCGGCAAAGCCGGAAAGTAAAACGAGAAGAGAAACAAGCGTGGCAAATTTCGGGAGCGGGGGAGTCGGCATTGGAGCCTCCTGGAGTAGGTGCGAAGTCTTTGCTGGACTGAGTGTGGCCAGCGCAGCGAAAGCCGCGCTGGTAGAGGAGTTTAGTCAGCAAGGTAAACAGGTGTCAAGGCGCTCATATCTCAGTGCAGCGCACAAAGATCCGACACCATAAAAAAAATGTCGTCCTGAGCGAAGCGAAGGACCCGTTTTTGGGTGGCCGGCCTTGGCTCAGGTTCCCTGTTCCGAAGTGCGACCTGAAACCCGGTTAGCTTATGTTTAGAACTCGCTTCCAGCGCGAAATACTAACCGAATTCCTGCCTCCGGCCAGACCGCGCAAAGCTCAACGAGTAATCGTCCTCTGCGACGGCATGCCCTCAATCCCGCGCAAACAGCCGCTATCCGAATTCCTCGCCGCCAAAGGCTACTGGGTCTTTTATCCCCGCTATCGCGGAGCCTGGGAGAGTGGAGGAGAGTTTCTCAAGCATTCTCCGCACGAAGACATTCTCGCCGTGATCGGCGGCCTCTCAAAAGACTTTCGAGAGCTGGCGTTTGGCAGGCGATTTCGCGTAGCAGCCGATGAAGTCTTCGTCATCGGAGGAAGTTTTGGTGGCGCCGCCGCAATTCTCTGTTCGCTCGATGAACGGGTGAAAAGAGTAGTCGCGAATTGCCCGGTAGTAGATTGGCCGATTCTCCCCCGCGAGCAGAAGAAAGAGACGTCGAACCCCAGTTACGCCGCCTATATTCGCGACGCCTTCGGAAGCGCCTACCGCCTCTCCGACAAAAACTGGAAAAAGCTGCACGGAGGAAAGTTCTACAACCCCGCCTACCATGCCGCCGAGATCACTCCCTCGAAAGTCATCATGTTCCATGCGCAGGACGATCCCTATATCCCCTATCGATCGGTAAAGAAATTCGCGCGCCAGACAGGAGTCCGCCTGAAGCTGTTGCAGCGAGGCGGCCACCTAAGCACCGACATGATCGTAAGAAAATATTGGACTCAAATCAGTCACTTCCTCGAGAGTTAAAAGGCGAGAGGGTCAGCGCGGGGAGAATCAGCACGCGTAGGGACGAACGCATTCGTCCGTCCCAGCCGCGCGAAGCGCGGCACTTTCCAGTGGCCAAAGCCCGGAGACGGAGCCCAAGCCCCGTCCCCGAACGAATTTACTTCTTCCGATTTACTTCTTTACCGCCGACTGAAACCGCTTATTGATCTCGTCCCAGTTCACGACATTCCACCAGGCCTGCAGATATTCCGGCCGGCGGTTGTTGTACTTCAGATAATAGGCGTGCTCCCAAACATCGTTCCCAAAGATGGGATGGAGCCCCTGCGATATCGGGCTATCCTGATTCGGAGTGCTGAGAATCTTCACCTCGCCCTTCGAATCCGCCGCCAGCCACACCCATCCGCTGCCAAACTGGCCCGCGCCGGCGGCATTGAACTTTTCCTGAAACGTCTTGAAGTCGCCAAAAGTCTTCTTGATCACGTCGGCGATGGCGCCGTTAGGCTCGCCTCCGCCCCGCGGCTTCATAATATTCCAGAACATGGTGTGGTTGACGTGCCCGCCGCCGTTATTCCGGACGGCGCTGCGAATGTCTTCCGGAACCGCATTCAAATCTCGCAGCAGATCTTCCGCGCTCTTCTTATGCAGCTCGGGATGCTTGTCCAGGGCCGCGTTGAGATTCTTTACGTAAGCCGCGTGATGCATATCATGATGCAGATGCATCGTCTTTTCATCGATAGTGGGTTCAAGCGCCGTATAGTCGTACGGCAGCGGGGGAACTTCGTGTGCCATTTTCTTTTCCTCGAGAACAGTCGCCATAAGTATTTCCTCCAAAGCTTTAGAGATGACGGGGTGCAGTAGAAGGATTCACGCCAAACGCCCCCCGGTTGTCCCAGATATCCGTTTGTACGACTCAAGTAGCGAAACGACCCACGTAGCGACGGACGCATTCGTCCGTCCCCGCGAGCGCAGCTCGCCGAATCGAATTTCGGGTGCCCCATCCTAACGTCGCGCTCTTTGCGACGTTAGGGTGGGATTCCACGGCCGACTGAAGCGTGGGCCTTTCGGAGGCGCAGAGATTTTTCAGCAAGCGCTTCACCCCTCATCCTCAACCATTGCCGCCAGCCGCTTAGGAGCAACCAGCCGGTAACTCCCCCGCACCAGTTCCGAAACCTCATCCCAATCAATCTCCCCCAAATCCAGCCGGAGCCCCACCCATCCCCTCGGTCCTATATATGCAGGCAGAAAAAACCGCCGCGGCTGAGCGCCCGCCAGCGCCTCATTATCTCCCGGCAAAACCTTGCAGGCGACCGCGACAATCCCGTCCCCATGATGATCGTTAAGAAAATAAGCAAAGGTCTTTTTTCGAACCAGGAAGCTGGCATGTTGACCGTTATACCAGCGCGTGACCTCAGGCAGCTCAAGGCAGATCTTAGAAAGCTGGATCAGCTGCCGGTCTTCGTTTTTTCTCTTCTTCATAAAGCACCTGAGCTATATGAATCGACCACTTTGAGCCAACATTCTTCGCTAGAGCAGAAGATGCGGACGCAAACGCCGGCCCAAACCGTGCTCAGCGTTCCATTTATTACTTCTTAGATTCCCGCGTCAAGCTCAAGCCCTCAAACTCCGACCGAGCCCGCTGACGCACGGATGGCGCGATCGCGAAGAACCCCTCGACCTACTCAGCCCGAAGATATCGTGCAAATTCATGCACATTGACGACCGCCAGGCGCGTTGCTAAGCTTTCCAGCACTTGCCAAAAGCCGAAGCCGCACGCGTTCTACGCTTCTCCCTTTGACACCCAACGTTCCCGACTTAGGAGGCCCTCCACCATGGCCGCTCCCACAGCACCGTTGCTTGGAAGTCTCATTCGCCAACTCGCAGTCCTCTGCCTCCGCTTCTTCGACTTCGAAGAACCGGCAGCGTCGAATGCCGTCGAAACTCGCGCTGGCAGTGAGCTTGTTGATACCCGTACTCGTCCTCGGCGCGGCCTTGCCCAGCCTGGCCACGACCTACACGGTGACCAGCACAGCCGATAGCGGGACGGGCTCACTGCGAGCCGCGATAGGCATGGCCGCGAATGGCGACATGATTAATTTCAATCTCACTTATCCGGCTACCATTACGCTCACGTCAGGGTATCTCGAAATCTCGACCGACGTGACCATCACCGGACCGGGCGCTGCCAACCTGATCATCAGTGGTGGCAAAACAAGCCAGGCGTTTCAGGTTGACTCTACGGTGACAGGGGTCGGGGCGGCCATCTCCGGCGTGACCATCCAGAATGGGTTCAATTCAACGAGCATGGCGGTGGCATCGCCAACTACGGCACGCTGGCTGTCACTGACAGCAGCCTCGCGAATAACGGAGACGGCTACGAGTACGGCGGCGGCATCTACAACAACGGCACCATGACCGTGAGCAACTGCAGCCTCGTGAATAACGAAAGTTCCGCGGGCGGCGGAGGCATTTTCAACGACACCGATGGCACCATGACCGTGAGCAACAGCTCACTCTCGGGTAACGAAAGCGTGGGACTGGGCGGCGGCATCGGCAACCTCGGCATGTTAACGGTGACCAACAGCACATTGTCGGGGAATATTTTGGAGTTGGAGGGCGAGGGCGGCGGCATCGGCAACGGCGGCACCCTGATCATGAGCAACAGCACGGTTTCGGGCAACATAGCATACCCATTCAAGGCTTTCCCCGGCCAGGGCGGCGGCATCTTCAACGACGCTACGGCCACGATCAGCTTCAGCACCATCGTAGGCAACTTCGCTTACTCGGGGGGGAACAACGGCGGGGGCGGCATCTTCCAAAGTGGCGGCACGTTGACGCTGAAAAGCACGCTCCTGGCCAGTAATTCCACGGGCGGAGACTGCTCAGGCACCGGAACTTCCGACGGCTACAACCTCTCCGACGACACCACTTGCACCTTCCTCACCGCGACCGGAGACCAGAGCGACATCACCAACGCCGCAACTTATCTGGGTCCCCTGCAGAATAACGGCGGACCCACCTCGACCATTGCGCTGCTCGGCGGCAGTCCGGGTAGCACCGCTATCGATGCCATCCCAGTCAGCCCGACCAACGATTGCACGGACGCCTTCGGCGTTATAGTCACTACCGACCAGCGCGGAGTCACCCGTCCGCAAGGCTCAGGCTGCGACATCGGAGCCTACGAACTCGCGCCGCAGGTGACAGCAGCCCCATCCAGTGTCGTCTTCGGCAACGTCAAATTGTGCCAGACGAAAAAAGAGACCGTAACTCTGATCGACGATGGCACCACGCAAGTGCAGATCGGCCCCATTACGATCATCGACGTGACTGGAAACCCGTCCGATTTCGCATTCCGCACCTACAGCACCAATAACATCCTCGGTCCCAAGAAAGGACACAGCTTCACTATCGCGGTAACCTTCAGTCCTTCCGAACTGACCCCGGAATCGGCGACGCTGAATATCGTGACCAACGCACCCGGCAGCCCCGTACAGGTACCGATCACAGGCACAGGAATCGCAGCGCCGAAGTGCAAACTCGTCGAATAGGCAGTGCAGAGTTGGCAGTGAATCCAAAACCCAGAAACCCCCGCTCGCTTTTCGAACGGCCTTTCTCTCAAACCAGGCAGACGTGCCCCAGGTTCGCGCCCCGGTTTTGGGCGCTAACCTGGGCATCACTGCTGCCGCCGGATGCCGTCGCCAGCCGCCCCATCCCAATGGGTGCCCCATCCTAACGTCGCGCTTTTTGCGACGTTAGGGTGGGATTCCACCGCCGCACAAAAAATGAGTTGTCGAACCGCGTGCTACCATTCCATCGTGTTCAATCTCGGCAATCCGAAAACGGGTGGCGACTGGATCGTCCATATTGCGGCGGCAGTTGTCGCAATCTTCCTCGTCTGGTGGATGCTCCGAGTCTTTGTCCTCTAGTCGCCGTCGGCCAAGTCGTGATTACAAATCTGTCAATACGCTGGCGCGATTGAGCTCTGAGTGAAACCGACGATAACCCTCGAAGCCTGAGTCATCAGGTCGAAGTCCACCCGCCTTAGCTTGTCGATGAGGGGAATACCTCAACAGAAGCGGCGTATGATCTCTGAGCATGGACGCTTTCGACTAGGTCTGTGGCCTTCTGGGAAAAACCTGGGGTGCGGCAGCAAGAAGGCCAGAAATTAGTGGTGGGCCTGTTTTGACTGCCGCATGATGAACAAGAACACCAACCGCACTTGCGTATGGCATGGTCCTGGCAACGATCTACGCAGCTCTAGGAACAATAGTGGTTCATGGAATTTGGCCGAAGTTGCACATAGCAGGGACCTCGTTAATATTCATCTCCCTCTGGGTCGGGTTTTGTCTTGCCGGAATCTGGAGGTTTTATCGAAAAGACGAACTAGACCAGAAATTCCCCATTAGTGGATCGGAACGCCGTCGAAGGAATAAGCAATTTTATGATTGGCTACGTTCCCAAGGACGCCACTAATTCAAAACAGCCCAACATCTCGAAATTGGAAACTCATCAACGCCGCTCGCTACTCGCAACCCCGCACGCGGGAAAGGCGCCTAGCCTCGGTCCCTCGCTCAGCATGTCCGCGACGCGCCCACCCCGGAAATCTGCTGTGAAATCCATTCCGCGTCCCACTTATTACAATCTGGATTCCCCCAAGGGGTTTTGAAACCTTGAAACTCTGAAACCTTGAAACCTGCACCCTGAAACCTGCTCAACTCCCGTTCCCCTTCAACATCCCAACTACCCGATCAAAATCCTCCAGCGTTCCATACTCAATCAGAATCCTCCCCCTCCCATTCCGGTCGCGTATCCGCACCCGCATCCCCAGCACTTCCTCCAGCACTCGCTGCGCCGCCTTCACATTCGGATCCATCCACCGAGCCGTCCCTCCCGTCCTCGCCGCGCCAGCAGGCGCGCCGACGCCGAGAACCAGATCCTCCAGCTGCGCCACCGACATCTTTTCCGCCATCGCTCGTTTCGCAAACTTCCAGATCTCTTCGTTATCCCGCAGATGCAGCAGCGTCCGCGCATGGCTGTACGTCAGCTTTCCCGTTTGCAGCGCCCCGATCACGCTCTCCGGTAGCAGCAGCAGGCGCATGTAATTCGATACCTGCTCCCTCGATACGCCCGCCCGCTGCCCAATCTCCTCCTGCGTCATTTTGAAATTCTTGCTCAGGTTGGCGAACGCCTCCGCCTGCTCCACGCAATTCAGGTCTCGACGCTGCAGGTTTTCGACCAGCGTCATTTCCGCCGCCTGCTGCTGCGAAACCCGTTTCACAATCACCGGGATCGTCAGTCTTCCCGCCAGCCTCGAAGCGCGCAGCCGCCGCTCTCCTACAATAAGGATGAAGCGTCCTTCAGCGCCCGGCCGCACCACCAGCGGCTGCAACACTCCCTGCACATCAATCGATCGTGCCAGTTCCTTCAGCCCCTCCTGATCGAACTCACGTCGCGTCTGGTAAGGATTGTGATCGATCAGATCCGTCTCCACCACAAGCACCGTCTCCCCATCCGGAACCTGCCCAGACGCCGCCCGAAGCAACCGCAGTGTCCCTAAATTCCCGGGAACCCTTGCGTCCGCCGGAGCCACGGGCACCGCCCGTCCAGACTCCGCGCCAGAAGAAGAACCAGAAAAAGAAGAGGAGACGGTTTCCGGAGAACCCGAAGTTGGCGGCCGGGAATCTGCACCCGAGGGTGCCCCATCCTTCCGCGCACTTTGCGGAAGGGTGGGAGAACCCGGCACAACTCGCGGCCCCGGCAACAAAGACTCCAACCCGCGCCCCAGCGCCCGCCGTTTCTCCGCCAGCTTCTCGTGAGTCTTTTCTTCGTGACCCTTCTCTGTCCCCGCAGTAGACGCGGTCTTATCAGCAGTGGACGCCCCAGTAGTGGACGCCGTCTTACCAACCGCAGCCGAATTCGATGTAGTCATCAAGCCCTCAACCGAAATGTCATGATGCGGAATGCCATCCTCAGCAAAACCGTCATCCCGAGCACAGCCCCATCAAGCACAGCCCCATCATCCGCAAAGTAAATATCGATACAAGTAAATATTTATATACATCAATCTAAGCCGCAGCCCCCGGTCCGCTAGCCGCCTTAGCCTGACGGTCAAGGATCTCCTTGGCCAGCCGAATGTAGCTCTCAGCCCCGCGCGAGCGTACGTCATACAAGAGCGCCGGCTGCCCGTGGCTAGGAGCCTCTGCCAACCGTATGTTCCGCGGAATCGTGGTAGCGCAAAGTCTCTCGCCAAAATATTTTTTCAACTCCTCAGCGACCTGCTGCGCCAGGTTTGTACGCTCATCGAACATAGTAAGCACCACGCCTTCCACCATCAGAGCAGGATTGAGCTCAGCGCGTATCCTCTCAATTGTGTCGAGCAGCTCCGACACTCCTTCAAGAGCAAAGTATTCCGCCTGCATCGGAATCAGGACTCCGTCGGCCGCAACCAGAGCATTCAAAGTAAGCAGATCGAGAGCCGGAGGACAGTCGAGCACAATGAACTGAAAGCGGTCCAACAGAGAGGCAAGCGCGCCCCGCAGCCGATACTCTCGCCGCTCAGCCGACACCAGTTCGAGGTTGGCGCCGATCAAATTCTTGTGCGAAGGAATGAGCCAGAGCTGTTCGAGTTGGGTGAGCTGCAATGCCTCTTCGGCAGAGGCCGCACCCATGATCACGTCGTAGACGCTGATACGGTCCGGGATCTTTGCGAAGCCGAGGCCGCTGGTCGAATTCGACTGCGGATCGCAATCGACAAGCAACGTATTGACCTCAGCCGCGGCGAGCGATGCGGCCAGGTTGATGGCCGTCGTGGTCTTGCCGACGCCGCCCTTCTGGTTGGCAATCGCAATGATGCGTCCCATGGATTTTTTTTGGTTTAGCGGCTCAGAATATGCTGACTGCCTCTGTGAAAGCAATGCCACCTTGTGTGCAAAACTGGATGGAATTCGAAAAGTGTTTCACGTGAAACATTCGTGAGCTGCAGCCAATTCTCGACCGAGTGTTTCACGTGAAACATCCAGTAGCTTTCCAAATGATTTCCGCATGAGGCCGATCGCGAGCGTTTTTCTATAAGAAACGATGCGCTGGCGTTTCACGTGAAACAGTTTCGTGGTTTCCTCGGAAGTGGAAGTGTTTCACGTGAAACACTAACTCACTCAAAGCGCACATTCTCACATTGAGATTTATAATATAATTCCCACTTACTATTGCAAAATGGTATCTCAATTATTGCCTGTTATGTCACTGGGCCAAGATACTACGTTGTAAATCCCACTTTTTATTGTTTTGAGCCTATTAGTAGCAGCCTTGTTTTGGATTCTGGTACTTTGATTTCTGGCTGCCAGACTAGATTGGTTATCGACTTCAGCAGGGGTAGCTGGGAGGTGGTTGTCAGCAGGGCTAGGGTTCCTTGGGGAGCTAGGAAGGCTACGGCTTGGGGCAGGATGGTTTCGAAACGCTCTACTGCTCGGAAAGTCACTAGGTCAGCCTGGGCGTTTAGCCTTGGGGGCCAGGACTTCGGCTCGGCCGGCCATTATATTTACGTTGGTCAATGTAAGGGAGCGGGCTGCTTCGCTTAGGAAGGCGGCTTTCTTGTGATTCGATTCGATCAGTGTCAGGTGGAGGTTTGGCGCCCAGATCTTTAGAGGGAGAGCGGGGAATCCGGCGCCGGAGCCGATGTCTATTACGCGGGCGTTCCCTATACGAACGTTCCCTACGCGAGCGTCCCCTATGCTAACTTTCCCGCCCAAGCGGAGCTTGGACGGGGCACCCTCGGGAGTCTGGATGGATTCGAAGTCCCGGTCACTGGCTGGGAAGAGATGGCGGGCCAGAAAAAGCGACTCGCCGAAGTGGCGGGTTACTATTTCTTCTTCATTGCGGATGGCGGTGAGATTCATGCGGGCGTTCCAGCGGAGTAATAGATCGATGTATATCGATATTTGATCGAGCTGCGATTGGGTGAGCGGGCGTTCCAGAAAAGGTGCCAGGAGAGCGGCGATTCTTGCGGTGTCCATCTTGCGGTGCCCTGGAAGATCTGGGACGAATTGTAACGGAACGATGGCTCGTCCTCCTGGTCCGCCCGATCGCTGGGAGTGCTCGACGCCTTCACCATAGGCGCCGAAAGCAAGTCGGAGCAGGAAGATCTGATTCGCCGAGTGACCGCCCCGCGACGGTTTCTGAGCGCTAACCTTAAGAGTAAGAATGCTTTCTAAGGTCGGTTGACACACTCCATATTACCGATTGACAGGCCGGGACAGCCGTCATACTATCCGAGCGGGGTAAGCTGGAAACCCGCGACAGAAGCGGCTTCCACGGGAGATAGACGTATGAAAACGACGCTGCTCGTGCTGTCCATCGCGCTGCTCTTGAGCCTGTCAATGCCGCTGGTGTGGGGAGACACGCTTAACGACACGGGCACATACTCGGTTGGAAGCAACACTATCTCTGGCACGGCCCAGGTGTTGGGAACAAATGGCGGCAATGGCGGTCCGATCCTGACCTTCACCACGGGGACGCTGCAAAGCGGAACTCTGATGAACGGAATGTTTGCGGCGGGGGGAACGTTCGACCTGATCGAGTACGGCTGCGCCGGATGCAAAATGCATCCCAGGACCTTTTTGACCGGCTCTTTTATTGGGCCGACCTCGATCTCGACCAATGCGCAAGGAGTAGAGACCCTGTCGGGCACGATTGGAGGCACCTTGTTCTCCGGCCAATCGACCACCACCGGAATGACGACCCAGACCTTGAGCGGAGGGGGAATGAAGGGATCCATATTTGTGCTCTATAACGGACCGTTGACGGCTCCTGAACCTTCCACTTTGCCGTTGCTGGTGACGGGGCTGTTAGCGATCGCCGAGCCGGTGCGGCGTCGATTCGCGCGCGTGAGCTGACGGTAAATTGTTTGTTAGTGACGAGTGGCTGGTTAACTCCGCGCGATGGATCATCCGGCTGGCGCTTCTCTGCGAACCCCATGAAAGACTGACGCGGGACACGACGACCGCGAAAGTTCTTTCAGACGCCACCCCTGACGCGGTAGTGTCTTAATTGACGTGTTGCGGCTCCGAATTCTGGTTTTCCAATTGCGCGGGAAACGGTTCTCCCCGCGCAATTCTTCTCCCTGAACAAAGCAATTGCGGCTCGTAGCCGTTTCGCCTGAAGGCGATTCTTGTAGAGATGGGAGGAAGCCTTTTCAAGAGCAACCTCCATCCTGACTTACCTATTTTTAAAGTAACCATTTCATTTGACATGCTTACCTGTTTTAGGCATAATTATCTCCATGGCAGACGTTGTTAAAAAAGCGCTGAGCGAAGCTAAGGCGAAACTGCATAGGCTCGTACGGGAACGCAATAGGCTTGATCAACAAATAGCCGAGTGGGAGCGCGTTGTAAACAGTTTGGCCGTCGTGACCGAGAAGGCAAGCGAAAAGCTGCCTCCCGATGTTGAGGCAACGTTTACCGCCGGATATTTGGCACCCTCTCAGGGTAAGAGCGACCCGGATTGTACGGTAACCTCTCCGGCGTTCAGGCTCACATTCACCGACGCGATTCCGCCAGATTCTCTTTATCCGACATTCCGCCTCCGTTCCGGACATACGTGATTATCTTCTCGAATGCGGATTTGACTTTACTAAGTACAAGCAAAAGCTCGTTCCCGTGCACAACGCTCTCAAGCGTCTCGAAGAACAGGGAGAAGTCAGAGCACTCAAAGACCAGTTCGGCAAACTGACTTATCAGTGGATTCCCTCTATTGAGCAGGCCATGAAAAAAGAAGAGGCCATGCCTATCAAGATAGTGCGAAGCGTCTTGCGCGAAGCGCTGGAGAAGGGAAAAGCAAAAGAGCTTGCAGTCAAAAACGAACGGCCCAACGTGGTTGAGACGGTCAGCCGTCGCAAAACGGAGGTGACGATGCCGCCGCCACCAATCAAATAACTGACTAAGCGCCCCGCTTCCTGCTGAAACAGGTTGCGGGGCTAATCCAGAACGCGGGGTAAGCCGCACTCCAGACCCAAACAAATTGTGACGGCTTTCTCCGCAGAAATCAAGCGGAGAAAAGCCATGACCTGCAAGCGATGCAAGCATCAAACCTGCAAAAAGTGCGGGTACTTCGGTAAGCGCCGCATTCAACGCTGGCGCTGCACTTCCTGCAAGGCTACCTTTTTTGAGCCCGTACCAAAAACTGACGCGAGACACGATGGTTTCGCAACCTGAAGCAGCAGCAAGGGCGATTCAGTGCCTCATCGAAGGCTGCTCCAACCCTTCGCGTTACACCTGCGATGGAGGCAGGCTTGACCGATCACGTTTGGAACAGCGGAGAACTACTCAATGCGTAGCAACACGTTTTTTCAGACACTACACCTGACGCAATTTCACATTGATGTAACAATTCTCCCGTATAGTTCCGCCCATTCGGGCACGACCTCGCGGCCCACCACTCAAAATATTTTTCGAATCAAGGAGACGTTCGCATGGCCACAGCTAGTCCCGTGCTGGAAGCGAAACTGAGCCGGAGTCCCGGAATGATCGGGATGTTGGGCTTTGGAGTAGTGCTGGTGATCGGCATTATTTATTCGGCATACCATCTGCTCTCCGATGTGGCCGCCGCGCACAGCTCCGCCACCGCCTATATTCTGCTGGGCATCGCGCTGCTGGTGGCGCTCGGCTTCGAATTCGTCAACGGATTCCACGACACCGCGAACGCCGTGGCCACGGTGATCTACACCCACTCCCTGGAGCCGCACATTGCCGTCGTCTGGTCGGGCTTCTGGAATTTTCTCGGCGTTTTGGTTTCGAGCGGCCTGGTCGCGTTCGGAATCATTTCGTTGCTGCCGGTGGAACTGATCCTGCAAGTCGGCAGCAAGGCCGGATTCGCCATGGTTTTCGCGCTGCTGGTGGCGGCCATCATCTGGAATCTCGGCACGTGGTATTTCGGCTTGCCGGCGTCGAGTTCGCACACCCTGATCGGTTCCATCATCGGAGTGGGCATCGCCAATCAGTTGATGTCGCCGAAAACCGGCACCAGCGGCGTCGATTGGGGGCAGGCCACAAACATCGGCAAGTCTCTTCTGTTGTCGCCGATCGTGGGATTCGTCTGCGCTTTCCTGCTTCTGTTTTTGATGAAGGTGGTCATCAAGAACCGCGCACTTTACGAGGCGCCTGTAGGCACCGAGCCGCCTCCGTTCTGGATTCGCGCGCTGCTGGTGCTGACCTGCACCGGAGTGAGCTTTGCCCATGGCTCGAACGACGGGCAAAAAGGCATGGGGCTGATCATGCTGATCCTGGTCGGCACGGTGCCCACCGCTTACGCGCTGAACCACGCGATCACGCGCCAGCAATCGGACGACTTTATCGCCGTCTCGCAACAGACGGCGAACACGCTCTCGAAATATGTCAGCCCGAACGCCGTGATCAGCGACGCCCGCGAAGAAGTCACCGACTTCATTCGCACCAAGGAATTTACTCCGAACACCATGCTAGCCTTGCGGCAACTGGTGAGCGATATCGGCAACGAAACGGCGCTCTTCGGCGAGCTGGCCAAGATTCCCAACGACCGGGTCAGGAACTTCCGCAACGATATGTACGTGGCCAGCGAGGCTCTGCGCCTGATGAAAAAGACCCATCAGCCGGCGATCAGCGCGGCCGATTGGGAGGTCCTCGATAACTATAAGAAGCACGTGGATGCGTCGACTCGATTCATCCCTCTGTGGGTGAAGGTTTCGGTGGCCATGGCGCTCGGACTCGGCACCATGATCGGCTGGAAGCGCATCGTAGTCACGGTCGGCGAGAAGATCGGCAAAGAACATCTCACCTACGGCCAGGGAGCGGCAGCCGAAATCACGGCCATGTTCACCATCGGCCTAGCCGACTGGTTCGGGATGCCGGTGAGTACGACGCACGTTCTCTCGTCAGGCATCGCCGGAACCATGGCGGCAAATCATTCCGGGCTGCAATGGTCCACGGTGCGCAACCTGGCGATGGCGTGGGTGCTGACGCTGCCGGCGTCGATGATGCTGGCAGGCTTCCTATTCTGGGGCTTCAGAAACATGTTCTGAGTACCCCGATTCTGTCATCTTGACCGGAACAGATCATCGCAAAGCGATGATCTGTGGAGTGGAGGGACTGCAAAGTCGCCCACTACCGTACACAGCGTTGCATAGGCACCCGGCCGCAGCTATACTAAGGTTGGTGTAGACCGGCGAAGCGAGTCTGCTAGCCGGGTGCCGGAGGCCGTCTTCAGCAGTACTGGGTTTCGAATACGGGCTGCCCAGGGCCAAGCGGCGGATCATGTTTTGCCGGACCAAGTCCTGACAGGTCGTGATTTAACCCCTGTTTTGACTCATCCGGCGAGTCATGGCATCGCTGGCTTGGCTGAGCGCGTCGCTGCGACTTTATTCTTCACCTTCTTTCCTGCCGATTGCCGCATCTGTAGTTCTCCTCTGATTGAAGTTACCCGCCTCCCGGTTTGCAGAAAGTGTCTTAATGCGCTTCATCCATTGCAGGGATCGTACTGCGCCGTTTGCGGAGCGGGGATGAACCTGCCTCTTATGGTTCGACGCGAGGCGGAAGGCAATGGCAATGAAAGTAACGACGACGTAAACGACAACGTGCGCTGCCCGCTTTGCCGGCGCGTCGATCCTCCGTTTGAGCGGGCGGTTGCCTACGGCAGCTATGACGGTGAACTGCGCGATCTGATTCATCTGCTCAAGTTTCAGCAGGTTCATCCAGCGGCTGCGGTTCTGGGGCGGATGCTGGCAGGCACGATCGCGAACCTGGAACGGGGGATGCCGGTTGGAAAGATTGCTGTAGTCCCAGTGCCTTTGTATAAGCGCAAGCAGGCGCAGCGCGGATTTAACCAGGCTGAGACGATTGCGCGGCTGGCGCTCAAAGAACTGTCGCGCCCGCAGCGGTTTGAGTTGTGCACCGGAACTTTGCTCCGGCGGCGGGAGACCGCAAGCCAGATTGGCCTGACCAGTCATGAACGGCGCGAGAACATGCGCGGCGCTTTTGCGGTCAGCGACGCAACGGTCGTTGTTAAGCGAGACATCCTGAAGCGCGACATCTTACTCATAGATGATGTGGTCACCACCGGAACCACGGTCTCCGAGTGTGCGCGGGTGCTCTTGCGTGCGGGAGCGGCTCGGGTGTGGGTGGCGACGGTGGCGCGGACTTTGAAGATTTCCGATCGCATGCTTGTGCCTGAGGTTATGACAGATGATGCGGCCGGGTTTGTTGAGGAAGACGAAGGTAGCGAAGGCCGCATGGACGTGGCGGCTCGCGGGTAATAAAGGAATCATGTCGTTGCGCTTACACAATTTCGCGGGCAGCATGCGGTCGCACCTTCCGGCCGCGATGCTCGCTAGCGGACTGCATTCCGATGGCGACGGCCATGCTCTGCACCAGCCGGTGCTGGTGCTGAACGCCTCCTATGAGCCAATCAATGTTTGCGCGGCGCGGCGTGCCATCGTTTTGGTGCTGAAGGGCGTGGCCATGACGGAAGAAGAAAACGGACATTTTCTGCACGCCGCCCGCGTCGCGATGCGGGTGCCCTCGGTGATCCGTTTGCTGGAGTATCGCCGGATTCCGCACCAGTCGCGCGCGCTTTCGCGAAAGAACATTCTGTTGCGCGACCGCAACACCTGCCAGTATTGCAGCACCACGCTTCCCTCAGGTGAACTTACGCTCGACCACGTGATTCCACGATCGCGCGGCGGTCTCTCCACCTGGGAGAACCTCGTCGCCTGCTGCCATCTCTGCAACCGCCGCAAAGGCAACCAACTTCCGCACGAAGCCAATATGAAGCCTGCGCGGGAGCCGCGCTCGTTCAATCTCCACACGAGCCGCCACATTATGCGGTTGATGGGGCATAGTGATGATAAGTGGAGAAAGTATTTGTTCTATTGAAGGCCTCAGGGCATCAAGGAAGCAGGAACGGTCTGTTTCTCAGTTGTACGTACAATGTTTCACGTGAAACACTTTGTACGGGTAACAATGTACGTACACTGGCTTACGAGTAACCCGGCCAAGACTGCCCCCGTCCACCCGGAAGCTCTTCAAAAATCGCCGCCGGCGCCTCCGCCTCCCGTTTGTCCCCCACCGAAACGGAAGTCGTCCGGGGCGCTGGTTTGCGGGCCTGGCGTTATGGAGTGAGGCGACAGCAGGCCCAAGCCGGCCGACCCCACGTTAATCAGGTGTTTGTCTTTTTCCGACAGGCGCGCAGCGGTAAAGCCGTGGCGAATTCCATCCGGACGACGGTCAAGCCAGCGTCGGATGAAGAATGCCACGCCGGTTAACAATAGGCCGAGAATCATCGGATCCCAGGTGTGCCGGGGCCAGCCGAGATAAGGCTTATTGGAGACTAGAGTCAGGACGGCAACGATCGCGCCCACCGCGATGACGAGGCGGTCTTTCAGTTTAATGCCGCGCGCCAGTACGATTGGTGGCAGACACCAGACCAGCACCCACGTTCCCCAGTAGAACGGCCTTGGGAATAATGCGGACTCGTCCCAAGTGCCGATCCACCGTTGCGCGCCGAATCCCAGTGACAAAAGCTTGAGATTGATGGCCAGGTAAATGCCTAGCCAGAGGAACGCTTCGGCAAGCGAATAAGTCTCATCGAGGTAGTCGAGGCGGTGGCGGGAGCGCACCGTAGCTACAAAGCCGAGCCCGATTGCATAGAACACGGCGACGATCAGATGCTGCGCCGGGCGGGACGAGGTCCAGTAGCCTGGCAGAAATACGACGAAGATCATCGCGGCGAGAAATGCATAGGAGAAGCCGAAGCGGCGCCATACCCAGAGCGAGAAGACGGCGCCAGCGACGAGCACCAGGGATTCCAGCTTCGGCGAATAAGGCTTGCCGATGAAAAAAGCGGACTGCATTCCCGCGCAAAGAAAGCCAATCGAGCAAACAGCGAGCGCTTCCTCGATACCGTAGCGATAGAGCCTGGCTCGGGAAACGGCGACTTCGGCAGCCGCGTAGCAGGCGGCCGCGAAAATCAGGGAAACAACGCCGGCGGCTTGATTCGACGGCCGGGAAAGAAAAACCAAGAACAGCCCGAAGCCGGCGCCCACAGTGAGCAGGGTGAAGACGAACAACACTCCCCGAAGGAAAATGTTGGTGGTGCGGAGATCAGAGACGGTTTCCTTTTCCAGAAGTTCGTACTGCTCCTTGGTGATGTAGCCCTCGCCGGCCCAGTCCGAGAGGAGGTTGCGCGTGCGCAGAGTCTCTTCGCTGGACGCACTGTAAATTCTCACGCCGACCTCCCGAAGCGGCGCCCGACCTGGACCAGCACGACAACCATCGCTAGTCCGCTAAAGACGAAATAAGTCAGGACAGTGGATTCATTCCTGACGTCACGCAGAAACAGCCAACTAGTCCCCACATAGCCGTAGACGGCGGCATAAACCACGAAGACAAATTGTCGTCGCGTCAGACCCCAGGCGAGAGACGCGCCACAGGCGACAAGCAGAGCGATAACCCATGCGCCGTAGCCCTGCGGATTGAACACTCCGGAGAGGACTGCCCAAAATAGAACATTGGCTACGATGTTCAGATAGGTGCCAAAGAAATGGGGCTTCAGGCGGCGGCGCTGAAGAAGCGCGCCACTGACGCCGACCAGCAGGCAGTAAAGAAGGGCATATTGTCGATACGTAGCGTCCTGATGCGAGGGCCAGTGCGAGATGGTGAGCCCGAACCATCCGGCGAGTGACGACAAAGCGAGCGACAGCACGAAGCGATTGTCGAAGCGATAAGCGAGAAAGAAGAACAGGACGGCGGTTGCCAGGAGATAGAGATCCCATTGTCCAGAGAGGACGTGGAAACGGTTCTCTATGTAGCCGAGCTCTATTGACCAGGTCAGGCTGCCGAGGTAAAGCACATAGTCGAATATCGGACTCGGTGCAGGCGTTTCAGCGTGTGACCAGGCGGGCGCTCGTGAAAAGCAGTACCAAAAACTGGCGGCGAGGATGGCGGAGAGGACGGACAGGACCAAGACATCACCGAGTTGCGCGGACCAGGTGCTGACAGTCCAGCCGAGACCGGCAACGAACGCCACCACGCCGGCATAGAGGAGAACGTTCAGCTCGAGAAAAATGGAGAAGGGTTCTCCACGCGTGAGACTTGCCAAATGGGCGTGCTGCTCAGGCGAAATTTTGCCCTGCTCCTTCCATTGCTCTAATCGGGCGAGGATGGTCATGAAGCCTTCGTTCTCAGGATCCAGGACACGCGTCCAAAGGCCGGCATGGTATACCGGCGCCCCCTGTTCGGCCCTTGAGTTTACTCATCGTACATTCCAACCGGCTCGCTGCGTCGAAAAAACACGAGTAGATTTGCCGGAATCAAGGCGATAAGTCGGCTTGGGGAAGGTTGGAGATTTCGGTCGGGCCTGGCTGCTTCCGCAGGAATGGCGGATAGACCACCGGGAGGGCTCTACTCTAAGTTAGCCCTATCTGGCCCAGCGCCATAGCTCTAACTCGGCTGCGGAGGCTTGATCGAAATTGCAAGCTGAAACCGTTCCGTCACTGCGGCTTCGGCGGCTCGGGCGGCGTCTGTTCTCCTGGCTTCGGCGCCGCCTTCTGGACTTCCTTGCCATCGTAGGTGATGCGGGATTTTGATCCGAAGCGGCGGTAATTGGTGTACTTGATAATTTCCCGGATCTTTACGCCGCCCAAGGAAAACTGGAGCGTATCCTCGGCGCGGGTGTAGGTGGGGAACCAGTACTCGCCGTCAATCTGTTCACGCCAGGTTGTGAACTTGGGAAACAGGTTTTCCTGACCTCTCTTTTTCTTAATGTCAGGCACGGTTTTGCCATAGGTTTCTACGATCTGATAATCGTGATCGTCGACCCAGATTCGGCCCTGGAAATAGCGCTTCTTGCCCACAATCTGCTTGGGTGCAATATCGAAAACGTAGGTATTCAGCTCGTCCTGCTTTTGCTCGCCGACGTAAAGGATGTCGTACTCACCGACTTCATCCGAGGTCAGCACGAATGGGAGACGGTTTTCGATGTCGTCAAAGTCCTCTTCAGTCATCTGGATTCGCTGCAGCGTCGGTTGCGGCGCAAAGACCACGTTCTTGACCTTGTGCCCCTGGTCGTCGAAGGTTACATCGAAAACTTCCTGGTACTCTCCGTCGGGCGTATCGCCGTCGAGCGTCATAACCTTGACGTCCTGCCGGTAGGTGTATTGATCGCGCGCCTCCTTAAAGTCTTTCTCCTTGGCGGCAAAACGCTTGATGATCTCCTCGACGGTGATTCCTTTGGGTGCCGACTTGTCGAGCGGGCCTTCTTGGCTGCGCGCCTTTTGGGGGATCACAATGACAAGCAGAAGTATGATCGCCAGCAGCGTACGGTATGAGTATGAGAAAGATGTCAGGGACAAGGAACGGGACCGACCAGGGGAGTTCATAGACTCCATTCTAACGAAAGGGACGAGAGAAAGGTTAACAGCAGCCTCCACCCCCAAAGCCGCCGTGCACACGGCTTTTCGCGCGGGGGTAGGAGACTGCGGTTCTGCCTGCTTAATTCGATGCAAGAGAATGCGCGAGGTTTGCAGGGTTTACTTTTCTTTACCAAGTGAGCGGACGGTGGGGCGACGGCGATGGGGCCGCTCCTACGGTGTGGTGGCCTGGCGGAGCGCCCGGCGCTCCATTTGCTTGCCTCGACTCGCGGCGCTCATCGCGTGACTGCTAGCGCGAGGTCCGCATTGCCTTGCCCATCCCCCACTCCACGACTCCTGGGAAAAGCTGGTAGAGCTTGATGACGGGAATCATGGTCCAGGGGACGATTACCTCGCGCTTTCTTTGGCGATAGCCGTGATAGGCCGCTCGAGCTACCCGCTCCGGCGGTATTCCGCGCATCGCCGGGCGCACGGCGCCCTCGCGGTTGGCTACCACGTGCGCTCCGAACTCGGTGCTGACGTAGCCGGGACAGACGGTCAGCACGTTGATGTTGTCGCGCTTCAGTTCGAGCCTTGCGCCTTTGCCCAGGGCGTTCAAGGCGAACTTGCTGGCGGAGTACAAAGCCATGAACGGCACCGGGATGTGTCCGGCAACGCTTGAGATGTTGATGATGGCGCGGCCGGTTTTGTTGTCTTTATCTTTGCTTTTACGCATGGCCCGCGCTGCCGCCTGCATGCAGTTGATGACGCCGAAGAAATTGGTCTCGAACAATTCGCGCACGGCGGTGGCTTGCATATCGGCGACCGAGTCGCGGATTCCAACGCCCGCGTTATTCACCCAGACGTCGACCCGATGGAAGCGATCGAGCGTGGCGGCCAGAGCGCGCTCGATATCTTCGAGATTACGGACGTCGCAGGCCAAAGCAAGCGTGCGGTCGGAGTGGCCGACGCGCTGGCGGGCAGCGTCGGCGCGGCCTGCATCGCGCGACAGCAGGATTACGCTGGCTCCTTCGTCGGCAAACACTTTGGCGATGGCTTCCCCAATTCCCATGGAAGCGCCGGTTACGACTACGGTTTTGCCGTCCATCTCCATGGCGATTCTTGTATCGTCTGGCGGGGCGCAAGTCAAACGACTTCAAGCTCTCAGTCGTCGGCCGTCAGCTCTCAGTAAGAGCGGAGCGGCATTCTGTTTTCGACTGAGAGCTGGCCGCTGAGAGCTCTCCACTGGCGTAAAATCGTTTGCACTGGAGACGTTGTGAGTTTGCTGCTGCCTATCTTCCCGCTCGAACTGGTGCTGCTGCCCGGCGTTCCGCTGCCGCTGCATATCTTCGAGCCCCGCTACAGGGAGATGATCGCGGAATGCCTGGAACAGAAGAAGCCATTCGGAGTGGTGCGTGCGTCTTCCGAGGGAGTCGCCGATATCGGCTGCACCGCCGAGATCATGTCGGTTACCAAGAAGTATGACGATGGGCGCATGGACATTCTGGCGCGTGGGGTCGAGCGCTTTGAGGTGATTGAGGTTAACCAGGACAGGTCGTTTTTACAGGCCGAGATTTCGGTGGTGCAGGACGAAGATGAAGATGAAGGCGAAGACAGCGTCGAAGATGGGGACGGAGCCGACAAGCCAGCTGAAATCGTGACGCACGCCGTCCGATTGCACGCCGAGATAGCGAAACTCGCTGGAGCAGAACCCTCCGGTCCCGATGAGCGTGCCGGCAATCTTTCGTTCCTGCTCGCGGGATCGCTGCCGCTGGATCTCGATTTCAAGCAGAGCCTGCTCTCGACATTGTCAGAAACAAAACGTCTGCAGGCCGTGGTCCGCTACCTCGAAGCCGTGCTGCCGAGTTTGCGGCGGGCGGCGAAAGCGCGGTGGAACTGAATAGTGAGCTCTCAGCTTTTAGCCCTCAGCTCTCAGCTAAATCATTTTTTTGCCAGCGATGAGATCTGGGTTCTTGACTTGGTGCTGCGGCAACTGCACATGGTCCCGACAACTCCGGTGAGAATTGTCATCCTTGGTTGTGCCGGCAGCGGAAAAACTACTTTGGCGGGACAGCTTGGAGAACTGACGGGCGCGCCCGTAATCTGTCTCGATTCCATCTGGCAGCCGCATTGGGGAGAGAAAGATGTAGCCGCTTTTCGCGTCTTAATCGAGAAGGCGCATGCCGCGGATAACTGGATCAGTGACGGCAATTTTGCCCTGGCGACTTTCGATATCCGGTTGCCGCGCGCCACTCTGGTGATTTGGCTCGAACGGTCAAAGCTGTGTTGCGCCTGGCGCGTGATAACGCGCGTGTTCAAGGAAGACGAGCCTCATCGCATCGGCAAGCTTGGTGAGGTGCTGGCGTTCATCTGGAAATTCAACCGGGTGAATCGGCCGCGCATCGAGGCGCAAAGAATTTCGTGCGGCCCCCACGTGCCGGTTTGGAGATTGACGAGCAATCGGGAGATTGCGGCCTTTCTATCCTCTAACAAGTAAGGCATCCGCACGGAAATTGCGAAACGTTCACTGGCCTTTCCGCCGAGCTGACAACTGATCGCGTGCATCGGCGGTATAATCCGCGTAAGGCTTTTCCTTTGGGGGGTTCCCACCATGAGCTTCGCCCGGACTCTCGGCGAGTTGCGCCAAAGTCCCTTCACCGCCGAGCATCTCGCCTCGCGGCGGGTAAAAGATGAGTTGCGCGAGAACCTGATGACGCGGCTGCAAGAAGGCAGCCAGATTTTTCCGGGCATCGTTGGCTACGACGACACGGTGGTGCCGCAGATCGTGAACGCGATACTTTCGCGGCATAATTTCATTCTGCTGGGGCTGCGCGGACAGGCGAAGAGCCGAATCTTACGCGCGCTCACTACCTTGCTTGATCCGCTGATGCCGTTCATAGCCGGCTGCGAGATTCACGATAATCCTTACGCGCCAATCTGCCGCCGTTGCCGCGAACTGGTCACGAAAGAAGGAGATGCTACGCCGATTGCGTGGCTGACACCTGAGCATCGCTACGTGGAAAAGCTGGCCACTCCGGATGTAACCATCGCTGACCTGATCGGCGATATCGATCCCATCAAGGCGGCGCGCGGCGGGCACGAATTATCGAGCGAGTTCACGGTGCATTATGGGCTGCTGCCGCGGGCTAATCGCGGAATTTTTGCGATCAACGAGTTGCCCGATCTCGCCGGCAAGATTCAGGTTGGACTTTTCAACATCATGCAGGAAGGGGACGTGCAGATTAAGGGATATCCGATCCGGCTGCCGCTGGATGTCGCGCTTGTGTTCAGCGCGAATCCCGAGGACTACACAGCGCGCGGAAAGATTATTACGCCGCTGAAGGATCGCATCGGGTCGGAGATTCGAACGCATTATCCGGCGACGGTCGAAGAGGGCATCGCGATCACTGCCCAGGAAGCGTGGATTGACCGCAGGAATGGCCACGCGACTGGCGGCGAAAATAACCGCAACGGTTCGACGCTGCATATTCCGAAGTATGTGCAGGAAGTGATCGAGCGCATCGCTTTTGCGGCGCGTGACGACAAGAAGATCGATAAACGATCGGGCGTGAGTCAACGTCTGCCGATCTCCGCGATTGAGAACGTCATATCGAACGCCGAGCGGCGCGCGCTGACACACCGGGAGAAATCGGTTGTGCCCCGGGTCAGCGACATCTACGCCGCTCTGCCGGCGATCACGGGAAAACTGGAATTGGAATATGAAGGCGAAATGAAGGGCGCGGATCACGTGAGCCGGGAGCTGATCCGGACGGCGATCGCGAAGACATTTGATACCTATCTGCATGGCGTCAACCTGAGTCAGGTGGTGCAATGGTTCGATCTGGGCGGCGAAATCCAGCTGAGCGATACTGCGGGAGCCCAGGAAGTGCTGGCAGGCCTAGTGCAGATTCAGGGACTCATGGAAAAACTGGGCAAGCTGAACATAGGTCCGAAAGATGGCGTGGAGAGGCAGGTATCGGCGGCTGAGTTCGTGCTGGAGGGCCTGCACGCGCACAAGAAAATCGGACGCAACGAAGAGCGCGTGTTTAGCGCCGGCGAAAAGCCCACGAAGGTTGCAGAGAAGCCGCCCTTCGAGCGCAACGAACCGGGATTTGGACGGAATCGAGGGTTTAACTAGCCGTCAGCCTTCAGCCATCAGCCGTCAGCTAAACCACTTGGGCGGACGCGGGTCTTGGTCGACTGATGGCTGTCGACTGATGGCTGACGACTGATGGCTGTCGACTGACGGCTGATGGCTGACGGCTATTTATGAAACGCATCCGCTATTCCAAATACGTGCCTGATCCCGCCGGCGAAATGAGCATGGAGGACCTGCTCAGCGCGCTCTCGGACTACTTTCTGCAAAGCGGATTCAACGACAATTTCTGGTATGAATTGCCGGAGGGCGAGCAGACGCTCGACGAGTTGCGGCGCGCGCTTGAGCAAGCCCTGCTCAATGGAGAGATGTTTGACG
>CAWEPW010000019.1:0-43410 GCA_963810955.1 uncultured Acidobacteriaceae bacterium | reverse complement strand
CAGCCCTCCCCTGGACATGAAAAGCGGCGGAGCAGGTGAAAGTCGCTCAGGTTGTAAACGAATCCGATTTGCGACTGCCAGGTGAGCTGTACCACTTCGTTCCTGAGGAGAGCGATGCCCTCGCCAAAAAACTCCGGAGCTAAGTCCAGTTGTTGAACCACTTCTCCTGACTCGAGACGAACCTTGCGCAGCGACGACCGCCCTCTGAGTCCGGTGCCTTCATAGAGAAAACCATCGCGGAATGCGAAACCCTGGGTGAAAGCGTTGGGATCATGCGGAAATGACTGGACAACCTTGAATGTGTACTCTGGCGGCGGGTGCGGGCGAGGTCGATGGGTAGACTGAGCGAAGAAGCGAATTATCGCCGATACCGCTGCGAAGAAAAACAACCGCAAAGCGCTGACGCGACGCTTTCTTCATCCACGTGGATTGTCTCACCTCTGCGGCGAGATCAGCGCTCCCCCTTTAAGGGTGTGCAGTTTCACGCTCATTGTTACAAAGGCTCTGGGTCGATCGTCTGATCAGATAAATCCAAAGCACACGTGAAAGAAACGTCAGCATGGGGGCGAAGGGCAGAGAAGACAACAGAACCGCCCAGAATGCAATCTTATCCAAACGCCAGCCAGTCACGGCCCAGAGGGTGGCGCCAGGAACAACGATGAAGGCGAGCGCCAAGCCGTAACCGATGTCACATGGCGCCGAGAAAATATCTCCCGGCTCGCGATTGAAGTGGAGACCGCAAACGGGACAACGATCATGCATCCGGGGGAAGCCCCAATAAATGGAAGAACAGAAAATTCTTGCAGATCGGCATCGAGGACAAAGCTGCCCGAAGATGCTGCGCAACGCAGATGGACGAGAACGGGACAAGAACAAATGATAGGCGATAGACGAACAATTGCGCTTAGCGACCTCAGGGGTGGCGCAACACGAATCCCCTCGGGAACATATTGATGAGCGCTATGGCGAATGTTCCAACAGTCGAGGATGCCAGCCCACCTTTTCCGTTGATGAGCAGACTCTCGAGATTCAACGCAGGGTTTTGGGACCCGACCATCCTGACACGCTGTATACCATGAATAGCCTGTCCATCATCCTTGAGCAACTGGGGAGGTCCGTAAATCCGAAATTTCTATCCACTGCCTCGTGCCATCTCTACCGCCCGCAGTACGGCTCGCGCCTTGTTCTCCGTCTCTTCAAACTCACGCTGCGGATCGGAATCGGCCACGATCCCCGCTCCGGCTTGCAGGTAGGCCTTCTTGCCTTTCATGACCATGGTTCGAATGGCGATGCAGGAATCGAGATTTCCGGCGAAATCGGCGTAGAGCACCGAACCACCGTCGACGCCGCGGCGGGTGGGTTCGAGTTCTTCGATGATCTGCATGGCGCGAACTTTCGGCGCGCCGCTTAACGTTCCGGCGGGGAAGCAGGCGGCGAAGGCATCCATGGCGCTCAGTTCGGGACGCAGGCGGCCTTCGAGCGCCGAGACCAGGTGCATAACGTGTCAGTAGCGTTCCACATACATCAGGTTGCGGACCTTAACCGAGCCATATTCGCTGACGCGGCCGAGATCGTTGCGGCCCAGGTCGACCAGCATTACATGTTCCGCGCGTTCCTTTTCGTCGGACAACATTTTCTTTTCGAGCGCGGCGTCTTCCGCTTCGTCACGGCCGCGCGGGTGGGTTCCGGCGATGGGACGATAATCGAGCTTCCGTCCTCCTCCTGAGGCGCGTACCAGCATTTCGGGCGATGAGCCCAGCACGTGCAGGGTGCCCCGCTCATCGCGTTGTTTGCGACGACGGGGCGCTGAATTCTTCACTGTATTCTTCGTGTCATACTTCGATCCACCGCCGAACGCCAGGAAATACATATAGGGCGATGGATTCACGGTGCGCAAGGCGCGATAGAGATAGAGCGGAGCCACGCCGGGCTCGAAATCCCAGCGCTGCGAAAGCACCACCTGGAAGATGTCTCCCGCGGCGATATATTCTTTGGCCTGGCGGACGCTGGCCAGGAATTTCGCCTTCGGCGTCCGCGCTTTAACTGCCAACTTTGATTTCGGCGCAACTTTTCTCCAGTGCGCGGCCGTCCATCCGGCAGCTAGTTTTTTTTCGATGCGGGCGATGTCTTTCAGAGCGCGATCATAGGCTGCTTTGGGCGTTTCCCGGGTTACGTCGGCCGACGCGACAATATGGATCTGGTGACGTAAGTGATCGAAGGCAAGGACCCGATCGAAGAACATCAGCACACAGTCCGGTACGTCGAGGTTGTCGCTGGCGTGGTCGCCGATGCTCTCGAGCTGGCGGACTATGTCGTAGGCGCAATAACCTACCGCGCCGGCGGTGAACGGCGGCAGGCCTTCGATTGCCGCGGGACGATGTTGCTGCAAGAGTTCTTTGATAACTTCGAAGACATTTCCAATGCGGCGCTCGATTTTCCTTGTGTGGTGGCGGGGCTCTGCCCCGCCAGACGGAGCCCTTTGGCTCGGAGAGCAGGCCCCGCTCCGTCGCGGCCCGAGCTCTCGATATTGATATCCGTCCCGCGCGATTCCAGACGCAGAAACGGGCGCACGCCGAGAAATGTGTAACGTCCAATTTTTTCTCCGCCTTCGACCGATTCCAGCAGAAACGCATCTGGCTCTCCATCGGCCACGGCCAGGAAGGCGGAAACCGGAGTCAGCAGATCGGCAGAGATCGACTTCACCACCGGAACCAGCGTGGCCGTGCGCGCTAGCCGCGCGAACTCTTTGTAGTTGGGACGGACCATCCTCGTTTATCCGAGACTCGTTTGTCTGGGAGTGTCCATTATATGGAAGGGGGCCCTCCCCACGTTTCGCTTTGGTCACTACTGGTGCTTGCCTAGCCTGCTGGCCAGCAATATACTTTGCGAGGCTTGATTGCCGACTGGACTTATCGCTGGCAACCGGGGCAGAGGTTGAGCCATCTGGAGTGGGACCGACGCCGGGCGGGGACGCCCGGCGCTCCAACAGCGCGTGTGGATTCATACGGAGCTTTTATGACGACTACAGCAGTGGATCTCGAACAGGAAACTAATCCATGGCAGGCACAAGCTGCCCGCTTCGACCTGGCCGCGCGTAAGCTCAATCTTGATGAAGGTCTGTGGAAGGTGCTCCGCAGCCCGAGCCGCGAAATCATTGTTCATATTCCGGTGTCGATGGACGACGGGCACCTCGAAGTCTTCACCGGATACCGGGTGCAACATTCGATTGCGCGCGGCCCGCCGAGGGCGGAATTGCGCTATGGTCCCGACGTCAATCTCGACGAAGTGCGCGCGCTGGCCAGCTGGATGACCTGGAAATGCGCAGTCGTCAATATCCCCTTTGGCGGCGCCAAGGGCGGCATTATTTGCGATCCGCACAAAATGTCGCAGGGTGAGTTGGAGCGCATGACGCGGCGCTACACGGCGGAACTGTTCGAATTTATCGGCCCGGAAAAGGATGTCCCTGCGCCTGACGTGAACACGAACGAGCAGACCATGGCCTGGATCATGGACACCTATTCCATGCACATGCGCCAGACGTGACCGCGGTCGTGACCGGCAAACCGGTGAATTTGGGCGGTTCGCGGGGACGGCGCGAGGCTACCGGGCGCGGGGTTCTCATGGTCTGCGATCAGGCGATCAAGAACTCGCTGCCTGAATCGCGACTCGACCCGAGTTGTCGTGCAGGGCTTTGGCAACGTCGGTTCGAACGCGGCGCGGCTTATGGCAGAAGCGGAATACAAGGTTATAGGCATTGCCGAAGTGGGGGCGGTCTCTATAAGAAGGAAGGCATCGACCTGGTAGCGCTTTCGGAATTCCGCCAGCGCAACGGCACGATTCACGGCTTTCCGGGCGCGGAGGCACATGATCCGGATCAGCTTCTTCTGGTCGATTGCGACATCCTGATTCCGGCGGCGACGGGAAACGTGATCACAGCCAGAATGCCGACCGCGTGAAGTGCAGATCTGGCGGAGGGCGCGAACTGCCCACACTGCAGCTGCCGACGACATCCTCTCCGCGAAAAAAGTATTCGTGATTCCCGACATTCTGGCGAACGCTGGAGGCGTAACCACCTCGTATTTCGAATGGGTGCAGGACCGCCAGGGCTACTTCTGGAAGGAGTCGGAGGTCAACGAGCGCCTGGGCGATATCATGGTTATGGCGTTCGATGATGTTGTCAGGTATCCGAAACTTACGGCGTGAATAACCGTATTGCGGCTTATATGCTGGCGATCGACCGTGTGGCGTATACCATTCGCCAGCGCGGAATCTATGCCTAACTGGCTCGGTGGAGCGCCGGGAGTCCCCGCCCGGCCCCGGCATGGTTGAAACAAAAACGATGCCAAACCCAGGCCTGATCCTGGTCGGCTACCTCTGCTCGACCGCACTTCCATTGGAAGTGACGGAGTTTGCAGGCTTTCCTCCCCCTATAGTTTCGGTTGACCCACCTTACCTCGCAAGGTAACATGCTGGGGCGTCTAAATAGCTAGTGTTCCCGCCGCTTACAAAGCTAGTAATTCGTATAAACGGGGCTTTCGCCTCTTAAAATCTCGCGAGGAAAAATGAATCACACCCAAAAGAAAATTAACCTGTGGCTGCTCGCTTTCTGTCTCATGTTTACGATTACCGTAGCGCCCGCTTTGGCGAAGGCGCAGACTTCGTCGAGCGACACCAGCACCGACACGACCACCACCAAGAAGAAGTCGAAGAAGAAAGCCAAGAAAGATGCGGCTGCCACCGACGATAAGTCCGCCGCTGCGGACAAGTCGACGGCAACGGATAAATCTGCCGCCGCGGATAAGTCCACGGCCAGCGATACGACTGCCACCAAGAAGTCGCGGAAGAGCAAAAAGGCCGCTGCCGCCGACGAGACCGCCGCGAAACCGGCTGACACAACCGCAACGCCCGCGGCCACGACCAGCAAGAAGAGCAGGAAATCGAAGACGGCCACCGCGGATGCGGCGCCTGCCGGGTCTTCTCCCGACAATACCCACATCATGAACTCCTCTCCCGTGGTTCCGGCAGCGCAGGTGGAAAAGACCACAACACCGGCTCCGGCTTCCTCCAACAACATGGCAGCGCCGGCGCCAGCGAAGACCTCCAGTAAGGCAACTCCCGCCGCCTCCAGTTCCGATATCGCTTCCGCGCAATCGAGCGGCAAGGTCTGGGTCAACACCGAGACCGGCGTCTATCACAAGAGCGGACGCTGGTATGGTAAGACCAAAAAAGGAAAGTTCATGACTGAAGCTGAAGCGAAGGCCGCCGGCTACAAAGAAGCGCAGAAGGAATAAAAAAGAAAGAACAACTTTAAGGAGAGAGAGAACGATGGGCAAGAACTTCATGAGAAGAATCCTGATCGCACTTTTCGCACTGAGCCTGATCAGCGGATTGGCAGTGGCGCAAACTGCGGCGAAGCCGGCGAAGACCTCGACTGCAGCGGCCGCTGACGCCGATCTGGTCGACATCAACACCGCGACCAAAGACCAGCTCGATGCGCTTCCCGGCATCGGAGACGCTTATGCACAGAAGATCATCGATGGGCGTCCCTATGCGAAAAAGACCGACTTGACGAGGAAGAAAGTTATTCCCGCAGCCACCTACGCGAAGATCAAAGATAAGATCGTTGCGAAGCAGAAATAAGAATAATCACCGCCAGGACGCAGAGCGCGCCGAAAGCCCCGAGCTGAACAGTCTCTCGGAGCTCGGCGTGCTTCGCGATCACTTTCAGCACAAATTTCAGGAGGCATTATGGGTTTGCTCGACAATTTAGAAAATCAGGCCTTAGGCAATGTGGCAAGTAGGTGCAGTTCCAATCCGCTCGCCTCAGGCCTTTTGCAGATGATCCAGAATCAGCCCGGCGGTTTGCAGGGCATGATGCAGTCGTTTCACGACAAGGGGTTAGGTGGCGTGGCGTCTTCCTGGGTTGGCTCGGGAGCGAATTCTCCCATCACCGCGGACCAGATTCACCAGGTTCTCGGCAGCGATCAGGTGAAGGCGCTCGCCGCCAAGGCCGGAATCAACCCGGACACGGCCGGTTCCGCGATCGCCGAACTGCTCCCGACGTTGGTTGACAAGCTGACGCCGAATGGCTCGGTGCCGGATCACAGCAACGTTCTGGCGATGGCGTCGAGTATGCTCCAGAGCTTTGAGACGAAAGCCTCTTGAGGCTCGCCGGCCCAAGCGAGTTCTTGAACCACCAAAGGCACGAAGGTTCACGAAGGGTTTCTGTTTTTCGGGATTTCCTTCATGATACTCCGTGCCCTCTCTCGAAAATCACGCGGATACCGGTTGCAGGAGCACGGAATGCCCGAGCCTTTCAATGCGGCGCACCAAGGAACGGAGCAGCCGTCGGCATGCAGCCGATCAAAGTAGTCGCCCCCCAAGCCTTGATACGAGCATCCCCGCCGCAGCAGGGTATAGGCGATGAGCAACAGCTTATGGCCAATCGCCACGATAGCTCGTTTCTTGCCTCGCCGCGTCGCCAGTCGTCGATAGCGGGCCGCCAGATACGTATCTCTTGCAACGCGAAACCGCCCAGGCCGCCTGATTGAGAGTACGGCGCAGCCATCGTTTGCCCTTGCGCGTCGTGCCGCTATGTCGCTTGCCCGCACTTTCGTTGTTCCCCGGACGCATCCCTGACCACGACGCCAGATGTTGCCCGCTGGCAAACTGTTCCGTGCACGTGCCAATCTCGGCCACCAAACTCCAGGCCGTCACATCGCTAATGCCCGGAATCGTCTTCCACAACGTCACCGTCTGCTCGAAAGGGCGCATCTGTTCCTCAATCCGCTTCTCCACCTCCGCTACCCGCGTCTCCAGAAATTCCAGTTCCTCCAGCAACTGCCGCAGCAGAAAACGATGATGTTCCCGCACTCGCCCCGCCAGCACCGTCCGCAGTTGCGCAGCTTCTGTCGCAGCCGCAGGCTTGGCCAGGTCCGCCAGCCGCTCCGCATCTTCCTCCCCCCCGATCATGGCCCGCAGCATGCGCCCCCAGTACATCGCTGGCCACCGCTGCCAGTTTGATGTTGGCATCCTCCAGCACCTTCTCCACCCGCGCCGCCACCCGTCCGCAGTCATCGCTCAGCCGCGTCCGATAGCGGGTCAGATCGCGCTAGTCCCGCTGCTCCCGATCCGGAACAAAACTGCTCCGCAACAACCCGTGTTGCAGCAGATCCGCGATCCACTCCGCGTCCTTGCTGTCGGTCTTGCGTCCCGGCCGCTGCTTGATGTGCTGCGCATTCATCAGCAGCAACTGAAAGCTGCCCTCCAGCAGATTCCAGATCGGCTTCCAGTACACCCCCGTCGATTCCATTGCCACATGCGTCACCTGCCATTGCCGCAGCCAATCGCTCAACTCCAGAATCTCCCCCGTCGTCGTTCCCGCCCGCCGCATCTGCTTCTGCCGCCGCCCGCCTTCCACCGGCAGCACACAGACGCTGATGCTCTCCTTGTGCACGTCCAACCCACAACAGCGCGCATACATCACTTCCATGGTCCCCTCCTTGTCGTTGGCGCTGTCGGGCGGAGGACGCCGATCCTTGCAGAATCTCTCTCTCATCCTCCCGCTCGCGCGGGGGCATCCTCGGTGGTACCGCGCGGCATCCCGATTAAACTTGGTGTCGAGTTCAAGCCTCAGGGCACATCAATCTGTTCCACTCGACAGCGCCACGCTACACTACCATTTTCATGCTCGGTGGTGAGCGCCCCCGCTCATGATCAACTTGGTGGTTAATGATTTCGCGCCATGCCGCTTTCCCTGATTTATCGAAATCGTCACACTTCCCAGCTACAATGGTTCGCGTGAAACCTACGATTTACGTGGTGGAAGACGATCCTGATATTTCGCGACTGGTTCGCCATCATCTGGAAGCGGCCGGCTTCAATGTGCGCCTGTATTCGACCGGCAATCTGGTCGTGACCGACGCCGAACGGCAGCGTCCAGCGCTGTTTCTGCTGGACATCATGGTGCCGGGAAAAGATGGGCTGGAGCTTTGCCGGCAGATCCGGCAGTCGGTCGCGCTCGCGCCGGTTCCCGTGATTTTTTTGACTGCCAAGAGCGCAGAGGCGGATCGCGTTCTCGGGTTGGAATTGGGCGCCGACGACTACATTCCTAAGCCTTTCAGTCCGCGCGAACTGGTGGCTCGGGTCAAAGCGGTGCTGCGGCGTTTTGAGCGGCCGCTACCGGCGCTGCCCACCAAGATCGACGAGATCAATATCGACCCTGGCGCTATGACCCTTACGGTGCGCGGAAAACAAGTGCCGACGACGGCCACCGAATTCCGCCTGCTTGACCATTTCATGCGGCATGCCGGCCGCGTTTTTACCCGCGACCAGTTGCTCGATTCGGTCTGGCGCGATACGGCGTATGTCACGCCGCGTTCGGTGGACGTTTATGTGCGACGCATCCGCGAAAAGATTGAGCCCGACCCGGAGAACCCGCGTTATCTGAAGACGGTGCGGGGGGCCGGCTACCGCTTTGAGGTCGCGCGTTGAGAAGTCGCATCTTCTTCAAATTGATGTTTGTTTTTTTGCTCGTGATTGGCGCAACCGCCGTCACCTTGCAATTGACCGTGCACAGGGTCTGGGAACGGACGCTCCGCGATCAGATCAAGCTCAATCTCAAACAGAAAACTTTGATGTTTGCCCATAGGGTGGAGACGGACCGGCAGCACTCGCTCGCCGACATCACTTCGCAGGAGGGACAGGCAGCGGGCGCGCGCGCAACGGTTATTGATCCGACTGGCAAAGTACTGGCAGACTCGGAAGTCGATCCGAGTTCGATGGAGAATCATGCGCGTCGCGGGGAGTTTGCCGAGGCGCTCTCCGGCGAGACGGGCGTGGAAGAGCGCAAGAGCGAGACTCTCGGCGTTCCGTTTATTTATGTCGCGATGCCGGTCTCGGGTGGCGCGGTGAGGCTGGCTTATCCGTTGCCGGAGATCGAAATCACCGATCGGTCGCTGACTGTCGCGCTTTTCTGGGGATCGCTGGCCTCGCTGGTTTTCGCGTTCCTGGTTGCGGCGGTCGCTTCTCTCTATATTGGCCGGCGATTGCAACGGATTGTCGGTTTTGCCGAGCGCCTCGCCGCCGGAGATCTGACCGCCAGAATTGCGTCCACTTCGACGGATGAGATTGGGCAACTCGCCACGGGACTCGATAAGACGGCGCGCCGCGTGGAAGAGAGTTTCTCTCGCCTACAAACCAGCCAGCGCGAGTTGGAAACGCTGCTGAATAGCATGCAGGACGCAGTGATCGCGGTGGATAAGGAGGGGCGGGTGCAATGGGCCAATCGCGGTATGGACCGGCTGCTGCTGCGCGCCCCCAGGTTGAATGCGCCATTGATCGACAGCGTCAGGGATCCGGATTTTCTCACTGCGATTCAAAAAGCGGTACGCGAGCACGTGGTGACTTCGGCGCGCTCGAACACGATTGCTTCCGGGCGCACGTTCGACGTCACGGCGGCGCCCATGCCAGGCGGCGGGGCCGTCGCCGTGCTCCGCGATCTTACTGACGCGGAACGCATGGAGAAGACACGCCGCGATTTTATCGCCAACGTTTCCCACGAGTTACGGACGCCGCTGACTTCTATCCAGGGATACACCGAGACTTTGCTCGACAGTCCGATGGCCGACAATCATGTGCGCGAATTTCTGGAGATTGTCCGTAAGAACGCGGCTCGCATGTCGCGCCTAACGGAAGATTTGCTCACTCTCGCGCGCGTCGAGTCGGGGGAACACAGATTTGACGTGCAACCAGTGAGCGCCGAAGAAATGTTGCAGGATGCTCTGGAAAGTTTTCGCGAGGTGGCGCGGTCTCATGGAGTGGAACTTGGCGTCGAGTTGCTGCCGGGAAACTCAGTTGCCGCCGTCCTTCACGTGAAGGCGGATCGCGAGGCGATCCATCAGATATTCTCGAACCTGATCGAGAATGCGTTGAAGTATGCGGCTTCGGGAAAGAAAGTTGTTCTAGGAGCTCGCGCGGCTGAGGGCAGCGTGGAATTTTATGTCAGGGACTTCGGGCCGGGGATTTCTTCCGAGCATTTGCCGCGTCTTTTTGAGCGCTTCTATCGCGTGGATAAGGCGCGATCGCGGGAATCGGGTGGGACCGGCCTCGGACTCGCCATTGCGAAGCATATCGTTTTCGCACACGGGGGAACGATTCGCGCGGAGAGCGAACTGAATCACGGGTCGATGTTTTTGTTTACGCTGCCCGCCTGCGAAGCGGATGCGGCGTAGTTGGCAATGCACTGAGTAAAGACGCCGTTCCCTGCTAGCATCGTTGTCGGGATTAGTTCCAGGCGGCATGGGCGAAAGTCTCCGGTGAGAGCCGAGTTGGCGAGCTGCGCTCGTTGGACAGCCGAAGGCGGCTGTCCCTACGCGCTGACTTGCTAGTGTTTCGTCTCTCCAGCGCCTGCGGCCTGCATCGGCAAGTCTCCGTATCCCAATCGCCGATGAAAGAAATCAAAAACCAATCCGTAGAGCTGGTGGGCCAGTTCGGGATCGTAGCGGACACCTTCGTCGCGCATGAAGGCGTGCGCGCCGTTTACCTCGTGCCAGCTGAATTTTGCGTTAACCTCGTTCAATCGGGCCTGAATTTTTGTCCGGCCTTCGAGAGGAATGTGCGGGTCCTGGCGGCCCCAAATCATTAACAATTCACCCTTGATGTCTTTCGCCCGGTCGAGCGAGTCGTCTTTCATTCCTTTGCCGAGGCTGCCTTTATGGATGTCGGTGGCATAGAAGCACGCCGTTCCGAGCACGTCGGAGTTCATCGCCGTGCGAAACGCAAGATGACCGCCGATGCAGATGCCGAATGCTCCGAGGCGCCCTGTGCAATCGGGGCGTGATTTCAAATGATCCAGGACGGCGCGCGCGTCGGCATCGAAGCTGGCGACTTCCTTGGTGATTTTCCATTTGTTGCCACGATCGGAACCTTCCTGGTCATAGGCCAGCACCGTTCCTGCAGGCTCGAACTCGTGATAAATCTCCGGGATGGCAACGATGTATCCATGCCCGGCAAGCATAGCCGCGGTTCGGCGGATCGGCCCGGTGACCTGGAAGATTTCGGTATAGAAAACAATTCCGGGATACTTGCCTGGGGCCGCCGGGCGGACGATGTGCGTCCGCATGGGTCCGTATGGTGTCGAAAGTTCTACTTGTTCGTCGCTGATCACTATCATTGTTAGGTGCTCCGTTTTCGGCCCTGCTGAGAAATCGCCGGTTCGATTCGCGCGGCCCAATATCTATACACTTCTGTTGTGCCGTGGGCGTAATTATAGTACCCACGTTGCGACGGATCGCGATTCTGGACGGCTGATCGGACTTGCCGAATGACGCAGGGTTGTCTGTTATCCGCGCGTTCCGGCAGAATTCCACGCGCGTTGCAGGATTCGAGCATCCAAGCTTGGGTTTATGAATCGTTGGGTTGTCGACCCTTGGGTTGGTCAATGCAAGTTTGATTTTTGCGGAGGGAGTCCTGTCTATACCGATTGAAGATTACGCAATGATCGGCGATTGCCACACGGCTGCGCTGGTTTCCAAACAGGGTTCTATCGATTGGCTCTGCCTTCCGGACTTCGATTCCGGCGCTTGTTTCGCGGCGCTGGTTGGAGCTGCCGACAATGGCCACTGGTCGATCTCACCAGCCGAGACTATACGATCGGTCCGCCGCCGCTACCGGGACGGGAGCCTCATTCTGGAGACTGAGTTTGAGACCGAAAGCGGGTCGGCAACGCTCATCGATTGCATGGTTCCTCGAGACGGGTCGCCTGAACTGATCCGGATTGTGGTTGGCACCAGGGGACAGGTGAGCATGAACCTCGAACTGGTACTTCGATTCGACTACGGGTCGGTCGTGCCATGGGTTCATCGTATCGAGAGGGGGATTCACGCCATCGCTGGGCCGGATATGGTCAGGCTCCTCACAGATGTGCCGCTGCACGGTGAAAACATGAAGACGGCAGCCGAGTTTACTGTCGCCGAAGGACAGAAGATCTCTTTCAATCTGACGTGGTTTCCCTCCAACGCGCGCGCAAATGCGCCTCTTAACATCGATACGGCGATAGAGACTACTGAGAGATGGTGGAACGAGTGGTCGGGGCGCTGTTCTTATCAAGGGCCGTGGCGAGACGCGGTGGTGCGGTCATTGATCACGCTGAAGGGTCTGACATTCCTTCCCACCGGCGGAATCGTGGCAGCGCCAACCACTTCGCTGCCCGAACAGTTGGGTGGCGTGCGGAACTGGGACTACCGTTTTTGCTGGGTGCGCGATGCCACGCTCACTCTGCTGGCGCTGCTGAACGCGGGATATCTGGAGGAGGCGCGCGAGTGGCGGGAATGGCTTATGCGAGCAGTTGCCGGAAGGCCGGAGGAACTGAACATCCTTTATGGACTGCGCGGCGAGCGGCGATTGACCGAACTGGAACTGCCGTGGCTGCAGGGCTACGAGAAATCGGTTCCGGTGCGAACCGGCAATGCGGCCTACAAGCAATTTCAGTTGGACATTTTTGGCGAGGTTGCCAACACGCTTTTTCAGGCGCGCCAGGCGGGATTGGCTCCAGCGGAGCAGCGGCGCGGGGAAATGGCCTTGGCGCTGGTGGACTTTCTGGAGAAGGGATGGGAGCGGCCCGATGAGGGCATCTGGGAGGTGCGGGGTCCGAAGCGGCATTTCGTCCACTCCAAAATGATGGCCTGGGTGGCGGTTGATCGCGTGATCAAGTCGGCGGAACTGGGGCGCTTCCAGGGGGATGTGGCGCGTTGGAAAAAGCTTCGCGCCGCCATCCATGAGCAAGTCTGCCGGCAGGGCTTCGATGCGGATTTGAATTCCTTTGTGCAGTATTACGGAAGCAAACACTTGGATGCCAGCATTCTTATGATGCCGCTGGTGGGATTTCTTCCGCCAGAGGATGAGCGTGTAATCGGCACGGTGAAAGCGATCGAAACTCATCTCATGGAGAATGGCTTTGTCGGGCGGTACACTCAGGATCCGGCGGTGGACGGCATGCCTCACGGAGAAGCGACATTTCTACCCTGCTCATTCTGGCTGGCGGACAATTACGAATTGCAGGGGCGGCATGGGGACGCAGTGCGGATGTTCGAACGGCTTCTGGAGATTCGAAATGATGTCGGCCTTCTGTCTGAAGAGTATGATCCGGTGGCCAAACGCCAGTTGGGCAATTTCCCGCAGGCGTTCACTCACGTCGGCCTGGTCAACACGGCCTTCAATCTGACGCACCGGGCAACCCAGCCTGCGGCGGGCGGGCGTGGGGCTGCTGATCCGCGCTGAGCCTTGGTTTGAGCGGGTACTCGTAAGCGCCCTATCCGATCTCTCTCTTGCCCGATAGAATGCCCGACAGAAATTTACCGGGAATTAACCTCATTTGATGCACCAGGAATTATGCTTTATATGGGTGTGTGTGTCACACTCTTGGTAATGCTACGGATGTCTTCCAGAGCGGACACGGCATCCAAGTAAACAGGATTTGTCTATGAGTACGGCGAGCGCCAAAACGCCTCCGGTTGAACCGTCGCATCTTGTGCTGGTGCGCCGCACGGTGGAAGCTTGTGAGCTGGCCCGTGAGGCCGCCGCCATCGCAGCCGAGGGAATTGCCACGGGATCCATGTCGCGGCTGAACGCGATCCGGCAGTGCGAAAAAGATCTCGACGCAATTGATGTGGAAGTAGATTCTGGTGTTACCTCGACCATTACCCGCGTACCGGAAGGCGAAACGCGGCACCTGCTGGCATGCATGAAGGTCATGATTGGACTGGAGCGCATCGGCGACCTGCTCCTGAATTTTGCCACCAGCGCGCAAAATGCAAGTGGACACCTGGATTCTCAGGACGCTCGCGACTTGACGCATATGGCTACTATTCTGGAAAAAATGCTGGCCGATGTTGGGCTGTCTTTTTCGCAGAAGGACGTCAAAAAAGCGATCGAAGTGCTTCGTGCCGATGCTGAGATGGACCGGCTGCGCAATCTTATCTTTCTGCGCCACATCGAGAATCCTGAAAACGTGGCGCGCCACTCCAGCCTACAGATTATTTTTATGACGCAGTCGCTGGAGCGCGCCGGCGATCACGCCAAGAACCTCGCTGAAGAAGTTTGCCATTTTGTCAGCGGACGAAGCATCCGGCACCTGCTGATGGCCTACGACAAACCCAAAGAACAGATGTTTATTGAATGGCTGCGGCACAAAGAAGAAAAGGCGCAGTGAGGTTTCTACCCCAGGGCTTGTGCCGAGGTTGAACCCTCGCGCCGCTTTCGGCTGTTCCGGGACGATCCCAGAATACATTTGTCGACAGTTGTTTCTGGTGCGGGCTCTTGCCGCGCGTATAGAGCATCGCGGCCGGGCGGGGACGGCCGGCTCTCCACTGGCCGCGTGCCATCACCTACGGCTCTTGACAGCCGGGGTCTCCGCGGCGAGACTCGGATCAACCCTTTCGACGTAATCTTTGGCCGTTTTTGACTGCCGAAGATTGACCGGGAAAGCGGCCTAGAGACTAGTTCCGTGCCCCGATCTGCACAACCCGATGATGGAGCTGACGATTGGGCCGATGATCGGGCCGATTTTCGGGTCAACCCCCGGGCTGACGACCGATCCTCCCTGGACGACGGGCCAGACGTCATCGGCGATTCGTCTCGCGATAGCGGTGCGCTTGATGAAGCGGAGCTCGACTCTGCGCTGCAGTTGCTCGTGGAGCGCGCGCAGTACATCACCGGGTCGACTGGGGCGGCGCTCGCCTTGCCTCAGGGCGACGAGATGGTCTGCCGCGCCAGCGCTGGAGGTTCCGCGCCGGCGGTCGGCGCCCGCCTGCAGGTTCGATCGGGATTGACCGCCGAAAGCATCGCCCGCCGGCAGTTGCTTCGTTGTAACAACGCGGAAGCCGATCCGCGCGTGAATCTGGAGGTTTGCCGGGCGCTGGGCATTGCATCCATCGTTGTGTTGCCTTTGCTCCATCGCACCGGCGAGGTGCGGGGGCTGTTCGAACTTTTCTCCGATCATCCCTACGCCTTTGAAGAACGTGACCTCATCGCTCTTGAACGCATGGCCGACCTTACTTTGACGGCCCTCGATATGGCCGAGCAGTCCGCGGGCCTTGCGCAGCAGCCAGAGCAAGTCCAAGTTCAAGTCCAAAGCCCCGCGCCTTCCCCTGAATTCTTACCCCAGAGTGGAACTGAACTTTCCGCTGCGGCTGACACACTGGCCGGCGACGCAGGCGAGGAGCCGACTGAAGAACAACAAACTCCCGCAACTCCCATTCAATCCGAAACCGTGGATCAACAACCGGCTGAGATGGTCGCAGCACCCTCCGCAGTTACAGCGTCAACGGTCGCAGCGACGCCAGATGCTACGCACCAGGTGCAGAAATGCGCCACCTGCGGATTTCCGGTCTCCGAGGGGAGAACTTTCTGCCTTGATTGCGAGAAGAAGGACGCAGAGAGGAAGGACGCAGAGACGAAACCTGATGAGCAAAAACTTCAAATGCAGGACGCTTCGGGCAAATCGAAGTCACCACCAGCGTCGTCATCCGATCTGGCCCCGGCCCCGTCGGATGAATTTGTGCCGGCTTTTCTCGTGAACTCGGCGTCGGTGCGAGGATCGTGGATGTCGAACCACGTCAATCTTCTTGCGATTGTGGTCTTGATTCTGGGTGTTCTGGTTGCCATCGTGGTATTCCGATGACATCTTTCTGTGACATATGTTGGCATATCTTTGTTCGTTGAGCGCGATAACCATCCATGCACGCGTGTGTCGTTTTCCTTGACAAATCGCCGACCGAACCCATACTCTGCGCATAATCCCATGTTCGAACAAAAAGGTGCCTACGCATGAAGAATGTGTACGAAGTTTTACGCCAGAAGGAACTTGAATTGACTAAGCTGGAAAAAGAAGTAGAGGCCTTGCGCGTCGCCGCTCCGCTGCTTTCCGAAGAAAAAGAGCAGATCGCGGAAGTGCCCAAGCCAACTTTGGCAGCCGCTTCACAGCAGCAACCCGTTCGAATCCCCCCTGCGGTTGCCGCTCAGCCGGCGAACGCCACGCCACGCGCAGTCGGCTGGGAAGATGCAGCCAAGCGCTGGCCATAGACCATCGATTGCGGAGACGGGGCGAGCCCCGTCTCTACGGCGAGATCAGAGCAGAATCTACGTCGTGAACGCCAGGGTTAAGATCGTCTTCTGCTCAACTTCGTGGGCCTTCGCTGAACCGGTTGCCGGGCTCGCGCTGCCGGAACGCTTCACGGAAAGCATCGGCCGGTCACCTGCAATGTGCTTCAGGCGCGGCAGCATGTAAGACAGTGCGCCCATGTTCGCTGGCTCTTCCTGCACCCACACAATATCTCGCGCCGATGGATGCCGCGCCAGTTCAGCCGCCAGTTCCGCCTCGGGGAAGGGATACATCTGCTCGAGGAAGACAATCGCACAGCTCATGTCTTTACGTTTCTGCCGTTCCGCGCGCAGCTCGTGACCGATTTTTCCGGTGCAAAGCAGAATTCGTTTAGCGTCGACGACTTCGGTGTCGGGAATCACCGTCAGAAATTTCTGATGCGTCAGATCTTCGAGCGGAGACAGGGCATCGGGATGCCGCAGCATGCTTTTCGGCGTGAACACGATTAGCGGCTTTCTCCACTTGCGCAGCGCCTGACGGCGAAGCAGGTGGAAATACTGGGCTGCATTTGAGGGCTGGCAGATTTGAATGTTGTCGCGTGCCGCCAACTGCAAAAAGCGTTCGATACGCGCGCTGGAATGCTCCGGGCCCTGACCCTCGTAGCCATGCGGGAGTAACAATACCAGGCCTGACAGCAGATTCCATTTGTCTTCGCCAGCACACACGAATTGATCGATTACGGCCTGCGCAACATTGGCGAAATCGCCGAACTGCGCTTCCCACAGAACCAACGCTTCAGGATAATCGCGGCTGTAGCCGTATTCAAAGCCCATCACGCCGGCTTCTGAAAGGGTCGAGTTATAGATGTCGCAGCGCGCCTGGCCGGGTGCGATGTTGCGCAGGGGAACGTATTCCGTCTCATCCTGAATATCGATCAGCACGGAATGGCGCTGATTGAAGGTCGCACGGCGCGAGTCTTGCCCGCTCAGACGCACCGGAATACCCGGCCTCTCCATGTTAGGTTTGACCAGGCTGGCGAAGGCTAGCGCCTCGGCCATTCCGTAGTCGACGGGCTTCTTGCCTGTGCCCATTTCCTGGCGCTGCTCCAGCAACTTCTTGACTTTGGGATGGATGCGGAAACCTTCCGGATATGTGGTCAGACGCGCGGTGAGCTCTTCTAATTCTTCGCGCGAGACGCCCGTCGGCTGTTCGTAGGTGGCCTTATAACGGCCCCCCAAATAATCATCCCAATATTCCGGCAGATCGCGCATCAGAGGTTTTTTGGTGAACCGGGTAGCAGCCTTCTGTGCGGCCTCATACTCGCCCTTGATCGTCTGCGCTCGCGCTGCGATCTTGTCATCGTCCATGCCAAGCTGTTTGGCATAAATCTGATACAGCGGCGGATGCTCTTTGATTGCTTTATACATCAGCGGCTGGGTGACCGTGGGATCGTCTACCTCGCTATGACCATGGCGGCGGTAGCCGATCAGGTCAATGACCACGTCGGTGCGGAACCTGTAGCGGTATTCTGTAGCGATGCGGGCGATGCGCATCACGGCATCAATGTCTTCGCCATTCACATGAAAGATCGGAATCGCCTGGCGGCGCGCCAGTTGCGCGGAAAAACGCGAGGAATGCTCTTCGCGGGCATTGGTTGTAAAGCCGATGAGGTTGTTAACGATAATGTGGACCGTTCCACCCACGGTGTAACCCGCAAGGTCGGCAAAATTCATGGTCTCGGCGGTGATGCCTTGTCCGGCGAAGGCGGCGTCGCCGTGGACGAGCACGGGCAGATATTTGGCCTGCCCACCTTCTCCGGCGCGATCCTGCTTGGCGCGCGTGCGTCCGACCGTCACCGGATCGACTGCTTCGAGGTGGCTGGGATTCGACGCCAGGTGAATATGAATTTTCTTTCCGCTTTTGGTGACGTACTCCCCCGTCGCGCCCATGTGGTATTTCACGTCGCCCGATCCCAAGACGCTCCGCGGATCCACATCTTCAAATTCCGCGAACACTTCTTCCGCGGGCCGGTTGGCTACGTGGATGGCCACATTGAGCCGTCCGCGATGGCTCATGCCCATCATCAGTTCCACTGCGCCATCTTCACCCGCTACGTCCAATATCTGGTCGACTGTCGGTAATAGAGCTGTGCTGCCTTCCAGCGAGAAGCGTTTGTTGCCCAAATAGCGCTGCTGGAGCGTCTGTTCGAACAGATCGGCGCGCAACAGCAGGTTGAGCGCACGCTCCTGATCGACTGCAAATGGCTCGGCTTCGATCTTTTCCTGAATCCAGCGTCGCCTTTCCGGGTCGGCGATGTGCATGAATTCAACGCCCACGCTGCCGCAATAAATGCGGCGTGCTTCACGCGCCCATTCATTATCGATCTCAAGATCAGGATGAGGCTGCGGAGGCAGCAAGCCGAGCGGGTTCAGCTCGGCTTCGAGATAGCCAAATTGGCGGAACAGGCTGAACACACGTTCGCGTTCAGCGCTTTCCGGGATTGCGGGAGCGGCGCTCCTGCTCATATTGCGAGTTGAAGTCGGCATAGTCAGTGTCTATAGGATAACGGATGATTCGGGGCGTGTGGCCGATTCAGGGGCAAGAATGGGTTCTGGGGTAAGGGCGGAGAACGGTCCTACTGTTGCCGCCAAATTGCTCAACGGGATTCTGGGGAAGATGATTTTGAATTAGAATACGGCTGCGTCGTCGGGCAGGCTGCAACTACTGAGCGGCGGGCATTGCTTATTCGGGCCCGGCGGGGGACGCCCGGCTCTCCACCTTCAACAGGAGGCGTCCTATGGCCAGCGGAATCATTGATGTGTCCAGCCGCTACTCCGTACCCGAAACTTTGGCGCGGCTGCAGGCGATTTTGAAGGAGAAAGGCATCACGGTTTTTGCGGTCATTGACCACAGCGGTGAGGCGGAGAAGGTTGGGCTTAGAATGCGCCCGACGCAATTGCTGATCTTCGGCAGCCCGAAAGCGGGCACGCCTTTGATGGTTGCCGCGCCTCGGTCTGGCTATCGACCTTCCCTTGAAAGCGCTGGCTTGGCAAGACGAGCAGGAGCAGGTGTGGCTCTCCTACAATTCTCCTGAATACCTGCAGCAGCGCCACGGTTTTCCCGTCGACCTGCTCAAAAACATCGCGGGAATCGCGGTGTTGATTCAGAAGGCTGTGGAATAATAGCGGGCTGGATTTCCCTGCTCCGCTTATTCGAGCCCTTTAGACATGCCCGACAATATCAACCCAAACCGCGCTCGCGATCATCTTGCCAATGAGCGCACGTTTCTAGCCTGGGTTCGGACCGGCATCGCGACCATCATATTTGGATTCGCTATTGGACGCTTCTCGATCGCACTGCGCGAATTCCTGAAGATCCAGGGATACAGCTCCGTTACTCCCGGCCTGACGACCTGGCTGGGCATTATTTCGACAGCGGGCGGAGTACTGCTGATTCTCGCCGGACTGCAGGCGCTACCGGAAGACCAAACTGCAGCTTGATTCGAACACCTTCGAGCCGGCGGGATTCGTGATTGACATCGTATCCTACCTGCTCGGCATTTTCGGATTAGTTTTGGCGGGATATCTCGCGTACATCGCGATCTATAGCAAGTGATCGTTTCGCGATTCTCGTCGATGAGGTAGAGTGTCTGGGTTAACCAAGCTTAGGTGAGTGTCTCCCAGGTGAGCATCTTAAGGTGATCATATTATGGTGAACCATGGCGAATGAAGGGGAGAAAGAAGCCGCTGGCCGCGCCGCTGCCAAGCTGGTGCGCGACGGCGAAGTGGTTGGACTGGGCACGGGATCAACGGCTTATTTCGCGGTCATCGCTCTTGGCGAGCGCGTGAAAGCGGGACTGAAAATCGTTGGGATTCCAACTTCAGTGAAGACCGCGGATCTGGCGCGCACACTCGGCATTCCGCTCACCACGCTCGACGAACATCCGGAGATCGACATCACCATCGACGGCGCCGACGAGATCGATCCAAAGTTGCGCATGATCAAGGGCGGCGGGGGAGCGCTGTTACGGGAGAAGGTGGTCGCGTCCGCGTCGAAGAAGATGGTCGTGATCACGGACTCGTCAAAGGCCGTGCCGGTGCTGGGCAAATTTCCGTTGCCCGTTGAAGTGATTGCTTTCGCGCGGGCTGTAGTCGAGAAGAAGATCGTGGCCCTAGGCGGGTCGCCTAAATTGCGCACTAAGCTCGACGGCAATCCTTATATTACAGATAACGGTAATGAGATTCTGGATTGCAGTTTTGGAAAGATTACGGATCCTCCGGCGCTGGCGCTTAGTTTGAGTAATATCCCCGGCATCGTCGAGCACGGGCTGTTTATTGGGCTGGCCAGCGTGGCCCTGGTGGGGCGGGGAGACCGCGTGGAGGAAATGCGGCCTTAGCGCTGCCTGCTGTCGGGCCGCTGTTCCTCCGCGAGACCCGCTGGTCGCTGGCTCAAGACGCAATCTCACGCAATGCCGCCAGCAAGCTCTCCACTTCTCCGGGTGTGTTGTAGTGCACGAGGCCTATGCGCAGGAAACCTCCCAGGCGCTCGACGTCTAAGTGCTCGGTCAGGTTCAGGGCGTAGTAGTTTCCGTCCCATGTGAAGATTCCGCGCTCGCCGAGTTTCGCGGCCAACTCCAACGGGGTGCGGCCATCACCACTGATGCGAATTGCGAAGGTTGAGCAACGCTTCTCGAAGCGCTTTGGGTCGGTTATGCCGTAGAGCTTCAGCCCTGGGATCGCAAGCAAGCCTGCGACCATTTTCTCTGTCATCGCTCGCTCGTGGCTATGGATCGCTTCGTGCGCGGCCAGAATTGCGGCACGCCGGGTTATGGCAGAGGGTTGCACGTGACGGCCTAGTTCTTCCCAGTAGTCTACGCAGGCTTTGATTCCGGCTATACACTCGTGATTTAGCGTGCCCCATTCCCAACAGTTGGGGATGTTGTCGGTGTTGGGACGGACCTTGTATGGGAGCAACCGTTTCAGATGTTCGCGCTTGCCGTAGAGAACGCCCATGTGCGGACCGAAAAATTTGTAGGTCGAGCACGCCAGAAAATCGCAGTCGAGCGCGCGCACGTCGATCGCTCCGTGCGGAGCGTAGTGGACGGCATCGATGTAGCTCAACGCTCCGGCTTGTTTAGCCAACTGCACAATTTCTGCCACGTTGTTGATTGTGCCTACAGCATTCGACGCGTATCCGACTGCCACCAGGCGGGTTCGCTTACCCATCTTTATTTTGGCTGCCAGTTCGTCCATATCGAGAGTGCAATCGGCTTCGTTAAATCGCACCGTGCGGATGGTTACGCCTTTCTCTTCCAGGGCTTTCCAAGGCGAGAAATTGGCGTCGTGGCCGAGCAGGGTGAGCACGATCTCGTCGCCGGGGCCGAATTCGCGTCCGAGCGAACGACTCAGGGCGTAAGTCAGCGTCGTCATGTTCTGGCCGAAAACGATTTCATCGGCGTCGCAGTTCAGAAAATCGGCCATTGCCTGGCGCGCATCCGCGATCATGCGGTCGGTATTGCGGCTGGTGGCGTAGGCGCCGCCGGAGTTGGCGTTGTTCGTCGCCAGATAATCGGCTATGGCGTCGATCACGCGCTGCGGCACCTGCGTGCCTCCCGGGCCATCGAGAAAAGCGGGCTGATTTCCGTTAATCGTTTGGGCCAGGGCGGGAAACTGCGAGCGAACCCACAGGAGGTCGAGCGCAAGGGATGAAGACGTTTGTTCAGCGATCGGCATAGCGGACATTCTAATCGAAGGGAGGCAGAGAGCCGCGCGTTCCGCGGAGTTCGACGCCCGGATCGCGGAATAGCTGGCGTCCGATGCGCAACTCCTGAAGGGGCGTCTGACGTTGGAGAGTTTACGGTATCGCTAAAGCGATACCCTGATACGGACCTGATCGGCCACTAAACCCGCGTGGCACGGACATGGAGTCTTTCGGCGATTTGCGGCGACACGGCTCGAACCTGCTCGACTTACGCAACGCGGTCGGAAGGATCCCGCTGTCTGGACTTTTCTTTCCTGGCGTCGTCCAGCCGGATGCGCGTGACTCGCGTTGTTTCCTGAACTAAATCGTTAGTCGCTCCACGGCCCTCTCCTGCCATCACAGAACCGGCCGCTAGGGCGAACCGCAATGCGTCCGACTGGTCCTCAAAATACAAAATGACTTGTCCCGACATAAGTACTTCTCCCGGAGTCCGACTTCCCCGATTCCGCATTGAGCAACATCGCGGCAAAATGACACAGACGCAGGCGGCGCTTCAGCGACTTTGAGACCTTCTGGCAATTGTCGGAGAATTTCAGCACCCGTGATAGTGCTTTTGTTGGTTCTCACCCCCAACATGGATATGGTGGGATAGGTTTGCGGCATTCGGCGACGGCGGCCATGCGTTCCTAATGTCGCGCGGCGAGTGTAGCGCCCGTCCCGGCGGCAAGGATGCCGGTGCTACATCCTCGGCAACACGCCAAATCAGGACACAATCCATTTCCCCAGATTGCGATCTAAGGATAGAATGTCTGATACTTTCCGAAACGGGCAATTATGAGGGTAATGGCAAATCGGGGCGGGTTCGTCAGAGCTGTGTGTACGCTCTCGATTGCCCTGATGTTCTTGATGGGGATGGTGCAGGCGGTCCACTCCCATCCTGAGGACTCGGCCACCTCTCACCATACCTGCTCGATTTGCGCTACAGCTCACGCCGGAATCAGTACAGCGCCGGTTGTGTCCGCGCCGGTTTTGGGCACAACCGCTCTGGCAATACCGGCGGCGGAAGTATCCCCGATTTTCCGACCTGTTACGACGCAGTTTATCCGTCCTCCTCCTGCACCTGCGCTCTGATTCCGCCCCCAATCCAGCATTTCGCTAGAAGACCGCGATTTTCGATCTCTTTCTTACGATCGATCTCGCTCCAACACTTTTTATTGGAGGAATCATGCGTTCGTCCTGCAAGACTTATCAGGCTTTGGCCATTGTTGCCTTCATCGTCAGCACCGGGATTGCGAATGCGCAATCCGGCGGAGGTTCGGGGACGCTCAACGGTACAGTCCTCGACCCTTCGGGCGCGGTAGTGGCAAATGCAACTGTCGAGATTCATAACCCGGTCAGCGGCTATGACCGGACGAGCACCACAGACGACAAGGGGAATTTCAGTTTTTCGAATGTGCCGTTTAATCCCTACCACATGACCGTGACCGCGGCGGGGTTCGCCGAGAGCGCGCAGGATGTGGAGGTCCGGTCGGCAGTGCCTTCCAGCGTCAAAGTCAGTCTTCAAGTGACTGGCTCTTCCACCACGGTTACGGTCGAGGCGGGAGAGGACCTGGTGGAGAACGACCCCACCTTCCACACCGACGTCGATAAGGAGTTGTTCGACAAGCTTCCCCTCGAAAGCGCCTCGTCCTCCCTTAGTTCAGAGGTCACGCTTACGACGCCGGGCATTGCCGCCGACTCGAATGGCCTGTTCCACGGGTTGGGCGATCACGCCGAAAACTCATTTTCGGTGGACGGCCAGCCCATCACCGACCAGCAGAGCAAGGTTTTCTCCAACCAGATTCCACTCGAGTCAATGCAGTCGATGGAAGTCATATCTGGCGCGCCGCCGGCGGAATACGGAGGCAAAACCAGTGTGGTGATTGTGGCTACTACCCGGTCGGGACAAGGAGTAACGACGCCTCATGGCAGCGTCAACGCCTCCTATGGAACGTTTGGGACCTCCAACGTGGCGGCCGATCTCGGCTTATGGCGGCGCGAAGTGGGGAAACTTTATCTCTGTAGGCGCCCTCAACAGTGGGCGGTTCCTTGACGCGCCGGAGTTTGTCGTAATTCACGACCGGGGCAACGAGGAAAATGTCTTCGATCGCGTGGATTATCAGTTTTCCACCAAGGATTCGCTTCATCTGAATTTCAGGATTCACGCGCTCCTGGTTCCAGACGCCCAATTCTTATGACTCGCAATTGGCCACCCCGTGGAATGGGGTCATTGTGTCCAACGGCGGCCTCGATCCCAATGGCAATGTGGTTGGTCTCGCCGACCAGCGTTCCCAGATCAAGACCTTCAACATCGCGCCCACCTGGACTCGAGTGCTCAGTCCAACTACCGTGCTTACTTTGGGCGGGTTCGTTCGGCGCGACGCCTACAACTACTATCCCAGCGCCAACCCCTTCGCGGATCTAGGAGCGCCCGAGTGGGGAGCGAAACAGTCAGTCAGCGGCGCACGCTCTTAAATTCGGGTCTGCGCTCGGATCTCTCCTACGTAAAGGGAATTCACAACCTTAAGGCAGGGGTCACTTACGAACAGACGTTTCTGGACGAGCATGACCCGTTCGGCATCGTCGATCCGACGCTGAACGCGCCATGCCTCGATAGCAGCGGCAATCCGTACTGGTCTGGCGCTACACCATCCAACCCCAATGATCCGTCGCAATGCGCCGGTCTTGGCCTGCAGAAGAACGACGGTGTCGTCAACCCGAACATAGCCGCCTTCGATCCCTTGCTAGGTTGCTATGATCTGACCCGGCCAATTCCGTCTGCCATCAATGACGGTTGTCTGTCGGGCACGACCATGAGCGGCCTCTACACCTTTAACGGCCACACCGACGTCAAGGAACTCGCGCTCTATGTCCAGGATTCGATCACCAAAGGCAACTGGGCCTTCAACCTGGGATTGCGGGGCGATTTCTACAACGGGCTGACGACACACAAGGAAGCCGAACCTCGCCTTGGCATTGCCTACAACATCAAGCGGACCAATACCGTGCTGCGCGTTTCCTACGCGCGAACGATGGAGACCCCGTTCAATGAAAACCTGGTGCTCTCCGACATAGGGTGCGGCAACGCGGTCGTGAATCCGCTGCTGTTGTGCAATCCCAACGTTCCGCTCGGTCCGACTCCGTTTAGTCCGGGCTGGCGCAACGAATTCCACGCCGGGCTGCAGCAGGCTTTCGGGAGGTACCTTGTCTTTTCCGGCGAGTACATCTGGAAGTACACGCACAATGCCTACGACTTCAGCGTGCTGGGCGCCACACCCATCACCTTCCCGATCGAATGGGACCGCTCCAAGATCCCGGGATACGCGGGACGCGTGAGTGTCCCGAACTATCATGGATTCACGGGGCTGGTGGTCTTTTCGAGTGTCGCTGCCCGCTTCTTCACTCCACAAATCGGCGGCGCAGGCGCGGTTCCCTCCGCAGCCGGACCGTTCCGTATCGATCACGATGAAAAGTTCAACCTGACCGGGCATATGCAGTATCAGCCTTGGAAACTCGGTCCGTGGCTTGGCTTCAACTGGCGATACGACAGCGGCTTGGTGGCCGGTCCGGCGCCCTGCGCTGGAGGGAACTGCGCGAACGGGCCAAACGGCAGCGACATGGTTGTGGATACATCGGGGCTCAGCGCCGATCAACAGTTTGAAGCGGGGCTGACTTGCAATGGCGTCCACGCCACGCCGCCCACGCCGACGAATCCTCTTGGGACTTTCATAAGTCCCAATAACCAGTGCCTTGCGACGCAATACGGCTCGACGCTTCTGCAAATACCGGCGCCCGGAACAGAGAATGACGATCACAATCCGCCACGCATTGCCGGCCGCAATTTGTTTGACGTTGCAGTGGGCGATGACAATCTGCTCAAAGGCGAACGCTACAAATGGAGTCTGACGCTTACTGCCATCAACATAGCCAACAAAACGGCGCTGTATAACTTCCTCTCAACTTTCAGCGGAACGCACTATGTGACGCCGCGTGCGTTGACGGCTCAACTGGGGTTCCACTTCTAAGAGATGCGGGGCGGGCGGCGCGCCCTTGCGCCCGCCCCTATAAGCAGAGGTCGGTCAGGACGAGCGAGCGCCCGTCGCTCCATTTCGATCGAGAGGATCAGGCCGCATCCTACTGAAGTTTGGCGTATTCGGCTTGGGCTTCGTGGAGGAGCGGGAGGTCGGGGTCGGCGTCTTTCCAGGCGGAGAGAAAGTTTTGATAGGCGATTCGAGCCTTCGGAGTGTCGCCCGCCTTATGAAAAACTCGTCCCGACTCCAATTGAGCGAAGGCGAAGATTATGTCGGGGCCGCTGTGGGATTTGATTTGCAGCACTTTCTGCAGATCCTGCTGGGCTTCGGCGAAACGACCAGCCTGCTCGTAGGCCAACCCCCGAGCGCACAGGACTCCTGTGCTGTCGCGCGCATAAAGCGCGGCACTATTCAGGAAATCGATAGCCTTGGCCGGGTCGGCCTTGGCTGGATTCGCGGGGCGCAGGGCAGCGATCCCGCGAATCTCAGGGATCGCCACGTTTATGGCGATGGAGTCGTTCGGATGGCCGCGCTGAATCTCATCGGCTAAGGCGATCGCTTTTTGATCCTGCCGCAAAACAGCATAGGTCGTGCCGGCACTCCAGAGCACGTTGAAAGTTCTAGATAACCGGTCGGCCCCGTCGGCCTCGTTGATGGCTTCGGTACGATTGCCCGCCAATGCTTCATTGCTGGCCAGGTTCGACTCGACGAGGGCTCGGCCTTGCAGATGGAGGCGATCCATCGCATCTTCAAACTGGCGCCAGAACTCACGCGTCTTGGCGATTTGACCACGAGCGCTTGCAAGATCCCCTCGGAATGAGAGTACTTCCAGTGCTCCTTCGGGAGTCGTTGAAGCACTTTCCAGTTCCTTCTCCATATCAGCGTCTCTACCTGCGGCCCAGTCCAGCTTCGCCAGTGCAACGTGGAAGTCGGAAGTGGAGACTTTGTGCTGAAGGGCTGCATTGAGGGTAGCGCGCGCTTCCTCGACCCGACCGAGCCCGGCGTATGCCTTGGCGAGGTTCGCATAGCCGACTACCGAGTCAGGGTCGATCTCGACCGCGTGCTTGGCATTTTCCAACGCTTTGTCGAATTGTCCCAGTTCGTTATAAACGCTTGCCAGATTGCTAAAGGGGGTGGAATCACGCGGATACTCCTGCTGGTAGAGTTCGAGCGCGGTGATGCCCTTGTCCAATTCTCCGCTGTCGCCGTAGTAATGGGACATGATGTAGAGCTTCTCGCGTTCGCTGGCGCGATCGCGCAGCTCGAAAGCCTTCTGACGGTTTTGCTGCGACAATTCGGTCTGCCCAAGGTTGTTATAGACCGCGCCCAGCCGGGCGTAGGCCATGGCAAAATTAGGGTCGAGCTCGACGGCGTGCTGGTAGTCGGGAAGAGCGCCGAGTTCATCGCCCATGCTGTGCTTGGCGTCTCCGAGGCTCAGCGCCTTGAGCGCGTCGAGCGATGAAGTGGTGGCCTGGGAGAGTGACATGTCGTACTTCTGGACCATGGACAACGACTCGCCAAGCTGGCTGCGCAGTTTAGTGGCGGCGCCGTGGAGCGCGTTCAACACGTCTTCCTTGTGATCGGCCTCAGCCTGCTCGCGTCCCAGAGAATCGCCGGAAGCGACGTTCGTTGCCTCCAGAGTGATTACGTATTGGCCTGCGACATTATCGATGCTGCCATTGAGCATTGCCTTGATGCCATCGCGCTGACAGATCTCGCGGCCGACGTCGCTGGTGACGCGGTCGTCCGGGCTGCGGCCCATAAACTGCAACGTCTGCCGGATTTTCTGGTCGGGGAAAACATTCAGATACGGAGACTGCCCGAGATCGACTACCAGCGCTTTCTTCAGCGTTCCATCGAAGACGGGATCGGCGGTGGTGTTTACGAAGTCGGTGATCAGGATCGAATCTTTTTCAGTGAGGGCGTGGCCGCGTTTGAAGAACACGAAGCCGATGCCGGCGGCAACTAGGGCAACGATGAGAGCCGGGATCAGCCACAATGGCCGCTTGCGAACTGGAACCGCAAGAGGCCGAATTGAAGAAGCGCGGATAGAAGAACTCGAAGAGGCCGCAGCGATGGCGCCCGATTCGGAGTCGCGTTTGAGACGCTTCAAGTCGGAGCGCACGTCGGCGGCACTCTGGTATCGAAGGTCGCGATCTTTTTCCAGCAGCTTGTTCAGGATTTCTTCGAACTGCGGAGGCAAGTCGGGGTTCAGGCGAAGCGCCGGTGCGGGCGGCCGATTCAAAATTGCATCGAAAATAACGGCCGACGTATCCCCGCGGAAGGGCACACCTCCGGTCGCCATTTCATAGAGCACGGCGCCAAAAGAGAACAGGTCGGTGCGAGCGTCGAGGTCCTTGCCCCGCGCCTGTTCCGGTGACATGTATGCCACCGTGCCAACCGTCGAGCCCGGGCTGGTGAGAAAAGGCTCGTCTTTGGTCACCGCAGAATTGATGTGCGACGCGGACGCGCGCGAAGATTTGGCGGTGCGTTTGGCCAAGCCGAAATCGAGGATCTTGGCCTGATTGCGGGTGGTCACGAAAATGTTGGCGGGTTTGATGTCGCGATGAACGATTCCCTTGGCATGAGCGGCATCGAGCGCGTCGACGATCTGGATGCCGAGATCGATCAGAGGGCTGATTTCCATGGCTTGGCCATGAATCCGTCTCTCGAGGGTCTCACCTTCCAGCAACTCCATGGCGATGAAGTGGCGTCCGGCGTCTTCGCCCACTTCATAGATAGTGCAGATGTTAGGGTGGTTTAGCGCCGAAGCGGCGCGCGCTTCACGCTGGAAACGGTCGAGCGCCAAGGGATCTTTTTCGGTCTCGGGAGGCAGGAATTTGAGGGCGACGTGGCGACCTAAATTGATGTCCTCGGCCTCGTAGACGATTCCCATCCCTCCGCCGCCCAATTGCGAAAGGACGCGGTAATGAGAAACGGTTTGGCCGATCATGCTTTGGCCAATCATGGAATCGCGAATCATTGCAGGGAAAACACTCCTGGGAAAGAGTTATTCATGTTAGGCCTGCGCGTTCCAGCAAGTCAAACTTAGAGCTCCGCGGTCAGATGTTCTGAAACCGTTAACCACAAAGGGCACCGAGGTTCGCCAGGAAAAGTCCGAAACTAAATTCCTTCTTTAGTGCCTTATACAGCTGTATACGTGGAGCAAGGCCGCGAGGTTCGATGCATTTGTGGGAATGTTGTCGCGCGCTGGTTTGGTCAGCCTTTTCTTTGGTTTAGGAGCGACCTCTGGAGCATTCTTAAGACCACGCAATGCCCAGGCGGTAACGGGTTTTCATTACGTAAGTTTGTTCGGCCATTGCCGAATCCTTTCCTGCCGCTGCGCTGCCTGTTATCAATGACTTGTTGACGTGTTTCCCCGACTTTGTCCCCGGGGAGTGTCTGGGCAGGAGAATCGCACCGGAAATGAAAAGCCGCTCGCAATCCTGGGGAGATCTCAGCGCTCTTCCGCGCCTTTTTATCACGATTATCCTGCTCTGCGGGATGACTGTCCTGAGCTTTTCGATTCTTCCCGCCAGAGGCGAGAATCCGCTCAAATTTCTCTGCTATCTGGGAATCGCCCTGGCCGCGTCGCGACTTAGAGTGAACCTGCCGGGAGTCACTGGGACCCTGTCGGTCAATTTTCTATTTATTTTGCTCGGAGTGCTGGAACTGAGTCTGCCGGAAACCATGGCAATGGGATGCGCGGCGGTAATCGTCCAGAGCTATGATCGCGAGTTTCCGAATCCACTGCAAGTCGCCTTCAACGTGTGCTCGACAGCGCTGGCGATAGCGGTGACGTTCATCGGCTATCGCTACTCCATGATGCATGGCGCGATGAGTAATCCTTCAACGTCCCTGTTCGTCGCTGCCGTGGTTTACTTCGTGGCGAATACGCTTCCCGTAACGGTCGTTATCTCCTTGACCGAACGCGGATCGCTGCGAAAGATCTGGGCAGACTGCTACTTCTGGAGTTTCCCCTATTACCTGGTTGGTGCAGGGGTGGTCGGCGTGATGAGCTGGCTGCACGGCTTCACCGACTGGCAAACGTCGCTTTTGACGCTGCCGGTGGTGTATCTCATCTACCGGTCGTATCGCCTCTACCTCGGCAAACTGGCGGATGAGAAGCGGCACGTGGAAGAGATGGCGGACTTGCACATGCGCACGATCGAGGCGCTTGCGCTCGCGATTGAGGCCAAGGATCAGACGACCCACGATCACTTGCAGAGGGTTCGCGTCTACGCCGTCGAAGTGGCCAAAGAGCTTAAGGTCAAGCCCGAGGAGATGGAAGCCCTGCAGGCCGCGGCGTTGCTGCACGACATTGGCAAGCTGGCAATTCCCGAGCAAATCATCTCGAAACCGGGCCGCCTGACGCCCGAAGAATTCGAAAAGATGAAGATCCATCCGCAGGTAGGAGCGGACATTCTGGAACGGGTGCAATTTCCCTATCCGGTCGCGCCCATCGTGCGCGCCCACCACGAAAAGTTTGACGGCACTGGCTATCCCGCCGGTTTGAAGGGCACAGAGATTCCGATTGGCGCACGCATCCTGTCGGCGGTCGATTTTCTGGATGCAATGGCTTCGGATCGGCAATATCGCCGGGCGCTGCCGCTGAATGAAGCGGTTGCCCTCGTAGTCAAGGAATCGGGCAAGGCCTTCGATCCCGACGTGGTCCGAGTGCTCGAACGCAAATACCAGAGCCTGGAAATCCTGGTTCACCAGCGTACCGAAGAACTGAACAAACAGAAACTATTTACCGAAGTCAGTGACAAAGATCAGGAGTTAGATGCGGACGGTGCACCCACCATCCGGCCGGACGCCGGCTTCGAGGGACAAGGAAAGCGGCAGGGGCCGGAGCGCAGCTTTCTTAGTTCCATCGCGGCCGCGCGGCAAGAGGCGCAAACTCTCTTCGAACTCAGCCAGGACCTTGGAGCTTCGCTCAGCTTGGGCGAAACGCTTTCCGTATTCGCAGTGAAGCTGCGGCGCGCCATGCCTTACGACGCCATTGCCATTTATGTGCGGCATGGCGACGAACTGGTGCCGGAATATGTGAATGGCGACAACTTCCGCCTGTTCGCCTCGCTCCGCATTCCGATGGGCCAGGGGCTCTCGGGCTGGGTGGCGCAAAACCTGAAGCCGATTCTGAACGGCAATCCTTCGGTCGAACCCGGCTATCTGAACGATGCGTCAAAGTACAGCACGTTACAAGCGGCGCTTGCCGTTCCGCTCGAGGGACTGCAGGGCGTGGTCGGCGTGGTCGCTCTCTATCACGCGGAGAGAGATTTCTTTACGACGGATCACCTGCGTATTTTGCTGGCAGTGAGTTCGAAGATGGCGCTCGCTATCGAGAATGCGATGAAGTTCGAGCAGGCGGAGAGTTCGGCCGTCACCGATTACCTTACCGGCTTGCCCAATGCGCGCTCGCTCTTCCTGCAACTCGACAAAGAAATGGCGCGCTGCAAACGCGATAACAAAACGCTGACGGTCATGGTCACCGACCTTGACGGATTCAAGCAGATCAACGACCGCTTTGGGCACCTCGAGGGTAACCGCGTGCTGCGGCTATTTGCTCATTCCCTGAAGGAAACCAGCCGCGAGTATGACTATGTGGCGCGCATGGGTGGCGATGAATTCGTAGTGATCGCTCCCGGGCTTACGCCCGAAGCAGCCGCGCGCAAGGCGGAACAGATGCGCGAACTCGCGCAGCAGGCCGGAAAAGACATCTGCAACGAAGATATTTTGTCACTGAGCGTGGGCAAAGCAGTGTATCCGGAAGATGGAATGGATGCCGAAAAGATCCTGTCGGAAGCCGACAAGCGCATGTACCTGCAAAAGCGAAGCGCCTCCAACCCGAAGAACCGCCGTCTATATCCGCGAATGCGAGGGCGGCTTACTGCGGAAATCTCGGGAAATGGACAGCAGGGACTTCTCGGCATCGTTACCAACATAAGCCTGGGTGGCTGCTATGTCGAAACCAGTGGATTGCTGCTGCCGGGCTCGAAGTTAAAACTCACCTTTTCGCACGAACATACCAACGTTTCGATGCAGAGCGAAGTGGTCCGCCTCGATATGGGCATCGGTGCCGCGCTGAAGTTCAGTGAAGCCACGCACGAGGCCCGCGCCGCATTGCAGCGCATTCTCGAACAGCTTTCCAGCATGGAAGCGGTGATCGATTTGAAACGTAGCCAGGCTCTTGCCGCACGGCTTCTGTAACGAATAATTTCCAACGAATAAATTTCCGGAAATCAGGCGGGGACTGCGATCGGTTCAAGCGCGCTCGGCTGAATCGCGTTCGCGAGCGGCCGGATCTGAATCAGAGCGCCGCTTTTCGCCGACACGGAACGGGGCTTCGACAGCCCCTGGCGCAGCATGTTAGCTGTGGGCACGCCGGTGCGGTAGAACGACTTCTCGCAGTCCGCGGTTGAAGGGCCACGCATGCTACCTTCCATATAAGCCAATCCCGGGCAGCGCGTGCAACTGCTGGCATGCGAGCACGACGAGCACACAGTCAGATCTTTGACCTGAATGGAACGAACTTCGTTCATCTGCGGCGAATAATTCCAGATATCCAGAAACTTCTGCTGGCGAATATTTCCCGTGGGAAGCGGAAATTGCACGCAGGGAAAAACATCTCCGTAGGGCGAGATGTAACAGAAGGAATGGCCGGCGCTGCAGGAGTAACCTTCGAGATCCTCTGCCGAGGGCGGTGGCGGAGGGGCACAGAATTCTTCCTGGTTGCCGACCAAAGCAGGATTGCGGAAAATTTCCGGTAATTCCTCTCCCGGAATGCGCAACGCCAGGACGGATGTATCGCCGTCCATCATGGGAGTGATGGTGGGATCGAGCGTGTATTGCACTCCGAGATCAGCGGCGAGAGCTTGGACCCCGGCATGATCTGAAGAATTCGGTGTCATCAGCACGTTGGCGATGGTAACCCGGAGTCCTTGCTCGCGCAGGAAACGGATCGCCGCGATGGTACGTTCGAATGAATGCGGGAGCATGGTGATGGCGTCGTGCACCTCGGGACGATGCGAGTACACGCTGATCTGAATCGTGTCGACTCCCAGTTCGCGGATTCTCCGCGCTTCGTCTTCGTGGATCATGACCGCGTTGGTCTTGATCTTGACGTTGAACATCAGACGCCGGGCGTATTCCAGAATCTCAAAGAAATCGCGGCGCATGAAGACTTCGCCGCCGCTCAGGGTGAGAAAGAAAACGCCGGCCTCGGCCATTTGATCGAGAACATCTTTGATCTCGCCGGTGGTCAGCTCGCCGTGATCGTCATGATCGAGATAACAATGCACGCAGCGCTCGTTGCAGCGATAGGTGACATCCAGATGCACGGCCAGCGGCACGCCCAGGTTGAAGGCTTTCTGGCCTACTTCGCTCATCAGGCTCATCGGCGCGTCTCCGGGGCGGCATCTGAAGACAGCGGCTGGTTGGAAACCATTAGAATTCCGTGGCCGGAGAGTTCGGCAACGAATTGCTCGGCATCGGACTGGGCCTGCTCGGAATCGACGTCAAATTGATCGCAAACGCGGTCGCGGACAATCTCATGCAGGGGAGTGCGGCCGTCGGCAGCCTGAAAGATGGCCGTTGCCACCTCGTTCAGCGTGAAGAACGTGGAATCGGCCGAATTCATGACCATCATTTCACCAGCCAGCGCGCGCGCGGCAATCGCGGAACTGCGCGCAATGTAAGTGTAAGTGCAATTGTCAGGCATGCTCGGGCGACTCCTCGAAGCGGTGGCCGAAATTGCGGCCGGGCTTTTTTCGAACTTCGCTCCGAAATTCCCTTCGAAGTTTCGAATCAGGTCCCACACGCTGGCATCAGGATAGAACGTCAGGCGGCGAATCGGAACCCTGTCCGCAAAATCGCAAGCCGTGGCAAAAAGCTTCTCGACCAATCCGCGGTCTTCGGCGAAGAACAAAATGTTGCGCATGAGGCGGCGCACCGCCTCCGCAGAGGATAATTCCTGGATGCGGTTCTCGGGGCCTTGCTCCAGGAAAAAAAGCGCGGAGACCGGCGCCGCGCAGTTTTCACCGGACCTGGCGAGCTCTCCCGCGAAAGGCGTGCCGAATGCCGAATACCCGCCGGCGTTCGGCCGCAGGTAAGAGATTTCGTCGGTGAGCAGAGTGGTATCCGAAGGCGCCAGCTTCGTCATAGTGGTTTTGCCCGCGCCCGATACCCCGGAAAATAAAAAAGCGTGGCCGTCACAAATCGCGCTCGCCGCATGCAGCAGAAATCCGCCGCGCTCGGCAAGAATCAGGCTGTGCAGAATGCGCAGCACGGAATCCAGCGAGTAGGGGTTGGAATTCTGCCGCACCGTGCCTCGGCCAGTGCGAGAGTTCCAGTTGGCTCGAAAATCGCCGCGCTCCAGTATCCACTCGCGATTCGCATTGTCGTTGAGGCGTACCCGCACATCGTCGTCAGAGATTGGGCCGCTCGAGGTGAGATCGAACTCGAGTTCAAACTCGGGAGGCGAAGAACTCAGAAATCCGGTATAGCGCTGGTTCAGCAGATCGAGAAACGCGTCGTCAGAGGTCGACAGGGCTATGGGTATGCCTCCGATCTCGACACATGCGACTTTTCGGAGCGCACTCACGAGGATTCCGCGATTCGAAATTCGCCCTTCGGCGCGCTCCAGCGGCGTTTGAATTTGAGAGCAACGCGGCGGACTAAGCTGCAATGACAGAAAAGCATGCCCAGGGCGCGATTCCATGCGGATGCAGCGATGCCACGTCGTTGATCAGTGTTGATGCCGGTATCAGTGCCAGTGCCGCTCACCAGCCGGCCCAGCAGCGCTTCACGAGGATATTGAGGGTCAGGGCCGGGCATGGAATCGCCGCGCAGCACGAAACCGTTTGTCTGGGATTTCAGGAGACGATGCAGGAAAAGGCGGCCGTCGCGCAATGCCAGCACGATCTCGCCGGGATTGAGATCTTCAAGGGAGCAACTTGCGATCTCGACTACGCGGCCCGGCCAAATAGCAGGGAGCATGCTTTCCCCGTAAACGCGGAGGCGGACTCGCGACGCGAAATTATTGCCATCGCGCAAAGCGTCTGCCACCAGAGCGGAACGCTCCGCCTCTTTACCTTGATCTGCGCGACCTCGATCGGTTTGGCCCAACAGCTGGTGTTCGTCGCCCCGAACCTGTATGTCGCTCATAGTCGGCTCAAGCCAGATCAACCGGAAAAGATGGCTCGTCCCCGGTTTTTTAATAGATTAAGGGCAGTGTACTACACGGCTTTCGGGGGAACCAACGTGCAGCGACCGTTCGCGACAAATGGGACCAACATACTCAATAGGCAGCGACGTTCTCAATAGAAGGATAGAGTCCCATTCTGTCGCGCGCGCCGCAAACTGAACGACAGTCCCGCGAGCGCGAGGGGCAGCAGAACGACGGCGAAGGCAGCCAGGACGGCCAGTGTGGGAGCCATTGTCTTCATCGACTCGCCCTGCAGCAGCGCTTGGCGCATGCCATCGACGGCATAGGTGAGAGGGATGACGCGGGCCAGAAGTTCCAATGGGCGCGGCAAAGTCTGAACTGGAAACATCGTTCCGCTCAGGAACCAGAGTCCGGAACCGAATACCCACAACAACGCCGAGCCTTTCTGGAATGCAACCTGAAGCGTGGCCGCCGCGATTCCCAGGGCCAGAGCGATCGCGAGGCTGAAAATCAATACTGCGACGCACGAAAAGAAGTTGGCGTGGATCGCAGCTTGGAAAACTGCTACTCCCGCGAAAAGATAGACGAGCAGATTGACCAGATTTCCAGCGAAAGCTGAAATGGCGCTAAGGATGACGAGTTCGGCTGGTGCGGTGGAGGTGGTCATCAGCACTTCCAGCGTTCCAGTTTGCTGAGCTTCCTGCACCGCGCTCAGGAAGGCCTGCGCGCTCATCAGGAAAAAAGTGTAAACGCCCGTTCCAACGAGAAGAAAAGGAAAGTAACCGACGCCGTCGGGGCGAAAGCCGGGACCGATGGCACGGGAGAGAAAGTAAAAAGCCGCGAGTTCGGTGAACACTCCGACCAGGGTGACAACGAAGCCGCTGCGGTGGCGGATGGCCGTCAGTAGATCGCGCCAGAGGATGGCTCGAAGCTTGTCGAGAGAATTTGTAATTTCAAATTTGTAATTTGCAATTTCAAACATGTGGATCGCCAGCGATTATTACCGAAACACAATTACGACTTACAAATTACCAATTACAAATGCTTCATCTATCTCGCCGGTCATGCGGAAGTAAAAGGCACGCATCGCCTCGGCGCTTTCTCCATCTGTTACCGGGCGATTCGCCAGCAACTGACCGTGATGCAGCAACAGCAGCCGGTCGGCAACCGCAGTCGCTTCCCCAAAATTATGGGTGGCGAGTAGAACCGTGGTTTGCTGCGCTGCCAGGGCGCGGATCGTCGTCCAGAAATGCGCGGTGGTAGCGGCGTCGAGGCTGCGCGTCGGTTCGTCGAGCAAGAGCACGCTGGGGCGTTTGACCAGAGAGCGCGCGATGCCCAGTCTCTGATACATGCCGCTGGAGAATTTCATGACCAGCGTGTTGGCCTTCTCCTCGAGTCCAGTATCGGTTAGAACTTGCTGAATCCTCTGCGCCCGCTGGGAACGCGGCACTTCGTCGAGAGCGGCAAAGAATTCGAGGTTTTCGCGCGCTGAGAGACGAGGGAAGAACGAGCGCTCGGTGGCAACGGCAATGCCAACCTGGCGACGCACTTCACCGGCGTCGCGGCGCGCGTCGAAGTCGCCCACGCGCACCGAGCCTGCGTCGGGCAGCAGCAGAGTCGAGATCAGCTTGAGGGCGGTGGTTTTCCCACTGCCATTGGGACCGAGCAACGCCAACACTTCGCCGGCGCCCGCGGAGAAAGAAACGTCCTGCAAGGCGATCGTTTCGCCGCCTTGCTCCTGTCCCAGCCAGTTAAACAGGGCTGGGCGGTGGCGAAAAACTTTGCCAACGGATTCGAAGACGATTCGGTCCATGGAACGTGCGTCCGCTGCTGGCACGCTAGCGCCTGATGGTTCAGTCGGTCTGCTAATTCTAAAGGGGAATCCGAATTTATCGGAAAAGACACTGGTTGGCTTTGCTCGCGTCAGACGGGGCAAGCCCGTCTCTACTGCAAGGCTAGTATTCTAGACGCCGAGCTTCTTGACTTCCTCGTTGTAATACTTGCGATAGAGAATCGACCACTCCTCGGAGCCTTCGATGATGGTGCGGCGCTGGCTTTCGATTTTCTGACGGGCGGACTGATCGATGCGAGCTTCCTGCATGAGGAGCGCTTCGAGAATCTTGCGGACTTCGAGGCGTACGGTATTGCGGTCCTCGATGAACTCGACCTCATCCATGTCGGCAACGGCGTCGGTGACGACGTGGGCGAGTTTGTTGACTTTGTCGCGGCTTAGTCGCACGTCAGTGCAGGCCTCCAGCGCGTCGTCAGATACGGCCTAAAGTACGGCCTTAAAAACACGGCCTTAAAGCACGGCCTTAAAGCACGGCCTTGTATTTCTTCACCAGCTCCGTCTTTACCTTACGGAACATTTCCTGATAATTGGCGCCGCTCTTCTGCATCTCCTCGGAATAAGCCTCGAGAATGACGCGCACTTCATCGTTAATGCGGTCTTCGAGCGCCAGTTCTTCGAGCAGCGCGGCGTGCACCTTCTCCGAAAGAGCAGGCATTGCCTTGGTCTCGATGAGACCGCTCGCCACCAGTTTTTTGGAAACTTCGCGGGCCAGATAGCCCACATATTCTTTGGAAAACAGCATGATCGACGCGCTTTTTTGTGAACAGAAAGTCTAACACAAGGCAGGGTCTGAGCGAGCGGGACCGGTTTGTCTTGCAATGGCCTGAATGCAATTTGTTTTGGGTAGGGCTATAAGTTGGTTCAAGACGAAGCGAAGGCGCACACCGTAGTTTTCATTATGAGGAAGGAGCCGCCTAGATGAAACGACATATTCTCAGTCACTGGCGGCCAATTCCTTAGCAAACGCGGTGGTGACAGCCTGCTGGACTTCGGCCACCGCTGTTGAAACTGCCTCCCGAACGTCGTTGGAAGACACGGCCGCCTCAGGTTTCGCCAAGCGTACGCGGAATTCGACGCGTTCACACTTCGACATGCTGTCATAAAAACCGCGATAGGCGTTGAGTTGCTCCTGCAGATCCACCTCCAGTTCGGTGTTGCAGACGGCGCATCTCGGGGACACGGATTTTTCCAGATAGTCCTTGCTTTCAAAATCAAATGTCGTTCCATGCCCGCAGTTGCCGCACGCGAGGCTGAGTATATGAAGTTCCTTAACGGTGAAAACCAATTCCTGTTCGCTCATTGAGGTCTCTCTCCGGACTAATCGGCCACCCTAGAACTCGGGACAGTTACTAAAGTCCGCCTGGATTCCAATTCCGCCAGAGTAACGAGGTGAGAGGTCAACGAGGTGAGAGGTCAACGAGGTGAGAGGTCGAATGATGTGAGAGGTCTACCTTTTCAGGTCGTTTTTCGTTCTTGTAGACCACGCCGCCCTTCATCACAAATACGACTCGCCGGACGGCCGTGATGTCTTTCAGCGGATCGCCCTCGAGCGCAATGATATCCGCCCGCAGGCCGGGCGCGATCGAGCCGATCTGATCAGCCATGCCGAGCGCTTGCGCTCCAAGCGCGTTGGCGGAGACCATCGCGGTCATTGGATCGACACCGCAGTCGCGCACTCGGTTGATGAAGTCCTCCGCGTTGTGGCCATGCGCCCCCGCCACCGCATCAGTGCCGTAAACAATGTTCAATCCCGGAATGTGTGCCGCACGCCTCAAGAATTCCTGGTGCGCCGGGATCAGGCCCTTCATCGCCGCAAAGCCCTCTTCGGTGTAGTAGGGCGGCGCCAGATACTTGTCTTTGTACTGGAGGTAGGTTTCGAGCAGCAGACCGGCTTGCGGATCAAGGTAGATCCCCCGTTCGGCCATCAACTTCAGATCGTCGTCCGACGCGCCCAGTCCGTGCTCGATTTCCGTGCACCCGGCAAGGGTCGCGGCGCGGACAGCATCTCTAAAGGCGTGCACGAGCGAGCGCAAGCCCAGTTTCTTCGCTTCATCGCAGGCCGCATTCAATTGCTCCTGCGACATCGTCATCGCGCCTTTGGTCATGCCTCCCGAGGCGTAAATCTTGATCAGATCGGCGCCGGCTTCCTTTTGCTTCCGCACGAAGGCGCGAATTTCATCCGGCGTTCCCGTCTTTTCGCCACGTCCCATGAGCGGGTCAATGGCTGTCAGGATGCGCGGACCGGGGAGTTGTCTTTTAGCGATGGCATCGCGCAAGGGAACATCGGCTGGCGAGCCCACACTCTGAACAGTCGTGAATCCGGCTATCAACGTCAGCCACGCATTGGAGACTGCGGCATAAGCGGCCTCCGGTGTGGTTGCGCCCTGGCCCGCATTTTTCCCATCCGGCCCGAAGCTCCAGGTAATGTGCACGTGGGCGTCGATCCAACCAGGGAGCACGGTCAGGCCGCGCAGGTCGTAATCGACCGGCCCAGTCTTCGGATCGCCGCGAGCGGAGTCCACGGCCACAATTTTGGAGCCCTCGACCACGATGCGAACATCGTGCAGCACGCGCCCCTTGCCGTCGAGTACTGTGCTTGCCGCAATCACAAGGCGTTTCTCTTCAGGTTGCGGTTGGGAGGAAGCATGACTCACCAGAACACAGATGCCAACTATGGTGAGAAGACCTGCAATATTCCTCATGGAGGGCATGAGCATTCTTCTCCCCGCATTCGAGGCGCGAACGAATTCTCCCACATTTCCGGCCGGCGGGGGGCACTGGCGGCGGAGTAATCCAAGCCTTACAATGATGGAGCTAATGTCTCCACATCCAGACGATCTGACGGGCATGAAAGACGATATGACGGCCTTCATTGAAGGGCTGGGCATGCGCCGGTTCTTTGGCTATGTCGAGTGCGAAGAGGTGCCGAGCGTGCTCTGGGATTCGGCGCAGAATCCGGATGGCTGGAAAGATTTCGTGGAGCTCGCCAAGTCCACGGGCGCGCCCTTCCTGACCATGCATTCCTGGGTGCTCGACCGCGAAGAACTGGATCGCATGTCACAATCGCTCACTGAGAGCGATTACAGAAGCGAAGAGGATCTCGAAGAAAGCCGCTGGCTCAAGTCTTATGTGGGGAAGACCGGATTCGTGCAGCTGGGATGGGCATATCAGGGTTGCGTTTTCGTCTATGAAGCTGGCACTGAATGGTATGAACGTTTCCAGCAGCTGCGGGAATTGGCGGACGATAGCGGCGGGTTCATGATCGATGAGCCCGACCAGGACGAAGAGCGCTGAGTTGGTGCCAAGGATCTGCTGCTCTGCGGCTTTAGAAAAAATATCCAGCCCTGAAGTAATTTCACAACAACACATGCAATGGATTTCGAATCCGCTGAATTCCCCCAAGGCCAGCGTGTTGGCAGCGGCGCTGGCGGACGCTAAACTCGACGTCTCTCCCTCATCTTTACCTGTATTGGCCGACCTATTGGTCGGCCGCGGGATCGACGAACCCGAGGCGGCTCGCCGTTTTCTTTTTCCCCAGCTTACCGACCTGCACGACCCGCTGCGATTGAGCGGGATGAAATCCGCTCTCGACCGGCTGGAAGCGGCTTTGGAACGCAAAGAGAAAATTCTGATCTATGGCGATTACGACGTGGATGGCACCACCGCGATCGTCATTCTCAAAACGGCCATAGAACTTTGCGGCGGGACGGCGGATTTTCATGTGCCGCACCGCATCCGCGAAGGTTACGGAATGCGCGACGAGGTGATCGAGCGCGCCGCCGCCGATGGAGTGCGGCTGATTGTCAGCGTCGACACGGGCATTCGCGCATTCGCCGCCGCCGAAACGGCGCGGCGTATCGGCGTAGATCTGATCGTCACCGACCACCACCTGCCCGGTGCGGGCGGAGTTCCCCAGGCGCTGGTGGTTATTAATCCAAATCAAGATGGATGCGATTATCCCTGCAAATATCTGTGCGGCGCGGGCGTGGCTTTCAAACTGGCGCAGGGATTGATGAAACGGCGGCTCGATTCGCGCGTCAATGACAATGACAACAATAACGCCCAATCGCGCATGCTGATGTCGTTCATGAAAGTCGTGGCCATCGCTACCATCGCCGATGCTGTGCCCTTGCTCGGCGAGAATCGTGTATTCGCCAAGCTGGGGTTGCAGGGTTTGCGCCGGCCGGTGAACGTTGGACTGAAGGCGCTGCTTGAGGTTGCGAAACTGGGCGACGGACGGGCGTTGACGGCAACCGAAGTTGCCTTTCGGGTCGCACCCCGGCTGAATGCCGCCGGACGCATGGATGTGGCCCGCGATGTGGTCGATCTCTTCAACGAGAAAGATGTCGAGCGCGCGCGCACGATCGCCGGGCGTCTCGATCAGTTGAACGCCGCGCGTCAGGACGAAGAGCGGCGCATCATTGACAACATCGAGCACCGACTTGACGAAGAGCCGGCGCTGCGCAACGCCTATTGCGTCGTGCTCGACGGAGACGGCTGGCACCGCGGCGTGATCGGCATTACGGCGTCACGGGTGGTGGAACGCCACGGGCGGCCGACGCTGGTTATCTCGCGTGACGGTGACGAAGCGCACGGTTCGGGACGATCGATTGGGGCGTTTCATTTGTTGCAGGCCCTGGAATCGTGCCATGAACTTTTCTCCCGCTATGGCGGACACGCGCATGCAGTGGGCTTCACCTTGCCAAGCGCCAACGTGGAGAAACTGCGTCAGCATCTCGATGGCTATGCGCGGGAACGCCTGACGCTCGCGGATTTCGAGCCGCGGCTTGAGTTTGATCGAGAGCTGCCGCTGCGCGAGGTCATGCCGGAGCTTCATCAGGCGCTGCTGTTGCTGGAGCCCTTTGGGATGGAGAATCGAGAGCCCGTTTTCGCCGCGCGCGGGGTTCGGTTGATGGCGCCGCCGCAGGCCGTCAAGGACAAGCACGTGCGGCTGCGGATTGCTCCAGCTGTGAATGACGCGACAGCAACAGCGCAGGACTTCACTCCGCGTTGCCATCCCGAGGCAGCGGCGATACCGAAACGGGCTTCGTCCACACAGTCATCGCTGTCGTCATCGTCATCGTCGTCATCGTCATCGTCATCATTGTCGTCCTGGCGCGACAACATTGCTTTCAAGGCGATGGGATGGAGCCTCAAGGAATCCTGCGACCGCTTGCAGTTGTTGGCTGGAGATCGCCTCGACATCGCCTACTCGCTCGGCATGAACGATCATCCTGAATTTGGCGGACTGGAGCTGAACTTGCGCGACGTGGTGAGGAGCGGTTCACCCCTTCTGTGACGGTCTTTTGGAAGCAGAGACTTAGCGGCTGGCTTTTTCCAGGTCTTTGAGGAATAAGGACTTATTTGTAAAGTATTTATAAATCAATGATTTAGGTTGCTATATTCGCGACCAAATCCCTCCAACTCGCGGGTGTTGTCAACGTATCGCCCTACCTCCCTCAATGACGGTCTTTTGGAATCAGATACTTAGCGATAATTCCTTCCAGGTCTTTGGGGAATAAGGACTTGCTGGTAAAGTATTTATAAATCAATAATTTAGCTCGAATGTTTCAGGCCCTCTGTAGGCCAGGTCTTTGAGAAATAAAGACTTACTTGGGAACGGGCGGGCCGGGCTCAAATTGACCAAGAACAGGGTGTTTCTGGAGCAAAATTTTGTTTGCTATAAATCTAGTTTAGCAGGTGGAGTCAAGTGGTTCCCGGCGTTGGGAAGGGGTTAGTTTGAGTCGCGCAGTTGCCCCTGGTTCACGGCGGCGTTTAGGAAGTGAATTAGTAACCGAACGGTTACAAGTGTAGACGCCTTGGCGCCGTAGCCGAGATTGCACAGAAAGTTTGCTTTCCATTTGCCATCGGGGAAAAATTCAGCGTTCACTTTCGCCTGGTCGAAACCCGACATCGGCCCGCAATCAAGCCCCAGCGCGCGCGCCGCCAACATGAAGTAAGCGCCCTGCAGCGTACCGTTGCGGAAGGCTGTCTCATCAATCAAGGCCTTCTTGCCCACGAAGTGAGATTTCATGTCAGCGTGTGGAAACAGCCGGGGAAGCTTCTCGTGGAACTCGGTATCCCAGGCGACAATCACAGTGACCGGCGCAGCCTTTGTTTTTTCGACGTTCAGCGAGCAAGCGCTGGCACAAGACGCGCCTTGGCAGCCTCGCTTTCAAGAAACACGAATCGCGCCGGAGAGGAATTCGCGCTCGTTGGCCCCATCCGCGCGAGGTCGTAAATCTCGCGCAGCTTGTCGACGGACACTCGCTTATGCAGCCACGCATTATAAGTGCGGGCCTTGCGAAATAACTGGTCCAGCGCATCGCTCGAAATCTTGGTTGCGCGGGCCGTGGCATCTTGTGTTGGTGGCATCATTCCTGCCCCTACTGCGGATTTTTTGACAGGTTTTAGATGCTACCGGCCATCAAGAGATTCGAATGATGAGCTTCGCATGATGAGCTGCCGCACTTTGCTCCAATCTCCCGAGATCGCGCGAAGCCATGCGAAGACCGCCGTG
>CAWEPW010000018.1:0-64634 GCA_963810955.1 uncultured Acidobacteriaceae bacterium | reverse complement strand
GCCATCCCCGCCTCCGCCGAAAACTCCATTCCCACGAATTCTCCGCGCAGAAATTTCGGAAACGCCGCCGCCGCGATCATGGCCGCATTGTCAGTGGAGAGCGCGAGCGACGGAAACAAAACGGGCAATCCCTGCATCCCAGCTTCACGCTCAAACGCGCTCCGCAATTCGCGATTGGCGGCCACTCCGCCGCTGACGAAGAGAGTGCGAACCTCGTATTCGCGCGCCGCGTTCAATGTCTTTGCGACCAGATCGTTGACCATGGAACGCTGGAAGGAAGCCACCAGGTCTAGGGTCTGGCGGTCGCAGAGCCGGAGAATGTCGTCGAAAGTCACCCTCTCGATGCTCGCAAGCGCCTGCTTTCGAGCCTGAATCGCAGTCTTCAGATTTTCAGTCTCGACATAGCGCAACACAGCTGTCTTAATTCCGCTGTAAGAGAAATCGAAGGTCGGTCCATCTTCCTCCACCCTAAGTTTCCCGTGATCGCGCCGGTCCCGATGCTTGATCTGCGAAGTCTGGAACTTGACTGCGAGCGGATCGCCATGCGGCGAGAGCCGGTCAATGATCGGGCCCTCCCGGATGCCCAAGTCCCAGTAACTTCGCGACCTTATCGAATGCCTCTCCGGCGGCGTCGTCGCGCGTGTGGCCTATGTTGCGATAAGTCCACAGATTCTCGTGAACCTGGGCAAGATAAAGATGAGTATGTCCGCCTGACACCACCAGCGCCAGCACCGGAAAATGCAGCTCGCCATCGTGGCGCTGCCGCTGTTCCAACAGCACCGCGTGAATGTGTCCTTCAAGATGGTTGACGGCGACCAGCGGCTTTTCCAGTCCAAACGCCAGAGCCTTGGCAAAGCTGATACCGACGAGCAAAGCGCCCGCCAATCCCGGCCCCTGAGTCACCGCGATAGCATCGACGGACGAATAAGTTTCCCCAGCCTCAGCCAGAGCCTGGCGCACTACGGGAACAATCGCGCGCAAGTGCTCGCGCGAAGCCAGCTCCGGAACCACGCCTCCATAAAGCTGATGAGTAGCAATTTGCGAAGCAACGACGTTCGACAAAATCTGCTGCCCCGAGCGCACCACGGCCGCGCCCGTCTCATCGCAGGAGCTTTCGATGCCGAGGATGAATGCGTCAGACATAATGAGATCGATTCTCGCCGTCGGCAAATCGCAACTGCTAGTCTAAACGAGGGAGAAAGCCCTTTGTCGGACGCCAGACAACATGCCGCTGAAATCGTCCTCACTCTGCGCGAGCATGGCCACCAGGCCTATTTCGCGGGAGGATGCGTCCGCGATCTTCTTCTCGGCCGCGAACCCGCCGACTACGACGTAGCTACCGACGCGACTCCAACTCGAGATCATGCAAATCTTCCCCCAGACCTACGCCGTAGGCGAACAATTCGGAGTCGTGCTAATCCCGGAAACGGATGGACCGCCGAAGCAAGGGTGGGCGACGGGCGTCCTCGCCCGTCAAGCCATCGACAATAGAGGTGGCAACATTTCGCCAGGACGTGGCGTATTCCGATGGCCGTCATCCCGACGAAGTACGCTTCACCACAGATCCGAAAGAAGATGCCTGGCGCCGCGATTTCACCATCAATGGCATGATGCTGGATCCGGCAAATCACGAGGTTCTGGATTTTGTCGGCGGCCGCGCCGACCTCGAAGCCGGAATCATCCGCGCCATCGGCGATCCCGAACGCCGCTTTACGGAAGATAAACTGCGCATGCTTCGCGCCGTGCGTTTCGCCGCTCGCCTCGCGTTACCAGATCGAGCCCGCAACCTGGCAGCGATCCAAAAGCTGGCGCCCCGAGATTCACCAGGTCTCGTGCGAACGCGTGCGCGATGAACTGACCAGGATGCTGACCGAGGGCCAAGCCCGCCCAGCCTTCGAATTACTGGACAAGACGAAGCTCTTGCCCGAAGTCCTGCCCGAAATTGCCGCCATGAAAGGAGTGCAGCAGCCACCCCAATATCATCCCGAAGGCGACGTCTTCGTGCACACTCTGTTATTGCTTGAGAAACTGCCGCGAGGCGTCTCCAAGACCCTGGCCTGGGGAGCGCTCCTCCACGACGTAGGCAAGCCGCCAACCTTCCGCGTGGCCCCCGACCGCATCCGCTTCGACGGCCACGTGGCCATAGGAGTAAGAATGGCCGCCGAAATCTGCCGCCGCCTGCGATTTTCGAACGACGAGACCGCTCAGATTCTCGCGCTGGTAGACAATCACATGCGCTTCGGCCAAGTCGAGCGCATGAACCAATCCACGCTAAAGAAATTTCTGCGCCTGCCCGCTTTTGATGAGCATCTGGAGCTGCATCGCATCGACTGTCTTTCCAGCCATGGCCAACTCGACGCCTACGACTACGCGCGCGAGCAGTTGCGTTCCATCCCGCCGGAGTCGATTCGCCCCACCCCTCTAATTACCGGGCGCGATCTGATTGAAGCAGGTTATAAGCCGGGCCCGCGCTTCAAAGAAATCCTTGCAGCGGTCGAAGATGCTCAACTGGAAGGCCGCCTTGCGTCAAGAGAAGCGGCAATGGAGTATGTGGTTCAGGAATTTCCCATATAACTGGAAACTGTCTCAAGAATTACCCGGTAAAACCGCCGTTTCCCTCGCGGTTAGAAGAACGGTCGAGAAGTGCAGTGCTTAACTTTAAGTTGGTGGGCGCCGGAGCGCCTCGCCACCAAAAAATCAGGTCGCAATGCGGGCTTCCCGCATTTTCCATTCTATCGGACAGTACTTATTTGTTGGATAGCACTTAATGGTTGCGCGGCCTTCGCCAGCGCAACAACAGGCCGAGGCCGATGCCGGCCAGCAGAACTCCGGCGAGCTTTCGGCGATCGCTGATCGCGACGAAGCGCGTTTGCTGCTCGCTGACTTCAATCACTCCCAGAGGAACGACGCGTACTCCGCCGCCACCACCGCCGCCTTCGCCGCGGGCGCTCGAATCGCCAACGCCGCCCGTACCGGCGCCGGCCCCGTAGCCGTACATTACTTTCCCTACCGGGATGATTGTCTTGCCGTGGGCTGAAATCGCATCGCCATAGATCGTCTTTACGCTGGCATGGCTGAGAACGCCTTCTTTCAGTGATTGGAGAAGAGCTGCGCTGCCCATGGAAGGGCCTCCTTCGAAGAAAACATTATCCCACGATAAGCGGCTCAGCCAGGGAACAGCGCAACTTGTTCTTAACCTGTGCACCGCTTGTGCAAAATTCGGTGCAACGAGACTGGCGCCGACAAGCGCGAGATTTCGTTTGCGGTTCAAACCCTGCTTTTGGTTCGCTCGGTGCATTCGCTTTCGAGCGAAGCTTGATCGTGAAACGTGGTTCGCGGTGGAGGACCGGAATTCCACCATTGCACAATTCTTATGCATTGACCGCTCTGGCGAGTGAGACTAGAGTCACTCCACCTGACACAACATTTGCCGAGCGGATGCCGTGCCCGGCCAAATCCGAAACCTTAAGACAACTCCGCCCTGATCAAGGGGGTGAAAGAAGCATTTTATGAATCCTGGAAGCCCATGGAAGATGTATCGCACTCGATTTCTGGTGCGCGCCCGGCAACTAACCGAACCGCTGGTCTTTACCGATGCACTCGGCCGCGAACAATCGGGACGCCCCGGTGACTACATGGTTGAGTCCTCGGAAGGGGTAAGACGCATCACGGCGAAACTTCTGTTTGAGGATATTTATGTGCCGCTGGCGACGGCGGTGGACGAAACGGAGAGGGCGCGGGTCGGGCTGGATCGGGCGCTGTCGCAAGCTTCGACGGAACAGCGATCCTCAAGCCTCGCTTAACCTCGTGTTTTTGTGGGGATAGATCGGGCTCCGTCGCAAGGAGTGCCTTTTGGATCAAGTGAAGTTTTGAGATTGGGTTCCCTTAGCACTTGTGGGCCACAATACCTTGTGTTTCTCTCTTGACAGATACCATAGGCGGGAGTACGTTAAGCAATCCCAGAACTATTCGAGGCCTGCTTCTTTGGTCCAGGAGGCAGCGAAATACGACCCAGCGGGCGAGCTAGAAATTGAGGTGATTTTTCGCTTTCCCCTAACGGGAATCCATCCCCTGAATGGATGGAAGCGGTGAATGCAGAAGAAACAGCGGTGACTCCCCCGATGTGGTTGGCTGATTTAACTTGGTATCCGCTCGGGGGAATTCATCGACACTTTGAGCAGAGACGGAAAGGCTCCGTCTCTCTGGCATCATTTCAGGAGCCCCCGTGGAAGGTTTAATTGAACTCGTCGCCGCCTCTTTTGCCCGTCATGGCATCGAATGTCCTGGTGCGGATTTGCGCTCGGCCGGACCCGCCTCAGCTTCACCGATCGAAGCGATGACAAATAGTGTGGTGCAGCCTGCTCAGGCAAGCCTCTCCGTGGCGCTTCCGGAACACAATTTCCGAAAAAGCCAGCAGGGCGATCCGGCTCCGTAAGGCTGGGTTCGAGATCAGGGTATCGCTTCAGCGTTGCCTCGCGTTCTTCGAAATCACATGTTCTTTTTTTTAAGATTTAGGGCTGAGCGCCGCACGCCAAAAAGCTGTCGGCCTTTGCGGAGCGGCCATAGGTATTGTTAGGAGCCCGTAGAAGGCTCTTGGTTATAGATCAACTGCTGTTCGCCATCATCTAATTCAAGGAGAGGGAAATGCCAGAAGTGCGCGATCAGGTTAAGACTCAAGGCGTTGCCAGCAGCAAGAAGACGAAGGCCCAGGGCCTCGCATTCCGCCGCTTTTTCACCAAGGCTGGTGTGTCTCCGTATAACGAGGTGGAGTGGGAGCTGCGAAATGCTCAGATCACTGACTCTCAAGGAGGCATGATCTTTGAGCAGAAAAACGTAGAGGTGCCGAAGGATTGGTCAGTGACCGCGACTAACATCGTGGCCTCGAAGTATCTGCATGGACAGATCGGCACCGACGAGCGCGAGACTGGAGTGCGGCAACTGGTGGCGCGCGTCGCGGAGACCATTCGCGACTGGGGCATGAAGGATGGATACTTTCGCAGCGCCGACGATGCGGCAACTTTTCATGACGAACTGGTGCACCTGCTGATCCGGCAGCATGTGGCTTTCAATTCGCCGGTGTGGTTCAACGTGGGCTGCGAACGGGTCGAGCCGAAGTCGGATGCTACGAACTGGCACTGGAATTTTGCTGCGCAGCAAGTGGAGTTTGGAACGACGGGATATTCGCGGCCGCAGTGCTCGGCTTGTTTTATTAACTCGGTGAAGGATTCGCTGGATTCGATTCTTACTTTGGCTAAGACCGAGGGAATGCTGTTTAAGTGGGGATCAGGGACGGGAACCAATCTTTCTCCGTTGCGGTCTTCGACTGAGGTTTTGAGCGGCGGCGGGACGGCTAGTGGGCCTTTGAGCTTCATGAAGGGCTTTGATGCGTTCGCGGGAGTTATCAAGTCGGGAGGGAAGACGCGGCGCGCGGCTAAGATGGTCATTTTGAATATCGACCATCCTGACATTGTCGACTTTATCGAATGTAAGTCGAAGGAAGAGGCTAAGGCGCATGCGCTCGTGGCGCAGGGTTATGATGGGTCGCATCCTGATTCGGATGCTTATAGCTCTATCTTCTTTCAGAACGCCAATAACTCGGTACGAGTAACTGACGACTTTATGGTCGCGGTGATGCGCGACACGGATTTTTCAACCCGTGCCATTGTAGACGGACGCGTCGTCAATACTTATAAAGCTAAGGACCTGTTGCAGAAGATTTCCGAGGCGACGTGGCATTGCGGCGATCCGGGGATGCAGTACGATTCCACTGTTAATCGCTGGCATACGTCGAAGACCACAGCTCGCATCAATGCGTCGAATCCGTGCAGCGAGTATATGTTTCTGGATGATTCCGCTTGCAACCTGGCTAGCTTGAATCTGCTGAAGTTCGCGCCTAATGGGACGTTTGATGTGGAAGCTTACCGGCAAGCGGTGGATGTGGTCATCACTGCGCAGGAGATTCTGGTGGACAATGCCGGTTATCCGACGGAGATCATCGGCAAGAATTCGCATGATTATCGGCCGCTGGGATTGGGATATGCGAATCTGGGAGCGCTGCTAATGGCTGCGGGATTGCCTTACGATTCGGACGCGGGAAGAGACTATGCCGCTTGCGTAACTGCGATTATGTGCGGCGAGGCTTATCTGCAGTCATCGAGGATTGCCGAGCTATGCGAGCCGCTGACTCCTATTACGGATACGGTTCAGACCCGGCTGGGAGTTACTAAGGCGGAAGATATGCCGGGAGCGGCTTGTCCGGGATGGTACATCAATCGAGAGCCGTTTCTGGACGTGATACGGATGCACCGGGCGAGCGTGAACAATATTAATAAGAGTAATGTTCCTGGTCCGCTTTATGAGGCGTCGAAACAATGCTGGGACGAGGCTTTGTCTCATGGGGAGCAAGACGGGTATCGAAACTCGCAGGTTACGGTGCTTGCTCCTACGGGAACTATTGGATTCATGATGGATTGCGATACCACCGGGATTGAGCCGGATCTGGCGCTTATCAAGTTCAAGAAGCTGGTGGGCGGCGGGATGATTAAGATTGTCAATAACACGGTGCCGGGGGCGCTGTTTAAGTTGGGTTATACGCACGAACAGACGGACGCTATCGTCTCTTACATTGATGCTACGGGGACGATTGAGGGGGCTCCTCATGTTAAAGATGAGCATCTGGCGGTGTTCGATTGTTCTTTCAAGCCGGCTAAGGGGACGCGGTCGATTCATTACATGGGGCATCTCAAGATGATGGCGGCGGCTCAGCCGTTTATTTCGGGAGCTATCTCTAAGACGGTCAACTTGCCGAATGCGGCTACGGTTGATGATGTTTCTGAGGCTTATATACAGGCTTGGAAGCTGGGGTTGAAGGCTGTGGCGATTTATCGCGACGGGTGCAAGCAGTCGCAGCCGCTTTCGGCGGCGGGGAGTAAGACGGCTAACTCCACTAAGGATGACGCGGCGGCGGCATTTGCGCTTGCTCAGGATGAGAATCTGGATGCTCCTCCGCGGGCGGTGCGACACAAGCTTAAAGAAGAGCGCATGTCGATCACTCATAAGTTCAACATTGGCGGGCATGAAGGTTACATCATTGTTGGACTGTATCCCGATGGCGAGCCGGGCGAGATCTTTATCAAGATGGCGAAGGAAGGGTCGACGGTTTCAGGGCTGATGGACAGCTTTGCTTTGGCGGTGTCGATTTCGTTGCAGCATGGCGTGCCGCTGAAACTTTTCTGCGAGAAGTTTGCGCATACTCGCTTTGAGCCCAGCGGGTGGTCGAGCAATCCCGATATTGGATTTGCCAAGTCGATCATGGATTACATTTTCCGCTGGCTGCAGATGCGCTTTTTGAGCGGACAGCAGCAGTTTTTGTTTGAGAATTTGCGGCCGAAGCCGATGGCGGGACCTGCGGCCCAGGGGATCGGGGATTTGAATGGGGATTTGACAGGATCGGCGCGGTCGGGTGCTCCGACGGGCGATCCGCGATCGGGGTCCGGTTCGCAGCACGCGGCCGATGCGCTGGCGGGCATGATTGATCTGGGGGACGCTCCCAGTTGCCATCTCTGCGGATCTATTATGGTGCGCAACGGGAGTTGCTATAAGTGCATGAGCTGCGGCAGCACGAGCGGGTGCAGCTAAGGTAATTAGTGGTTCTGGCCCATGCATTTCAAGATTGTTGGCCCTATCAATAAGGTGGAGCCCATTGCGGCCGGCACAGCCATCCGCGAGCGCAGGGGGTGGTGGAAGGCCTATGGGAAGGGACGCATTCTTGACTAACGCGAAACGCGAAGCACATTTCGCCATTTGTGTCGGTAACAAGGGCTACGCTGCTTCCCTGGAGTTGCGCAAGGTTTATCAAGTGCTACCAGACAAAGCGGGACTGACACATCAGCAGATTCGGGTCATCGGCGAGTCCGGGGCGGACTATTTGTACCCGGCGGAGTATTTCGTTCCCGTGCGGTTGCCGCAGGCCGTTGAGCGAGCGGTCCGCAGGGCAACATCGTCGTCTTTCAGTGGTACGGAAATGGCGTGGGATCCGCCCTTGCGCACAGAACGCGCAATCAGCGGACTGATTTCACCTATCTTTGGCTACACCGTCGTCTTCCCAGTGGTGGCCGCAGGAATCGCAGGTCCATTTGAATTTTTGGGAAGAATCATCCGCTGCAATTACCTGCGTAGAGGTACCACCCTCGAAGATGACTTCCGCGGAATGGCATTTGGGACAACGGATCGTGCTTTCTCCGGCCTCGTCACTCTCTTTCGCGCCCGGCTCATCCTCAGGCATGTAATGCACCATCCCTGGCGCAGCCCAGGGTAAACCTACTTGCATGATTCGGACGCTGACTCCATTGGCGAAATTTGAGGTCACCTCGTCCACGCCCGGCGCCTTCTCTTTTCCCATGAAGAATGGAATTCCAGCAGAATCTAGAATTGTCTGTACCTTGAGCGCGTCGCGCACGCTCCATACTGTGCAGAGTTCGACCAGTTTGCGGTCTTCGTCGTATGAGGTTTCGGCGTCGGGAAAACCGTAGCTGGCCGACTCTCGGAGTTTCGGCGATTCGTGCTCGAAGAAAGCCGGCGGTGGCTTGAATGGCGACCCGCCAGGCGGCTTCTCAGCTTCTACCTCTGCCTGCAGGCCGCGTGACCGGGCCTCGCTGGCTAGAGCTTGTTGAGCCAGAGGCGTCAATTCGGAGCTCTGCGGGATTAGGAGTAGGAGTTCGTCGTCACTCATCCGACGATAGTGCTCGGAGATGCGCAGGAATTCTCCGGCTGGATCGTGGGTATCCATGGTGGTCGGAATGATATACCGGCTACACGGGCCGTAGGGCGCATTTTCTCGGCTCTTCGCCATTGTGCTTGCCCTGAAACTTTCGACGGTATCGACACGCTGACAGGAGTGTCCGCGCCACCCATGAGCTAGTCCGGGTAACGAGCTCCGGTTGATTTTAGCCGCCTGCTGCCGAGCTTCGCTCGGCTGGACAGACCAGGGCGTCTGTCCACCCGAGCCTTTCGGTTTCTTCACCCGCTTTTCATTTGACTTTGTTATTGTCGCTGGGACTAACTCTGCCTTCCTGTGAGGGGATATGGGACTGGTTAATGTTTTGTTTGGACGGCCGCTGGCTTCTTCGGAGGATTTGGGGGAGCGGATTACTCCTACGCAGGGGATTCCTACGTTTGGGCTGGATGCTTTGAGTTCGGCGGCTTACGGGCCGGAGGCGGCTTTGACTATTTTGCTGCCTCTGGGGTTGATTGGGGTCCGGTACGTGGTGCCGATTACTTTTGCGGTGATTGCGCTGCTGACGATTGTTTATTTCAGTTACCGGCAGACGATTGCGGCTTATCCGAATGGAGGGGGATCGTATACGGTCGCCAAGGAGAACCTGGGACGCGGGGCAGGGCTGCTGGCGGGCGCGGCTTTGATGGTCGATTATCTGTTGAATGTGGCAGTGGGGATTTCGGCGGGGATTGGGGCGCTGGTTTCGGCCGTGCCTCGGCTGCAGCCGCATACTTTGGCGATGTGCCTGGTGGTGCTTGCGTTTTTAACGATGGTCAATCTGCGGGGAGTCAAGGAGGCGGGATCGGCGTTTGTGGCTCCTACTTATATGTTCGTGGGGACTTTGGGAATCGTGATTTTGGTGGGGCTGTATAAGGTCATTGCTTCGGGAGGGCATCCGGTGGCGGCGGTTGCTTTGGCGCACACGGAGACAGCACTGGCCCCGCCTCTACAGATGGTTTCAATGTGGATTCTGGTCAAGGCGTTCGCTTCGGGGTGCACAGCTTTGACGGGCGTGGAGGCGGTGAGCAACGGGGTGCAGGCGTTCAAGGAGCCGGTGGTTCCGGCGGCTCGGCGTACGCTAACGGCGATTATTTTGATTCTTATTTTGCTGCTGGGCGGGATTGCTCTGCTGGTGAAGTACTACGGGATTATGGCTACCGATCCTGGGGCTCCGGGATATCAGAGCGTGTTGTCGTTGCTGACGGCTGCGGTGGTTGGCAAGGGGATTTTTTACGATCTGACGATGTTTTCGGTTTTGCTGGTGCTGTGTTTGTCGGCCAATACTTCCTTTGCGGATTTTCCGCGGCTTTGCCGGATGGTGGCCCGGGACGATTATCTCCCGCATTCATTGACTTTGCGGGGACGGCGGCTGGTGTATTCGCAGGGTATCTGGGCACTGGCGATTCTGGCGGGGCTGTTGCTCATTTTGTTTGGGGGGGTGACGGACCGGTTGATTCCTCTGTTTGCGGTGGGAGCGTTTCTGGCTTTCACGTTGTCGCAGGCGGGGATGGTGGGACATTGGTGGAAGAACGCCAAGGGGTTTGGGTCTGTGCACGGGATCCTGGTGAATGGCATCGGGGCTTTGGCAACGGGGATCACGTTGATCGTGATTGTGGTTGCGAAATTCACTTCGGGAGCATGGGTGGTGGTGGTGCTGTTGCCCGCCCTGCTGCTGTTCATGGGGAGGATACGGCATCACTATCGCGAGGCTAACGAAGAAGTGGCACTAAAGGGTGGCGTGGAGTTGAGCGCGGAGAACATGGCACCGCCGATTGTGCTGGTTCCGGTAGATCGATGGAATGCGGCTACGGAAAAGGCGCTCCAGTTTGCTTTGACTTTGTCTCCGGATGTGCAAGCGGTGCATGTCAGCTGTGAGTCGGATGAAGGCAAGGCACCGTGGGCGGCAAACCCACCGGAGGGGACGCGGGTCCCCAAGCTTGTGACGCTGCCTTCGCCGTTTCGGCTGGTGCTGTATCCGATTGTGGATTATGTTTTGAAGGTGGAGAAGGAGAATCCGGGGCGGACGGTGGCGGTGGTGATCGCTTCGATGGTGGAGAGGCACTGGTATCACTACTTTCTGCATAACCAGCGTGGGCAGGTGCTGACGGCGCTGCTGCTGCTGGGCGGGGATGAGCGGATCAATATTATTAATGTGCCTTGGTATCTAAAAGCGTAGTTGCCAGTTGCCAGTGACTAGTTGCCAGTAAGTGCAGAACCCAAACCCTGGCAATTGCTACTGGCGACTTTTTTACTGGCGACTTTCTTAGCGGCCTCCGGTTATGTCCAGGATGGAGCCGGTTACGTAGCTGGCTTCGTCGGACAGTAGCCATAGGATGGCGTTGGCTACTTCTTCGGGTTGCCCTTCTCGCTGCATGGGGATTGCTTTTCTGACTCTCTCTACCCGATTGGGCTCGCCTCCAGCGGCGTGGATGTCGGTGTGAATAATGCCGGGGCGGACGGCGTTGACTCTTATATTTTCTTCCGCCACTTCTTTGGCCAGGCCAAGAGTCAGCGTGTCGATCGCGCCTTTTGAGGCGGCGTAGTCGATGTATTCGTGGGGCGAGCCTATGCGGGAGGCCGCGGAAGAAACATTGATTATGGCTCCGCCATGACCTCCGTGTTTGGTGGACATGCGGCGCACGGCTTCGCGGGCGCAAAGGAAATAGCTGAAGACGTTGGTTGCGAAGATGCGCTACAGGCGGGCGGCGTCGATCTGGTCGAGACGGGCCTGGCGTTCGACTATTCCGGCATTGTTGACTAGCGCGGCGATTGGGCCTAGCTGGCGGTGAGCGTCTTCGAAGAGGTGGACAACTTCGGCTTCGTTGCTTACATCGGCCCGGACGGCTATGGCGATGCCTCCTTTTTGGCGGATGGCGGCTACTACTTTTTCGGCGGCGTGCTGGTCGCGATGGTAGTTGACGCAGACGTGGTATCCGCGAGCGGCGGCCAGGTGGGCGGTGGCGGCTCCGATGCCGCGGCTGCGCCGGTTATGATTAGGACTTTGTTTTCGGCGGACGCGTTGTCACTGGACATTGTGCGGGGATTTTAGCAGGAGGCGAGGATGAGTCGTCCCATCAATTCTGCAGGGCTGTTCAGAGGAATCACCGCCGCCGAACCCTCTGCACTGACTTTCAGTTTACGTCAGTTTACCGTGATACTTACCGTAGCCTGCGAGCGCCCATAAGGTCCGCTTGCGTAGAGGGTGTAAGTGCCGCTCTGTGAAGGATTGAAGGTCGCGCTCGTTCCGCGCACCGGGCCTATCTCTGGGGAGACGATGAGGTAGGAAGCGCCGCTCACGGCCCAGTTCAGCCTAACAGTTCCTCCTGCGCTTACCGACGCCGGCGTAGCCGTGAAGCTCGAGATCTGCGGCGCGCTGCCGGTCAGAACCGTGCTCGAAGTGTAGACGGGATTCATCTGCACCACCTCGAAGTTCGATGCCGTCAGCGAGGCGAGATTGTGCAGGTCGTCGTTATCCCAGCGATCGTCGGGCGCGCCGCTCAGGTACATCGAACTGCCATTGTCAGCCATGATGATGCCGTATTTCTGGAGCGCCTTCAAGATGACCTGGTTCGTCGGCGAAAAGCCGGAAATATTGACGCTGGCCTGGAGGCGCATGCGCATGCCCATCGGCGCTGCATTTGGATCGGTCGAGGTCGCTGCCCAATGCGATGCGGGCGGAGTAAACGCAGCCCGGCTGTCTTGCAGCGTGAAGCGTATGGCATGCTTGATTTCACCCGACGCAACTTCGTCGTAACGGACAAGGCCGGGGAAGATCGGAAGGCCCGCCGCATCGGCGGAGGTCCAAGTGTAGGGACGCTGTTCGTCGGCGAGCAGGTCCCAAACTGCCGCCGAGTCGGCATTCCATGAACTTCCGCTTCCCGGCGACGCATTGTAAAGCTCGTAGAGCCAGCATTGACTGTTATCGAGCACCAGAACGTGCCGGTCGCCACTTGGCGCGGGATCGCCTTCGATGGGAGCATTGGCCGGAATCGGCATGGGGCCGGGATCGCTTTCATCCCCGTAGGCCGTGAAATTCACCGTGACCGGGGCTGGTGACGAATTTACCGCGACGTATGGAATTCCTATCTCGCTGCCGTTATAAAGCCCCGAGCCAAAGTCGGGATGGATGGGCGTGTTCGAGCCGATGAGATTAATGATGGCTGCGGAGTTGCTGTCCACGGCAACAGCCGAGATATCTTGATTCCAAAGGTTGTCGGATGGAAATGGCACAAATCCGCCCAGGCTGGCGCCCTGGCCGGTAGCGATCTGACTGCATGACGTGTCGTTCGGGGGATTTTTCGGGGGAGGGTTATTGTTGCCGGCGTTTTTGGTGCCCGCTGCGGTCCCGCCGCAACCGGCTGTGATGATCGAAGACACAAGCACAACGGCGACGGTCCAGGGATTCTTGGGCATAGTTGGCTATGACAATCTTCACGGATCGTCAGACAGGGGGCAACGTACGGAAGGGTATAAGGTCGGCACGACATTGGCTCAATAAGAAGTGGTCCGATTGGACAGGGTGATTTCGGGAAACAGGGGAGGCAGGCGGACGAATGCGTCCGCCGGCACGCGAGCTTACTGAATCAGCGTCCCATTCCCGTTAGGCTCTTCCGGAGGGATGACTACGGCTGCCGCTACCCGGTCTCCCGGTTCAATATTGAGCAGTCTTACACCCTGCGCCGACCTGCCCGATTCGCGGATGAATTTCGAGTCGATGCGGATGATCTTTCCGTATTGCGAGATCAGCATGACCTCGGATTTCTCCGTCACCTGCGAGATGCCGACGACTTTGCCGTTGCGAGCGGTGGTCTTGACGTTGATCACACCCTTGCCGCCGCGATTGGTAAGCCGGTACTCATCGGCGGGAGTGCGCTTGCCGTAGCCGTTCTCCGTGACGGAAAGAATGAGTGAGCCTTTCTCCGGCACCAGATCGGCGACCTCCGGAGCAACTTCGTCTTTGCCTTCTTTCGCGACCGCCTTCGCCTCGGGCTTGATCGTGGTCGCCATGCCGACGATGTAATCCTTCTCGCTGAGATTCATGCCGCGAACGCCAGTGGCGTTGCGTCCCATCGACCGTACGTCGTTCTCATCGAAGCGAATCGCTTGCCCATCATGCGAAGCGAGGAAGACGATCTGGTTGCCATCGGTCAGCGAAGCTGCTACCAGTTCGTCACCCTCTTCAATGTTGATGGCGATAATCCCGCGTTGCATCACGTGCGAGAAGTCTTTCACCTCGGTCTTCTTCACCGTGCCATTGTGCGTGGCGAAAAAGACGTAACGGTTTTCCTCTTCCAGATCGCGCACGGCCAGCATGGTGCGTACAGTTTCGCCCGGTTGCAAGCCGACCAGATTGCCCACGTGCTTGCCTTTGCCGGCGGCCGCTATGTCGGGAATCTCATAGACCTTGAGCCAGTAGACGCGTCCGGTGTTGGTGAAGATCAGAATGTAGGCGTGAGTCGAGGCGATGAAAAGATGCTCGACAAAGTCCTCGTCGCGCGTCTTCATTCCGGTTCGCCCGGTTCCGCCGCGGCGCTGCATGCGATACGTCGAAATCGGAGTCCGCTTCATGTAGCCGGAGTGGCTGACCGTGACCGCGACCTGCTCGTCGGCGATCAGGTCTTCGAGCATGATCTCCGCCGCTTCGTCTTCAATCACCGTGCGGCGCGCATCGCCGTAAAGCTTCTTGACCTCTTCGAGTTCCTTGACGATGACCTTGCGCAGCTTTGCTTCCGACGCCAGAATCGATTCATATTCGGCAATCGCTTCGCGTACCGACTTCAACTCGTTGGAAATTTCGTCGATCGACAACTTAGTCAACCGGTGCAGTTGCAGTTCAAGAATGGCGTCAGCCTGTTTCGTGGTGAATGGCCCGTCGGCGTCCAGCTTCGGCGCGCGGCCGGTAGTATTGATGTCAATCTTCTTGCCGCCGAAATAAGCGACCAAATTCTCTCGAGCGTCGGCGCGGTTGGCGCTGCCACGAATGATCACGATTACGTTGTCCAAGTGATCGAGCGCGGTCAGATACCCTTCGAGAATGTGCTCGCGGTCGCGAGCCTTGTTGAGTAAGTAGGAAGTCCGTCGCCGCACCACATCGACGCGATGGTCGATGAAGTGTTTGATCGCCTGTATCAGCCCCATTTCCTTCGGCTGCTGGTTGACGACGGCCAGCAGGATCATGCTGAAGCCTTCCTGCATCGAGGTGTGCTTGTAGAGTTGGTTGAGCACGATCTGCGGTTCGGCTCCGCGCTTGAGTTCTATCACGATGCGCATGCCGTCGCGATCGCTCTCATCGCGCAAGTCGGAGATGTCGTCGATGGTTTTGTTGTTGACCAGTTCCGCCATGCGCTCGATCAGGCGCTTCTTATTCACCTGATAGGGAATCTCGGTGACGATAATCGCCTGTTTATCTTTGGAGATGTTTTCGATGGCGGCGCGAGCCCGCATCATGAAACGGCCGCGGCCGGTTCGGTAGGCCTCGAAGATTCCGGCGCGGCCGTGAATGATGGCGGCCGTTGGAAAGTCGGGCCCCTGCACGAACTTCAGAATTTCGGGCAACTGCGCGCTGGGATTGTTCACCAGGGTAATCGTGGCATCGACAATTTCCGTCAAATTGTGCGGTGGAATCTTCGTGGCCATACCCACGGCAATGCCGTCGGAACCATTGACGAGCAAGTTGGGAAAGCGCGCCGGCAAAACCGCAGGCTGCGTTTCAGTGCCGTCGTAGTTTGGATAAAAGTCGACCGCTTCCTTGTCGAGATCGTCGAGCAGAGCGGTTGCAACTCGCGTCAAACGCGCCTCGGTGTAACGGTCCGCCGCGGGCGGGTCATCATCGACCGAGCCGAAGTTGCCTTGACCAAAGATCAGCGGAGCCCGCATGGCGAACGGCTGCGCCAACCGCACCAAGGCGTCATACACAGCAAGGTTTCCGTGCGGATGGTACTTGCCCATGACTTCGCCGACGATGCGGGCGCACTTGCGCGTGGCGTGGCCCGGCGTCAGCCCCATCTGCTGCATGGTGTAAAGAATGCGGCGATGCACCGGCTTCAATCCGTCGCGGACGTCGGGCAGCGCGCGGCCGATAATCACCGACAACGAATAGTCGAGATACGACCGCTTCATCTCCTCTTCAATGTTGACGGGCTGTATATTAAGCGCGCCCGGGCCGGTCGGCGGTTGACCATCGCCGCCGTTCGGAGGAGTCAAGGGAAGTTCAGGATTCTGGGGATCGTCAGCCATAAAATTCGCTCTCAGCTCTCAGTTGTCAGCTCTCAGTAAGGGCCAGCCGCCAGCGGCCCGAAGCTCCGCTTCGCGGCTACAAAAATGCCGCTAACTTCTTGTATCTACAGGTGCTTATCTGCGTGGTTCAACTACAAGATTATAGCACGTTTTGAGCCAACGAGGAGTGCCAAGACGTTGGCTTTTCAGGCTCGCCTGAGGGTCAGCAATGATATCTCCGGAGGCACCCCAAGCCGCACCGGGAAGCCGAAGGTTCCTAGGCCGCGATTCACATAGAGCGCCGCTTTCTGCATGCCAGTGTCTGTTAGACGAGTGTTCGTCGGGGCATTATTCGTCAAGGCATTGTTCGTCAAGCCAGTGTTTGCGCCGGAGCGTTCCGAGCCACCGTGTCCGTTCTTTGACATCGGCAGCCGATACAGTCCCGCCACAAATGGCGAGATTAACCGCGCCGGACTGACGCTGTGATCCACAATCTCAAACTTGACTTGCCCGCCATGCGTGTGTCCGGCGAGACTCAGCTCGATGCCTAGCTCTGCCGCGCGGCGGAAAGAATTCGGATTGTGCGAAAGCAATACGTTCGGCATATCGCGCCTGATCTGATGCTCAATTTCGGCCAGCATCGGTCCTGTTCGCTCTCCACTCACCATGTGGTCGCGCTGATAGTTGACGCCCAGCAGATTGAAACGCCCTCTGTTGTGCTCAACTACCGCGGACGAGCCGCGCAGCAGGCGCATTCCGTTTTCGCGAAAAAGACGCTCCGCCTCGTCTTCAACGCCGGCGTAAATCTCGTGGTTGCCATTGCATCCCCAAACGCCCAGCGGAGCGCGGAGACGGCTCAACTCGCTGATACACGCGTCCAGCGGATCGCCCACGCTCGAAACGAAGTCTCCGGTAACAAAAGAGATGTCCGGGTGCAGCGAGTTAGCCATGTCTACCGCGCGGGCAATCTCGTGCGGAGGCATGTAGTCTCCAATATGTATGTCGCTAAGCTGGGCGATGCGCAGGCCGTCCAACTCGGGAGGAAGATTGGCGACGGGCACATCGACGCGCATGACTTTGTAGCGCAGGCGCCCCGCGGCAAATCCATAGGTAGCGGCGAGGAAGGGAAAGCCTCCAGCCAGCACGGCCGCATATTGAAAAAACGTCCGGCGCGAGGAACTGAATCCGACGGCAGCGGTTCCAGAATGCGGCAGAAGCCGAGCCGCGATATCGGTAACCCACTCAATTGCTCCGACGGATTCGATGGCCAGGAGTCCAAAAAAAGAAGCAACCAGCCATAAGCGAGCAAATGTCGTGAATGTTTTGCCCAGATTGAAACTGCCCAGGCTGAGGCGCGAGACCCCATGCCCAAGCAGTGGATCAAGCAGCGCCGCCAGCAATGCAGCCGCGAGGGCGATCAGTCCCGCATGAAGCCCAAAGCGCCAGTCGGCCGGGAACGCACCAATCCAAGCCCACGCCCGCAAGAACCAAAATCGTTGGACGGCATAGACCGCTAAGAGAAACAGCGCAAAGAAAAGAACTCGAGTAAGGATCAGGACGATGCTCCGTTAAAAAGCCTGCAAATTAGATGCGTTGCCTGTTCCAGAAGGCTCGGCCCCTTTTTCAGCGGCGGTCATCTAAAATTCAAGTAGATGGGGGAATTGTGCGGGTTGTAGAACTTCAGTTATCAAAACAAATTTTCAAGCTCCGCAGAAAGTCCTCGCGGCTCAAGGCTGAGATGCTGCGACCCGGGCCGAGGTACTTTGTGGGGTTCCGAACCGCGAAACGACCAACGGCGACGAGCGACCGGGCATCGGAATCCGTTAGAATAGAAGGCATAGGAAGCAAAGATTAGAAAGAATTCTCCCCGGAGGGGCGATGGCAGTTCCAGTATCCCAGATGTGGACAGTAGCCTCTTACGTTCTGCGCCAGAAGCTGGCCGGACGCAAGCGCTATCCGCTCGTGCTCATGCTCGAGCCGCTGTTCCGCTGCAACCTGGCCTGTGCCGGATGCGGCAAGATCCAATACCCGGCCCACATCCTGAAAACGGATCTATCGCCGGAAGACTGCTTCAAGGCGGTCGATGAGTGCGGAGCTCCGATGGTCTCGATCCCCGGTGGCGAGCCGCTGATGCATCCGGAGATCGACAAGATTGTAGAAGGACTGGTCGCGCGCAAGAAATATATCTATCTCTGCACCAACGCGCTGCTGCTCAAAGAAAAGCTGCACCTCTTCAAGCCGAGCAAATATTTGAGCTTCTCGGTTCATATGGACGGGCAGAAAGAGCATCACGATTTTTCGGTTTGCCGCGAAGGTGGATACGACATTGCGCTCGACGGAATTCGTGCGGCTATCGCAGCCGGCTTTCGTGTTACTACGAATACCACTCTGTTCGACGGCGCCGATCCCAACAGCGTCCGCAACTTCTTCGACGAGATGATGGAAGTTGGCGTCGAAAGCATGATGGTTTCGCCGGGATATTCCTACGACAAGGCCCCTGACCAGAAGCATTTCATGGGGCGCGCCCGCACGCGGCGATTGTTCCGCACCATGCTTTCGAACCGCAAGAAAACGTGGCGCTTCAACCAGTCGCCGCTTTTTCTCGAATATCTGATGGGCAAGCGCGACTATAAGTGCACGGCGTGGGGAATGCCGACCTATAACATCTTCGGATGGCAGAAGCCCTGTTACCTGCTACAGGATGGTTACGCCGATTCGTTCAAGGAATTGATGGAAGCGACGGAGTGGGCGAATTATGGCACCGAATCGGGCAATCCGCAGTGCGCCAACTGCATGGTGCATTGCGGCTATGAAACGACTTCGGTGGACGATATGTTCGGGTCGCTGCGTGGGTTCAGGAATGCGGTGAAGGCGACGTTCTCACTTTATCCCGACAAAGCCGCACTCGCCGATCTCGAGCGCGAGGTGCGGCCGGTGCATTCCTACAATCCGCTGGTTCAGATTGAGGCGCGGGTAGAGGCGCACGCCGATTCCCAGGTAGAAGCAAGCCGCGTATGAGCGGCCGCGAACATGGTCGTGATCCTGCGTTGCCCCACGGCGCGCAAGCGGTTGCGCCGCGCCCGGCCGACGAACTGGAAGTCGTTCCCGGATTCGAACGCGAAAATCTGCAGGGGTGGATTCCACAACTCGCCACAGAAGCGGAAACCCGAGCGGTCATCGAAAAAGCGTTTGACTATCGCGGCGACGTGACTATTACGCGCAAGAATAAGACTGATGATAAAGAAGCTAGTGAAGGAACCCGGGTTACGGGATACCTTTTCGATCGCCGCATCGGCCCGACCCTTGAGAGCTCTGTGGTGCGCCTTATGCTGCCCAACAGCAATGAGCGCCCGGCGATCCCATACTCCGAAATCGCTGCCATCGCCTTCACCGGACGCGACACCGCCGCCGGCAAAAGCTATGAAGCCTGGGTAAAGAAATACTGGGAGAAGCGCGCGAAAGGCGAGAAGAATATTTCGATTGAGCCCGAAGCATTGGAGTAGTTTGTGTGGCGCGGACACTCCGGCCCGCGAACCGCGGGCACAATAAAAATTGATTGCAGTCTAAAATGTCGTCCATGCTAGTGCTCGCCTCTGCGTCGCCACGCCGACAGGAACTGTTGCGCAACGCTGGAATTCCACATGAAGTGCAACCCGCGAATATTCCTGAAGATCCGCTGCCAGGAGAAGGCGCGAAAGACTGCGCCGAACGGCTGGCGCGCGAGAAGGCGCTGGCGGTTGCCCATCAGCGTCCGCACGATATCGTGCTCGGCGCCGACACCATAGTTGTCGTCGGATGGCCATCTTCTCGGCAAGCCCTCGGATGCGGCGGACGCGGCGCGCATGTTACGCCTGCTTTCAGGACGCGACGCATCAGGTCATTACGGGAGTGTGTTTAGTGGCCAACGGCCAACCCTCGGTCGCCAGTGAAACCACGCAAGTTACCGTCACCGAAATCACCGACAAACAAATCGCCGGCTACGTATCCAGTGGCGAACCGATGGACAAAGCGGGAGCCTATGCGATCCAAGGAATCGCTTCCTGCTGGATTCCTCGTATCGAAGGGGACTACAACAATGTGGTGGGCTTGCCGGTGGCGCTGGTGTGGCGGATGTTGCGGTCAGCGAGGCTAGCTAAATCAGATTTGCAGAATAGCGCTGATTTCGGAGCGCGGGCAGGAATTGCGCTAAACGTCGAGCGCGCTATGCTGCTGGCGGCTTTGGCGATTCTTTCGGTTTTTCTTCCGGGTCTTTCATCGACGACTTGAAATTCCGAATGCCTTCACCCAGGCCTTTGCCTAAATCGGCAAACTTGCTCGGACCAAAAAGCAGCAGCGCGATGCCAATAATCAACAGAATGTGCAACGGCTGAAATAATCCTTCACCCATAAATCCTCCAGCGGGGTTACAGAGAAACCTCTTCGGGCTCTGCATGCGTCTCTCTGAAACGACCAGCCCTAATTGGCCCCTAAGTCAATTCTAGGCTAGTGTGGACCGCAGGTCAAAGCCTTCGCCGTGTTGCGGCAGTCCAGCACTCGGTGAAACGCTTTGAAACAGCTGCATCGGGCGCCAGCAGGTCAAATCCGTGATACGCGCCTGGTATAACGTATAATTCTGTCGGTACCCGCGAGGCGATTAGTCGCCGCGCATACTCGATGTCTTCGTCGACGAACAGGTCCAGCGAACCCACCCCGATGAACGCAGGAGGCAGTCCGGCTAAATTCTTCACGCGCGCCGGAACAGCCCCTTCGGGTACGCTTGCGGATCCGGCCGGCACACCCAGGAGCGACGTCCAGCCAAATACGTTATCCTGCGCTGTCCAAACAAACTCGCCAATGTGAGCTGGAACCGGACGCGAGCTACCCGTGCGGTCGTCGAGCATCGGGTAGATGAGCAACTGGAATGCGATCGGAATTTCCTTTCGATCTCTGGCCGCAATGGCGAGCGCGGCCGCATGACCTCCTCCCGCACTCAGCCCGCCGATTGCGATTCGCTTGCGATCGACACCAAGGTTCGAGGCATTCTCGTAGAGCCAATGCAATGCGGCGTAGTTATCTTCGAGCGAGCCAGGAAAGCGCGTTTCTGGAGCCAGGCGATACTCGACTGAAACCACTAGACAGTCGCAGTTCTGTGCGGTTCTCTGTAGAACGGATGAAAAGAATCCCGCCGTGCCAGAGACATAGCCCCCGCCGTGAATATGAAGCAACGCAGGGCGATCTTTGCTGCCCGGTGCCGGATCAAAGATGACAAGCGGAACTTCGGGCGCTCCTTTGGGGCCGGGAATACGTCGCACAACGGGTTGAGGCGCGGGCGGAGGCAAGGGCGGCCAGGGCGGCGACTTCCGAACCGCCGCCAGAGTGTCGGCATTCAAAGTGAGCCTGGGGAGAGCCTTAATCGCAAGTATCAACTCAGGATCAACGAGCGCATACGGGTCCACGTTTGCGGCGGTTGTCGCTTCACGCCGTGTCGCGGCCCACAGTTTCGGGGTAACGCCGAGAGCAACCGCCGCTCCGAAGACATCCCTCACAAATTCGCGTCTGCCGATAGTCCGCATCTTTTTGTCGCTCCCTGGTCTCGTTTGATGAAATGTCCATCGCTAGCGGTACCATCATCCACAGCAGAAGCAACACCACCGACGGTGCAAGCAGCAATTTTCTATGCGCTCGGCGATTTGCCCCCGCTGTGACGGTTGCAGTCACTGTTGAAGGCGTCCTTTCATGGCGCGCTCAGCCTCTAATTGCGATGCGGCCAGCGCCTGTTGCACCGTAACGTGTCCGGCGAGTGCTGCGCTAATCTCCTGCCCTACCTCGGTCCCCAGGGCTTGAAACTCTGGAATACCGACATATTGGATACCTACGTATGGAACCGGCAATGCGCTCGGCTTGGTGTAATCCGCATTCAAAATAGCCTCGCGCACGAGTGGCGCGAAAGGAGCGGCATTTAGATAGGCTGGAATCTCGTAAGTGGAGGCTCGCGAGCCGGGAGGAATTCGCAGCCACCCGAAACGCTCGCCTACCGTGGTAATGTAGCGTCGGCTTGTGGCCCATTCGACGAACTGCTTAGCCAGTTCGGCATGTTTGGAGGAGGCAGGAATTGCGAGTCCCCAACTCCAGATCCAAGCCGCCCCATTCGGCACTTTGGCAATGGGAGCTTTGCTAAAAGCTGTAGTGGTCGAGACACGACTTTGACTCGGGTCGAGAAAGTATCCGGCGGCGGAAGTGGCGTCGATCCACATGGCGCAATTTCCGTTCGCAAAGAGGGCGCGATTTTCGTTGTAGCCGTCGGTCGTAGCGCCGGGCGGACCATAATTTCTCAACCACGTCACGTAAAACTCCGCAGCCTCCTGCCACGCTTCACTCGTAAGCTGGGGCGTCCAATTCGTATCAAACCAGCGGCCCCCGAAGGTGTCGACGAGCGTACTTAGATAGGCGACATTCTCTCCCCATCCCGGCTCGCCCCGCAAACAGATGCCATATACCTCGTGATCCGGATCATGCAGTCTCTGTGCGAAGTGGCGGATCTGGTCGTAGTTCGGCTGCGCGGGCATTTCCAGGCCTGCCTTTGCAAAGAGGTCCTTGCGGTAGTAAGTGAATGAACTCTCGCTATAGAAAGGAAGGGCATAGATCTTGCCTCGATAAGACAAGCCTTCGCGGACGACATTGAAGATGTCATCGTAATCTTAATCCGCGCTCAGATTGTCTAGCGGAACGATCCAGCCACGTTCTCCCCAAAGGGGAGCTTCATAAGATCCAATCGTGATTACGTCAAAGGTGTCGCTTCCTGTCGCGATGTCGATGGTGAGGCGCTGGCGCAGCACGTTCTCACCGAGGACCACCCAATTCAACTTGACCCCGCTCCTCTTTTCGAACTCCGGGGAGAGTTGCTGCATCAGGATCATATCGGCATTGTTCACGGTGGCAATCGTGATCTCGGGGAGGGGTTTTGGCCGATAAAGCATCCATCCCAGAAACGCCGCGACCATCAGGAATGCGAGCGTTTTCCCGGTGCGGCTCAAATGGCTCATTTTATTTATACGTTGGCGGCTCTTGAATACGCTTGCCGTTAACCGAGATCAATAATCTTTCCCGGATTCATCCGGTTATCGGGATCCAGTGCCTTTTTGATCGTTCGCATGACCTCCAGAGCTTCGCCATGTTCGTCGCGCAGATATTTCATCTTGCCATATCCGATTCCGTGTTCGCCGGTGCATGTGCCCGACATGCGCAGTGCCCTTTGCACGGTGCGCTCCGAGAATCGGTTGGCTTCCTCCCGCTGCGATGGGTGATTGGGGTCAAGTACGCAGAGTACATGAAAATTGCCGTCGCCCACGTGGCCGACGATGGTTGCGGGATAGGAAACGGTGGCCAGATCGCTCTTGGTTTCAGTGATGCATTCCGCGAGTTGAGAAATCGGGACACAGACGTCCGTGATCAGGACCTCGGCGCCAGGAATGAGAGCGTGCGTTGCGTAGTAGGCATTGTGCCGCGCATTCCACAGCTCATCTTTGTCTTCCAGATTATTTTTCCACTGAAAACCTTTGCCGCTGTGCTCCGTTGCCAGAGATTCCAGCATGGCAGCCTGATCCGTGACGTCGCGCTCATTCATGCCGTGAAACTCAAAAAACAAAGTTGGCAAAACGGCGAGATCGATCTTCGAGTACTTATTAATTGCCTCGACTTGCTTTTCATCAAGAAATTCAACGCGCGCTACCCCCACTCCGAATTGAATCGCCTCGATCACAGTTTCCACGGCGCCGCGCACAGTCTCGAAAGCGCACACGGCAACCGACATCATCTCCGGCAAAGGATGCAGCCGCAGGGTGATTTCCGTTATGACTCCAAGCGTCCCCTCGGATCCTATGAAGAGATGGGTCAAATCGTACCCGGCGGAGGATTTGCGCGCCCGGCTCCCGGTCTTAATGACACGCCCATCTGCGAGCACGATCGTGAGAGCCAGCACATTCTCCCTCATCGTGCCATAGCGCACCGCGGTGGTCCCGGATGCGCGTGTCCCCGCCATTCCACCGATGGTCGCATCTGCTCCTGGATCCACAAAAAAGGTTAGCCCTGTATTGTTTAGCTCTTTAAGCAGTTGCATGCGCGTCACGCCGGCTTCCACGGTCGCGTCGCAGTCCTCCACGCTGACGCGCACAATTTTGTTCATCTCGCGGAGATCGATGCTGATTCCGCCGTGTATGGCATTCACCTGACCTTCGACCGAAGTGCCGGCTCCGAAAGGCACCACCGGAATCTGGTGTCGGGCGCTGATTTTCAGGATTCCGCTGACCTCATCGGTGTTGCGCGGGAAGCAGACTGCGTCCGGCAGCGCCGGCGGAAGATAGGATTCGCCGTGGCTGTGGTGTTCGCGCTGCACCTGGGCCGTTGTCACCCGTGAACCCAGTAACGATTGAAGCTCCGAAATTGCGGCTTCAAGGTTGGCGGCTGTAGCCGAAATGGGACTAGGAGCCATGGAGAACCTCACCAGATTGGGACTTCTGGCCGCCGTCCATGGAAAACGTATTCAATTCCACGATCTACTCCTCACCCGTGCGCGCGTTTGGCTCGTTCTTTGTGCATTCGATTGAACGATGATTGCCTTGGGTCAGAAAGTGAATTTGACACTGAGCTGCAGTTGCCGGGATGTTGTTGCTGTGCTCGGTAATTTGGCCCGCGGCTCCATTCGCCAGAACAGCGCCGGTCGGTCCATATCCGGTGTACAAGTCTGCGTTCGGAAAGCCGAAATTTGTGTGATTCGCTAAGTTGAAAATGTCCAAGCGCAATTGCGCGTTTGTGCTTTCCGTGATTCTTGTGCTTTTGGCGAGCGAGAAATCGACTTCTCGGACCCCAGGTGCAGTCAGTGTGTTCCTGCCCAGGTCTCCAAAAACGCCTACAGCCTGAGGCTGGAATGCCGAGGGATCAAAACCGAAAACGCCCGCAGGAGTGATGTGAACTCCGGTGGGATTGTTACTGGCGCCGGGAACCAGATCGGGTCTCTCGGCATTGGACGCCGCCCCGCTCGCACCCACATCGGCACGGTCAAACCCGTCGTAGACGCTATATGGAGTCCCCGAATGAACGCTCGATATCAGGCTTAATTGCCAGCCTTCTTTCAGCCGGTTACCGGAAAATGGCAATTGGACGATTATGTTGCTGGTCCAATTTTGTCGCAGGTCAAAATCGCAGGGACCGTAATCGACGTTATGGTAGATGTTGGCAAGGTTTCCCGCCTGCAGGCCTGCAGTCTGACCGTTCGGACCAATGGAATCGTTACCCGTGTAGTAGGAACCGTAATCCATGCATCTGGACCAGGTGTAAGCGGTACGAAACTGAATGTTTCTGCCAAATCCCCGATCGAGCGCCACTTGCATCGAATTGTAGTTGGAGCTTCCAACTGCAAAGCGGTCCACGATGTTACCCAAATTGGGGTTTACCGACTGTGTGTGGAACACCCACCCGCGCCATAACCGCGAACGATCGTTCCATCCGAAAGGACTTGCGACGGCAAGCATGGATTTGTTTCCTGACCGATAAATAAGTGGTTCGCGCGCGAGCCGATGTAACCAAGTGTCATTACGGTGTGCGCGGCCACCTCCTGTTGCAGGTTCAGGTTGTACTCCATGATGTAGTCATTCATTTTGGGGTTATATTCAGTTTGCTGACCTCCGCCGGGGAGACCGGTCACAATGCCGCTGCCAAAGGGATTTGGAATCGTCGGAAATAAGATTTCGGTTACGTTGTAAACCGGCGGGTTAAACAGGTAAGCGATAATCACCTGCATTTCAAGCGGCAAATCCGCAAATGCCCCAAATCCACCGCGGAGAGCTGTCTTCTGATTGCCAAAGAGATCCCATGCAAATCCTACTCGTGGTTCGAAATTCCATTTTGTGACATTGTGCTCGAATGCGTGCGGAACGTGGGTAAAACCTGTATCGGTCGCCGGATTGATTAAATTGTAGAGTTCGTTATTTTTTTCGACCGGATTGGTCTCAAAATCGTAGCGCAGGCCGAGATTGAGCACGAAACGGTGGTTAACCTGGAATTTATCCTGTATATAAGGAGACAGATTGGTATGGCGCATATCACGCGTCGAGTTGTTCGCGTCGGTCGGAACTCCCACAAATGCCAATGGCTGGTTCTGCAAGAACGCCTGGAACGGCGATTCCACGGCCTCCCCCATTGCCGAGAGGTAGATGCCGTCGTATACGACATTTCCTCCGTTAACAATAGGAATTGTGGCATCGATGTAGTGCCTGACAACTTCCATGCCGAGTTGCACGGAGTGCCGCGCCCTTTGGTCCACGATAACTGGTCGCGAAATGTGAAACGATTGACCAATTCCTGCGCAGTGTCGTTCCCGCCTATTGAATTTAGCCCCGTCACACCGATAGTGCCCTGGATGCCAGACCCTGGAACCACCAATAGGTTCGGGTTGTAGCGAGTGTGGACATCGATATTCGATCGGACGAAAGAAAAGTGCCCGACGTTTAATAGCGTAGGCGAGATCACCTTTCTTTCTTCGAAGGTCAGATATTGGTTTCGTTGCGTGTCGTCGTCCATGGTTACCGGATTCGGCAACGCGGTCAGCTTCGCATCGTCAAACTCGTAGCTTGCGAATAAAGAGTCAGAAGAGGACAGATTATGATCGACTCGACCGACGGCGTAATTTTCGTGAAGCGGCTGGGAGAGGGCGGAAGTGTTGTCCGCGCTGCCCGTCGGAAGGTTGGTAACAGGGGCGAGTATTTCGGGTCCATTCGGGACGGGAAAGGTATTGAGATAGCTCGCTATATTTGGGTTGATACCTACATCGGCAAGGTTGGTAGTCGGGTCACAGGACACGCCGATCGTCTCATAACAAGGCAGATACCCATTGCGGAAATTCTGATCCGGCACCTGCGTTGTCACAGGCACAGTAAGCGATTGCCACAGGCCTTCATAGTTGCCGAAAAAGAATGTCTTGTTCTTCTTAATCGGACCGCCAAAAGTGCCGCCAAATTGATTGCGGCTGAACGGCAGTGTGCCCGAAAGAGGATCAAAGAAGTTGCGCGCATCCATCGCGCTGTTACGGGCATATTCATAGCCTGACCCGTGATAGCTGTTGGTCCCGGACCGTATCGCTGCGTTGACCACTGCTCCGTTTCCGCCATACTCCGCCGAGTAAGTGTCGGTGAGCACTTCAAATTCGGCGATGCCGTCCACGCCAAGCGTGGTTCCCACAAGATTTGCTCCGGTTCCGTTTCCCCAGACTCCAGCCGTATCCGTCCCGTCGATTAAGAACAGTTCTCCTTGCGGACGGCCGCCGGCAACCGAAAATCTTTGTGGAGATCCGAATCCGAAGGGGACAAGCGTCGCGGCGCCTTCGGTGTTTTCCTGCGGCACTGGCTGAACTCCCGGTGTCAGCAGAGTCAATTGCACGAAATTGCGGCCATTTAAGGGAAGATCCCGGACCTGATTCTCACCCACCAGCCAGCCGACCGTGCTGGTATTGGTATCCACGGTCGGAACATCGGCAGCCACGTCTACGCTCTCCGCCACGAGTCCTACCGTCAGTACAAAATGAACTGAGGCTTCTTCTCCGACCGTCAATACAATGGGTCCCCGGATGCTCGTCTTGAATCCTTCGCGTTGGGCCTCGATCTGGTAGGTTCCGATCGGCAAGCTGGCGACGGTATAAGAGCCATTAGGATTCGTGGTTGACGTAGTGGAAACGCCAGTCTCGGTGTTGGTGACGATTATTTTGGTGTTGGGAAGTCTGGCTCCCTGATTGTCTGACACGGTGCCTGAAACCGTGGCAGTGCTGGTCTGCGCGAGCAGTGCCGTTCCCTGGCCCACGACCAAGCACAGACCAAAGAATACTTTTGCTGCCAGAGAGCTAAAGACTGCTTTTCGCATTTTGTCCACCGTGACCTGGGATGTGTGAGAGCAAACGTGGCCCTCCACCGTTCGACAAAATCCCACCTTCGGACGGGTGGAGTCAATGCAGCCCTCAATTAGTTGAGAGCTGTTGAGATTTGTTTCAAAATACGGTTGCCCGGGCCCTTACGTCCTCAATCTATTGAGTGGTAAATTGACAGCGTGCACCCTCAAGACTATAGCTAGCTGGGATCGTATGAACCTGCGCCGTGGCGCGCGGAGTCAGTTTGAGGTCTTGTCGCTTAGACGCTCGACCTGAGCCCGCTCCCGTCGAACTTGGATCACCGTACTAGACAACTAATCGTGCACCTGATACAGAGCCTCGAATGCTCGGAAGATGGAGCGGCTATACGCCGCCCAGTCGGCACTCGCACTGCCACAGGAACGGAAAGTCACTTGAGATCGGAACGCTCCACGAATTCCCTCGAACGCGCTCTCGCCATCCTTGAATTCGTCGCGCACAAGTCGGGTGGGCTGACCAATGCCGAAATCAGCGCTCATTTCAAAGTTGCCACCAGCACCACCTCTTACATCTTGAGTCGTCTCGAACGTGAAGGCTACCTGCGGCGCGATCCCGAGAATGGGCGCTACGAGATGGGTTTGAAAATCGTTGCGCTCAGCCACGGTGCACTCCGCGACATGGGGCTTCGCCGCATCGCTGAACCGATCCTTCATAGACTTTCGTCGGAGACCCGGATTTCAGCTCTGATTGGCATCCTCGAAAGAGGCAGGGTGATGATCGTCGACAAGGTCGAGAAGGCCGACCTGGCCAGGATCGATATGGATATTGGCGTTCGCTATCCTGCTCACTCGACCGCTTTGGGCAAAGTGTTGCTGGCCCACCTGCCTGAAAATCAAATATTGAGCCTCTTCGATCACTATAGGCTCGCCAAGACATCCCCCAATACAATCGATTCGAAAAGCCGCCTGCTCGCGGAATTGAAGACTGCGCGCCAGCAAGGCTACGCCACCAGCGACGGCGAGCTCTTTCTGGGTATCCGCGCCGTGGCGGCGCCGATTTTCGATGCGCTCGGCGAAGTGCCGGCCGCAGTCAGCGTCACCGGCGTCACCGTGTCCGTGGACGACCGGCACATCATCAACAGCGTCAAGGTAGCGGCGCGTGAGATTTCGCGCCGGTTTGGAGTCGCGGAACAGCCTTGATCAGGTTTCCGAAACTCTTATGCGTTCTCTAATTGCACAGTAAGGAGACTTATGTTCCAGAAATTCACCTTGTACATTTCTCTCTCGTTCTGTTTGGCGACAGCCCTTTCATCCACCGCCTTTGGTCAGAATGCGTGCGAAAAACTGAAGCAGCTTGAGTTGCCGGGCACTACCGTCTCTTCCGCGCAGACCATTGCTGCCGGCCCCTTCTCTCTGCCCGCCGGACACGCGCCGGTGAAATCGATTGATCTTCCGTCCTTTTGCCGTGTGCAAGCCGAAATCAAGCCTACACCCGATTCGCATATTAAAGTTGAAGTCTGGATGCCCGAAACGGCGTGGAATGGAAAGTTTGAGCAAATAGGGAACGGTGGATTAGGCGGTTCAATCAATCTCTTTGTCTTGGCGCAGAATCTAAAGAAGGGATTTGCCTCGGCCGCAACCGATGATGGCCACGACGGCGCTCCCACCGATGGGTCGTGGGCCATCGGGCATCCTGAAAAAATAAAGGATTTTGGATATCGCGCGGTGCATGAGACCAACGCAGCGGCAAAGAAAATCATTGCAGCCTTTTACCAGAAACCTCCTCGCTATTCTTACTTCAACGGCTGCTCCGAAGGCGGTCGTGAAGGGTTGATGGAGGCTCAGCGTTTTCCCGACGACTTCAATGGAATTCTCGTCGGCGCCCCCGCGCACTATTGGACACAACTGATGGCCGCGTTTGCATGGAACGCGCAAGCCCTGAATACCGCCGCCAGCTTTATCCCCGAAACGAAACGGAGCGCCGTCGAGGATGCGGTCCTGTCTGCGTGCGGGAAGCAGGACGGGGTTGCTGACAAGTTCGTTAAAGACCCTCTGCACTGCTCCTTCGATCCCTCGATACTTTTGTGCAAGAGCGCCGATTCGGACACCTGCCTTAGTGCTCAGCAAGTAGATGCTTTGAAGAAAATTTACGCTGGCCCGAAAAACCCGCGGACGGGCCAGCAAATCTCGCGAGGATACGAACCGGGAGCCGAGGCCCAACCTGGGCTTCCCGGAATTTCTTTCGCCAGTTACGTTTTTGGAGCAGCGCCGGGAATCAGTCTCGACGCTATGTTTTCCAGCGCATTCTACGGCTCGTTCGTTTTCGAAAATCCAAAATGGACGTTTACAGATCTGAATTTCGACAAAGATATCGCTACGACTGAGGAGAAGGTTGCTTCCGTACTGGATGCGTCTGACCCAGATCTGAGGCCCTTCGAGGCGCATGGCGGAAAGATGCTGCATTATCACGGGTGGAATGACGGTTCGCCGCCTCCTCGTCACTCCACCGAATATTACGAACGCGTCGCGGCAAAAATCGGTGGTTTTGAAAAGACACAGAAATTTTACAAGTTGTTTATGGTGCCCGGCATGATGCATTGCGGTGAAGGCGCTGGACCCGATCTTTTCGGAAACCTTCTCGATTTTGCTCCCGCTCCCGACGCGGACCACAATATCTTTGTAGCCCTGGAACGATGGGTTGAAGAAGGAGTGTCGCCCGATAAAATCATCGCCACGAAAGTATCACGACGACGATCCCGCGAAGGGCATTGAAATGACCAGGCCTCTCGTCCGTTCCCTCAACAGGCCAAGTGGACAGGCAAGGGCGCAATGTCAGATGCTGGAAATTGGGGATGCCAGATTTCGAAGGTCGAATCAAAGACCGAATGAAAGTTCGAATGGAAGATCGAATCGAAGTTCGACTCCCATGATCCCAGCCGATCATCGAAATGATAGTGGTAATAATTAAGAACTTAACGAACGTATAGCTTTCCGATCGACCTTTTTATTTCCATTTCTCTTCGCCCTCGAAGAGCGAAATATATCGATCTATTGGCAGATCGGTATAACGCTGAACCCCCGTGCTCGGTTTAGGCCACTTCACTTCGATCCAGTCCATCTTGCTTCTTTCTCCGATGCCGAGCACTATCCTCGGGTCGTGAGAGGAGAGATAGCTGCCTCCGCCGATCTTCATAGTATTCCGTTTCAGATCTCCCGCCTGCCACTTGATGCGGGCGCCGACGGCGTCGCGGTTGCAGGTTTTTCCGGTCAGGCTCAGTCCCAGCCAGTGATTTCCCTTACCGGCGTTGTTTTTCAAGAGCACCGGCGCTGCGTCGTTATTGGAAATCAACACATCCACGGCGCCGTCATTGTTGAAATCGCCGAGCGCCAGACCGCGACCTGACATTAGGCGCGAAAAAGCCGGACCGCTCTCATGGCTGACATTCGTCAACCCTGCTCCATTGTTGTGGAATAGGAGTAGCGGCTCATGGTAGGTCACGTTGTCATAAATCTTCTCGATCAGATCGTCAGGATGTCCGTTGGCGATCAGAAGATCGAGATTGCCATCGTTGTCGTAATCGAAGAACTTGACGCCCCATCCGCTCATGAGCCGGGTCGCATTAGCAACACCGGAGGCCCCGGCGATGTCGTCGAAAGTTTCGTCGCGCCGGTTTATGTACAACGCGTAAAATTCGTGATTCAGATTCGTCACGAACAGGTCCATCCAGCCATCCTGATTGAAATCCGCGGAATCGACTCCCATTCCCGAACGCGCTTTCCCGCCTTCACCAAAGCCAACTCCGCTGGTGAATCCGATCTCCTCAAAACGGTGTCCCTGGCGATTCGCGAAAAGAAAATTCGCAACCGTATCGTTCGCGACGAAAAGATCGAGCCAGCCATCATTATTAATATCGGTCGCCACCACCCCCCAGGATTTGCCGGGGTTGTCCGTGATTCCCATCTTCTGGCTGACATCGGTAAATGTGCCGTCTCCATTGTTGTGAAAAAGCCAGCTCGGCATCGGCGAATACACCTTGGGATAGCAATATTCGTTCAGTCCCGCCAACGCAGGCAGATTGGGAGCGCCGCAGTGGTGATGCTTCGACTTGTCGAAGTCGACAAACCTGCACACAAACAGATCGAGGCGCCCGTCGTTGTCGTAGTCAAACCAGACCGCGCTGGAAGCCCAGCCAGGCGCGGCCACACCGGCTTTCTCTGTCACATCGGTAAATGTGCCGTCGCCGTTGTTGCGATAGAGAATGCTTCGGCCGTATTGCGTGACGTAGAGATCGGGAAACCCATCTCCGTTGTAGTCACCGGCCGCCACCCCCATGCCATACCCGCCGCCGGGGACGCCTGCCTTCTCAGTGACGTCGGTAAAGGTGCCATCGCGATTATTGCGGTAAAGAGCATTTCGCAATGGATGTGCCGGAGTAAAAAAGTCGCAGGGGCCACTGTTGACGAGGTAAATATCCATCCACCCGTCGTTGTCGTAATCGAAAAAAGCGCACCCTGCCCCGGTCGATTCGGGCAGGTATTTCTCCGCAGAACTGCCGGCAGTGTGGCTCCATGTGATGCCACTCGCGGAGGAGGGGACTTCCGAGAACGGGTATGCCGGAGGAGCAGCCGGGTGATCCACAGCCCACAGAAGCCGGTTCAGGCAGGGAAGCGCCAGCGTCCCGGCCAATGCCTGAAGAAAGTTTCTTCTTTCAGAAAGCCCAGTCCTGAATGACGACCCAAACGAAAACGTCCGGAACCGCATTTACTTTTGCTCCGGCGCCTGCGAGCCCGATTGGTTTTCCATCGCCGTAGCCGCCTTCCGTTTCACCGACTCCAGCGCCTCTGACGACTGTCGTTGCAGCGCGGCCTCGCGATTCGAATCTTCGCGGCGGCCCGCTCCGGCATAAGCGACGGCCAGCTGATAATGCCCCGTCGGACTATCGGGCGCCATCTTCTCGTAAGTCTCCAGCGGCGGAATCGCCTCCGTGAACTGTTTTGCGGAGTTCAGCGCGGTCCCCAGACCGAGGTACGCCTCCATGAATCCGCTGTCGATCTTGGTGGCACGCGTAAAATGCTGGATCGCCGTCGCGTTGTCCTTTGCATCAGCGGCCAATTGCCCCAGGACGAACTCCGCGACCGCATTCTGCGGATTAATCTCAAGTTCCTCCTGAAAATTCTTCTTCGCCTGTTCGACTTCCGCCGGAGAAGGCTGCGGTTTCGACAGAAGCGCGCGTCCCAGGCGAGCGTGAATCCCGGGCAGCACCGGACTGATCTCCAGAATCTTCCGGTACTCCGTCGCTGCCTGGTCCCACTTGCCCTGAATCTCCAGCGCCTCCGCGTTCAATTCATGAACCTGAAAAGAGAAGGGCGCTTCGTGCGCCAGATCCTGCGAAGCCCGCATCGACAAGTCGGAGTACGCATGCGTCGCGGCATATAGCGCTTCCGGATCGCGAGGAAAATCGTGACTCAGCACCGCCAGAAAATCGAGCGCTTCGATAAGGATCGTGCGTCATCGCGCAATGCAGGCCATCGAGCGCCAGCCGTTTCTTGAAGTCCGTATCCGTAACCTGTCGGATCGTCCTCTTCAATAAGGGAAGAGCCTCTTTACAATGTCCGCTCTCAGCCAGCGCCGCAGCGCGCTGCGCCTCTCCACCGGAGGCGGCGGAACTTTTCGCAGCCCTCTGCCCATAGCCATCCACGGGCATCACGATGATTGCCGTCGCAAATACAAACCACACTAGATGCCGGGAAAAACCAACCATTTGTCGATTATATGCCGTTAAAGTCATTGGTCGATTAAGTCACAGTTCAGTTGGGGTAGTCCTGCCCAGCGCCTACAATTCGAATCCAATGATCGGTGAAGCTCGAATGCTGAATCGGAGATTCCACCTTAGGCATATGGCAGGTCACGCAGTTCTTGGTGCTCACCGGGCAAGCCGCGCCCGGATAATCGCTGTTTGGCTTTGCGCCCGGCTGATTGACATGGCATTGCAAGCAGCGTGAATCATAGGCCGCAGCATCGTGTTCCAGAGGCAAATGAGGATCGTGGCAGGCAACGCAGGTGAGGCGGACGTCTGGCTTGCTCCAGCACTTGCTGTTTTCCAGCCGGTAAGGCGCAAAGCGAGCGTTCAGCACGCCAACTCCGATGAAGCCGCCCGTTACAACGTCTTCCCATGTGCGGTGGCACGCGCCGCAGAAGTCCACGGACTCGACCGGATCGAGGCGGCTGGGATTCATGATCGTTTGCGAACCCTGTTGCGGCAGGTCCGATTTCATGGCGGCTACATGAACGGCGCCCGGCCCGTGGCAGGCTTCGCAGGTCACGCCAAGCATCGCGCCATTAACGTCAAATTGATTCTTGGTTATCGAAGCGGTTGTATGACAGGAAAAGCATCGGCGGCTTTCTGACAGCGGCATGCGACGTCCCGCAGCATCCTCGATATTGGCGGGCGTAGCAATCGATTGTCCCGGAGTGATGTTCAGATCCTGGGTCGAAGCAAAAAAACTCAAGTGGCTTTCGTAAAAGCTGCCGTTTTTCTCGTAGACATAAGTCTGCCCCATGTGCCCGATGCCAAATGCCCAAAGCAGATCGGCAGAGACAGAAACCCCGTTATCCCCGGTGGTGACCGTGAGAACGCTCTTTTCGCCCTTAGTCACGATCTCCTCGCGATAGGGGCCTGGCGCGAAACAATAGATGATCATGCTGGCGAAGCACCTCCGCATCGGCGGCGCGAACGGCGGCCTGGGCCATGGCGCTCGATTGCTGAGTCGCAACTTTGGAACCATGGCATTTCGCGCATACCGCCGTGCCGACGTAACTGTCTCGCGAGGCATCCCCCTTTGTGGGCCACCAGCCAGGGGACTTGACCCGCGCTTCGGTGGGCATAGAAATAGAAATACCGACGGGTGCGGAAGTTTGCGCCACGGACTTAGCGGCAACAACGGAGATCGCGAGCCAGACCGTAAGCTGAAAAGTGAAACTGGTCAACCTGATTGACGCCGCAAAACATGCGCTGAGAAACGGGTATTCAGAATTCTTGGCCGCTTCAGCTCGCACAATCATACATAAAGACTTAGGCCGGATTCTTGACCGGCAGACGGCTGTTATTGTCTCCTCAATCCCCGTTCGCGGTCAATTTGCTGATGCGGAAGATCCAAAAAACAGAGCAGGCGCTGAATCAGCGCCTGCCGCTTTCATGTGACTTATGTTACGCGACGTACCCGGGCGCTAGAAATAAAACTTCAAAGCCAGTTGCAGTTCGCGTGCTCCTTGGGCACTGGTGATCTTGCCGAACGTCGGGTTGCCGCAATTGTTCGCCGCCGAGCAACTCCCGTTGGTTACGGAGCCTCCAGGATCGAATGATCCGTCAGCTGGCCCACCAGAGAAATCCCAGACCGGGTGGTTAAAGGCATTCAGCGCTTCGAAGCGGAATTCCAACCTCTTGCTTTCTGTGAAAGGAATACTCTTGTGCAGGCTTAGATCCACATTGGCATAGGCTGGACCACGAACATTGCCAACCCCGCAGGTTCCAAATGTATTGGGAGCGGCAGCAACAACGTTGGTGGGAGATGGATCAATATATTGAATGTACCCAGCCGCTCCGCCCTGCGCGTGCACTGTTTGGTTGAGAATACGCACTTCGCCGCTGCAGTCCGGCAGGCCAGCCAGCGTTTCGGGATCGACGCCGTTGGTGTTGTCCGCATTACCGCCGGCGCCACTCCAACCTCCAAAGTTATTCAGCGTCAAAGCATTTCCACTGTGCAGCGTAACAATGCCGCCAATCTCCCAATTCCCCAGCGCGGCATTAAGAGCCGGATTCATATCGTGGCCAAACTGTTTGCCGCGGCCAATCGGCAACGCATAGGTAACGTAACTGGATAAAATGTTGGTCTGGTCGTAGTAGCATGGTCCCCAATCCAACCGCGGATTATAGATATTCTCCCATCCCGGCTGTCCGCTCGAACTCGTGGCCCCAGTACTACCCCAGCCTTCGCCAAAGAATCCTGGAGAGTTGCTCATGCACTTCGACCAGGTGTAGGAAACCTGAGCTTCCAGCCCGTTGCTCATGCGCTTTTGCAGCACAGCTTGCAGAGCGTTGTACGACTGGTCTGAGTTCGACTCATCGGTTCCCGCCAGGGTTTCTGCGCCGCATATCGGATTGCCGGCGGTCCCGCAACCCGGAACGTTGAACTGGTTGTTATCCGCCAGATACAACGACCCCGGAGTTCCGCCGCCGAGAAAAGGCCCCGGTTCCCTGGTCACGATCAGGATCGCCGCGTCCGGCAACGTTTCCGGCCGCATTCAGCGGGACGGACTGCGCAATATCCTCAAAGTTCAGCAAGTGTGCGCCCCGCTGTCCGACATAACCCAACTGGAAGGTTAAATAGTTGCTCAATTGCTGCTGGAACGTCACATTCCACTGATTGACCGTCGCCGGTCTGAAGTTCTGCGGGAACACGCGAATGCGCACCCCGTTATAACAGGATTGATTGATCACGCCGCCGCACGCGACGGCCGTGGTAGCCGGGAAGCCGTTCTCCAGCGTTCCGATGCCGCCCGACCGCTTGTTGCTGCAGAAAACCGAATGGCAGGTTCTGAGTGAGTTCCTCATTGCCACCGCCGCCCTCCAGGTAAGACGAAATGGCGAACCCGGCGCGAAACACCATCTTGCCACCCTGTGCGGCCGGCGCCCAGGCCACTCCAATCCTCGGCTCCCAATCGCCAATACCGAGATAGTTGTTGTAGAGCGCCTTGTTGCTGAACTTCGCGGTTCCATCAACGCCGTTCTGCGTGTAAATCGTTCCCGTGTAGAGCCCGAAGTTCACCTCGTGGCCGTTGGTTTCGTAAAGCGGAGTATGGTCTTCGAAGCGCATGCCGAGATTTAGGGTCAGCGTTGGAGTCACGCGCCAGTCATCCTGGATAAACGCAGCAAAGACATTCCCCCGCAGCATGGCGGGTGAAGAGAGCTGGCTGCCCGTGTCCCGCTGCGAAGCCGCTCCCCCCGCCACGTTGCCCAACCAGAAGTCGGCGAGGCCGGATCCCGTCGCGGTACCGATCCCAATGTAACCCAGGGCGCCATTATTTCCCGGATAGATGTAATTCTGCCGTTCGCGAACGTATTCGAAGCCGGTTTTGATCTGGTGACGGCCAATCGTGTAAATAACGTTATCCTCAAACTGGCCCTGCGTGGAGTGGAAATCCTGGACCAGGTTGCGAAGCCCAAGGTCAGCATTTCCCGAGTTGTTACCCGCCATATCGATTTCGACCAGGCCAGGCGCCTGAACATTGCCGCCGGTGATGCCCAGAGTCTGACTTATGTCCCCCAGTCCAGAAGTCGGGGTCTCGTTCTGGTTGAATCGGACCGCATTAAACCCGAAACGAGCTTCGTTCAGTAGGTTGGAGCGGAAGGTGTGCGTCCAGTTGACTACGCCATTGCGAACCGGTTCGTCACTGCCTTCGACAGCTTCGTTGTTGCAGAAAATGCAGCCCGTGAAGGTTGGCTGGTTGAGATCCATCTGTGACCAGCGTCCAAATATCTTGTCATTTTGCGAGGCGTTGAAGTCGATCTTCAGGTCGCCCTGATTGTTATTCAGGTCGTTCCCGCTCTTGTAAAAAAGATTATTCGTGTTGAGCGTGTCGAGCCCAGGTAGAGGATAGTACTTTGTATCGGAGAACAGGTTCGCCGCCACGGGGTCGATCGTGTATCCGGCAGTGACCAGATTGTTGTTTGGAATCGGATTACCTGCGTTCGGTCCGTTCGGGTAAATCAACTGTGTCAGCACGCCAGTTGGGGGTGTCGCGCCAGTGCATATTCCGGCGCCATTGAACGATCCGCCCCAACCCGTGCAAAGCTGGCCAAAGTCTCCCATGCGAGCCTGCGCGGTTAAGACCTGTGCTTGGGTTGGACTCGCATTCACCAACCTCTGGCCCTGATAATCGGCGAAGAAAAACAGCTTGTTCCTGATAATCGGGCCACCGATTGTGCCTCCGAACTGGTTGTAGCGGAGTTCAGGTTTCTCGGCGACACCCTGCGCGTTGAATCCGACTTGGCCGTTGTTCACGCCTTCAGTCCACGCCGCGGAAGCGAGGTTGGCATCAAGATAATCGCTGCGAAAGAACTCATACAGATCGCCGTGAAAACTGTTTGTGCCCGACTTCGTGCTCACGCTCACCACCCCGCCCTGGTAATTCCCGAATTCAGCAGACGCGTTTTGTGTAATCAGGTTGAATTCCTGAATGGCGTCGACATTGGGCGTGTAGCCCACTTCGTTGTTCTTATCCTCGCTGTTGAGAACGCCGTCGATCAGGTATTCGTTCGCCTGCTCGCGATTTCCGTTGATGAAGGGGCGTCCGGAGTTCAGCATGTCTTGCGGCGACCGCATCTGATCCGGGTCGACAACGGTAACTCCGGGGGCAAGCAGGGTGAGTTGCAGATAATCGCGCGCGGCCAGCGGCAGGCTCACGTTGGTGTTGGCATCAATCACCGTGCTGACCTCAGTAGTTTCCGTCTGCAGCAAGGGCGTCGAACTGATGACTTCGACCGACGTCGAGACCTGTCCCATGGTCATTCGAACATCCACCCGTGCCGTCTGGTTGAGCACGAGCGTGAAGGGGGCGTGTTCGATGGGTTGAAAACCCTGGGAGGTCACCTTGACCATATAAGTGCCGATCGGCAGGCGCAGCAGGTTGTAAGCGCCGTCATCATTCGTTACGGCGTTCCACACCGTTCCCCGATCCACATCGGTCGCCGAAACCGCAGCCCCTTTGATGGGGGCTCCGCTCGGATCGGTGATCGTGCCCACGATGTTGGCGGTCACTTCCTGGCTCCAGACCAGCAAGGACGAAGCGCTGACAAACGCCAGAATCGCGAATAGGGTCAGCGCAACAGCGAGCGACTTTTTAGTTCTCATCACAGAACCTCCCGGGGAACACTTTCATTCCTGGTTTAAATTCAAATGTACTACATGCTATATAGCAGTATGTTTTGTGTCGTCAAGGAAAAAATGAATGCCGGGTAAAAAATTATTTGAGTGCTATATAAAGACTTTGAGGCACTGGAGAGGTGGCACCGGTCGCCCCACTGCTACCAGAAAACGTATAAACCGCTCCCCAACCTTCCTTAAAGCGGATTTCCACAGCCTGCTTGTGGATTACGGGCTCGCAGGGCCCTTGGAAGGTGATGTTTTGGCTCTTCTCCTATCCTTACAGCTATATAGCGTTAAGCTCGATTTTCCGGGTCGCGATTGGTCATCCCGAACAAATCCAGCTTTACTTTCGCTCACTTGTCAGCTATATAGCAGATGACGCGCTATTTTATCTCTAGAATCTCCGTTCACGATTAGGATAATTGCTTATGTCTGAACGCCGTCGAAATGGCTTGCCCGCCTACCAGAAGATTCAGCGCGCGATCCGCCAGCGTATCGAGGCAAAGCAACTAAAGCCCGGCGACGCAGTCAGTTCCGAACGCGAACTGGCCAAAATCCATAACGTGAGTCTGATGACCGCCCGCCACGCCCTCGCCACTCTCGAACGCGAGGGTGTCGTCGAACGCCGCCGCGGCGCTGGGACGTTTGTGGCGCCGCCGCGCATTCAGTTCAACAAGCTCATGAGCTATACCGAGCAGATGGCCAGCAGGGGATTAGCTCCCGGCTCCAAGGTCATTACCGCGAAAATCGTCGAAGACGAGCAGGAAATCGCGGCCCGGCTGGGTCTGGGTGCGACCAGCCGCATGGTCAAGATTGAGCGGGTGCGGCTGACCACCGACGAACCTTTCGCGATGGAAACCTGCTACCTGCCCGCGGCCGAGTTCGGGGATCTTATCCATGCGCCACTAGCGCGTGGATCGCTGTTCTCCACGCTCGAGCACGATTACGGCGTTGAACTCGCCTATGCTGACGAAGAAGTGGATGCCACCGTTGCCGAGGGCCGCGTGGCGCAGCTTTTGAATCTGCGGGTGGGTGCTCCTTTGTTGCGTATCCGTCAGGTCATTTATTCTTCAAAAAACCAGGCGCTGATTTACGTCATCGGCGTTTACCGGTCGGAACGGCACTCGCTCTTTATCCGTCGGCTACGCTAACCTAAGTCTTTCAACCAAACGATCAGTTCAGAGATTCAAATATCTTCCATGCGACCCGCCATTCATCTCGCGATTCTCGCCAGCCTCCTCGCAGTCGGTTGTTCTGCTTCTGCAAAAGAACGCTACGCGCGCCCAGCGCCTCCTCATCTGGATCGATCCGGCGAAAAGTGGGTGCATCGCACCCTGAGCAAGATGTCGACCGAAGAGAAAGTCGGAGAACTTTTCATGGTCTGGGCCAGGGCTGAATTCTTCAATGTGCAGTCCCCCCAGTACCTGCAATTCATCGAGGAAATTCAGCGCTATCACATCGGATTATTCGCGCTTTCCGTTCCCGTCGAAGGCCCATTCATTATCAGAAGCCAGCCCTACGAAGCCGCGATGCTTCTGAATCATCTTCAGGAACAGTCCAAGCTGCCCTTGCTGATTGCTGCCGACTTCGAAAGTGGGCTGTCCTCACGCCTGAACGGAACCACGGTCTTTCCGCAAGCTATGGCTTTTGGTGCGGCCGGCAAAACTGAATATGCCGAGAGTTTCGGCAAGATCACAGCTCTCGAAGCGCGAGCCATCGGCGTCCACTGGAATTTCTTCCCCGTAGTAGATGTGAATTCCAACCCCGCCAATCCCATCATCAACGTTCGTTCGTTCGGCGAGAATCCTCAGCAGGTCGGAGAACTGGCCGCCGCCTACATTCAAGGCGCTCGATCGAACGGAATGCTCACCACCGCCAAGCATTTCCCCGGCCACGGAGACACTGCCGCCGACTCCCATCTCGGTGTGGCGCGTGTTAGCGGCGACATGGCGCGGCTCGAGTCCGTGGAGTTCCCTCCCTTTCGCCAAGCCATCGCCGCCGGAGTCGATGCCGTGATGGTGGCTCATGTCACCGTGCCCGCCCTCGAAAGCGATCCCAACCGTGTGGCCACAACCTCTCCGGCCATCGTTACTCATTTGTTAAAGGAGCAGCTCGGCTTCCATGGAATTGTCATCACCGATGCTCTCGACATGGCGGCCTTGACCCATCTTTACGCCGCGGACATCGGCCGCGCAGCCGTGGACGCGTTCAAGGCCGGGAACGACGTGCTGCTCATCCCGCCAAACCTCGATGCCGCATACCGAGCCATGCTGGCCGCGGTCGGCAGCGGCGAAATCTCAGCTGAGCGTTTGGATAGTTCGGTGCGAAAGATTCTTCAGGCGAAAGCCTCTCTCAACCTGCAGAAGGCGCGCCTGGTAGATATCAATGCGCTCGACATTCTTATCCACAAGCCGGAAAACGCCGCTCTGGGGCAAACCATCTCCGATGCCGCCATCACCCTGGTTCGCGACAACGGCAAGGCATTGCCTTTGAAGGCAGTCAAAAAGTCCGCCGCATCGCTCCCCTACCAGGCTCCCGAAGCCATCCGCAATCGCCTAGTCGCCGTCATTTTTTCGGATGATGTGCGCTTGCCAGCGGGCCGCGTTCTAGAGCAAGAGCTTCGCATCCGCGCCCCCGACGCCCGCGTCATCTACGTTGACTCAAGAATCGCCGAGCCCATGTCGGCGGATGTACTGAAGGCTGTCGACGAAGCTGAGAGCGTCATCGCAGCCGTGTACGCGGTGCCGACGCCCGGAGTGCGAGGCAACGGGACCGAAGTTCGTGCCACTGACCCAAGCGGCAGTCTCCTGCATGACATTCTCGACCGAGCTGGCGCGAAAACCGTGGTAGTCGCGGTTGGAAACCCCTACCTGGCCCAGGATTTCCCCAGCGTCCAAAACTACCTATGCACCTTTTCAGCCGCGACCGTTTCAGAGACGAGCGCAGTCAAAGCGCTTTTCGGCGAAATTCCAATTCGTGGGCATTTGCCCGTCACCATCCCTGCCGTAGCGGAGCGGCGCGCCGGCATCGAACGCCCCATTCAATAAGATTCTTTGATTAGCCGGCTAGAGTTTTGCAACGCCGATCGCGGCCCTCATCGTATGCTTTCCTCCTGGCTCCAGATTGACCGCGGAACTCAGAATATTGCTCGCTTCCACGCAGAGAAATTGTGTCCATTCGGCATCCCCAAGATCCCGCATCCCCTGAGCACCCTCGCGCCACGGATTCCATACGACGGTCGTATCTGAATTCGTCTTCGTCAGCCGAATCCGCCGCTTCATCTTAGGGTCCAGCAGATCTGCCGCGCCCTGCGTATTCATATAAGCATTGTCTGTCTGTGAGACCGCCGCGAAGTCGCCTCTCTGCATCTTCTCTTTGTTCAAGTCGATGTTATCAAGAAAATGGACACCATCCAGACCCTGCACGCGTACGTCATGGACATCCGCCACTCGATGGTAAGTATGAAGAGCTTCCTCAAAACAAAGCGGCGTTTTCCCCGTGTTGCTGCACTCTAGCTCCAGCTTGAGTTCGGAGCCAAATGTAACCCGATGAACCAGCCGAAACTCACCCGGCCACCAGCGTTGCGTGCGTTCGCTGCTTTGCGTAAACATGGTGACGGTCACTCCGCTTGCGCTCTCAACGATCCCCTCGATCTGCCACGCCGTCGTGCGCGCGAATCCATGCGCTGGAGCTTTGGGATCGTCTTTCTTGCCTCGAAACCACGGAAAGCAGATGGGAATGCCTCCACGAATCGCCTGCCCTTCTTCCCAACGCGATTTCGTGCTGAGAAAAATTACCTCGCCAGCGCCAGCCGGTTTCCATGACGTCACTTGCGCGCCATGCAAGTATATCTCGCCCTCACCGAGCGGCGAGGTTATCTGCACTCGCAGCATCCCGCCGTTGCCCTCGCTTACCCTTGCAATACCCGGAATTCCGAAACGCCGGTCAAGTTGCGCTGTCGTGGACTCTGCATCCATCTCAATGTTCTCCGTCTCCACAGAAGTACTAATCGCGAATTACTTTTGGCGCTTGTTCAGCTTGTCCAGCGCGCGCTTCAACTCTTCCAGCTTCTGCCCTGCTTCTCCTAACTTGCCTTCCGCCGTCAGGCGCTGGTAGTCGGCCAGTTCCCTGGCGGCTTCCGAGATCAGCGCTTTAAACTCCGCTCCGGGCTGGCCCGCCGCGGAGGACAGAGGGCCGCCGCTAACGGTTCCGCCCGCCAGAGAAGCACTCGCATTCGGCGCAGTCCCAATCGGAGCAGTCAAAGAGGACGTTCCGCCGCCAAAGAGCGCAGCCATTGCTGATTCGAACGTCGGTCCATATGCGAGCTTATCCTGCAGCGCCAGCACCACCAGCCGCAACTCCGGCATCGGACTGCGTTCCGCCTGCAGATAAATCGGCTCCGCATATAGCAGCGCCCGCCCCGTCGGAATCACCAGCAGCGCCCCGCGCCGCACATGCGAGCCTTGCTGGTTCCAAAGTGTCAACTGTCCCGAAAGCTCCGCATTCTGGTCGATGCGCGCCTCGACTTGCAGCGGTCCATCGACCAGCTTCGTCTTGGGAAAGTTGTAGACCACCGACGTGCCGTACTTGGCGCCGTCGCTCCGCCCCGCAATCCAGCCAATCAGGTTATTCCGGTTAGCCGGAGTGAAAGGCAGAATCTCCGCGAACTCCACGCCGTTCTCTCCCGGCAGTTTCATCAGCACGAAGTTAGGCCGCATGACCTGTGTCGTTTGCCCGCCTCCCTCGCTCATGCCGACCTCGCTAGCCACTGTCCACAAATCTTCCCGGTTATAGAACGCCTCGGGATCAGTCATGTGATACAGCCCGTAAACTTCCGCTTGCAGTTTAAGCAGCAACTCCGGATAGCGCACGTGCTTGCGCAATCCGCTCGGCATGGCGGAGGCATCCTTGAACAGGCCGGGGAAAATTCGCTCGTAACCCGCGATGAGAGGGTCCTCCTTGTCAAAAACATAAAATGTAGTCGTTCCATCGTAGGCATCAATAACCACCTTGACGCTATTTCGCATGTAGTTAATTAACGTGTCACCTAGCTGGTAATGAGTCGAGTAAGGATAGCCGTCCGTGACTGTGAAGGCATCGATGATCCACGAAAGTCGTCCATCCTCGCCAAGCACGATGTAAGGGTCGGGATCATAAGTGAGGAACGGAGCCAACGCCGCTACACGATCGCGGATGTTACGTTGCATCAACAGCCGGCTGTCCCGATTCACGTCGTCGCTGAACGGCAGCTTGGCCAGGTCGCCGCGGTCAAGGGCAATAATCGCCCGGCGGAGGAAATTGCCGATAACGATGCCCCCAGTGCCCTCATAAGATGTCAGGTTATTGCTCTCGCCCTGCGGGTAATTGAATTCCTTCTGCCGTGTCTTCACATAAACGTCGGTATTGGTCAACTCGCCGAAATAGATCTCAGGGCGCGTGACGCTAAGTCCGGGCACCGTACTCTGCACCGGCATGTTACTAAGTATCAAAGTAGGGAGTCCCTCTGGAGTGAAGCCGTTCACTGGATTCATGGTGATGCCGTAACCGTGAGTGTAGATCAGTTTCTCATTGATCCAGTTGCGGCTGCTCTCGGGAAGTTTCTCGACGTTGAGCTCGCGCGCGGCCAGCATCACCTCGCGAGTTGTCCCGTTAAGGTCATAGCGATCGATGTCAATGTCAGGAAAATCATAATAAGTGCGTATCTCCTGGATCTGGCGCAGCGTATCCTGCAGTGCATGCCAATCCCACAGCCGTATGTTTTGCAGCGTCGCCTGATTGTCCGCTGCATCGGCTGCCGCCACCGTGGTCTCGGCGGGAAACTCGCGCTGCGCGACAAGATTCAGCCCATAAGCTCGCCTCGTGAACTCGGTGTTGTAGCTAATATAGGGCTGCTCGCGGACCAGTTCGTTAGGTTTGACAATGAAGTTGCTGACGTACCATCCAATTCCTTGCACGCCAACATAACAGACCGCGGCCGGAATGATCGCCGCCACCAGCCAGCTGCCGCGGGAACTTCGCACACCGTTGACCATTGCGATCACGGCGCCGGCAATAAGAGCCGCGCAGACCACAAGCATCCCAGTAAGTGTGATGTGCGCATCCGTATAAGTCACGCCGCCAAAAATCGTATGGTCGTCAAGCAGCCGTCCAAAGCGTCCGAGATACGCCAGTGCGGCTAGAACCAGCAGCAGAAACGCGGACGCGATCGACAGCCCCCGCCAGGGTAATGTCACCGAGCGGCTAAGCCGCCCCGCAAGCATCCGGCTGCCGCCCGTAATAAGAATAAAGAAAACAGCCAGCACGCAAACAATCACCGCCAGAGTAAGCAGCCATCCCGCAATGAGCTGCCAGGCCGGCAGAGTGAATAAAAAGAAGTTCAGCGGCTTACTAAAAATCGGATCCGCGATGCTGCCCGACGAACCCGGTGCGTGCGACGGTGCGTACCAGAAAAGCGCAAACGTGGGCCACTCCGCCATCATCCCGCCCCCGGTCGCAGCCGCTATGACGAGGGCGATGCCCAGCGCGATCGCCCGCATCACAGGCTCAACCGGCAGCTTCAACGGCTGCCCGCCGATATAAATTGTGTGGCCGCTGGGCAGGTCGAGCGAGTGCGCCCGCTTTAGGGCCAGAAACGATCCATACAGAATCACGAATGTCGCCAAAGCGAATGCGGCGAAGGTCCCCCATTCCAGTGCCAGCGTCTTCCAGAACACTTCGCCATAGCCGAGCGACCCAAACCACAACAAGTCCACGTAATAGGACAAAGCGGTTCGCCCGCCAAAGACGATAACTGCAAGCGCGACAAGAATAAGAATAAAGCGGCGGCGATGTCGCCGGGGCCCCGGCGGCCGAGCCGGGTGTGGAGGTGGCCAATCAATCGATTCAGGCATGTTACTCCGTCTCGGAACTCTGGATGGAAGAAAAGCCAGCCTCGCGCAGTTGCCGGCTAAGTCGCTCTAATGGCCCTTGTTTAAACCGAGTCCACTCCGCGATGCGCTCTTTAACTTCCGGGCTTGACTCCTTGTAAACCACGATCGCCTGCGAAGGCGCTGCGCGATCTCCGCCCTCGACCACCCGCAGAGCCGATGCCAGCGCGGTGTATCCATCCTGCAGTCCAGGATTCTTCTGCGCGGAACGCCCTTCATCTCTTAGAATCTTGTCGACCGCAGATTGCGTTTCTTCCAACGCCGATTTCAACTCCGCATTCCGCGCCGCAGACTTCTCGTGCTCGTCCTTCTGCCGCTCGAGTTCTTGCCGCTCGATTTCCTGCCGAATGTCGGCGAGTTTTTTCTGCACCAACTCGATCTCCGATAGAACGCGCCGTGCCACAATAGCTTCGCCAAACATTTGTTGGCCCAACTGGAACTGCTGCGCCAGTATCTCGGCCGTCGCTGGCGAACGCGGATCCATAATGATTTTCAGCGGCTGGCTTTGCATTTTTCCGTCGACCGTCAGCCGCAGTTCATAGCTTCCCGGCACCACCTTCGGCCCGCGCGGGCTGCGATACTCCGATTCCTCGTCCGCGTCCGGCCCCCCGGAACTACCCCAAATAAGATCCCAGCAGAAACGGTGCATGCCCGCACTTTTCTCCAACGCTTCCGGCTTGGGAAGCCACCTCTCGGCAACCGGAAGCGGAGCATGCTTCTCCGCCTTTTTATCTTTCGAAGTATTGGCAGAGGCATCGTTCGACGAAAACTTCCGGACCAGATTCTGCTGCCCATCGAAAATACCCAACTCCACGCTCTCGGCCGCCGACGGCAGAAAATAATCAATCATCGCGCCGTTCGGAGGATTCTCCGCTGTCGGCTCCTCGGGCGGAAGCGGTGTGCCCGTAAAGGAGTCGCTGTCCACGCGAATCGTCGTCGCCGGCCTATAAAGATAAGGATGAACACGAGCAAGCCCAGCGTCGCCGGCTCCGCGAGTCTCAAGGGCCTGGCGAAGAGGCGTGATGTTATCCAGAATCCAAAAAGACCGCCCGTGCGTTGCAATCACCAGGTCGTCGTCGTGAATGGTAAGATCGCGAACCGAAGTGACAGGGAGATTCAATTGCAACGACTGCCAGTGATCTCCGTCATCAAAAGATACGTAAACTCCAAACTCTGTCCCCGCAAACAGCAGCCCCCTGCTCTGCGGATCTTCGCGAACCGCACGCAAAAATACCGAAGGGTCAATACCGTCGGTGATAAGTTGCCATGTAGCTCCATAATCACGCGTGCGATAAATATAAGGCTTAAAATCATCAAGCCGGCTGCGATCGACCGCCGCAAACGCGATCCCGGGATCATAATGTGAAGCTTCGATCAGCGATATCTTGCTCCATGCAGTTAGTCCCTGAGGGGTAACATCCTTCCAGTTCTTGCCGCCATCCCGAGTAAGATGAATCAATCCGGTGTCGCTCCCCGCCCAGATCAGATCCCGATCAACAGGAGACGGCGCGATCGTAAACACCACCCCATAACCATCGCGTTTAGTCTCCTCGAGAGTCGGCGCCGTCGCCGGTTTCTTGTCGTCCGTGCTCTGCGAGTCATCGGCGTTAACAACACCACCGGTAAGATCGGGACTAATCTTCTCCCAGTGCAATCCGCCATCCACGGTCTTCATCACATATTGCGTGCCGAGATAGAGCGCGGTCGGACTGGCTGAAGAAGGACCGGCCGGAGCAATCGCCAGCGCCGTCGTCCACGAGCCGCGATACTTGCGCTCGTGCACCTCCGCGTCCCACGCCACCGCCGGCCACGGACTTATATCCTGACTAAGTTCAGTCCGCTTGTTGAATCGCGCCACCGCCCCATAACTCCCGCTCAAATAAATAATGTCGGGGTCCTTCGGATCGACAATCATGTATCCGCTCTCGCTCGGCCCCGCCGGAAACCAATCCCGAGGCGTGATCTGGCCATGGCTGGTGCGGCTCAAAACCCCAATGGCGTCGCTATCCTGCTGCGCCCCATAAACTGTGTAAGGAAACTGATTGTCGGTAGTTACATGATAGAGCTGCGCCGTAGGCTGGTTATACCAACTGCTCCACGTCGCACCGCGATCAAGGCTGATCGTCGTTCCCTGGTCCGTTCCAAGAACCATGCTCTCCGAATTCTTCGGATCGACCCAAAGTTGATGATAGTCATCGCCCCCCGGAGCTCCGCGCACAATCGATATCGTCTTCCCGCCCTCCTCCAAACGATAGAGCGCGACGTTAGGAACGTAAGTCACGTCTGGATTCTGCGGATCGATAGTGACACGGTTGAAATACCACGCTCGCCCGGTCAGACGCGTATCATTATTCGCCAGCACCCAGGTGTTCCCGCCATCGTCCGAGCGATAAAGTCCTGATCGAGTCTTTATCTTCTTTGGTTGCAATCGAAGTCTGCGCCTCGGCTTGAATAAAAATGAGCGCATAAACGCGTTTGCCGTCCGGTGAGACGTCAACGCCCACGCGTCCCCAATCCCCGTCCGGCAACCCGTGCCCCTGCAGCCGAGTCCACGTTTTGCCCGCGTCTTCAGAGCGATAAAGCCCGCTGCCCGCCCCCTCCAGCGGAGCATAAGTGCTCCACGGAGGCCGATGAGTATGCCACGCTCCAGCAAACAAAATCTGCGGCGCAGAAGCGCCAATCGCCAGGTCGGAAATGCCAATCTCAGACCCAAGATCGAGAACCCGCGCCCAGTGCGCTCCTCCGTCCACGGATTTGTAAACTCCCCGCTCCTCGTTCGGACCATAAGCATGCCCCAGCGCGCCAACATAAACGATGTCCGCATTCCGTGGATCAATCACAATCCGGCTGATGTGCCGCGTGTCATCAAGCCCCACGCGCTTCCAGGTAGCGCCGCCGTCAGAAGACTTATAGACGCCGTTGCCAAAAGAGAGACTCGACCGAATATCGCTCTCTCCGGTTCCCGCATAAATCGTCTTAGCATCCGACGGAGCCACCGCCAGCGCACCGATCGAGCCCACCGGTTGCCCATCAAAAATCGGAGTCCACACCATTCCCGCATCGGTCGTCTTCCAGATTCCGCCGTTGACCGCGCCAAAATAAAAGGTTGTCGGATCGCCCGGCACGCCCGCAACGGCCACCGCGCGTCCCCCGCGAAATGGTCCAATTAAGCGCCATTTGAGCCCGTTCACCATATCCGGTCGAACAGCCTCGCCAGCTGCCGAATGGCCCAGCAACAACAACGCCGGCAAGAGAACGGTCAGCAGCAGTAACGGATATGTACTGACAAAAACTTTGGAAAACGATCTGAATTTGCGCAAGTGCCCGGGCCCTCGTTCTCGATAGTCGGATGGTTGACATTCTATGCCGGAGTTTTCGATCGTGCATTCCGCCTCATGCTTCGGATATAGATTGCCGAGACCTGGCTTTGTATCAGGGCATCGCCTAAGCGATACCGTAAGCCCCGCAAAATCCACGACCCCTTTAGGGGTGAGGCGGCAGCGCCGACTTTTTCAGCACTCTGCCTTAACCGCCAAGGCCAACTTCGGCAAGCATTCGAGTTGCCGCGCGAAGCGTCTCGCGTTCTAATGTCCCATGCACTTTCAACTCTACGATGCCGCCGCTCTCCTCCTGATTCTCTTGGTGATGATCGCGCTCTTGCTTGTGCTTCTTCATCGCACGCGCCTGGGTTCGCTTGTGCACGAGCATATAACCGATCGTCCCCGCCGCCGTCTCTTTCTTGCATCCGTAAGCTTCTTCCTCACCTTCGCCATCGTCCGCGGAATGGTCTTCTGCATCCGTCATCAGATTCCGCCCTTCCACTACATCATCGTGAGCGGCCGCCACATCCACCACCTCGTCATCGGAATTCTCATTCTCCTCGCCGTCGGCTATGGCTGGCTTTGCGAATTCGGCAACGGCAGCAAGGCGTCGTCAATCTTCGCCAGCCGGTTCATGTCGATCCTCTACGGAGTAGGCGCGGCTCTCACCCTCGACGAGTTTGCTCTCTGGCTCAATCTGAAAGATGTTTACTTCGTCCGCGAGGGCCGCTCCAGTATCGACGCGGTCATGCTCTTCGGATCGCTCCTCGCCATCGGCGGATGGGGCGCGCCATTCTTTTCCGCTCTAGCCAAAAGCGCCAGAAAAACAAATCATGAAAAATACTCATAAGCGCTCAGTCCGGGAGAATAGGGTTTCCCTTCGTGTACCTTGGTGGTAGAATGGTTTCACCACGCTGGAACCATGCCGCAAATGGCGCCCAACTCTCTCCTGCGCTAGAATCCCGCAGGAGCCTTCCCTGTGCATCGTCGTGACTTTAATCTAGGCATCCTGAAATTATCAGCCGCAGCCCTTCTGTCCTCGCGCCTGCTAGCCCAGCCGCAGAACAACACGGACGCGTCCGGCAATCCACCGCCATCCATAGCCGCTCTCTACAAAAATGCCATAGTCATCGATTCCCTCTGCGCTCCATTCACCGATGTCGATGCGCCGCCCACCCCCGAAATCCTGGCCGCTGTTCGTCGATCGGGAATCACCGCCATCAACTTCACTATTTCGGATCCGACGTTCGAAGGCACGGTAGGCAATATCGCTTACGTCGAATCCCTCATCGAGCAGCATCCCGAAACTTTCCTCGTCGTGCGCCGCCATTCCGATATAGCTCGAGCCAAGCGCGAAAACAAAATCGGCATCATGCCCGGCTTCCAATACACCGCATTTCTCGAGGAGAAGCCCGAGCGCATCGAAACCTTCCGCCAGTTAGGCGTGCGCATCATGCAACTTACTTACAACAATCGCAGCATCTTCGGCGATGGATGCCTCGAACCCGGCAACGCCGGCCTGAGCAAAGCCGGCATAGCCGCCGTCAAGAAAATGAACGACCTGGGAGTAGCCGTCGACCTGAGCCACAGCGGATACCGCACCACCTCCGAAGGCATCGCACAATCCGCCAAGCCCGTCCTGATCACCCACTCCGGATGCGCCGCCCTCTACGCCCATCCCCGCAACAAGCCCGATGAAATTCTCAAGTCGCTAGCCGACCGCGGCGGCTATTTCGGCGTCTATCTCATGCCCTATCTCGTCGCGTCCCCCTCCGTGCCCACCCGCGAACACGTGCTCAATCACATAATCCACGCCATCAACGTCTGCGGAGCCGATCACGTCGGCATCGGCTCCGACGGCTCCATCCAGAAAACCATCCTGACCGCCGAACAGAAAGCCGCCTTCGATCAGGACATAGCCCGCCGCAAGAAGCTAGGCATCGGCGCCCCCGGAGAAGATCGTTATCCCTACGTCCCCGATCTCAACGGTCCCGATCACATGGAAATCATCGCCACCGAACTATCCAAACGAGGCCAACCCTCGCCGGTAATCGAGAAAGTTCTCGGCGCAAATTTCCAGCGCATCATCGGTGAGATCTGGGGCGCGAGTTAGCCGACCCCAGCGCTGGTTGACACTGTGCAAATGCAACTGTACACTTCCACTAGATGAATTGGACACTTGATTATGCTGAGAACGAGCAGAAACGATAGCATCGTCGTCTCCGCGTTACATGTCCGCTCCAATTTTGGAAGGCTGTTGCGTCGCGTGGAAGATGAGCGCCGCTCGCTCGTTATCGAAAAACGCGGCTCGCCCAAAGCCGTGCTTCTCAGCATCCGGGACTATGTGCGGCTTGCCGCCCCCGAGCCGGAAGTACTCAAACTGATCGGAGAAGATTCCGAGCGGGGGGGCACCCACAAGCTCCGATCATCCCAGATTGATCGGATCATCAAGCGCACCCGCGCACAAAAATCTAAGCGCCGTTGACCTCTGCACGATGATCCCGCTCCGCGTCGTCATCGACACCAACATTCTCGTATCAGCCGCTCTCAAACCGGAGGGACTCGAGCGCACCGTGCTTCTGCTTGCGCTAACCCGGCCAGCCAGACTATACGTCACCAAACCCATTCTCGCGGAGTATGACGAAGTGCTTGCGCGCCCGGAGTTCAAGATCAGGCGTGGTTTTCGTCAGCAACTCCTCCAGCTCATAAAGAATCAAGCACGGGTAGTTACCCCAACGCATCTGCCCCAGGTCGCGAAAGACGCCGACGACAACAAATTCATCGAGTGCGCAGACGCCGCCCGAGCGGACTACCTTGTAACCGGCAATCAGAAGCATTTTCCAAGCTTCTGGAAAAAGACCAAAACAATCAGCTCACGCGATTTCATCGGCATCGTAGCGCCCCACTTTGTCCTATGAGGTGTCCCAGGTGCGTTACGGCGTAGTCAAGAATTGTCATCCGGTCGAAGCGAGGAGTCTGCAGTTCGCCGTAAGATGCATCCTCCCCTTGACGTTGCCGCGAAAAAACAGCAATCTGTGCCCGTGACTCCCGCCGAAGTGTCTTTTGAACCAGCGAGCGCCCTACCGACTCCAACCCCTTCCCGCCTCGCCTATTTCAAAGACCGCCGCGACGACATCGTCTCGACCATCCGCGAGCTGGTAGAAATCGAATCTCCCAGCGACAACAAAGCTGCCGTTGACGAGATTGCCGAGTTTATAGCCGACAAATTTTCTCGACTTGGCGGTGAGATTCGTTTCCATCGCGCGCAACACTTCGGCAATCAACTGCAGGTAAATTTCGGCGGCAAGTCGGCCAAGCCGGTGCTTCTGCTGGGTCATTACGACACCGTCTACCCGCTGGGAACGCTAGCCTCCATGCCCTGCCGGGTGATGGGCAATGAGCTGACTGGCCCCGGCGTCCTCGATATGAAATCGGGCATCGCCCTGATGCTCCATGCCATCGCCGCTCTGCAAGACTCGCATTCAGTTCGCTCTTTTAGCCGGAAAAGCAGCGGCACATTGCCGCGCCCTGTAACCATCCTCCTCGTCTCCGACGAAGAAGTAGGTAGCGGCTCGTCGCGAAGAATCACCGAGGCGTTGGCAAAAAGGGCCGCCGCGGTATTCGTGCTTGAGCCTTCTTATGGCCCGCAGGGCGCCGTAAAAACGGCGCGCAAAGGGGTTGGCGATTATCAGATCAAAGTCACCGGCAAGGCTTCCCACGCTGGCCTCGACTTCCAAAAGGGAGTCAACGCAATTCGCGAACTGGCCCGCCAGATCGAAAAACTTTCCGGCTTCACCGACTTGAAAAAGGGTCTCACCGTAAACGTCGGAATCGTTAGCGGCGGATCGCGCACCAACGTGGTTCCAGCCGAAGCCACGGCACAGGTCGATGTGCGCATCGCGCGCTTGAAAGACGCAGCCGGAATCGATAAAAAAATGCGGAGCCTTCGACCTTTCAACAGCAAGTGCAAAATCGAGGTTGCCGGTGGCATTAACCGTCCTCCCATGGAGCGCACCGCCGGAGTAGCTGCGCTCTACGCGCAAGCCCGCGATATAGCCCGCGAGTTGGGATGGAAGCTGGGCGAAGCCGCCGTAGGCGGCGGCTCCGACGGAAATTTCACCGCCGGTTTGGGCATCCCGACTCTGGACGGCCTCGGTGGCGTAGGCGACGGAGCGCACGCCAAACATGAGCACATCCTCATTTCGGAATTGCCGCGCCGCGCTGCGCTGATAGCCGCCATGATCGAGCGGGCATAATCGTTAGCCGCATCAGCTTTTCGCCGTTGTCACTTCATATAAACTTGCGTTTTCCCTGCTTTGCAGGCAAGTACTCGATCGAACAGGAGGAAGCGGTGTGCCACTAAACCGGGATGTGCTTTGGTACAAGGACGCGATCATCTATCAGGTGCACGTCCGCACTTTCTACGACAGCAACGGTGATGGCATCGGTGATTTTCAAGGGCTTGAAGAGAAGCTCGACTACCTTCAGGAACTGGGGATCAACGCGATATGGCTCATGCCATTTTTCCCCTCGCCTCTGCGCGACGATGGTTACGATATCGCGGATTACAACGCCGTTCATTCAAGCTATGGAACATTAGAGGATTTTCGGAAGTTTCTGGAGTCGGCTCACGACCGCGGAATCCGGGTCATCATCGAATTCGTAGCTGAATCACACCTCCGATCAGCACCCGTGGTTTCAGGAATCGCGAAGTTCGCCGAACAATCCCCGCCGCGATTGGTATGTCTGGAGCGACACCGACAACCGGTACAACGGAACCCGAATTATCTTTCTTGACACTGAAAAATCCAACTGGGCCTGGGATCCAATTTCAAAATCCTTTTATTGGCATCGCTTCTTCAGTCACCAACCCGATCTCAACTACGACAATCCTGCCGTCCGGGAAGAAATGTGGAATGTAATGAAGTTCTGGCTGGAAATGGGAGTTGACGCCTTCCGGCTTGACGCCGTGCCGTATCTGGTGGAACGTGAGGGCACGAATTGTGAAAACCTGCCTGAGACCCACGCCATCCTAAAAGAGCTGCGACGAAAACTCGATGAAAACTTTTCCGGCCGGATGCTTCTTGCAGAAGCCAATCAGTGGCCTGCGGATCTTCGTCCCTACTTCGGTGATGGAGATGAATTTCACATGGCATTTCATTTCCCGTTGATGCCCAGGATGTTCATGGGGCTGAAATTGGAAGACCGCAAGCCCATCACCGAAATCCTGCAGCAAACCCCGGAAATCCCGCCCTCGTGCCAGTGGTCCCTGTTCCTGCGCAACCATGACGAACTGACTCTGGAGATGGTAACCGACATGGAACGCGACTACATGTATGACATGTACGCCGAGAGCAAGACGATGCGACTCAACCTTGGAATTCGGAGGCGGCTTGCACCGTTGTTGGACAACGACCGAAGGCGTATAGAGTTGATGAACGGAATGCTGATGTCGTTACCGGGCACTCCTATCATCTATTACGGCGATGAAATCGGAATGGGCGATAACATCAATTTAGGCGACCGCAATGGAGTACGAACTCCCATGCAGTGGAATGGGGGATGGAATGGCGGCTTTTCTACCACTGCCCCCGAACGCCTGTATGCGCCCGTTATCCAGGACCCGGTCTATGGTTATCCGGCAGTGAACGTCTTGAGGCAAAAAGCGAGCGGACATTCGCTCCTCAACTGGATGCAGACGCATCATCGCAGTTCGCAGATCGACCCAGGTGTTCGGCAGGGGATCGATCGAATTTCTGTATCCAGCCAACCACAGAATACTGGCCTACGTACGGCGACTGGGAAGCGAGGCAGTGCTGGTGGTCAACAATCTTTCGTGCACGGCGCAAGCTGTCGAACTCGATCTGCGCCCCTACAAGGGAAATATCCTGATCGAGATGTTTGGCAAGAATATATTTCCGCGTGTGGGCGACGTGCCGTATCTGCTAACGATGGGACCTTATCAATTTTACTGGTTTCGGCTTCGGCGAATCTGAGCGTAAGAGGAGCCATTGGAGAAAACGACTCGGAGACGCGATTCCGCAACGCATGTGGCGGCGCGACGAACGGAGATGAAAGTTGGCAGAGGAAAGCTTTCTTACCGATGATTTTCTTCGTCAGCTGATGAACGTCGGCGAAGTAGACATTCTCATTGGCTTGCCCACTCACAATAATGCGAAGACTATCGGGTCGATCGTCCAAACCATTCAGAGCGGCATCTTGCGCTGGTTTCCCCGAGAGCGAGCCGCGATCATTAACGCGGACGGGGGTTCGCGGGACGGCACTCCCGAACTGGTGACAGGCGTCTCTATCGATGATCTGCGCCCAGCCTCCAATCGCAACGCTCTCCGAACCTTGCACTCGATCAGCACGAAGTATGCGAGCAGTCCAGCCTCGGCAAACGGAGTTGCGTTTCGAACGATTCTGGCTGCTGCTGAACTGCTCAGGGCCAAGGCCTGTGTGGTGATGTCGCCCGAGTCCGCGAACATCGAACCCGAATGGCTCTTCAAGCTTTTGCAACCGATTTATCGCGATGGCTTCGATCTCGTGACCCCGACATATCGCAGGCACAAGTTTGAAGGGCTGCTCATAACGAATTTGCTGTACCCGATGATACGAGCGCTCTACGGGTTGAGAATCCGCGAGGCATACGCGCCGGAGTTCGGATTCTCAGGCCATTTCGGAAGTCAATTCCTTGCACAGAATGTTTGGAATAACGGAACCGAAGGCGCCGGCATCGAACTCCGCTTCACCCTGGCTGCCATCACCGGGAAATACCGTATTTGCCAATCCTTCCTCGGAGAAAAAGAGCGTATCGAGCGCAGCGCCGTTGACCTGGTGCCGGCTCTGCGGCAAACTGCCGGTGCTCTATTCTCTGCATTGGAACCAGACTTTCCTCTCTGGAGTGTCGTGACCGGTTCCCAACCAGCGCCCACTAACGGAGCCGACCAGGAGGTGCTTCTGGAGCCGATGCGGGTAAATCGCAAACGATTGCGGGAGATGTTCTCCAACGGAGTTGCCGAATTGGAGTCCGTCTTCCAGTCAATTCTTTCCCCCGCGACTCTCGGAGAGCTCCAGCAAATCGCCCGTACGGGAGAAGCGGGGTTTCGTTATCCCGCAGAATTGTGGGTCAGGACGGTTTACGAGTTTGCCGCCTCTTATCAGAAATCCGTGATCAGCCGGGATCATATCGTTCAAGCGTTAGCACCGCTTTTTCGCGGGAGAGCGGCCGCATTTCTGATGGAAAACCGAAACTCCTCTGCGGGCGACGTCGAGAACAATATCGAAAGTTTATGCCTTGAGTTCGAGCGCTTGAAACCTTATTTGCTGCAGATGTGGAAATCCAGAGAGTGAGGCAACTATGCGGGAAATGATTGTTAGCGAACTAAGTCAGGCTCTGCAAGAGATTGCCAGAGGTTTTGCACACTTTCTTCCGCGTGTCATCGTGATGCTGATTCTTGCGGTTGTGGGCTGGGTGATCGCGATCATTGCAAAAGTGACAGTGCGCGGAATTCTGAGGCTAATCAAGTTCGACAAGCTTTCGGAAAACGCTGGGGCTTCTCAATTGCTCACCAGGGCAGCGCTGCCTTCGGCGACAGAAACATTGAGCCGGTTTGTCTTTTGGGTGGCTTGGCTAGGCTTCATTCTGGTGGGTGTGAGCGTGCTCGGAATCCTGGGCTTGCAGGAGCAAGTCGCAAGATTTTTTCTTTTCCTGCCGCGTCTATTCGTAGCCATGTTCATCATGTTTTTCGGATTGCTGGCAGCCAGTTTCTTTTCTCGCGCCGCCCTGTTGGCTGCGGTAAATGCAAACATGCCTTCGCCCCGGCTTTTGAGCCTTGCTGTCCGCAGCATCATCATTGTTTTCGTGTTGTCTATCGTTTTTGAAGAACTGGGTTTGGCAGAACAGACCATGCTGGTTGCCTTCGGAATTGCCTTCGGTGCCCTGATGCTTGGCCTGGCAATCGCATTCGGCATGGGGGGCAGAGATTTGGCCCGGCGTTTCCTGGAGAATAGAATTGTTCGCGGTAAGAAGGAGCAGAACGAAGACGAACTGTCGCCACTGTAGTGCGGCAAGACTCCAGAGAAGACCGCGGCGCGCTATCGTCGAACAAGCTGATGTTACTGTCCACCGATGCTACGATCAAATCTACTTCACACTCCACTGGGGGTTAATGCCATGCGACGACTCAGCATCCGGCTCATCGTATCCCTCATCGTGGGAATCACACTGGTTTCGCTCTCTTCCTCCTATTACGAGGCGTTGGGCGAGAAGCGCCGCCTGCGCCAGGACCTGGAGCGACGCGCTGAGGTATTGGGTGATAGCCTCGCGGGAAATGTCGAGCGCGACCTGGAAAAAGACTCGGCGCAGGACTTGCAAGGCTTCGTACAGCATTTTGGCAACCGCGAGCATCTCTTGGGACTGGCTATCTACGGCTGGCAGGGTAACTTGCTGGCTGTTACTCCGGATCTGATATCCACGTTGCGGACAGCTCCCTTGGTATTGTTTCAAGCACTGCATGACAACCACGGAGCGGGCGAATTTCAGCGAGTAGGTGACGCCTCGCTTCACGTCTATGCTCTTCCTCTTCATCAGGGCGGAGAAGTCATCGGTGGCCTCGTGATTGTTCACGATGCCGGATATATTCGGGCGGCGAGCCTTCACACGTGGCGTCAAACATTCCTGCGAGTGCTGGCGTATGTATTTCTGATCGTGCTCATCACGCTGTTGATTGTTCACTGGAGCATTGCCGCACCCATCGCGCGTACGGCACAGTGGATGCGTGCGTTGCGGACGGGGCGAGCCTCTTCACCCCGGCAAGGCGCCGATCTTGATCTGTTTTGGCCTCTAGTGCGGGAAGTCGCCGCCTTCGCCGAAAGTCTTACGCAAGCGCGGGCGGCAGCCGAGACGGAAGCGCGCCTGCGCGATGCGAGCCAATCTCAATGGACGGCCGACCGGCTAGCCGTGCACGTGCGCAGGCGGCTCGACAATGGGCGGCTCTTTGTCGTGTCGAATCGCGAGCCTTATGTGCATATGCGGCGCGGCAAATCGGTGGAAGTGATAGTGCCACCCAGCGGGGTGGTCACTGCGCTCGAGCCAGTGCTGCGCGCCTGTGACGGAACCTGGATCGCTCATGGCAGTGGCGACGCTGACCTCGAAACGGTTGATGAACACGACCGTCTGCGCGTGCCTCCGGATGATCCCCACTATACGTTGCGGCGGGTTTGGTTGACCGAGGCGGAAGAAGAAGGCTACTACTACGGATTTGCCAATGAGGGAATCTGGCCGCTATGTCATATCGCGCACACCCGCCCGATTTTCCGCACCGAGGATTGGAATTACTATCAGGCCGTAAACCTGAAGTTCGCTGACGCGCTGCTCGAAGAGATGAGGGACGTGGACAAGCCCATCGTGCTGGTACAGGATTACCACTTCGCACTCTTGCCCCGCCTGATCAAAGAAAAAAGACCGGATGCCAGGGTGGCAATTTTCTGGCACATCCCGTGGCCCAATCCCGAGGAATTCGACATCTCCCCGTGGCGGCGCGAAATGGTGGACGGTCTGCTCGGCGCCGATCTGATTGGGTTTCACATCCAGTCGCACTGCAATAACTTCTTGCATACCGTGGACCGCGTGGTGGAATCACGTGTCGATTGGGAACACTTCTCGGTGAGACGCCGGGATCATCTCACCCTGGTGCGACCTTTCCCCATCAGTGTTGACTTCTCGGACGCGCAGGAGCCGGAATCGGTGACGGATTCCTATATCGAACGATCCGCTTTGCTTAAGGCCCTGGGGGTGGAAGCTATCTTTATGGGTGTTGGCGTAGACCGGGTCGACTACACCAAGGGCATTCTGGAACGCTTTCTGGCCGTTGAGCGTTTTCTGGAAAAGTATCCTTCGTATCAGGACAAGTTCACGTTCGTCCAGATTGGCGCTCCAAGTCGAAGTCACCTCAAACGCTATCACGATCTGATGGCGGAGGTGGATGCGGAGGCCACCCGCATCAACGGGAGGTTCCAGACGGCGAGATGGAAGCCTATTGTCTTTTTGAAGCGGCAGCACAATCACGATGAGATTCAAAGGTACTACCGCGCCGCGGATGTATGTCTGGTTACGTCATTACACGATGGTATGAATCTGGTGGCGAAGGAATTTGTGGCGGCTCGACACGATGAAAGGGGTGCTCTGATCCTGAGTTGCTTTACGGGCGCAGCTCATCAGTTGCACGATGCGCTGCAGATAAATCCCTACGACATCGACCAGACGGCTGAGGCGATTCGCACGGCCCTGGAGATGGAGCCGGAGGAAAAGGAATTGCGCATGCAGCGAATGCGCAAGAGTGTCAGAGAACACAACGTTTATCGCTGGGCAGGAACTCTCATCGCAGAACTCTGCGAGCTGCGCATGGACGCGTCCGACGAAATCAAGGAACGACTCCGGGCGAGTGCTGCAGCTTGGGAATGAGGTGCCTGTGCCTGTCCGCGCGGTCAATCCGATTGTAGTCGACCAGTTCATGAACATGGTGGCAGAGTCGCCGGTCTCCGCGCTCCTGCTCGACTATGACGGTACTCTGGCGCCATTCTGCGTCAATCGGCAGCAGGCTCTCCCCTATCCGGGGATCACCGCGCTCCTGCAGGAAATCATCGCCAGTGGCCGCACCCGGGTCGTCATTATTACAGGTCGGAACGCCCGCGAGATCGTACCACTGCTTGCGGTTGACCCCCCTCCAGAGATCTGGGGATGTCATGGGTTGGAGCGGTTGAGGCCGGATAAAACCTGCGAGACAGGCCGTGTCGAAGAGCCCATGCAGCACGCCCTCGCCGAAGCGAATCATTGGCTAGTACGCCACGGGCTTGGCAAACAGACTGAGTGTAAGACCGGTGCCATCGCTGTCCATTGGCGCGGGCTGGACGAAGCGACCGCAACGGAAATTCGCGGTCAGGTTCTCCAAGGCTGGCTGCCCATTGCTCACGATACGCCGATGGAGCTCCTGGAGTTCGATGGCGGAATTGAAATGCGCATGCCGGGCCATGATAAAGGGGATGCGGTCCGCACTATCCTGAATGAAATCGGCCCGGAGGTTCCAGTCGCCTACCTCGGGGATGACTTAACCGACGAGCGTGCGTTCCTCGCTCTTGGCGCCGCCGGCCTGAGCGTATTGGTTCGCACCGAATGGCGCGAAACGGCGGCTAAACTATGGATCACGCCGCCAGCAGATCTTCGGGAGTTTCTCACACGGTGGTTGCAAGCTTCTCGTGGAAACCAGCATCGCAAGAGGGCAGAGGCTTCCGGTCCTCAATGAGTACTGGTCGGGGACGAATATGCAATCGACGCGCGCACTTTGGACCGTTGCACGGACTTGGTTAAAGAACTTCATCTTTCTAACGCACCTGATCGCGCGCCTTGACCCAATACCATACAGCTTTCTGGAATTTGACACTGGTGGCCAGTTTAGGCCACACTTCGCCCTGATACCTACATTATTTGCTATCTACACTAAAGAGAGATTTTGATGCGCCGGTTCAAACGTCTCGTGGTTCTTGGTTCTCACGACAGTCCCTCTGATCGCTCAGTCGTTCGTTCAGCGGGCCGGAACGCACTTGGAATTGGATGGCGCGCCATTGCGCTACAGCGGCCCAAACATCGAGTGGCTAGGATTAGAGGGATACGGTCCACACGATCCCATGGGACCGCGATATCCATCGCATTTCGAAATCGACGACGCCCTCGCGACTACCGCTGAAATGGGTGGCAAGGTTGTCCGGGCTCAGACTCTGGGCGATACCGTGGGTTGCGCGTTATGCATCGAACCGGAACTCGGAAAGTTCAAAGAGAGCGCCTTTCAGGCGGCGGACTATGCTATTGCGGCGGCTGGCAAGCTCGGCATCCGGCTCATCATTCCACTCATCGGCGACTGCGCAACTTGTTCCCTCGGCGGCATCGGACAATATCTTGCATGGACGGGAAAAAGCAACCCGCAGGACTTCTTTACCGATTCAGTGTTGATATCGGCTTACAAGCGTCATGCAGACGAAGTGCTAAACCATCGCAACTCCATTACGGGCATACGATATCGGGACGACCCTACCATCATGGCTTGGGAGAACTGCAATATGTGCGGCCTTTTCGCCCTGCTCATGCACGGCGATGTCGCGGCCGTGGCTGCATGGTCCGAAACAGTGGGTAAACACATCAAGCAGGTTGACAAGCGGCATCTCTATCTGGACACAACCGGCATTTTTCGGATTTATCCCAAAGTGCTGGACAACACAACTTCCGATATCGTGACCTTCGAGGAGTATCCCCACTGGGACAAGCTTCTGTCCCAAACGGCGCACACTACCGCGGCCACCTTCTCGCAAGACGCAGCCGCTGTAACCAGCCATGGCAAGGTCTTCATAGTGAACGAGTTCGGATGGGACCGTACCGACTGGCCAACCCAAGCTGATCTGCAAAATGTGCTCGATACGATTCAGAAAGATCCGAATATCTCCGGCGATGATTTCTGGGCCTTACAGGCGCACCTGGACAACTTCGGATTCCAACCCATACCGGCTGACACGCACAGTCCAAAATTTGCCGAGACCGGGGAAAGCGGCGAGTGGTGGGCGCTCTACTATCCCGGTATAAAGACGATGGTGATGACGGCGGAAGATATGGCGGCGCGAGCGCAGCAGTTGCGGAGCCATGCTTATGCCATGACTGGTGCAGCTTTGCCCAAGCACGCCGTTCCACCCGCACCCGTAATCACCTCGATTGTGTTCGGGGGCCTTGTGGCCTGGCGCGGTTCCGCAGGCGCGGTGCGTTATTCCGTTGAGCGGAAGTTCCCCCGGCACGCAGGATTGGCAGCTTGTCTGCGATCGCTGCGCTACCGACTCCGATGATCCCTGGGTCGACATCTCCGACAGCGGCTTCGGTACGCAGTACCGTGTGACAGCCTACAATTTAGACGGCCTCGCAAGTCAGCCTTCACAACCGCGCTAGCCGAAGCTGATCAGGCGGTTCCAGATCACTTTGTATCTTCGTCCCAAGAGGGGGCACAGCTGTTGTTTCTTAGGACCAGTTAGTACGTAAGAGAAGGAGGTCCGGCATGAAGAAAGTTTCTTTTTCTGCGGCACAAACAGCCAGCATATTCGTGGTACTTCTCATTGCTTTTGTCGCTATTGCTGCCTTTTCTTTTTCTCCTCCTTTTGGAAAGTGGAGGCGGCTCTCCGTCGACCCCATATTGTCTCCACAGGGAGACGGCTTCGAGTCCGCAGGAACCTTTAATCCCACGGTTATAAAGAAGGACGGAAAGCTCGTGATGCTTTACAGGGCGCAGGATCGTAACGGCGCCTCCTCGCTCGGCTATGCCGCTGGCGACGATGGTGTTCATTTCACTCGCCGGTCCGAACCAGTCATGGTTTCGGCGGCGCCTTACGAAAAGGGCGGTGGGGTGGAAGACCCAAGGCTGCAGAAATTTGGCGACACCTATTATCTGACTTATACGGGTTACAACAATGTGGATGGAGCATCCCCGGACAAGAAAGATGCGCAATTATGCCTTGCTACCTCCACGGACCTGATTCATTGGGAGCGATACGGTGTCATCATGCCGAGCTTCAAGGGAAAGTGGAACGTGAAATGGACAAAGTCTGGCGCTATAGTTCCAGAAAAAATCAACGGCAAGTACTGGATGTACTACCTGGGCGATGCAAAGGGAAAAGATACTCAAATGGGGGTCGCTTACTCCGACGACTTGCTCCATTGGGCGGATGCTCTGGACCACCCGGTTCTGGAGAGCCGTCCAGGTTCATTCGACTCGCAGGTTGTGGAGCCTGGTCCGGCGCCGATCATAACGCCGCAAGGCATCTTCCTGATCTACAACGGAGCCGATGACAAGCTGGTTTACTCAACGGGGTGGGTTCTTTTCGACAAGAGTGACCCCAGCAAAGTCCTGGCGCGCGCGGCGGAACCTGTGTTTGCGCCGAAAAAACACTGGGAGAAAGTGGGACAGGTTCCGAATGTCGTATTTGTCGAGGGCATGGTCCGAGATGGCAAGCGCTGGCTGTTTTACTATGGCGCCGCTGATAAATATGTCGGCGTGGCAACAGCACCGGTACGCTAGTCATCACACCGGACGGCAGGGCGACTCTTACAGGTCCGCTAGTTGAAGATGTCCGTATTCAAGGATCGATTACGGAATTTGCTCTGCTGATGCTACTTCTCCGCTAAGTCCAAAAGTTAATGGCGGAGAGAGAGGGATTCGAACCCCCGATACGGTTTCCCGTATTCCAGTTTTCAAGACTGGCGCCTTCAACCACTCGGCCATCTCTCCGCTAACACAGTTTTACTACAACCTCAATTTTACGATAGGGCCGAGATAAGGGCAGGAGCTGCGACAATCGGGGCGCTCCGTGACCGGTATCTGCGGTGTCATTTGGTTCCATTGGGATACACCAGGATTTTGCTGGCTTCTCCCGTTTTCAAGCGGGCCATGGCTTTGGAGAAATCTTTCATGGGGATGCGGTCGGTGATTACGGGGTGAAGATCGAGGCGTCCGCTTTTCAGCAACGCGGTCATTTGATACCAGGTCTGATACATGCGGCGGCCATTGATGCCCTGAATCGTGATGCCTTTGAAGATGATGTCTTCGGAGAAGTTGAGCGGGATGGGTTTCGAGGTCAGGCCGAGCAGGGAGATGCGTCCGCCGCGGCGGACGATGTCGAAGGCCGTGCGGATGGAATCGGGATGGCCGGCCATCTCGAGGACCACGTCAACGCCGAGGCCTCCGGTTTTTTCGGCGACTATCGCGCGAACGTCTTCTTTGGACGGGTCGAGCACGTAGTCGGCTTTCATTTTCGTGGCGAGCTTGCGGCGATGCTCGTTGACTTCGATCGCGAAAATGGTGGTCGCGCCTACGGCTCTGGCTACGGCGATCGAAAACAGGCCGATGGGACCACAACCGGTGATGGCTACGGTCTTCGCGGCAATTTCTCCGGCGAGCACGGTATGCACGGCATTGCCCAGCGGGTCGAGGATGGAAGCGTAGTCTTGTGGAATAGCGGGATCTAGTTTCCAGATATTTGATTCGGGGATGACGACGTATTCGGCGAAAGCTCCGTTGGTGTCTACGCCGATAATTTTTACGTTCTGGCAGATATGGGCTTCGCCGGTGCGGCACTGTAGGCACTTGCCGCAGGCGACGTGCATCTCGGCGGAAACGAAATCGCCTTCCTTGACGCTGGTGACTTCGTCGCCGAAGGCAACGACTTCGCCGCAGAATTCGTGCCCAGGGATTAGCGGCGGGTGGATGCGTCCCTGAGCCCAGCGGTCCCATTCGTAAATGTGGAGGTCGGTGCCGCAAATGGAGGCCACTTTCACCTTGACGAGAACCTCGTTGCGACCATAAGCGGGGATTTTGACCTCGCGGATCTCCGCGCCCGGTGCGGCTTCTGGCTTGACCACTGCAAGCATTGTGGTCACGGAGGTGCTAGGCATAAAGGCCTCCCTGGGGGCGCGAAGTTAGAGAGCAAACGGTTTATTCTACACCGGCATTGCCTGCCGCGGACCTTGGATCGAACTTCGGGTTGGATCGTGGCCTGATCTGGGAGAGCGTTGAC
>CAWEPW010000017.1:0-84194 GCA_963810955.1 uncultured Acidobacteriaceae bacterium | reverse complement strand
GAGATCGGTGTCCGCTCCCCGGTAGGCTTGGATAACGATGGGTCGCGCGGAATGCGTTCAGAAGCTCCCCTGCACGCGGAACGGGATCATCACCACTGCTTCTAGCGCCACGGGCTTGCCCGCTCTTATCGCGGGCAAAAATTTCCAGCCGGCCAAAGCTTTTGTGGCGTAAGAATCCAGACGATCGTCCGGACTGTAGAGCACCTTGATGTCGCCTACTTTGCCATCCGCGTGAATGACGGCATAGAGCGTGACCATGCCGTGCACGTTGGCGCGAATCAATTCCAAGGGATAGCCTGGATCCGATTTCTCCATCGCCACCGGCTCCAACAGTTCTCCGTCATTGCGGTCGCCGCCGAGTTCGGCAAACTTGATCACCCAGCTTCCGGTGGAGGAGTTCAGATTCGGCATGTTCAGGGTGCGACCGTAGACGCGCTTGCCGTGAAAAACTTGGCGGTCCAGGTCGGTGATTTTATCGTCGGAAACCGGAGACGCGGCGCGGCTGTTCGAGCGCGCGCTTGGTGTGCCGGTCGGCGAAACGCTGGCCACCTCGCGCGCATCGTCTGCACCGACTCCGCCGCCAACGTGCAGGCCGGACGGGAGAGAACCGTTGCGCGCGTTCGATCCATTGGATGCGCCGCTGCCGTTTCCCCGGCCGCTGGCGGACTTTGCAGTGGCATCTGATTTCGACCCGACCAAATCCGGCGTTCCAGAAGCGCCCGGTTTTCCGCGGGGATTCGCGGCGAATTCTCCGCGGCGATTGCCCGCGGGGACTGGCACCGGTCCCGTGGGTGTGACGGGATGAATGCCCAGCGCAATCAACCGTCCAGCCGAACCAACTCGCCCAGTGGCCACGCTCGGCGGTGGAGCAACCGGCTGTAGGCCACTGCCTGCCCCACGGCCGCCTCCGCGCGGCGCCAGCGAATGTTGCTCAGCGAGCGTGAGCTGCGGAGTGGGCGCCACCACGTCACTCGACCCGATATTCAGCGGGCCGACGCGTCCCTTGGTTGACCGCGTGGCTTCCGCCGTTACTTCGGGCGGCGGGGCGATCACATCCGATTTGATAGCCGTCTCTTCACGACTCGGCGCGGAGGCTACGTCGGGCGCGGGCGCGACAACTTGCGGCTCCGGAACGGGCGCGTCGAGGCGGCTTAACTTGGCGGGCGCAGCATCGAGCGGAATCTGCCGGAGCGATTTCTCCTGTAGCAACGATGTTGGGCACGGGCACGTCGTGATTGAGTTTGAGATCGGGCGGAACGACGATGGTTTGGGAATGGTTATCGGCTTCTGGCGGAACGGAGAGGATCGGCTGCTTGGCGTAGACGGGATCGGCCTTTTGCGTCTTCACCGCTTCGGGCCGGGGCGCTTCGGACTTGCCGGTGTCAAGCGGCGGCAGATATTCCTCCGGGGTGTAAGTCACGAGCGATGAGCGATCGAACGCGGGGGGAGTGAGAATTTTCTGGCCCTGCATCCAGGAGAGCGTAATGGTGCAGATCAGGTAAACCGCCATCCCATGCAACAGCCCGGATTGCAGGAAGCGCGGCCAGGGCAGTTCCTGGCGAACGAAGACGTCGTGCCACATATCGACATCTTGGACAGGCAACTGCGCGGGACCAGGCACCGAGCTGAGCGGTTCAGGCACTAGACTTATTCCGGCGGGGAATTCCGGGCTCCTCGCATCTTGCATTTCTACTGGCATTTCTGAAGGTTGCCATAGTTTTTTCCCGGAGGATTCCATTTCGCGGCAAATTTCTCCTTACGCCAACTCCCACGACGGTGACTCCCGGAAGGCGGGACCATGGCAGTCTTTGATAACGCGCCACGGATGGCTGATGTTTCACAAGATTATAGCTGACCTCTGGGACGTTGCTGAGCGCTAATATGCGCTTAACAGCGCGTCATCCCCCGCATCGTGATTGCGGCCGCTATACTTGCATTCGAGGAATTATGCCGATCCGCACAATTCGCTTCTACGCGCTTCATTGGGCTTATTTTGGTCTCTTTCTTTGTGGTTGGATGCTGGCCGGGGCGCAAACGAAACCGGGCGAACAAAATCCGGCAAAGGCTGTTGGGGATTATTCGGGCATGTATAGTTTTTTGAGCGATGGCGAGTTTGTGCAGCTCAACGTGGAAGACGAGGGACACGTCATCGGATTTATTTCGCGCTATGCCGACCCGGCCGCGCCCGACAGCGGATTTATCGAACAGTTCTTTGAGTCTGGGCAACTCGATGGCAGACAACTGACGTTTACCACTAAGCCGGTGCAGGGCATGACGTTCGACTTTCGAGGGACGATTGAGCGCGGTGAGGGCAAGAGCCGGAACAACGACGGCTATTACGTGCTGAAGGGGACTCTTGTGGAAAAGACAATTGACGAGGCGAAGAAGACTTCATCACGCTCGCGAGAGGTTGCGCTGAAAAGTTTCCCGCAGGATTTGGCGCCTTCGCCAGCGCACGGCAAATAGGGTGACGGGAAGCACGCGTAGACAGCAAAACGTGAAGCCGTATATTTTTCTGGCAATAGGAGCCATTTGGCTAATCGCGGTTGTTGTAGTCGTCTACAGGGGGAGCTTTAATATTGTGTGGCTGGGCAACCATGATCCCGCTCTTGCGCGTTCATTGTTCCGGGTGCTGATTCCAGCGCTCTTTCTTGGTTGGATTGCACCTGTTGCATTTGGCTCGTGGCTACTGTGGAAAAAGTAACATTTCAAAACCGCCCGCCAGCTACTGCGTCGGTTGCAAAGGGCGCGGAGGGCATGGTAGTGTCGGTTCTCTCGAAACCACCGTTCGAAGGATCGTGATTTACACGTTTACGGTTCGAAAGATCACCATCGGGCGATCATCATTAGACGATCAGTATTTGGACGATCACCGTTTGGACGATCATTACTTGGACAATCTGAAAGGAGCGTTTATGAAGCGCAACGTGTTACTGGTAGCCCTTATGTTGGCCTGCGTATTGCCGCTTGTCGCCGAGGACAAGGAAGAAAAGGTAGATGATCGCATCAACAAATCCGCGATCGTGATGAAGGAAATCCTCGACATGCCGGATGGGATTCCGAAGGATCTGCTGAACCGGGCGTATTGCGTCGTGGTCTTTCCGTCGGTAAAAAAGGCTGCATTCATTGTGGGCGGCAGCTACGGCCGCGGACTCATCACCTGCCGCAAGGGCCACAACTTTAGCGGCCCGTGGAGCGCTCCGGCAATGTTTGCTCTGGAGGCGGGGAGTGTCGGATTCCAGATTGGCGGTCAAGCAACCGACTTCGTCTTGCTGGTGATGAACGATTCGGGAGCAAGATCGGTGTTGTCGAGCAAGGTGAAGCTGGGAGGCGACGCCTCGGTTGCGGCGGGTCCGGTGGGACGCGATGCGGCAGCGGCCACCGATATCGTTTTGAAGGCCGAGATTCTGACGTATTCGCGGGCGCAGGGATTGTTTGCCGGCGTGTCGCTGGAGGGTTCAACGCTGCGATCGGACGACGGGGCAAACAAGGCCCTCTACGGGCAAGACTTGAGCGCCAAGGAAATCGTGCGCGAAGGGAAGGTTCCTCCACCGCCCGCAGCGCGGCGGCTGCTGGCGATTCTCAGGAGAGCTTCTCCGGCGCACGTGATGAAGTAGGACGCGAAGAATTAGGATCAGCGAAATAATTAAACCACCCCGGCTTGATCTGCACGGTCAAGCCGGGGATCCTGCCATCATCGTCCTGCCATGATTCTCGACGTTCTTCATCGCATCGCCAACCACCGTCAGTCGCTGTCTCGTGAAGAAGCGCGCGCAGTCATGACCGAAGTCCTGAGCGGCCAATGTTCGGACGCTCAAATTGCGGCGCTGCTGGTGGCGCTGCACATGAAGGGCGAGACGGTCGAAGAAATTGTCGGCTTCGCCGAGGCGATTCGCGCCGCCGCCGTTCCGCTGGAATTGCGTACGGCCTCCATCCTCGACGCTAGCGGCACCGAGCGCGACGCGCTGGTCGATACCTGCGGCACGGGCGGAGATGCCAGCGGCACATTCAACATTTCGACAGCCACCGCCTTCGTCGTCGCAGGAGCTGGTGTCCGTGTCGCCAAGCATGGCAATCGCGGCATGACCTCAAAGTGCGGCTCCGCCGATGTGATGGAAGCGTTGGGCGTGAACATTGCGATGCCGCCAGCACAAACCGCAGCCTGCCTGGAGCAGGTGGGAATTGCCTTTCTTTTTGCGCCCGCCATGCATTCGGCGATGAAGTATGTGCAGACGGCGCGGCGGGAGTTGCACCTGCGCACGGTGTTCAACCTGCTCGGGCCGTTGACGAATCCGGCGCGCGCGACTTGCCAGATCGTGGGCGTTTATTCTGCCGATCTGGTCGAGAAGCTTGCTGAAGCGCTCAGCATGTTGGGCCTGCGGCGCGCGCTCGTCGTGCATGGCAGCGACGGACTGGACGAAATCACGATCACCGGTTCGACGCGCATTGCCGAAGTGCGCGAGGGACAAGTTCGCAGCTATGAGGTGACGCCGGAGGAATTCGGCCTGCCGCGCGCCACGCTTGATGAAATCTCGGGCGGAGACGCGGAGCGCAATGCCGCGCTGATCCGGGAAGTATTGGGCGGAAAGAAATCCGCGCGGCGCGACGTGGTGCTGCTCAACGCGGCTGCGGCGCTTGTTGCCGCGGGGCGGGCAGAACATCTGCGCGACGCGATTCCGCTGGCGGCTGAGGCGATAGATTCCGGCGCGGCAGAGGGAAAGCTGGCGGCTCTAGCTCAGTTCTCCAGGCCGACTTAAGATTTCTTCTCCACTTCGCTGCGTTTCGGTTCCGCTATAGCCGGCGAGGCGCCGGCGCTACGATCGAGGCGTTTCCTATGCGGTCGGACATTCAGGGAGACGACTCTTAGTTCAAAGTCCGCCATTACCGGGCACCGTGAATACATTGTTCGTCAAATCGTTTTCCGGGATGCTGCCGTCGTTTACCACGATCTCGCTTGCGGGGCGCGGCAATTCGACTCGCGTGGTTGCTGTGCTTTTGGCGCGGACTTCGATTCGTTTCGTGATCTCGCCGCCCTCATAAATTATTGTGAAGGGCACTTCCGCCCCTGCGTTGCCCCGGTTTTCGAGAGTTACGGTTATGAACTGCACATCTTTTTCCGTCTTCCAGGGATGCACTGACTGCACGCGCAGATCGGGGAGGCCGCGATCCTGGTAGACCCAGTCATCGAAGAACCAGCCGAGGTCGCGCTTGGCTGCGGCTTCGATTAGCCGCTCAACGTATTTCGGATCTTCTTTATTGTTGTTGTCGTCGTCTTGAGCGCGATATTTGGAGATCGCCTGCTTCAGCGCATCGTCGCCGACCATGTCGCGCAGCATCCACCAGACATAGGCAGCTTTGCTCCGGTAGTAAGTTTCGTCGAAGGTGGTGGCAAGCGGCTGCCCGATATTTTTCGGAGAGGCATTTTTCTGCGGGTCATTTTTCCGCAGATCGGTCTTCTGCAGATCGGTTTTCGCCAGATCGGCTGCCACCTCTTTTTCTGAATCAAGAAATGCGTCCCGGTGCGATCCCAGAAAATCCAGCGCTGCCTGACGTCCGCCTTGCTGCTCGCGATAGAGGGCCTCGGCGAAGTGAGCCAAACCCTCATAGACCCAGGGCCGCGACGAGGGCACGGCCGAATGAACCAGTTCGTGCACCAGGTTGATGCCGGCGAGCTTCGAATCTTCGGCAGCCATCGATACCATGAGCAGCGTGCCGCTCTCAAAGGGAGCGGAATGCGGATCGGCAAAATCGGCGATCGTAACGTCGGCTTTGGGCTGGCCAAACCATCCGCCGACGAATTTCATTGCAGGCTCAAGCGCGCTGGAGTAGGTGGCCGCTCCGGCTTCATCGCCCGGCAGGCTCAGCAAATCCAAAGGCGCTTTGGACGCGGACACGTATTCGGCGGCGACAAAGGTCGGAGTGACGGTGCCTAGCGGTTCGAAGCGGTACGTCATGCAACCGAGGTGATCAGACCCGTGATTGTCTTCTTTGTCTTCTTTTCGCGCAGGCTCGCTCATCCTCATAATGAGCGCGTTAGAATCGGCGCCCTGTGTGCACAGATTGACCTGCATCTGCGCCTGCGCCTCCCGCGCCTTCCATCGGTCGGTCACTTCGAACAGGCTGTTGCCCTCGGAAAAATCCGCCGACTGTGTCGTGATCGGATACCACGCTACATAACCCGCGCCGCGCACGGCTGTAAACGACGGGCTGATCTGATCCCAACTGGAATGCTTCGCGATCTCCTCGGGCACTCCGACCTGAGTCAACCGCGTCGTGTCCCTTGGAATCACGCCCTCATAGCCGATTTCGAGCTCGACTGAATCTTTCGGCTTGATCTCGGCGGGCAAAGTCACGATTGCTTCCGAGAGCGCGCCGGTGTGGTCGATATCCGACATGAAGGGCTGCGAAACAAATTGCACCGGCTTGCCGCCCACCCTGATCGCACGCCAGTTGAGCGAGGATGAAATCTGCAGCGCGGCGATCTTTTGCGGTTGAGCGGAGTCGTTGCGCAAGGTGATCCTGCCCCGGGCGCCGAGCCGTTGCTGCTGCGGCTCCAATTGAATCTGAAGATCGTATTTCGCGATGGTGAATGCTTCGCGGTCTAAGGCAGCCGCGAGAGAGCTTGCTGCACAGAGGACGCAGAGGATGCAGAAGAACTTCATGATTGCTTGGATGCGTCATTCTTGAATGGGCCGTTGTCGGTGCGCCATTGCCGGATGCGTCATGCTCGGATGCAAGCCGCCGCTGCCGCACAACTTCGTAGAGCACTACGCCTGCCGCCACCGATACATTGAGCGACGGAACTTTCCCGAGCATCGGAATCGACACCAGGAAGTCGCAGTGCCGGCGCACCAGATCGTGCAGGCCCTTGCCTTCGGCTCCGAGCACGATGGCGCAGTGCATCTTGTAGTCGACCGCATCGTAGGTCTGCTGGCTGCGCTCGTCCAATCCGACGACCCACAAATCTTTCCCTTTCAATTCTTCAAGCGCGCGCGAGATGTTGGTCACCTTCGCGACTGGAAGGTGTTCGCTCGCGCCCGCCGACACTTTCGCCACTGCCGCCGTCACTGCGGCAGAGCGGCGCTCGGGAATCACCACGCCATCCGCCCCGGCAGCGTCGGCGGTGCGCAAGATCGCTCCCAGATTGTGCGGGTCTTCGACTCCATCGAGCACGACGATCAGCGAATGCTCGCCGCGGCGCGACGCCACGATGTCATCGAGATCGGAATATTGTTTTGCCGAAGTCGCGGCCACGAGGCCCTGATGGGCGGCGGTGCCGGCGATTTCGTCGAGTTCCTCGCGCGACAGAACGCGCACCGGAACGCCAATCTTGCGGCACTCGTCGATCACGCGCCTCAGCCGGATATCTTTGCGTTCTTTCGCCACGCCGATCCATTCAAAGTTGCGGCCCCGCGCTTTGAGCGCTTCCGTGACCGTATTGATTCCGTAGAGAATATTCACGTTGGGTAGTTTACCGCGTTGGGTGTGCAAGTTCTTCAGCGCCGGAGCGCTGGGGCGGCGAGTTTGAAAATCACGCGGCAATGGTTGCGATTCATCATTCTTGGAACGCCCGCTCTTGCCGGGTTCGGCATAGAACTGGGTCTTCCTTCCGCGGCGACGACCCAGTTCTCCTGCCCACTCTTTAGTGCATAGGCAACTTCCAAATCGGGAACGACCGCCCCTCCAATTCCGGGTATTGGTCCAAAGTACTATTGAGACAATTCCCATTTTCTTGTTATCCTCAACCCGATTCGGGTCCATCTGAACGGCGGGACGATTCCTGGACTTCCCTACCCGTGCGACTCCCAGTCGCAACTAGCGCCCGGCCGTTCTGTTCCCCCGAAACGAAGGAGCATTTGTGACTTCCGCACGAAAATTCACCGTGATTGCAGGCAGTGAACGTAAGCCCCTCCGTGGTGCGCGCCTGATCCACAATTCGCATCCGGACCAAACCATCGAAGTCTCCATTCGGCTTCGATCAAAAGCTGAGCCCAAGCGCAAAGAGCTGAGAAGTTCCCTGGAACAACCCGGCTTCAAGCACCTTTCGCGCGCCGAGTACGAAAATACCTACGGCGCCGATCCAGCCGACCTCAACCAGATCAAAAAATTTGCCCATGATTTTGGTCTGAAAGTCCACGAAACCGGCACGGAACTCGCCCGCCGCACCGTGGTGCTCTCAGGAACCGTAAGCAATCTGCAAAAAGCCTTCAACGTCGAACTCAAGGAATACAACCACCCCAAAGGAGATTTCCGCGGCCGTGTCGGCGCCATCAGCGTGCCCAGCGAATATGCCGACATCATCACCGGAGTCTTCGGTCTCGACAATCGCCCCCAGGTCGAACCGCATTTCCGGCTTCAGGAGCAGCCCGATAAGCACAAGCGCAAAAAGGCTGCCCCCAGCGCATCCCACGATCCCAACGAAATCGCGCAGATCTACGACTATCCCCAAGGCGACGGCACCGGCCAGTGCATCGGGATCATCGAGTTTGGCGGCGGCTTTCAACTCAGCGATCTGAACACTTATTTCACCTCGCTGAAAATAAAACCGCCGCAAGTCATCTCTGTTTCGGTCGATGGAGGCACTAACAGTCCCGGAAACGCCGACGACGACCCCGAAGTCATGCTCGACATCGAAGTGGCCGGAGCGATCGCTCCCGCGGCCAAGATCGTGGTCTATTTCGCGCCCAACACCGATCAAGGCTACTTAGACGCTGTCACCACTGCCGTCCACGACACCACCAACAATCCCTCCGTCATTTCCACCAGTTGGGGCGGACCTGAGTCGGAATGGACATCGCAAGCCATGACCAACTTAGACGAAGCCTTTCAAGCCGCAGCAACCATGGGTGTAACCATCTGCGCCGCCGCCGGCGATAACGGTTCGACCGATGGCGTCAACGATGGCAACAACCACGTCGACTTCCCCGCCTCCGACCCATTCGTGCTCGGCTGCGGTGGCACCACGCTGCAAGCCTCAAACGACCAGATCGTCACCGAGACCGTCTGGAACGACCTGCCCAATGGAGGAGCAACCGGCGGCGGAGTAAGCGACGTCTTCGCACTTCCCACCTGGCAAGAGGGCTTCGACGTTCCGTCGCCCGCCGTGAAAGCCGGCGGCAGAGGAGTTCCCGACGTCTCCGGCGACGCCGACCCCAACACCGGCTATAACATTCTCGTCGATGGCCAAACTGAAGTCGTCGGAGGAACCAGCGCGGTTGCGCCTTTATGGGCAGGGCTCGTGGCACGCCTCAACCAAAATCTAGGGAAACCGATCGGTTTCCTTAACCCTTTAATCTACGTGCAGGCTGTCGAAGCCGATGGATTCCACGACGTCACCGAAGGCACCAACGGCGCCTTTAGCGCAGGCGTGGGATGGGATGCATGCACCGGCTTAGGCACTCCCGACGGAGTCCCGTTAGGCACAGCTCTAACCGCCCCACCAGCCGCCAGATCGGCCCAATCCGCACGAGCCGGCGGCTCATCCAGAAGAACAGCGTAACCACCCGGGTGCCCCATCCTAACGTCGTGCCTTTCGACGTTAGGGTGGGATTCCACCCTGCCACGAAACGTGGGGATTTTGATGAGGCTGAGAACAAGGTGCCCCAGGTTCGCGCCGGGGGTGCGCCACTTCTCACGCTTTTTGAGAAGTGGCTCGGCAATACCGTCGGCAGCGAAGGTTTTCGCCCTTACGCGGCCGGGGGCCGAATCTTCATCTTCAGCACTTCCCAGGCATTCACGGCGACCGGACCGGTTTCGGTGAGGAAATAGGCGCGGAAACTGCTCCAGCGCCATAGCTCCGGCGACTCCACCAATCCGCGTTTCACGGGATTGCGGTGCATGTAGCGAAGTTTCTCGATGCGTTTGTGTTCGCTCCAAATATTGAAATCGTAGAATCGCTTCTGCCAGATGTGTTGCGGGGCGTGCTCAAAGAGACGGCCTTGAGCGGGATTCCGCTTTCGTCTCTTGCGTGCCAGGACGCGGCGCGCGAAGCCGATCTTGAGCGCCTGCATCACGGTGGAAGGATTCTTCTTTTGCGGTTCGCTGATGAGCAGGTGAATATGCTCTGGCATCACCACGTAGCCGACCAACACGAACGCATACCGCTTGCGCACCTGCTCGAGCACGGTCAGAAAAAGATCGCGGCGAGTGGGCGTCCCCAGAAACGGCTGTCGGCGAAAACAACTGCAGGTGATGAAATGCAAGTCTCCGGAGCCGTAGAAGCGTTTCAAATTACGCCGCATCGGAGAACAGTAGCGGAGAGGGAGTGTGGCGGCGGTGACGGCGCGCACTGCCCAGTTGTGACGAGAAACTTTACCGCCACCGTCGTGGCGGGCCACTTCTCAAAAAGCGTGAGAAGTGGCGCACCCCCCAGTTATTATGGGTGAGGTTTGGAGAAGTGGCCCACCCGCCTGCCCTGCTTTCAACAGGTTCGCCCACGGTAACCGAAAGTTACCGTGCAGCACCCTTTCAGGGGTGGAGTGTCTCCCTTACATCCCGTGCGCAGCACGGCTAAAAACCTCAACCCCGCCACCGCACTCCAGGAGCACCCAACCGGCCGCACCAACGGGCCGGAATCGCCACGGTGACAGGTCAGGAATCGGACTCCGAATCGAAGCCGGATCGGGCAGCTAATCCAATCAGGATCAGGGCAAGGATCGGAGCCGGATCGTGGCTAGGAATCGGTCAGGGGAAGGCCAGCGGATCGGCGGCTAAGAAAAGAATCTGCCCTTCCCCCTCCACCCTCCCAGATCGTCCCTCAGTTCTTTTCAGGTCTTCTTCTTGAGTTCTTTTATTCGGCCCAACTCTCGCCAGGAAGAGGTAGTGAGGACATACACGTGATCATCGCCTGCTGGGTTCTGTGTCACAAACTCGTCTGCTCGATCGTTGTTGGCCCTGACGTACTCAGGCCACTCTTGTTGCGTTGACGGGTCTTTTCCAATAGATAAGTCATAAACTGATAGACCCTCGGTCCGATAGAGGCCGTCGCTGCACAGTTTCATGAGCTCGATTCCGAGCACTGCGATTTGCTTTGCCGAGCAAAGCGCTATTACGTCCAGCACCTCGGGATACGTGAACGTCAGTTCATCGCCTATAGACCCGGCGGCTTTGGACTTAATCGCCGGAATTGCCTCGAAATCTCCGAAGTCGTCTTTAGAAAAAGTTGTCATTGCACCCAATGGTTCGGCGCATAGCCTGCTTTTGACACCTGGAGCACCTGACCTGTGTTGTTGTCGATCACGACGAACTTGCCTGTTGAACGGCTAACATATTCCGTCGCCGGCCCACCTGTGGCCTTGTTCGTTACTGCGTACGCATCGCCCTCTCGGACGGTGTCCAGAATCTCCTGCTTCGTCCAGCCTCGCGTCATCTGACGCGTGATTTTGTTGCTGAGATTGTTTATGTCGACCGCTTCCTCGGCTGCCTTCGCAGCACGACCCGCCATGACTGCCTCTACTCCGGCGGCGGCGAGTCGGCCAAGCCCGATTCCGAGGGCCTGTTGGCCCATTTCAATGGCACCCCACTTCACACCAGCCATACCCATTGCTCCCGCCTGGGAAAGAATCTGCGCTTGGTCGGAGTTGAGCTGACCAGGTGGAGGCGGGGCATTGAGAGCGATCACGCCTACGCCACCCTTCTCACCGGATGAGTCTTGGAAGGAGTAACTCAGATCGCCCGTCTGTCCGTTGTATTTGAGTGAGTTCGTGTCAATCGTTCCGCTGATGTATGTGCCGTTGTTGACATCAGAACAGGCCCCTCGCTCAACCGTCACCGTCACCCCCTGCGATGTTTGATTGCTGGTGTAGACGCAGTCATGACCGTCCGGATCGGTGCGATTTAATGGGTTGTTCTCGACATAGCTGTATAGATTCCAGCTTTGCGGATCGAGCGCTGACTGCGCCGAATCGTCATCCGGCTGCATGAAGCGACCCAGCGAAGAACCGAAGTACCTGAAGTCGAAGTTATCTAAGCCGGATTCGGAATCCCGTTCTTTGCCGGTATAACGAGTTCGGCGGCTATACGATTCAGCACATGCGGCATAACGCATCATAGATATGGCCTATCTCGTCGTAACGATGCACTTGCGCCTCCTACAGGGATCCCTTACCCCACTGGATCACAGGAACCACAAGGTCGGGTCGGTGTATACGGACTTCTTTCAAGAGTTCATCAATATCTCGCGGCTGAAAATGGCGAAGGGATATGTCTATAGACTCCGGATGCACCGCATTCCCATAAATAACGATTCGCCGAAAAGGCCTAGCCTGCGCCAGGAACTCGCTCTGACCTGCTCGCTCGATTTTGATTTCAGTGATCTCATCATACTGGATGCGCCTTTCTCCGGTCCCGCTTGCGCGCATAACCACACCCGTCCTGTCCCATAGCACCCTGTATCGCAACCCAAAATAGACAATGAGTGCGAATCCCGCCCAGATCGCCACCGGTGACCAAGCAAGCCCCCATTGAGACGATCTGTGAGCCACTAATAAAAGAAATATGGTAATTGCACAGAAAACAATTATCTGGCCTCGGTAAGGCGTTACGGTCAGTCCCAACGGCCTTAGCCCATGGCTACCAATTACTGGCATTTGTCACCACATGCCTTTTTGGCTGATGAGATAACCGTGTCGGCTCCCTTCGGGCGAGTAGACTTGGAAGCGCTCAAGCGACCAAGGCTCGGAGGAAAGGAGCCGAGGCGGGTGGGCCAATTTTAGTCGGGAAGTATAACGCGGTTTGTCTTTTGCATGGACCGAAATAGCTGGGGGTGCGCCACTTCTCGCGCTTTTCGAGAAGTGGCCTGCCCAACCGCCGACACCTTCGGCTCAGCATCACGCGGCCGGAGGTCGGACCTTCCTCTTAAGCACATCCCACTCGTGACTCTCAAAGCCGGGCGCCCAGACAAGCGATTGCCCCCACTCATTCGCGCACTTTCGGAATGACCGGGCTTGACCTCGGGAATACCTCGACGGAACCACCCTTGTTCGTCCTTCCCGCGCCATCTTTCATCACAAAATTCCCGTACGCCCATCACAGACCCTCGCTTCCCCAAATGCCATCATGATTCCCGGATCGCACCAGCGCAGCGTGTGCCCGTCGCCAGCGGCGGATCCCTGCGTTCTTTGACAACTTGAAACGACAACTTGCAACGAATTTAGCGGCCGGAGATCCCGCGCCGAAATCCTGAGCGAAGTGGATGTTTTCGCGAATGCGAAGTATATCTAAAATTCGAGGTCTTTTCGACACTTTCAGCGCATCCGCCACCTCTCCCAGATATACGCCAAATGGACTATTTTGAAGCTAAGTCATTATTTATGAATACTTTGGAGTTAACATGTTTGATTTCAATGAGTTAGCGGAAATAGAGGGGGAGGGGGGAGGGGGTGCATTTGGGGGGTACAGACCGGGTGCTCCCACCAGAATACGAGACCGCCGAAATCAATCCCAATCAATGCTCCCAACCAATGCGGCTCATCCATGCCTGGGAATCAATGCTCCCATTACAATGTCCTTCATGTCCGACGATCTTCTCCGCTACCGCTCCGAATTCCCTATCCTCGAGCGCACCAACTACATGATCTCCAACTCCCTAGGAGCCATGCCTCGCGCCGTTTACGATGCCCTCCACGCCTACGCCGACATCTGGGCAACCCGCGGAGTTCGCGCTTGGGAAGAGCGCTGGTGGATGCTGGCCCTCGAAGTGGGCAACGAACTCGGCGCCCTGATGAACGCGCCGAAAGATTCCGTCTCTCTCCATCAGAACGTCACCACCTGCCAGGCGGTCGTCGCCTCCTGCTTCGATTTCAGCGGACCGCGCAACAAAGTCGTCTACAGCGACATGAACTTTCCCTCCGTAATGTATTTCTGGGAGGCGCAACGCTCCTACGGTGCGCAGGTTCACATGGTCAAAACAGATGACGGCATCACCGTTCCCACCGATCGCCTGCTCGACGCCATCGACGAGCAGACTCTGATCGTCCCCATCTCTCACGTCATCTTTCGCAGCTCCTACATCAACGACGCCCAAGCCATCATCGACAAGGCCCACAAAGTCGGAGCCCACGTCGTTCTCGACACCTTCCAGTCCCTGGGCACCGTTCCCGTCGACGTCCAGTCGCTCAACGTAGATTTCGCCTGCGGAGGCGTGCTCAAATGGCTCTGCGGAGGCCCCGGCGTGGCCTACCTCTACGTCCGCCCCGAACTCGGCAAAAAGTTGGAGCCGAAACTCACCGGATGGTTCGCCCACGAAAATTCTTTCGCCTTCGCCACCGGCCCCATCCGCTACGCCGATCCACCCTTCCGTTTCATGAACGGAACCGCGCACATTCCGGCGATCGAAGCCGCTCGCCCCGGCATAAAAATCATTCAAGAAGTTGGAGTGGAAAAAATCCGCGAAAAATCGAAACGCCAGACCGCCCGCCTGATCGAACTCGCCGACCGCCACGGATGGCGCATCAACACTCCACGCAATCCGGAAAAACGCGGCGGCACCGTCTCCATCGACATGCCCGATTCTCAAGCGGTAAGCCGCCAGCTTCTGGCCCGCGACATTCTCGTAGACTGGCGTCCCAAAGCCGGAGTCCGTTTTTCCCCCCACTTCTACAACACCGACGACGAACTAGAAGGCGCCATAGCTGCCGTCGCCCAAATTCTGAAGTCGCGCACCGTAACCGCGTGACGGCTGTGCCGCAGAACAATCTGTAGAGACGCGGCTAGCCGCGCCTCCGCGTGCAGCTTCTCAACGCTCGCAGGTATAAAAGTCCTCACGCATCGAAACTCGCAAGTTTTGCGCTAGCACAGTCGAAGCTCGCAAGTCGTAACGTTACTTCCGTAAGTTCGTTTCGCGCCTTTCTCCATGCCATTCCGCAAATCTTTTCCTATCCTCATAACAGGTCCTCCGATGCCGTGCAGGGAAGCACTGTGACCGTCCTATCCCTCTTCATTCCGGTCCACTACTTGACGATGTTTTCGTCGGCAGCGATTGCCGCCGGTCTGTATTGTCTTTTCGTCGGATTCCATCTCCTGTCCCGCAAGCGCTCCTTGCTCGCGCCAGTCTCGTCGAAGATTGGCAGCGCCACTCCTGGACTGGTTGAGGTCAACGGCACGGCTGCCGGCTTTCATACCATAACCACTCCGATCAGCGGAGAACCCTGCTTCCTCTATCGAACCACCGCCTGGCAGCAGGGCAAGAACAACAAGCAATGGGAGAAGGTCGCCGAGGAAAATCTCTACCTGCCCTTTTTCATCAACGATTCGACGGGCCGTTTGTTCGTAGAGCCTCCAGGAGCCGATCTCGACCTGCTCCGCAATTTTCGCGAAGAATACGAAGCAGCGTCTTTCTCTGTGGAAGCACCCTCGCAAGACGGGGAGCAGAATAAAGACGACCCATGAGCACGAACGGCAATAATCAAGACAAAGGCGATGGTGGCAATAAAGTAAAGCAAGATAAAAGGGATGGCGTTCCGCCCCGCGTCCGGGCTTTTCTCTCACAACACGCAATCGTTCCGGTCCAACGCCTGCGCATCGAAGAATGCTCGATCAAGCCCGAGGACGCTCTATTCGTCACCGGCACGCTCATGGAAAATTCCGCCGTTAAAGCACGTCCACTTTCGCGTAGCGGCAACGGCGAAATGCCCGGCAATCACCTTCATGACGATGATGCTCATGACGGTGATGTTCACAGCGATGATCTGCGTGACGATCTGAATGATAACGAGCGTCAAGAGAACGGCCCGAGCGATGACTCCCAGCGCAACGCGCCGCCCCGCGCTCCTGCGGAAAAACCTCCAGCGCCGGAGGTCGTCAGGCTCGCCTTTGGCGCAGCCGCCTCCAGCAGTCCCCACATGACCCAGCAGGCAAAAATCACCGCCGCGCTCACTCGCGCCGGCATTGCCACGCCAGCGCTGTGGTCCGCCGCGGAAGCCAGTTCTCAAAACGGCGATGCCAGCGTAGCGGCGGACACATTCGTCCGCCCCGCCCTTCCGACTTCGCTCGGCGAACCAAAGCTGGCGGAAGAAGCAAAGCCCGCCGAAGTTTCGACGAGGTTGCTCCATGACTCGATAGCACAACCGGCCCAGTCAGTTCCAGAGAACGAAGCCGGGCCCAACGATGATCGGCCGAACAAAGCTCACCCAAACAAAGCACAGCCAAAGCCAGCTCGGCCCAACGACGTCCGCCTCAACGACTCCGCTTAAACGAACTGCGCGTGCAACGCAGCGCGTTCAACCGAAGCACATTCAATCGAACCTGCCGCTTTCCCGGATTTCAGCTTCGCCGCGCCCGTGGTTTTGAGGAAGGGAGAAAATAATCCGACCTTCGTCATCTCCTATCGCAGCCAGAAAGAATTCGTCAGCGCGCTGGCCAGGAAATCCGCCGTCATGCTCTGGGGAGGCGCTGCACTGACCGCATTTGGCGTTCTGGCAAAGATGCTCGCGTAGCGGCGGACGCATTCGTCCGCCCGCCCGACGTTTCTCGCATGGGCACCTCAACGCGAACCGCTAATTTACAATGTCCTACGTGACCGAACCCCTCCGCATCGGAATTCTTGGCGACTTCAATCCCGAATTCCGCTCGCACCACGCAACCAACGACGCGCTTCAGCACGCCGCCCGAAATCTCCAGCTAGAGTTGGAATCGACCTGGCTTCCCACGCCGTCGCTGCTCGCGCCGAACGCCGCCACTACCCTCGATTCCTACGATGGACTGTTTGCTTCGGCGGGCAGTCCCTACAAAAGTTTCGACGGCATGATCCAAGGCATCCAGTTCGCACGCGTCCACGACCGCCCATTCCTTGGCACCTGCGGAGGCTTCCAATACGCGCTCATAGAGTGCGCCCGCAATCTTCTGGGTATTCGCGATGCCACCACCGCCGAAGAAGACCCGCACGCCAAGAACATCGTGATCTATCCCGTCGCCTGCGCCGTTCCCAACCGCGCTCCCAACGCCCCCAAACTTTCGGGGAAGATCAATCAGATCCGTCTTCGTCCCGGCTCCTACCTCGCCTCCTATTACGGCAAAGAATTGATAGAGGAAGAATTCTTCTGCAATTACGAAATGAACCCTGAGTTCGAATGGATGGTCATGGAAGCGGGTTTCCCAATCGTGGCGCGCGGCTCCGAGGGAGAATGCCGCGCCATCGAATCCGCCGCTCACCAGTTCTTCATCGCAACCCTCTTCCAGCCCCAACTCTCGTCGACCGAAAACAACCCGCATCCCTTGATCGTCGCCTTCGTACAGCACGTAGCCGAATTCCATCGCAAACGCCTCGACGACTCCATCCTCGCCTGAGGGTTTTTCCTTAGTGCCCTTTGTGGTTAATGATTTTCGTCCGCGAGCTCGGTGCTCCCTGTGGCTAAGGCCTGTCGCACTCCCCTTGACGGCAGCCGCCCACTGTCATACCCTCGCCAGCGAAATCCAAGCACCACTACGTTTGCGCCCAAGGAGGCTGCACATGGTTCCTCTCGCCGCTCTCTGGCTGCCGATTCTGCTCTCGGCGGTATTCGTCTTCGTCGCCAGTTCCATCATTCACATGCTGCTCGGCTACCACAGCAGCGACTACCGGAAGCTCCCCGACGAAGACAAAGTCCTCGCCTTCCTGCGGCCCGCCGCGATCAAGCCCGGCCTCTATGTCTTCCCTCACTGCACTCACAAAGACATGAACTCGCCGGCCTTGATCGAAAAGCAAAAGCAGGGACCGGTCGGCTTCATGACCGTCCTTCCCAGCGGCCCGCCCGCTCTACCCAAGTTTCTGAGCCAATGGTTCATCTATTGCCTCCTGATCGGACTCTTCGTCGCCTATCTCGCCGTGCATACAGTACCGCTCGGCGCGCACTATCGGTTCGTTTTTCGCGTCACCGGAAGTGCCGCCTTCCTGGCCTACGGTCTCGGACACCTGAGCAACGGTATTTGGAAAGGCGAGCCGTGGTCCGTAACCTTCAAGGAAGTCTTCGACGGACTGATCTATGCCTCATTGACCGCCGGCACCTTCGGCTGGCTTTGGCCGCGATAGGCGCGCAGTAAGTGCGCGATAAGTGATAGTCCGCGAATGACGCTAACATCGTGGAGGTACTATGCCATCCCCAGAACCGTCGGACAGACTTCGGGACGAACCTCGGGACGAACAGCAGCACGAGCCGCAACACGAGCCGAGCCCTGGTTACGCGGCACCAAGCAAGACGTCCCAGCGGTAGGCCGCGCCGTTCTGCATGCGCTGCAACTGGCGGATGAAGACTTACAGAAATGGTGGGGCAATCTTTCCGATCGCGAACTAAATGCACGCCCTGCGGACGTCGCGCCGGTTGCCTTCCACATCAGGCACGTGGCACGCAGTCTGGATCGCCTCCTGACCTACGCCGAGGCTGGAAGCTTGAGCGATAAACAGATGAGTCTTCTGCGAACTGAACTCGATCCCGACGCAACCCGCAATGAGCTGTTCGAGGAATTGCGCGCCGCGCTGCAGGATGCCGCAGCCCGCGTAAGAGCGCTTGCGAAAGCAAATCTGGAAGAGCCGCGCACCGTCGGAAGAAAACGATTGCCCACAACCGTAGGAGGATTGCTGGTCCACATAGCCGATCACACGCAGCGGCATGTCGGCCAGGCCATTACAACCGCGAAGATAGTTTCATCGAAGGTAGCGTCATCATAGTGTCATCCATACTGTCATCCAATGTTCGACCCTAACAAGCTATACAGCAATATCGTGAGCACAATCACCGTGAACCCCACATACATCCAATCGCGTTCAATGGAGAAACCCACCACGGAAAATGCCACGCGCCCAATCGGCGTAGCGATAAGCAAAAGCAATCCGAGTTGAATCAAGCCTCGCCCCCGCCCGCTGAAAGCGCTGTGAATCACCCCGGAGATGGTACGAAACTCCTCCGGTTCACCTTGAAACTCTCTGTAATTGGCGGACTCGTGCGCGTGGTGCCAGAGGTACACGCAGGCTCCCGCAAGCACCACCGCCGCCGAGAGCAACACTCCCGTTCGCAGCAGGTTGCCGAGAATAACCTCCAGCCGCCGATCTCCAAACAGTTGCCGCTGAGACGCACTGGGTGCGGGTTGTGGAGATTTTAAAACTGGCATCAGATGTTTCCCCAAATTCCCTTGTAAAGCATTTGCAACCCCAGCACCAGAATCACCACGCTGAAAACCAGCCGCAGCGATTTCGTTTCCGCTTTGACCAGAATGCGTGTGCCAAACAGCGAACCGGCCAAAACTCCTAGCATCACCGGCATAGCGAGCCCCGGATCGACGTATCCGCGGCTGAGATAAACGCCCGCGCTGGCCGCGGCGGTCACTCCAATCATGAAGTTGCTGGTAGTAGTCGAAACCTTGAATGGGATTTGCATGGCCTGATCCATGGCGAGCACTTTGACCGCCCCCGAGCCGATTCCAAGCAATCCAGAAAGAGCGCCCGCCCCGAACATCAGGCTGAAGCCGGTGGGAACGTGCTGCACGTTGTATTCACGCATGCCTCCAGCGTCAGGGAAGTTCCCATTCATCCGTAAACGCGTGGCCAGAGGATCGGGCGGCAGGCTGCGTTGCGCCGCCGAACGCGGCTTCCGCGAAAGATAGGCCGAGTAAAGCAGGACGAGACCAAAGATGATCGCCAAAGCGCTGGTCGGAATGCGAGTAGCCAGAAAAGCCCCGCACAGCGCGCCGATAGTTGTGGCGATTTCCAGGAACATGCCTATGCGTATGTTCGAGAATCCTTCTTTCACATACGCGGCCGCCGCGCCGGATGAAGTCGCGATCACCGAAACCAGCGATGCCCCGATGGCGTAACGAATATCCACATGGAACAGTAAGCTGAGCAAAGGCACGAGGACGACCCCGCCCCCCAGCCCGGTAAGCGATCCGAGCAGTCCCGCCGCAAAAGAAACGAGCGCAACGACCGCCGTAAAGTCCAGGATGGTCATAAATTCCAACTAGAGTAACATTTCTTTTCGCGGGAGAATCGCAGGGCAATCGTTACGGAGCAGTTCGGAAGGTGAGGTGTCTTTGAAGAGTAGCTTGCGGCAACCGCATTGTCTTCAAATGCGGCTTCACAACGTATTGAACAACTCGAGATTCGTATCAGGGCATCGCTTTAGCGATGCCACAAGCAACCCGAAATCAGACGCCCCTTTAGGGGCCGAGCATCGGGCTTCGGCAACTCTTATTTTCGATGCGGATGAAACGCAGTTGCTCCCCCGTACCCTGAGACCCCGCCAGCATTCTTCAGAGCCGTACCCCAGCAGATACTCGACATGACGAACATCAGCAGCATCGCAATAACGATTTTCATAGTCTCCGATCAGGGGCTACATTTTTGTGCGAGAGGCCACACCCGAGAATCTCCACCGCCCTCAATTCGAGATTCACGGGCAAGAATTCCTGCGCACGCTCTATTCGTTGATCCAGACCACTAGTTGATCCAGACGACGCGCGACTTCTTCAACTCGGCGTGCTCCCTTTTGAGCTCGCGCGCGACGGTGCCTAGAGGTATCTCCTCCGGCTGGGCGAAATCCGATGGCCGGCGGTCCCCTTGCGCGGAAAAGAAAGTTGTCGATGGCAAGACGCTGCGTTCCGCCAACATGGGCGCATAATCGGCATGCGAAGGATGAGTTTGAAACTGGTACGACTGCGCTTGATTGTTCACAGCACCCGAGCCCAGCGTATATTGCCCGAAGGCTGCGGCGGTCGAGAGAAGCAAGAACACAAACAGAATCTTTTTCATCGAAGGTCTCCGGATTGCGGAGAAGCCGAGGGATGATCCGCGAACTCAGCAGCGGATGTGAACTCCTCCAGCCCTCGTAGAAGCAAGCCCTATACCAAACACTAACGGTGCCAGACGGCAGCTTGCAGGCGCCTCCGGGCCCCTTGTAGCAATTGTTTGCACATTTATGGATGGCATTTGACTAGGGCGTTGACTTAAAGTTCTGAGCATTAATAGAAATAGAATCAGACTCCCCGCTACGAACATCACTTTAGTAACCACTCCCCTTCACGGCCCTTTAACAGTCGCCATTTACAATAGAAATAGTTTGACAAGGTATGGAGTATAAAGCAGTGGATAGCGCAACCAGGACTCGCGAGCGACAGAAACTAATGCTGGAATTGTTGGAGCGAAAAATACGCCTGCGCGCCCGCCAGCTCTACTATGAGCGTGGGCAAACAGCCGGAAAAGAGCTCGAAGATTGGATCAAAGCCGAGTCTGAAATTCTAAGCACGAGCATTCTCGCCCCTCTCTGGAACAAGCGCCAGGAGCGGGAACCAGCCGACGCTTAACGAAGGTGGCTGACGAAGCCAGCTGGCGAAACGCTAGCTGGCAAACTCGACGAGCAGCAACGCCGACGACAAGCTGAGCACCGGACCTGCGATGCTGAAAAGCGCTCTGCCCACCGTCCCTGGCGCGCCCCCAAAATACCCGTCCAGCACGAAGGCCATTGCGCACGTCGCCCCGACCGGAATGAGCCACGTTCTCGGAAAGCGCTTCATATTCGGAATCGCAGTCGGCAACAGCCACAAAAAGATGTACCAGAAATTTCGATCGCTCAGCGACGCGGCGAAATGGCCCAGATAATCCTGACCGTGATGCAGAGAGAGGCCAAACGCCAGCGGGCTGGCGAACCGGCCGGTGATCGACCATTGCAGGCCCATCATTGTAATCAAATTGAGCAGCCAGCTACCCAGGATCCAGCCCGCATCCGGCACGAGATGATTTCGCCCGTGATCGCGTCTCGCGCGGCCTGTGAGCCACCACGTCGCTGTCAACACCATGCTGAAGGGGATGAACGACTCCTTGGTCAGAGCTCCCAGCACAGCGATCGCAGGCAACCACCGCAGTTCACCTTCCGCCAGAGTCCAGAGCACGGCGAGCAGAAAAAAGCCCTCGCCGGCGTCCACCAGCCCAACCAGACGAAGATTGGGAACAGCGAAGTTGACGAGATATAACAGAGCGCCAACCAGCCCCACCGCCGAACTTCGCAACTGAGCGCCCCCGAAAATAGTAGCGCCCAAAATAACAATGAGCACCGCCGTACCGGCGACGAACAAAGAGTCGGCCGCCAGCAGCCCAAACATGACCGGGTCCCAGCTCGCGAATCGTCCGCGCGCAAGCCAGTAAAAGGGCCTGGCCACCCAGGGGACCAGCACCCGGAAACGCACGTGACCTGCGTCAGGCGCTGGCGCTCCCGTGACCAGCGCGGCATAGGTCTTAACATCCGAGAGTCCCGGCGTTTGCCGGGGATCAAAGCGGTTAAGCACCGGGTACCCAAGCCCGCACGCGATCAGAAAGAAAATCGTAAACAGCAACGCCAATCTAGAAGCCGCGATTTTCCCGGGATTGTCGCCCTGGCCAGTCACTGGTACTGGCGAAGGTAGCGTCCCAGGTTCGGCATTGCAACCCAAAACCCACGTGGCTGCGGGCTCGTTCGCTCATGCCAATCCCCCAGGTAGCCCAATGCAGCCATACAGCGACACCACTTCCAGGGGGGTGGTTCTTATGCTAACCGCTGGGCGATAGACTCAAATTGTGAGAAACTTAGCCAGGTTCTACGGGGCGGCCCTAATGCGTGTCAACTGGAAGACCCTCACCGCGGCATTAGTTTTCTTCACGGCAGTTTTTACGGCGCTCGGCGCTCATGCCCAGGTGGTATCGCTCCCGGAACACGCCGCCATTAATCGCAGCAGCACATCCGCTGCAAATACGGCAAGTGCGGCCCCTTCACCGCTGGAAGACATTTCGCGCCCGCCGGTTCAAAACACTTCGGGGAAAAAACCTGAAGCCATAGTGAACGAAAAGGTCAGCGAAAAAGTCAACGAACAGGCACCCCAAAAGACAATCGTTATCGGCTTTGTCGGCGGCTTTGTTAAGAAGGACGACCCGCGGCATCCTGAAGTGCAGTTTGCCGCCTACCTTCGCGACCGTTACGCCTCTGGTGTCTATGCTGAGGTATTTTCCAACCACGAGGGCGAACAAGCTCTTCGCCAGGTTCTGCGCCTCCTCGATACCGACCACGACGGCGACCTCTCCGCCAATGAGAAGCAGCGCGCCAGAATCATCATCTACGGACACAGCTGGGGCGCGTCCGAGACCGTCTCGTTAGCGCGGAAGCTGGGGCAGAATGGCGTTCCCGTGCTTCTCAACCATCCAGATGGATACCATCGCCAAACCCGGCCAGAACGGTTCCACCATCTCGCCGAATGTAGCCAACGCGGTCAACTTCTATCAGTCAAGAGGCCCTCTGCACGGGCGTCCAGAGATTCTCGCAGCCGACCCCGCGCGCACGAAGATCGTCGGGAACTTTCATATGACATATGAAGGCTACCACGTCAACTGCGACAACTATTCCTGGTACGCTCGTCTGCTCAACAAACCTCACCACCAGATCGAGAATGATCCCCGTGTATGGGATCGGGCCGCATCGCTGATCGATACTGAATTGTCGAACGCTGAACCGTCGAAGGTCTCAGCCGTTCAAGCCGCATCGCCTTCCAAATCGCCGCTCTTCAATTCAATCTACGCGCTCCAGCACTAACCTGGAGTGCGGATATTCAAGGATTCGTATCAGGGTATCGCTTCAGCGATGCCGGCAGGTTCGAAAATCAGAACCCCTTTAGGGGCTGGCCAGGTCGATACTATTTACGAGACGCCTTGCGCCTTCGCAAGCGCCGGCCGCGAACGCTTCATCTTATACATGGATTGATCCGCCGCCGACAGCAACGTCTCCGCATCTCCGCCATCCGCAGGATAAGAAGCCTGCCCCACGCTGAGCGTTAACCGGAGAGGCGCGCAGATCGCATTCCCCACATCCGCAGCGGTCTTTTGCAGCCGTTCGCGCATCTCTCCGAACGCCTCCGCCGGCATGCCCGGCGCTACGATCGCGAATTCATCGCCGCCGATTCTGGCCGCGTAATCATATTCGCGGCACGTATCCTTCAACGCAGCCGCAAACATTCGCAACAGATTATTTCCCTCAATGTGCCCGAAGCGGTCATTGATTTCCTTAAATCCATTCAAATCCAGCACCAGCACGGTCAGCGGCGACCCCGACCGCTTGCAGCGCGACAACTCCCCGTCAAGGTGCTTGTAAAGCGAACGCGTGTTGGGCAAGCCAGTCAGCGAATCAGTAGTGCCCGAATCGGTGGTGCCCGAGTCGTCGGCATCCCTGATTTTCAACGCGTTTTCGATCGAAAGCCCAAGCTTCGAACTCGCGCTCAGCACAATCCGCAGGTGATCCTGGCTAAATGCGTCTTGAGCGCTGCGATACAAAGCCAGCACCGCGACCACATCAGCATCGCCTCGCAAAGGCACAGCCAGAGCGGACCGCAGAGTGCTGAACTTTGTCGGATCGTTAACGTATCCGGGTTCCACCGAAGGGTTTCCATTCACGATAGGTTTGTCGTTATGGGCAACCCACCCTGAGAGCCCCTCCCCGATCGGAATTGTCAGCGAGGAGAACAGCCTGAAGTTATCGCCACTGACATATTCCGCTTTCAACTCCTTGCCATGCCGCACATACAACGCCATGGCGTCATAGGCGACCAGGCGCTTGAGGCGGACGGAAAATAAAGAGAGCACATCGTCCAGCCGCAGTGACTTTCCCAAATCGTGGCTCAACTCAAACAGGATTTGCGCCTCCCGGCGCGCTGCCGCCATGCTTCCCAGGTAATCGTTGCTATCCCGGTCATCGATTCGCATGGCGGGTTGTTCCTGCCGCTCAAATCCCGCCGCCGGCGCCAGTCCTCGCTCCACCTTCACATCCACTGAAAGTTTTGGCATCCGCTGGTCGTCTTTTTCATGGGCAAGCTTTTCCAGTTCGACGTACCTCTCTTGCAAGATCTTGACAACTTGTGGATCAAAGCTCGTCCCCGATTCGGCCGCGACCTTTGACATAGCTTTGTCGAGCGGAAGCGCCGGCCGGTACTGACGATGCGATGCCAGAGCGTCCAGGCAATCGACTGCCGCCAGGATGCGCGCTCCAATCGGTATCTCTTCTCCTTTAAGGCCGCTCGGATAGCCCGATCCATCCCACTTCTCGTGATGCGAATGGACAATCGGTACCACCGGATAAGGGAATCGCACCTGCTCCAGAATTTCCGCCCCGATGATCGGATGAATTTTCATCTTCTCGAATTCTGCTGGCGTGAGTTTCCCAGGCTTCGAAATAATGTGCTCGGGCACTGCGAGTTTTCCGATGTCGTGCAACAGCGACGCCGCCTGCAACGCCTCCGTTTCTTCGTGACTTAAACCGAGCTCCTTCGCAATCTCCATGGCATAGACGCGAACCCGTTGCAGGTGTTCGTGTGTCGTTTGGTCCTTCGCTTCAATGGCGAGCGCCAGAGCCTCAATCGTGCGCAGGTGCAGGTGAGACATCTCCTCTGCATGAACTTTTCCGTCTTCCAGTTTGCCCACGTACAGCCGGTACGATCGATAAACAACGTAAATAACCGGCAGCGCAAGCAGAGCGGTCTGCCATCCGATCTGACGATTGAGATAGCTCACAAAACCCGCACCAGCCGCTCCAATCAAGTAATAAGGGAACGACCACAGGTAGCCGTCGATCCATACCTGCCGGATTGATCTCTTGTCGGCCAAGGAAATCACGGTAGACATCGCCGACGTGTTGAACACAAAGTAGACGCTGGCGGCGCACGCCAGAGCCAACGGCCGCTGCTCGCGAAGAACGTGCCGACCGAGCCAGTTGAAGGTGCAATACGCCGCCGTGGTCGCGACCGTCAGCTGCGAGACGTTAAAGATGACTTGAATCGGCTTTAGCCGCTTCGATGAATGCCAATACGATTGCACAATGACGGAGGCCACAACCAGCACCAGCGTCTCCGCATAGGTCATTTCCAGAATGCCCAGGAAAAGGAAGATAAAGCTGACCGACAAGGTCCCGTCGATCCCAGGCAGAGTCACCTTGAGCGTCGACGTCAGCAGTACAACCGCCAAATAGCAAAAGAATTCGCCATACCCGTTGAACACGGGGTGGGCGATAGCCGCCGCGAAGCACCCCAGGGCAGCTATGGCATTCACGGAAACGAATGCCTTTGTAGGGTCAATTCGGAGCATTATTTATTGTCGTCCGAATTACTCCGAATGTAAGTATGCGGGCATCGTTGTGCGTTACGAAAGTGTGTGGCATTCGCTACAGAAATGAATGCCTTTCCCCGGCAAACTCGATGTCTGCCGCGCCGTCCGCGACGCAGGAAATCCGAAATGCAAAAAGAGAGTGAAGAGTGAGAAAACAACAGAGGCATGAGCGGAGCCAAATATACGTGTTGCCATCGCATGGGCGGAGTTTCATGTTTAGCTGCCGCTTTAATACTCCCAAATTCTGGGAATCCAGCCCCCGAGGGGCGAACCAACTTAGCCCCGCGCTTCAGCGCGGGGTGGTGCGCAAAAAAAGGTCCGCAGTCCCGGAGGACTATCCTATTCCCTCCAAAATCTAACGCTCCTTTTGGCATCTTTCGGCGACCACTTGAACCAGTTTCCCGCTTGTTTAAGAAAGGGACAAATTGGCCTCACCCCAGGGCAGCGAGTCAACCTGTCCATTCCCCGTCCAGTGGCCCACCCATATCCGCCAGTATTTCCAAACACTTAGCGCCAAGCCCGGTTGGCGAAGCAAATGCTTCTACGACACTGGAATGCGAAGAGCATTCATTGAGTGACTTATGAGAAAGCTGGCGGTAGTGGCGGCGCTAACCCTGATCACGGCGGTCTCCGGATTCGCGCAAAAACCTAAACTTTCGTCCGACTTGGTTGGACGGCATGACAAATCGATGGTCGAAGTCATCGTCCGCTACAAGGTTCTGCCTTCGAATCTACATCGCAGCCGGATCGCCTCCCGCAAGGGAACAGTTCTGACCGACCTTTCCTTCATCAATTCGCTGCATGTCTCGCTGCCGGCCTCTAAGCTCGCTGAACTGGCAAAAGACAAAGACGTCGAATACATAGCCCCCAATCGCAAGATCGGCTCAAAGCTCTACAACACCACCGGAGCGGTCAACGCCGCCGCGGCCTGGAACCTTGGTCTGGACGGAACCGGCGTCGGCGTAGCCGTGGTCGACAGCGGCATTAACAACGTCGCGGATCTCAAGTACCACGGAAAAAACGCCGTGGTCGCCAGCTTTGACACTCTCGGCGGCGGCACGGCCGATCTTTACGGTCACGGCACTCACGTCGCCGGAATCATTGCCGGCAATGGAGCGTCGTCGAATTGTGCACAATGCAACATTGAACTTCGCGGCCTCGCGCCGGGAGTGGCGCTGGTCAATTTTCATGCCTTGGATCTGAACGGCAATGGAACCGATGCCTCAGTTATCTCCGCCATCTATGCCGTAATCCTGTTCAAGTCGTATCTACAAAATTAGGGTCTTGAATCTCTCCCTCGGCCGCCCAGTCTACGAAAGCTATACTTTGGACCCCCTCTGCCAGGCCGTCGAAGCGGCCTGGAAAGCGGGAATCGTGGTAGTGGTTGCAGCGGGGAACGACGGACGCGATAACACCGCCGGTACCAACGGCTATGGAACGATCACGGCGCCGGGCAACGACCCCTACGTCATCACCGTCGGTGCAATGAATGCCATGGGCACACCCGGTCGAACCGATGACATAATGACCACCTACAGTTCGAAAGGGCCAACGCCCGTTGACCACATCGTAAAGCCCGATCTGATTGCTCCAGGCAATCAAGTCGTCTCGCTGCAGGCCTCCAGCACCGCCACCCTCGTCGTAGCTAATCCCGGAAATATACCGCTGGCGAGCTATTACGAAACCAACGCGCCCTCAGGCCAATTGTCGACCAAATACTTCACACTGAGTGGAACCAGCATGGCTGCTCCCGTAGTAAGCGGCGCTGCCGCGTTGCTGCTCCAGCAAAACCCCAGCCTAACGCCCGATCAAATCAAGGCGATTCTGATGCAGAGCGCCTATAAGGCCCTGCCGACGACTTCCACCATTGTCAGCAGCGGTCAAACTTTCAACGTTCAGTCCGACGTCTTCACTGTGGGAGCGGGATATCTGGATATCCAGGCGGCCCTGGCCGACACGAACATCTCGACGCTTCCCGCCTTGTCGCCGACCGCCGCGTTCGATCCGGTTTCAGGCTCGGTCTATTTCGTGACCAATTCCTCCGCCTTGTGGGGCAGTTCGGCTCTCTGGGGCAGCTCCGCCGTATGGGGCTCGAATGCGTTTACCACCACCCAATCCGCCCTGTGGGGCAGTTCTGCTCTCTGGGGCAGCTCGGCCCTGTGGGGCAGCAACGCAACCCAAGGTTTTAGCGCTTTGTGGGGCAGTTCGGCGCTGTGGGGCAGTTCCGCTCTCTGGGGAAGCAGCCAGAGCGCCGACGACGCCCTTACCATCTCGATCAACGGAGATAACTAACCATGTCTGTCCGTTCTGCAGTCGACAACCTCAGGGCAGTTCTAAGCAAGGAGGCTACAACCATGCCCAATCCGACTCCACAGCTTGACATGCCGTCACGCGGTTGTCTGCTGGAGCAACTCCAGGAAATGTCGGTCACGATGTTGAAAGCGGCCACCACTGCCATGGCCGCTCGCAGCCCGCGAACCGCTCTCTCGTTAGAAGAGTTGGCCGGCGGCTGCCTGGCGTTCTGCGGCCCTGACGTGCCCTTGACCCGCGCAATTGGAGTGGGAACGGCAGGTTCGGTTCGAGACGAAGAACTGGTCAGTGTGGAATCGTTCTACAAGTCCCGCAACTCGGCCGTCCGATTAGTCATTTCGGAGCGCACCGATCCGTGGCTTCCCGCAAAGTTGAAAAAGAGAGGCTACAAGGCCGCCGATTACATGCAAAATTGGTGGCTTCCACTGGAGCGTAAAGCGCCTGTTACCGTTTCCCCGGATATCGAAATTGTTACCGCGAGCCCGAAACAGGCGGACTTATGGATAAAAACGGTTGCAGCCGGGTTCCTGGAGAAAGATTCTCCGGTAGAAGAAGCCAAAATTCCGCGCCGCCTACTCGATACTTTTTACTGTTTAGGATTCGCTGAGGGGTCCCAGCGTTTCTTCGCGAAATACAAAGGCGTGATCTCCGGCGGAGGTGTTCTGCACATCTCCGGAGAGACAGCTTCCATTCGAACCACCAGTTGCCGCATAGAGCACCGCAACAAAGGAGTGCAGCGCGCCTTGCTGGCATTTCGCCTCGCCGCAGCCGAAAAGGCAGGATGCCGTTACGCTTTCTCGAGCACCGACAAACTAGGCGCATCCTCCCGTAACCTGCGGCGTTTCGGATTTCACGCCCTATCCACCAGTTTCACCATGTCATCGATGCACTGATCAAACTCTGCCGCATCAGTTCCGCCGAATCGGCTCTGGTCCGAGCCAGTCTCTGGCCCGCGTCAAACGCCGGTTCGTATCATGGTATCGCTTCAGCAATACCGTCAGTCCGTCGCAAAATAGGCCCCTTTTAGGGGCCGGGTAAGCGCTAAATCACAAACGGAAGCACCATCCATGCCCGCCTCCGATACTCCTCAAACTCCGCCCCAAAGTGCTCTGCCAAAAGCTTGTCTTCTCGAACAATCCGATCCCATACAAACCCCACAGACAAAAAAAGAATGGGCAGCGCCAGAAAACTGGCAAACACGAGCGCAACCCCGGCCGGCGCAACCAGCAAACTAAGATAAAGCGGATGCCGGATGCTCCCATATATCCCGTTCTGCACCAGTCGATGCCCCGGCTGCAACGTGACATATGCGCTGAAATACCCACCCAAAGCCCGCAACGCCAGCAAGCGCACCGTAACGCCTATGCAGCAAAGAAATAGCCCGGCAAAATGCCAGCTATCGCCTCTGAAAGTTAGGATTCCCCTGCGATCGGCAAAGGGAAGAAACCAAAGCAGCGAAAGCGACAGCAGCAAAAGAATTCCCAGTTGTAAACTCTGCCATCCAGCAGGAATCGTGCCTCTGCGCAGCGGATGAAAATCCAACCCGCACCATCCGCCAACCACCGCTCCACCCAATACAAGAACCACGAATCCCAGCCGCGCCGGATTCCGAAAAAACTCCGGCAAATCATCGAAGCCCCACCCCAGCAGCATCAGCAAAATCCCCGGCGCCAGTTGAATGACGAGAATCAGGCCAGACCGCAGCCTCGCGGGCCTCATAAAGCGATAACAGCTGCCCCGTCGATCGAATCTTCCTTCACCGCAATCAAAGCTTCATTAGCCTGCTCGAGCGGAAATACGGTCACCTTGGGCCTGAGATCAATCTCCGTAGCGATCCTGAGAAAATCCCGGGCATCCGCTCGAGTCATATTCGCGACACTCCGCATCTGGCGCTCGCCCCACAGTCGGTCGTAATCGAACTCAGGAATTCGATCCAGATGAATAGCGTTGATCGCAACCGCCCCTCCCTTCCGCAAGCTGGCCAGCGCAGCCACGACAACGTCGCCGCTCGGAGCGAACGTAACCGCGCAATCAAGCTCCGCGGGTGGTTTGTCGGTTTCGCTGCCCACCCAGACCGCTCCCAAAGCAGCCGCTAAATTACGATGCGTCGCTCCTCGGGTAGAAACATACACCTCGCAATTCCAGGATCGCAAAACCGCTATCGCCAGATGCGCCGAAGCCCCGAAGCCGAACAGTCCCACGTGATCGCCACGCTGAACCCCTGCCACTCGAAGGCTGCGAAAGCCGATAATGCCGGCGCACAACAGCGGAGCAGCCCGCAAATCGTCCAGCCGATCAGGAAGCGGAAAAACGAAATCGGAGCGCGCGACCGCGTATTCCGCATACCCGCCGTTCACCGTATACCCGGTAAACGTAGGCGAATCGCAAAGATTCTCCATCCCCATCCTGCAATACCGGCAAGTGCCGTCGGTCCCTCCAATCCACGAAACGCCCACTCGCGTCCCGACGGGAAGTTGTTCCGTGGCACCGCCAGCAACTTCGCCAACAATCTGATGTCCAGGAATAATTCCAGCAACGTGCGACGGCAAGTCGCCTTCGACAATATGCAAGTCCGTGCGGCATACCCCACAAGCGCGAACGCGCAGCAGAACTTCTCCGGCCTTCGGCTCCGGCCTAGCGACCTCGCCAATCCGCAGCGGCCGATGCCGAACATCCCGAGGTGAGGTTAGAGAAGCCGCCTTCATCAAATCGCCCCGGTTCTTGGGGTGGCGCAGCGCTTCAGCGCCGCGATAAACCCTTCGTTTCAGGATACCGCTCTAGAGGTTGTCGAAAAAACTCAGCTTCGTGTACTACCTGTCGCGCCGATATCCAACCGAAGGCTCAAAGAAGTTCGCCGGCAGCGCAATGCCAAAGGCTCTAAGCTTCTCCTCAAACCGCGGCCGTATGCCCGTAGCCGTGAACGTCCCAACCGTGCGTCCTCCGGCTGTAACTCCCTGTTTCTCGAATAAGAACACATCCTGCATGCTCACGATATCGCCCTCCATCCCCGTGATCTCTGTGATGTGCGTCACACGCCGCGAGCCGTCGTTGAAGCGCGCCACCTGCAGCACCAGTGTGATTGCCGAAGCGATCTGCCGGCGGATAGCTTTCTCCGGCACATTCACATTGCCCATCATGACCATGGTCTCCAGGCGCGCAATTGCATCCCGCGGACTATTAGCGTGCACGGTGGTCAGCGAGCCGTCGTGTCCAGTATTCATCGCCTGCAGCATGTCGAGCGTTTCCTCGCCGCGCACCTCGCCAACAATGATGCGATTGGGCCGCATGCGCAAGCTGTTGATCACCAGTTGCCGCTGCATGATGGCGCCTTTGCCCTCCGCGTCAGCCGGACGGCATTCCAATCGAACCACATGCTTTTGCTTGAGGCGCAATTCCGCCGAGTCCTCGATCGTGACAATCCGCTCCTTCTCCGAGATGTATCCGGAGAGCACATTCAGCAGCGTGGTCTTTCCCGCGCCCGTGCCGCCCGACACAACAATGTTGAGGCGAGCCCGCACCGCGCCGCGCAGCAACTCCAGCATCGGTTGCGACAGAGTCTGCGAGGCCAGCAGATCGCCTTCGGTGATCGGAATATTCCCAAAGCGCCGTATGGAAAGATGCGGACCGTCGACCGCCAGCGGAGGAATAATCACATTCACTCGCGATCCGTCGCCAAGACGCGCATCCACCATAGGTGAAGATTCATCCACCCGCCGCCCGATCGCGGATACGATCCTCTCGATCACGCGCATCAGGTGCGCGTTGTCTTTGAATGCAATCTTCGATTCTTCGAGGACGCCCGCGCGCTCGACATAGACATCCTTCGCCCCATTCACCAGAATGTCGCTGACCGTCGGATCCTGAAGCAGCGGTTCGAGCGGCCCCAGACGAAACACCTCGCCCAGCACCTCAACCCCAACCCGCTCTTTATCAAGAGGCGTCAATTCCGCAGCCCCGGACGGCATCTTCAAATTCGACAGCAGTTCCTGTATCACCGCATACACCTGTCGCCGCGTCTGGTCGTCGCGTTGCGTCGCCACCTTTTCCAGATCGACGCGATCCAGCAACTCGCGATGAATCGCGATCTTCAGTTCCTGATAGCCGCGGAAATCCAGGCCGCCTCTTTTCTTCGCTTCGCCAGAAATCGAGCCGAACAACGATCTCATGGCCGGCGAATTCAAAATTCGATTGTACCCCCGCCGGCTTCATCAACCTGTGGCCAGTTGCGAAACAAGGATTGCCTTCGTGCGCCTTCTGCCCTTGGTGGGAGCGCCTTGCGCCAGCCAGCATCCATCGCCAGGCCGGAGTTTGCTGCCGTTTCCAGAGAATCGCAATAGGTTAGTGTGGCGCGGACACTCCTGTCCGCGTCCTTGACTTCAATTACTTAGTTTTGCCGCAACACTTGCCCGCAGCCTTTCCCGCCTTCAAACGTCTAACCAAATGCAGCCGCATGTTACGCTTTTGCGGAGCCTCCGGAGACCCCTTATTTGATCGGCCGCGTTTTTAAAGCATTTCAATATCGCGACTTCCGTCTGATGTGGATTGGCGCCTGCACCTCCAGCATTGGCACCTGGATGCAGATCGTAGCTCAGGGATGGCTCATCTACCGCCTCAGCCACTCCGCCTTTCTGCTCGCTCTCGATCAATTCCTGGGCGGCATCCCCATTTTTTTGTTCTCCCTGATCGGCGGCGTGGTAGCTGATCGCGTAGAGCGCCGCAAAATCCTTCTCGGCTCGCAGTATGTGCAGATGGCCAGCGCCGGCCTGCTCACGATCCTGGTGGCGACCGGCCGCGTCCAAGTCTGGCAGATCCTCTGCCTGTCGTTCGTCTCCGGATTCGCCCAGGCCTTCGGCGGCCCCGCGTATCAGGCGCTGATTCCCACGCTGGTCGATCGCGAAGACATGCCGAACGCCATTGCCCTGAATTCCATCCAGTTCAACGTGGCGGTGATGGTCGGCCCGGCGCTCGCGGGTCAGGCATTAGCCAAGCTCGGAGAAAAGTGGTGCTTCGGACTGAACGCCGTGTCCTTCCTCGCGCCCATCATCTCGCTCTCCATCATCCGCGCCCGCTTCCTGCCGGTGAAGACCAAGGAGTCCGTTTTCACCAGCCTGAAACAAGGCATTCATTTCGCGCGCCAGCAGAGTTCCATGGAGGCCCTGATCCTGCTGGCCTTCTGCATGACTTTTCTGAGCATGCCCATGCGCACCTACTTCCCCGTCTTCGTGAAGGATATTTTCCACCGCGGCCCCGAGACCTATGGCAATCTGCTCGCCCTCATGGGGCTGGGTTCGATCTTCGGCTCCCTGACCATAGCCAGTGCGGGCAACATGAAAAAGAAAGGCATGGTAGCTCTAGGAGCGCTGATCTGTCTGGGCACCGGAATTTCCGGCTTCGCCCTTTCAAAATCCCTGCCGCTGAGCGAGGCCTTCCTGGTGCTCGTGGGAGCATCAATGATGGCAGTTTTTGCGACGGTAAATTCGCTGGTGCAGTTGATCACCACCAACGAAATGCGCGGCCGCGTGATGAGCGTCTACAACTTCGCCTTCCGCGGCGGCATGCCCATGGGCAATCTCTTGTCAGGATGGCTGGTGCCCGTATTCACCGCCCCGATAGTACTTAGCATGAACGGATTTCTGCTGATCGTGCTGGCTCTCTACTTTCTGCTGATCCAGCGCCGCTTGGCCGCGCTCTAAAGAAAGTGGAGAAACGGCGTCCTCGCCCGTATCGGGCGGCACGCCCGCGTCTTAGCCGCTACAGCCCGAATTGAATGCCCTTCCGCTCGCGTCCCAGCGCCACCGCTACCGTCGCCAGCGTCAGCACAACCGACGCCGTTAAAGCCATGGCGTTTGCGTAGCTCATATGCTCCGCGAGAATCGCTTCCACAGTGGGCACCAAGCTCGCTAGCAGCACGCCACACTGGTAAGCGAATCCGGGAAGAAATCCGCGCACCGAATCTGGCGATAATTCCGACAGATGCGCCGGAATAATACCCCAGGCTCCCTGCACCATAAACTGAATCAGAAATGCTCCGACCACCAGCAACGCCAACGACGGAGCATACGCCCACAATGGAACCAGCAGGATCGCACACACCAGTGAGATGATCATCGCCCGGCGGCGTCCGACGCGGTCGGACAAGAAACCAACCAGCGTGCCTCCGCAAATCGCCCCCACCATGGAAATAGCGGTAATAGTCGCAACTTGGGTTGGTTTCATGCTCCAATAGCGCTTCAGAAAAGTAGGAAACATATCCTGCGTGCCGTGCGATGAAAAGTTCATCATCATCATCAAGAGCGTCAAATAAAGAAATAGTTTCCAATTCGACAGGATCGCGCGCCCCAGATCGCTCCAGTTCGGTTGACGCGTCTTCTTCCACACTTCCGATTCCTTCACCCTGAAGCGGACGAAAAGCCCAAGCAGCGCGGGCAACCCGCCGATAAAAAACATCGGACGCCATCCCCAGCGCGGAAAGACAAAGTAGTAGCAACCCCGCCGCCAGCAGGTAGCCAAGCGCGTATCCCTGCTGCAAGACTCCAGACAAAAATCCCCGCAGCCGCGGTGGAACCTTCTCCATCGCAAGCGAAGCGCCCACGCCCCACTCTCCGCCCATGCCGATGCCGAACAACGCACGCAGCACCAGAAACGCACGTGAAACTGTGCGCGAAACCCGTTGCCACCTCGACCACGGAATAAAAGACCAGGTCGATCATCAACGGAATGCGCCGTCCGTAACGGTCAGCCATCAATCCAAAGATGAACGCTCCCACCGGCCGAAACGCCAGCGTGAGCGTGATCGAGAAAGCGATCTCTTTGTCGGAGCGGTGAAACTCCTGCGCGATGGCGGTCAGCGCAAGGACGACAAGAAAGAAGTCGAAAGCATCCAGCGTCCACCCAAGAAAGCCGGCAAACATGGCGGGACCATGGCCGTCTGTGACAACTGAAGACGCAGGCAAGGGAGCGTTGTTGTGCGACTCTGAATCTGCCAGCGAGCTCACCTCTTCTCCTTGGTAGGCCGACATTGATAGGCCGACATTAAGCCGGCGACTGAAACGTGTGGCGCGGACACTCTTGTCCGCGAAACTGTCCGTCAGTTCACACGGCTTGCAGAATCGTCCCCCGGCAATTGCCCAGCCCAATGCGCCGAAACCCCTCCCGCTCGCAGAATCCGCTCAGAATAACCTCGTCCCCATCCTCGAGAAACTTCCTCTGCTCGCCAGTCGGCAGCGTAACCGGATCCTTGCCGCGCGCCGTCAACTCCAGCAGGCATCCCCGCGCAGACGCGTCCGCGCCCGACACCGTTCCGCTGGCCAGCAAATCGCCGGAGCGCAGATTGCAGCCGTTGCTCGCGTGACTCGTCAGCATCTGCGCCATGGTCCAGTACATATCGCGAAAATTGCTGCGTCCCAAAACCACAGGAGCAGCGCCCGCCTCGCGCATCCCTATCGACAACAGCGAAACCTCCATCCACAAATCGAGCCCGCCATGCTCCTGATCGCTTGCGTCGAAGAGATAAGGCAATGGCGCCGGATCGCCCTCCCCGCGCGCAAACCCCGCCGTGCGGAATGGCGCCAGCGCCTCCATCGTCACCACCCATGGCGAAAGTGACGTGGCGAAGCTCTTGGCCAGAAACGGCCCCAGCGGCTGATACTCCCATGCCTGAATGTCGCGCGCCGACCAATCGTTCACCAGGCAGATTCCAAAAATATGTCCTTCCGCGCCGCCGATCGCGACCGTTTCTCCCAGCGTATTTCCCTTGCTCACAAAAAAGCCAAGCTCCAGTTCGTAATCGAGCGCCTTCGTCGGCCCATAAACCGGATCGGCCTCGCCACCGCGCGTCTGCCCCGCCGGACGGCGGATCGGAGTGCCCGTCGGCACCAGTGACGATGCCCGCCCGTGGTAACCAATCGGAATAAATTTGTAATTCGGCAGCAGCGGATTGTCCGGACGAAAAAGTCTTCCCACGTTGGTGGCGTGGAAAATCGAAGCGTAGAAATCCGTATAGTCGCCGACCACAGCGGGCAGAAGCATATCGACATCGCTTTGCGCGGCCAGATGACGCGAAGCAGTCTGCTGCACCGAACCCGGTGCGTCCTCGCGCAAAGCAGAATGAATGCGGTGGCGCAAAGCATTCCTCGGGCCGGCGCCAAGCGCCATCAGCGGGTTCAGCGAATCGGACGCGCAAGAATTCGCCGCCAACCGCAGCTTCTCATCTGCCAGGTAGGTATGGCCCAACCACCCGTGGACGTCGAGAATGCGGTCTCCAATCGCGACTCCCACTTTCGCCCGCGCGCCTGCACCGCGCTGCCGAAAAACCCCAAAGGGTAAATTCTGTACGGGAAAATCCGCGTCGGCAAGGTTGGCCGCTTCTACCCAACTCTGGATTTTCGGATCATGAGTCTCATCGAGGACGGGTTTCATCGCTGATGTTTTATAACAGGAATTTCACAAGAGGTGCGGAGAGAAAAGACAAAGCGCGCAGGTCGTCGACAGGCTCCATAAACGAGCACGATCCAAACGAAATCGCGAAGTCACGGCGTGAGGCAGCGATCTGATCCCGGCTAAGCCGGTGCTGTCGCCAGCTCACTCCATCCGAATCAAACTGGAAGGCCTGCTCGGATTGTTCCTTGAGCAACCGCACCGCCTCGTTGGCGTCCATTCCCGCAAGCAAGAACGCCGCCGCCAGAAAAACATTCAAGAAGCCATGCATCATTCCGGCTAGGCTATCGGCTTCGTAGGTGAACTGGTGCACCGAGCGCAGCGGATGATGCAATCCAGCCGTAGCCTTAAACGGCATGCCGGCCGCAGCACACAAGCGCATGAATTCGATCACGTTCTCGGAGGCCGGGAACCTATCCGCCGTCTCACCGCCCATTCGTATCTTGGCTCTGCGTCCACAGTCAGCCGCAGCTCGAATGCACTCGCCACAATTTGACAGGGGAATTTCGAAATATGCCGTGACCTCCGCCGGAATAATTCCAGATAGCCGCCAGATCTCTTGCGCGCCAGCTACTTTAACCTCAACCGACTCGACAACGGCTTTTCTGGTATCACCGTCATCAGCTGTGCGAGAATTAAATTCGCGAAGCCGCTCGACATCCGCAACCGGATCAGCCCCCAGCAACACTGAAAGCCGCCAATTCGCGACACCTTCGTCAGAAGGCGTCGGCAAACCGGTCAATGCAGATTCAAACTCGCCCAGTCGCGCCACCGGAACGATCAAACGCCCCAGAATCCACTTCCATTCCGACCGCGAATAAGCGTCATAATTAGCCACCGTCGCGCCCATGCTCAACGATGCCGGAGGAAACAATCCCGCATAGTCGATCAGCTCGCGCAGCAGAACGCCAACCGCGCCCGTCACGTCCCCAGAATCGCGCGTCGTTTGGACTGTCTGCAAATTCATTGGCCTCGTATCAGGGCATCGCTCCAGCGATGCCGAAAGCCGTCCGAAACCGGCGCCCCTTTAGAGGCTTCCGCGGTCTCTGCCAGCTACGCTCGACTGACCGACTAAGTGAACTTCTTCCTCAACCCTTGCCAACATTCAAAGTACTGATGATCGAGCTGCGAACTCTCCAGCGCAAACTTCGTAGGCTGGCACACAAACCGAGTCTCGAACATGAACGCCATGGTGTCGCCGAGATACACCGGCTTCAGCTCAGCCTTGCTGGCCTTCTCAAACGTCTCCGCGTCGGGCCCGTGACCGGCCATGCAGTTATGCAAACTGGCGCCGCCCGGCACAAACCCCTCCGCCTTGGCGTCATATTCCCCGCGGATCAGTCCCATAAACTCGTTCATAAAGTTGCGATGAAACCAAGGCGGACGAAACGTATGCTCCGAAACCATCCATCGCGGCGGAAAAATAACGAAGTCGACATTAGCCGTTCCTGGAATTTCCGAAGGTGAGGTCAAAACCGTATAGATCGACGGATCCGGATGGTCGAAGCTAACCGTATTAATGCAATTGAATTTCGCCAGGTCATACTTGTAAGGCACATAGTTCCCGTGCCAGGCGACAACATTGAGCGGCGAGTGATCGATCGCCGCCTCCCAAAGCCGTCCCTGAAACTTGGTCACAATTCTGAAGTCGCCTTCGCGATCCTCAAACGCCGCTACCGGAGTCAGAAAATCCCGCGGATTCGCCAGCCCATTCGCGCCAATCGGTCCCAGATCCGGCAGCCGCAGCAGCGCGCCATAGTTCTCGCAGATGTAACCGCGCGCCTCTTTCTCCAGCAGCTCGACCCGAAACCGTATACCTCGCTGAATCACCGCAATCTCGCCGGGAGCAACTTCGAGCACTCCCATCTCCGTGCGCAGCAGCAATCGCCCCTTCTGCGGCACAATCAACATCTCGCCGTCGGCGTTATAAAAAAAACGCTCCGTCATCGAAGCGTTGGCAACGTAGATGTGAATCCCCACCCCCGCATGTGTATGCGTATCGCCATTGCCCGCCATGGTGATGAGCCCATCGACGAAATCCGTGCGCTGCGACAGCGGCGGTATCGGAATCGGCGCCCAGCGCAACTGGTTCGGCGGAGTAGGCACTTCATCAAACGGCGCGCTCCGCAGCCTTCCCTGCGCGATCGGCTGGAAGGGCTTGTGCGCCACCGACGGCCGCATTCGATAAAGCCAAGTCCGGCGGTTCGCCCCGCGCGGCGCCGTAAACGCCGTGCCGCTCAATTGCTCCGCATACAATCCATGCGCTACTTTCTGCGGAGAATTCTGCCCGCGCGGCAGCACGCCTTCTACCGCTTCGCTGGCGAATTCGTTGCCGAACCCAGATTGGTAGCGCGGTTCGGAGCTTCGCCGTCCGTTGGCCTTTGCATTTGTCGACGCGGTGGTCGTTTTCACGTTAGCCATGGCTACAGATTCCCTCGCCGCGCCTGTTCCATCTCGATCGATTCGAACAGCGCCTTAAAATTCCCCTTGCCAAATCCGCGGCTGCCCTTGCGCTGAATCACTTCGAAGAACACCGTTGGCCGATCCTCCACCGGCTTCGAGAAGATCTGCAGCAGATAGCCCTCTTCATCGCGGTCCACAAGTATGCCGAGCGCCCGCAACTCGCTCACCGATTCCTCCACCGCCCCCACCCGCGAAGGCAGCGCATCATAATAAGTGTCGGGAACGCGCAGAAAATCGACTCCGTTCCGTTGCAGCTTCCCGACCGTATAGAGAACGTCCTTGCACTGCAGAGCGATGTGCTGCGCCCCCGCTCCTCCATATGCTTCAATGTATTCCTGAATCTGGCTCTTGTTGCGCGCCGTGGCCGGCTCATTAATGGGAAACTTCACCGAATGCGAATCGTCCGACATGACGATGCTCATCAACGCGCTATATTCCGTCGAAATATCCTTGTCATCGAAAGTAATATACCGGTGGAAGCCAAAAACGCGCGTGTAATAATCGGCCCAAAACTGCATCTTGCCCAGCTCGACATTGCCCACGATGTGGTCCACGCGCAAAATTCCGCAATCGTCGCCCGCCAGCGGCGCCGCCATGTAGCCCGGCAGAAACGGTCCGTCGTAATCCTTATATGAAATCAGCGAGTGGATCGTGTCGCCGTAAGTATGAACCGCGGCCCGGCGAATGGCGCCATGTTCATCCTTCGCGTCGTGCGGCTCTTCGGCCGGCAGGGCGCCGCGCCTCACTGCTTCTTCAAATGCCTGATCCGCATCCGCAACTTCCAAGGCAATATCGCGCACGCCGTCGCCATGCTTGCGTATGTGTTCAGCCGCCAAATCGTCGGGCGTCAGTGGCGTAGTCAAAACAAAGTTCGCCTTGCCCTGGCTCATCGCAAAAGAAGCACGCTGCCGTTGCCCGGTTTCCAGTCCGCTATAAGCGACCTGCGAAAAACCAAATCCCTTGCGGTAAAAATAAGCCGCCTGCCGGGCATTGCCCACCCAGAATTCCACGTGGTGTATGCGTTTCAGCTTGAGTGGATTTTCCATCCCGACCTCCACGCTCAAATTTTATCCCGGCTCATGTAGCGGCGGAGGTACTCGTCCGCCCGCACTACCCGATTCATCTGCACGAAACCGTGGACCCCGTCAGCGCTTCGTCCATCGCCACGCGATGCAACCAGTGATTCCACTCGCGATCAGCCCCAATCTTGGCGCGATCGAACGCCCCGCGAATCTGCACCGTCACCGGCCCCGGCGCAGATCTTCCGATTCGAACGCCATCCAGTTCCGCAACCGGCAAGACCTCGCAAGCCGTACCGCAAAGAAACACTTCGTCCGCGATCTTCAGGTCTTCCACCGTAATAGTACCCACTTCCACGCGGAACCCCTCCGCCGCCGCCAGTTGAAGAATCGAATCCCGGGTAATCCCCATAAGGATCGATGACTTTTCATCGTTGGTGCGCAGCGTGCGCCCCTTTATCGCGAAGATATTGGCGACGGCGGCCTCCGCTACATTGCCATCGATATTCAGCAGCAGCGCCTCGTCGTAGCCACGCCGCGAAGCCTCCATCGTGGCCAGCCGCGAATTCAGATACTGCCCGCAAGCCTTGGCTGTTGTCGGCATCATGCGCGCATCAAATTTACGATAAGGAGAAACCGTCAACCGCGCCCCACGAGTCCGGCTCCGTTCGCTCACGTGCACCATTTGCGGCCAGGCCAGAATCGCCGTTTCGGTTGAACAGTGCGCACGAATCCCCAACGTCTCCGCCCCCATAAAAGCGATCGGACGAATATACGACTCCGTAAGCCCGTTGCGCCGAATCAACCCGCAAATAGCTTCTGTTAATTGCTCGCGATTAAAAGGGATGCGCAGGCCATACACTTCCGCCGACTGATAAAAGCGGTCCAGGTGCGCGTCCAGCCGGAAGATCGCCGGTTCGCCATCCTCCGTCATATAGCTGCGAATGCCTTCGAAGACCCCAGTCCCGTAATGCAAAGCGTGCGTCGAGAGCGGAACGTTGCTCTCCGCCCAAGGCATAAATTCGCCGTTCATCCAGGTCCATTGAATGTTTGCAAAGATCATTGCGTCGCCCCCGTTTCCTGAAACCATTGTTGGACGGAACTGGCGATTCGTAAATACAATAGATTAGGTAGTTAAACGCCTTATCTATAGTGTCTAAAGTAAAATATAGAAATGGCCTTCGATACTTCAGCACCTGACAAAATCGGGTGGCAGATTCTAGAGGAGCTACAGCAGAACGGACGGCTGTCATTCGCGGAACTCGGACGCCGCGTCGGCTTGACCCTGCCTGCTGTCGCTGAACGCGTCCGCAAGATGGAAGATGCCGGCATCATCACCAGCTTTCACGCCGATGTAGATCCCACGAAGATCGGCCTGCCCATAGCCGCTTTCATCCGCATCAGTGTGGTAGGTGATGTGTTCGCGCGCGTAGCCAAAGCCGTCCGCGACATGCCCGAGGTTCTGGAGTGCCATCGCGGCACCGGCGCCGATTCCTTCACCTTAAAAGTCGCAGTTGAATCCGTGCAGCACCTGGAGAGTCTGATCGACCGTTTGACGCCCTTCGGCACAACGTCGACTTCGATAGTTCTGTCGACGCTGGTCAAGCACCGCAATTTCACGCGCCGCGGATCCAGCCTCCGCAAGAAGTAGCGCGTTCAGCAGCAGTTTGAAGATTTTCTTCTGGATGACGATGACAGATTATCAATCCGTCAGCAGCCCATCCGTCAGGTCTCGTATCCGCTCGATCCGATGTTCGCGGCAGTAGCCCGTTAATTCCTCGACCAGCGTTTCCGTTGCCACCGGATCGAAGAAACTCGCAGTTCCTACCTGCACGGCGCTTGCCCCGGCCAGCATGAATTCCACCACGTCGCTCGCAGTCGCGATCCCTCCAATCCCGATCACTGGAATTTTGACCGCGTGGGCTGCGTCGTAGACCATGCGCAACGCGATGGGCTTGATGGCCGGCCCGGAGAGCCCAGCCGTTACGTTGGCAATTCGCGGCCGGCGCATTTCCGGATCGATCGCCATGGCAACGAACGTATTCACCAACGAAAGCGCGTCGGCGCCGGCTTCTTGCGCCACATAGGCCATCTGCGCAATCGAAGTTACGTTGGGCGAGAGCTTCACTATGATCGGGCGCGCTGCCGAGCGCTTGGCGGTTCGCACCACTTCGTCGAGCAGCAGCGGATCGCTTCCGAATTGAATGCCACCGTGCGCCGTATTCGGACAGGACACATTGATTTCGTAGGCCGCTATGCCCTCGCCCTGGTTCAGAATTTCAATCGTGTGCTCGTAATCGGCGCGGGTAAATCCAAAGACGTTTGCGAACACGACCACGTTCTTCTTCAGCCGCAGCGCAGGAAGTTTTTCGGCGAGGAATGCCGGCGCCCCAATATTTTGCAGCCCGATGGCATTCAACATTCCGGCGGCGGTCTCATAGAGGCGAGGCGGCGGATTTCCAGCCATCGCTTCCTTGGAAAGACCTTTGACGACGAATCCGCCAAGACGGTCAAGGTGGACAATGTCTTCAAACTCGATGCCATACCCAAACGTGCCGGAAGCGGCGATGATGGGATTCTTCAGGGTAATTCCAGCGAAGCTGACGCTCAAGTCCGGATTGGCAACCGGAGTCATTGCGTTCCCCCGGCGGGCGCTGGATGGGATGTTGGCGGCTCGGCGGGACGCGAGGCGGCCGGCAAGCTGAAATGACGCGATGGCTCGAGCGCCTCGGTCAAAACTCGTCCGGTGGCTTGGGCGGGCGCGTTGATTCCAAGCAACGACGCTAACGTTACTGCGAGATCGACAGGCTCGGCATGTGTGCGGTAAACGCCGGGTTGAAAGGGCAAGCCGTAGAAAGCCAGCGGCACATGGGTATCGTAAGAGAAAGGCGTTGCATGATCGGTACCCTTCGTGATCCCTACCTGAAAGGAACAGGGATGCCGAGCACATAATATCCGCCCTCTGGTGAGTAGCTGTGCGCATAGCGGCGTCCCATTTCGGTGGGCGGAATATCCCCGCGCGCGAGTTGCGCTTTGGTGAAGTATCCCGTGAATCCCACTTGCTTCATGGCTTCGCCCACTTCGCTTTCAGCAACAGATTCGTCTTTCGCGCCAGGAGTTCCGTCGAACGCGTCTTTGTCCAGCCAAGCGACCGGGTAGTCGAGATCGAGCACATAGTCGGCTTTCTTCGCGAATTTTTTGCCAAGCAACGAATTGATCTGTTCGCGCAGATTTTTGGCGTCGAGATTGGCCGCAGGAAGCCGAAGAGTCTTGGCAAAATCCGGCAAAGGCGCAATTCCGTGATCGGCGGAGAGTGCCATCCACACGCTGGCCATCCCGATCTGGTGACGAAGAAAATCGAAGAAGTCCGCCAGTTGGCGATCAAGTTCAAGCGCCATCCCGCGCATTTGCGGAGAGTCAGGACCAACCTGGTGCCCAAGAATATCGTTGGCCGAAAGGCTGATGACAAGCAGGTCAGTCACCGGCCCTGCACCTAGCTTTTCGTACAACACCAGTTCCTTTGCGAATTCGAATTGATAATCGTTAGCGAAGGGAGTCGATCCTACGACCTCGTAGAATCCGGCGGGCTCGCCATTCTTCCCGGTTCGCGGCGCGGTCGAGCCCAAATTATTTCCGTCGCTGTCTTTCCATTCGCGGTTCCAGTATTTTGCCGCGCGTCCTTCCCCAGGATGCGCGCCGTTGAAATTGCGCACCCACTCGGGAAGATCGGAACGGTAATAAGTGGAAGTAATCCAATCGCCGGTTTTGGGATCGATCCAGTAGGCGCCGTCTCCCGAGAATCCGGCCGGCAGCACCGCCGCACGATCCTTCAGCGAGATGGCGAACACTCGGGCCTTGCCGCCGGTGGCGAGTTTTAACTCATCGCCGAGCGTATCGCTCATCAGGTTGTGAGGAGAAGCGCCCGGTCCGGGCTCCGCGTGGCCGGGTGTTGCGACCCGCTCAATCCCCACCAGTCGCGTGCTGTCGTCTTCCACCGAAGTTACACGTTTCTTTTTCTGCGGGTCCCACCACTCATTGGCAAGGATGCCATGGCCGCTGGTGTAGCTGCCAGTGAAGAGAGTGGCGTGCCCGGGCGCAGTGCGCGTATTGGCATAATCGTAGTAACAGTCGGTGAAGTAGGCGCCGCGATCGAGAAACAGCTTAAAGCCTGCCTCGCCGAACTGGTCGTGGTACCGTTCGAGATAGTCGCCGCGGAATTGATCGATGACGATTACAACGACAAGTTTGGGACGGGCGTTGTAGGCGGAAGCGCATGCGCCGACCGCGCACGCCAGTACGACCACCAACACGACTATTCCTGTACAGCAACGCCGCGCAAGTCTCATCGCGACTTAGTTTACAGGAGAAGGCAAAGCTCTCGTAGCGGCGAGCAGCGTCCGATTCCAAATAAGTCTGTCATCCCGACCGGAGCGAAGCGGAGTGGAGGGACCTTGTGTTTTCGCGGTTTTCTTCTTCACTGGGCCCGTTTCGATAGGCCGCCAATCAACGGGACACGACACGCGTGGCAGGTGTGTGCCGCATCTCATCATGTTCCGCCAAATTAACGCGGATATCGGAAGCATTCGACGACATGATCGTTCACCATGCCAGTGGCCTGCATGAAGGCGTAGCAGATGGTTGAACCCACGAAATTGAAGCCACGCTTCTTAAGTCCTTACTTATTGCGTCGGATTCGGGGGTGGTTGCCGGAATTCTCGCTCCCAACTTCCGGTCATTCACCCGGGGTTTGCCTCCAACGAATTGCCAGACGTAGCGATCGAATGAACCGAATTCTTTTTGCACCGCGAGGAATGCCTTGGCGTTCTGGATCGCCGATGCGATCTTCAGGCGATTGCGGATAATTCCTTCGGTCGCCGAGCAACTGCTGCACTTTTCTTTGCTTGTAGCGCGAGATTTTCTTTGGGTCGAAGCCGTCGAAGGCGGTCCGATAATTTTCGCGTTTCTGCAGAATCGTGTCCCAGCTTAGCCCGGCTTGCGCTCCTTCCAAGACGAGGAACTCAAACAGCACGGCGTCGTCATGTTGCGGGACGCCCCATTCGCGATCGTGATAGGGGATCGAGAGTTCGTCGCGTGGCCCATGTGCATCGACCGGGTCATGTTTTTTGCAGGCGCTTTCATCGAAGGAATCCGCTCATTCCCTTTCGATTCACTTGCGGCTCATTTGGTCCCAGCGAGAACGCCATCGATCCTGCTCAACTCCTCGACTGAGAATTTCAGATTCTTAAGCGCGGCCACGTTGTCGTCAACCTGCGATACTTTGCTCGTGCCGACCAACGCGCTGGTCACCCGCGGATCGCGCAGCACCCACGCCACCGCCATCTCCGCCAGTGTCTGGCCTCGCTAGCGGCAATTTCATTCAGCGCGCGAACTTTGGCAAGCGTGTCCTCGCCAATGTCCTTCTTTTTCAGAAAGAAATCGCGAGCCGCACGCGAGTCCTCTGGAATTCCATTCAAATAGCGATCCGAGAGCAGTCCCTGCGCCAGCGGGCTGAAGACGATCGATCCCACACCTTCTTTTCCCAACACGTCGAGCAACCCCTGCTCAGGATCGCGCACGAACATCGAATATTTCGGCTGATGAATCAAGCACGGAGTTCCCAGCTCGCGCAAAATTTTGATCGCCTCGGCACGTCTGCTTGGCGTCATAGGAAGAAATGCCCGCGTAGAGCGCTCGACCCGAACGCACCGCCGTGTCCAGTGCACCCATCGACTCTTCCATCGGTGTCTCGGGATCGGGCCGGTGATGGTAGAAGATGTCGACATAGGCAAGCCCCATGCGCTTGAGGCTTTGATCGAGGCTGGCCAGCATGTATTTGCGCGAGCCATGATCGCCATAAGGCCCCGGCCACATGTCCCATCCCGCCTTGGTCGAAATGATCAGCTGATCGCGATAGGGCGAGAAAGTCTTTTTTCAGGATCTGACCGAAAGTCTCTTCCGCCGATCCATAGGGAGGCCCGTAGTTATTGGCGAGATCGAAATGAGTGATCCCGAGGTCGAAGGCGCGGCGCAGCATGGCGCGAGAATTCTCGAAGTTGTCCACGCCGCCGAAGTTGTGCCACAGTCCGAGCGAAATTGCGGGCAGTTGGATGCCGCTGCGTCCCGAGCGGCGATATTGCATGGAGTCGTAACGCTTTTCATCGGCAACATACATGATCGATTTCCCTCCAGTTCAGTATCCGGTGATTCATATCGGGGTCTGACTTCTTGGCATCAGATTATTTTTTTTATCGGGGTATCGCTTCTTCGTATCAGGGTATCGCTTTAGCGATACCGTTAGCTCTTCAACTCATAGGCCCGCTTTAGCGGCCAAGACGTGCGAGGACTCAGTCATACCTCTCATACCGGATCGAGGTTCGGTCCCACCCCAGATTCTTCAGCAGCTCCCGGTTCGCCTTGACCATCTTGGCGAGCCCGCAGATATACGCGTGCATGTCGTTGCGGGCTCCAACGATATCTGGCACGTGTTCCTGCACATATCCCCGCAGCCCTTTCCACTCCGCTTCACCTCGGCTTAACGTCGGCAGAAAATGAAAGTTGGCGTGCTGCGCCGCCAACTGCTCAAACTCCTCGCGATAATAAATGTCCTTCTCGCGACGCGCGCCAAAAATCAGCCAGAACTGGCATCCCCGGTCGCGGTCCTGCTCCGCCAGCAGCCAGTGCAGCATGGAACGCAACGGCGCGATTCCGGTTCCAGTCGCAATGAAGACAGTATCGCGCAGCGGCGGATGCAAAATGAAGTTGCCAAACGGACCTTGAAACCCAATCTGGGCGCCCGCATCGAGATTGCAGAGATAGTTCGACATGAATCCATCGTTCACCCGATTGAGGCAGAAGGCAACGTGCCCATTATCGGACGGCGGCGAGGCGATCGAATACGCTCGTGTCATCTCCTCGCCCTCGGGAGTATAGGCCTTCACCGAGAGCCATTGTCCCGGGACGAAGCCGAAATGATCCACCCCATTCACCTCGAGTTCGATGTGCTTGGTAAACTCGGAGAGCGGAACGGAGTGCAGCACCCGTGCCTCGAAACTCTTGAACTGGGTCATCTTCAAGTTATTAGATGATATACATCGCCATCGAGACGCGCTGGCGTCAAGCGGCGTTGCTGCCACGAGAGTCGGCGCCCAATAGCCATGATCATGGTCCTGAGGTCCACAGCGGCGGCGGCGTCCCAGTCATTGCCCCCGCCTCGCCCGTCGGCCGTTCACGCGAAGAGAGAAGATGAATTTGAGTTTCTATGCGTGCTAGCTGGTGCGAAGCTGTCTCCAGAGCGCCAGGATCAAATTGCCAATTGGAATCTATCCACTCTCGACTGGAACGAATTCCTTCGGTTGGCGGAACATCACGGAGTACTTCCGCTGGCTGCCCGCAATCTGTTCAAGTATCGTTCGGCCGCATCTCGCCGCGGACTTCCGCCGGAAATCGAGCGCTCGCTGCGGTCCGCATACGATACGAATCTGCGGCGCGGTCTGTGGTTCACAGCCGAACTGGCGCGCATCATGCAGCATTTCGACCAACGGCACTTGCGGGCCATCCCCTATAAAGGCCCGGCACTCGCGCAATCGCTATACCGAGATGTGGCGCTGCGAAGTTTTTCCGATCTAGACTTCCTCATTTCACCCGCTGACTTCGAGCGAGCGAAGCAGGCTCTCGCTGAAATCGGCTATCACCCCTCCGCAGATCTGGCCCCCGCCATCGAACGATTGTGGCTGCGCATTGGCTACGAACGTTCCTTCGACGGCGCAGCAGGAAAGAACCTGGTCGAGTTGCAGTGGGCATTGCTGCCGCATTTCTATGCGATTGATCCGCGTGTGAATGACCTGCGTGTGAACGGCTCCCGCGCGCCCAGTCTGCGCGTGGAGGATCTGCTGCAGCGCGCTGGCCGCACCGTAATCGCCGGCTGCGAAGTGCCCAGCCTGTCCCCCGAAGATTCTCTCCTGGTTCTGTGCCTGCATGCGGCCAAGCATCTTTGGACGCGCCTGATCTGGCTTTCCGACATCGCTGAGAGTCTTTCCATCAATGTAGCGCCCGGCACCGCCGCCCGGCAAGATCCCTCACCGGTGCTCACATCATTTTTCAGAGATGCCCCGTCCCTCCAAGAATGCACCCATCGACTACACAGTGGTATTCTCCCGAGCAAAAGAACTGGGAATCACGCGCATCCTCGGCATAAGTTTCTGGCTCGTGAAAAATGTGCTTCACCGGGACCTTCCCGAACCGATCGCCAGTATGACCACTGCCGATCCCCGAGTGGCCTCTCTCGGCAACGAGTTCGCCCAGCGTCTGAAACATGGCGCGCCCTACGATTTCGAATCGACCAAATACTTCCGCTTGATCATGAAACTGCGCGAACGTCGCGCTGATCGCTGGCGCTATCTCTGGCGATTGATCTGGACGCCGGGGGTCGGAGATATCGCAGCCATCCAATTGCCCGAAACTCTGTTTCCGCTCTATCGGATCGTGCGCATAGGCCGACTGGCGCGGAGGTTAATCTGGTGACGTCGGAATATGCCGCCGCTAATGTAACTCGCCATCGCCAGGCGCGACATCTGGCGTGTCGACCTTCCGCGCCACGGCCGTCCCAGGCGATGGTGCAGCTTGAAATTCCCCTGGATCTTTTCCCGCCAGCGCGACGTTCATGAACTGCATCCAGATAGGCAAAGCGGCGCGCGATCCAGTCTCTTTTTCTCCCAGCGATTTCTTTTCGTCATAGCCAATCCACACGCCGCAGGTGAGCGACGGAGAAAAGCCCACAAACCACGCATCGGTGAAATCGTTGGTCGTCCCGGTTTTGCCGGCCAGCGGATAAGGCATTTTGGCCGCGGCGATAGCCGTGCCATGCAACACCACCTCCCGCAGCATCGAGGTCATGATGCGCGCCGTGCGCGAGCTTACGACGTCCTTGATATCCGAAAAATCTTCCTCCAGCACACGCCCTTCATAGTCCGTCACCTTGGTGATGTAACGCGGAGCCACGCGCACGCCGTCGTTCGGAAACACGCTGAAAGCCGAGGTCTGCTCGAGCGGTGTGATCTCCGCCGAACCCAGGGCGACCGGAAGATAGGCAGGAATGTTGGCCGTAATTCCGAAGCGGTGCGCATAGTCGATCACCGTCTTGATGCCGATGCTATCGGCCAGTTTGAGCGCGGGAATATTTCTCGACTGCGCGAGAGCGCGCCGCAATGTAATCGTGCCCTCAAATTTATTGTCGTAATTATGCGGCGTGTAGGGGCCGGAAACAGTTTGAAAAGTGACCGGCGCATCCACAATAGTGTCGTCGGGGCTGGCGCCCTCGTCGATCGCGGCCGTATAAACGTAGGGCTTGAAACGATGATCCGACCTGGCGCAAAGCCTGCGTCGCGCGGTTGAATTTGGAGAGGTTAAAATCGCGGCCGCCGACCATCGCCTTGATTTCACCGGATGGCATTATCGATGGCGACGAGCGCGCCTTCCGCGCCCGAATCCTGCTCCAGGCTGACGCGCGCTTTTCCGTCTCCGATCAAGCGCCAGCACTTTGATGTAAACGATGTCTCCAACGTGAAGCATGTCAGCGCCAGCTTGCGCTTAGCCCAGGCCATGTCCGCTGCCGCGATCGTGGCCGTGCGCTGTCCAAAACGGACGTTAGCCGCGCTCGCTGAGACTTGCGTCACCAGCGCGTGCATGTATCCATTTACTTCCGGCTCCTCATCCCAATCCGGATCGTCATAGCTGTCGACCCGCTCACCCTCAGCGATCACGTTCACCAGTTTGCCGCGCCAGCCATGGCGGCGCTCGTAAGCGGCGAGGCCGTCCAGCACGGCCTGTTCGCGCAGCCTTCTGCAGATCCATGTCGAGCGACGTGTAAACCCGCAACCCGCCTTCGAGCACCTGGTCGCTGCCGTATTTCGCTTCCAGGTAGCGCCTGATCTCCTCAACATAGGAGGGAGCCAGCGAATTTTGATCCTTCTGCACATCGAGCACGATGGGCTTGTTCTTTGCCTCCGCCGCTTGCGCCGCCGTGATCTTGCCATCTTCCAGCATGGCGTTCAGCACGAGATTCCGGCGTTTGAGTGAGCGCTCCGGATGATTGATCGGAGAATAATATTGCGGCGCCTTGGGAAGTCCCGCCAGCAGCGCGGCTTCCTCCAGATTCAATTGCTTGGCGGGTTTGCTGAAATAATATTCCGAGGCGGCTTCATAACCGTAAGCGCCGTGGCCGAGAAATATCTGGTTGGCATAGAGCGTGAAGATCTGCGGTTTGGTGAAGCGGCGCTCGATCTGAATCGCTAACAGCGTTTCCTGCATCTTGCGATAGAACGAACGGTCGGGAGAGAGAAAAAGATTGCGGGCGAGCTGCATGGTGAGCGTGGATGCTCCCTGCACTCTGCCGCCCGATTCAATGTCGCGATAAGCCGCGCCTACAATGCGCCAGACGTTGATCGCCGGAATGCCGGTAGAAGTCTTTGTCTTCGATTGAGACGAGCGCGTTGCGCAGAACTTCCGGATAATCGTCGTAGGTCGCGATAACACGGCGTTGCAGGGCAAACGTGCCGATGACTCTGCCTTGTCCGTCATAAAGCTCCGTAACCGAACTCGGGCGATAACGTTCGAGTTGTTCAACCTGCGGCAGGTCGGTCGAGTAAACCAGCAAGCAGTCCGGCAGCCGCGCCCACGGCTGCGGAAAGCAGCACCAGTAATCCGAACAAGAAGCGTCCAACCAACTTCCGTCCGCCGATTTCGACCGTCGGAGGATGTTGATAGATGATTTCAAACGCCCAGTCCCAGGGATGAGGTTTCAGAGTCGCAATATTTCAATGGTATCGCAATGGCCCGCTCAAGTTCTCCCAGCGTCAAGTCTCGCCGCATAATTTCTCATCGGCAAAAAAATCGCCCGCAAAGCGAGCGATTGTGAACTCAAAACGCGAAACCTCGACTCGAAGCTTGAAAACTCTGCGGCACCTGAAACCGTTACTTCTATGCTTTCGACGCCCGGTTCTTCAACACTTCCAACGCCTTGTTCAATTGGTCATCGGGCTGGCTCTTTGGTTTCTTCTTTCTTGTCGCCCGGTTTTTCGCCCGGACGACCGTGATCTTCTTCGTCCGGCAATGCGCCTTCGTCATCCGACGCAGTCAGCGACCATGACATTCGGTGTCACGGCCGCATCCTGAATCGCTTTGCCGCTCGGCGAATAGTATTTCGCAATTGAAAGAATCAGCGCCGAGTTATCCGGCATCTCGATCAGCTTTTGAACGGAGCCGTCGCCAAAGGTTTTGTCTCCGATCACGTCACCACGTGCATTCTCGAGAATCGCAGCCGCTACGATTTCCGCCGGACCCGCCGTTCCCGCGATTCACCAGCACCGCCACCGGCAGCTTCGTTATGTCCTTTGCCGGATCCGCGTTGAACGACTGCCGCGGATACTTCTGCCCCTGCAGATATGTGATCGTGCCATGGTCCAGGAATAGATTCGCGGTCGCGATGCCTTCCGCTTCTTCGCCTCCCGCGCAGTTTCGCAGATCGAGCACCAGTTTCTCCGCTCCCTGCTTTTGCAGATCGCGAATCTTGCTCGCGATCTCCTCCGACTTGCCTTGCGGGAACGCGTCCAGCTTGATATAGCCCACATTGTCCGCCAGCATCTTCTCGGTAACCGCTGGGATCGTAACGATGTCACGCGTGATGACCACCTTCTGCGGCTCCAGCGCGCCGCGGCCGCACCACCGCTACGTTGATCGTCGATCCCAGCATCGCCCGACAACAGGCTGCGAATCTCCGCCAGCGACATGTCGTGCGTGCTCTTGCCCTCGATCGACTCGATGATGTCAGAATTTTCGATCCCGGCCTTATCCGCCGGGCCCTCCGGGTATCATCGCGACCACCGTCCGCATATCCAAAGCGTTTCGAAACTCTGCCCCGATGCCGGCCTGCCCTCGTCCTTCATCGCCGCCTTGTACGCTTATACTCTTCCGGCGACAGGTAACTGGAATTTGCATCGAGCGACTCCAACAGACCGTGCAGCGCGCCTTCTGTCACGGACGTGATATTCGGCTCTTCCACGTATTCGAGCCGTATGCGCGACAGCACTTCGCTGTATACCGATAGCTGGCGATAGGCGCCATCATTCGATGATGCGTCGACGTTGACCAACCCGCCCACGAGCGTGAACACCAAAATTGCCAGGGAACTGGCAATGACGGTAATCTTCAACTTCGTTGACATAATTTAATCTTCAATCTCTGTGATTTAAGCCGCAACCACTGGCCTCAAGAAAATCGCGACCCATTAACTGAGGACCTACTAATTAACGACCCGTTACATCATTATAGACGTTTTGATGCACAGATCGCCCAACAAGATACGAGGGCCAATGTCCTGAGTAACCTATAAAAGAAGCGCTCTGATGCGAGGCCGCAAAGGTCAAACCACTCTGAAACATAACAATTCCGCAAAGGTAATGCCAACTATGAGATAAACTCCAAAAGCGGTCATCGAAATACCTCCAAAACCTGTCATTTTGATCGAAGCCGCTGCAGCGCGAAGCGAAACAGCAGCGCAGTCGAAAAACCCCTGCCGCCACCACGTCAACCGCCGTCACTTCTCCAGCAGCGCCGCGATCTCCACGTGCCCGCTCTCTTTGGCGATCACCGCGGCAGTCTTCCCCTCGTCATTAGCTAGGGTGGGATCGGCGTGGTTCGCCAGCAACAATTCCACCATCGCCCGGTCTCCATTCTGCGCCGCCGCGTGAATCGGAACCCAGCCTCCTTGCTGCCGAGCATCAACCATCCCTGGGACCCCGTGTTCGAGCAGAAGGCGCGCCGCTTCAAGGTTGCGCGCCGACGCTGCGGAATGCAGTGGCATCACCTTGGTCGGATTCCTAGCCACGGCGTCAACCGCCACTCCGTTTTCAACCAACAGCCGTGCGGCAATGGGCTGCCGAAAAAAACAGGCAAAATGCAGAGCGGTGAACCCGTCTTTGGAGTAGGAGTAGGCGTCGCTCGAATGCGATTCGGCGGCAGCCGCATCCCGCCGATGATCTTCGTCCAGGCACTGCTTGAGGCGATCCAGCCGCCCGAGCGCCGCAGCCTCGAAAATGTCGAGCGCCTTCTTCTTGTCGGCGATCAGTTCCGCCAAGTCGCGGCGGCCTCGATAGATGAAGTGCATGAGCAGGCTCACTCCGTTCGCATCGCAAGCTTCGGCGGATGCCGGTTCTTGTTCCAAAAGTCGGCGGAAGCCCTCGTCATCGCCCGACCGCAAAAGTTCAAAGCCGCGTTGCGAATCTTCCATCGCGCCCACCCGATTAGTTAGCACTGCTAATTACTTACAGGATGCGGACAGGCCTGTCAAGAATAATGTTAGCAATGCTAAGTGATTTCGATGCTAAGCTGATTTCCTATGCCTTCAAGAGAGTCATTCCGGTTGCAGGTCGCGGATCGCATGCACTCCGCCGCTATTCATCTTCTCCGCCATGCCGCCAAGCCTGACGCTCTGTCCGGCGTCGGTCCGGCCCGTCTGTCGGCGCTTTCGGTCCTCGTGTTTGGAGGGCCAATGGGACTTAGCCAGCTCGCCGCTGCCGAACGAGTCAAAGCTCCGACGATGAGCCGCATCGTGGCGGGATTGAAGCGCTCGGGACTGGTCAAGGTTGAAAGCGACGCGAAAGACGCGCGGCGAATTCGGGTGACCGCAACCAGCAAAGGAGAACGCCTTCTGCAGCAAGCCCGGGTGCGCAGAATTGGACTTCTGGCCGAGACTCTCGGCGCTCTGGGGAAGGCAGAACTCGATACGCTACTCCAGGCGGCCGGACTAATGGAAGGCATGGTGAGGCAGAGTCAGGCGCGGTAAGGCGCGACTACGTTTCGTCGGCGACCGAATTGCGCAATTGCCCGATGCCTCCGATCGAAACCTCAATCGCATCGCCAGCGACTACCGGTCCGACGCCCTTCGGTGTGCCGGTCGCAATCAGATCGCCAGGTTCGAGGGTCATGATCTGCGAAATGTAGCGGATGACCACGTCAAGCGGGAAGATAAAATCGCGCGTATTGCCGGATTGCCGACACCTCGCCATTGACGCGCGTTTCCACCTGGACGCCCACCCACGGGTCAATCCTCGTTCCGTCAACGACCACGGGGCCGGCCGGGCAAAAAGTATCGAAGCCCTTGGCGCGGGTCCACTGGCCGTCCTTGTTTTGCAAATCGCGGGCGGTGAAATCGTTGACGCAGGTGTAGCCGAGAATGTAGGGACGCACATCCTCGCCATCGGCAAGTCGGTGGCAGCGCCGGCCAATCACGACTCCCAGTTCGCCCTCGAAATCGGTGCGCTCAGAGACCCTCGGCCGAAGAATGGTCCCACCCGGCGGCAGCAGACCCGAAGTCGGCTTGAAAAATAAGAGCGGCTCCTGCGGAACATCGTGGCCAAGTTCGGCCGCATGCTCACGATAGTTCCGCCCGACACAGACAATCTTCGAAGGCTGCACCGGCGGCAGCAGCGACGCCTGCGCCAGCGGAATCCGGTCAATGCGCCGGCTGGGGAGGCCCTCCACGTCGCCATCGCAATCCTGCGGAGGTTGCAGCAGCAGGCGAGTAATTTCCTCTTCGCCGTTACCTCCGGCTGATTCGACCAGCCCATAGTGGGCGGCACCATTGAAATGGAAGCGGCAATATTTCATCAGAACAATTCAAACACAAAGACGGGAGGACCGTTGGGTAAAGGTTGTCGCCGCGGACGCCTCACTCACGGAACCGATTCGCTGGTTTCGCCCGAGCGCTGGCTTTCATTTCCGCGCACGTCCACCGCAGAGACCGCATAAGTATAAGTCTTTCCCGAAACGACCGCGAAATCGCGATAGGAGGGCGACTTCACGAGCTCGGAATTCACTTTCACCATCTTCTCAGCAGGCGTACTCGATTCGGAGCGATAGATGTTGTAGCCTGCGAGATCGGCGCTTGTGACCGGCGCCCAGATGAGATCGATAAACGGCTTTTGCCCTTCGCCGGAGTATGCCGCCTGCAAGCCCTCGGGCACCGAGGGCGGGAAGACGTCGTGGGCAACGATCCTCACCGGTGGAGTGTCGTCGCCCTCAACCTGCTCCTCGCGCTCGGGCCGCTTAATTATGGTCACGGCCGTAAGGCGATAAAGGTAAGTCTTCTCCCATTCGAAGCCCGAGTCCGTGAAATGCTCGGGACCAGGCTCACCCAGCGGGACTTCGCCGGCAATCTCATCTTTGCCGGCGTTCGCTGCGGAGCCCTCGTCCCCAAGGCTTACCTCACGCCGATAAATTCGGTAACGATATTCAATCGAAGGATGCCCGACCGAGGCAGGCTCAACCGAGGCATGTTCGATCGAGGCATGTTCGACCGAATGAAGAGCGCGCTGTTCACCGATGCTGGTCCAACTGAGCACGACGCCATCGCCCGTCAGTTGCGCCGTGAAATTCGTCGGCGCAGGCAAAGTGGCAACCGCCGGCACGTGTACTCGGTTCGACAATCCCGCCCCGCGCCCGTTGCCGTTCAAAACCTCGACCGCATAAGTGATCTCGGCATTGGCGTCATCCCGCAGGAGGCGTGCAGGCACCGTGTCGACGTAGGCCTCTTGTGCGGGCGGCGAACTGCCGTTTTGCGTCTCACTTTTCTTCTCGGTTTTCTTCGGAGAGGCTCTTGACGACTTGCGGCGCGCCGCCGGCGCGGGCGGAGCCGGCACCGTAGCCACAGGAGTCCCGCAGGTCGTCACCTCAGGCTCAATGCTGCGGCAAACAAGCGTGGGGCCGATATAGCGCACTGTCCGCCGATCCGTGGTGAGTGTCGGCTCGCTCCAGGTGAGCGTGACATGATCGCCCTTTCGCACAGCACGCAGATCCGAAACCGGCTTGGGAAGTTCAAGCGACGGCGGCAGCGGTGGCCCCGTCTGAGCGCAACTGGCCAGCAGCAGGCACAGAGCGGTCGCAGCCATGAACATCACAAAATGTAATTTCATCCGGAAAGGAAAAGAGTATCAGAGGCAGGGTCAAAGATTACGGAGAGCACACCAAACAGAGAGCGCGGGTGACCCACGCACCGCACCCCAGAGTCAGACTTACACTAACTTACAGAATGTAGCGCGACAAATCCTGATCCTTAACGATCTCGCTAAGCATCTTCTGCACATAAGCCGCGTCGACCACGAACTGCTGGCCCTTCTTCTCAGGAGCCTCGAAGCTGATTTCGTCGAGCACCCGTTCCATGATGGTATGCAGCCGTCGCGCACCGATATTTTCCGTACCTTCATTCACGCGGAATGCGAAACGCGCCACTTCTTCCAGCGCGTCGGGCGTGAACTCCAGCTTAACGCCTTCGGTGTCCAGCAGCGCTATGTATTGCCGCGTCAGCGAAGACTTGGGTTCGGTCAGAATGCGGACGAAGTCTTCCATGGTGAGCGACTGCAGTTCCACTCGAATCGGAAAACGGCCCTGCAGTTCCGGGATCAGGTCGCTCGGCTTCGAAACGTGGAAAGCCCCCGCGGCCACGAATAAGATGTGATCGGTGCGCACCATGCCGTAGCGCGTATTAACGGTCGTACCCTCGACAATAGGCAGGATGTCGCGCTGCACGCCTTCGCGCGAAACGTCCGGACCATGCCCGCTTTCGCGCCCGGCGATCTTGTCGATTTCATCGAGAAAGATGATGCCGGTATTTTCCACGCGGTCGATAGCGGAGCGCGTAACCTGCTCCATGTCGATCAGGCGCTGCTCTTCTTCCTGAATCAGGTACTCGAAGGCCTCATTGACCTTCATCTTCCGCTTCTTGGTGCGCTGGCCAAAGATGTTGGGCAACATGTCCTTGATGTTGACATCCATCTCTTCAACGCCCTGGTTCGAGATGATTTCAAATGACGGAAAATTGCGCTCGCGAGTTTCAATTTCAACCGTGCGGTCGTCGAGCTTGCCCTCGCGCAACTGCTGCCGCAGCTTTTCGCGCGTGCGGTTCGAAGATTCAGCCAGGTTGGTGCTGGCGTCGATCACAACGCCTCCCGACGTGGTATCGCCGGAACGCGGTGGACTCGGAGGCAGCAGAATATCGAGCAGCCGCTCCTCCGCATTAAGCTCAGCTTTGTCCGCAACGTCTTCCAGCTTTTCTTCGCGGATCATTTCGATTGCGATCTCGACCAAATCGCGAATCATGGATTCGACATCGCGTCCCACATAGCCGACTTCCGTGAATTTCGAAGCCTCGACCTTGAGGAAGGGTGAGTTGGCCAGTTTGGCCAACCGGCGCGCGATTTCCGTTTTCCCCACGCCCGTGGGCCCGATCATGATGATGTTCTTGGGAATGACCTCTTCGGCCATTTCGGGCGCAAGCTTCTGCCGGCGCATGCGATTGCGCAGCGCAATCGCCACCGCGCGCTTCGCGTCTTTTTGCCCTACAACATACTTGTCGAGTTCGGTAACAATCTCGCGCGGCGTCAATTCGTCGAGCGTGACTTGTTCTTCTTCAGCGGTTCCCGGTAAATAAATGGCCATAAATGCGTCTTTGGTCGTTAGTCGTTGGTCGTTAGCAAAGCCGAGCTCGTTCGACAAACTGCGAACGACTGACGACTGGCGACTGACCATCGACTCCTTCTACAACTCCTCAATCGTAACCTTATCATTTGTATAAATGCACATCCGGCTGGCAATCTTCATTGCTTCTTCGGCAATTTCGCGCGATGAAAGCTTGGTGTGATCGGCCAAAGCCTGCGCCGCTGCCTGGGCAAACGGACCGCCTGAGCCGATCGCCGCAATCCCGGTATCAGGCTCGATAACGTCTCCCTGCCCGCTCAGAAGGAATGTCGCTTCCTTATCGGAAACCAGCAGCAAAGCCTCGAGATGCCGCAGAAATTTGTCGGTCCGCCAGTCTTTGGCGAGTTCGACGGCGGCCCGGCCAAGGTTGCCATGATACTGCTCCAGTTTGGCCTCGAAGCGGCTAAACAGCGTGAAAGCGTCGGCCGTCGAGCCGGCAAATCCGGCAAGAATCTTGTCCTGATAAAGCCGGCGAATCTTCTTGGCCCCGTGCTTAATGACGGATTCGCCGAGCGTAACCTGTCCATCACCCGCCATAACGACTTTGTTGTCGCGGCGGACGCAGAGGACCGTAGTGGAGCGGATGAGGCGGGGAGCGGGGGCTTGGGCGACGGTTTCATCGATGGTCGCTGACAGTATGTCTCTCTTCATGAGCGCAATCTCCGATTATAGCAGCGCGGCAGACACCCATTCGATCGCCGGGAGATCGCGAGCACTACTGGGCCGTCATACAACTCCCGCAGAGTTTTGCTCTCGGAGTCCGCAAAGGTTTGCCACAGCGTTTACAGGGCGGACCATAGAGCGCGAGCTCGTGGTGAAAGACGACATTTGGATTGGTTTCCTTAGAGCCAGTGATTCTGTCGTACTCTGCCAGAGAGTCGGCGAAGCGCTCCTTGAGATTGTGTTTGGTCAGATCCTGTTTCGACAAAACCTGCCTGAACTCCGCCGGGTCAAGCATCGGTACTTCACGCTTGCAGCGCCAGCACCATAACATCTGCATGGGCTGGCATTCTAAATCTTCGGGGCGGGATGAGCTGATCACTACTCCTGTAAAATCCATCTAGCGCATTTCGGAGCCATTCTCTTTTGTCATTCCTAGACCAGTTAAATCCGCAACAACGCGAAGCGGTCGAAACCACTGACGGTCCCGTGCTCATCCTCGCCGGCGCCGGAAGCGGGAAGACTCGTGTCATCACCTTCCGCATCGCCTACCTGATCGAGAAGATCGGCGTGATGCCTGAGTCCATCCTCGCCATGACCTTCACCAACAAGGCCGCGTCCGAGATGGCCGAGCGGGTCGAAAAGTTGGTAGGCGGCCTCACCATCGCCAAACCGGTGATTTCCACGTTCCACTCGTTTTGCGTGCGCCTGTTGCGCCGCGATATAGAAGCCCTGCGAATTCCATCGACCGTCCCCGGCCAGCCGCCGATCGGCCTCACGAAAAATTTCGTTATCTACGACGAAAGCGATCAGCAGCAGGTGGTCAAGGGCGTCATGCGCCGCCTGGGCCTCGACGACAAGCAACTAACTCCACGCACCGTGCTCTCGCGCATTTCCTGGGCCAAGAATCACATGCTCGATCCCCAGGAAATCTATCTGCAATCGGCCGATCCCAAAACCGAGCGCATCGCCCACATCTTCGAGGAATATCGCAAGGAGTTACTGAAAGCGAACGCCATGGACTTCGACGATCTCCTGCTCGAAGCTACGCGCCTGCTCAAGTCGGTCGCCGCCGTCCGCGAATACTACAACCGCCGCTTCCAATATCTATTGGTCGACGAATATCAGGATACAAACCGCCCGCAATACGAACTGATGCGCTTGCTCGCCGGCGACCGGCACAACGTCTGCGCCGTCGGAGATGAAGATCAGTCGATCTATTCCTGGCGCGGCGCCGACATTCGCAACATCCTCGAGTTCGAGCAGGATTTTCCAGAAGCAAAAATCGTGCGCCTGGAAGAGAACTACCGCTCGACGCAAAACATTCTTGGCGCGGCGTCGGCCGTGGTCGCGAACAACGTCCGTCGCAAAGGCAAGAACCTCTGGACTTCGCGGCAGGGCGGGGCGAGAGTCGGCTACTACGAGGCGCCGGACGGTGAGAACGAAGCTCTTTTCGCCGCAGACACGATCAACCGCTACGTGCGCCATGCCGGCGAAAACGAAGAAACGCCGCGCGCAGCCGTGCTCTATCGAACCAATTCTCAATCGCGCCTGTTTGAAGAGGCAATGCGCCGCTATCAGCTGAAGTATCACGTAGTGGGCGGATTCTCGTTTTATGAGCGAGCCGAAATAAAAGATCTGATCTCGTATTTGAAAGTCATCCAGAATCCTGACGACTCGGTCTCCCTGTTGCGCGTGATCAACACTCCAGTGCGCGGCATCGGCAAGACGACGATCGAGACGTTGGAGCAACTGGCGCTTGAGACCGGATTGTCGCTGTGGGGCGCGGTTGGCGAAGCGACGACACGGCAGCTGTTGCCAGCCAGAGCGTTGGCGGCGCTGAAGAGTTTCCTCGAATTGATCGACGACGGCCGCGCGATGCTGGCTGGTACCTATACGGAGCAATTGGAACAAAGCGCAAAAGAGCGTAGTGCCGGCGTCCCGCAGGTAAGTTCCGCGGAGACGAACATCGCCGCCAGGCAAAGCTCGGCAACAGATTCCACCGCGCAAAACGATTCCTCCACCGATTTCAATCCCGGCAACTTCAGCTTCGATTTCGCGGCACACGAATTACCGGATAAGGAATCACCCGAGAACGAATCGCTAGAGAACGAGTCCCTAAAGCTGGAGCCAGAACCGGAGAGCGACAACGAGGCGCTAGACAACGAATCCCTTGAGAATGACGCCACCGAGCCAGAAGCAGATCCCGCTGACGAGCTGACCAACGAAGCAGTCGAGGGCTTTCGCGCTCCAGGCGCCGCAGCCAATACCGCCGAGCTACTAAAGTTCTTAATCGACCGCACCGGATACCTCAAACAGCTCGAAGAAGAAGACACGCCTGAGTCTTACTCGCGCATCGAGAATCTGCGCGAACTGGTAAACGCTGCCATGGACTCGCGCGATCGTGGAGAAACACTAGACCAGTTTCTAGATCACGCCGCCCTGGTAAGCGATGCCGACCAATACGATGAGCACGCGCAGATCACATTGATGACACTCCACGCGGCCAAGGGCCTGGAGTTTCCGCTGGTCGTTCTAGCGGGCATGGAAGAAGGATTGTTCCCGCATTCGCGCACCCTGCTCGAGCCCGATTCCATCGAAGAAGAGCGCCGTCTATGCTACGTCGGCATGACCCGCGCCATGGATTCGCTGATTCTGTCTCGCGCCGTCTATCGACGCCGTTACGGCACAGATATGCCGGAGGCAAGCGTGCCCTCAAGATTCCTGGAAGAAGTTCCGCCGCAATTAGTAGAAGAACTGGGCGGATCAAGGCGAAGCACCGCCCGTGCCGGCACAACCCACGCGGGGGCGGCCGCTCTCGCCCGTCCAGCGGGGCGAGGCGCCGCAGCTGCCGAAACCACCCACTATTCCTACGAAGACGAAGACCAAAGCGCCGCCTGGAATCCCGCGAGGGTTAAGCCGAAAACAGCGACTCCGCTCGCAAACTACAACTCCATCGACAACATCGCCGAATTCTTCGCTTCGCGCGGCAAGAAATTTAAAGTTCCAAAGATGCTGCCCGACGAACCCGTCGGCAAGAGAGGATTCCGACCCGGACAAAAAGTCAAGCACCCGAAATATGGAGAAGGAACCGTCTATCAGCGCGAAGGGGATGGGGAACAGGCCAAGATTACGGTACAATTCCCTCGCTTCGGTTTGAAGAAATTAGTGGAGAGATACGCCCAACTTGAGAAGGCATAGCAAAATCCTGAACATTGAAGGAAACCAATCGCAATCATGGCAAACACAGCAAAGCTAACCAAAGAAGAACGCAAAAAAAACAAGCGAGCCTCCCGCAAAAAGATGAAAGCGGAAAAACCGAAGAAGCCCCGCGACTACGCGCGCGGATCGAAGAAGCGCAAGGTGAAAAAGCTGGCACGTGGTCAGGCGAAACGATAAGCCTGATCTGAGCAGGTACGGGCATGGGCCGCGCGCCCATGCCCGGCTTCGGTCGTAAGAACGCGACTGTAAGGAGACAACGAACTCTTGTCACCGCCAACCACCGACCCCGCCGCTGGAGTCATTCGCACTTCCAACACCCAGGCTTTCTGTTGTAAGTCCATCGACAAACTGATCTCCGAGTCCGAGAACCCCGAGCACCGGCTCAGCAAGACGCTGGGCCCGTGGTCGCTGACCGCACTCGGCATCGGCGCCATCATCGGCTCAGGAATTTTCGTGCTCACGGGCACAGCCGCCGCCGGAGAATATTTCCAGGCGCCCTCCATTCTCCACGCCCAGGCCCTCGACCTGCTCGTGAACTTCTTGCGCACCGGCACTACCGCCGGAGCGCTCATGCACGGCCGTCCGCCAGCCGGGCCCTCGATTGCCATCTCGTTTTTGCTGGTCGCGGTCGCGTGCAGTTTCGCGGGCTTGTGCTACGCCGAACTGGCGTCGATGATCCCGATTGCCGGCAGCGCCTACACCTATTCCTATGCCACGCTCGGCGAGATTTTCGCCTGGATCATCGGCTGGGACCTCATTCTCGAATACGTGGTCAGCAACGTCGCCGTAGCCGTGGGCTTCGCCGGTTATACCAAGGCGCAATTCGCCGCGTTCGGCATCAACTTGCCCGACAAGTGGGCCAGCCCTGTCTGGGCCTCAGGTCAGTGGACCGGCGCCTACTTCAATCTCCCCGGCTTCATGATCGTCTTCATTCTGACGTTGTTGTTAGTCCGTGGCGTAAAAGAATCGGCCGAGACCAACAACATTATGGTCGCAATCAAAATCGGCGCCATCCTCACCTTCATGGTCGTCGGCGGAATGCTGGTCAAACCCGCCAACTGGACGCCATTCGCCCCTTCCGGCTTCGCCGGCATCGTCACCGGAGGCGCAATCGTTTTCTTTACCTACATCGGATTCGATTCCGTCTCCACCGCCGCCGAAGAGTCGCGCAATCCGCAAAAAGATTTGCCTTTCGGCATCATCATGTCGCTCATCGTCTGCACGCTCCTGTATGTCGGCGTAGCGATCGTGTTGCTCGGCATGATGAAATACACAACCTTCGTCTCCGGAGAAGCCGCCGAAGCGCCCGTTGCCTACGCCATGAAATATCTGGGCGTGCATCCATTCTTCCGCTCCGTGATCGTCATCGGTGCGCTGACCGGGATGATCTCGTCCTTGCTCGTCTTTCAATACGGCCAGGCGCGCATCTGGTACGCCATGTCGCGCGATGGCCTCCTGCCGAAGCTATTCTCCGCCGTCCATCCAAAATATAAGACCCCGCATTGGTCTACCTGGATCGCCTGCTTCGCCGTGGGAATCCCCGCCGGCCTGGTGGATATAGGAGACGCAGCCGATCTGGCCAACATTGGAACGCTGTTCGCATTCGTACTGGTCTCGCTAGGAGTGATCCTGCTCCGCCGCAAGCAGCCCGACCGCAAACGCGCATTCCGCGTGCCCTTCGTCCCGTGGTTCCCGCTAATCTCAGTTGTGTTGTGCGGAGGACTGATGCTAGGCCTAACCCTAATCACTTGGCTCCGCTTCGTAATCTGGCTCGCGCTGGGCCTGGTGATTTACATTTTCTACAGCCGCCATCACAGCGAGTTCAAGAAACAGGTCGGGTGATCGCATAGTCAAAGTTTGTGTGGTGACGGGGCTTTGCCCCGTCGGAGCCACCGAAGCCCCGCCACCATACCACCCAATCCTTTAGAATTAGTCCATGCCTTCGGAGCCTTCCAGTTTTATCCGCACGCTCCCCAAGGCCGAACTCCATCTCCATCTGGAAGGCTCCATCGAACCCTCGACGTTGCTCGACCTCCGCCATCGCCACAACATGCCCGGCGCAACGCCACCCGAAGTCGATCAACTCTACAACTACAAAGACTTCGCTGGATTCCTCTCCGCCTTCAAAGATGTCACCGGACACCTCCGCACTCCCGAAGACTACGAACTGATCACCCACCGTCTCATGGAGCGCCTGAAAGCGCAGAACATCCTCCATGCCGAGGTCATCGTCTCCGTCGGCGTCTGTCTCTGGCGCCAGCAGGATTTCTCCGCCATCTTCGACGGCCTCGAACGCGCCCGCCAAAAAGGCGAGCAAGACTTCGGAGTTTCCCTCCTCTGGATCTTCGACGCTGTGCGCCAGTTCGGCGCCGAGAAAGCGCAGAACGTGCTCGACCTCGCCATCCAGTTTCACGATCGCAACGTAGTTGCCTTCGGCATCGGCGGCGACGAGCGCGCCGGCCCGCCAGAGTGGTTCGCCGCAGTCTACGCGCGCGCCGCCGAGCACGGCCTCCATCTCACCGCGCACGCTGGCGAAAGCGCCGGCCCGGAATCCATCTGGGGAGCGCTCAACCTCAAAGCCGAACGCATCGGCCACGGCCTTACCGCCGAACAAGATCCGGAATTGATCGAAGAACTGGCCGAGCGCCAGGTGCCGCTTGAAATCTGCCTCACCAGCAATCAGCGGACAGGTTGTTGCGCCGAACTCGCGAAACACCCCGTTCGCCGTTACTTCGACCAGGGCCTGATGCTGACCCTCAACAGCGACGATCCCGCCATGTTTCGCACATCGCTCAATGCGGAATACATGTTGGCGCAGCAAGCATTCGCCTTCACCAACGAACACCTCCGCGAACTGGCCCGCAATTCCTTCGAAGCCTCCTTCCTGCCTCCAGAAAAGAAAATAGAATTCCTGAACCTCTTCGACGCCGCCACCGTCCGCTCATAAAAAGCCTGGTAACACTTGTCTCTGTCCTTGGGTGGCGCAGCGCTTCAGCGCTGCGGCAAAGCACTGTTTCGAGAGCGCCTTTAGGCGCCGAGGTCGCGCTCCCTGGCTGCGATCCCGCCTATAATGTCCCCATGAAACTCGAAGAAAAAATTGCCGAACTAAAAAAACGCGACCTCTTAGCCGAAGAAGGCGGCGGAGCGCGCCGCCGCGAGCGCCAGCACAAAGAAGGCAAGATGTCGGCTCGCGAGCGCATAGAGTTTCTGCTCGACGAAGACACTTTCGAAGAGACCGACAAACTGGTCACGCATCGCTGTCACGACTTCGGCATGGCCGAGCAGAAATACTACGGAGACGGTTTCATCACCGGCTACGGCCGCGTCGAAGGGCGCCTCGTCTATGTTTTCGCGCAAGATTTCACCGTGTTCGGCGGCTCGCTCTCCGAAGCGAACGCCCTGAAAATCGTCAAGATCATGGACCTCGCCGCCAAAATGGGCGCTCCCGTCATCGGACTCAACGATTCCGGAGGCGCGCGCATTCAGGAAGGCGTAATGTCGCTCGCCGGCTACGCCGACATTTTCTTACGTAACACGCTCTATAGCGGAGTGGTCCCGCAGATCTCCGCGATCATGGGCCCGTGCGCTGGAGGCGCAGTCTATTCGCCTGCGATTACCGATTTCATCCTGATGGTCGACCAGACTTCCTACATGTTCATCACCGGCCCCGACGTGATCAAAAACGTCACGCATGAAGAAGTCACCAAAGATCAGCTCGGTGGAGCGCACACCCACAACGAAACTTCCGGCGTGGCGCACTTCATGTGCCGCGACGATGCCGAGTGTTTGTCGATGGTTCGTGAGCTGCTGAGTTTCATTCCGTCCAACAATCTCGATGACCCTCCGCGCAAGCCCTGCACCGACCCCATCGATCGGCTCGACGAGAAACTCGACACGCTGATCCCCGATCAATCCAACCTGCCCTACGACATGAAAGATGTGATTCACACCGTGGTCGATGACGGCTACTTTTTCGAAGTTCACGAGCACTACGCCAAAAACATAGTCGTCGGATTTGCGCGCCTCAACGGCAAGCCGGTCGGCATCGTGGCCAACCAACCCGCCATGCTGGCCGGTACGCTCGACATCAATGCTTCGGTAAAAGGCGCGCGCTTCGTCCGCTTCTGCGACTGCTTCAACATCCCACTGGTCACCTTCGAAGACGTCCCCGGCTTCCTCCCCGGCACGCAGCAGGAGTATGGAGGAATCATCCGCCACGGCGCCAAACTGCTCTATGCGTTCGCCGAAGCGACCGTACCGAAAGTCACTGTCATCACGCGCAAAGCCTACGGCGGAGCCTATTGCGTCATGGCGTCAAAGCATATCCGCACCGACGTCAACTACGCCTGGCCCAGTGCAGAAATCGCGGTCATGGGTCCCGAAGGCGCGGTGGATATCGTCTACAAGCGGGAATTAGATCAAGCCAAGAATCGCGAAGCGGTTCGCCAAGAGAAGATAGAAGAATTCCGCGACCGTTTTGCGAACCCCTACGTAGCCGCCGATCGCGGATTCGTAGACGCAGTAATCCAGCCCAGAGAAACCCGCAAAAAACTGATCCAGGCGCTGGAGATGCTGGAGACCAAGCGCGATAAGAACCCGCCCAAAAAGCACGGTAACATTCCGCTATAGATCAGTCGTAGATGAGTCGTTAGTCGTTAGTCGCTCAGCTCACAATTGACAGCCACTGACGAACGACTGACGACCAACGACTAACGACAGACTAACGACGACCGCCTACGCCGCCCGGCTACCACGCTGCCAATCCGTCTGCCGTTCCAGCAGCGACCGTACCGATGCCATCGCCGCCGCTCCCTCGCGGCTATGCCCCGAATACGCGATATAGCCGTCCGGCCGCACCAGTATGATGTCGTGCCCCGCCTCCCGCCGCAGCTCAACGATGTCTTGGAATTCTTCACAGAGTTGCAAGGCCATCTTCCCGGTCGCTGCATGTGCGTCCCGATCGAACACCAGCAGAAAGCGGCTGCCGATGCCATCGCCGCCGCGTATCGAATCATCCCAATACCGTTTTCCAGGCCCGTCAACAATCGGGCTTCCCCCATAAGCAATCCCCAGTTCGGAAAGCCTTTGCACAAAGGCATGTTGAAAAGGCGCAAGCCGCGATACCATCGGTATCACCGCATCACGCAGAACCTGCGCCAGTTTGCTCGGAGTTCCCAGCGCCTTGGTCATGAAATCCGTGGTCTCGACGACTTGCTTGATCACCGGACGCCGTTCTGCGCTATAGCTGTCAAGCAATTCCTCATTGCCGTGCCCGCGTAGAAACAGGTCGAGCTTCCACACCAGATTCCAAACGTCTTGCAGCCCCGTATTCATCCCCTGCCCGCCAAAAGGACTGTGGATGTGAGCCGCATCGCCGGCAATAAACATGCGCCCCACGCGCAGCTTCGCGGCCTGTCGGTGATGAATGTGAAAATAGGCGCTCCAATGCAACTCTCGCGCCTCGATCCCGCCAGGCCCTCGTTCAGCCAACACCTTCCGCACAAGTTCAAGCGACGGAGCCTCGCCTTCCATTTTGTCTGCCTTGTCGGCGATCGCTATCACTCGCCGGCGCGTGGCGCTGATCGGAAAAATAGCAACCGGCCCGAGTTCGCTCGGGCACAGTTGCAATTCGTCAGCGGGCAATGCGCGGTTCGTATCAACGTTCATATCAGCGCCCGTCTCAACATCAGCCAACATATAAGAATCCCCGTATTCCGCTCCCTCAAAAGGCAGCTTCAGCACATGCCGAACCGCGCTGTGCGGGCCGTCGCAGCCAACAACAAACGACGCCGTCAGCTTGATCACCTCACCCTTGCGATCGAGCGTCACCTCGACCCCGCCCTCCCGCTCAACTGCGGAAACAAACGTCGTTTCATACTCGACCGCCCCGCCTCTGCGCCCAAGTGAGTCCACCAGCAACCTCTCAGTCACGTTCTGCGGAACCATGGCAACAAATGAATAAGGAGTCTCTTCGGGAGCGAAGCGCATGTGAGCCAGAGTGTGTCCACGGGTTAATATTCTGACCGACCTGACGCGGTTCGCCCTGTCGAGAAAAGCATCGACAATCCCCGCCATGTCAAAAATCTCCATCGTCCGCGGAAAAATCGCGAGTGCCTTGGAGTGTTCCGACTGCGAAGCCCGCGTCTCAACCAGGCGCCACTTCAGCCCTCCGCGCGCACACTCATTGGCCAGAAACAAACCGACCGGCCCAGCCCCCACAATCAGAACATCGGTATCGATTGCTACATTAGCCATCTCGTTGCCTCCTTCTGAAAACTGCGCTTATGCCCGCCCCGCTGTGCCCGCCGCGCTTGAACCCCCTGCTTCGAAGCGAGCCTCCATCTACCTAATTTAGATTGCATTTGTTGCCCTCGCAGATTCGCGAATCCATAAATAAGTCCGCCATCAAACATATCGGTCATTAAATAAGTCGACCAAATCTGTAATCCCGACCGAAGCGAAGCGGCGTGGAGGGACCTTGCGTTCCCCACGGATTGAACTGAGCCATTTCAATTTACGCATGGCCGCGTCATTCGTTGACTGGCAAAACCGGCGAAGACCGACTGACGCAATGATCTCATTGCGCCCAAACGAAATGAAATGCAAATATTCGTAAACATGCCATAAACGTTTCCTGTGAGCTATGCTTCTCGAAAACTCCGAATTTCTGAACCGGCAGGAATTACTCTTCTCTTCACAGACGGACTCTCCCTTCTGCTCCGCGACGTCCCGCTAGCGACGAAGCTCCGTTACTCTAACGGACCACCGTACGAAGCGGCACGTTCCCCTGATGACCTTTCTTCGGAGCGCCTGCTGTGAGCATCTCCACGGGGATTGAACGACGGGACGGCCTTGACCAACGCGGAAGTCCTGCAACGCACCTGAAGAATTCCGGCTATACGTTTTTTCACATCGACGAGGGATATCAGTTCGCGCGCGCAGTAATATGCCACCCCTTACGCCACGCAGTTTCCGAAAGGACTTGTCACGCTCGAAGATCAGGTTCACGACACGGGGCCTTATCCCCGGCATCTAAACTTCTCCTCCTCAAGTTTCCGAACGGACTGGATGTACCTGAACCATAGAGCCTTGGCTCGTTCAGAACGCGTCGGGCAGGCCCATTCACGCCGGTGTTGTGATCGAGGATCCCAAAACCAAACACAACGTGGACCCCTTTGTTCGTCCTCTGTGCCGCAGGAATAGTTGCGCAATATCTTCAACACGGCGACTCGAGTAATCTGCCATTCGCTGCCGAAGTATTTTTCCCTTGACAACCAGCTCCGAACGAAAGTAAAAGTAAGCGTTCGTAATATACCAATCGCCCGCGCGCTCCGACACGTGAGGTATGGCTTCCAAGGAGAAAAACTCATGCAACGCAACGTGTCAATCTTGGGGAACCTAAGCGTTGTCCATGCCGTGTTCTTGGTGATCGTCCTGATGCTGGCGCAATCACTTTCCGGACAAGTTGGGGCTACCTATTATGTATCGACCAGCGGCAACGACAACAATCCCGGCACCATGGCCGTGCCTTTTCGGACCATCTCGAAGGCAGCGACCGTAGCCACGGCAGGCGCCACCGTGTACGTCATGGGCGGAGTTTACAACGAGTATGTGACTCTTGCGAATTCTGGAACAATGGGTTCACCGATCACCTTCCAGAGCTATCCCGGACAGACCGCCATCATCGACGGGACCGGCTTGGCGGTATCGGGCACAAAAGGTCTCGTCACGATCTCCGGGGCTCGCAGCTACATTACCGTCAGCGGATTCGAAATCCGCAACCTTTCCAGCGCCAGCGGCGTCCCCTGTGGCGTCTATATCTCGGGCTCCGGCACGGGAGTCCAGATTCAGAACAATTTGATACACAACATCGTGACCACGAAAGGCACTGGCAACGCTTGCGGCCTCTTCGCTTACGGTACGTCGCAGACTCCCATCAGCGGCCTCGTTGTCAACGGCAACGAGCTCAACAACCTGCAGACCGGGGAAAGCGAGTCTATGACCCTGAACGGGAACGTGACTAATTTTCAGGTCACCAACAACCTTGTTCATGACAACTCCAACATCGGCATCGACATCATCGGCTACGAAGGCACCGGCCCCGCCGGGTATGACGAGGCTAGTTACGGGGTAGTCAGCGGGAACACGGTCTATAACATCAGCGGAATAGCGAATACGGGCGAGGACTCCGAATACGACGCCGATGGACTCTATTGTGATGGGTGCGGGTTTGTCACGTTCGAACGCAACGTGATCTTTCAGGTTGACTACGGCATCGAGACGACCAGTGAAAATACAAAGTGTCAAATCACGGGTACCGAGTGGCCTGGTGCAGACGGCGTCGGGACTCCTGCCACAGGCAAGCTGCCGTGTTATGGCAGGTATGCTACGGTGCGCAACAACTTGTTCTACTACGAAAATGCCGCCGGTAACTCCATCGGCGGGTATGCGCTTGCCAAAGCGAAGGGCGGCGGCGGCAATGGCGGTGGCAGCAGCTTCCACGACGTCTTCGTCAACAACACGCTGTTCGACAACGGTACCCAACCGGGCAACGCGGATGTAGGCACCCCAAGCGGCGATTTCGAGACCCAATATCAATTGGGCACTCAGCAAGCGGACTACTTCGAAAACAACGTTATTTACGAATCCGCAGCCTCGCCCTATTCCACCTCGCCCAACATGTGGATCAACAGCTACGTTTCCTCTACCCAGACATACCCTCCGGGGCTGACGTACACTGGCGCGCCAGCGACGCTCAATTGGAACCTATATGATTCGGCGGCGGGTTACGTGGAAGGAACTTCGATCTTGTGGGCCGACGTCGGGACATTCACGAGTTTCGCCGACTATCAGGCCAACAGCATCGGCGGAGAAGATGCGAACTCTCTGAACACGGATCCTCTATTCGTTAATTTTGCCGACACGCCTCCAAACGTTGGCACCACGCCCAGTTCGCCAGCCATCGGAGCGGGCAGCACCAGCCTCTCGTGCAGTATCGGATGGTGCGATCCCAATGGCAGTTCGCCTGGCTCCATCTATGGCAGCACCGACTTCTTCGGGAATCCTCGGACCAATGGCTCGAGCATTGACATTGGCGCCTTCCAGAACGGGGGCGCTGCAGTCTCCAATTCAATGAACGTCAGTTTGGCTGCGGGATCGAGCTCTCTCCAGCCAGGTCAAGGGACGACTCTGTCGGTGACCGTATCGGCGATTCCAGGTGTGGGTGGTGTGCCGAGCGGGACCGTGAACTACATGCTGGGAGGAAACCTGCTGGCGACGCAGACGCTGCTGCCGACCAGCGCCACGACGTCGGCGGCCAGTATGCCGATCAGTGCGTCGCAGCTGTCGCAAGGCGACAACACGTTAACCGCGGTGTATTCGGGCAATTCGATCGCGCCGTGTTGTAATCCATCAAATCCGCCCGGAGGATCGCAAACGCCGGTTCCATGGTACCCCGGTGCAAGCTCGGCGCCCATTACGATTACGTTCTCAGGATCGCCGGGAATCTACAGTCCGGTCAGCAGTTCTGCTCTAACCAGTGCGCCTGCGGTATTCCAGTGGTTTGGCTACCCTGGCGCTACCGCCTACTGGCTCGACATAGGCAAGGAGCAGGGCGGGAATGAATATTACCAATCGGGCAGTCTGTCCTCTTCGACCACGTCGCAAACTGTGAGCTCGCTTCCCACGGACGGCAGCACGGTATGGGCGCGCTGGTATTACCTGGTGAGCGGAACCTGGCAGTCGACCGACTACAGCTACACGGCGTTAGGCGGAAGCGCCAGCAAAGGCACGATCACGACGCCGGCCCCGAGCTCGACGCTGAGTGGAGCCAGCGTTTCCTTCACCTGGACCCCGGGCAGCGGCGCCACGGCATACTGGATCGATGCAGGGTCCACGCCCGGCGGCAACAACTACTATACGTCGGGGAACGTGGGCAATACCGTCACCACGACCGTCCCAGGGCTGCCCGCCAATGGCTCAACAATTTACGTGACGCTGTATTCGCTGGTGGGTGGTCAGTGGTTTAGCAATGGGTACACCTACACCGCGTTCAACGCAGGGGCAGGGTTAGCGGCAATCACCTCCCCGGCCAACAACTCGACGCTGACGGGAAGCAGTGTGACCTTCAACTGGAGTGCGGATGCGAGCGCTACGGCGTACTGGCTCGACATCGGCAACACGGCGGGAGGGAACAATTATTACGGTTCGGGAAGCCTTTCCACTGCGACTCTATCGCTCGCGGTAAGCGGGCTGCCGACCAACGGGACCACGGTATACGCCACTCTGTACTCGAAGGTCGGCGGCGTGTGGACCCCCAACTCGTACACCTACACGGCGTTCAACGCGGCGGCGGCTACCGGGATGTTGACGACACCGATGCCGGGTTCGACCTTAACCAGCGGCACGGTGACGTTCAGCTGGACGGCGGGCGCGGGAGCGTCGGCCTACTGGATGGATATCGGTGGCACGGCGGGTGGGAACAATTACTATTCGTCGGGGAATCTGGGCAATGTGCTGACCACGACGGCGAGCGGACTGCCGACGGATGGCAGCACCGTCTACGTCACTCTGTACTCGCTGATCGGCGCAAACTGGGTGGGCAACGCGTACACCTACACCGCGCTGAACGCGTCCGGCGGATTGGCGGCGATGCAGACACCGACTCCGGGAGGGACGCTGAGTGGGACCACGGCGACGTTCACGTGGAGCTCGGATGCGAGCGCAACGGCGTACTGGGTAGATATCGGTTCCGCGCCAGGTGGAAACGATGTTTATTCATCGGGCAACCTGGGGTCGGCGCTGACGACGACGGTGTATACGCTGCCGGCGAACAGCACGACCATCTACGTGAGCCTGTACTCGTATGTCGGTGGGCAGTGGCTGAACAACCCGGTAACCTACATTTCGGGCCCGTAAAGGAACCGGAAGCGAAAACTGAAAGGGCACGGGCCTCGGTCCGTGCCCTTTGTTTTGCCGCTTCACATTCACGTTCTTCGACCAGCGGCGGCGTGCCGTCGTAAATTGTTCCGCGCCACACAAACTGCCCAACGTGAAAAGGATTCTTAAGAATGGTCTCTAGGTACGCGCGACGGACGCGTAAGCCGTGATTTTCAAGGATGTGCCTGGGCAACAGCCGCGTTGTTGCAGGCCGGGGCAAGTTTAACTGTCAGGGGATACGTTGCGGATTGGCCGCCATTTTTTCGGTTTGTGCGGTTTGCTGCTGTCGATAAGCTTCCGTTGCCCGCACAGCATCGCGCTGGTCACGCTCGTTGCAGATGTCGATCTGCAAGAGTCCGGTTAAAACACGGACAGAACGCGGACATTAAAGGGGCACCCGCTATTGAGTGCCCCCTAACTACTTTGAGAAATTGGCTCCTCAGGTAGGACTCGAACCTGCCTGTCAGCGTTAAACAAAGAACTTAGCGGGCTCGGCTGGCAAGTCTTGATCCTCCTAAGGGCGTGAAAAACAAGAAAGTGATTTCTGGAATCATTGCGGTGGATGAGAGTGGATGCCCACCCGAAAAACCCGTGAATCTACAGCTTGGCTACGGCCAATGACGGCATCTGTGTAGGGGACCGGAAATCTATGATCAGTCTCAAACAGGCGAATCGACGCTGACGACCTGCGCCAGTCTTTCCCCAAATCGGGGTAGGATGATGCTGCGGCCGCAGCAGAGCGAATCTGATAGAGACCTTGTTGAAGCGGGGACGGTGGCCCATTCCTAGTTAGAGGTTGAGGGGCGGTTCTCGACCCGATTCTTGGTAGAGTCGGGTTGGAAACTTTCTCATGGAAAGGAGAACCGCCTTGAAGAAAAGCTATCACACCATTTCCACCCAAGGACAAACCAACAGCAAGAGACTGGCGGAGTTCTTCAGCCGCCACGGGCAAGGACTACTGCCCATGGTCGATCTGATCGAGCAATCGCGGCTGGCGGTCGATGAACTGATCGATATGGCAGGGCGAGCCATGATTGAAGCCGTGTTACAACTCTCCGCTGCGCAAGTGGCGGGGCCGCGCACCCCCGGCCAGAGGCGCACGGGTCTGCTCTGGCATGGCCGGCAGGCGGGGCGAGTGTGTTTGAAAGAACGCAAACTGGGAGTGACGAAGCCGCGACTGCGGGAAAGAGGCGGCGGCGAAGTGGCGATCCCGGCCTACGAGGCGATGCAGGAAAACGGGATGAGCCAGCGGATGCTGGATGTGCTGATGCGCGGCATCTCCACCCGGCAGTATGCGGAGGTGCTGCCGGAGATGGCTTTCGAGCTGCGGGGTGTCGAAGTCGACGGTGAGCCGGGAAGCGGCGGAAGCGGGAGAAGCCGCCCTGAAGGAGTTAGTGGAGCGACGCTTCGAGGGGATCGATCTGCTGGTGATCTACCTCGACGGGATGCAATTCGGAGAGCATCATGTGATCAGCGCGGTGGGCGTGGATGGCGCGGGACACAAGCACGTGCTGGGCATGCAGCAGGGAGCGACAGAAAACGCGGCGGCGGTGGAGGACTTACTGGAGCAGTTAGTGGCGCGTGGGCTGGACCCGAAGGCCAAGCGCTTGTTCGTGATTGACGGAGCTAAAGCGTTGCGAGCTGCGATTAACAAAGTGTTCGGAGCGCAGCATCCGGTACAGCGTTGCCGCAATCACAAGATCCGCAACGTGTACGACCGCCTGCCGGAGGAACAGAAGGACCAGGTAAAAGCGGCCATGCGCGCCAGCTACAAGCTGGAAGCGAAAGAAGGCATGGCGCGGCTGCGGAAACTGGCCGACTGGCTGGAGCAGGAATCGCCGGCGGCAGCGAACAGTTTGCGGGAAGGATTGGAGGAATGTTTCACCATCAATCGCTTGGGCATTCCACCGTCGTTGCATCGCTGTCTGGCCACGACCAACTTGATCGAGAGTCCGCAGTCGGGCGTGCGCATGCGGACCCGGCGCGTATGCCGCTGGCGGGATGCGGCTATGGTCCAGCGTTGGGCTGCGGCCTCGTTTCTGGCGACGGAAAAGAACTTCCGCCGCATCATGGGCTGGAAGGATCTCTGGCAACTGGAGACCATCTTGGGAAGAAAAGTAAGTGATCAAGCAGCAGTCCAGCAGGAGGCCGCGTAAAATGAACCCGAGCGCCGCTCCTCGAACCTCCAACTACGAGCAGGACACCGTCGAAGCGGGCGAAGGAATGCAATGCGCCACCCCTTCGATGTACATTCCGTTATGCTGGACACATGGCGCCGCACAAATGGAAAGTGGCAGGTCGTCGCCCGGAACAGCTGTACCCCAACTCCTGCCTCTGCTGGCACCCCCAGCCCTTGCCCGCCATATCATTACTCCCGATAATCGTGCTGCGGCTCTCCTGAAGCCACGCGACTAAACCCATCTTACTCAGGCGAAATGCGTTCTCCCTTCACACTGCCAGCTACCTCCATGAGGAACTTGCCCGTAGGGTCATAGAAATCCGAGGTGAAGGAACCCGTGTGCCCATTGCCGTTGGGTCCGACGGTAAGCTTCTCACTGAGGTTGATGGTGCCCATGAAGTTTCCATTGATGTCGTAGTTCCATACGCGGTGAGCGAGTTTGTATGTCCCTGGCGTAGCCCCCGGCTTCCACGCACCCAAACAGACATCGCCCCCTCTAGGATCGACATTCGGGTTGTGCACCTCGGTCCCACCGGCATTCCAGATCTGGTACGCCTCCTGGATGACGGTGCCGCCCACCGTGAACTGGACGTGCCAAAAGCCAACTATGGACACATTGCTGGTGTTGCCTTCCGACAACTGAGGGGTCGGTTGCGACGTTCGGGCCTGACTACCGAGGGCGGTTGCCGCTGCTGCCATCGCAGATAAAGAATCGCCGCACGACGCCAACGCGCTGGCACTGAGTCCGGCGACCAAGGTAATACATGCGGCAAGCTTGACGAAGTTCAGAGTTGGGATTGATTTCATAGTAGTCTCCTTTTGAAAGTGGGCGCTCATCTGAGTCGGCGAAGTCGAAACTTCGCACTACCTGTTCGCCGAATCATCAAATTCGCGTTGGTACTTATCGCTCAGAGGCGGCGCTGCTGCAATCCTAAAAGGATCACAGCTCAGACATTTCTAGGACACCATGTAAGTTATTGATATTGAGTGCATTGTTGAGTGGCTGAATACATTCGCAGGAGAGTTGTGCAACGGTTCTTGACTGCCGCCCCGATTACCCTCACAATCACCCGGTTGTATGGCCCTGGGCTCAAGTCCCTCGGGCCTCTTCGGGCATGAAGACGACCACCTCAAGAACCGCATTGTTCGGTCCTTATATGCTCGATCTGCGCTCCGGGGAACTGAGAAAGTTCGGGACAAAGGTGAAAATAGGCGAGCAGACCTTTCAGATACTGTGCTTTCTGCTCGAAACCCAAGGAGAGTTGGTCACCCGAGAGGAGCTTCGAGAGAAGCTGTGGGCGGGTAATACATTTGGCGATTTTGATCATGTGCTCAACTCCGCAGTTCAGCGACTACGCGAGTGCCTTTCCGATTCCGCGGAACAACCGCACTGGGTCGAAACCGTACCTCGCCGTGGCTACCGCTTCATAGGTCAGGTGGAATGGTCGGATAAAGGTCTCTCCTCAGGCATACTTTCCAAGCAAAACGGCGAGAAACATAGGGGTCTTAATGACGAACCCGAGCCCTCTACTGGACTGGCCCCATCTCGAGTCCGGTCAACTGGCTTCGGACGTCGAATCGCTTTGCTGCTGGTTACGGCACTCGTCTTGTTGCTGGCAGCGCTTCCGTTTGCCAAACGGATGAGGCGACCGTCGGCAACAGGACAGGGTCTGGCGATCAAGTCCTTAGCGGTGCTGCCTTTCGCCAATGCAAGCAACAGCTCCGAGATGGATTACCTCGGCAACAGCGTTTCTGAGGAGATAACGAACAGTCTCTCCCGTATTTCGACCCTGCAAGTCATGGCCTGTAGCGGTTCATCCCACTATAAGTCTCAGGACGACCCGCAGGTGATAGGACGCAACCTCCATGTCGAGGCAATACTAACGGGGAGAGTTGTCGAGCATGGCAGTGAACTTAGTCTTGAAGCTGAGTTAGTTGACGTTTCTTCCGGTGCACAACTTTGGGGTAAACGCTACACACGCAATTTCAATCAGGCTTCTCTGCTCCAGACCGACATTATCCACGACATTGTCGCAATACTCCGACCACGATTAGTTGCAAATGCACGGGAAGACCTGGCGCGAGTGGGCACCACTAACGCCGAAGCGTATCAACTCTACCTGAGGGGAAGGTACGCATTCGAAAGTTGGACACCGGAAAGTTTGAAAACAGCGGCTGACTTTTTCACCCAGGCGGTCGCAATAGACTCCAATTTTGCGGCTGCGCACGCTGGGCTGGCAGATGTTTATGCGGTCCAGGGCTACATGGGATATCTGTCGGGGCCTGACTTGATGGAAAGAGCGCGGTCTGCTGCGCGTCGGGCACTCGAATTAGACGCCCAAATCCCCGAGTCTCACATCGCCTTGGCCAATCTCGACATCAATTATTTCTGGAACTTCCCGGAGGCGCAGAACGAAATTCAGCAAGCTCTCGCACTAGACCCCAACTCAGCCTATGCTCGTGAGGTTTCGTGTTGGATCAAGGTTAGCTTGGGCAAAACCCAAGAGGGACTTGCCGACTGCCGAAGAGCCGTAGACCTTGACCCCCTCTCAGGAGAAAGGAGGTTGAGTCTTTCCTTTGAGTACTACTGGGCACACGACTACAAGGATGCCATCGAGCAAGCGAATAAGACACTCGCTCTAGGCTTGATCTATCCCCAGGCGGTGGTAGCCCTTGCGATGACGCACGAGGAAATGGGCGACTATAAACAAGCCAATTCAGATTGGATCGAATTTTATCGGATGAGCAACAATCAAGAGCTGGCGGAAAAATTGAAGCAGGATTACGCCCGTTTAGGTCAACCCTCCTATCTCAATGACGCGGCGAAATATCTGGAAGGCATAGGCAGATACTACTACGCGGCCCGCGAGTACGCGAGGCTTGGCGACAAAGATGCTGCATTTGCCGATCTGGAAAAGGTATTTGCCAACCGAGCGGGAGCTCGAAACATGAAGGTTGATCCTGCCTTCGATGGTCTGCGTTCGGACCCGCGCTTTGCCAGCTTGCTACGCCGGATAGGGTTCCCGCAGTGACTGGAGCGCGACGCAGCGCTGGGGAACGAGAGGCTGATGTCGTTTTTGGGTGAATATGATACGCGTGGAAGATCGCAAAGCATTGACCCATCACGATGAGGTCAGTTGGCAGATTGTGAGAGCGTGCATGAAAATTTTAGTATCTACAGCTTGGCTACGAGCCGATGATGGCATCTGTGTAGAGGTACCGGAAATCCTGAGATCAGTCACCCGATCCGCTCAATCGACGCTAGAGGTTGCGTCAGACCCTTTCCCCAAATCGGGGTAGGAAACCCCTAGGAGCCCCCCGCGGAGCCGCTAAAACCTCTCTAAACGACGCTGCGCCGGTCTTTACGAAGGGGAATTGATGTCCCGGATGACCGGAGGTTGAGTGAAATGGATGATCGAACATCATGGTGAATCCGCTGTGGGAGCTTATTTCATGCTAAGCCGCTGCGCATGATATGATACCGCGGTGATTGATAAAAAGCTGTCAGCATACTTCGCTCAGATGGGTCGCAAGTCAGCCAAAGCCAGAATGAAGAATTTATCCCCTGAAGAACGGCGAAAGATCGCCCGGAATGCAGCCAAAGCGAGGTGGGCAAAGGCCAAGGGTCGGAAGAAGTTGAAGAGTCGAGCTGGGAGGAAACCGTGAGCAACAAGAAAATCGCCGCGATCTATGTGAGGTGCTCGACGGCAGACCAGGAGACCGATATGCAGGAAACGGAGCTTCGGGAATACTGCGGACGCCGTGGTTGGGAACAAATCCTGTACCGGGACAAAGGCCAGAGCGGAGCGAAGCAGGATCGTCCAGCATTGAATTCGCTTCTGAATGATCTGCGCAAGCGGAAAGTGGATGTGATTCTGGTGTGGAGTCTGGACCGATTGGCAAGATCGTTAAAACAGTTGCTCACCATCTCCGAAGAGTGTCGGTCATTGGGAGTGGATCTTGTTTCCCTGCGGCAAAATATCGACACCACGCTGCCAGCAGGAAGATTGACATTTCAGATTTTGGGGGCGGTCGCAGAGTTCGAGAGAGAACTTCTGCGGGACAGAGTGAAAGCAGGTATGGCGCAGGCACGGCGTGCAGGTAAGAGGATCGGCCGACCTGCACTGCGACACTTTGGTTCCGCTGAACTGGAACGGATACGGTTATTGCGGAGGGAAGGTGCCAGTGTTCGCCAATTGGCGAAGGAGTTGGGAACGACACAATGGATGGTGGCGAAGCTCACAGCACCCAGCGCAAGTGCAGGATGACCCGGCGCCGGACGATTCGGACGGAGCGGTTCCGGTAAGGAGGAGGCTTAATTGTCCCGGGTAGTTTTTGGTGGAGGTGAGACACAACAGCTACGGCAACTGCGATAGGTAGGCGCCTTGTAACTGATACGACAGACACGCGGGAGATTAGCGCTTGCCGGACTAGGCAGGACTCATCTTGATCTTTTCTTGACATCCTCCCTGTACGGGCCAATAATTGGCGGTCCAAAGTTTCAACGACTCCCCCCTTGCGGACACCCACCTCTAGGAGGCATGATCCATGCGCTCATTCGCTTTGATGATACCGTTGTTGCTCCTCGTTGCTGCTATTCCAGCACACGCACGAACGGAGACTGTACTTTACAGCTTTTGTGCGCAGCTATTCTGTCCCGATGGCGCTAGTCCCACTTCCACCCTCACACCTGACGGTAAGGGCAACTTCTATGGAACGACGGGGCAGGGCGGGCCGGTTGGTGGTTGTCCTGGAGCTATATACGGCTGTGGAACAGTGTTTGAGCTTTCGCCGAACGGCAGCGGAGGCTGGAAAGAGACCGTGTTGTACAGCTTCACCGGCGGCTTGTACGAAGTGTCCCCTCACGGCCCGGTGATATTCGATGGCGGGGGGAACCTCTACGGAACAGCATGGCCTAACGGCCAGGGGATAGGATTCGGCGTCGTGTTCAAACTAAATCGCGTGAAGGGTATCTGGACGGAAAGCGTCATATATCGCTTTACAGGCTTTAACGATGCGTATCCAAACGGCCTGATCAAGGATTCGGCGGGCAATCTCTACGGAGCGACTCAGGGCAGCGAAGGGTCCGGGGAAGTCTTCAAGTTAAGCCGGTCCGGTGACGGTTGGACCCAGCAAGTTATCTACAATGACGGTTCTGGCTTCAGCGGGATAACTATGGATGCCGCGCGAAATATCTTCGGCACCCAATTCTTGAAGGATTGGATAGTATTCGAACTATCACCGGCCGGCGGTGGAGTTTGGACTCCGACTGTGCTGTACACCTTTGACCGCAAAGGCGGCACGAGTCAGGAGGGCGCTCTAACGTTCGACAAGGCGGGAAACCTTTACGGTACGGCCGAGAGTGGCGGCGAATATGGCAGCGGAGGATATGGAACGGTCTACAAGCTGAGTCATGATGAGGAGGGAGTATGGACGGAAACAGTTCTCCACTATTTTAAGGGTGGCCCGCATGATGGCAGGTATCCTCGGGCGGGCGTCGTAATGGATGCGGCGGGCAATATTTATGGCACAACAGCAAATGGGGGCACGGACGACTATGGAACCGTGTTCGAGCTAGTGGCGCCAGTTGGTGATGGCAGCTACGAAGAGAAGATTCTTTTGAGCTTCAATGATACGGATGGTGCCGAACCGACCAGCGCTCTTTTTCTGTCGAACACGGGCGAACTGTATGGCACGACTACCGCTGGCGGGTCGACCAGGAACTGTGGCGAAGGAAATCTCGGTTGCGGAGAGGTCTTCGAACTGACTCCGTAGCTGGCCGGTCGGGTCATAGCAAGCGCCGCTGTCCCACCGATGTACATCAATGAAGTCAACACCTCTGGGCTAAGATGAGGAATCGAATCTGTTTCGAGAAGTGGCCGGACGGTTCCGGTAAGGAGGAGGCTTAATTGTCCCGGTAGTTTTTGGTGGAGGTGAGACGCACGAAGAAGCCAACGAAGACGGCAAATTATTTCGAGGTTTTGGCAGAACTGGGAAAGAAACACGGGGGCAAAGTGACCGATATGTCGAAGCGGGGAATACGAGCAATCGGATTCCTGAGTGGAGTCGGAAGGCAAGATCAAAAGCCAGATAAGCCGAACTCTCCGATTGATCCTGGCGGCGAACGACCTCTTCGTTAATTTCTTATCGGTAGCCTGTCCCATCGCTGCTGGGGCATTCGCTAGACGTGCGATTTGAAACGGTCGAAAGGCATCAGGACACCACGGCAAAGATTCCGCAAAGAATCGTTATCCAAACCCCGGCGACGGGAGTGGCGGCAACCATCTGCCGCACCGCAATCAGCAGAAATATCACGGAATGCACCAGCGCGACGACGGCCCGCTTGCGGTTCGTGAGAATGGAAAATCCGCTCATCGTACCCCCACTCTACCGACGCTCGGGCAAGAGACTGTGATCTAAGTCACGTGTTATCGGTTAAGTACGATACCTCACATTGTTAAGGCTAAAAGCCTACATTTTTTGTCCGCAAAAGAGCGTAAGCTTTAATTGTCTCTTCTAGCAACCTTCCGCCAGTTCACGGCAGTGACGGTTCCTTGCGAAAAACAGACGCGTTAGCGCTGCCCAAGGAGCCAGCACGTATGAACAACAATAATCGTCTACCCATAAGCTCTTCATCGCCGCCGGCTTCTGACGGCGACGGCAACCACATGCACAATGAAATACTGCTAGACCTGCCCGCCGCGGAATTCGCACTGGTGATTTCGGTAGTCTGATCCGGCCCAGTTCGGCGGTTTGATGTGGCCCACCCTCCAAGACGAACGAGTACTCTGATTCGGGCGCAGCCCGAACGGAGGGGACTCGTTGGACTGGAGAGCGAAAGTGGAGTTATTCGAACAGATCCGCCGAGAGTATGAGTTCGGAATCGGGACAATCGCGGGCGTGGCCAAGAAGGTGGGAGTGCACCGTCGGATGGTACGCGAAGCGATCGGCAGCGCGTTACCCAAGCCGCGGAAGAAAACCGAGCGTCCGAGATGGAAACTAAAAGCAGCGGTCGAGTTTATCGATGCGCTTCTGGAAGGGGATCGCAAAGCACCGCGGAAGCAGCGGCACACCGCGCATCGGATCTGGGAGCGGATTGGGCAACAGCTACCGGAGTGCAGGATCGGAGAACGGACGGTTCGCCAGTACGTGCACAATCGAAAGATCGTGCTGGGGATGGCGGTGCACGAGATCTGCGTACCACAGAGTTATGGCTGGGGCGTCGAGGCGCAGGTCGATTGGTACGAAGCGTATGCGGATCTGACCGGCGAGCGGGTGAAACTGCAGGTGTTCGCGATGCGCAGCATGGCCAGCGGAGCGGCGTTTCACTGCGCCTACCGGCATGCGACCCAGCAAGCGTTTCTGGAAGCGCATGAGTTGGCATTCGCTTACTTTGGCGGGGTGTTTCGAAAGCTTCGGTACGACAACCTGACCTCTGCGGTAAGGAAGATCCTGCGAGGATCGCGACGGGAACAGACATCCCGGTTTGTTGCCTTCCGTTCGCACTGGCGATTTGAGGCGGAGTTTTGCACGCCGGCCGAGCCCCATGAAAAGGGCGGCATTGAGGGAGAGGTCGGGTATTTTCGGCGGAACCATTGGGTGCCCGTGCCAGAAGCGGAGGACGTGGACGCGCTCAATCGGCAGCTCTTGCAAGCGTGCCAGGAGGACGAACGTCGGCTCATGGCGGGGCGCGAGCGGACCGTTGGCTCCGGCCTGGTCATCGAGCGCGAACATTTGTTGCCGCTGGGAGAAGAGGGATTCGACCTAGCGCAAACGAGTTTCCCGACGGTGAACAGGTTGGGTTGTGCCAAGGTGCTCACCAACCTGTACTCCCTCCCGTTGCCGGCTGGCGCTCAGGTGCAAGCGAAAGCGTACGCCAGCACAGTCGAACTGTGGCACGAGGGGCGGTGTGTAGCGCAGCATGAACGCTGTTACCGGCGTCAACAACAGATCCTCGATCTCGAACATTACTTGGACGTGCTGTATCGAAAGCCTGGTGCCCTGGCGGGATCGAAGCCACTGGAGCAGAGGCGTCATGCGGGATTATGGCCAGCGAGCTTCGACCGGATCTGGGAAGCACTGATAGAGCGTCACGGAAAACAGAGCGGGACCCGGCAGATGATTGATCTGCTCAAACTGTCGCAAAAGCATGGCCAGGAGAAGTTACAGAAGGCGGTGGAAACAGCTCTGTCCAGCGGTTGCTATGATGCCGCCGCGGTCCAACACTTGTTGAGCTCCGAGGATCTGAGGCACACAGCCTGCGAGGCCATCGACGTCGGTGTGCTGGAGCGGTACGCGCGGCCTATGCCGGTCCTGCTTGAGTACGATCAGCTTCTCACCATGGGAGGCGGGCAATGAGCAACCCGATGGTGCAGTTGCAGGAGGCGACGATCAAAGCACAGTGCAAGACTCTACGAATGCCGATGGTCGCCTCGCAGTTCGAAACCCTGGCGGAGCAGGCGATTCGCGAGAAGCAGAGCCATATCGGATATCTCGAAGCACTACTGTTGGCCGAGATCGAAGAGCGGGAACGCAACACGATTGAACGCCGCATCCGGGACGCACATCTTCCACGCCTGAAAACGCTGGAGGAGTTCGATTACACGCAGTCGCCGAATGTGACGGCGGCAAAGATGCGCGACCTGGCCGAAGGCGGCTATATCGATCGGGCCGAACCCGTCCTCTTTATCGGCGAATGCGGCACGGGCAAGACCCATCTGCTCACCGGACTTTGCGTGGCGGCATGCCGGCAGAAGCGACGGGTACGTTTTACCACCGCGGCCGGTCTGGTCAACGAACTGGTGGAGGCCAAGCATCAGTTACAGCTGCGGCGCGTGATGGCTCGCTGGAGTCGCTACGATCTGATTGCCATTGACGAAGTCGGATACGTTCCCTTGGCCGAAGTCGGCGCCGAGTTCCTGTTTCAGGTCGTGGCCGATCGAGCTGAGAAAGCCGCAGTGGTGCTGACCACGAACCTGCCCTTTTCCGAGTGGACACAGGTCATACCCAACGCACGACTCTGTAAAGCGTTGCTGGATCGAATTACCGATCGAGCTCACATCCTGGAGACGGGCACGGAATCCTATCGCTTCCGCCGAACTGCGGAAAAGCAAAAGAAGGGAGCCAAGGCGCACGGAGCTGCTTAAGCCGTGGAAATGACGGGCAGTGGAAAGCCTGGAAAACCAAAATCAGGTTTTCCAACCTTCCCACCGCCCTTGGAAATCGCTTCGCGATTTCCACATTCCCCCAGCTTCGATGACTCCTTATATATAAGGTGAGGCAAAAACAGGCCTCGCTAAGGGAATCAAACAACTTAGGGTGGGCCACATTAAAACGCCGAAATGGGCCAAGAGAACTTGCCAAA
>CAWEPW010000016.1:0-26494 GCA_963810955.1 uncultured Acidobacteriaceae bacterium | reverse complement strand
CACGCTTCAAGCCGGAGAGCTGACACTTTGTGAGTGGTCAAGGCCATCATGCCGAAACGCGGGCGGACTTTTTTTCTTCGCCGTTCTAAAATGTCCTAGAGTGATTCAGAGTGATCGTTGCGGAGCAGCTGCAATATCTTCGGTACCGCTTTGTGTTTGAAAAGGCCATTCGCCGTATTTTGACCAGCAGCTTGAGTTCTTGCCACACGGCATTAAGGTGAGAGTTATGAAAGTCAGTCCTTCTGCAGGAAAGCCAGCCGAGGAATCGATGCTGGTGAGCGTACCCAGACTCATTACTGCGTACTACACGGAGATACCCGACCCTTCCGTACAGGAACAACGAGTTGCCTTCGGGACTTCAGGACATCGCGGGTCCGCATTCGACAAGGCTTTCAACGAGCAGCACATACTAGCAATCAGCCAGGCTATTTGTCTCTACCGGCAGCAAAACAGGATCGACGGCCCGCTGTTTCTCGGCATGGACACGCACGCCCTTTCCGTGCCGGCTCTGGCCAGCGCGCTTGAGGTCCTGGGGGCGAACGGGGTCGAAGTCATGTTGGCGGAGGGCGACGAATACACGCCAACTCCGGTTATTTCGCACGCGATTCTTACCTACAACCGCCGCCGCAAAACCGGACTCGCCGACGGTATCGTCATTACCCCGTCCCATAATCCGCCGCGTGATGGGGGATTCAAATACAATCCGCCGAACGGCGGACCGGCGGAAACGACGGTCACCTCCTGGATAGAGGCGAAGGCAAACGAGTTTCTCGAGAAAGGCCTGCTCGGTGTGAAGAGAATTCCTTTCGAGAAGGCGCTCCGAGCCTCCAACACGCACCGGCACGATTATCTCAACCCGTACGTTGCCGATCTCGCCAATGTGATCGACATGGATGCCATTCGGGAGGCGAAGATCAGCCTCGGCGTGGATCCTCTTGGCGGTGCTGGGGTGCACTACTGGCGACCGATTGCTGAGCGCTACGGGTTGAATCTCACCGTAGTGAACGAGACGGTTGATCCAACCTTCCGTTTTATGACCGTGGATTGGGATGGCCAGATTCGCATGGATCCATCGTCACCGTACGCCATGCAGCGGCTGATCGCCTTGAAGGATCGCTTCGCGATCGCTTTCGCCTGCGACACCGACCATGATCGGCACGGGATTGTCACGAAAAGCTCGGGGCTGCTTCCACCGAATCACTATCTTTCAGTGGCTATCTTCTACCTCTTTCAACACCGGCCGAGATGGCGTAAAGAAGCGGCGATCGGAAAGACAGTGGTGAGCAGTCAGATGATTGATCGGGTGACCGCGAAACTTGGGCGCAAGCTTTACGAGGTACCGGTTGGCTTCAAGTGGTTTGTGGATGGCTTGCTCGATGGCACACTTGGTTTCGGCGGTGAGGAGAGCGCGGGAGCGTCGTTCCTCCGCCAGGACGGCAGCGTATGGACGACGGACAAAGACGGGATCGTCCCCGCACTGCTAGCGGCGGAGATCACCGCGCGGATGAACCGCGATCCCGGCGAAATTTATAGTGAACTCACGCGCCAATTTGGAGAGCCAGTTTACGACCGCGTGGAGGCGCCAGCGACACCAGAACAAAAAGAGATTCTCGCAAAGCTCTCGCCGCAGCAAGTACGGTCCACAGATTTGGCGGGAGAAAAAGTAGAGGCCATCCTCACCCAGGCTCCAGGCAATGGAGCTTCCATCGGCGGGTTGAAAGTGCGGGCGGAGAGCGGGTGGTTCGCGGCACGGCCATCGGGGACTGAGAACATCTATAAGATCTACGCGGAAAGCTTCCGTGGACAGGATCATCTGCGCAGGATCCTGGACGAAGCCCAGTCAATCGTCAGCGATGCGCTGGCGGTGTCGAGTGCGAAGGAGAGATGATGAGCAACCAAAGCCGGGTCAGTCATCCCATCTACAACCTTCTGCCCACCAAAATTGAGGGATTCGATTTCCTGGCGGAACTCGCTTTGGATCTTCGTTGGTATTGGAATCACGCTACCGATGAAGTGTGGCGGCAGCTCGATCCCGAACTGTGGGAAGTCACGCACAATCCGTGGGTCGTTCTGCAGACAGTCTCGCGCGACCGGATCAAGCAACTGCTGGCTGATCCCGTTTTCCGAAAGAATCTAGATGGCTTCGTCGAAGCCAGCCGGCGGTCGGCAGAAGCGCCGGCGTGGTTTCAGCAGAATCATTCCGAAACGCCGCTGACCTGCGCTGCGTACTTCAGCATGGAATTCATGCTGAGCGAAGCGCTACCGATCTACTCGGGCGGACTGGGCAACGTGGCCGGGGATCAACTTAAGGCGGCGAGTGGTCTGGGTGTGCCAGTGGTGGGCGTGGGACTGCTTTACGAGCAAGGTTATTTTCGCCAGGTAATCGGCAAAGACGGAGAGCAGCAGGCTCTCTACCCGTACAACGATCCCGGGCAATTGCCTATCACACCGCTACGCCAACCGAGCGGTGAGTGGTTGCGGTTGGAGGTCGCATTGCCGGGATACTCGGTCTGGTTGCGCGCATGGCAAGTCAAGGTCGGCAGAGTGAAGCTCTACTTACTGGACAGCAACGACGCGATGAACTTCCCCGCTCATCGGGGAATCACCAGCGAGCTTTATGGGGGCGGACCCGAGTTGCGGCTCAAGCAGGAACTGCTGCTTGGGATCGGGGGATGGCGGTTGTTGCGCGCGCTCGGGATCGAACCGGAGGTCTGTCACTTGAATGAGGGGCATGCGGCATTCGCCGTCTTGGAACGTGCCCGCAGCTTTATGGAAGAGACAGGTCAGCCGTTCGAGGTCGCCCTGGCGGTCACACGAGCGGGGAATCTCTTTACCACCCACACGGCGGTGGCCGCTGGCTTTGACCGATTCGCGCCCGCTCTTATGGAGCAATATCTCAGAGGGTATGCCGAAAAGAAGCTTGGCATTGCATTCGACGATTTGCTGGCTCTTGGCCGCCAGAATCCGACTGACTCCTCCGAGAGTTTCAACATGGCATATCTGGCCATCCATGGAAGCAGATCGGCGAACGGAGTGAGCCGCTTGCACGGGAAGGTGAGCCGTCGTCTATTTTTGCCTTTGTTTCCCCGTTGGCCGGAGGACGAAGTCCCAATCGGACATGTGACCAACGGAGTTCATATGCCCACTTGGGACTCGGCTCCAGCCGACGATTTGTGGACGGCAGCCTGTGGCAAGGCGCGTTGGCTGGGAGCGACGGAAAAGCTGGAACAGGGCATTCGAAAGGTCTCGGACGCGGTGCTCTGGAATTTTCGCACGGCTGCCTGCAATTCGCTGGTCGAATATGCTCGCGAACGATTGTCGCGGCAGCTCGCTGCCTCAGGCTCGCCAGATGAGGAAGTCGATCGAGCCAAGCACGTTTTTGATCCCAATATGCTGACGCTTGGTTTTGCGCGACGTTTTGCGACCTATAAGAGACCGAACCTGCTGCTGCACGATAGCGAGCGGCTGCTTCGCATCCTGACGAATCCTCGGCGTCCGGTGCAACTCATCATTGCCGGAAAGGCGCATCCCGCGGACCAAGCGGGGCAGGCCTTGGTTCAGCAATGGGTGCAATTCATCCGGCGGCCGGAGGTGCGGCCGCACGCGGTTTTTCTCAGTGACTATGACATGCTTCTGACCGAGCATCTGGTGCAGGGAGTAGATGTCTGGATCAACACACCGCGGCGTCCCTGGGAGGCTTGCGGGACCAGCGGCATGAAGGTGCTGGTCAACGGAGGTATCAATCTCTCGGAGTTAGATGGCTGGTGGGCGGAAGCTTACACGCCTGATGTGGGATGGGCGTTAGGGGATGGAAAGGAGCATGACGACGATCCTGCTTGGGACGCGGCCGAGGCCGATGCGCTTTACAACTTGCTCGAGAGCGAGGTAATCCCGGAGTTTTATACCCGAGACGGGAACGGAATTCCGACCGCGTGGGTCAAGCGAATGCGAGAAAGCATGGCGCGGCTGACACCTTACTTCTCCGCGAGCCGCGCCGTTCGTGAATACACCGAAGAACATTACCTTCCAGCTGCGGGCGCGTACCGGGAGCGCGCAGCGAACAAAGGCGCGAGGGGCAGGGAATTGGTCGAGTGGCAGCATGAAGTCGATCAGAAGTGGGGTGCGGTGCGTTTCGGAGATGTGCGCGTCGAAACCACTGCGGATCACCACGTGTTTGAAGTCGAAATCTTTCTAAACGATCTCGGCAAGAACGCGGTACAAGTTGAACTTTATGCGAACGGAATCAATGGCGGCAATCCGGTGCGGCAGGAAATGCAGTGGGACAAACTGCTGTCTGGCGCGTCCTACGGCAGCGTTTACCGTGTAACGGTACCTGCTGGACGCCCGGCTCGAGACTACACGCCGCGAGTGATGCCTCACTGCGATGGCGTCGCCGTCCCACTGGAAGATGCTCGAATCCTGTGGCAACGGTGACGAAAACCCCGCAGCGTGAGTTGCACGATACATCTCGGAGATGTGCGAGCACGCGGATGTTCAAGCCGGCCTCCCTCTGCCTTTAGGCAGCCATGAAAGAGGACGGAGGAGTCAACTTTAGCCATTTTCTGCGTGACGCCAGCCACGTTCGACTTGAGCTGTTTGACCACCCTGACGTGGAGCGCCCGCCCGCGTCATCGATCTCGATGCAGTGCGCAATCGCACCGGCGACGTGTGGCATGTTTGGATCAAAGGGATCAGTTCCGGCCAATTCTATGCCTACCGACTGGATGGCCCTTATGATCCACGCGAAGGGCAGCGATTTAATTTCAACCGGCTTCTCCTCGATCCCTTCGCTACCGCGATATCGCAACTGCCGCCATGGGATTTTTCGGCCGCGCGTGGATACGATCCGTCGGCGCGGGAACCGGAGTTGGCCCCTTCAAAGTCGGACAACTCCGCGTCGATGCCGAAATGCGTGTTTGTTGATGACCCCTTTGACTGGAATGGAGATCAGCCACCCAGACATCCGTTGTCGAAGACCATCATCTACGAGACCCATGTTCGTGGCTTTACCATTCACGCCAAGTCGGGAGTGGACCATCCTGGGACCTACCGAGGCCTGATGGAAAAGATTCCCTATTTTACGAGTTTGGGCGTGACGGCAGTAGAGCTGATGCCAGTGCAGGAGTTCAATGAAATTTCGATAACACGCCGGAATCCACAAACCAATCAACCGCTGAGGAATTATTGGGGCTACGATCCCGTGGTTTTCTGTGCGCCCAAGGCCTCCTACAGCAGTTCGGGAGGTTTGGGTCAGCAGAAGCTGGAGTTCAAGGAAATGGTGCGAGCGTTTCATAACGCCGGAATCGAAGTGATCCTGGACGTGGTGTTCAATCACACCGCGGAGGGAGATGAACTGGGGCCGACACTCTGTTTCCGGGGGATCGATAACGCCATCTTTTACACGCTGGCGGACGATAAGCGCCACTACAAGGACTACACGGGAACCGGCAATACAATCAATGCGAATCATCCTGTGGTGCGGGACCACATTTTGACGGCGCTACGTTATTGGGTGATCGAGATGCATGTAGACGGATTCCGATTTGACTTAGCGTCCGTTCTCAGCCGGGACGGCACCGGAAAGCTGCTAGCCAATTCCCCTCTTCTCGAAAGGATCGCCGAGGATCCGATCTTGAGAGAGGTGAAACTCATTGCCGAGGCCTGGGACGCCGCCGGCGCCTACGAGGTAGGTAGTTTTTCGGAACGACGGTGGGCGGAGTGGAACGGCCGCTTCCGCGATGATGTCCGGTGTTTCTGGCGCGGGGATGAGGGGATGCTGGGTTTGTTCGCCAGCCGCATCTCCGGCAGTTCTGACGTCTATGCCAAGTCTGGCAAGGGGCCAGAGAGCAGCATCAACTTCGTCACCTGCCACGATGGCTTCACATTGAACGATTTGGTGAGTTATGGCGAAAAGCACAACGAAGCAAACGGAGAAAACAATCGCGACGGAAGCGACGCCAACTTTAGCGAGAACTACGGTGCCGAAGGCGAAACGGCGGATGCTGAGATCGAGGCCTTGCGGAAACGCCAGATCAAGAACTTCCTTCTGACCCTACTGATATCGCGCGGAGTGCCGATGCTGCTCGGCGGAGATGAATTTCGGCGCACGCAAGGCGGCAACAACAACGCCTACTGCCAGGATAACGAGACCAGCTGGTATGACTGGAGTCAGCTGGAAGGGCATAGCGAAATTTTCCGTTTTACTCACGGCATGATCGCTTTTCGTCGGGCGCATCCGGTTCTGAGCAAGGAACAATTCTACGGTGACACCGAGATCCACTGGTTCGGACCTCAAGGAGGATTGCCTAACTGGGCCGACTCTAAAGAAAAACAGTTTGCCTGTCTGATCAATGAAAATGAAGACGAGCAGCGCGCATTGTTCCTGATGTTCAATGCCGATATCGCCGCGGTCGATTTCAGTTTGCCCCCTGTGCTTGGAGCTCGATGGCATCTGGCCGTAGACACCTCTCATGAAGCGCCACACGATCTATTTGCCGCGGGTGAGGAACCGCTCTGGAAAGATCCACAGAGTTACCACATGGCCCCGCGATCGAGCGCCATACTCCTGGCTAAAGGGACGAACTGACACATTCGAGAGCGGTGACCGCACCGTGCCCATTGATATCGAAGAAGATCAGCGGCCGGGAGTTGCTTGCGTCGACACTGATGAGAGCAGGCAACTGCCTTAGCCAAACTGAAGATGCAGAAACCGGGGGGCGCGAAAAACAGCCGCGACTCAGATCTTATTTCACATGCCGCGGCGCCCGGTCGTCGCTGGATGGAGGTCGACTTGAAACTCGTCCTATCATTTCTCATCGCTTATTTTGTATTGCTGGGATTCGCATGGGCGGCGGGGACGTCTGGTCCGGCCGCGGCTGACCTGGCGGCGGTCGTCGATGGGAACAATGCATTCGCCGTTGCTTTGTACGGACAGTTGCGCAGTCAAAGCGGCAATCTCATTTTTTCGCCTGAGAGCATATCCACCGCGTTGGCCATGGCCTATGCAGGTGCACGTGGCAACACTGCCTCTGAGATGGCAAAAACGCTGCACTTCACGCTATCGCCGGACCGGCTGCATCCGGCGATGGGCGCGCTGCTGAGCGATCTCAACGCCCCTCACGATGGATACCAGCTTCGTGTGGCCGATGCTCTCTGGGCGCAACAAGGCAACACATTTCTCGATGATTTTCTCCAGTTGATGAAGAACGATTATGGTGCGGGATTCAATCAGGTGGATTTCAAGGACGCGAGCGAGGCCGCGCGACTGACGATCAACAATTGGATCGAGCAGAAAACCGACGACAAGATTAAGGACCTGCTTCAACCCGGTGCGCTCACTCCTCAGACGAGATTGGTGCTGACGAACGCCATCTATTTCAAAGGAACCTGGCAGACGCAATTCGACAAGTCCCAAACAAAGGATGAGGATTTCCATTTATCCCAGACCAATACAATTAAGGCGCCGCTAATGCATCGCGAGGGTCCTTTCAAGTATTTCAACGGCGGAACATTTCAGGCCCTGGAGCTTCCTTATAAGAGCGATGAGCTCTCGATGATAGTCTTTCTGCCCAATGATGTAAGCGGTCTGTCTTCGCTGGAACAATCGCTGTCCGCATCGAACACACAGCTGTGGCTGCGGCAGTTAGCGCCAGTTCCGAAAGTCATTCTGACGATGCCCAAGTTCAAGATGACCCAACAATTCGGACTGAAGCACGCGCTGGCCGCCCTGGGAATGCCGCAAGCGTTTGAAAAGAACCTGGCGAATTTCTCAGGCATGACCGGAAAGCGCGATTTTGTGATGTCGGCGGTGATCCACAAAGCTTACATCGACGTTAACGAGGAAGGAACCGAAGCAGCGGCGGCGACGGCCGTAGTTTTCAGTCGAGCGCTGGCGATCGCGGCGAACCCAGTGCAGCCACCCATTTTCCGCGCCGACCACCCGTTCATCTTCCTGATTCGCGACAATCGCTCGGGCAGCATCCTGTTCTTGGGCCGCGTGACCGATCCGACAAAATGAGTACTAACGAAATTTGCTGCTGGAGTGTAGCCCTGCGCCAATGTCGTTACGCCTTCTCAGTCAGCTGAAAAGATTCTGACTCGTTGGAGCTCACCTTGACGAGGCTATTGCGCTTCCTGTCTTTAGATTCGATTGGGAATATTCGTTCTCCTGCCTTCTCGCTGCCGTGTTGGCGTGCTGCGATTTGCGGGAAGCAAGAAAAGTCACGAGGTAATCCAGTTCTTGCCGGCTGAGAGTGCTTCCGAAGGCGGGCATGTTGGTGCCGCCGTTCATGATTCGGATGGTGGCTTGATCACTCGAGAGCCTGTCCCCCACATCTGTTAAGTCGGGTCCACGATGGCCGCCGTATCCGGAAATTGAGTGGCAATACTCGCATCCCTTGGAGTGGAACAGTTGTGCGCCTTCATAGATCGGTCCGTTCGTGGCGCCGACGACGGTCTCAGGCAAAGGGATTGCAGTGAAATCGGGAGACCAAGGCGAGCGGCGTCCTTGGATCCAAAGCGTGCCGATCATCATCCAGCACGCGAGCACCATACCAATCGCCCAGGGGCGCCGCGACGCGCTGCGCTCACCCTTGTTTGCGATCAGTGGAGGCAGCACCAGGAACATCACAAAAATCAGGGGGCCGAGTACGATAACGTAATTTTCCAGGCGAGCAGGAATCAGAGCTAAGAGGGCAAAGTACCAGAGCAAATACCAATCGGGCCGGGGTTCGGCGACCAGGATCGTGGGATCGGGCGGTTTGGCTAGTTGCGGCGCACCCACAAACCAGGCCAAGATCAAAAGAACAGCGATCACACCCACCCCGAACACCAGATCGCGCCAAACAGCATCCGGCCAAAAGGGATGCCCTTCCCGCTTCAGCATATCTTCATACCATCTGCGATAGGTCTTTGGATCGACGGGATGGCCTTTCTGCGGTGGTTCGGAAATTCCGTTGCGAATGACGAGGTACAAGTGCAGGCCTATCGAGCCAAAAATCAACATCGGGATGAAGAAAACATGAAAGGCATAAAATCGGCTGAGGGTTGCGCCCCCGACGTTGCTGCCGGCGAGGATAAAGTGCGCCAGTGTCTTGCCAACGAACGGCACGCGCCCCGCCTGCTCTGCGGCAATATATACGGACCAGACGGCAATTTGATCCCAGCGCAAGAGCTGCCCGGTAAAACCCATGCCTACGATCAACAGAAGCAACGCTGAGCCACTGAGCCAGCTCATTTCCCTGGGATACTTGTACGCAGCCATAAGGAACGTTCTGGTGACGTGTATCCCGACGAACAGGACCATGGCGGATGCGCCGAAATAGTGCAGGCCGCGCAAAAGGTGGCCCAAAGTCGCGCCATGATTAATAAACTGAAGAGTGTGGTAGGCGTCGGCAGTGGATGGAACGTAGATGGTCGCTAGCGCGATCCCGGTAACAACCTGGACGATAAACGCAACCAAAGTGGCGCTGCCGAAGACATACCACCAACCGGTGTTTGGCGGAACCAGATGACCGGCCGTGGCTTTCCATATTGCCGACGCCCCGGTCCGATCATCGAACCATAGCCAAAGTTTTCTGAGAGTCTGCATTTTCTGCGTGGTTACGTGATCGGCGCTTCGCTCGTAAGTATTTCCACGTTTCCGCTCTGAATGCGTACTGGGTATTTTGTCAGGCCTCGAGGCGGAGGACCCGCGGCAACCTTGCCATTCTTGTAATACACACCTCCGTGACAAGGGCACATGAAGAGTTGAGCGTTGGCTTCCCAACGCACAGGACATCCCAAATGGCTGCAGTTCACGGAAAAAGCGACGAACTTGTCGCCCTGCTGGCGTGAGAGCCAAGCGGCAGTCTTTTGCGTCAGGCCTGCCCACGGCAGCGCCGAGCTGTCCTCAAAAGTCACTTCAACGATGTCCCCTTCCTTGAAATCATCGAGGGCTCCGACTGGCCGCCAGATCCGCGGCACGTCTCGCAGCAGAGGCGAAATTAGAAAACCGATTACCGGGACTCCAACCAGAACGGCCGCCACGCCACTCAGGGCGAGGCTCAACCGATTGAGAAAGCGACGCCGGTCTAGTTCCTGCGACGGTTTTTGCCGGGCAGATGCTTTCGTATCTGGCGTTTCGTCATTCACGCTCATGGCGAAGTTCTCCGATCCAGCCTGCTAGAGACACCGCAAGAAGAACCAACCCTAACAGAGAAATAAGGTATGAAGTCAGCAGTCCCCAAAGAAGACAAACGACGGCCACCGCCATGACCGCCGGACTGTAGGTGGCTCGGGGAATAACTTGCGATCGCGGCGCGGTCCACACCACCGACGCGGACGCGACACTTTGCTCCGTTGTTCGCGCATTTCTCTGCGCATTTCCCTGATCATTTCTCTGCTCCCGGATCTCATTATTCGTCATACGTGTACTCCACAGGCGTGGCAGTAGTCAGAGTCATCGCCGGGCTTGGGCTTCTGCCGGGGATGGGAACGGAATACCAGCGAATTATCGTGGTAATAATGAAGCCCAAGTAGATCAGACAAACCGGCACCCACATCAAGAGTCCACCCAGTTGTTGATCGACTCCAGGAGTCAGTCCCCATTGGTTGCGAAGAAGGGGCAGGATGCCGAGAGTGTCGGACGGTTGCAGATAGGCCGGGTAGGTTCCGACGGGGGCAAAAGTGATCAGAATGGCGAGAACAGTGTGCGCCGCGCAGGCGCTGAACAAATAGACAACTGAGGCGAGCGGTGACAGGTGCGAATCTTCTACCGGGCTCAGCACAGGCCACCAAAAGATCGTAGCCGCGACCAGGAACATCACATGCTCAGCGATGTGGATGGCTTCATGGGACAGTGCTGTGTTGTAAAGCGGAGGCCAGTGCCAGATCCACATGCTGCCCACTCCAAGGATCCATGCGAGTAAGGGTTTGCGAAACAGGCGCTCTGCCTTCTTGAAGAAGGAGTACCGGAGCAGCCGGTCCGTGAGCCCTTGCGGGATACCCATAATCAACAATGGCGGAACAACAAGAATAAGAAGCATGTGTTGCACCATATGCGCGCTGAAGAGGTATCGATCGGCAAGAGTGTCTATTGGGGAAACGAGCGCGAGGAGCAGTACAAGCACTCCGGCGACAAAACAGAGTGACCTCAGCTGCAAGCGGAATCGAAGCGCGGTTAGATACGACAGCAGGAGCAGAGCGCACCCCAGGATGACGGATGGCTCCCAATCCCAACCAGCCACAAATAACTGCCAAGTGGTCATATCAAGCCCCTAGAACAGCGCCCAGACATAAACGACGGAAAAAATCACCACCCAGATCCAGTCCACGAAATGCCAGTAGAGCGCAACCGCTCGAACTGCGTTGGAGCGCCCCGTTTGAAAATCCCCGCTCACGGCTAACGCGAACAAGATGCAAAGGGCAAGTAATCCGAGAAAAACGTGCAGCCCGTGAAATCCGGTCAGCGTGAAGAACGAAGTACCAAAGACGTTTCGGCTCACGGTCACGCTATCTCGATACAAACTGAAATATTCCCGCCCCTGGCCGACGAGGAAAATGGCGCCCAGGAGAATGGTTGTGAGAAGCCAGCCTGAAAAGGCGCGGCGATGGCCGCTGCTTAGCTTTCGCTCTGCCGTGCGAACCGTAAAACTGCTGGCGAGCAGAAAGATGCTATAAATGCCGGTCTTGAGGGGATTCAAGGCGCTGCTCGCATTAGGACCAGATGTCATCGAGCCGTGAAAATATACGTAGGCGATAATCAAGAAAGCGAAGAACGCCCCTTCGGAGATCAAAAAAAGGGTCACGGCGAACTGATAGGTATCGACCGTCACAAACCGTTCTACTGTGCCTTCAGTGTCCATGTTTCCAGTCCGGATTTTCCGGATGCGCGAGATCCCAAAGCGGGCGACGGCTGCGTATCGGAGGCAAGAGGTCAAAATTATGTTCAGGAGGTGGAGAGGTGGTTGCCCATTCCAGTGTCCAGGCGTCCCACGGGTTGTTTCCCGCAGGCTCGCCAGCCACGAAACTGACGATCAAGTTCCACAAGAAGATAGCCACCGCGATGCCCATGATTACCGCCCCAACGGTGGACGTCATATTGAGAGCTGCCCATCCCGGCAAGTCCGGATACGTAAACACTCGACGCGGCATGCCAATCAGGCCGAGAAAGTGCTGCACCATGAAGGTCATGTTGAAACCTACCAGCATCAACCAGAAATGGATTTTCCCAAGTCGTTCGGAGAGCATCCGGCCACTCATTTTTGGAAACCAGTAGTAGACGCCCGCAAAGAGGGCAAAGACCGTGCCTCCGAAAAGAACGTAATGAAGGTGCGCCACCAGATAGTAGGTATCCGTCACTTGCCAGTCGATGGGAAATGCCGCAAACGAAATGCCACTCAGACCTCCGATGGTGAACATGACCAGAAAACCAGTGGCGAAAAGCATCGAGGTTGTGAATCGGATCGATCCTCCCCACATCGTCGCAATCCAATTGAAAATCTTTACCCCCGTGGGCACGGCGATCAGCATGCTTCCGATGGCGAAAACAACATCGATCGAATGCCCCAAGCCTACGGCGAACATATGGTGCGCCCACACCAGAAAACTCAAGACCGCGATGGCTACGGTAGATGCGGCCACGAATTCATAGCCGTAGATCACCTTGCGGGAGAACACGGGAATGACTTCGGAAATCATTCCGAAGGCCGGGAGCACGACAATGTAAACCTCGGGATGACCGAACGCCCAGAAAAAATGCTGCCAGAGAAGTGCTGAGCCTCCGCTATCAGCTACAAAGAAGTGGCCATTCATTAAACGATCGATCAGCAACATGGAGAGGGAGGCATTGAGAGCGGGAAGAGCCAGGAGAATGAGCACTTGCGTAATCAGGACCATCCACACAAATAGAGGAAGACGCCGTATGGTCAGGCCGACGGCGCGGAAGCCGGCGATGGTAACAATCAGATTGATGGCGGCCGCGATCGAACCCATTCCCAGCACAAACAGACCGATCGCGTAATAGTCCACTCCGGTTGTCGACGAGTAGGGTTTTTCGCTGAGCGGAGCATAGTTGAACCATCCGGCAGCAGGGGCTCCGCCGGCAATAAAGCTGAAGTAGAGGAACAGGCCGCCGAAGGCGAGCAGCCAGAAGCTGAATGCGTTCAGGCGGGGGAACGCCACGTCCTGCGCTCCGATCATGAGCGGCACAAGATAATTGGCCATGCCCGTAAGGGCGGGCATGGCGACGAGAAAAATCATCGTTGTGCCGTGCATGGTGAAAATCTGGTTGAACGCTCCGGGCGAGAGAAACGCGTTGTTGGGACGCGCAAGCTGAATCCTCATCAGCAGTGCTTCGATCCCTCCTACGCCAAAGAAAAACAGACTTGTGAGTAGATACAGGATGCCAATTCTCTTCTGGTCAACGGTCGCCACCCAGCCCAGCAGGCCCGTCTTCTCATGCTCGGCGGTTGCGCTCGCGGCTTCAGCCGCGGACGGCATTTGGGGGATGTAGGGAACGTCGCTCATTGCAACGTCTCCAAATAAGCAGTGAGCTGGTGAACCTGCGAATCTGTGAGCTGGAAGTTTGGCATGTGCGAATCTGGCTTAACCGCCTGCGGGTCCGCCAACCAACGAGCAAGGTTTGCTGGTGTATTTTGGAAACGCCCGGCTGCAAGTGTCAGACGGCCGCTAATGTGGGTTAGGTCGGGACCTATTTTGCCTTGGGCTGAAGTACCTCCGATGGTGTGACAGTTGCCGCACGTCAATTGCTGGAAGAGTTCGGCTCCTTCAGCGGGATCGCTACCCGAGGGCACCTTTGATGGCACTTCGAGCTGGTGCTGAGCCCAGCGCTCGAAAGTGGGCTCTCCTTCGGCAATTACGCCAATGCGCATCCAGGCATGCTCGGCGCCGCAGTACTCGGCACAAGTTCCTGAATAGAAACCTGTAGAATCCGCTTCAAGCCAGAAAAAATTCGGATGCCCAGGCACGGCGTCCATTTTGCGCCCTAGTTGCGGCACCCACCAGTCATGAATTACGTCTGCGGATTCGAGCCGCACGAAGAGGCGCTTGCCCACCGGGACGTGTATTTCGTTGGCAGCGATGACGCCCGATTTCATATAGCGAGCTTCCCACCACCATTGATGCGCAACGATCACGAGGTCAGGCTGTTGGTTTGCCGCGAACCCGGGATCGGATTCTCTCATCGCGTGGATGGTCGCCGCGAAGATGAAGACGAGAATCAGGATGGGACCGACGGTCCAAAGAATTTCCAGCGAGCTACGGCCAAATTCTTGCCGAGGCACAACTTTTGCCGCGCCAGCCCGGTAGCGGAAGCTGACATAGAGGACGAGCACAGTTACCAATAGCAGAATCGCCGCCATCACAATCCCCACGATGACAAACAGGTGGGAAATAGGCTGCGCCAGGACCGAATCTCGCAGGAGACTTGAATCAGTTGGCATGGCGGTTTCTAGAACACAGATGTTACGCTAAACTGAGCCCGAACGAATAGCGATTGATCACAGCGGCGAGCCAACTTCTACTGGTCATTTTCGAGTATCCCCGAAAGTTCCTCCCACTTCTTCATCAAGCCAGACCAGTTCGGTCTTTTGGGCAGCCAATTCCAGTGTCTGGCGCTGGGTTTCCTCGGCGCTGACAAAGTTCTGAAGGCCGGTTTCACAAAGCGCAATCGCCGCCTCGGTGCGGGCGATCTCCTCTTCGATTTCCTTCAGACGATCTTTCATCTGCTGGCGCCTGATCGGATTCAGCCGCTTCCCTTTGGGTTCGACAGCATCGGGCGCGGGAGACACGGCGAGCCGCGTCTCTACAGAGGACTTATTGCCATTCGGCGGGACGGATAATTGCGCCGGTGACCCAGTAGCCGGCTTCGGCGTCTCCACGTGAGCCAACGCTCTTCCCTGCTTGCGCCACAGGTAGTCTTCATAATTTCCCGGATAAATCTCCACTTTGCCGCCGCCGATTTCAAACACCCTCGTGGCCAGCTTGTCGATGAAGTAGCGATCGTGAGAGACGAAGACAACCGTGCCGGTATACTTCATCAGCGCTTCGAGTAACACGTCTTTGGCGCGCAGGTCGAGATGGTTCGTGGGCTCATCTAACAGCAGAAAATTGGCGGGGTGCAGCAGCATCTTGAGCAGTGCGTAGCGATTGCGTTCGCCTCCGGAGAGCACGCCGATGCGCTTGAACACGTCGTCTCCTGAGAAAAGAAAACAGCCGAGCAGGCTGCGCAGCTGGGTTTGCGTCGAAGCGGGCGCCAGTTCGCCAAGATCGTCGAGGATGCGAGCTTCGGGATCGAGTTCCTTATATTGGTCCTGCGCAAAATAGTCGGGCTCGACGTTGTGGCCCAGCTTATATTCGCCGGCGGTGAGAGGCTCCTCGCCGGACAGCAGCTTGATGAGCGTAGATTTTCCCGCGCCGTTGACTCCGACCAGCGCGATGCGCTCGCCGCGCTCGATCATGAAGCTGACTTTCTCGAAAACCTTGTGTTCGCCGTTTCCGGGCTCGCCATAGCTCTTCGCGACGTTGGCAAACTCCGCGACAATGCGACCGCTCGGTTTCGGCTGCGGAAACGAGAAGTGAACCTGCTTCTCTTCTTCCGGAATCTCGATCCGCTCCATTTTTTCCAGCTCTTTAATGCGGCTCTGCACCTGCTTCGCCTTGGTCGCCGTGTAGCGGAAGCGGTTGATGAAGACTTCGAGCTGCTCGATGCGGTCGTGCTGGGTCTTGTAAGCGGATTCGAGTTGCTCCTTGCGCGCGGCTTTGCCTGCCAGGTACTGATCGTAGTTGCCGGCGTAGAAGTGCATTCGCTTGTTCCAGATTTCCACGATGCGTTCAACCGTGATGTCGAGGAAATATCGGTCGTGCGAGATGAGCACGAAAGCGTTGGGATAAGTCGTCAGATACTCCTCAAGCCAGTTGCGGGCTTCAAGATCGAGGTGGTTGGTGGGTTCGTCGAGCAGCAGCAGATTCGGCTTTTGCAGCAGAAGCTTGGCCAGCGCAATGCGCATCTGCCAGCCGCCGGAAAATTCCTCGGTCTGGCGCGTCCAGTCGTCGCGATGAAAACCTAGTCCGGTCAGAACCTGGCCCACCTGCGCTTCGAGCGTGTAGCCGTCGCGGGCGACAAATTCGTGTTCAAGCTTCTGATAACGGTCGGCGACATTAGAGTATTCCGGCCCGGCATGGTCGAGTTCCGACATGCTGCGGGTCAGGGCTTCCATTTCTTTTTCGATGGCATGGAGTTCGGCAAAGACCGACATGCACTCGGCGAAAACGGTGCGGCCCGTCATCGTAAGGCCATCCTGCGGCAGGTAGCCGGTAGAGATGCCCTTGGCGCGCGAGATGCTGCCGTAATCGAGCGACTCGCTGCCGGCAAGAATTTTCATGATGGTCGACTTGCCGGTGCCATTCGCGCCGACCAGGCCGACGCGGGACTCAGGCGTAATCAGCCAGTCGGCATTGTCGAACAAAAGTTTGTGGCCATAGCGCTTGCCGGCGCCGGAGAGTTGGATCATGGGTGTCTCTGTTTAAATATAGCGGAGCGGGGCGGCGTGGGCGGCAAAACCCTGAACCACCAAGGAACACGAGGTATCACGAAACGCTTTCGGCTCCGATCCCCTTCGTGTGCCATCGTGGCCTTGGTGGTTATAGGTTCTTCATTCAGCAGGAGCACTCTTTGACAACGTGACACAATGTGTGGCACAATTTTCAACATGCCCAGCGTAAACATTCGCCAACTTCGCGATACCAAGCGGCTGAAGGCCTGGCTTCGGGCCGGCAAAACCGTGGAACTTCGGGAGCGCGACGAAGTGATTGCGCGCATTGTGCCCCAAGGAGCGCCTCCACACCCTGATGATTGGCCCGATTTCGCAGCCTTGCGCAAGGAGATTTTCGGCGATCGTGTTCTGCCTGGATCGGACCTGGTCATTAAGGAGCGGGGCCGCTATTGAGCAGCCTGTCGCACATCTACGCCGATACCAGCTTTTTTGTTTCCCTCTATATCACTGAGCGGCACACGCCCGAGGCCGAACGCCGGCTTCGAGCGCGACCCTCCCTTTGGATAACACCCCTGCACGTCGCCGAGTGGACTCACGCCGTCGAACAGCACGTATTCAGCAAAGCTCTTTCGCGCAGCGCGGCTGACCGTCTGCTACAGCGATTTCAGGAGCATCGCGCCCAAAGTCTATGGCGGGAAACACCCCTGCCCGATCGAGCATTGGAGGTATGCGCCGAGTTAGCGCACCGGCACGCGGCCCGGCTCGGCGTCCGAACCCTCGACACGCTGCATGTGGCGTCGGCTCTGGAACTGAAAGCCGAGTTTTTTTGGACCTTCGACGCAAGGCAAGAAAAACTGGCGCTGGCCGCCGGATTGAAGCGTGACTAACGAAACTGGCCTTACGCGAAATTTCAGCGAGCCGTGGCCATGCGCGTCACGCCGAGGTGCTCCAGCGCGCGGTCGATCACAGCCTGGAGTTCGTGGGCGTACTTCACTTCGCGGCCCTTGGCAAGGATGATACGTGCTTTATCTGCGTCGAACCAGGTCGGATCGCGACCGTCTTCTTCGGGATGGCGGGTTTGGCGGACTTCCATCAGGAAAGCTTTGACCACATATTCCTGCACGCCGCCGGGCTGCCAGAAGACACCCTTGGAATGCACGTAGATGTGAAAATGGCGAGGCTCAATGACGCCGATCGCGCCCGCTTCTTCTTTAGCCTCGCGTTCGGCGGCCTGGCTGTGCGACAGGCGCGGTTCAGGGGATCCTTTGGGAAAGGTCCACTTGCTGCCGCCGTTGGTATGCACCAGCAAAAATTCGACACTCGAATTCGCCCGCCGATAGCAAACGGCAGCAACCTGCAGCGGCAGCGAAAACCGCGAAATGCGAGGCATGCCCATCGTCCGCAGTTTACTAGAGAGATATTTCAGAAATGTTAAATGCAGCGAAAATGGTGCACACCTTTGGTACCCGTCCTTTGGTGCACTCCGTTGCGCAGAGCTTACTTTTTCGAGTGAACTACCCAGCGTTTGGCCAAACTGCTTCAGTTACAAAGATAAGCGTGAACGCTCTTACTGAGAACTGAGAGCCGGGAACTGAGACCTTCTTCCGAAGCTTAGCCCGCTTAAACCGGCCATCGCCCGGCTGTCTATCCCTACGCTGGCAACCAGCACTTGAAAGTTCTCTCCCATGCCTTCCGGAGTAACCAGATGCTTGAGTTGAAGTGAAACCTTCGCCCGTTCTTGGGGAAGGCGGCAGTCTTCGAACGCATCGGCAAACTCATTTCTTTCGCCGATTCCCATCAGAAATTGCGATTGGGTCAGCAGCCTTTCGCAGCGCAAGCCTCCTCGCTCGCATGCGGCGGCGAGCGCGGTGAAATTGACGTGGGCGGTAAGGTCCTGTTCGCCTGGCGCCTGGTAAGGATCGGCGCTCGCGGAGTGATGACGGTAGGCCATAAGGGTGCCTCGATGGCGGCCCGCAAGTTGTTCGTCGCGGGTGTAACCGTAGTCGATGGTGATGAGCAAGCCTCGCTTGACCAAGAGCGCAATTTGTTGGACCCAAGTTTGCGCCGCCATAGAAACTTCGATCCGTTCACCCGCTTCAGGCTGGACGCCGTAAAGGTCGAGGAATTCCAGCTCTACGGGCAACGGCGGCAGCCAGATTTCGTGCAGGCGATTATTTTCGAGCGCAATATGGAGTTTGCCGGCCGCGCCAAGAATCTCGACCGGCAGCGCATCGAAGAATTCGTTGGCGAAGACGATGAGCGGAACGCCGGAGGCCCGATTGCGATGGAGTGTCCGCGGCGGCTTTCGAACTGCGCTTGGCGGGGCAGGCGTGGGCACCTGCATCTACTTGAGCTTTGCCGGCTTCGAGATGTTCGCGCAGTGTTTCCCGTAGTTTTGCCCGCAATGCCGGCGACTCCTCTTGCAACGTGTAAGTGAGAGCGGCGAAAAAATCAGGGAATTTCTTGTTGTCCCAATCGAGCACATCGCGGGCAAACAAGCCGCGCCCGGGGCCGAGTTCGAGAATTTCGATTTGCGGCGGACGGTCGAGCGCCCGCCATATTTCGTCAAATTGCCGAGCCAGCAAGCGTCCGAAGACGGCGTGAACGTCGCTCGAAGTATAGAAGTCTCCAGCTTTGCCGAACTGTTCGGTGTTGCGCGAATAGTACCCGTGCACAGGATCGTAAAGGCAAAGCTGCATGTAACGAGAAAACGGGATAGGCCCTTGCCCCCGGATCTCCTCTTCGATTTGTTCGCGGAGGCTTTGTTCGTGAAAAGACAAGGCGCTAGAGGTCCTCTTCGGATTTTGTTGCCTCAGTTTTCGACGGCTCAGCCTTCATCGCGTCAGCCTTTATCGGGTCGCGAGCGTTCCGATCCTGCGGAGTGCGGACGAACATTTCAATGAAGTAATCGTGCAAACCGTCATAGAGCTGGTGCTGCAGGTGCCAGGCAAACTGCGGATGATCGAGGTCGCGAGCATGAATCGACAGCACGTAGGTGTGAACGGGAACAGACAAATTCTTGAGATCGATCAGAATTTCGACGACGCCATTATTTTCGCGCGCAGAAAAGGCCAGCAGCGGATGCTCGTAGAGCCGCAAATGATCAAGAACCTTCTGGAGGGAATCGGAATTGGGCACGCGTTCATTGTACTAAGGCAGAAGTACTAAGGCAGAACCGCGGAACGCGGGCACCGAGTCCGACACTTGTCCAGTTCAGGCGGCGATTCGCGCTGAGGGGTTGCTTTCGCCCTGGAAGGCGCGCTTAGTCGAAGGCTGCACCAGATAAAAGATGCAAGCGGCGTCAATCAGCCCGAACAGCAGAGAAAACGTATGCGCATGGATCAAGCCGGGCAGAACCAGTATGAGTCCAATCGCGGAAAACAGGAGCGTCAAAAGGCGGCCCCAGTTCTCCATATGCAACACTCCGTATCCGGCGAGCATGTGCACGACTGCAAACACGATGATGGCCAAGCCGGCGGCGTGCCCGAATTCGCGCAGAATTCGCTCGATGGCACTGCCTTCGGCGGCCCTGGAGGCGAGCCTGGCGGCCAGACTGCTGAAGAGTAGAACGGACAGACCGAACAGCAGAGATAGAATTCCGCGCAGAATTTGATACCAGCCAACGAGGGTGACACCGACCGGGCGCATAAATCCTCCTGTACTTTTGGGGAGAAATATAACACACGGTAAGGCGTTCGGCTTCCGCTTTTATCCCTAACGCAGGTCGGGCGAAGCGCCTCGCAGCGCCAGGTCTATTCGTAGCGCAGAGCCTCTATAGGATCGAGACGCGAGGCTTTGATGGCAGGCAGCATGCCGCTGACTACGCCGACAAATCCCAGGATCATGGTGGACGCCAGCAAAGTGGTTAAGTCTATGGTGAGCCGGATATCGCCGTCGGTGCCATTTTCCGCAAAGGCGCTCCAGAGCGTGAGCGATCCGACCGACCAGGAAACGATATAAGCCAGAAGCACTCCGGCCAATCCGCCGAGAAGCGTGATGGCCAGCGCTTCCGCAAGAAACTGGACGAGAATGTGCCAACCGCGCGCCCCCAGGGCCTTTTCGACACCGATTTCGCGTGTGCGCTGAGTCACTGACACCAGCATGATGTTCATCAGCCCTACGCCGCCGATGCCAAGCGTTAAAAGGCCTATAAAGCCGAGCAGAATTTTGATGCCAGTCGTGATCACGCGCAGGTCGAGCAGATCGGCGAACACATCGAAGACAAAAATGGCGCGCTTATCCTTAGGATCGAATTCGTGGTGAAAGGCCATCGACCGCCGCACTGCCTCCGCGACTTTGGCGTGGTCGCCTTCATACTCCATGGCAATAGCATTGAGATAGTAAGTGTTAGTAAGATCGCTCATGGCGCTGAACGGGATATACACCTTGCCGTTCATATTCTCATCGCCATTTTGAATCACGTGTTTGAGCACGCCAACTACTGCGTAGGAAATTCCGTCGATCCGCACCTTTTCGCCCAGCGCATTCTGCCCCGAGAACAGTTTCTTCTTAACGTCGGCCCCGAGAATGGCGACGCGGCTGCGCGCGTTTTCATCGGCATCTGTGAAGAAGGTGCCGTCTCCGATCTCAATGCGGCGCATACGCGAATAGTAAGGATAGACTCCACTGATGCCGTAGCTGCCGCTGCGCGATCCATAAGCGACGGTGCTCTGCTTGGCGGCTTCGGGCGAGATGCGCTTGAGCAGAGGCACCTCGGCCTGCAGGTAATCGAGATCATTGACGGTGAGTTTGATTTCGCTGCCCGCTTTGGTGCCGCCGGCTTGCAGCGACGTGCGTCCGGGAAAGATGAAGACCAGGTTCGTGCCCCAGGATCGGAAAGCGACCCAGAGTCCCCGCTCGAAACCGGCTCCGTAGGCGAGCAACAACACGACCGTCGCGATGCCCCAGGCCATGCCCAGCATGGTGAGGATGCTGCGCCGACGGTTGTGCCGGAGCGCATTGTAAGACTGGCGGGCGAGTTCGAGAAGCATAAGTTTTCCCAGCCGCTTTCCCGTAGAGGAGGCCGGCTGGCCGCCGTATTTGATGGCAGCGGATGACCGGGCAAGCGCCCGTCTCTACAGAAAGTCTTACTCCTGCCGGAGCGCCTCGACCGGCGGCAGCAACGCTGCTTGCCGCGCCGGATAAAGACCGGCCACAATGCCGGCAAATGCCAGCGAGAAAATTGCTATGGCCGCCGATGACGGAACAATGCGCGGCGTGTCGAATCCTTCAGGGGCCGGCAACGCGGCAAGCACCGCGACCAATGCCGTTGTGATGGCCAGCCCGATACCTCCGCTCAAAGCCGTCAGGAAAGCGCCTTCCACAAAAAATTGGGTAAGGATGGCGCGATGCGTCGCCCCGAGCGCTTTCCGCAGACCGATCTCGCGCGTGCGTTCCGTAACCGAGACGAGCATGATATTGATGATGCCAATCGCTCCGAGCGCCAGTGTAATCGCGCCGACAACGCCCAGAAAGTAGTCCATGCCGTCGAAGATTCTGCCGACGCGCTTGTTGTCTTCGATGGTGTCCCAATCTTCGAACGACTCGGTAAGTTTGGAATCGAACCCGTGACGCCGGGCAAGAATATCGTGCACTTCCTGCTTCGCTACCAGGTCCCCCGAAGGCGTCAGGGGACGGTAATTCAGAAACGAAATAGCGTCTTCGCTGTTCTGATCCTTCAGCCGAAACAGGTTGCGCATGGTCTCGATGGGAACGAAAATGCGCGCATTGGTGCCATTGTTGCCGTCCTGCCCAACCTTAGTGAGCACGCCAATAATTTCAAAGCGTATGCCGTTGAGCAGGATCGCCGAACCCACCGCTGGGCGTCCGGGAAATATGTTTTTCAGAAGCTCCCATCCGACAACGGCCACGCGGCGCGTTTCGATGTTGTCCTCTTCATTGAACCAGCGCCCCGGTCCAACCGGAATCGTTCGAATCTGGTTATACTCGGGCGCGACTCCAAAAACCTGGCCATTGGTCGAGCCATATTCGCTGACGGCGCGAATGTCTTCGCGGTTCAGTACCGGCGAAAGATACTTAAGCGAGCGCGCCTCGTTGCGAATCGCGAGGTAATCCTCGTACGTGAAATGGTAAGTGCGGCCGGACTGCGTGCTGCCCTCAACCGCCGGAATGCGCCCGGGAAAGGTAAACATGATGTCCTGGCCAAGATTCTTTAATTGCCGAGCCTGTCCGCTGCGGAAGCCTTCGCCCAATCCGACCAGCAGCAGCAGAGATCCGACGCCCCAGGCGATGCCAAACATGGTGAGAAACGAGCGCAGCTTGTGAGCCCAGAGAGTAGCCAGCGACTGGCGAACGATTTCGAGGAGCATTCGCATGATGTGGTCAGAGGCAGCTGTCTATTACACGGCAGACCGCGCCCCACCCTCTGCTGTGTGATACGAGAAGGATCGCGATACGGTTCCAGAGAAAAGCGATGATTTCCGCGTCATATTAGACGGTGAACTGGCTTCATTGGTTAGCGTGGAGGAGTGGAGCGCAGGACACGGTTGACTAAAATTCAATATTCCTGCTCACTAGCTGGCTAACGGCCCGTCTAACCCGCCGACCAGGGGTGGGCCTGCAATTCGCGGCCCTTTTCAAAACAATCCAGATCGACCATTGATCTACACATCTGATCGACACATCGAAGGAGGCGTTGCCCATGTTTACGAAATCTTTGCGAGGATTCCTGCACTGCCTGCTGATGGCAACCCTGCCGGGCGCCCTGGCGGGAGTAATCTCGGCGCAATCGCTGGTACTCAATCTGCCCCGCCAGAGCCAGGGGGCGGAAATTTCACAACGCATCGGCATTACCGACATCACCATCCATTATCACCGGCCGCTCGCGAAAGACCGCAAGGTTTGGGGCGACCTCGTGCCCTATGGCAAGGTGTGGCGCGCGGGCGCGAATGAAAACACCACCATCACCTTCAGCGACCCGGTCATGGTCGAAGGCAAACCGCTCGATAAGGGAACCTACGGATTGCACATGATCCCCAATGCCGACGAATGGACAATTATCTTTTCCAAGAATTCCACCTCCTGGGGATCTTTCACCTACGACGAAAAAGAGGATGCCCTCCGCGTAACGGTAAAGCCTCAAGCCGCAGACATGCACAATGCGCTCACCTACGACTTCGATCAACTGCAGCCCGATTCGGCCGTGGTTGAAATGGAGTGGGAGAAGGTCGCGGTCCCCTTCAAGGTCTCCGTAGATGTGCACGACGTCGTGCAGGCCAGCCTGAAGAAACAGCTTCGCAATCTCTCCCAATACACGTGGCAAAGCTGGGATGACGCCGCGAACTACCTGCTCGCGGAGAAAGTCGACTTGGACGAAGCGCTGGCCTATACCAACAAGTCGATCGAAAATGAAGATCGCTTCGACAACGAAGACACCAAGGCCAAGGTGCTCACCGCTCTCAATCGTAAAGACGAAGCCGCCGTGGCGCAAAAGAAAGCGCTTGAACATGCTACTCCTCTGCAAATGCATGCCTACGCTCGCCAGTTGTTGGGCGAGAAGCGGAACGAAGAAGCCTATGTAGTCTTCCGCGAAAACGCGCAGAAACATCCCGACCAGTGGTTCGTGCACACGGGCCTGGCGCGCATGTACTCCGCTCAAGGCAAGTTCGATGACGCGGCGAAAGAAATGAAGATCTCGGTCGCCGCGGCTCCGGAGAGCCAGAAGGACTATCTGGGCGGCCTGGAAAGAAAGCTGGAATCCAAACAGGACATCAACCAGTAGGCATTGGCGGCGGCGCGAGGACTCAACTCCTCGCGCCGCCACTACTCAGTTGGTCTGTCCTGTCAAACGACGAATCCGACAAAGCGCACTGATCAGGAGACTCACTCTCATGAAACAAATACGAATCTTCTTGCCGTTGGCGGTGACCCTCTTCATCGCTTTCATCTTCATCTCTATCTCTGCCGCCGCCACCTTGGGGCAGGGAACAGGAACAGGAACAACGGCCGCGGTCGCCGGCGCGCCTCAGGCGCATCCGCCGCAGCCACCGCCCACCATAGCTTCAGCCGTGGACCGCGAGATCAGCACCATTGAAAAGGAGATTGTGGAAGCCGCCGAAGCCATGCCCGAAGACAAGTTCAACTTCTCTCCCGAGAGCTTGAACATTCCCGGCAGCGACTACAAGGGTGTGCGCACGTTTGCCTTGCAGGTGAAGCACGTCGCTGCTTCCAATTATTTTCTATTCTCGTCGGTCACCGGCGACCAGATCCCGGAAGACTTCAAGGGCGGAAACGGTCCTGAGGACTTGAAGACCAAGGCCGATATCATTAAGTTCCTGAAGGATTCTTTTGCCCTGGGTCATAAAGCCGCGGCTACGTTGACTGCTGAGAATATGTTGCAGACCGTGGGACACGGTAAATCGCCCCGCCTGCACCTGGCCACATTCGCCGTCGCCCACGCCTTCGACCATTACGGACAGATGGTCGAGTATCTGCGAATGAATGGAATTGTGCCGCCCGCGAGCCGTGTGAAGTCAGACTGACGGAGAGTACCGCCATGGCTTCGGGGCCGACCTGACCCTCGCGCGTTCCGACATCGTTATAGAGCGTTGTTATAGGGCGTCGGCAATGACCCGAGGTGTTTCCTGGGTCACAACGATTTCCTTGCCCATGTTTTTGCCGACTTCAACCGCGGCCGCAAGCGTCTCGTCATCGGTTTCGCGGGCACGCACAATTTCGAGCACTTTCATCGCCTGCACCGGATTCGAAAAGCGCATGCCGACGCACTTTTTGGCGCGATAGGTCGCGCCGGCGAGCTCGCTTACGCTCAGCCACGACGTGCTGGCGGCGAGAATCGTTGCCGGGCGGCAAAACTTGTCCAGCATGATGAAAATTTCGAGCTTCGATTCCAGTTCGTCGGGAACGGCCTCGATGACAAGATCGGCCTCGCGCGCCGCTTCATCGACCGATCCGGCGTATTCGATCCGCGAAAAAGCCGCGCCGGCATCGGGGGCGCTGACCTTGCCCAGTTCGACGGCTTGTTCGAGATTGGCGCGGATTTCGCTTTCCGCCTTGCGGAGCGCGTTCGGCAGAAGGTCTTCGAGAATCGTGCGATAACCGCCGAGAGCGGCAGCGGTGCGATGCCCCGGCCCATAATGCCCGCGCCGATGACGGCCACGGTGCGCACTTCAATCACTCTTTGTCCTCTTTGTTTTCTTTGCCCGCTTTCTCGAGGCGCTGTACCACGCTCTCATAGCTCGGTTCGGACTTGCGGATGTATTCGCCAAGGCGGGCGCATTCCTCCTTGGTCATCGCCGGAATGCTGGCGCTGATACGGCGCAGCGTGGTGGCGATGTCATCGATGTAATTCATGTGGCGGATTAGTTCTCCAGTTGCGGGCATGAAGGCTCCTTGCGTTTTCTGGCGCGCCCGGCTGAACCGTTGCGGCCTGATCAATGATTCATTGTTTAACATGTCAGCGGTTTTGGCAAAGGAGGTTTTGGCAAAGGCGGTTTTGGCAGAGGAGGATAATTAGGTTCATGCTTCGTGACCCCAGCCTGATCCCGCTTTCGCATCAGCATCACCGCGCCCTGGCGCTCTGTGTGCGCCTCCAGCGGGCGCTTGAGGCCGGCCCTGTGGAGCCCCGCGCGTGGCAGGCGGAAGCGCACCAACTCTACGCCGACGAAGTTCAAGTCCATTTCGTGGCTGAAGAAAAGATCTTATTTCCGGCGGCGAACCGATTTCCGGAACTCACCGCCCTAGTAGAGGAGCTCCAGGTAGAACACGAACTGCTGCGGGAAAATTTTGTTCGATGCCGGAGAGGGCAGAGCTCGACGAAGCGGGGCTGGCAATATTCGCGCAGCTGCTCTCCTCCGGGCACATCCGCAAGGAGGAGCGGCAGCTATTCGAGGTTTTACAGCAGCGCCTGCGGCCGGAAGAATTGAAAAATTTGGGACACGAATTAAAGCTTGCGTTGGAGAACGCAGTGCAAATATGCCGGCTGCGCCCCGGCACGGTGGGTTAGCCTTCGAGTTTGAAGCGAG
>CAWEPW010000015.1:0-49243 GCA_963810955.1 uncultured Acidobacteriaceae bacterium | reverse complement strand
AGCCGCTTCGGGTTCGCCTGTTTGTTATCATGCAACGGCATGGATGGCTCTCGGCGCTACGAGAATACCCTAATTCCAATTCTATTTTTTACTTGGGGCATAGTCTTTCTGGGCCGCATGTCGCAGATGTATCTGGCGCCTTACTTCGCCCCAGAGTTCAACTTGAGGCCTGGGCAAATCGGAACGCTGGCGTCCGCCATGGCCATCACTTGGGCTGCATCCACCTTCGTGTTCGGCGCGCTCTCCGATCGATTCGGCCGCAAGGCGATGCTGATTCCTGCCGTATTTCTCTTTTCGATTCTCTCGTGCCTGTCGGCTCTCGCCCACAGTTATTACCAACTTCTGCTTGTAAGGGCGCTGATGGGCTTGGCGGGAGGTCCAACCTGGTCGATTATGACGGCGCTGATTGAAGAGTCCTCGCCGGCAAACCGGCGCGGACGAAACATCGGCCTCGTCGTCAGCGCTGCTGCTCTGGTCGGTTTGGCTGCGGCTCCCGTATTGACGACCCAGGTGGCTGCGCATTGGGGATGGCGCGCAGCCTTTGTTGTTGCCGGCATTCCGGGATTGCTCGCCGTGCTGCTGATCTGGAAATTTGTGCGTGAGCCTAAACTCGACCACACACACGGGCAGCCTTCGTGGGTGGAATATGTGAAACTTCTGCGCCACTGGAATATGTGGTTGTGCTGCATTGGGGCGATTGGCTTTATATCGTGGCTGTTTGCGTTGAACGTGTTCGCGCCGCTTTACATTACCGAGGTCGTTCATCAACCAGCAACGACGGCTGGATTCTTGCTCGGGGCAACCGGTTTCGGCAGCTTCTTTCTGGGATTCCTTCTGCCCGCCCTCTCCGACCGCGTCGGACGAAAGCCGGTTCTGCTCCTGATGGCGGCCATGTCCGCCGTCGTGCCTCTGACTTTCCTGGTACGGGGGCTGTTTCTATATCCCCTGCTGCTGGCCGCGATTGTTTTTGTCGCGAACACCGGACAGGGAATGGCAAGCCTGATCATGGTTCTGGTGCCGACTGAAAGCGTGCCTGCGCAATTTCGTGCGACCTCAATCGGCCTGGTTACACTGGTCGGCGAGGCCGTGGGCGGAACGGGAGCTCCTCCTCTCGCCGGAGCATTAGCTGAGAAATATGGGCTGTCGTTAACCATGTGGCTGGCGGCGGCCGGAAGCGCAGTTGTCTTTCTGGTAGCACTTTCTCTTCGCAAGACTGCAAGCATGGGACACGGCTTCGCGGTGGGAGAGTCCTCGCATGAAGCGAGGCCCACATTGGAAACTGCGATTGAGGAGTAGCTGGTCCGCTCCCCGGTCGTCGTTTGCTCGGTCATCTTTGTTTTTGGGGAGGTTCTCCGTTGCTGAAGTTGCGCACGCAAGTCGGAATCGTGGGCGCAGGACCTGCGGGTCTGGTATTGTCCCATCTCCTCTACCTGCAAGGCATCGAATCCGTCGTCCTCGAAAATCGCAGCCGCCAGTATGTTCAGGAGCGTGTGCGGGCTGGCGTATTGGAGCAGGGTACCGTTGATTTACTCACCGATATGGGCGTGGGCGCAAGGATGAAGAAAGAAGGCCTCGTCCACTACGGAATTGAGCTTCGCTTCCAGGGCCGCGGCCATCGCATTGACTTCGGCGAACTGACCGGAGGAAAAGGAATCACGATCTACGCACAGGCGGAAGTCCTCAAGGATCTCAATGACGCGCGCATCGCCGCAGGCGGCCAAGTCATGTTCGAGATTGAGGAAGTCAGCGTCCATGACTTCGATACGCCCCAGCCGAGGATCCATTACCGGAAGGATGGAAATGCCCATGAGGTCATCTGCGATTTCATTGCCGGTTGCGATGGCTTCCACGGCATCTGCCGTCCCAGCATTCCCCCCGGTGTGCTCACCGAATATGAACGAGAATATCCATTCGGATGGCTTGGCATTTTGGCGGAAGCACCCCCCTCGTCAGATGAACTGGTCTACTGTTACCACGACCATGGTTTTGCTTTACTCAGCATGCGATCGCCGGAAATCGGCCGTCTTTATCTGCAATGCAAACCCGACGAAGATATCGCGCAGTGGAGCGATGAAAGAATCTGGCAGGAACTGCAGCTTCGTCTCGCCACCGAGGGATGGAAGCTAACCGAGGGGCCTGTTTTGCAAAAAGGGATAACGGGCATGCGCAGTTTCGTAGTTGAGCCGATGCAGTACGGAAGATTATTTCTGGCCGGAGATTCGGCGCACATCGTTCCGCCAACCGGCGCCAAAGGTCTCAACCTGGCGGTGGCCGACGTGCAAGTGCTGGGGCGAGCGCTGACAGATTTCTATAAAACCGGTAGCCATGATCTACTCCATCGCTACTCGCAAACCTGTCTGCGCCGTGTCTGGAAGGTGCAACGCTTCTCTTGGTGGATGACCTCGATGCTCCACCGCTTCCCCGAGGGCAATCCCTTTGACCAGCGTCGTCAACTCGCGGAGCTCGACTATCTAACCAGCTCACGTGTCGCTGCATCGAGCTTGGCGGAGAACTATGTCGGCCTGCCGATGGAATGGAGCTGAAATGTTCGTTACTCGAAATGCAACGAGATGGATCACCGACTTTACAGATCAAACGTTTTTCGTTATCTCTGTCTCTTCGCTGGCGATCTGGAAAGCAGTGTTCGCCGCTGGAACGCCGGCATAAATGGCTGTCTGCAAGAGTACCTCCTTCACATCCGACAGTTCCAGTCCCGCTTTCAGGCCCGCCTTCAAATGCATACGGAATTCTTCGTGGCGTCCCAAGGCGGCGGTGATCGCCAATACCAGCAGCCTGCGGGTTCGGATGTCGAGACCAGTACGAGTCCAAACTGTTCCCCACGCATAGCGGGTGATCAAGTCTTGAAACTCGCGGTTCAGATCATTCGTGTTGGCAACGGCACGGTTTACGTGTTCATTGCCTAACACGGCGCGTCGAATGGCAAAGCCTTTCTTAAGCGCATCGCCATCCCCGGAATTGGCAAGAAGGAACTCCGCCACTGCCGACGAAAACGAGTGCGGCTGCTCCAGATTGGACAAATGAGCCGCGTTTAGTAGCACGCTTGACGCGCCGGGAATTCTCTCCGCAAGTACTTCTCCGTTGCCTGCCCACGGAGTAGAAACGTCCCGTCGTCCAGCAATAACCAGCGTTGGTGCAGAAATCTTCTCGAGAAGCGCGCTTGAATCGAACTCTCGCAGCGCGGCACAGCATCCCATGTATCCGGTCGGATTGGTCCCCAGGAGCACGGACCTGATGGATTGCGCGCAAGGATCAGCACGTTCGATCGTTTCGCGGGAAAAGAAGCGTTGCATGGCGAGATCGAGGACTGCGTTCATGCCACCTTCCTTCACCATGCGAATCCTTGTATCCCATTGTTCGCGCGAGCCGAACTTTGGCGCCGTGTTTGCCAGGATCAAGCGTTCGATGCGGTCTGGAGCGTTGGCTGCGAGCCACTGCCCGACTGCACCTCCGAGCGAAAGCCCGCAAAATGCAAATTTGCGGATGCCCAACGCATCCGCCAAACCAAGAATGTCGGCTCCCAATTGCTCAATCGAGTAATCCCCAGCCGGTGCATCGGACGCGCCGTGGCCGCGGGTATCGTAGCGGAGGATCTGAAAATGCTGAACCAGTTCGCCGACTTGCGGCTCCCACATTCCGTGATCGGTTCCGATCGAATGGGACAGCACCAGCACCAAAGGGCCCGGGTTGCCTTCGAGGCGATAGAAGATTTTCGCTTTATCAATATTAAGAAAAGGCATTTAGGTTTCGAGGCCTCGTCAGTTGTCAGATTCCGATTCTCTCTGCTTTTGCGATCGTGCGAGCCGAGAACGAAATTCCTCAGCCACACCCAGATAGCTTTCTGGAAATTGAAGATCCCGAAGTGTGGATGCATCCAGCGCTTCCCTAACTTCCCGCATCCCTGCGAGCGCGTCTACAAAATTTCGGCCGGTGTCCATGCTCTCGGCCATAGCACGTTCAATGAGTGAAGAGGCTAACTCCCGGCCAAGTTTTCCGCTCAGCAACATGGTCGCACGTTCGGCGAAGATGGTTCCGTGGGTTGCTTCCAAATTCGTGCGCATGCGCGCCACATCCACCGTGAGCCCTTCGGCAACTTCTGCCATCGAAGCCACCGCCAAGCCCGTCTCTTGAATAATGGAACTGATGGTTGCCCACTCCGACTGCCAGCCACCAGCGGCTCGTTCATGTTCCTGCACCATGGAAGAAAGGAACATGCTTACCAATCCCGGCGTACGACATGCCGCAGCCAGCGTCATCGTGCAGCCGACGGGGTTTTGTTTGTGCGGCATGGTCGACGAACCGCCACGCCCTTTTGCCACTGGCTCTGATACCTCAGCCACTTCATTCTGCATAAGCAGACTGATGTCGCGGGCCATCTTCCCAAGGGAGCCGACCATCACTCCTAAGTCACACATCAGGGCGGCCAAACGATCACGATGCGTGTGCCACGGAGCATCGGGATAAGCAAGCGATAATTCCCTGGCGAGCGCTTGCCCTGCTGCTATCCCCTGATCGCCAATCGAAGCAAGAGTTCCTCCCGCGCCGCCAAATTGCACCACCAACGCTTGCTCGAAGGCCTCGTCCAGACGCGCATGATCGCGGCGCAAAGCGCCAAGCCACCCCGCAACCTTGAGCCCAAAAGTAGTTGGCACTGCGGCCTGCAAAATGGTTCGACTTAACATCACCGTCTCTGAGTGCTGTTCTGAAAGTTGATAAAGCGCATTCTCGAGTCGCGTTACGTCGGCTTGAAGAATATTTCTCGCTTGTTTGAGCAGCAGGACAATCGCTGTGTCGGCCACGTCCTGACTCGTTGCTCCCCAATGCACAAAACCCGCGGCCGATGGGCTTACCTTGCCGACCCGCTCCCTGAGTGCTTTGACGAGGGGAATTGTCGCTGTTCCTGAGCGGACACTAGAGGTAGCGATTTCGCCTGCATCATACAACTCCGCGCGTGCTGCATTCTCGATAGGCGCGACAACCGTCGACGGTATGATGCCTAGACGTGCCTCGACTCGAGCTAGACCGGCTTCGAACGCAAGCATGGCGGCAAGGACCGATTCATCGGAAAACAGAGCGGCCATCTTCGGAGTAGTGGCCAGGCTCTCGATTAACCGCATAACCATGCAGCTTCCTTCCTTGACGAACCGCTTTACCGATGGGGCGTAGCCTTACACAAAGGCGAGAGCAGCGTCAAGAACTTATGCTCATGGAACTGCCAATATGTGAGTTCGCATGTCGCTTAACGGGCTCTCAGTTGACGCGATTATGGCATTAGGTTAGTTTCGGGAATGAAAATGCCCCCTAATGTTGATTTGTTGGCCTCGTATTGGACGATCTCCGGCGGAGATCCGCACACCGACCACGAATACAGCCCCTATGATTTTAAGGATCGCGTAGAAGCTGTGGCCAGAGCTGGGTTTCGCGGATTCGGCATTTGGCACGCCGATCTTGAGCGAGTACAGAAGAAATACACGCTGTACGAAATGCGCCGCATTCTCGATGATAACGGCATTTGCTATGTGGAACTGGAATTTCTGACTGACTGGTTCCTCGATGGAGAGCGAAAGAAGCAATCCGACATTCGGAAGCGGATGTTGTTCCGGGCAGCCGAGGTCCTTCGTGCCTACCACGTCAAGGTCGGAGACTTTTTTCAAGAGACGTGTCCGATCGACCGTCTGGTGGAATCGTTTGCCACTCTATGCCGGGAGGCGGCCAGCCATGGCACAAAAATCGGTTTTGAACTCATGCCCTTCGCTATGATTCGAACGCTGTCTGAAACGCTGGCGATGGTTCGCGGCGCCGGCGAAGCCAACGGTGGAATTGCCTTCGACATGTGGCACATTGCAAAGCTCGGGATTCCGTACGAGGAAGTTGCTCGCGTGCCGCGGGAATACGTGGTCAGTGTGGAACTGAACGATGGAACATTCCAGGCTCCCTGGAGTCTTCACGAAGACACGATTAATCATCGCCGTCTGTGCGGAGATGGAGAGTTCGATGTAAAGGGATTCATCCGCTGTCTGCAGGAAATCGGCTACGCCGGTCCGTGGGGAATCGAGGTTCTGTCCGAGGAGTTGCGGAGGCAACCCCTGGAACTAGTTGTGCCCCGCGCATTCGCAACGACGATGGCCCAGTTTCCGTCGGGCGCCTAAAGGCGATGCTTCAGAGATCAGTATGGACACTTCGACGGTTTCGAAAGTTTCAGAAAGCTGGCCAGATTCGCTCGACGCGCTGGTGGCCGCGCCGAAGCATCACGCGCTCTTGCTCGAAGATGACCGCGTGCGCGTGCTTTATACCACGATCCCGGCCGGCGATGTTGTCCCTCTGCATACCCACCGTTGGGGTGGTGTCGCGTATGTGCAGAGCTGGAGTCACTTCATCCGGCGTGATGAGCGTGGCAATGTTCTCTTCGACAGCCGCGAGGGGGGAGAACCGCCGACCGTTCCCTGCGCACAGTGGATGGCGCCGCTTCCTCCGCACACCGTTGAAAATCTTGGGCCGCGCGAAATCAGCATACTGATCGTCGAACTCAAGGGTTCTACAGTCCGCGCGGTACTTTCTTGATCCAACAACGGCCGATACCTCGCGGTATCATCTTGGTGCCTGCTTAGTATTCAATGATCTCCAGTGGTAGACTTCGGGCGTCCAAGCCGCCTTTGCGGCTATTCGCGGGTCGCCAATGGCGAGGGAGAAGGATGCAGAGGCCTAAGGTCGGGATCGCAATTGTTCTGAGTTTGTGGATATACGGGCGCTCATTGGCGCCGCAGACGATATCTCAGATCAGGTCTCCAAAGATCACGGACGCGCAGATCGTCCACTCCGATGATCAGCCGGGAAACTGGTTGACCTATGGACGCACTTACAGCGAACAACGATTCAGTCCGCTGAAGCAGATCAATGACCACAATGGCACCCGCCTTGGCTTGGCGTGGTACCTCGATCTCGACACCAACCGCGGCCAGGAAGCCACGCCACTTGTCGTCGATGGCGTGATGTACTTCACGAGCGCGTGGAGCAAGGTATTCGCAGTGAACGCCGCGACTGGCCACCTGTTGTGGTCCTACGACCCGAAGGTACCGAAGGAGTGGGGAGCGAATGCCTGTTGCGACGTAGTAAATCGCGGAGTAGCAGTTTGGCAAGACAAGGTTTACGTTGGAACTCTCGATGGACGGCTGATCGCGCTTGACGCGGATTCCGGCCAACCTGCCTGGGAGCGGCTGACCATCGATCCGAAATGGCGTTACACAATCACCGGCGCTCCACGCATCGTAAAGGGAAAGGTCTTAATCGGCAACGGAGGCGCGGAGTTCGGCGTACGCGGCTATGTTTCAGCCTATGATGCGCAGACCGGCAAATTGGTCTGGCGCTTCTACACTGTACCGGGCGATCCGGCAAAGCCCTTCGAGCAGCCGATTCTTGAACAGGCGGCCAAAACATGGAGCGGCGAGTGGTGGAAGATCGGCGGTGGCGGTACGGTCTGGGACGCAATCGTTTATGATCCCGAGCTCGATCTTGTGTACATAGGAGTGGGGAATGGCGGGCCATGGAACGAAAAATATCGCAGTCCCAAAGGCGGCGATAATCTTTTCACCTGCTCGATTGTTGCTCTCAACCCGGACACCGGACATTACGTCTGGCACTACCAGGAAGTCCCGGACGATGACTGGGACTACGATTCAGCCGAGCAAATCATCCTCGCCGATATTCCGATCGACGGCAAAACCCGAAGGGTTCTTTTGCAAGCTCCGAAGGACGGGTTCTTCTACGTTATCGACCGCGAAACCGGGACCCTGATTTCCGCTAAGCCGTTCACGTTTGTTAACTGGGCGACAGGAGTAGACCTGAAGACCGGCCGTCCGATTGAAAACCCAACCGCGCGCTATCCCCACGGCGACGCACCTCCGATTGTTCCCGGACCGATGGGCGCACACAGTTGGCAGCCGATGTCCTACAGCCCGCTGACCGGACTAGTCTATATTCCGGTCAATGATGTCGGATTCAACTTCAAATCGCCCGGCGATTTCGAATTCAAGAATGAGGCGCTGAATTTCGGAATCGATATGGTCGCTGCCGGCATGCCGCAGGATCCGAAGATCAAGAAGGCTATTCTCGACAGCGTCAAAGGAAAGCTGGTGGCGTGGGACCCGATCCAGCAGAAGCAAGCGTGGGCCGTGGAGCGTCCCGGTCCATGGAATGGAGGCACTTTGGCCACTGCGGGGAATCTGGTCTTTGAAGGCACAGCCGCAGGACAATTTGAGGCCTATCGCGCGGACACGGGAGAGGAAGTTTGGTCGTTTGACGCCCAAACGGGCGTGATGGCTGGACCGGCGACTTATACCGTCAAAGGAGAACAATATGTCGCCGTGCTCGCGGGCTGGGGTGGTGTCTTTCCGCTGGTTGCAGGCGAGGTCGCTTTCAAGTCAGGACATGTGCGCAACGTCAGCCGCGTGCTGGCGTTCAAAATCGGAGGAACGGCCAAGCTGCCGCCTTTGCCGGCCGAGGAAACACCGCAGTTGGACCCTCCTCCATCGACGGCGAGCGCAGCCGAGATTCGGCGCGGCGAAGCAGTCTTCCAGCGTTTTTGTTCTACCTGCCATGGCGATGTCGCGGTCAGCGGCGGATTGCTGCCTGACCTGCGTTATTCGGCGTTCCTGAAAACGGCGTTCCTGAAAAATGATGAATGGTTTGCTATCGTGCGGGATGGGTTGCTGAAGTCAGAGGGGATGGTAGGCTTCGGCAAGGAAGTTTCGCAGCACGATGCGGCGGCGATTCGGAGTTACCTTATCTTCCGGGCGAACCAGACCTTGAATGAGAAGAGCCACACAGCGAAAAACGGTGAGACACTGACGACCGTGAGTTTCACCGATTCCGCTAAACGGTAAACGCGGCGTCGGGCGCGCAGTTTGGGCTTGTGAGAAGGCCCACGGTTGAATTACAGTGATGCCCGACTCGGTTGTATTTTTTGGCTGGGGCGAAACGGAATTCATCAAGTTCGACGTTACTCGATAACGACTTATGGAGGTGCTTGTGTATCGCAGTGACACCGTCGGAAGTCTGTTGCGGCCGGCCTATTTGAAGGAAGCGCGTGACCTTTACGCATCTGGAAAGCTAACTGATGTTGCCTTCAAAGAGATCGAAGATCGCGCCGTTGAATGAGTGCATCGAACTGCAAATCCGCGCCGGCATGGAAGTCATTACCGACGGCGAAATGAGGCGCTACGCATTTTTTGGACATCTGATTGATGCCGTCGAAGGCTTCGACAAATACGGCGGATGGGCGATTCCCTTTAAAGATGAAAAAGGCGAGAAGATGGTTTTGCCTCGGCCCGTGGTAGTGGGCAAACTCCGGCGCAAGCGTCCGCTGTGCGCTGAAGAGTTCACCTACCTGCGGGCCCGAACGAAACATGCCTCCAAGACCACCATCATCAGCGCGCAGCAGGCGGCGGCATATTACGACAACAAGAAATCTGCGGCGGCTTATGCGAGCGTGGATGCTTATCTCGCTGACCTCGTCGATATTTTGCGCGATGAAGTTGCGGAGTTGATTCGGCTGGGCTGCACTTACATCCAGATTGACTCGCCGCAATATACTGCCTTGCTCGATCCTGACTTGCGCGAAGGCTATCGGCAACGCGGCAACGATCCCGACCGCCTGCTCGACCTTTCGATTGAGATGGACAATGCCGTAATCGGCGACCATCCTGGAATCATTTTTGGACTGCACCTCTGCCGGGGAAATAATCAGAGCAGGTTTTATGCATCCGGCGACTATGGGCCAATCACGCGCGTCTTCCGAAATACGAAGTTTCACCGCTTTTTGTTGGAGTATGACGACGCGCGCTCCGGTGGTTTCGAACCGCTGCGGCAAGTGCCGGAAGATCGTACTGTCGTGCTCGGTCTGGTGAGTTCCAAGAAGCCACAGTTGGAAAGCAAGGACGAATTGAAAAAACGGATCGCGACAGCTTCGAGCTATATTCCACTGGAGCGGCTGGCGCTGAGTCCGCAGTGCGGCTTCGCGTCAACGATCGAAGGAAATTTAGTAACGACAGCAGATCAGGAAGCCAAGCTGCGACTGGTTGCCGACGTGGCTCAGGAAGTGTGGGGCAAACCTGTGCAGGAGCGAACTGCTTAGAGGCGGGAGAAAACACAAGGCCCTCCACTCCGCTTCGCTCCGGTCGGGATGACAGACAGATTTAGCAATTCGCCAGGGAGGTATTTTCGACCAGCAACGCAATCCCCTGGCCGCCGCCGATGCAGGCTGAGGCCACGCCATAACGGGTGCCAGACTGTTTCAGCTCTCGCGCTACGGTGACGGCGAGCCTGATGCCGGTGGCCGCGAGCGGATGGCCGATAGCAATAGCCCCGCCGTTGACGTTGAGTTTGGCGCGATCGAGGCCAAGCTCGCGCACGCAAGCAAGAACCTGTGCTCCGAAGGCTTCGTTGATCTCGAATCGATCAATCTGCGACAACTTGAGGCCAGTGAGTTCCAGAAGTTGTTGAATGGCTGGCACCGGAGCGATGCCCATGATCTCGGGCGGAACGCCGACGACTGCTCCGGCCACGACTCGCGCCAAGGGTCTTTTATTCCACTCTTTCAGGTAGGCGCCGGAACTGACCAACGCCGCCGCGGCTCCATCGACGACTCCAGAGCTGTTCCCACCAGTTTGCACTCCGCCGAATGCTGGCTTGAGTTTGGCGAGAACTTCGAAAGGCGAGGGACGAATGTGAGTATCTTCACCTAACTTCTCAACGCCGCGCGGCAAGCGGATTCCACGCGACGCGTAGCCCTCCAAGTCAAAAGTTTCGCTGACTATGGGCGCAATCTCCCCGCTCAGGAAACATCTTTTTTGCGCAGCGATGGCGCGGGCAAAACTTTCGGCGGCGAATTGATCGACATCTTCCCGAGTAATCCCATATTGTTTGGCGAGTTTCTCGGCTGTGCCACCCATGGTCAGGTTGCAGGAGGGATCGAGCAACGCTTCCCACAGAAAGTCCTTGAATTCGACTTCTCCCATGCGAAATCCGCCGCGGTGCGTGTAGGCGGCGATGGGATTGCGAGACATCGATTCTGCCCCGGCAACCAGGGCCAGTCCGGCTTTGGCGAGCTTGATGGAATCGGCGGCTTGCAAAATCGCCTCAATGCCGGTGCCGCACACGCGCTGCACAAGATGGGCCGGGACTTCGACTGGAACTCCGGAATAAAGTGCGATGTGGCGCGGAAGCACATAGGCATCAAATGAAGCTTGCGCCACGCAGCCCGCGACAACGATGTCAACGTCTTTCGGCGATATTTCGCTCTTGTGAAACACTGCACGCGCGGCTTTGATTCCGAGATCGGTAGGAGACACGAGCCCGAGAGCGGTGTTGTATTCGATGAAGGGAGTGCGCACGCCATCGAGCAGCCAAACGTCGTCGTAGGACGGAGAGCAGCGCTTTAGTGCGAGAACTCATAGCGCTGGTTTCTCCTCGCGAATCGGTTCTGCGGTAGAAACAAGTCGCGGAATTTGCCCGGCCAGCGCGGCGGTCGGGTTCTCGTTCTGGCCGGTGGACGTCGCCGTTTTCGTGCTTCGAGACGCCAAAGCACCATAGCGGGCACGATGGCGGTTGCCCCAGGCGGACATCAGCTTCAGGATCGGCTTCAGGCTTTCGCCGTGGCGGGTGAGCGAGTACTCCACGTGAGGCGGCACCTCGGCGTAGACCTTGCGGTGAACGATGCCATCATGTTCCAACTCGCGCAGATGCTGGGTGAGCATTTTCTTGGTCAAGCCGGGGATAAGCCGTTGCAGCTCACAAAATCGCCGTGTTCTACCGTCCAGATAGAACAACAGCGGAGCCTTCCATTTGCCGCCAATAATGGAAGTAGTCAACTTCACCGGGCAATTGTGATGATCCATAGGAGCTTGACCCCGCAGTTCGACCCCGAACTCTCCACCCCAGCAGGTTACCCAAACGTGCCTACTAGCCAAAGAGGTACTTTTGCCTAAAATAGGCTCTCGGTTTCCAAAGGATACCTGATTTCGCGGCACCTTGGAAAGCCATAGGCAGCCCTCCCCATTTCAAGAACGGCGCGAGCAGGTTAACGATTCTCAAGCCAGGCGAAACCAGCGAGGCGAGATCATCATGAACAATAAGCGCCCCGTAGTCGTTTACGGCGCCAATGGATTTTCCGGGCGTCTGATTGCGGAATTTCTTCGCGAGTACAACGTGCCTTTCCTAGCCGTCGGCCGCAGTCTGAGCCGTCTGAACGACGTGATGAAGCAAGTGCCGGGCATCGAAACAGCCGACTACGAGTGCGTGGAAACGCGGGGCTCAGTGGAAGATTTGACGCGCCTTTTTACTGGCGCAAAAGTGGTTTGCAATACTGCGGGACCGTTCATTTATAACGGGCCGCGTGTGATTGAAGCCGCACTGAAGGCCGGTTGCCACTATCTGGATATCAGCGGAGAGCAGGCGTGGATCCGAAAGGTAGCGGAGGATTGGGGGCCGAAATTCGCTGAGCGAGGCCTGCTGGTGGCTCCGGCGACGGCCTATATGTCGGCTGTAAGCGATGCGGCCATTCGCGTCTGCCTCGAGACTAACCGCAGCATCGACACGTTGGAAGTGCTGACGATGTTCAAGGGCAATCCGACGTTCGGCTCGACGCAAACGATCTTTGCCGTCATCCAGACCGACGCGTATTACCTGGAGCAGAACCAATACAAGACTTGGCCGCGGGCGACACGTTATGACGTCGTCGTGCCGGGGTCGATTCAAACCCAGCTCGCTCTGGCGTGGGGCGGGTTCCCGCATCCGGTGTGGTACAAGGATCATCCTCAGGTCGCCAACATAAGGTCGTTTGGCGGATTGCTGGACCGTCAGATTATGGAGGGCGTGGCGGCGACGGAGAAAATGTTTGAGGAGCAGATTCGGCCGCTGCCCGCCGCGGAACAGGAGAAAAAGCTAGCGGAAATGGCGAGCGCGGTCACGGGTGCGACGCCGCCGCGCGAGAATCCACGGGAACACCGGACGATTGACGTGATCGCAGGGCGGGGTAACACTGGCTCTGTAGACTGCGTGGTATTTGGCACGTGCTGCTACCGTCAAACCGGACTGTTGCAAGCGTTCGCTGCGCACAACCTGGTTCATGAGGCTCCGCGCAAAGTGGGGTTTGCGTCGGCAGCGGAGGCATTCGGCGCGCGAGCAGTTCTCGCCGTTGTCGAAGACCACGGGCTGTCCAAGGCAAAGATGTCGAACTGATATCGAACTGAAGATGTCGAGCTGAAGCGGTTTCTTGCTCGGACGCTTTTTCGCCTTGTAACCTTGCAGTTTTCCAGGCATGAAGTAGCAATCAATGCGGGCCATCGATTATTTCGATAAGAGTGCGAATCTCTATCCGGATCGCATTGCGATCGTGGACGGCGATCGCAGTTATTCCTACAGCGAAGTGCGCGATTTCAGTGAACGAATTGCGAGGGCCATGTGGGCGAGCGGGCTGAAGCCGTGAAGAGCGGGCGGCGATTTACTCGCACAATCATCCCGCGGTTCTATTTTGCATGCTGGGGATATTGCGGGCCGGGGCAGCGTGGGTTCCGATCAATTTCCGCAACGCCGCCGATGCGAACGTGGAGTTTCTGAACTACTCGGAAACAACGTGGTTGTTCTATAGCAGCCGCTTTCAGGGACAGGTTGACGAGATTCGTAAACGGGTTCCCTGCATCGGCCACTTCATTTGCATTGACTGCAGAATCAGACGGACCAACATCGGATGGTCCGACCTCGGACGATACTTCCCTGCTGGCGTTTATGGAGCGGCGAGACGACGCTCCCCGATCCCGATTCGGCCGACGAGTACGGCAACCTTAACCAGATCATGGGACTGGTTCCCACAGGCGGGACCACCGGCCCGGCGCGCGGGGTTCGGGTGACAAACCTTGCCTGGGGCACGATGACGGAGTTGGCCATGCGGTACTGGAAGTCGGACGTTGCCAATCCGGTGTGCCTCTGCACCGCTCCCTTGTCGCACGCCGCAGCACCGGTCGCGTTCTCGATACTCGCAATGGGCGGGACGAACGTCGTGCTGCCGGCCTTCGACGCGGGACAGGTTCTGTGGGCGATCGAACATTACCGCGTGACGCACATGTTTCTTCCTCCCACGGCGTTCTATTCGTTGCTTGCGCATCCGGAGGTTGGAAAATTCGACCACTCCAGTCTGCGCATGTTTCTGCTGGCCGGGTCGCCAGTGTCGCCCGACAAGTTGAAGCAGGGAGTTGAGATTTTTGGGCCATGCATGTGCCAGTCGTATGGTCAGACAGAAGCTCCGATGATTCTGACCTTTCTGGACGCGCGCACCGTCGCAGCCGCCGCCGCCGGAGATCACCCTGAACGCTTGCGCAGTTGCGGACAGCCAACCGCAGCGGTGCGGATTGCCATCATGGATGACGAGGGCCGCACTCTACCGGCGGGCGAAGCCGGGGAGATTGTAGCGCGGGGAACGCTGGTCAGCGGCGGGTATTTCAACCTTCCGGAAGCGACTGCGGAAATTCGGCGCTACGGATGGCACCACACCGGAGACGTGGGGTACATGGATGAAGATGGGTATCTGTACATTGTGGACCGCAAGAAGGACATGATCATCAGCGGCGGCTTCAATGTGTATTGCTCGGAGATTGAGGCCGGAATCATGGCGCTGCCGCAGGTGCAGGAGTGCGCCGTGATTGGCGTGCCGGATGAAAAATGGGGCGAGGCGGTGAAAGCGATTGTAGTGTGCAGGCCGGACGAATTGCTGACGGAGAGCGACGTGATTGTGCACTGCAAAGCGAAGCTGGGAAGCGTGAAGTCGCCGAAGTCGGTGGAGTTTTGGGCGGAGATTCCGAAGACTCCTGCGGGCAAACTGGATCGCAAGGCGATGCGGAAACCGTATTGGACGGGGGCGGAGCGCGAGGTACATTAAGGAGGCAGTACCATCGTCACGACCTTGAAGGTTCCGAAGACGGGCGGGATTCCGACGACGAAGGCCAGTGTCCTGCGCTGGCTGAAGCGGGAGGGCGATCCGGTGCAGGCGGGTGAAGCGGTAGTGGAGTTGGAAACAGAGAAGGTAAGCTACGAATTGGAGTCGCCGATTGCGGGAACATTGTTGAAGATTCTCGCCGAAGAAAACATGCAGGTTCCGGTTGGAGGGAACGTTGTGCCACATTGGCCAGGAGGGCGATGCTGCGCCTGAACGGTTCTGTGGCGGCAAAGGAGTGATGCGATGACAAACAAAGAAAATGCCGGGAAGGATCGGCGCGCGAGCAGCCAGCTTGGAAATGAACGGCTGATCTGGATGTACACGCAGATGGCCCGAATCCGCGAGTTCGAGGAGCATGTGAAGCGCACATTTCTCGAGCATCCGGGCGCGATGCGCGGGCACACGCATCTAGCTGACGGCGCGGAGGCTTCGATCGTCGGGGCGCTGGCGACGCGGAATCCTACGGATTTTGTGATGCCCACCTATCGCTGCCATGGGCAACCGATTGTGCTGGGCACTCCGCCGCGAAAAATGATGGCGGAACTCTATGGGCGGAAAGACGGGCTGTGCAAGGGATTTGGCGGGTCGATGCACCTGGCCGATCCAGAACGCCACTTTCCGGGGACGTCGGGGATTGTGGGCCAGAGCATTGCGCATGCGGCGGGTGCGGCATTGACGGCGCAGGTGAAGAAAACTGGCCAAATCGTTTATAGCTTTTTCGGCGATGGAGCAAGCAAGCAGGGAGCGTTTTTTGAAACGCTGAATATGGCGGCTGTCTGGAAGCTTCCGGTTGTTTTTATTCTGGAAAACAACGAGTACCAGGCTTACACACATGTGAAACTGGAGGATGCGAACGCGCAGGCGGGACATCCCCTGTCGAAAAAGGCCGAGGCGTTCAGCATTCCCGGCGCGACGGTGGATGGGAAAGATCCGCTGGCGGTGTATGACGTGGTAGCGGAAGCGGCGGATCGGGCGCGCGCGGGAGCGGGACCGTCTTTAATCGAATCGAAATTTTATCGGCTGAGCGCACACGGCAATGCGATCACCGTACCGCCGGTATCGACGCAGTTTCCAGAGCATGAGGCGATCGGCGTCTACGGCAACAAGGAGGAGTACAAGGCGGCGAAGGAAAAGGATCCGCTGGCACTTTTCCGTATACGCCTGCTGAGCAGCTCGGTAGCGACTGAGGAGGAACTCAAGCGGATTGCGAGCGACGCGCGCGAGGAAATGGATGACGCGGTCCGGTTCGCGCTCGCCAGTCCGCAGCCTGCGCCTGAGGAAGCAACCAAGTACGTCTACGCTTAGGAGAATCGTATGCCGCGGGAAATGATGTACGGAGAAGCGATGTCGACGGCGATTGCCGAAGAGATGCAACGCGACGACAACGTAATTTTTTATGGCCAGAACATGGCGATGACGGAACGCGACCCGATGCTGAAGAAGTTCGGCGCCGCGCGCGTGCGCCTTGCGCCGATCTCTGAAACTGCCGAAATTGGCATTGCCGTGGGCGCTGCGATCACGGGGTTGCGGCCGATCGTCGAACTGTGGATGAGCGAGTTCATGCTGGTCGCTATGGATCAGATATTGAACGAGGCTCCGCGCTTGCGCTACATGTCGGGCGGACAGGTGAAGGTTCCGCTGGTGCTGAAGGCCGGCTTCGGTTTCTCGGCGGGCTGGGCAGGGCAGCATTCGAATTGCCTCTATCACACCATGATGGGCATCCCGGGATTGAAACTTGCGATACCCTCCACGCCGGCGGATGCAAAGGGATTAATGACTGCGGCGATCCGCGATGACAACCCCGTCGTGTACCTCCACCATTACATGCTTACCCTCGACACTGGTGAAGTCCCCGAGGGCGAGTTTGTTGTGCCTTTCGGTGTTGCCGATATCAAGCGGCCCGGTAGTGACGTGACGATCGTCGCGACGGGATGGATGGTGAAGAAAGCGCTGGCGGCGGCGGAACAACTTGCGCAGGAAGACATCAGCGCGGAGGTCATTGATCCGCGGACGCTCGCGCCGCTGGATGTTGAGACGATCGTGAAATCGGTGAAGAAGACAGGAAGGCTGGTGCTAGTGGATCAGGCGCCCCGGCAATCGTCCGCGGCAATCGTGATCGCTGGCGAAGTAGCGGAAAAGGGATTCGAGCATCTGCGGGCCCCGGTGGTTCTCGTAACAGCGCTTGAGGCTTCGGTTCCCTATAGCGAGCCGCTGGAAAATTTTCTGCTGCCCAATGAAGAGAAGATTGCGCAGGCGGTGCGGTCGGTGGTGGGTGAGCGGACGGTGCGGGTGTAGAAGCGGAAGCGGGACTTCAGGTTCTGGCGACATCCATATCGCGAAGGCGGGGAATGACGCCGATTTGAGAGAGGAAGCCGAAAGTATCAAACACCTGCCAGACTTCCACGACGACTCCATTTTGGAAGAGATACATGTGCATGCCGGCGGCAGTGACGATCTTGCCGGTCGGAGGAGTGCCGAGATATTTCCCTTTGTGGGTTCCGGAAAACAGGAAGCGGTATGCGACCCGCTCGCCATCAGCGATGGTATCGCTTACATCCAAACGGACATCAGGAAATGCATTTAGAACTTGCGTGTGATGCTCGCGGAGGCCTGCGACTCCAGCACGGATGCGGCTGGAGAAACCGTGATGGATGACGGACTGGCTATAGAGCCTCAGGTGTCCTTCAAGATCGCGGATTTTATACTGCGTGTGGGCTTGGCGAAGGGCTTCAAGATTTTCCTCGCGCGGCATTTGTTTCTCCCACGCTTGCCTGCGCTCCGCGCGCCTGGCAGAAAACTTCTCGATGCGGAGGGCCCATGCAAGCCAACGACGAGAGTACGCCGGCGACAAAGTGCGATCAAGTTACTTCCGTTCCTAAAACGGATAATGGCGCGGAGTCGTCTGGATTGTGATCCAGCGCAGCTCGGTGAATTGCTCGATGGCGGCCTTGCCGCCAAAGCGGCCGTAGCCGCTGGCTTTGACGCCGCCGAATGGCATTTGCGCTTCATCGTGCACTGTCGGCCCGTTGATGTGGCACATGCCGGAATCTATGCGCTTGGCCACTTCAAAAGCGCGGGCTATATCGCGTCCGAAGACGGCGGCCGCGAAGCCGTATTCGGTGTCGTTTGCCAGCCGGATTGCCTCTTCTGTTGTTTTGAAGCGCGTGATTGAAACCGACGGCCCGAATGATTCCTCGCGGAAGATCTGCATGCCGGGCGTGACGTGATCCACTATCACCGCAGGCATAACTGTTCCTTGCGCATACCCTTGCAGCAGAACTTTAGCACCGCAAGCGATTGCATCCTTTACGAGCGCATCCACACGATCGACAGTCGGCATGCCAACCACGGCTCCGAGCACAACCTCACCCTTCCGCGGATCGCCACAGGGAAGATTTTTGACCTTGGCCACAAATTTCTGCGCAAATGCGTCTGCGATGTTTTCATCGACGATGATGCGCTCGGTCGACATACATATCTGGCCCTGGTTCAGGAAGGCGCCGAAAGCGGCGGCATCAACCGCAGCATCGAGGTCGGCATCGTCGAGGATGATCATCGGCGCTTTTCCACCCAGTTCCAGCAGAATCGGCTTGAGATACTTGGCCGCGGTCACTGCCAGCATTTTGCCAACCCGTGTGGAGCCGGTGAAGTTCACGCGCCGCACGGCAGGATCGGCAATGAGAGCTTCGACAATCGCTGAGGCGCTCGCGGGATCGTGAGTGAGAACATTGATCACGCCGTGGTCCAAGCCGGCTTCGTGCAAGACAGTGCCGATGAGGCGATGAGTGGCGGGGCAAATCTCGGACGCCTTGAGCACGACCGTGTTGCCACAGGCCAGCGGCATCGCGACCGCGCGGACCCCCAGGATGACGGGAGCATTCCAGGGAGCGATATGCCGAGCACGACGCCGACTGGCTGTCGAATTGAGAACGCCAGGCTTCCCGGAACATCGGAAGGAATGGTTTCGCCGGAAACTTGCGTCGTCATGGACGCAGCTTCGCGCAGCATCTGCGCAGCGAGATAAACGTTAAAGCCAGCCCAGCCGGCAGTCGAGCCGATCTCATCCATCATGACGGTGATGAAGTCTTGAGTGCGCGACTCGAGCAAGTCGGCAGCGCGAAGAAGTTTCTTACGACGCTCGTTCGGGCCCAGCGCAGACCAGGCCGGAAAAGCTGCCGCCGCAGCCGCTGCAGCGGCCCGGGCGTCGTCGACGGTGGCGGCAGCCGCGCGTGTCGCCACGCTGCCGGAGATTGGGTTGGCGCGGTCGAACGTCGCTCCATTCGATGCGGAGGTATCGCGATCAGCGATAAGAAGCTGCACGTCGGTCATGGCGTTATCTCACAGTCCCAAGTCGAAGAATACTGTTTCGTTCAATCCTTGCAGAATAACGTTCCATTCGAGCGCTCCAGGATGACCGCTAATTCGCTTGGCAATCAGAGTTGAACGCCGCTCAGGCTCGACCAGATTGAGAATGTAGTCTGCAGCATTTAATGGCTCATCCGGGAAATAAATCCGTGTAACCAGTCGCCGGAGAAGACCGCGCATGAAGACGGACACGAGCAGATGTGGTGCCTGGTCATTTTTATTGCCATTGCGATCAGGTCCAGGCACGGGGCCGGGCTTGATCGTGGTAAAGCGAAAGATCCCTTCCCCGTTCGTCGGTATTCGTCCGAAGCCCGTGAACCTCGGATCAATGGGCTTCGGTTGATTGTCCTCCGGATGCGCGTACTTGCCGCGCGCATTGGCTTGCCAAATCTCCAGAAAAGCGTCCGGAACCGGGACTCCATCGCCGTCGAGAACGCGGCCTTCGATCCTGAGCCGCTCGCCGGCAACACCGTCCTCGGCAAGGTTGTCCTGAACGAGCCAGTGCAGCCCGATCTCGAAAAATGGACCGATGGTTTGCGAGGTGGTCGCTTGCAGGCTCATTCAGTCCTCCAGCGGGGTTGCATCGCGCCCGCGCAGAATAAGGTCGAAACGATAACCCAGGGCGTGCTCCGGAATTGTGGTCTCCCAGTCAAAAACGGAAATTAGGCGGTTGCGAGCTCTCTCATCGGCCGTGCAATTGAAAATCGGATCGAAAGGAATTAAAGCATCACCGGGGAAGTACATCTGAGTAACCAGACGTGTGGCGAATGACGGACCAAAGAGAGAGAAGTGAATGTGCGCTGCGCGCCAGGCGTTGTAGTGATTTCGCCACGGATATTCGCCCGGCCGGATCGTGACGAAGCGGTATTCGCCGCGCTCATTTGTGATCGCCTGTCCGCTGCCGGTGAAGTTGGGATCAAGCGGCGCATCATGCCGGTCAACCTCGTGCCGGTAACGCCCCCCGCATTGGCCTGCCAGATTTCAACAACGGTATTGGCTAGCGGGCGAGCGTTCTCGTCGAGAACACGGCCGCTGACAATAATTCGTTCTCCCACGGTTCGCCTGAATGCTGCCGCGTCAAGTCGCAGGCATTGGGCTGCACGATCTCCGGGGCGAAACGACGGTCCCGTGACCTCTGAGAGCGTGAACGGAATACGGATCTGAGGCTTAGTGGGCGAACGCTTGATAGATGAAACGTAGGGCGAGATGAAGATGATCCGGCTGAGTTCCGGGATGCAGCGGCCGATAACCGGCGATTTTCATTGTTCAAGTCCTTGCGCAAGTCTCTTGCGCAGAAAGTACTGCAATCGTCATGGAAGGGTAGTCTACGTGATTTGCGCTGTTTCAATGAAAGTTCAAACTTTGATTTTTAAAATTCAAATCATAGCCGCGCTCACAGCTGAGCGCAAACCGCCTTGGTCTCGGTATATAACTCAACTCCTTCGCGTCCGCATTCGCGTCCCCAGCCGGATTGGCGATAGCCGCCGAAGGGAAGCGCAGCATCGAAAATGTTATAACAATTTAACCAGACGGTTCCGGCGCGGATTTTGGCGGCCACCCTGTGCGCCGTGCTTACGTCGCCGCGTCCAGACAGCCGACGCCAAACCATAGTGCGTATCGTTGGCCGACTTCACAATTTCATTCGGATCGCTAAATGGAATAGCGGTAACGACCGGCCCGAAGATTTCTTCGCGCACCACTTTCATCTCCGGACGTACATCGACAAGAATCGTGGGTTCGACGAAGTATCCTGCACCGGCGATCTTGCGGCCGCCGATGGCGGCCTTTGCCCCGTCCTTCATGCCAGAATCGAGATAGCCGCACACGCGCTCGAGTTGCTCTTGCGAAACGAGCGGGCCGAGCGTGGTGGCGGGATCGATGCCCGGGCCGACGTGGAATTTCTTGGCGGCTTCCGCAACCCCTCGACAACTTTGTCGAAGATGCTTTTGTGAACAAACAGACGCGAACCGGCGGCAGCAGATCTGACCTTGATTAAAGAAAATGGCATTGGCGCTGCCGGGAATAGCGCAGTCGAGGTCCGCATCGGCAAAGACGATGTTCGGACTTTTGCCGCCGAGTTCAAGCGACACTTTTTTCAAGTTGCCAGCCGCGGCAGTGACAATCAGACGACCCACCTCGGTCGAACCGGTGAAGGCGATCTTATCAACGTCAGGGTGCGCCGCCAGAGCGGCGCCCGCAGTTTCGCCGTAGCCGGACACAATGTTGACAACTCCGTCGGGGAAGCCGGCTTCCTGGATCAATTCGCCAAGGCGTAGCGCGGTGAGCGGAGTCTGCTCGGCCGGCTTCAGTACCACTGTGCAGCCAGCGGCTAACGCAGGTCCCAGCTTCAACGAGGCCATGATGAGCGGGAAATTCCATGGAATGATCTGCCCTGCCACGCCGATCGGTTCGCGCAGAGTGTAAGCAAAATACTTCGCGCCGGGCATGGAGATGGGAATGGTATTGCCCTCAATCTTCGTCGCCCAGCCCGACATGTAACGGAAGTTGGCGGCGGCAGTGGGCACGTCTACGATCCGCGAAAACAGCAATGGCTTGCCATTGTCGAGCGTCTCCAGTTCGGCCAATTCTTCGTGATGCTCGTCAATGAAGTCGGCAAGCTTCCAAAGCAAACGAGCGCGCTCAGCGGGCAGCATGTCGGGCCACGGACCTTCTTCAAAAGCTTTGCGCGCGGCTTTCACCGCGCGGTCAATGTCGATGCGGTCGCCTTCGCAGACCTTGGCCAGCACTTCTCCGGTTGCTGGATTGTAAGTATCGAATGTTTTGCCGGAGGCGGCTTCCACCCACGCTCCTCCTATGAACATTTTCCTGGGATGCTTCAGAAAATCTGCGACCGCGCGCTGATCTTGACTTCAACTGGAGAAGCTATGGTTGCCATAATGTTCACCCCCAAAGTCGTCTCTGCAACGGTCGGCTCGAACTGCAATCTTGTCGCTCATTTTATTCCAAAGTATCGATTGGGCTAAATAGGCACTTCGCGGTAACCGACTGCGAGGGCGTTCGTGAACTGAAGAGTGCGCCATTGCTTAGGTCTACCGAAGTTGGTAACATCCCGAAAATCATTGGCCGGGATGGCGCGTCGGCGGGGAGGACGGGGTCGTAGCGTCCGCGTGGGCACCAGTGCTTGATCGTGAGGTCCTTAGCTCACGAAACTTATAGAGTCTTGATCTAGCTCGAATAAAGTCATGGCCGGCAAGAACTCACGCGTAATCGTCAGAATTCGCGAAATGATCCTGAAGGGTGAACTCACTCCGGGTCAGCGAGTCAGAGAAGTCGAACTGGCGAGCAAGCTCGGAGTCTCCAGAACCCCTATACGTGAATCGTTGCCGATCCTCGCCCAGGAGGGAGTACTTGCCCACCTCGATACCCGCGGCTTTGTCGTGCGTGCCTTCACGTCGCGGGAGATCATGGACGGAATTGATGTCCGCGGGGTGCTCGAGGGCCTCGCGGCCCGCATGCTGGCTGAACAGGGACCGCCGCGCGGATTACTACACTTGCTTCAGGAGTGCCTCCGCGAAGGCGATGAGATTCTTTCCAAGGGACATCTGGTTGAATCGGATGAAGCGCGATATGGCGACATGAACAGGCAATTTCATTCACTCATTGTAGAAGGAGCCGGAAGCAAGGTATTGACCGAAGCGATTCGACACAATGATCGGATACCATTTGCTGCCGCCCATGCGATAGCGTTTGACCGGGTTGACCTTGAACGCATGTATGACGTGCTGCGCTATGCGCATCGCCAACATCATGCCATCGTACAGGCGCTTGAGAATCAGGAAGGCGCGCGAGTTGCGGCCCTGATGTTCGAGCACGCGTATGGCATAAGGGAAAGCATCAATCTGTCGAGCGCCGCGCCACGGCCAGACGTGGCCGATAGGGCACTTAAGCAAAACAACGAGAACAACTCCAGGCGTGACAATTCCTGTTGAGTTCCTCAAAATGCGACCGGCCTTGCCGAAACCTATGATCGCAATTTGCTGGTGGTGGGTACAGGCATCTTATTTTGCTTTCATCAAACGTCAAGAATCTGGTTGCTGCCAACGTTAGGCTTCAGTCCGTCAGTCGCTAAGGCCGCGACCTAAGGACGGCAACTACAGCAGCGCGGAAGCGCCGCACCAAGCATTAGCTTTTTCCCCCGGAGTGTGAAGCCTCGCCCTGCGAGTTTTCAAAGCCGGTATTACCCATCCTTCAGGGCCGGCGCATTCGCGACGTGAAGCTTCGACGCGTTCCCATCCCAGATGCTCGCCGGCACGAGAACGTCGCCTCGAAATAGCGCGCGGGCGGTTCGAATCAGGCTCGAACGAACCACTCTGAAGCCGCCGTCGCTAGTGTCGTCCACTTCGATTTCAAGGGAGAACTCGCCGCTAGGATGCTCGACCGATAGGCGTTTTAGGCGACCTTCGCGCGTAGCGAAAAGGCCAGAAGCAACCGAGTCGGACAACACGCATGCAGTTCCAACCGTTACCGCTCCCAGCACGCCGATCGCCGCATGACACTTGTGAGGGATGAAGGTACGAGTGGTGAAGTCTCCTCCCTGGCGCGGCGGTGCGATCAAAGTCATTTTTGGCACAACTTTCGACCGCACGTCGCCCAAGCCCATGCGCTCGCCGGCCAGAATGCGAATCTGTTCCAGGCGCTGTTTGAATTCCGTATCGGCGTCAAGTTCGGCGGGCGCCTCGTACCCGGATTTGCCGAAATCCCCGGCGCGCAGCACGACTACCGGCATGCCATTATCGATCAGCGTGACCTCGACTCCGTCGAGTTCATCGATAGGATGGCCAGTCGGCAACAGGGTGCCGCAAACCGAACCAGCAGTATCCAGGAAATCGATGCGAATAGCAGCGGAGGTGCCGGGCACGCCGGCAATCGAGGCTTCTCCTTCGTAGGAAACCTCGCGATCGGGTGTAGGCACGTGCACCACAGCAACATTTCCCGTGTTTACCATGTAGATCTTGACTGGAGTAACCGGATCGCGCGACGGGACCAGATTTCGCTCGATCGCAAATGGGCCAACACCGGCGAGCATATTTCCGCAGTTCGGCGTTACATCCACAAGCGGGCGGTCGATTGAAACCTGCGCGAAGAGATAATCGACATCGGTTCCCGGCCGCGAAGAACGGGAGACGATCGCCACCTTGCTGGTGAGAGGATCTGCGCCGCCGATGCCGTCGATCTGGCGAGCATCGGGAGACCCCATTACGGCGAGCAACACGCGATCGCGCAATTGAACGTCGCTCGGGAGATCACTAGCCAGGAAAAAAGGTCCCTTGGAAGTTCCACCACGCATCAGAGTGCAGGGAATGCGAGTTTGCGATGGTGGCGCCATGCGCTCTCCTTCTTGCAAAACGCCTCAGAGGTACTTCAGACGTACTTCAAAGATACTTGAGGCCAAGCTCTTCCACTTTGGCGCGCAAGCCGTAGATATCGAGGCCGAGTTCTCCGCGCGCTAATCGCTCCCGTGTTGCCTGTTCCTTGCGAACTCTTTGTTCACAGGCGGCGACAACGTCGTGCGCGGCTGATCGCCTCACGACTACTACTCCATCATCGTCCGCGACGATGATGTCGCCGGCTTCGATGGACGCGCCGGCGCACACCACCGCAACGTTCACCGATCCGAGCGTCGCCTTGACTGTTCCTTGCGAACTGATGGCGCGGCTCCAGACGGGAAACTTCATCTCCGTAAGCGAGCGGACGTCGCGACATCCCGCGTCGATGATGAGTCCTTTGACGCCGCTGCGCGCGTGCGAGGTCGCCAGCAACTCGCCGAAATAGCCATCGGTACAAGGCGAAGTCGGAGCTACGACTAGGATGTCGCCGGCGCGGCAGACCTCGACGGCAACGTGAATCATCAGATTATCGCCAGGCGGCAAAGACACCGTGACCGCGGGCCCGGCGATGGCAGCACCCGGATAAATCGGACGCATATAGGTGGCGAGCAAGCCGCAACGCCCCTGGGCTTCATGCACGGTTGCAACGCCGTATTTTTCAAGCGCTGCCACCGCCTCTGCCTGCGGCTGCTCGACCTGCCGGATCACGACGGGTTTGTTCATGCAAGCTCCTCCGTCACCTGTGGGAAAACGCGCTGATAGGCTTCCGCATATTTGATGTTCTTGTTCGAATTGCGGGAAGCCTGTACGCCGCGCTGCAAGGCCACGCGCTCATAATATTGCCAGAGATGCTCCTGGGCGTTCATCTCCTTGAACGCCGCATATTTCTTGGGCCAAACAGGAGTGATATCGAGCAGCACCTGCGGCTTCCAGTCGCACTGCTCGGGCTGATGAGGCTCGAAGAGAAAAACCGGCGGCGCGCCGATCACGGGCGTGCCCGGGTCGTGGCCGTGAGCCTGGGCTACGATGCGAGCTTCCTGCGCGACGCGAGACGCGAGCGGATGATCGAAGTTGTAAGGATCCTCGAGTGAGTGCGTGAGAACGAATTCAGGGCGAATCTTCCTATAAAGCGCCGCCAATTCATAGAGAATCTTGTCTTCGATTCTCATCGGATAGTCGCCCACGTCGAAGAAAATCGTCCTCGCCCCGAGGATCTCGGCGGCGCGATTGGCTTCTTGTTTTCGGTTGGCCTTCACGGCATCCAATGTCATCCCCGGTTCGCGCCAGAGTTTTGCTGACTCGCCGCGTTCGCCGAATGACAGACACACTACCGTGACTTCCCAGCCACGCTCGGCATAGAGCGCGATCGCCCCTCCTGCCCGCCAGACAAAATCCGCAGAATGCGCGCTGACCACTAATGCGGTGTTCTTGTCAGCCACGGTTGTCACCTTGGAATCGTTTGCTCACGCTTTCCTGTCCGCCTCCACGGGAGGTGTGCCGTAAGTGTGAAAAGATTCGATCGTCTTCAGGCCCCAGGCTTGGCCTTTCCTGCGCTCGGCCTCGCTCCAGCGAATCGGTTTCCAATCGGGCGCAAGGATCAGACGCGCTCCAGCATTGCAAACTTCCACGCGGTTCCCGCCGGGTTCATATACATACAAAAAAAAAGTCTGCTGGATAGCATGCTTATGCGGACCGGTCTCTATGTAGACGCCATTCTCCAGGCAGATATCTGCCGCCAACAACACTTCTTCCCGGCTATTGACCGCGTACGTAATATGGTGAAATCGCCCTTTCGTTCCCGTGTGATCGCGCGTGTAGGCGAAATCGTAGCTTTTGTTCGTGCACGTCATCCACAGCGCGGCTTCTGACCCGTCATCAAGTACGATCTGTTCCGTCAGACGAAAGCCTAGATACGTTTCGAAAAACTTGCGGTTGGCCTCGATGTCGACGGCTAACCCGTTCCAATGGTCGAGGCGGCGGACATTGATTCCGCGCGCGGGAAATCGCTGGGCCTGATTCTTCAGCGCGGGCCGCAACTCTGGTGGAGCTTCATACCACTGGGTTTCGAAATAAAGCTCAATCTTGTGGCCATCGGGGTCCTGGCAGAGAAATGCTGGGCCATGTGCGAGATCGCCATTCGTCCAGCCGATGTCGAAGCCCGATCCTTTGAGAGCGGCGACGCGGCGCTCAAGCGCCTGCGAACTGCGGGTGCGGTAGGCGACGTGACCCAAGCCCGGTAATTTTGACGCCGTGAGCTTCAGCGAATGGCGTTCGTAATCATCGTATGCGTGCAGGTAGACTGAGTCGCCTTCGCGGCCAGTCTCCGTCATTCCCAGCACGTCGACGAAGAAACGAAGGCTCTCCTGCGGCTTCGGCGTGAGCAACTCCAAATGCCCCAGATGAGCCAGATCCATGACCGGTTCGTTTTGCATGGAGTCACCTCTGCAGCATCGTACCCCGCATAGCGGTTTTAAGCTTCGCGGTTCCTCACGAGGAGGTTAAGTATGCTCAACGATACCTCTGAACGTATATCTTGACAATAATTCGCGGAAGTGGTCAAAATGCAATTCTACGTTCAGTACACTGAAGACCGAGGGTGGCATGACCGACGCAACCGCTGCGTTCAGCATTGCCGAGATGCTTCGGGGTTATTCGATCGAAGTGAGTCCCACCCATCCCAGGTTGGTGGACGCGGCGCTCGAGCGTCTGCAACCGGGCACCGAAGTTTTCCTTCCTTGGATCCCGGGCGCAAATCCAATGGACTCCGTGGGTCCTGCGGCCAGGCTCCAGCGTGCCGGTCTTATCGCAGTTCCACATCTAGGCGCACGGCATATCGAGAGCGCAGCCCAACTTGAGCAATTCGCGGCGCGCGTGGCTGGCGAGGCAGGAGTTGACCGCATTCTTATTATCGGCGGCGACCGCGCCGCGCCGGCTGGCCCATACGACTCGAGTTTGCAGATTATGCAGACCGGCGTTTTTCAGAAGGCCGGCATTGTTCGCATGGCCATAGCTGGTTTCCCGGAGGGGAATCCTCATATCTCCGACGCTGTTCTCGATGGAGCGCTGTCGGCAAAGGTGGATTTTGCGCGCAATGCGGGAGTGCAACTTTCAATCGTTACACAATTCTGCTTTGAAGCAGAGCCGATTGTCGCGTGGCTCAGGTATATTCGCGCTCAGGGTATCGACGTTCCTGTGCGGGTGGGTCTGGCGGGCCCAGCGGGGATCGTTACGCTGGCGCGCTACGCCGTGCGATGCGGAATTGGGAACTCGCTGCATGTGCTGACGGAAAATCCATCATTCGCGAAGCTGCTCATCGAAAAGGGTCCAGAGCCGATTATTCGGGATATCGCAGCGTCGGCTGGGCCGGCAAGCGAGTTATCGGGAAGTCAGCAACGATTGCCGCTTGGCATCGCGGGACTGCATTTTTACGTCTTCGGCGGATTTAGCAAAACCGTCGACTGGATCGATCGGGCCGCCAACGCGCGTTCCGCTTACACCTGAGCCGTGCGCCAGCCCTTCGCATAGCTTTCTCGCACTACCTTGGAGTAAGGCGCCGGGCTGACAACCGCTCGAATCTCAATTTGTTTATGACGTTCGACGGTCGGCTTTTGCGAGCCGCCACCGGCTTCACCCCACACGAGTTTCACTTCCGTTCCGACCTCGATGTCAGGATCGACCACGCCCAGCGACAACATTGAGCGTTCGTTGTAGCTATAGCCGGTAAACATGGAGAAGCCGACGGTCTTTCCGCCGCTGAGTATCTTGTCGTACGAGGCTGATCGCATAATTCGATTGCGGCATCTCGATATACTTGTAGATATTTCCTGGCTCGAACAGGGACGCATACACCTTGACGACATCTTCAGGGTTCCAGGCAAACGTTACCTTCTTCCGATGCGCTTTCCCTTGCATCTTTTCCAGCGCTTCCCGTCCAATGAAATCATGGTCGAATTTGACGAATGGCCCGTACCCCAGGGCGTAGGGCGACATGTAGTAGTCCTCAATGTTATTGGAATCGAAGCTGCCGGCGAGCGAACCAGTAGCCTCATAACTGGTAGCAGGCGACCACTGTCGGTAGGCTTTCATCTTCTCGCCGGTGTAGACCGCCGGAAGCGGGGATGGAATCCATCCCGACTCAAGGGTATTGCTGGCGTAGGCTCTGGCGCCTACTTCACGAAGGCCAAAGTCCTTGCCGGCGGCCACAATCGCGGCGCGAATTTCTTCGCGCTCTTCGTAGGGTCCCCAAACCTCCAAACCGGGAGCGCCCGCCATGCCGTGGCGCAGCGCCCGCACTTTTCGTCCCGGCGATGTTGATCACATCCATGTTGAAGAATTTGATCTCCGGCACCGGGCCGCCGTTGAGCTTCTCGAGAATTTGCGGAGCGTTCGGACCTTGAATCTGGTAGCGATAACAACTGCGAATAACCGCTTTGCCGCGCGGGTTCGAGGGCGATCGATCGTCGTTTTCGACCTTGACGTCATATCCGCCGGTCGCGCCATGAAATTGAAGCCAGTTGGCAACCGGCGCGCGGCCAACGTACACCAGTCTGTTCTCCTCGAGATGAAAAAGAATTCCGTCGCCGATCACATAGCCGTCATAGCTAGCAAGGGGAGAACTGCTTCGCTCGATTGACCGGGAACTTCGCAAAGCTGTTGGTCGCGAGATAGGAGAGCATTTTGAGGGCGTCGGGACCTTCAACATATGTATTGACCATGTGGTGGGACTGGTCGAACAGTACGGCAGTCTCACGCCAGGCAGCTTGTTCATCGCGCCAATTTGAGTATTCGGTGGGGACGACCGGATAGACGTAGGCTCCGATCTGCGAATTGCGCAACATGGTTACCGGATTCCCAAAGGTCTGTAGCAGATCCTCCAGACTTTTCTCTCTCATTTTGCCCTCCATGTTGGAAAGTCAAGCCATGCGTCGTTCAGTATACGGAACCTCCCGAACTTTGCAATATCATCGAACCGGATTAAGGAAATTGACAAGACCCGCGGCGGATGCATACTCTCATTTCTCCGGAATGAAAACGCGGTGAGCGCATCCTCAAAAGTCGTCGCGTTCGATGAAACCGGCGTTGTCGGCATGATCCGCTTGGACAACCCTCCCGTCAATGCCCTCAACCGTGACGTGAGAGCCGGGCTCATGGATGCGGTTACAGAAGCTTCGAAGCGTACTCAAATCAAAGTCCTGCTTATTCTTTCGGCCGGCAACATTTTCAGCGCGCGGTGCTGATCTGAAGGAGTTCGAGACTGGACTTGGAGAGCCCTCGCTGCAAAAAGTGCAAGCCGCCGTCGAGGGAGCTCCAGTGCCGGTTGTCGCGGCGATCAACGGATTAGCTCTCGGTGGCGGACTCGAACTGACGATGGCCTGCCACTATCGGCTTGCGCACAAAAGCGCAAGGCTCGGACTGCCGGAAGTTACGCTTGGGATCATTCCTGGCGCGGGTGGAACGCAGCGGTTGCCGCGATTGATCGGCGCCCGCGCGGCGTTAGAGATGATTTTGTCGGGCACGCCTATCTCTGCGGATGAAGCGAAGTCCAAGGGCTTGGTAGACGAAGTGGTGGAAGGCGATCTGCGCGAGGCTGCATTGAATTTTTGTGAGCGATTGGTGCAAGACGACATCGGCCCACGCCCGACTCGCAATCTTTCCGTCGCAGCCGGCCTCAGCGAGTCCGATATTGCCGAGGCTCTCCGCACGCATGCCCGCAAATTAAAAGGACGAACAACTCAGACTTTCGTGGTTGATGCGATCAAGGCAGCGGTATTGCCGTTTGCGGAGGGCATCGCCGTCGAGGCTGAGCTCGCGCGGAATTCACTCGCTTCGCGGGAAAGCCACGCCCTCCTCCACATTTTTTTTGCCGAACGCGAATCAGGGAAGGTGGCCGGTTTACCTGCTCGGGGCGAAGAGCCAGAGATTAATCGGGTCGCCATCATCGGCGCGGGAACGATGGGGAGCGCGATCGCAATCGCGTTCGCAGACGCCGGCCGAAAGGTGACGCTGATCGACAATACGGAGGCTGCGCTCGATCGAAGCCGTGAAATTGTTGCTTCTACTTATGCATCGAGCGTCAAGCGCGGCCGCATCGTTCAGGAAAACGCCCAGGAAATCGCAGATGAGCGGATGGCCCGAATCACCCCTGGCATGGAACTTGCGGACGCGGCGAATGCGGATATCGTGATCGAAGCCGTGTTCGAGGACATGGACTTGAAAAAAGAAGTCCTGTCCAGGCTCGACTCGATTCTTCCTTCCGCACGACTGATCGCATCGAATACTTCTACGCTTTCGGTGACGGAACTGGGACGCGCGACCGTCGCATCCGAGCCGAGTGCTAGGCCTGCATTTTTTTGCTCCGGCGAACGTTACGAAGTTGCTTGAGATCGTGCGCAGCAACGACACCGCGGCCGAAACGCTGGGAACAGCAATCCTGGTGGCAAAACTGCTTAAGAAAGTCCCGGTCGTTTCGAGTGATGCCTTCGGTTTCATTGGCAATCGGATGATGCTCGACGGATATTTTCGCGAAGCCGAGCAACTGCTTTTGGAAGGGGCCTCGCCGATGCAGGTGGATGCGGCCCTGGAGCAATTCGGCTTTGCCATGGGACCGCAGCGCGTTAGCGACTTGGGCGGGAACGATGTCGGAACGAAGGCGCGAATTCAGCTTTACAAGCGTGAGAGCCGCCCCGATCCCTACTTCGTGATCGCCGACCGCCTCACCGAACTCGGAAGACTCGGCCAGAAGACTGGCCGCGGTTTCTACCGATACGAGAGTGGGATCCGCGACGCAATCCCCGATCCGGAAGTGACAGCCCTGATTGAATCGCTCGCCTCGCAAAGAGGTATTGATATTGTCCGGCGCGAGATCGCAGACCAAGAAATCATTGAACGATGCATACTGGCACTGATCAATGTGGGAGCGATGGTTCTCGATGAAGGCGTCGCATCACGCGCGTCAGACATCGACGTGGTCTGGACCAGCGGCTATGGTTTCCCGCGCCACCTAGGAGGGCCTATGTTTTATGCCGACACGCTGGGACTTGATCACGTTGCCAAGCGCATCCGTTACTATCACGAAAAGCTCGGCCATTATTGGCGGCCAGCAGGGCTGATCGAGCAGCTGGCAGCCGCCAACTCGACGTTCGAGCATTGGGACCGGGAACAACGGGACCACCTAGCCTCTCGGTAGCCAGCTCTATGAACGCTGGGTCGTAGCGCCGGCGTCTCGCCGGCTGTCGTGTGGGCGTCCTCGCCCAAGCCACTGCGGAAGTTCGAAGTAGCGCACTATCCTGGCTTCCGCCCAGGTGCTAACGACCCAAGTCGTGATGAGTGCGCCGCGAAACCGTGCAGCACGTCGGCTAGTTCCTTAGTCATCGATAACTGTGGTGTGTGATCTGTGCTGAGCTCAACCACCTCTGCACATGGATTCTCAGCGATCATCCGGCGCTGCAAAGCCGGCATCATAGCGCGGTCCCTCGTGCACATGACGTAGTACCGGTTGATATTATCGAGGGCTTCTGGCGGGACGGATACAGGCGTCGCAAATGGCGCGACCGGTTGCGGACGCTGTCGTTGGATCGCCCAGGCAGCAACTTCCTCCGCACAGCAGTCGTACAACGCGTGACGCGAAGCAGCGGCGGGCATTACGGCAACGGGAGGCTCTCCTTCGATCACGATGTTCGCCTGAACCTGATCGCCGGCTCCCTCTGGAAGTTTCGTCAAGTCAAGAAGACTCTGGCCGTCCTTGGGCAAAAACGCGGTTACGTATACGAGCGCCAAAATCCGTTCGCGACAACGTGCCGCTCCGTGTGTTGCAATGATTCCGCCCATGCTGTGACCGACCACGATGGCGGGCTCTGGATTAGACGCCAGCACCTCACACAGTCTGGCAGCGCACGCATCCAAGGTAATTTCGCTTACCGGCGTCTTGTCTTTCCCCAGCCCCGGCAAATCGAAGGCCTCCACTGAGTGGTCTCTCGTAGTTAACCGTTCTATCAGCGGCCCCCAGATCCAAGCACCACAAAAAGCACCGTGCACCAGGATGAATCTTGCCATCTGACCTCCTTAAATGATTCGGTTAATCATATAATTCCAGGTTGCAATCCATGCTCACGAATCGACAAACCATACGCATCGAATGGGGTGACTGCGATCCCGCCGGGATCGTCTATTTCCCACGCTATTTCGAGTTCTTTGACGCCTGCACGCGGGCGCTGTTTGAACGCGCCGGCCTTTTCAAACGCGACATGTTGAAGACATACGGCATCGCGGGCATTCCCGTCGTAGATATGAAGGCGCGCTTCATGATGCCGTCGCGCTTTGGGGACGACATCGTCGTGGAATCGGCGGTGTCAAAGTGGGGTAAGAGCAGCTTTGTTGTCCAGCACAGGTTGATGAAGGACGACGGGATGGCGGTCGCAATTGAGTGCTTCGAGACCCGAGTCTGGGTCGCGCATCCAAACGGCGACTCCGACAAATTCGAGGCGCGATCGATTCCGGACGAAGTGAGAGAAAAATTCGCAGGGGATTCAGAGACTCAGCTCTAAGAATGATTCGGGCGAGATGCGCTCGAGTTTCCATTGCTGTTGCGCATCTCAGTGAATGCCCGGTCGAGCGGAGCGCGGCTTTCGTCGTTGTTTAAATGCACGAATTTCTTAAGGAGACGAAGAAAAATTTTCTGTTCCTTCTTGTCGAGTGCTTGCAGTAAGCGCCGGGTCAACAGGCGGCCTGACGGAAGAAGTTTTTTCAACAAGGCGGCGCCTTGTGGCGTGATTCGAAGCAGACGAAAACGCTTGCTCCTGGTCGGTACCATCCGCTTCACGAACCCGCTCCGCTCCAGACGTACTGCCAGATTCGCCGCGGTTGAGGTGTCGAGGGCGCAGAGTCGAGCCAGCGTGACCTGGTCAATTCCAGGGTAATCCTGAAGGATTCGTAATGCACCATATTGAATGGGGGTCACCTCGTACCCCACAGTGGAGTAGAACATCGATACCGCGATTTGTTGAGCACGACGAATCAAGTGGCCCGGCTGGTCATAAACATCGTTCGACAATTCGCCGCCCTTGATATTGGCTTTGGATGACGAACCGGGGCGGCGCTTTATCGTGTGCGTGCGTTGATTTTTCGGTAAGGAAGGCTTTTCTTTAGAATTCATCCCCGAGTCCAGCACGGCGCTTGCGGCGCGGAATTACATCAATTAGGCTTCCCATTGAGTATACTCAACGACCCGGTAACCCCTCGTGAATGCGCCTTTGCGCCCAGTGCGTTTCTTCTCTCCCGACGTCGAACTGACCCACCAAGCTGATGGCAGTTACCTGATGCGCTCAGTCGAACCGCTGGCCGATTACAACCACCGTATCGGCGATTGGCTGGACCGCTGGGCCCTGGAGGCTCCAAATCGTGCCTTCATCGTCGAGCAAACGAAAAACGGCGAGCGGACCATCTGTTACCGCGAAGCTCGCGAGGCGGCACTGGCTCTGGCCGAGGGCCTCCTCCGTTATGACCTCGGCCCTGAGCGGCCAATCGCAATACTTGCCGCCAACAGCATCGACTATGCGTTAATCATCCTGGCTGCGCTGTATGTTGGTATTCCCTTTGTTCCGATCGCGCCGGCCTATGCGCTTCAAACCACCGACCATCTCAAGCTGTCGCACAGCTTTCGTCTATTGACCCCTGGCATGGTAGTGGTGGATGATGGCGAACTTTATCGAGACGCGATTGAAAAGACGCTCAAGGGTGACATTCCCGTTGTAGCTCTCCGCAATGTCCCGTTCTCATCAAACATGATCAGTTTCGCATCGCTCCGTGGCGACGGCAGCCGGCGGGATACCGTAATGGCGGCGGCGGTGCGAGTCGGCAGAGAAACAGTCGCGAAGTACCTTTTTACGTCTGGTTCGACCGGAGTGCCAAAGGCAGTGATCAACACCCACGGCATGCTTTGCGCCAACGCCCAGATGAAGCGGCAAGTCGCCCCGATCCTCGCCGATGAGCCGCCGGTCATGGTGGATTGGGCCCCCTGGAATCACACGGCTGGTGGCAACAGCAATTTCAGTATTGTGCTGCACAATGGGGGCACGCTCTACATCGATCCTGGAAAACCAACTCCCACCCTCTTCGGCGAGAGCCTGAAGTTGTTGCGCCGGATATCGCCAACGATTTACTTCAATGTGCCGAAGGGCTTTGAACTGCTGATCCCCCACCTCGAAGCCGATCAGACCTTCTGTGAAAACTTCTTCCGGCGGATCAAATTTCTATGGTACGCAGCGGCATCGATGCAACCGTCGACCTGGAACGCTCTCGAACAACTGACGGTCAAAGCCGTCGGCCAAAAGATTTTGATTGTCAGTGGCCTGGGCATGACCGAGACAAGCCCCATCGCTCTGTTTGGCAACTTGTACGCCACCGGGCCGGGCGTGGTTGGTATCCCGGTAGCGGGAATGGATCTTAAGCTGGTGCCGCACGACGACAGCTTCGAGGCCAACTATCGCGGCCCGAATATCACTCCCGGCTATTGGCGGGATCGAGCGGCCACCGAATCGGCCTTCGATGAAGATGGTTTTCTCCGGTCCGGTGATCTGCTCAGCTTCATCGATCCCGAACGGCCGCGAGCGGGTTTGCGCTTTGATGGCCGCATCAGCGAAGACTTCAAGCTGACTTCGGGCACACGTGTAAGCGCCGGGAAGCTGCGCTTGACCGCGCTCGATGCGCTGCGGCCGCTCGCGAGCGAAGTTGTGATCGTGGGCGCCGACCGTGAGGATGTGCGTATGCTCATCTTCCCTGACTGGGAGGCGTGCGCCGAGGTAGCCGGTGTGAATCGCAACGCAACACCGGCACAGACGGCCTCAAACAAAATCCTGCGGGCGATTGTGTGCGACCGGTTAATGCAGCTGGCCGCGGCTGGGACCGGCAGCTCGAACCGGATTGTTGCGGCGTTATTGGTCGAGGCCCCACCTTCCAGCGCGTCTGGAGAATTGACGGAGAAGGGTACTGTGAACAGTCGTGGTTTGCAGCGGAACCGTCCCGAACTGCTCGATATTCTTTTTGGGGAAAATGATGATCGAGTTCTGCGCATCAATCGTGAATGACGCAAAATATAGCGGCTACACCTCGGCCCAAAAGGTGTAGATTGAGACGGCCCATGGGAGATGTAGATGAGCACAATGGTCAAACCCAAGCGCTTTCCGCTTCCAAGCTCGCTTCAAGTAATCGCAGGAACCCAACAAGCACAGGCTGCTTACCCCTACTACATGCAATTCACTCCCGAAGACGACGAGCGCTTCTGGTTCTATAACTCCATGCATTTCCCGGCACCCATGTGCCTCTTCGACACGATCACTGCTGAGGCGGCATATTGCGCTTTGGGCGCAGCCAACACGCGAGTGCATTGCTTGCCGACAACACTCGGCATCGACTACCGAATCATCAACGGCCGCATCTACATCGGCGGAAATGCGGTGATCGATCCAGCCGAGATAGCCCGCCGAACGGAGGAGTTCAAACGGCGCGCATTTTACTACTACGCCAACTGGGAGCGACTGTTCGCGCAATGGAAAGAAAAAATGATGGCGCTGATCCGGGATGCGCAGAAGCTCCCGAAAGTTGAACTCCCGGAGTTAGAACCCCTGGAGCACGTCCACGCAGGCCGTGGTGTCGCCTCCAACCATTATCTGCTCGACACCTATCAGAAAACGCTGGAAGGCTATTTCCGGATGTGGCAGCACCATTTCGAATTCCTCCTGCTCGGCTATGGCGCTTATCTGACCTTCTTCGACTTCTGCAAGAAAGCATTTCCGGAGATCAGCGACCAGACAGTAGCACGCATGGTGGCTGGTATGCAGGCTGAAATCTTTCGCCCGGACGACGAACTCAGGCGCTTGGCGAAGTGCGCCATCGAACTCCGCGTCGATGACAAAATACGGGAAGGCTGCTCCCCAGACGACATCATCAAGTCGCTCGAGCAGTTCGGCGATCCCGGCAAGGCCTGGCTGAAAGAACTCGCGGTTTCGCGCGACCCCTGGTTCAACATCAATGTCGGCGACGGCTTTTATCACTATCACAGGTCATGGAATGACGATCTATCGATGCCGTTCGCCGCGCTGCCCGGATACATCGCTAATGCGAAGGCAGGCCAGCGCATCGAGAGGCCAGTCGAGAAACTGATGGCGGAGCGCAAGCAGTTGATCGAGGATTATCGCGAGCTTCTGAATACGGACGAGGAGCGCGCCGCCTACGATCAGATGATCGAACTGGCACATCGCGTTTTCCCTTATGTCGAGGGACACAAGTTTTATTGCGAACACTGGTACACCAACCTGTTCTTCAACAAGATCAGGGAGTTCGGTGCGCTGCTCTCCAGGAATGGCTTTTTCCCGGATACAGAGGACGTCTTCCATCTCACTCACTTCGAACTGGAAACGGCAATCGTCGACATGATGACGTCGTGGTCGAACGGTTCGCTCCCGCGTGGCCCTTCCCGCTGGCCTGCCCTCGTGGAGGAGCGAAAGGCCGCCATCGCCGAGTGGACAAAGCACGAAACTGCGCCAGCGCTCGGGCCGGTTCCCGACGTCATCGATGATCCTGCCATCGTGATGCTATGGGGAATTACGCGCGAGAGTCTCGACGCGTGGCTTACGGCGGGTGATCAACGAGATTCAAACGAGATCAAAGGATTTGCCGCTTCCAGCGGCGTGGTCGAGGGTGTGGCCCGGGTCGTAAAGTCAGTCGACGAAATCGGTCGCCTGCGCCAGGGCGACATCCTGGTTTGTCAAATCACCAATCCCACCTGGGCGCCGATATTCCAGAAGATTGCAGCAGCCGTGTCGGATATCGGAGGCTCGATGAGCCATGCCGCAATCGTAGCGCGGGAATTCGGTCTGCCTGCGGTGGTTGGGACCGGTCGGGCTACGCAAAAAATCAAAGATGGTCAGCGGATCCGCGTAGATGGAGGGCGAGGGATAGTAACAATTCTTGAGTAATAGGCCAGGTCCCGGTATTTCGAAGCTTTAGGTTAGTTCGTTAACCCGGCACTATCGGAAAGTAGGGTGCAAAAAGGAAATAAGGATTGTTGACGCAGAGCGGCGGAGTTTCGCCCAATTGTTTTCTGTCACTATTTCAAGTAACGAAGCGCAACACATCCTGATTCAAAACTTTTGGACTCAACATATCTCAATTGTAATCTCTCCTGTAGGCTAACACCTTCTAACAAGCGTCTCCCTTCCCCTGCCACTACTGGATGAACGACAAAAAGATATTCATCAACCAGACCAAGCTCTATCAGTTGTGAAGGAATAGATACGCCACCGGTTAAAATATTTTTGCCTTGTCCTTGTTTCAATTTAAGGATTTCGTCTTGAAGCTTCGTGCGAACAATTTTCGTATTTTTTCCTTCATCGCTGCCTAATGATTGTGAGAAAACAATTTTGTTGATGGAGTCAAATGTTTGAGCAAACTCGTTCGCTGCTTTTGTCATAGACTGGTTTTTTGCGACATCAGGCCAAAAAGGAACCATCAATTGATAAGTTTTACGCCCATAGACGAGTAGGTCAACATCTCGCATGAGGTGTGTAAAATATTCATATATTTCTTCATTAGGAATCATTTTGGTGTGGTCGCAGCAGCCATCTAAGGTAATGTTGATTGCGAAGATTACACTTCTCATTTTCCGCCTCGATGTTGATGGCTTTCGTTGGCCGTGAACGGTCTGTGCCTCCGCCGAACAGCCGGACGTGTAATGCTACCGTACTCTAGCGTATCGAGGGGAACGGTGTCGCTTTCGACGTTTCAGCTTTCAAGGTTCCAGTTTTCGTTTCGCACAATTGCCATGCGTTCATCGGAAAACCTCAGCTCGCTCGCCGATATCACACTGAACGATCGTCTCGCGGTTGGCGGCAAAGGCGGCTCTTTGGGCGAACTCACGCGCGCTGGAATCGCCGTGCCGCCCGGGTTCGTGGTGCGCACCGGCGCCTTCGAACGCTTTCTTGCCACGCTCGAAATAGAAGAGCCGATCCGTCCGCACGTCGAGTCTCTGCGCGAGGATGAACTCGACGCGATCGCCGCTCTTTCCCAACGACTGCGCGTGCGCTTCGAAAATGTGACCTTGCCGCAGGACTTGCAATCGGAAATTCTCCAGGCGCATGCCGAGCTTTGCGGCGAGCGATTGGACTTACCGCTGGCAGTGCGCTCCTCTGCAACCACTGAGGATGCCGAGGACGCCAGCTTCGCCGGCCTACAGGACACTTTTTTGTGGGTTATGGGCGCGCAGCCGACATTGAAATATGTGCGCTCCTGCTGGGCAAGTCTCTACTCTGTTCCCTCCATCGCCTATCGTCGCAAACATGGAATACGGGAAAATGGAGTAGCAATGGCTGTCGTTGTGCAGCAGATGGTCCACGCCCGCACAGCGGGAGTAATGTTCACGCGCAGCCCGTTAACCGGCGACCGGTCGGTGATTACTATTGAAGCAGCCTGGGGTCTGGGCTCGGCGGTGGTCAGTGGCGAGGTAACACCAGACCGCTTCGTAATTGCCAAGATCACCGGCGAGATTTCAAGACGCGACATCTCCGATAAGCACGTCCAACATCTGCCGGCGGCAGCGGGAGGAGTGGATGTAGTAGAAACTCCAGAGGGGATGCGCCATAGTCCGAGCATCAGCGATGATGAATTAGCCGTTCTTCGAGACATCGGCCGTAAGATCGAGCGCCATTACGGTCGCCCGCAGGATATTGAATGGGCCATCGACCGAAACGGAAAAATCCTTGTGCTGCAGAGCCGCCCTGAGACGGTGTGGTCCGCCAAAGACGCCACGCCGGTCGCCAGACCCGCCGAAAATCCACTTACCCATGTCATGAACATCTTTGGAGGCCGCAGATGAGTCTCACGGCCAAGGATGTGGCCGAGATCATGCGGTTGCTCGAAGACTCAAGCTTCGACAGCTTGTCGATTGAGATCGACGGCATGAAACTGCACCTGCAGCGCAGCTCGGCCAAGCCGGTGCGACGGGACTCAGAAGGCATGACGGCGCCGTTGCAGGCCGCGCCGCAGTCTGCGATGGCGCCGCCGCGACTCGTGAAAAAACACAAACCTCCGTCAGAACCGGGCTTGTTCGAAGTTCCTTCTCCGCTGCTCGGATTCTTTTACCGCGCTCCCAGGCCCGGCGAACCACCGTTCATCGAAGTGGGCTCGCATGTCGAAGACGATACGGTAGTCGGCATCATCGAGGTGATGAAGCTGATGAACACAGTGCAGGCGGGCGTGAAGGGCGAAGTGGTCGAGATACTGGCTGAGAACGGAGCGGCAGTCGAGTATGGCGAGATTCTGCTGCGCGTGCGTCCCGAGTTGGTAGCGAGGTCGTGAGCATGGCCAATATTCAACTGGTTGAGACGTCATTGCGCGATGGCAATCAAAGCCTCTGGGCCGCGCTCGGTGTCGACACCGCCAGGACTCTAAGCATCGCGCCCGCCATGGACCGCGTGGGTTTCAAAGCCATCGACTTCACGACCTCCACGCACATGGGTGTTGCCGTCCGCTACAAGCAGGAGAATCCCTGGGAACGAATCCGCCTGATGGCCGAGGCGACGCCCAAGACGCCGCTGCAGTTTCTCTCCACGGGGTTTCGCTTTATCTCGTGGCAGACGGCGAGTCCCGAGTTCATGGCATTGGCCTTCAGGACTCTTGTCAGGAATGGCATTCGGCGCTTCGCACTCGCCGACCCGATGAATGACGCTGATTCGAATGTCAAGTGCGCGCGCATGGTCAAAGCGGCCGGAGGCGAATATGTCGTGGCCGCCCTCGTCTTCACGCTGAGTCCCATCCACGATGACGCACACTACGTCGGTTGCGCTCGCAAGCTGGTCGCCAGTCGTGACGTGGATGCTCTCTACATCAAAGATCCCGGAGGCCTTCTCACTCCACTCCGCGCCCGGACGTTGATCCCTGCGATCATCGCAGGTGATCGGCGACAAACCGCTGGAGCTGCATTCTCATTGCACGATCGGTCTTGGGGAGTTGGTCTACATGGATGCGCCGCAGTGGGGAGTCAGCGCCGTACACTGCGCCTCGGGTGCAGCTGCTGACGGAATTTCCAATCCGCCGTCTGAACGAGTGGTATCCAATCTGCGCTATCTCGGCCATCAGGTTGATATCGACGATGAAGCTCTCGCCGAAGTTGGCCGGTACTTCACTCGCCTTGCAGAAGCGGAAGGCTTGCCAGCGGGGCACCCCCAGGCTTTCGACGCCGGCTATCTTCGCCATCAACTGCCGGGTGGCATGATCGGCACGATGCGGCGTCATCTCGCCGAAAGCAGGTTGTCACACTTGGAGCATGCGGTGATCGGCGAGATCGGCCGGGTTCGCGAAGAACTCGGTTGGCCCATCGTGATGACACCCTTCTCCCAGATGGTGCTAACCCAGGCTGTGATGAACGTGACGCGTAAGGAACGCTATGCAGTAATTCCCGACGAAGTGATCCGTTACGCGTTCGGAAAATTCGGCCGGCCCAACATTCCGATCGCGCCCGAGGTGATGGACCGCATTGACTCGCTGCCGCGAGCCCGCGAGCTTCGGCAACGAGCCCGGCATGCCGCCGCTACCCGAACTGCGCAAGAGCATTGGACCGGAACTCAGCGATGAGGAGTTTCTGCTTCGAGCCACCATGCCGGCGAACCAGGTTGACGCGATGAAACCACTTGGCACCACGCCACGTACGTACAATCCCGAGATGGTTCCAGTGAAGAACCTGATTCGCGAACTCGCCGCTCGCCGCGACATCGCATATCTCTCCGTAAAGAAGGCGGGTTTCAGTCTCGAGTTAAGCGCCAGCGCGCGGAGATGCAGGAGCATGAAAGCATCTCGTAACCGGAGGCGCGAAACGCTCGGTCCGGTCGAGGGCTTCATGTTCGACCTTGACGGCACGCTTGTCCTGACCGACCGCTCCCTAAGCGGCTACCAGTTGCTGCCCGGCGCAATAGAAGTATTGACGAAGCTGAAGGCGCGAGGAATGCCCTTTGTTGTTCTTCACCAATGGCACCGCATTATCCGCCCGCCGAGCAGGCGCCCAAGCTGCGCGCGATCGGCTTGCCCATTTCTGACGATGCTCTACTTACTCCCTCGACCGTAGCCGCCGACCTGATGCCGCGCCGCGGAATTAAGCGCGCTCTCGTGTTAGGCACACCCGGCGTGGGACATGCACTGAGAGAGGCTGGAATCGACACTCTATCCACGGGACAGCAAGGAGCCGAGCAGACGCAGGCTGTCTACATCGGCTGGCACCCGGACTGCGGGATGAAGGATATCGAAACCGCGGTCAAGGCAATCTGGAATGGGGCCGAGCTCTATGTCGCATCGGATGTGCCTTTCTTTGCTACCGCAAGCGGCAAGACATTAGGTCATTCGCACGCTATCACCGCCGCAGTTCGCAAGATAACCCGCGCTCCCATGGTGCTGACCGGCAAACCTTCGCTCCATGCTTTGCGGTTGGTGGCTCGCAAGCTCGGAGTGCCCATGCGCAGGGTTGGCGTGGTTGGCGATGATCCGCTGGTGGAAATGATCATGGCTCGTCGAGGAGGTGCGGTCGGTTTCGGAGTTACGACCGGTATGACCGATGCCCGGAAGTGGGCGGGGCAACCATTGAGCCGGAGCCCACACCGGGTATTGCATCATCTGACGGAGTTGCTCACACTAACCGCGACATCTTAACGACCCAAAATGAACCGGCCGAATCCTCGACATTCCTCGCTAACGTCGCGCTTGCCGGCTGAGTCACCACGTTGCATACATTCTTACGTGATGGTTACAAAAATGTGGCCCGGACCCGGGGAAAACGTATACATTTTTTAGGTTGACAATCAAACAATTTAGGTGATAAACACCTTTGCGGCGGTAGAGTGAGGATTTCACAAAAGTCACAAGACATCGGGGCCACGCCCTTCCACATGTCGTACGTCTTCTCTTAGGAGGAGCTGATGAAACGCTTTTCGACGGTTCTGTGGGTCCTGTTTGCTTTTGCCGTTCTCTCCTGCGACACCCATCGAGCATTCGCGCAGGGTATTGAAAACGCCCAATTGAACGGAACGGTCACGGACCCGAGCGGACGCGTCGTGGTGGGAGCTTCCATCCGCGTGCGCAACACGGCTACTGACGCGACATACACGGCGACATCCAACGAGAGTGGTCTTTACGCCATCGCCAACGCGCGGCCCGGGACCTACGAGCTGAAGGCATCCTCACCTGGATTTGCCAACTACACCCAAACTGGAGTTGTGCTAACGGTCGGCCAGGTGGCAACTGTCAATGTGGGCCTGGAAGTTGCTGCCCATGGCGAGACGGTCGTCGTCACAACGGAAGCCCCGACCATCGAACCGACGCGAAGTGAAATCAGCCAGGTCGTGGCGCCGGAGCAGGTGGAATCGCTCCCGACCAGCAGTCGCGTGTTTACTGACTTTGCTCTCCTGACTCCCGGGGTTGCCACCAGTCGCACCAGCCTGGGCACAACGTTCACGGAATTCGAAGTCACGCAGATCTCGTTCGGCGGCATGCGGTCGTTCAGCAATGAGATTACCGTGGACGGAGCAGACTTCGTCAATGCGGCCAGCGGCATTCAACGTGCGACGCCCCCGCAGGACTCAGTGCAAGAATTCCGCGTGGTGAACAATAGTTTTGGCGCCGAATACGGCCGGGCGCTCGGCGGTATCGTGAACATAGTCACCAAGTCCGGCACAAACGATCTCCACGGCACGCTCTACGAATATTTCCAGAACAGTGCGACCGACGCGCGTTCGCTTCTCCAACCCGCGCCCCTGCCGCACGAATTGCGACAGAATCAGTTCGGTGGCGCCTTAGGTGGACCCATCGTCAAGAACAAAACGTTCTTCTTCTTGAATTATGAAGGCAAGCGCAGCGCCCAATCGCCGGTCTACCCACCGGATCTCGTAAACAATATTTTGTTAATCGACCAAGCCAAAGCGCTCATGGGACTCGCTCCGGAAGGCTGCATCGGCGCCCTTTCGACATGCTTTCCGAATTTTTCTGGTAATCCCGCGAATATCAGTCAAGCCCAAGCCTTTGGATACCTTGATGGCTTCCTGAAAACCGGAAATGACGATTTTGGTTTTGCCCGGATCGACCATCAGATCACGACGAACAATCGCTTGGGAGTTCGCTATAACGCGGAAGATATTCGCGCGCTCAACGAGCTTGTCGGCAACACCCTTGACGGCGGCGGCATCGGCGTTCCCAGCGGCGGCCGCAATCTGTATGTGCGCGACCAGGCGGTGGTCGCCACCGTGAACTCGGTGCTGTCGTCCAACGTGGTCAACACTGTGCTTGCGCAGTTCGCGCGTCGGCACTACAACTTTACTGGCGCCACTGGCCAACCCGACTTCAGCATCCTGAACGATCTCGAGTTAGGCCACAACTTCGGAACCAACGACCGGCTCTACGAGACCCGCGGGCAGCTTTCCGAGTCCGTATCCTGGGTCAAAGGCAATCACATCATCAAGTTCGGAGTCGACGGCAACTATTTGTCGAGTCTCGAGAATTTTCCTGGGTTCACTCCCGTTCGGATGCTCGTGCCAGGCGTGGGCTGCCTGGTGAGCTTTTCGGAATACTTCAACACCAACTTTGGCGGGCAGTATCCAATCAATAGCCTCGGACCGCCTACGACTGGACCCTGTCCTGTTCCCGAGGACAATGGTGTGGTGTTCACCTACCTCGGCGTACCGCTGCCGACCGATCCGAACGTTTGCGCCGCGCCTCTTCCCAACCCCGCTTGCTCGCCGACGGTTACGTCGGCCAATCCGCTCAACGGAGGCTGGCTTCCCGAATTCAACATGGGCGAATGCCTATCCACCGCAATTCTTTAATCGCTACAGTCGGCTCATCGACCACGGCTACTGGGGCGGCTTTGTTCAAGACCAATGGCGCATTGCTCACAACCTGACATTCAACTATGGTCTGCGGTGGGATGTTGAGTCCGGGCTGGCGCAGTACGTAAACCCTGATTACAACGGATTCCAACCGCGCATCGGCGTTGCCTATTCCCCAGACTCAAAGACCGTGATTCGGGGTGGTTTCGGCATTTTCTTTGACCGCCAAAACCTGACTTTCTTCTTTGTTCCGAATACTCAGAAGATCGTCGCGGGCTACGAATGCGGCAATCACCCTTCCTCGGCTGTCGCTGCCGGTTGCAACGGTGGTTACATCCCCGGCGTGGTCATTCAGCCTCAGCAGTATCCCAACATCATGTCCAATCTGGGACAGGCCAGCCAGGGCTATCAGCTTTTGCGGATTCCCCGCGAGTCAGAACGCGGCAGGTTACGCGGGCAGCGTTATTCAGACGGGATCCTACAGTGCGGACTTCCCTGCTGGAATTTCAATGGCGGGTACTTGCTTTACTACCGGCGCTTGCGGCGTTGGTGAGGGAGGAATGGACCACAACTCCCGAACTCCTTATGCCGAGCAGGTCAGCTTTGAGATCGATCGCCAATTTCGCGGAGGCTTGGCGATCAATCTAAGTTACATGTTCGTTGGCGCACACAAACTCGTTCGCGGGAATAACATCAACGTACCCTGTCCGGTTGGCACTACCAAGTCGGCCCCCCCAACCGACCCGTTGCCTGAGTGGGTGCCGGGATGGCTCGACGCGAGTGGCACTCTCACTCCGTGTACTGGCACCCCGACGCTCGGCACCGGCGCCCTGGCCGGCTTAGGTCCCTTTTTTGGCGGCGCCCTCGGCTCCGGCTTGCAAACCCTGAGCAATGGATTGGACGACTACAACAATGACGTGGCCAATGCCGTTTACCACGGCGGAACCGTGACCGTGATCGAACGCAGAAAGAATTTTAATCTGACCGCGAATTACACCTATTCGCACTCCATTGACAACGGCAATTTCACCACCTTCATCAATCTGCCTCCCAACCAGTTCGACTACAACTCCGAACGCTCGAACTCCAACCAGGACGCTCGCCACCGCTTGGTTACGAATTTCACCGCTCTTGCCCCCAACAATGGTCCGTGGCGGAATTTTCAGTTGAGCAGCATCATCACCTTGCAATCCGGTCGGCCCTTCACGCTTTTCTATGGCAACAATACCCTGAATGACGTGGCAGGCGGTGCAACCGACCGCGTGGGTGGCGCGCCAGCTGTCGGCCACTGCCCCACGGTCCAGGACTGCCAAACTATGATCCCAAGGAATACATACATCGGCGATCCAGAATATGATTGGGATCTGCGTGTCGCCCGGGCCATCCATCTCTCCGATCGAAGGCAGGTGGAACTTGCCTTTGATGCTTTCAATGTTTTTAACCGTCCGAACGTGGATGAGGTAACTTCAGTGTACGGCTCGCCTGTATTTTGCGGCGCGAGTCCGGCCATTCCTGGCCACTACAAAGATGCCGTTAGTCGCGCAATCCAGGCGCAATCAGCGTCCACGGCCTGCCCGCTAGGAGACGGAGCCGCAATCCCGGGCGTTGGGAGCTTTGCCTCCACCCCGATTACACCTACAGTAGGCCAGTCATGTTCAATGCTACCCGCACCGTCCTCGTGTTTGTTTATTCCAGCTTTACCGAATTCTAACTTCGGTTTGCCGCGGACGATGCTCAACGCGCGACAGCTGCAGTTCTCGGTGCGGTTCTCATTTTGAGGGAAATGGGCCGGGCTCGAAACAAACCGCCCGCCTTGCCTGCGGATCTCTCCAGACGACCGTGCAAGAGCACTCGACCGTCATGTGGCATGACCTTCAGCCCTTCATCTTCGTGATCAACAACTCGAGATACACCGTAAAGAGCCGTTCTGAGTAAGGATGCCAAGTACAATGACGTCGCGAACTGGCGCTATTCGGAATTGCCAAATGTATTCCGTCGTGACAAAAAGGCGCAAACCTTCATCGTCCAGAGCAGCTATGAATTGCAGAAGGTGCTGGACTCTTCGCATTCGGACGTGCTCCTCATGGAGCCTGTCATGGATAGGTACGATTCGCCAATTCGATTTGATCGTCAGTGGTCACACGCTCGTCGACTCGGATTACGGAGTACCCTGGCCGCAGGCTGCAGCGAATGCGCAAATCCCAACACGACTCAGTGAGCGAAATACGCGACGCGTTCGCAGAGTAAAGCCGGCATTGGTATAAAACAGTGCGAGTCACGGACCATAAGCGGTTGGTTGCGGGGGGTGGATTTGAACCACCGACCTTTGGGTTATGAGTCCAAAAAGACTAATGTTTTCAACAACTTACAAGACGCTGGTGGCCCCTGAAAAGCCTTGTAAATAGCGTTAGGGAATCCTTATTGGACAGTTAAAGGACAGTCGCATCCTGTCGATCATAACCTGTCAATATAGTTCTATTATGGAACTATATTGACAAAGGCCGGTATTGCTGCCGATACTAGGGACATGCGATCTCGCATTGATGAGCTGCTGCCGTTTGCCGAAGAAAACGAGGGTTTCGTGACAGCGGCGCAGGCCCGCAGCCTTGGCATCAAGGATTCAGTTCTGGCGCGTCTGACCCAACGGGGAAAACTTCAACGGGTGGCGCGCGGCGTGTATCGAATTCCTTACTTCCCGTCGGATCGCTTGGGGCGATATCGCGAAGCGATCCTGTGGGCGCGTGCTGACAGTGGGCCGAAAAAAATAGCCTTATCCCACGAGACCGCGTTGGCGGTTTATGGCATTTCTGATGCGAATCCGCCACGCGTACAGATCACAGTGCCGAAAAGTGCCCGCCTCCGCCGCCGCCGTCCCAAGTGGGTGGAAATTCATCATGCTGATTTGCGAGCATCGGATATCGTCAATCGCGAAGGACTTCCCGTGACCACGATCGAAAAAGCCATTTCTCAACTTTTGGAAGAAACTGGCCGTGTCGGATTGGCGCGAGGCGCTCTGAAAGATGCGCGCAAGCAAGGCTACATTAGCGCCGAGAAAGCCTCAGCGCTCACTCGCCGTCTCAATCGATACGTACACGCGAAAGGGACACAAGAGGCGAACGTGGGGAAAGTTTAGTTCATGACCCCGAAGCAGGTAGAGCGGTTGGCAGCGGTCGCACTGCAATGCCCTGTAAGCAACCACTGAGAGCGCGATGGAACAGGTTTTGGTTGTACCGTTCTTGTACTGCGAGTTTTGAATTAAAGGATCTTAAAACCCGTGGAGATCTAGCATTGAATGAGGCAGATCACTTCCGCAATGCCGACTTCTCGGTACGAATTCGGTCTACTTCCTCTAAGCCCGTTCCTGGCTAACTTCCGGGTTGCCGATGACCCACCCGAGACCGAAAACTCCGGAGGTCGTGAATAAAACGCAGTCACGCCCGCCGACCGCAGATCTTCTGATTCGAACGTCTCACCGGCCTTAATAGGAGTTCCTCACTCGCCGCGTTCGATCGCGACTGGTCGGATCTTTGAAACTAAAGCCTCCAGGAACTTGTCGCCGCGGTCGTCCACGCAAAGTGGCCCGCATTTAACCGCTCATTGACCAAATTGAAGTCGGATTGTCGTCCAGTACTTCGTGGGCCCGAACAGCGAAACATCGGCAGAGATCCGGTCACACAGGGCGGCAAGAACAGCAATGGCTAGGATCCCGTGCTACAGGGAGCGCTCATTCTGATGACGACTTCAGGCCATGATGGGCTCACTTCGAACCCGGAGGCACGACGCCGTTCATGCGCAGGTACTCGACCATCTGCCCATAGTGGTCGAATCCATGAGCAGAAATGAAAGATGCGACGACCGACCGCGTGTGCAGACCGTCGACACCCTCAATAGTAGTGTAGGCATTCTCAAGAGTAATCGTCGCGAGCGCCTTGTGTGCATAGGCGAAAGAATCCGCAGCGGCCTTCAGGAGTTCCTCCTTCGTCGTCAGACCCTGAATGCTTTTCGGGTCAACCGGCATCTTCTCCCCGAGAATCTTCGAAGCGAAGTAGTAGTTCGCCGTTGCGACATGCGATATTTCCTGCGCGAACGTGCGAACCCCGTCATACTTTGCGCTCTGCGAGGCCGTAAAGGTTGCCGCAGTAGGCGCAAAGCCGTATTTGTCCGCAGGCATTGCCTGCGCGACTCCCATAAACTCATGCTCGAAGAGGTTCAGCAACTCTTCCTGCGCCTGCACCGGTGACATTTGGGTGCCGGCGGCCACCTTCGCACTTATTGAACCCGTTTGCGCAGAGCCCGCGAGCGTACAGCCTCCTAGAATTAAAGCGGTGCAAACATACCGGAGACGCATAGGTCACCTCAGCAAATTTGCTCAACAGTCTAGCAGACGCCTGTGCGATGCCAAAATTCTACCCGCAGGTTTTGGTGGTGATTTAACGGTTAAAGAAAATTAGCTGGTTAGGGCTAATCCGCGTTGATTCTTGCGGCTTCCCAGGGGCTTTGACAGGCACAAGATTGCCAACAGCCGAAATACCTGTGCGCGATCCTGCAGGAATCCGAACTGCCGTGCAGCGAGTTCGTATCCTCGTTGCTTTCGCTAAGCCGACTTTCCGGTACCAATCTGGCGCTGCATCCGCCGTTCGTAATGGACCTGCTTACGGAGTGGGCGCGCTCCG
>CAWEPW010000014.1:0-257744 GCA_963810955.1 uncultured Acidobacteriaceae bacterium | reverse complement strand
ATCCCCATCCTTTACGGCATCGACGCCGTGCATGGCCACAACAACGTGCTGGGCGCGGTGATTTTCCCGCACAACATCGGCCTCGGCGCCACGCGCGACGCGGCGCTGGTGGAACAGATCGGCAAAATTACCGCCGAAGAAGTTCGGGCGACCGGCATTCAATGGGTCTTCGCGCCCTGCGTGACCGTGCCGCAGGATATTCGCTGGGGCCGCACGTATGAAGGATTCTCTGAAGATCCGGAACTGGTGGGCGAGCTGGGCGCCGCGGCCGTCCGAGGACTTCAGGGCAAGGGTCTTGCCGATCCGCATGGCGTCCTGGCGTGCGCGAAACATTACGTCGGGCGACGGAGGCACGACGTTCGGCACGGGCGGTCCGGGAGGGAGATCTCTCGACCAAGGCGACACGCGTGTCGACGAAGCGACGCTGCGCCGCGTCCACATGCAAGGCTATTTCACGACGGTGGCGGCAGGCGTCGGGACCATCATGCCTTCCTATAACAGTTGGAACGGCGTCAAAGTGTCCGGCTCGAAACGCCTGCTCACGGAAATCCTGAAGCAGGAGATCGGTTTCGAAGGGTTCCTGATTTCCGACTACAACGCCGTCGACCAGATCACCCGGAATTATAAGACCGCGATCGGCGTCTCCATCAACGCCGGCATGGACATGGTGATGGTCTCCGGATCACTATCAGCGAATTCATCAAGGACCTGAAAGAGCTGGCGCAGGAAGGCACGGTGCCGATGTCGCGCATCGACGACGCCGTCACCAGAATCCTGCGCGTGAAATTCGCCATGGGCTTGATGGACCCGAACCGCTCGCAGCTTGCCGACCGATTCAAGAGCTTCGGAACGCCCGAGCACCGGGCCGTCGCGAGAGAGGCTGTACGCGAATCGCTGGTGCTTCTCAAGAATGAAAACCATACGCTCCCGCTCTCAAAAACCGCGGCGCGAATCCACGTGGCGGGAAAAAGCGCCGACGACATGGGCAATCAATGCGGCGGCTGGACCATCACTGGCAAGGCAGCAGCGACAACGTGACCCGGGGGCACCACCATTCTGGGCGCCATCAAGAAAGCCGCGCGCGAGCTAGGTGACCTTCGCCGCCAATGGAACCGGCGCTGCCGGCGCCAACGTCGGGCTCGTAGTGATTGGCGAAAAGCCGTACGCCGAAGGCCAGGGCGACCGCGCGGATTTCAGCCTCGCTCCCGAAGACATCGCCGCCGTCAATAAGATGAAAGCGTCGGGCGTGCCGGTCGTTGTCGTCCTTATTTCCGGACGGCCGCTGATTCTGCGATCCGCTCGACGCCGACGCCTTCCTAGCCGCTTGGCTCCCGGGCACCGAAGGCGAAGGCATCGCCGATGTTCTTTTCGGGGATTACAAGCCGACCGGCAAGCTTTCCTTCGCCTGGCCGCGCTCCATGGATCAATATCCTCACGCGAAAGACACGAATCCGTTGTTCCCTTATGGCTTTGGTTTGAGTTACTAAGTCAACGTATTGACATTTTAAGTAGCTGCCGATGAACCTGGCGCGGCCGATGGGCGCAACCGAAGTATCCGTTGCAAGAGTGACTCGCCATCTTTTCTTTGCGGTCTCTGCGCCTCTGTGAGAGCGATTCAAAAGGCCGAAGCTTGCGGGCGCCGCACGGGACGACGGCCAAATTATCGGACCCCGAAAGCAAATCTCTCGCAGAGGCGCGAGACCGCAAAAGAAGACTCGTCAGCCGTGCCTCTCGGGTTGCTTGTGACCTTACCGTTCAAACGATCGTTCGGGAGAATCGTGGCGGCGCGACAATCGGTCTATAATTATTTCGGTCGCCGAACGTCACCGTTTACAGGACCCCTATGATCCCCAGTTCCGATTCTGCCGATCGCGCACCGCGAGGGAAAATCGATTTCCGGCTGATCGCCGGTGTGCTCCTGCTGGCCGTCGCGGGGCGTGCACGTGGCTGACGATCGACGGCCTTTCTACCCGGCGCGTGCTCCGGACGGAACTTGCCGAGATCAGCCACGCGCGCTATGACCTGCTGAATATCGACCGCTGGGTGGCCAAATTGCTGCCCATTCTGGACGACAGGGTCGACGCGCTGGATTTGAAAGCGGCGAGCCAGGGCCTCGGCCGACAGTCGAAAGGGCGCTCTACCAGTTGCTGGATCAGGTGAAGGAGAAGATGAGCGCGAGCAATCCCAGAACAAGGGCGGCGGGTTCATGGGACAGGGGAACCCGCTCATCGCGAACATGATGGTCGGCGGCGCTCAAACCGCACGTTCCGGAATACACGGATGTGGTGATGGCCGAGTTGCGCAGGCCCGAGAACGAATCGGCGCTTAAGAATTACATCAAGAGCGTGCTGGCCGATGCCGCGAAAAATACGTTCGGCAATGTGGACACGAAATATTACTCCTACATCTGAAGGAACACGGCTGCGCGAACGTCGGCGCCTGCCAGGAGCAACTTGGCGGCCGGATTCATGAGTTGGATGAGAGTATCGCTTATTATTACCTGACGGCGCTGGCAGCGAGCGCGCTGGCGTTTCTGCTGCTGATGATCGGGCGGCCGGTGCTGGGGCGTCGCGGCGGTCGCGGTGCTGTTGCTGTTTTGCGTGGTGCTGCTGGCGGGCGGCATTTTTACCCCGATGCTCGAGGTGGAGGCGAAGATCTCGCGGCTGGGCTTAACCTTTCTCGGGACGCCGATCGGTTCCGGGATCAGGTGCTCTACTTCCAGAGTAAGAGTGTGCTGGAAGTGTTTCGAACGCTGGTCACGATGGGACGGCCGGATATGTGGATTGTCGGGGTGCTGGTGCTGATGTTCAGCGTCGTCTTCCCGGCGATCAAAATCTTCACGCTGGCATTCTGCTTGTATAGGCCGGCTTTGCTGCGGAACCGGCTGGCGAATTTCTTTGCGCTGGAATCCTCGAAGTGGTCGATGGCGGATGTGATGGCGCTGGCCATCTTCATGTCGTTCGTGGCGTTTAACGGGTTGATTGCGAACACCATGAGCGGGTTGATGCAGACAGGCGCGCAGATTGTGATTCCAACGGACAGCTCGAAGATATTGCCGGGATATTTTTTGTTCATCGGCTTTGTCTTGGCGAGTTTATTTCTGTCGAAGAAGCTGGAACGGGGGATTCGGGTAAGGGGTGATTCAGATTAACGTTTGCTGAGTGGTATCGTATTGGGCACCATCTGTTTGTGTCGAACGCTACCAAGATCCTTGCCCGGATGCGGGAGAATCCGCGAAACTGGCGACTGGAGGATCTGGAAGTTGGGCTCGCCGTTTCCGTGTGTAGGTGGACTCCCACAGAGGGACCAGCCACGTGACATTTCGGCACCCCAGAGCGGGCAGAATAACCGTGCCGAAGCGGATTCCGATTAAGCAATGGTATGTGCGGGATTTCCTGGAATTCATTAACAAACTGGAGGGTTCAGAGGACGGGTGAGTTCGCTAGTATCGAGAAATATCCGTTTACGATTCGGCCGCTTTCGGCGGAGGATGGTGGTGGGTACCTGATCGAGTATCCGGACCTTCCGGGTGCCATTCCGACGGCGAAACGCCCGAAGAGGCCTTGGTGAACGGCCGCGACGCCGTGCGCTCCTATCTGCTGAGTTGTAAGAAGCATGGTGATCCCATACCGAAGCCGAGTTCGCCTACCCAGTCGAGCGGCCAGTTTCGGGTCCGCATGCCGAAGACCTTGCACGCCCGGTTGGTGGCCCAGGCCAGTCGGGAGGGGGTGAGTCTAAACACCTTGATGGTGGCAGCCGCCGCCCAGATATTGGGCCAGCGCGAGGCCAAGGTCCCAAAAGAGAAAGCTCGCGGCCGCCGGGCGGCGTAGCACCGCAGGAAGGCTCTGCTCCTGGTAGACGCCCGCTTGGCCGTTGAGGGTTTTGAAGAAGCAGCCCTCGATTAACACGTTGGCCGAGCGCTTCGGATCTTTAGGAATCCGTCCACGAGGCAGAAGAGTCTGGCCGCCGACAACCCGTCGATAGGAGCTTCGTTTCTCATCGGCGACAAAATCTCTTGGCCGCTGCCCCTAAAACACCACCCCCGTGGTCACCGTGTACGACCGCGGAGTGATGAAGTGGGTGCCGCTGAAAGTGGAAAGGAAATTATACAGCGCCACTTCATTCGTCAAATTCAACACCGAAAGTTTTAGCGTGAGCTTGAACTTCTCGGTATGCAGGACATTGTCGTCGCCGATTCCGAGATCCAGGATGCTGTGAGGGGCGACGCGCGGCGGGTTGGTGTCGTCATTCTCGGTTCCCGCTTTGGGAATCACCAGCCGCGTGGCGCCATACGTGCCGGTGCACGAAGTGATGCGGTTGACGATGGTGGCGTAGTCATTGCCGCAGTAGAACCCCATGGCCGCCTGCTCGTCGGCCGTCAGAGCCAGGGCGGCGGCCAGATCGGGCACGCTGCCGGCCACCTCGCCGCTATCGAAGCGCCAGGTGAAGTCGATCCACGGGCCAGTATGAGGCAACTGATAGCGCAGATTCATGGTCTGCTCATACGCCTGATCGTGGTCGATGCGGAACACGCTGACATCCACGGGAGAGTTGAAAATCAGCCCGCCGTCTTCCGGCCCGAAGAAGCGAGCCCGCGTGTGCCCCATGTTCAGGAAGGCCTGAAAGCCATGAAAGTTGGTGGTCGAGACGCGCGCGGCGACACCGTCCAGCTTGGACTTTCGCCAGGAAATCGGGAAGGTGATCGGGGAGTTGAACAGCACGTCAAAATCGAAAGCGTTATCCGTGTACTTCCAGAAATACTCCGCGTCCGCCACCAGGAATTTGCCGATGCTCTGCTGAAAACCGGTGTTGTATTGGTTGCGCTGGCCAGGCTGGAGCGGCGCGGAAGCGTAGGCGCCAAACACATTGGTGGCGAGTCCGCCGACGCCGGAGGCGCTCGAGAGCAGCAGGTTCTCGTTATATGGCGTTTCCATGGTATGCGAATATCCCGCGCGCAGCACCGTCCCGGTCTTCTTGAGCAGGTAGGACGCGCCGCCGCGAGGCTCTATCCCGGTCTTCTCGGTCAGGCCGTTGTACTGATCGACGCGCAGTCCGTAGTTGAAGGTGAGGTGCCCCAGTGTAAACGAATCCTGGCCGTAGAAGGCGAATTGGTTGATCTTGCCGGTATCGCGGAAATGGAACAGCGCGCCCCCGCGAGTCAGGTCATAGGGAACCAGGCCGGGCGCCAGGTTGGGGTTGACGGTTAGTCCCAGACCCGCGCAGGCATCGGGATTGGTCACCGTGAGCGGGCCGGCCGAGTCGCCATTGGCATCCACACAGATCGGATTGAACGTGGGGTCGGTGATCCCCAGGAAAAAATCTTCGAACAGGCGCGTCTGCTTGATTTCGGTTCCGATTTTGAAATTGTGCGCGCCCACCACCGAGGAGATGTCGGCGCGCACGCCGTAATTCAGCAAGTGGCGGTCCTGCGAGATGGTGGCCGGGGTGTCGTCGAAAGGATCGCGGCTGGGATAGTAATTCATGAAATCGCGCCGCACCCACGGATTGATGGTGAACAGCGTGGTGGTGCCGAAGGTGTGCTGATAGCCCGGCGCGATGTTGAAGCTGGTTACCTTCTGCCGCTGATCCTGGTTGGGCTCGTCGTAGGAATTGGGAATCTGAAACCAGTTGCGGGCGAGAAACAGATCGAGGTGGAACGAATCGTGCTCGCCGGGCTGATAATCGATACGGTCGAAGATGGTCTGGTCGTTACCGATGTCGTGCATGGGGTCGAATTCGGGACTGTCGAGGAAGCGGCCGGTGCGGTCCGAATTGAGCACCATGAAATTCCCTAATTTGGGCCCGCCGAAGCCGAACGACAGCTTTTCGCCCACGGTGCCGAAAGAACCGTAGTCGGCGTCGAACTCTCCGAACGGCGCTTTACCGAGGCCGGACCGCGTCACGCCCTCCACCACCAGGCTGGTCTTGTCGCCATACTGCGCGGCGGCGGAGCCGGTGATCATTTCCATATTCTGAAAGGCATTTTCCGGCATCTGCGTGGAAAACGCCCGGCTTTGCTGGTCGCTGATAGGCTGGCCATCCACCACGTAACTGGTCTGGGCGTGGTCGCCCTGCGGATGGAAGAACCCGTTGGAATCGGCCACCACTCCCGGGGTGCTGAGCGTAATCAGGTCGGACAGCCCGGTGCCGGTAGTGGGCAGGTTGTTGATAATGCTCTGGTCGACATCGTTGTGAGAGGCGGGATTCAGGTCGAGAGTTGTGTTCGACGTCGCCGTGACGTCGATGGTGGTGGTTTGCGGGCCTTCGATCTGCAGAGTCACGTCCTGGGTGAGGGGCACGGTGGAGCGCACGGCCAGGTCCTGCTCGAACTTCGCAAAGCCGGGAGCGGCCACCGACACTCGGTAGGAATTCATGGGCACATTGTTGATGCGATAGGCCCCGTTGGTGTCGGTAGTGACCGTTTGATGATAGTTCGTGACCGAGTTCTGGAGAGTGACCGACGCGCCCACGATGACTGCGCCCGAGGGATCGACGACCTTGCCGCCTACGGTTCCCGCCCCAATGGATTGGGCTATTGCCGCACAGGCACACAACAACACTGCTGCGATAGTTCGCATGTCTCCAGTTTGCGTAAGATAAAGATAAGGTCCTATCTATACGTGACAGGCGGGCTTGGAATTTCTACAAACGGGTTATTTTCTGCCATGAGCGGGATGACGGTCGGGGGAAGAAAATGCCGCCGGCGATTCCGCTGGCCGCTGTTTTTGACCCGCCCGCCGCATGATTGAGTTCACCGATGAGTTTTCCATACGTGCCGGCCGGACTTTGCGTTACTACCTGGAGGGTGGATCCTGCACCCATACGCACGCTGGTGGTAGACGACGAACCCGTCGCGCGCCAGGTGCTGCGCGATGAACTGGGGGCGTTCGCGGACGTCGAAATCGCCGGTGAAGCCGCCAACGGCAACGATGCTCTGGGCGAGATCGCGCGTCTGAAGCCCGATCTGGTTTTCCTGGACTTGCAAATGCCCGGGATGGGCGGGTTCGATGTAATCCGCCATTTACCGGCGGACGCGCTGCCGATCGTGGTCATCGTCACCGCCTACGATCAGCACGCCATCCGCGCATTTGAGGCGGGGGCGCTCGATTATCTTCTGAAACCGGTGAGCCGGGAGCGTTTGGAGAAGGCCCTGGATCGCGCGCGCGCGCTGCGCGGCAGGAATCGCGAAGTAGCCGAATCGCTGGCGCACCTGAGCGAGGGCTTGGAGGCTCCGGGCGAGCCTCGCGGGCGCAAGGTGGTGGGCCGTACCGGGTCGGAGTATTACCTGCTGGATCTCGACGATGTGCTGGCGTTTCAGGCGGAACGCGAAATCGTGTGGATCCTGACGGCGAGGCAGCGCTATATGGCAACGCAGACGCTACGGACGGTGGATGAGCGGCTGCGCGGGTCGGTATTCCAGCGGGTCCATCGCAATGCGCTGGTGAACGTCAACCATGTCCGCAAGATGAGTCCGCTGAGCAGCCAGCGCTGGCTCCTGACGTTGAGTAACGGCCAGGAATTCATCGTGAGCAAGCGGCAGGCGAGCGCCGTGAGGCGGATGCTGCAATGGTGAGCCGTGAACAAATCGCGCAGACAGGTCGGGGAAGAATTTGGCCGCAGATAAACGCAGATGAACGCAGATGAAGAACAATCTTATGTGCGTTCATCTGCGTTTATCTGCGGCTAAATCAGTTTTGAACCTGCCGCTTCCGATTCAACCTTACCGGGTCTGTGAATCCAAATTAGATGCTGCCTTTTAACCAGCCCGCTCTGATCAACATCCTCGGCCATGCCGCGGGGGCGCTTGATCTTTGCCATTTTCCTGTTCCTGCTGTTCAGCGGACGGGGCTGGTCGGGCCTGCAAGGGCCGGTATCTTTCGGGATTGGCGGCGGGCTTATCGCTGGTCTGGAATCTGGGGTCGCTGGTGGTTCTGGTGCGGCCCAATCTCCCGGCGGTGTGGCTGAACCTGGCTGATCGCCATCAGCTTCTCGGTCCTGAGCCTGCTTGCCGGCGGTGCTGCTGCACGTTTCGCTCGGCCGGCCGCGGCCGCAACTGGTGGCTTTGGGATATGCCCTCAGCGCGATTGCCGTGGCCATGCACTTCTGGGAGATCCGCGGCAACGGCCCGGAGCTGCACCAGGTGGCGCTGTTGCTCATCACCATCGGCTTTCTGCTGCTGACCCTGTTCGCGGTGGCGGATGCCGCGTTTCGCGGCACGGGAGAGCGGCCGGTCGAATGGCGCGCGCATCGCCGGGTCCATGTGCCTGGCGCTGTTCGCCATGTCGTTCCTGCACTTCGGCACGGGCACTGCAAGCCAGGCCTGGTCGAGCGAACTGATTGTGCACCACGCCGGCATTCCGCTGGCGCTGTTCGTGCTTCTGCAGGACTACCGCTTCGTACTGCTGGACGCCTTCGTGCGCTTCCTGGCGAACGCGCTGCTGGCGGCCCTGTTCGCCGGGCTGGTGATCGAGGCGGCCTTTCGCTTGGTGCTGGTGGAGCGCGCCGTGCTCCAGCCGCTGCCGGAGGCCGCGCTGCTGATCAGCGTGTGCCTGTTCCTGGTCTTCTTCGCCTGGCTGCGCAACCGCGTGCAGGCGCTGCTGACGCACGCCGTATTCCGCCAGGGGGGTCGCGACCTTGCAGGCGCGGCTGCGCGATTGCCCGGCGTTTGACTCCGAGGAGCAATATCTGGACGTGGGCCGCCGACCATGGCGTCCGCGGTGCGGGCCGAGGGACTTCGCCATCGTCAGCCAGACGAAAGCGGACCCGGCGGGACGCTGCACGCGCCGGTGCTCCGCCCGTCGGCGGGCACGGATTGGGCCGAAGCGGCCATCGCCGATCCGCCTGGCCAGGGCAACTCGCGGCTGGTGCTTCTGGGGCGGCGCCAGGGCGGCCAGCGCTATCTGGGCGAGGATCTGGACGCGCTGGCGAAGGCCGCCGGCCGAGATCGCCGGCAAGGTGGAATCGTTGCGGCAGGAGGAGATGAGCCGCCTGGTGAGCCAGGCCGAGCTGCGCGCCCTGCAATCGCAGATCAACCCGCACTTCCTCTTCAATGCGCTCAATACCCTATATGGCACCATCCCCCGCGAGTCTTCCACGGCGCGCCGGATGGTGCTCAATCTGGCCGATATTTTCCGCTACTTCCTGCAATCGGACAAGACCTTCGTCACCGCTGGCGGAGGAGATGCAGATCGTGCGCGCGTACCTGGAAGTGGAGCAGAGCCGCCTGGGCGACCGTCTGGCGGTCGATATCGAAGTGGACGATGCCGCGCTGCGGGTGCCCATCCCGGTGCTCTCGATCCAGCCGCTGGTGGAAAACGCCATCAAGCACGGCGTCGCCCAGCGAACCGAGCCCGGCTTTGTCCGCATTGCCGCTATCCAGGGCCCCGACGGCCTGCGAATTACGGTAGAGAACAGTGGCGCGCCCCGCGGGCAAAGCACGCCGGGGGCCGGTGTGGGGCTGGAGAATGTGCGCCGCCGTCTGGCGATCTGTTACGGCCCCGCTTCCGACCTGCGTATCGACTTCCGGCCGGAAACCGCGATCGTGGAAATGCATATTCCAGACGTGCCGGCGCAGGTGGGCTGAGGCAGACAGGGCAGGATGGAGTTTGCGCCATAAACGGCGGGCTGAAGCCCACCCCACCAAAGCATGATTCTCCCGACGGTCGCTGCCGATAGCTTGTTAAAATGATTCCGATGACGGGATCTCCATCCGACGCCAGGCCGGCCGAAAGTTTCGAAGCTTCGCTCGACGAACTGGAAAAAGTCGTCAAAGAACTGGAGGCCGGCGATCTCCCGCTGGAGCGTTCCATCGAGCTCTTCGAAAAAGGCATGGATCTCAGCGATACCTGCCGCAAACAGCTCGAAGACGCCGAGACGCGCGTGGAGATGCTGATCCGCAAAGAGGGCAAGATCGCAGGCCGAGCCGTTCCGCCCCGAAAAACCGAGAAAGCATGAATCTGCGCGACTACCTCGCCCGGCAGCAGCAGCTGGTGGATGCCGAACTGGACCGCCTGGTCGCCGCCGGAAAGCACGCCCCGGAAACGATTCACCGCGCCATGCGCTACAGCCTGTTCGCCGGCGGCAAGCGCATCCGCCCCATTCTGTGCCTGGAAGCCGCGCACGCCGTGGGCGGGGAGCCAGACGGCGCGGCCGCCTGCGCCTGCGCGCTCGAATTGATCCACACGTATTCGCTGATTCACGACGATCTGCCGGCGCTCGATAACGACGATTACCGCCGCGGCAAGCTCACCTACCACAAAGTTTTCGGCGACGCCATGGCGATTCTGGCCGGCGATTCGCTGCTCACCCTGGCGTTCGAGGTGCTGGCCGCAGTTGACGCCGTCCGCGCGATCGCAAGACGCGGCTGATCGCCGAACTGGCGACCGCCGTCCGGCACCGTCGGCGGCATGATCGGCGGCCAGGTGGCCGATCTCGAAGGCGAAGGCAAGCCGCCGAGCGCGGCGCTGCTGGAATCCATCCATCGCGCCAAGACGGGCGCGCTGCTGCGCGCCAGCCTGCGCCTGGGCGCGATCTACGCGGGCGGCGACGCCGAGCAGATACGCCGCGCTTTCGTGCTACGGCGAGCACATCGGGCTGGCGTTTCAGATTGTGGACGACATCTGGACGTGGAGGAATCCTCGGCGGCGCTGGGCAAGACGGCGGGCAAAGACGCGGCAGCAGCAGAAGATCACGTTTCCCGGCGGTCTACGGGCTGGAGGCATCGCGCCGCATGGCGGCGGAGGAGTGCGCGCGCGCGCACGAGGTGCTGGCCCCGTTCGGCGCGCGCGCGCCACGCGTCTGCACGAACTGGCCGACCTGATCGTGCATCGCAAGTCATGAAGGAAGACCGCTCGATGTAAGACAGAATCTAGCCGCCGATGAACGCAGATAAACGCAGATCAAGAGCTGCATCCGGTCCTATCGGCGTTTATCGGCGTTCATCGGCGGCTAATTCTGTTTTTGGTTTCCACGCGCTCTGCCCGCTGCGATCACGGCGGTCCCCGTTCCTAAGCTCCTCCGTGCCTCTGTGTCTCTGTGGTGAATTCCCCATGAAGACGCGGCTCGACCGTCTGCTGGTGGAGCGCGGTCTCGCCGATCGCGCGAAAAGGCGCAGGCGCTCATCATGGCGGGCGAAGTCCTGCTGGACGGGCAGAAAGCTGCCAAACCCGGCCAGCCGGTCGATCGTCGATGCCGCCGTCGAAGTGCTGGCGCGGCCGCCTTTCGTGAGCCGCGGCGGGCTCAAGCTGGAGGCCGCGCTCGCAGCATTTCGGCATCGACGCCGCGGGCCGGGTCTGCCTCGATATCGGTCGCTCCACCGGCGGCTTCACCGACTGCCTGCTGCAGCGCGGCGCGGCGCGCGTGCACGCCGTGGATGTCGGCGCAGGCCAGCTCGATTGGAAACTGCGCACCGATCCGCGCGTCGTGGTCGCACGAGAAGCATCAACGCGCGCTATCTGCGGCTCGGAAGATATCGGCGAGCCGCATCGACCTGCGCACCTGCGACGTCAGCTTCATTTCGGTGACCCTGATCCTGCCCGCCGCGGTCACCCTTGTTACAGCCGGGCGGCGAAATGGTTATACTTGTCAAACCCCAGTTCGAAGTCGGGAAGGGACAAGTGGGCAAAGGGCGGAATCGTGCGCGATCCGGAATTGCACGAGGCCGCCTGCCGGCGGTGTGACCGACGCGGTGCGGCAGTTAGGATTCGAGACCAGCTATCATGGAAAGCCCCATTCTCGGCGCCGAAGGGAACCGGGAGTTCCTGCTCTATGCCCAGCCATTAGAGACCGTCGGCGGTGATCTCGCAAGCCGGCCGTGCCGGCCGCCGGCCGATGTGGTGCCCAAGCTGCTGCCTGGCTGCGACGAGCGCGGCATCTCGCGTGCGCATCGACGAGACGCACGGCGCTTTACGGGCGGCGGCGCCGGCATGCCGCGCGACGATGTGCCCGAAGGCTGCGACCTGGTGATCGTGCTGGGCGGCGACGGCACGCTGCTCTCGGCCGCGCGCGCCATCGGCGGCCGCGAAATCCCGCTGTTTCCCGTCAATCTCGGCGGCCTCGGTTTCCTGACCGCCATCACCATCGACGAGCTGTTTCCCGAACTGGAGCGCGCGCTCCGCGGCGAGCATCGCATCGGCACGGCGCAAGCTGCTGCACGTCCGAAGTGCGTGCGCGGCGGCGAGGTGATCGCGCACTTACGAAGCGCTCAACGACGTGGTCCTGACCAAAGCCGCCATCGCGCGCATGATCGACCTGGACGCGTACGTGGACGACCAGTTCGTGTGCGCCTACAAAGCCGACGGGCTGATCATCTCCACGCCCACCGGCTCGACGGCTTATTCGCTTTCCGCCGGCGGCCCGATCATTTTCCCTTCGGTGCCCACCATCTGCCTCACGCCGATCTGCCCGCACATGCTGACCAACCGGCCGGTGCTGGTGCCGGAAACCAGCGTGATGCAAATCGCTCTGCCGCGGGCCGGACGAATCGGTCTATCCTGACCATCGACGGCCAGATGGGCGAGCCGCTCCAGCAAGGACGACGCCGTGGTCTGCCGCAGCTCGCAATACGCGCTGCACCTGATCCGCCCGCCGCGCATGATGTTCTTCGACGTGCTGCGCCAGAAGCTGAAATGGGGCGAACGTTGAAGCGCCTTTCGCTCACCGCCTGGATCTTCATCGGGATGGCCGCGGGCGTGGCTCTGGGCGCTTTCGCGCCGGGCGTGGCGCGGCAACTCGGCCCGGTGAGCGCCATCTTTCTGCGGCTGATCCGCTCCATCATCGCGCCGCTGATTTTCGGCACGCTGGTGTACGGGCATCGCCGGCGGCGGCGATCTCGAAACGCATGGGCCGCATCGGCCTGAAGGCCATCGTCTATTTCGAAATCGTCACCACGCTGGCGCTGTTTCTGGGACTGGCCGCCGTGAACCTGGTGCGTCCCGGCGCTGGGCGTGCCGATCTGCGCAGACCGCCGCCGAAGCCGCTCTGCCGCAGCAGCGCACCACCGCCGGCTCGATTATCGAACACGTCTTTCCCGCCAGCATTATCGACGCCATGGCGCGCAGCGACGTGCTGGAGATCGTGGTCTTCGCGTTTCTGTTCGGCGCGGCCTGCGCGGCCATCGGCGCGAAGGCCACGCCGGTGGTGGCCTTCTGCGGATCGCTGGCCGAAGTCATGTTCCGCTACACCCGCTACGTCATGTACCTGGCGCCGTTGGGCGTGGGCGCGGCCATCGCGGTCACGGTGGGCAGCAAGGGCTTCGGCGTGCTGTTCGGGCTGGGCAAGCTGATCCTCACCATGTACGTCGCGCGGTGCTCTGTTCGTGGTGCTGGTGCTGGGCGCCGTGATCGCTGCTGGTGCGCATTCCGGTGGCGACGTTTACCGCGCCGTCCGCGAGCCGTTCCTGATCGCCTTCTCCACCGCGTCGAGCGAAGCCGCCCTGCCGCTGGCGCTCGAGAACATGGAGCGAGTTCGGCGTGCCGAAACATATCGTGGCTTCGTGATTCCCACCGGCTACAGCTTCAACCTGGAGGGCAGCACGCTGTATCTGTCGCTGGCTTCGGTTTTTGTAGCGCAAGCCGCGGGCGTCCATCTGTCGCTCGGCGAGCAACTGCTGATGATGCTGACGCTGATGCTGACCAGCAAAGGCGTGGCCGGCGTCCCGCGCGCCGCGCTGGTGATTCTGGCCGGCACGCTGGCGACGTTTCATCTGCCCATGGAAGGCGTCGCGGTGCTGCTCGGCATCGACGCGCTGATGGACATGGCGCGTACCTCGGTCAACGTGGTGGGTAACTGTCTGGCCAGCGCGGTGGTGGCGCGGTGGGAAGGATATAAGTTGTAGGGACCGGGCCTATCGACCCGTTGATGGCAGCGTTCGTTAGAGGCAGGCTGATTTAACTGTAGGGGTAATTGTGGCTCGCTCACCACGACACGATTCAGAGATTGTCCGGTGTTCCTTTTGCCGCGTGGATGGGGACGCCGTGGATAGGTTGATTTCCAGCCCAAGCGATTACCCGCGAGCTTTACATCTGCGATAGGTGCGTCCAACTCTGCGAATCGGTCCTGCAGGACGAAGGGTGCAATGTCCGCAGGACGGGAATCAATCTCATTAAGGAGCGAAAGAGTGTGCCTCTTGAAGAGGCTCTGCAGTGTTCCTTTTGCCACAAGGCTTGGGGCTCTGGCGCTGGAAACCTGATTTCGGGCCCAAAGGTGATGCTTCTCCGCGAAGTGTACATTTGCGACGAATGTATCGCGGTCTGCGCTATGGTCATCGACCCCGGCAAACGGCCTGTAGCGGGTCCATTTGAACCGCCGCCGAGCGAGGCCCATCTAACCGCGCCGCTGCTGGCCGCCGTCTATTGCTGGATTGGAAAAGAGTCGCTCGGCGTAGACGCTGCCGAGGAACTTGCCGCGCTTAGGGAAATTGCAAGACGTTGGGCGAAGCGAAGACCGTAACAGTCCGGAGCTGCATTTGCCATCCACGGGTCGCGCCGCCGAGGTGCTTGCACAGGGGGCATTTTATCGCCCAAAATAGGAGACATGCTGCGACGCAAAAAGGCTATCGCCCACCATTGGCGCGAGCAGCTATGCATACCCGCACTATATGGTGAAGGCGGGCAAGGCCGGAAGCGTCGGAGAAGCGGTGGACAAGGCGGTGGGGCTGGCTTGTAGACTAGACAACCGGGCTCGTTTGGAGCGCCAGACCGCTGCTTATTTCAAAGGCCTGACTTCTATGCTGCCCAAGAGACCGATCTCGAGAATGCCTTGAGCATCGCATCTCAAGAGATGGACTTTGACCGGCCATAGCGCCTCTGCCCGGCGCGGCGAGATCTGGACCGCGATGCTGGGTAACCCAGCGGTATGCCATGCGTGTTGGTGGTTTCCCTCGACTCCCGTAATATGAGCGAGCCGATTCCATCCTGATTGTTCCCTTCGGAGCCTAGGCGCAGATGGCCCAACAACCGTCCGATTTGAGCCCGGAGAGTCGGGACTGCCAGGCCCATCATGGCTAACAGGCACTTTATTACGACGTTAAAGAAGTCGCTCCTGGGAGAGCGTTTGCCACGCCCGCTCTCGGCTGCTCGCATGCGGCAGGTCAGCCTGGCCATTCGATGCGCGTTCGATCCGGATTCGCCTCCCCGCAACGCATAGCGATCGGCCCTCACTTGCGCACCGGCACCGCAATGACCCGATCCGCGTAGTCGACGACGTCCGCGCGCACTTCGATCAATGTGTTGGGAATTGCCGGCGGGCGCGGTGGTGGCGCCGTGGGACGGGTACAAATTGTCGGGATGGTCGCGGATCTGCGCGACTCCATGTTTAAATGGAGATCCTGGCTAGGAGGCCAATTATACGCCGTTTCCGAGTTTACCTGCTGTTGAGATCCTAAAGAACACCAACTGGCAAAAAGAAAAGGGCAAGTTCGCGAAAGTCTTCGGTGGCAAGACGGGCATCGGAGAGCAGATGAACAAGCTGAAAGCCACGTACGACAAGCTTGATTTGCTGAAATTGGACGCGGCGAACACCTACAAAACCGTGGCAGAGGCCACCGAAGCGGTGAATCTCTGCAAAGCCGAGTTTGCCAAGACCGAACCCCTCCGTAAAAGAAGCATACGCGCTCCGCGACCTGGCCAACAAAACCGCGGAGACGTTTAAGAAGAACAAGCTGATCCCCGCCGCCACGGTCACTCTGTTGAAAAATATCGCTGCCGCCGCGGACCTCTACGGTGTCTCAGTGAAGTCATACGACCCAACCGAAGAATTCAAAGCAGCGGTAGTGAGGACCCAGCAGAACATCGCCAGGCTCGATGACGCGGCGAAGAACGCCATCAAAGTCGCCGCCCCCAAATGCGATAACGAACTCAAGAAAGTCAAAGCCGGCAAGCCCCCGGTTTACACGGACGAAGCCTGGCAGGCGGTCCGCGCCTATGCGGCCGCAGTCGCCAAGTGGCCCAAGCTGGCGTCGGTCCAACCGCAGTGGAAGACTCTCTCGAGAAGACAACCGGAGACGTGAAAGGCGACGCGGTCCGGCCACACGTCGCTGCTCTGGAAAAACTGCTCGTCACGACGAACGCGCTAGTAAGTTGATCTCCCCTGCAGCCCAGTGTAGGGCAGGCCACAATCTGCCCTACATCACTTACAGCCCGGCACCACAAACGATCCGATGCGCGTGGTTGAGGAGGTCGCGCCCTTCTTGAGGTAGTTCCCCGTGAACCAGAAAGTGCAGTCGTCGGACGGGATCGACGACGATGTTGGTGTAATCCTCCCAGCGCAGGCTGCCGGTTTGCGAGGCTTGGCCTTCGGCCAGCACCGATTCGTGGAAAGTAAGTTGGCCCTTGGGGTCGTTGGCCATGCGCGCCGCGAAGCGCTGGCCGGGATAGTTGGGATCGCCGCCGAACGAATAGCCGATGCCGATGTCGCCTTTGCGGTCCATGGCCATGCTTCCCAGCCAACGATAGAATCCGCCGGGGGCATAGGTCGCTTGCTGGTACAGCACGGGGTCGCGCTGTTTGTTGAGGCGGAACTCGTACCAGCGGACGCCGCCGCCGTGCGCGGCCGTGGCGACGGAATGCTCCGCCAGAATCGATTCATGATCGCCGAAGTTGCGGTAGACGAGCCGCTGGATCAGCTTGTCGCCCTGCGAATCGAGGCGGCGCTCGGTGCCCGGCTGCGAGACGCAGTTGCTCAACTGGCCGTCGCAGAGATAGTGATAGGGCGCCACCGCGATCTTTTGCGGCGCCGAAACGGTGGTCTTGGAGGGGTCGTTCCAATCCACGTGGACTTTGTAGAAGTAGATGCCGTCGTCCTCGAAGATCTTCATGAGCTGCGTGCCGCCGGTGGACATCATGATGTTCGGGCGCGCCCGGGGGCGGCAGCCGCTTGCCATCCACGTCGGTGTTCAACATGAAGACGCCGCCATCGATCACCACGCACTGCTCGGTGGCGGGCAGGCCCTTGAGCATCTTATTGCGGTCGGCGATGCAGTCGTGCTTCTGCGTGATCACTTCCGGCAGCAGGTTGTCGCTGGTGCTGGTGGGGTTGTAATAGCCGTCGGGCCAGACCGCGGGGCGGGGATAATCGGGGAACAGCGGCCGCTGGAACTCATAGCGGTAATACGGCCCCAGCGGATCGGAGGTCGCGCTCACGGCGTAGCACATGGCATAAGGGCCTTGCGGATTGCCGGGCGGCCGCGAGAAGACCGGAACCACGATCAGCCAGCGGTCGGCCAATTGGTCGTAGCGCACCACGGAGTCGCTGTTGTTGCTGACGCCGCAGCGGACGCCGAAGCCGGCGAAGACGGTGTTGTTGGGGACGGCGCCGTAGAGCAGCTTGCCGGTGGTGTCGTACTTCTTGCCCTTCTTGGTGAAGACGGCCATGTTGCCGTCCAGGATCTCGAAGATATGGTCGGGGCCGACGGCCAGGCTGATATCGATGCCGCCGCGTCCACCGCCGCCGCGGCCTCCGTTGGCATCGGCTTCGGCGCCGGCGCCGGGGAACCATGGCCGGTAAAGCCCTCGCCCAGGCCGTCAAAGCTGGCTCCCGGCTCGATCGCGGCGCGCTTGCCCTGCTCGGTCTGCTCGACGGCGGCGCCGGCGGCGCTGATCTCGGGCGCGGGCGGCGGAGGCGGAATCGGCGGCGGTCCGCCGCCCGTGCGCCGCGGCCCGCCCTGCCTGCTCCGCGGCGCCGCCGCGCGCGGCCGGCGGCGTCGGCGGAGTCGCGCCCAAGCCCGTGCCCGGTCCTTTCATCGCGCCTTGCGTTCCGGCTGGCTCTCCACTGCGGGATGAATAACCACCGTCTTATCCGGGATAAATTGCTCGCCAGCGGCGGGGACATATCGAAGGCCACCGCGAGGCGGACCGTCACCACCGTCGCGGGCCGCGATGCCAACAGTCCGGTAACGGCGGCCGAGAACAGGCCCAGAGCAGTCCACATCAGAGTCAGGCGTTTCATCAGAGTCCCCTTTGAATAAGAGACAATACCATACCGCGATAAAATTGGACTATCGCATGAACCTCTTGTATCGCCCTGGCCAACCTTCGTTTCCCTTCCACTCCAGGAGTCGATCGGGCTCGCCGAGCATGGCCATTGCGGATGCCGGGCCGATGGACGCGCGGGCATCCGTCCGCTTTCCGGAACGCTTCGTTCCCGGCATATTGCGGCATGGGCAAGAGGCGCCGCCTCCGACGTGCCGTTTCATGGAAACTCGCCTGGTCGGCTGATTCGCGAGGCTGCCCGCGCAGCGCGAACATCACGGTGATTCTGGGCACGGAGCGTTTCGTCGACGGTGCACTGGTCGCGACCGCACTGGTCATCAACGCGGATGGCTCCATCGCCGGGTTCCAGGATAAGGTGCAACTCGACCCTTCCGAAGAGAGCACGTATTCGCCGGGCGCGGAGCGCGCATTTTTCGAAACCGGGCCACTCACCTTCGGCATCGCGATCTGCCATGAAGGCTGGCGCTATCCGGAAACCGTGCGCTGGGCCGCGCGGCGGGGAGCGCAGATCGTGTTCCATCCGCATTTCCACGAGGCTTAGCCCGACTGTTACCGGCCCACCAGTTTCGCCGATCCCGCCAACACTTTTCATGAGAAAGCGATCTTGTGCCGCGCGGCCGAAAACACCTGCTACTTCGCAACGGTAAATTGCGCCAGCGCCGGTTCGCCGACCACTTCAGCGGTCGTCGACCCGGACGGCACGCTGCTGAGCTATCAGCCGTACGGCGAAGAAGGATTGCTGATCGGCGACCTTGACCTCGTCGATGCCACCGGGCTGCTCGCGTCCCGCGCGAAAAGCGCCTAGCGTCGTGGGCCAGCCAAGGCCCATCGCCACGGCCGCAGGATTCCACTCCTGCCCCACCACCGCCTCCTGCGTCACAATCACGATCGGCGAGCTTGCGCCCGCCTGGTGGGGCAGATCGTCAATCTGCGGCGGGTTGGTAACGTTGGTAACCCGCCCGGGCCGATTACTAGCGGCAGTGAGGATTTTATCCTGCCCCAGCGAAATCCACGAGCGCGTTACAGTAATTGGACGAGGAGCCGCCTTGTTCAAATTCGCATTTGTTATCTCTCACTGTTTGCGCTCTGTGCGCGCAGACCAACGCCAGCCGCGTTTGCGGACCGCCGAACTTCGATCTCACCGCCATCGATAAGTCGGTCAACCCCTGCGACAATTTCTACCATTATGCCTGCGGCAACTGGATGAAGAACAATCCCATTCCGCCCGATCAGGCCATCTGGGGCCGCTTCGACGAACTGGCGGAGCACAATCGCGACGTCCTGCACGAGATTCTGGAAGCAGGCCGCCAAGCCCGTCCCCGACCGCGATGCCACCACCCGCCAGATCGGCGACTATCTACGCCGCCTGCATGGATGAAAAGGCCATCGATGCCAAGGGCCTCGCGCCGCTCGAGCCGGAACTCGCGCGCATCCGCGCGCTTACGGACAAGGCGCAGATCGCCGCGAGATCGGCCCGCCTGCACGTCGCTCGGCGTGGACGCGCTGTTCGATTTCAGCTCCGGGCAGGATTTCAAGGATTCCAACGCGGTGATCGCGCAGTTCGACCAGGGCGGGTCTCGGCCTGCCCGACCGCGACTACTATCTGAAGGAAGACGCCAAGTGCGTCGAGCTGCGCCAGAAGTACCTGGCGCACGTGCAGCGCATGCTGGCCCTGGCGGGCGAGAAGCCGGAGCAGGCCAAAGCCGATGCCGCCACGGTCATGCAGTTCGAAACCGGCCTGGCCAAGGGATCGCTCGACCTGGTCTCGCGCCGCGACCCCGAAAAGGTCTACCACAAGATGAGCAAGCCGGAACTGGCAGGCGCTCAGCCCGGCTTTCCGCTGGAACCAATACTTCGCGGCCGCCGGGACGCCCGCGTTCCAAGTCCATCAACGTCGCCTGGCCCGGACTTCTTCAAGGCCATGAACGCCGCCATCCAAAGCACCCGTCTGGACGATTGGAAAACCTATCTCACCTGGCACCTGCTGCACACCTCGGCGCCGCTGCTGCCCTCGGCGTTCGTGCAGCGAGAATTTCAATTTCTACGGCAAGACGCTGACCGGCGCCAAGGAGCATGCGGCCGCGCTGGAAGCGCTGCGTCGACTACACCGACGGCGACCTGGGCGAGGCCCTGGGCCGCAAATACGTGGAGCGCACTTTCGGCGCCGGAAGGCAAGGCGCGCACGCTGAAAATGGTGGACGCGCTCGAAAAGGCGCTCGGCCAGGATATCCAGAAGCTCGACTGGATGACGCCGGCCACCAAAGCGCAGGCGCTCATCAAGCTGAAGGCCATCACCAACAAAATCGGCTACCCCGACCGCTGGCGCGATTATTCCAGCGTGGTCATCAAGCGCGACGACGCCGCTGGGCAACGAGTTCCGCGCCAACGCCTTCGAGTTCCACCGCGAGCTGAACAAGATCGGCAAGCCGGTGGACCGCAGCGAATGGGACATGACGCCGCCCACGGTCAACGCCTATTACGATCCGCAGATGAACAACATCAACTTCCCGGCCGGCATCCTGCAGCCGCCGTTTTTCGACAACCACATGGACGACGCGGTGAACTTCGGCGGCATCGGCATGGTGATCGGCCACGAGCTGACCCACGGGTTCGACGACCAGGGCCGCCAGTTCGACGCCGAGGGCAACCTGCAAGAACTGGTGGACGCCCGAGGACGCCAAGAAGTTCGACCAGCGCGAGGCCTGCGTGGCCGACGAGTACTCGCAGCTTCATCGTCGCGCCCGGCGTGCTACGTCAACGGCAAGCTGACGCTGGGCGAAAACACCGCCGATAACGGCGGCGTGCGCGTGGCGCTGATGGCGCTGCTGAACACCATCGGCAACAAGACCGCCGAAGATCGACGGCTTCACGCCCGAGCAGCGATTCTTCCTCTCCTTCGGGCAGGTCTGGTGCGAAAACGCGCGCGACGGAGGCGCTGCGCCTGCAGGTGCAGACCGACCCGCACTCGCCGGCCGAATTCCGCGTGAACGGCGTGGTGGAGAATATGCCCGAATTCCACAAGGCTTTCTCCTGCAAGGCCGGCCAGCCGATGGCGCCGGTGCACGCCTGCCACGTCTGGTAGGAAACGGTCTGATCGCCAGGTGGGGTGGGCTTCAGCCGCCGTTTATCGCGCTATTGTTCGCCGTCCAGCTCCTGGAGCAATTGCCGCGCCGGCCGGAGTTCGGGATTGATCCGTAGTGCGGTCTGGCATTCGGCAATCGCGTCCGGCGTCCGGCCGGGCATTCCCGATAAGGCCGAACCCAGCAGAAAATGCGCTTCCGCCATATCGGGAGCGATCTGCAATGCCGCGTCGAACTCCGCGACAGCGGAAGTAATCTGCCCGGCTTGCGCCAGTGCCACGCCCAAATTACAGTGCAGTTCCGGACTGCCGGGATTGAGGCGGACCGCGGTGCGGAACTCCTCAATGGCCTCGGGAAGGTTCCCGGGCATTTCCGAAAGTAGCACCCCCAGGTTGGCGTGCGCCTCCGCCATGCCCGGCTTGAGCCGCACCGCCGCACGGTAATGCTCGAGCGCTTCCGGCATCCGGCCGGGCACCTTGGAAAGCACCCCACCAGGTCGTAATGCGCGTCCGCGTAATCCGGTTGCAACCGGAGAGCCGCCTGGTATTCGGCAATGGCGCGCTCCGTCTGGCCGGGGTCCCCAACCGCCGCCAGGGCGTTTCCCAAATTGAGGTGATGCATGGGATAGCCAGGCGCCAGATCCACCGCCGCTTGATACTGCGTAACGGCCTCCCCCGCGCCGCCGGGTTTCGACATCAGCAAGCTTCCCAGGTTATTGTGCGCCAGCCAGCTCGACGGGTTGCGCGCCAGCGTGTCCCGATAGAGTGCTTCGTCATCGCGGTACATATCGCTTTGACGCCATGTCAGCGTTCCCAGTAAAATCAAAACGCAGCCCGCGATCGCGAGATGGGCGAATCTGCCCGGCAAAGCCCGGCCGGCCGCCACTGTCAGCCACGCACTCAGGGGCACCAGCAAGCCCAGGCTGGCGAGATATTGAAAATGGTCGGCCGCCCACGAATAGCGAAAGGGCAGCACATTCAGGAAGCCCAGCACCGGGAAAAGCGTTCCGGCGAAAATCAGGAAACCCGCCAGCGGTCCGCGATTGCGCCGCGCCGCCAGCAGAAGGACTCCGGCGGTGACCAGGACGCCCGCCGGGTACAGCCACTGCCACCAGGCAGCTGGGTCCAGCGTCCACCGCAGGTACTGAAAGATCAGATTGAAAGGCCAGACGAGTTTGGCCGCATAAAACCAGATCAGGCGTCCCGCGAGCAGCACTCTTTGCACGAGCGTCAGGTTGAATTCGCTGCCCGTCGCGCCCACGTACGTCCGTTCCACCCGCGCGGTGAAAAGACCCATTGGTATGGCCAGCGCAAACCACGGGACCAGCGGCCGGAGATCGCGCTTCCACTCCAGGCGGCCGTGTTTCCACCACAGGATCACGAGCAATGCCGCGGGAAGAGTCGCCGTCACGGACTTGCTCAAGAATGCCAATATAAAGAGCGCCAGCGCGAGCAGGTAGGAACGGCGTCGCCGGGACTGGTCGAAGTGGAGGTAAACGAGCAGCGACGCCAGACAGAATGCGCCCGAGAGCGTGCTCTTTTGCTCGGCAATCCACGCGACCCCTTCCACGTATATGGGGTGCAATGCAAATATCCAACCCGCCAGCCAGGCTCCCGGCAACCCGAGTTTCTTCGCGATCAACACCAACAGGCAGGCGGAAAGCGCATGCAGAACCATGTTGACCGAGTGGTAGCCGATCACCGCGTTTCCCCAGACGCGGTGCTCCAGCCAGAACGCGCTATGCAGCACCGGATAGTATTGCTGAGTCGCCGAGAGGTCCGACCAGATGCGCCAGAGTCCATGAAGCGATTGCAATTCCCGATTGGTTACATGTTTGGTGTCGTCCCAGACAAAAGTGCCTCTGAGCGCCGGCCAGTAGACCACCATGGCCGAGCAGAAAAGCAGGACCCAAGCTGAAAACTGCCGAACCCCTGTGGCCCCCGAACCAACATGGCGGGGCGCCGGCCTCTTCGCCATACCATTCGATTATATTCGATGCTTCCGTTGCGGAAGTAGTGGCTAACCCGCCTTCCTCCTCCGCCGTTTTCATCAGTTCTTCGTGCAGCACAGACTTGATCTAAGTTTGGTATGGGTAATCCCTTTCTTCCACCAGTCTTGCGCGCCATAATCCAAGTCCGCTTCAGGCAAATGCAGCCTTGGAATCCTTTTCTTCCCTTTGGGTGCCTGGAGAAAGTGCGACGCTCGCTCGCGGCGGACCGGGTCAGTGGCCGGAAACTGCGCCAGCGTTTTACGGCATACCAGAGGGGGCGCGACAGCAATTAGCCATCTTTTTGACCGGTTGAGCGGATAAAAGCCTTCGCCCTTGCATCTCGAAGGCGGTAGGGCGAATCTGCATGGTAGTCGTCCGTGGAATCTCTTTGCCGAGGGGCCATGCAAACGGGCTCGTCGGCCCAGTTCACCCGGTGATGACGTAGGTTGCCTCCTTTTCCAGTGCCTTGCACGTCGCGGAATAAATTCCCAAAAAAACTGTCCTGAAAACTCATTCTCACTGCCTGTATGGGTAGAGGCGCTCGTTCCGCCTTTGCAGACTGGAGAATCGATATGAAGCAGGATGTTCCGTTCAAGCCCCTCAAAACACGTTCCCTACGAGGGCGGAAGCCCGTCCCGCCTGAGCCCGCAACCTCTCCGCAATACCTGAGGATCCGCGGAGGCAGCAAGACCGGCTGCGGATCGCCGTACGGGCGGTTGCCGATTTGGTCCCGTATGACCGCAATCCGCGCGCACACACCGATCAACAAGTGGTACAGATCGCCGCTTCGATCTTGAAGACGAGAGCAGCTACATTACTGGAATCGATTTGCCGGTCGATGGCGGCCTGGTGGCCGTGTGAAGCAATTCTTCTACCTGGTGAGCCCTCAACCCGGGTTTCGCGCGACTCAACTATTACGCTACAGCCGTACCGGTCTTCAGATCAGATCCCTTTGATTTCGCCGCCGTCCATGCGAATGGACGCGCCTGTGACCCAACGGGCCTCCCAGGAAAACAGGTAAGCCATCAGGCCGGCGATTTCCTCCGGTTCGCCGTAACGGGCGATACCAGCCTTTTCCGGAAATTCTTTCAGCGCCTTCTCCACGCTCATTCCGTGCGCGGGTGCCCATTTTTCCATGAATGACCGTCGTCGGCCCATCATCACCGCGCCAGGCACGACGCTGTTGACTTGGACTCCATCTCTATTCCTTGCTCGGCGAAGGCCTTGGCAAGCGCGATGATCGCGGCGTTGATCGTCGCCACAGCAGCGAAGGCTGGGTTTGGATCGAGGGCGGCGCTTCCGGAGATGAACACGACGGCGCCGTGCAGCCTTCAGCGCCTCCCAGGCTCGGATGGTGGGTCGTCGCGCACCGTGCGGCTTCAATGCTGCACCGTCTTCCCATTGCTCGTCGGTCATCTCGAACAGATCGATCTGCGGAACAGCGCCTGCGATGTTTATCAAACCGTCGATTCTGCCGAAACGGTCAAGTGTGCGATCGATCAGGGTCTGGGCCGAAAGCGGCTCCCGCAAATCGAGGGCGCAACTCAGCGGGTCGGCGCCCGCCGGTTTTACACCGTCCGCGGTCTTGTGAAGTTCGGTCTTCCTGCCTCGCCGCCAGGACAACGGCTGGGAATCGCGCGCGCGACGTATCGCGGTCGCGCGGCCGATGCCCTGCCTCGCGCCGGTAACGATGGCGACGGATTTAGTTGGCATTTCATCCCCTCTAAATCGCCCCTAAGATCCGAGCGTCGCCCGTGCGGCTTCCAGAATCACGCCGATCACAATTGTGGGCGCTGTATACATCGGACTGTGGTCCACATCGTGTGCCCGGATCGTCGCGCCCATCCGCTGAGCCATAAACCGCTGTGTCTCGGGCGCAGTTGCCTGATACTGGATCTGGAATTGCCCGATATAAATGGTCTCGAAGTTCACCAGCAACTTTCAGGTACCGATGGAACGCCAATCGTGTTCGTTACAGGACATGGTGACGTCCCCTCTTCCGTTCGAGCAATGAAGTCGGGAGCGGTCGAGTTTCTCTTGAAGCCCGTTCGGAAACAGGAACTACTGAAGGCGATCACGGCTGGCCTTGAACTTGATCGCGTGGCACGGGCAGCGCGATTTACGCTAGCTGAACTGCGCAAGGGATATGACGTGTTAACGCCAGAGAACAGGAAGTCCTTCCGTTCGTCGTCTCGGGCTTTGCGAACAAACAAGCCGCTGCCGAACCTGGGAACAGCGGGTTCACAGTGGCGATTCAGCGCGGACAAATCATGCGCAAGATGGGAGCGCGATCGCTCGCGGAATTGATCAGGATGGCCGATAACCCCGGGGTCGCCCCGAAGGATCCGCCATAACGAGCACAATCGGCCCCGAGCAAGGCGGTGGGACAGGACCGGCCTGCATCCGAGTCGGCGGGACTCAAGGTAGTCGCGTCCCCTTCGCCCCCCAACAGGATCGGAAGGAGCACACCCAGACCCAAGGCGAATAGCCATAAAGCTGGCGCCGGCGTACCAACCGGCCGGATTCGGCGTATTTCCCGTGCCGCCGTTCTCGGGTCTGCCAATACCCACTTCGTGTGACCGCGCTCAAAAAGAAAAAACGTCAGCGCCATAGCGGCGCCGTAGACGAGGTGTCCGATGAGCGACGGCAATAGTTTTGAGGCTGCCTCGGTGCTCCAGTCGCACTGACCGGTCAGAATCAAAGGAAGCAAGGTCATCGGTCCCAGATACCACCATATTAGGCCGAAGGTCGATCCCCATAACGCGCCCCATTCCGCCGTAGGAGCTTCATAGCGAAACAGGAGTCCATAGCTCATTCCTAAGACCACGCTGATGAGAAGATGTAGCAGAAAGCCGGCGACTGTGGAAAGGCTGATGCCGAGTCCAACCGTGCGTGGGAAAATGTCCGTTGCCAACATGAGAGGACTCGACACGAGCCCCCCCAACAGCCCTGCCAAAGCTCCCCATCGCAACGCGCGCAGGAAGCGAAATCCGGGCCCTTCGCGCTCGCGGTTCAGTGGGTCCGACTCGATCGCCAAGCGGAGCCACACCCGGTCCACGATTGCGTATACGATCCCGAGAATCAGGCCATAGAGAATGTGTCCCACAAGAGAACCAAATAATTCACTCCCTCGGCCCGCCGACCAATCGGGCCGCGCGTGGCCGACGATGGGCAACACTGTCATCTGACCGAAAAACCAACAGAAGATCCCATATGCGAGGCCCCACCCCATCGACGAGCCGTAGCTGAAGACATCGCTCTGAAAGAGCAATCCGAAGGTGGCGCCTATCAGGAGCGCCATCGCGAAGTGAGCCATCACCGTGGCGCTGCGGGAATTTAACTCGAGACTCGCAACCAGTGGAAAGAAATTTCCCTCATACATCCATCGGCTGAAAATCAAGCTGCTAAGAAGGCCCGCAAACCCCCCGCCAACTAAACCTCTCGCCCAGTTGAATCCAAACCTACCCGCGAGGGGACGACGCCCGCCTATGCCGAGCGCCATTCCAACCGGAGATCCCAGGCAAACCAGGACGCCGACGAGCGCGGGAAATCCGTCACGGGCGTCGCGAAGCATATTCGTCGGCTGGAGAGGCCTGGCTATCAGTATCAGCCAGACAAGGAAACCGAAACTCAGTCCCCAGATGAGACCAGCTCCGGGACTGACCGCGCGCTTTGCGAAGAAGAGGCCAAAGACCGATCCGAAGACTGCCCCGAGGAGCACGGATTCAATCAGGGAGGCGCCCAGGAAAACGCTAGCCGCGATTCCACCGAGAGCGCCCACCGCCAGTCCGGTGAGTGCGCTACCAAGGGCGACTGTCGACGCCATAAACTTGAATAGGGGCATAATACGCTTTACTTCAGGTCGATAGTCTGCACGATGTCGCGCGGAAAGAAGAGTTCGATCGTCCAATCGATCAGCACGCGGATCTTGCGCTCCAGCCCCGGGAGTTTGGAGAGAGGTAAATTCCCCGCCACATGAGCCATGCGGGCCAACCCCGAGACACGAATCCGCCGCGAGCGGAACAGGGGCAAAGTCAGTTCTGCGCAAGCCGTCTGATACCCGACGACGCAGAGCGCGCCCAGCGAGTCGAAGTGAAAGGGCTGGGCAGGTTTGCCCTTCAGCGTCGCGCGAAGATTTCGGGCCAGCATCTCCGCCTCGCGCAACGCGAACTGCGCTGTCGGCGGACATTGCTTGCCGGTCCGGGCGTCGGCGAGAGCCGCGCAATCGCCGAGCGCCCAGAGGCCCGTATGGCCCGGCACTGCCATGGTAGTGTCCACGACGACCGCCCCGCGCTTGTCGTGTTCCAGCGGAAGGGCTTTCAAGAGTGGGTTCTAGGCGCGGTCCCAGCGGTCCACACCAGAGTTTCCGTGGGAGAATCGGTGGTATTCTCCAGGACGGCCAGGCCGGGGCTGCGCGTCTTTAAGCCGCGTATTCAGCCGAAACTCAACACCTCGCACTTCCATCTTCTGCTGGGCATACCGAGCAAGCGATTCGCTCAACTCGGGAAGGATACGATTTCCTAGTAACGGGATCAGGATCGTGCGCACTTCGCCCCGGCCAAGGCTTGGATAATCGGCAAGAATGCCATGGGCAAAGTCATTGATAGCGCCGCCAGTTCCACGCCGGCGAAGCCGCCCCCCGCGACGACGAAGGTCAACAACGCCTCACGAACCGGGGGCTCCGTCTCGCGATCGGCGCGCTCGAACATCTCGATGACGCGGTTGCGGATGCGTATGGCGTCCAACAGATTCTTGAAGTTGCAAGCGAGCTTTTCAATGTTGGGCATTCCAAAGTAGTTCGAGACCGCGCCCGAGCAAGGATCGCGTGGTCGTAAGGGAGGTCGCGGTCCGCGACTCTTACCGTACGCCGATCCAAATCGATCTCGCGGACGCAGCCGCGGATGAAAACCGTGCGGCGCAGAATACTGCGGAGCGGCGTGCTTATGTGACTGGCTTCCAGGCTGCCGCCGGCCACTTCGGCAAGCATTGGCGTAAAGAGCAGCGCATTGGTCTCACTCACGAGCGTGATCGCTATCGACGGCTCATCCCTAAACTCCTCCTCGAGGCACGCGGCGGTGCGCATGCCCGCGAAGCCGCCGCCTAAGATAAGAATCCGCGTCACGGGTTCGTCTGTTCGGATTTCGGGCTCGGGCTCCCGGTCGAAAAGGTGCGCAGCGAGCGCGTCGGAAGCGCTCACGAGAACGCTTAAACAAGCGCCATAGAATACCCATTGAATGAGCGCCGGAAAATCGAGCGCGCATCTCTTCCGCGCCCCATTGAGGCATTTCGCCGGACAGCACAGGTGCCGCGATGACGCTGATCAAGCCCCAGAGCAGAATTCCCATGGCCGCTCCCGACGCGAGTCTATCGACATAGGCTTCACCGTACGGCACTACAACCATCGAATAGGCCACGCCAAGTCCTATACCCAGAGTGAGGCTCAAGAGGCCCTGATGCAGCACCGGTATCAACGCTATACTCGATAGGCCGCCGCAAATCACCCCTAAAAGAACGCATCGACCGATTCTGATGATCATTCATTACCCTGCATAGAAAGCCATTCGTTTAAGACAATTCCCGCCGTCCCTGGACCCGAAACACCTTATCGTCACGCGCCAAAATTCCTGAAAAGCACGTCGCGAATACTCAGTTCTGAACCAGCGCCTGCGAACCGCTGACAGCGCCCGGGAGTCGGCGGCCCCAGAGCCCCCGCGCGAGCAGCGCATCCACGGAAGCCTTACCGGGGCCGAAAATCAACACGATAAAAGAGGCGATCAGGAAAGTGTAGGGCGCCGCTGCCGTGAATTTGTCGGGATTCGAGACGATCGAGAAGAGCGCCTCGCGATCGGCGGCGATGTAGGCGACCAGCATGTCGATCGACAAGCGGCAACGCGATCAAGTCGCGAACCGAGCCCGAGAATCAGCAGCAGACCTCCGCCAAACTCGAGGCCCGAGATGAACCACGCGTTCAAAGCAGGCGCGGGTATTCCCAGGGTGGTGAAGAAACCGACCACCTTTCCGATATCGGTTAGTTTACCCCATCCCGTCTGCATGAATTGCCATCCCCAGTACAGGCGCACCGCGAGCAGAAACGGAGACTGCAGGCTCGAAGCGGCGCGAATCAACAGCCGATAATACTTCTCTGCCAGTTGCATCATTACGTCATCCTCTCTTTCCTCGAATTTGATGGGCACAACCATCCGAGTTGCGCCCAAGCCGCGAACCATGTCTTCGAGCATCGACTGCTGTTCGCTCCACCGACGCGGAGCTGTCTTCAAACGCGTACTGGTATTGCTCTCTCCGATGGCATTGCCCGCTTATCGCCTCGAGCAGCAGATATTCTTCGGGCGCCAGCCGCCGGTAGTAAACGGTGTCATCCAGCCGATGGACCGCAAGGAAGATCCGCTCGGGCTTTAGATCGGGCCGCGCGACTCGGGTCATATTGCGATGCTTCCGCTTGAGTGCCGCATTGCTTGCAGCGCCACGCTTCGTCAGAGCCGTGGTTCACCTGAATCCGCAGATCGTCGACTGGGTACTGCAGCGCGAGTAAACGGATGTAGGGCTGCAAGGCGCGCGCGGAAGTCAGGACCGAGTTCCAGCAGATCCTCAGGGCCAAGTACCTTTTCGGCGGCATTGTCGAACGCTTCGATATGCGCCCATTCGAGGCGCACCATATCGATCGCCAGCGCATGGCGGCTTCCGGCATACTGCGGATTTCGCTCGCAACCACTCCACAAGACGCGAACCCAGGTTGCGCAGCGTGAACGATCGCGACGGGCATTCGGCGAGATAAGCGCGCGAGAGTCGGCGGAAAGTCCGCTCCCCGACCACGGCGCGCAACCCGGGAAAGTCCTCGTAAAGCGAATCGAGAATGCGGAACCAGTAGCTGCGGCTGTAAATTTCGAGGCGTTCCGCCGAAGTCAGACGATCGTTGGGCTTGATGTAGTCGGCATCGGTTCCAGGAGCCATTCGATCGGAGCTTCGTGAGCGGCTGGAAGATGGCGTTTGCCATGCGCGTCTGCACTTCGAGCAGCGTCATAACGGTCACCAGAGCAGGAGCTTGGATGTACTTCTCGGCCTTGAGCGCTTCGGCATGGACTTCATCGAACGACGGAATCCGATCGTCCCATTCGAGCAGAGTGGCGGTCGGGCCGATGCGGCGAATCGCGTGTTCGTACATCTTCCACACCGGGTCGATCACTGGATGGTCGTGCGTGTCAAGGATGTATTTCTGAAATTTGGAGTGGCCGGCGATGTGAATCTGCGCCACGCGCTCGGCTGGGATGCTGTTGAGATACTCGTACGGATCGAAATCGTGGTTGCGCGAGGAGACATAGATGTTGTTCACGTCCAGAAGAATTCCACAATCGGCCTGCTCGACCACTTCGGTCAGGAATTCCCATTCCGTCATCTCCGACATGTGGAACTCGGCGTAGCTGCTCACGTTTTCGACCGCGATCGGCACTTCCAGAAAATCGCGTGCCTCGCGCATCTTCCGCGCGGTGATCTTCGCCGCTTCGAAAGTGTAGGGCATGGGGAGAAGATCGTGGCTGTATGTTCCGTCCACGCTGCCCCAACAGAGGTGGTCCGAAAGCCAGGGGGTCCTGGTGCGCTTGACGAGCGCCTTCAGGCGCCGCAGATGACCCTTATTCAGCGGCTCGGCCGAGCCGAAGTACATAGACACGCCGTGCTGCACCACGCGATAGCGTTCGAGAATCCGGTCCAGGGTCGCGAGCGGCCGGCCGCCGTCGACCATGTAATTTTCCGAGATGATCTCGAACCAGTCGACTACGGGTTGTTTCTCGAAAATGTGGTCGTAATGAGGAATTCGAAGGCCGATTCCGATCCCGTAATTCGTGAAAGCATTAAATCGGTTGGAAGGCATAGTGACTCGAAAAGAGCGAAACCGGAGAACAGCGTGATGACATTCCCCGATTTCGCCGAATGGGAAGAACCGCGTTTACGACGATTTCTTTGTAGTGACGTTCTTTACGGAGCCATCGGTGGCGCACCCGCCCTTGCCGGAGCAGGAATTCTTCCCGGCGCAGGCGTGTTTCTCCGTGGCTGTTTCGCGTTGGCCTTGTTCTTTTGTGAGCCGTCGGTGGCGCACCCACCCTTGCCGGCGCAAGAATTCTTCCCCGGCGCAGCCGTGCTTCTCGGTCTTCGCAGTATCGCTTTGCGTGCTGTGAGGATTCGGGTTGAATGGGTTCGCGTAGGCTCGCGACGTTGTGCCGCCGAGCAAACCGGTAAAAGCCGCTGCCAGTAGCAGCGAGTTTTCTGAATCTTCATCTTTGTATCTCCTTGTCTTAACAATTTAAGTCTGAACCTTCGAGATGACCGGGGGGTTGCCTTCTTAGCCACCACTTTCCAACTTCGCGGCCCGCCGAACGTCCGGCATCACTCTTTGCGTTGGTTCGGGCCATTGAACCGTGGCGAGAAACTCCGGCAGTCTTTAACTTAGGGGAAGGCTGATCCGTTGCCTATAACAACTTTATTTATTTGGGCGCTCTTCGGGTAACTATCTTCACAGAGACGAGATCGGCTTCTCGAAGAGCCTGCTCGAATCGGCAGGATATACCGCGCCGCTGTCTTCGCCTTGGGATGCGTATCCGCCGTTGGGGCCCCGGCTAGGAGTTCATGGAGCGAGTCGCGTATCAGGCGGGTGATGCGCCGAGCGACAGCGCGTGACCGTTCGCGATCACCAGCGTCGGAGATCCGTCGCGGCTTCGTCACATCAGATAAGTTTGGTGCGCCGCCATGGCGAAGAACCCTCACGACGCCAAGACCGCTCATGGCGGCGATGCGTTTGGCAACTGATTTTGGAAGTCGAGTCGTTTTGTTGGCTCTTCGATTGCATCCCAGAATGCTATCCTTGCCTCGTAGAGCGGCATCGCCGAAAAGCAGATAGTCAGTTTTTTACGAATCAGGTCATCGAACCGGCACAGCTCTCAGCATGAAAATATACTTCGGATTTACGGTGGCGGGCGATCGTTCGAGTATCGAGGCGGCCCGGAGAATCGTGCATTGGCTGGAGCAAATGGGGCACGAGGTATTGACCCGCCATCTGGTCAGCGACAGCGCCTGGGAAGCGGACCGGTCGATCGGCCCGCAAGCTGTTTATCGGCGCGACATGGCATGGCTGGAGCAATGCAGCCTCTTCATCGCGGAGGTTTCAGGGATCCTCCTTCGGTTTGGGGTTCGAGGCCGGTTATCTGTTGGGTGCCTCCAGCAAGAAAGTCGTCTTGCTCTATCGCAGGGAGGTAAACGGAAGATATCTCTCCTGATCACCGGAAATACCCACGCGGACTCCACGCTAGTCCCATACGACCACGTCGAACAGGTCAAGCCCATAATCCGCGACATCTTGAAATGAGATCCGAGCCGGCCCCAAACTGCGCCTGGGCTTCCACAATGTCTGCAAGAAAGAAGCTGCCGCGTAACCGTTGCCTGCGTGCCGCGAATCAGTTTTATTCCGTCCCAGGGCGAAGGTGCTTCTGCGCAATCCGCAGGTTCTCGAAAACCCAATGAGTCCAGGCCTGCTCGGGATCGAGCGGGCTATTTCGCTTGCGGAAAAAGGCTTCCCCACGACATCCCAAGCGCCCAGGTTCAATGCTTCCGCCCACAACCGATCGTCGGCGAGGCGCGAGATAACAATCAGCAATGGAGGATTAGGACGCTCGCGGAGCGGTTCGAGCAGGTCTAGCCAGGTGCCGGGCGCGGATCCGCGTTCGCACACCACGACGGAGATATCGAGTTCGGTGAGCCGAAGCAGTGCTTCGTTAAACTGTCCGCATGAGCCACCGCGCAGGAGCACGCAGCAGCGCCGGCGTGGACCGACTGATGGTCGGACACGAAAGGACTCACAGACAGGATCACTCGCCCGGCTTTCATAGTTAAGCCGCTTGAAAGCGCAGGGATTGGGCGCGCCGGCGGGCCCGAAAGCGGGCCGATTTGGCGGCGGATATAAAGAACTCCGTGGCGGCCGGGTTACGGGAAATGGTCAGGCCGTCCAGATCGAACCGGAGGGTCGCGCGGTCGCGGTCGTGAAGACACTGTACCGCGGCGCGCACCCTGGTCTGCCGCTCGCTCTCTTCGCAACGCATGAAAGGCGAACTTCCGGAGTCGGTGATTGCGAATGTCGGGAGTTGTTAGAGTCCAAGGTAAGGCTCTTGCGCGCGGAGCGCAGGAACGCTCGAATTTCGTTCACCGCAATGGAATAGAGCCAGCTCTTAAACTTCGATGGCGCGCGTAATTGATCCCTGTGCGCGAATGCCAGAAGCAATGTCTGCTGCAACACATCGTCCACATGAATCCTGGGTACGCAGCCGCATGCGCACGAAGCCGCGCAGGGCGTCCAGATTCGGCGCCAGGAGATCGCCGAACGTCTCAATCGACATAGTTTGTCCTCGCTCCACGGGTGAAACTGCTGTTGGCATTCTCCCGCTGCATTTGCGCGGCCAATCGATGCGCGTCCGCCTAAATAAGGCGCTAGGGATTGGGCTCCAGGTCCAGAGACAATCCCGGTGTCGGTACTTGGGCAGTCGCGCTCGCCAATTGGCACGCATCCATCACTTGGCGGCGGCGTGGGCCAAGGCCTCGATGCCGGCAATATTCTTTCGCAATTCGGGCGGCAAGTGGCGCCACGCTGGAGTATCGGCGAATTCTATAGAGATTCCGTTGCCCGGGCATCTTCAGCCACCAGGATTTCAGAGGCAGGTCGAGCGCGGCACTGGCCACGACAAACATGGGCGGCGTTCCGGCTTTGGAGTTGCCGAAAATCGGCGATTGGTGGGACGCATCTCCTTGCCCATTAGGCCTCGCCGCTATGATCCACCAGGGCGAACAACTGAATGCCCTTGGCTTTCAGGATTCCCACCGGATTGCCAGGGACCATCCATCGACGGAGCCATGCGACTGTACCGTTACCACTCCGTTGTTTCGATTCGCATTCATCGATTCTTCTTAAAACCCTAGTGCCACGCGATCACCGCCGGCAACGGGTTGGTGAAATCGGCGCGCCGACCGACCAGAGTTCCACTACTGGTATTTGGCGAGCCCTAATTGAAGATAAGAGCAGGCTCTGGATTTCGCGGCCCAACCCAAGACGGCAACTTGCGTTCAAACGTTGCATAGTTTGCCAGAGACACTGGAACGCACGTGCAGGAGTTCGCCACGATAGCGTGAACCGTCTAAACTCACGGCGTCGGAAAAGACGACGCTGTTACGAGCGGGCCGACCTACCGATAGCACGAGTGTTCGGTGCCGCCAATTCAGCTACGATGCACCGGGAAATCGCACTGCTGCAGGGCGGTCGCCGAACGCCCGATGTGGCACCGCCGCAACGTTGACTGTGATTGGAAAAGTTTGGGCAGAGCCCGTGGGTACTCAATCCGCCCGGGTGCCCGCTTGGGCAAGCCTCATCGATCGGATGGAACGTGACGGCTTCACCCCAACGATTGCGGCTGAAATCCACAATATGCATTTGCAGCTAGCGTTCGTTCAGTCCGGTTATGGTGTAAGTCTATTTCGGCTCGCTTCATTGCCAGGAATCATTCTATCGACACCGTGAAAATATTGCGTCCCCGGTCGTTTGACTTGCACCCGTCCGTCGCGATGGTCCGGGCTGGGCAACTTGGCGCCATGGGGAAGGCCGTCGAACTGTTGGAACACGGGTTTCGGCAATTGTTTGAGGCAGCCGACAGAAATAATAGAGCCTTGTTCGGGAACGAAGGCCCGAAGGGAGCAAGATCAAGCACACCTCGTATAAGTCGAAGTCCTACCTGGGAATGTCCGAGTCTCTCGAAGAGATTGGCGCGGCGTTTTCTTGTCGTCACCAGGACGTTGTCTAACAAGATGCTTTCCGCATACAAAATGTGGAATCCCGCTCCACCGACAGCGAAGATATCCCCGCCTCTTCGAAGAGCGAAAAAGACAGCCACAACTGCGCGTACTTACCCTCGAAACGGTAGGAGCACAGTGCCCGTGAGATTCGACGACCAGTGACGGTGCACGTTAACATGGCTACACGTGCCAAGGCCGCCTCCTCTGACTTGGTGGCTTCGAATCGTAAGCACTCAACGCCATGACCGCTTGCAATGATGCCGTATGCCGGGTCACCGTTTCGATGGCGATCAACGCCGTATTGTTCTGCGGAAACCAATCCCAGTTGCTCCGGGCCGCCGGCGATACTCACAGCGCATCGATGCTGTCAAATTCCGCCTGGTACGGATACGGAGCACATGGAGGCGCGGCCGCCCAGCAATGGAATCGATCGGCGGGTTGTTGATACTTCACCTCGCCCAGCACGGATTCGGTAACGTCGCGTCCCGACAGGACCAGCGAGGTGCGAGGCGACAGCAACCAGGCAGGGTCGCGAAAAATCGCGGGAAACTCCGCTGCCACGGTAGCGATCGGCCGGATGAATTGCGCCACAACCAGACACGTGGAGAGTATCGTAACTGGAACTGGGAGGCGCTCGAATGCCGCTGCCGCCGTCCACGCCACCACCCCGACAAAGAACGCCAGGCGCAACAGGTCCAGGCGATTCCCTTTGACCCCTGAAATTAACAAAAATGCTAACGCCAAAGCATAAAGTCCGAGCACCACCCTCTTGGGACGGTCAGCCAGTACCAGCGCGGGCAAAACGATCAGGTACCCCAAGGTAAAACGAAGGGCCGGCACGACGATCAACTGGATGAGACCAACACCCGCCAGGGCTATCGCGAACATCACCGCGAAATCCCGTGTTGCCCGGCGCCAGGCCAGGCCCGCGCTCAGAATCAGCACCGCCGCCACACCAAGGACGAATGTGGACCTTCCGCCGAGAATGCTTCGGGCTCGTTCCTCCATTGTCACGGTACGAGCCGCGCCGCTGCCGAACATGGCAAAGCGGAGAATGTCGTTCCGTGATGCATCCACCAATTGGGCAGGCGCGGCCCAATCCACGGGCAGGGCCAGCGTCACGGCGGGATATAGAGGGTGCCCCGAGGTAATTCCCTGAACGGCTAACACCGGGGCTGTCAACAAGCAGCAGAGCCCGGCCTGCGCCAGCGCCGCCGGTGCTGAGATGCGAACCATCAGAACCGATGCCACGAAGACCAGCCCGAGCAACAGGAACCCGGAATACTTGAGATTGATCGCGCCGGCCCCCAGAAGAATCATCGCCCACCGGGCGGACCGGCCCACACCGCGCTCCCACCACATCCACGCCAACCAGAACACCGCACCTACATAAAAGAAGAGCATCGTGTCGGGATAATCCGAGACAAGCGTGGTTTCCATGCTGGAGGCCGCGGCAACCACGAAAATGGGCCAAAATAGAAGTTTTCTCGTGACGGCTTCGTCCGCCACTTCGCGAGCGCCGCCACCCCGAACCACAGCGACACCGCTACCGCGGATAAGGTGACAACGGAACCCGATCGGCCGGTGAGCATTCCCTGATCGAGCAGTGCCGCCACGGCATACAGCCCCGAGTGAAAACCCAGGCGGTGGTGCAAAAGCGCCATGCCGGAAGTGGCTCCGTAATCGCTGTACCAAAGGATTATCTGGGTATGATAGAAACCCGAGTCCGCCAGGCAGGTCCGCCCGTCGTGGCAATTGTGCCCAAAGACCGCCAACATCGACAAGAGGGCCGCACCTGCGAGCGCCGCTACCGCGGCTCCCGGACGAATCGCCCGGATACATGCGGCGACGCACTGGCGCACGGATTTCGCGGCCGAGGTCGCCACTAACACAGCGATGAGCGCAGGAACACCAAAACGGCCGAGTGGCCCGATACATGCCGCGGTTGTTGCCGCAATCATCAGGATCGACAGGCCGATCCAGTACGATCCAAACACGTTGCCCGCCAGGTCGTCCGCCGCAACCAGCCCCAGCTTGGATAAGGCCGCATACCCCAGGCACACACTGACTGTGCCAATCAGAAGGCTACCGCATAACATCAACAACATGGTCATTCCCGGCGCATGAACTGACACGGAGCGACCGCTGGTAGATAGCTGCGGCGATAATCTCATTGGTAAGTTTTGGTGTTGGCATCCGCTCTCGATCTGTCATGGCACGATTAGCATGACTGAGCCAATATTCTAACGTTGTGACGGGTTGCCCACGCGCAAATCAGGGCTTATCTTTCGATCACATCTCTAGGGACCCTACGGCCTCGTTATCCCACATTATCGTTAGGCAACGGCCGGGCCGCTGTTCCACTTGGCCGCCACGGCCCGAACAGTTCGTCCCCTCCCCTCGCACTGCTCGCCGATTACGTGCTGGGCCCGGACGGAATGGTTGCCGCACCTGGAGCCGGGATACCAAGGCGATCCAGCTCAAATTGGACGAGCTGCTGCGATCTGTTAAGTCTGCCCGAAACGAATTGGTCAGTCTTGAAAACCTTTCGGACCAAGAGCTAGATAGGCTCCGCCGGGAATTTGCCGCATTGGCCGCATCATCGAGCCAAGCGCCTCATAGTTCATAGCAGGTCCACTTTAGGGCAAGTTTAGAGTCGAGATCAAAATTTACTTAGTCGGTCTTAGGGGGCGAATAAGATGAAATAGCTAATCGCGTGGATGCTTGGAGTGCCTGGGATCCTAATTTTTGCCTGGTTTTGCCTGAAGCATTGCTAGGCGCGCATGACCGAAATCGGCAAGCTCAGGGCAGCACCGGCCTGCGGAAGCCTGACGGGCGTTAACGAGACATATCGGTAGTTTCGACGCCCCGGCGAAGCATGCGTATCCGCGGCGCCAAGGGTCGTGCAGGAAAGGGAATTGCACAACACCTCTTCCGCGCCTGAGCGGGCATTTCTCAAGTTGGGCGGGCGGAGTCAGCGGACGCGACCCGACTTAACGGGACTGATCTGAACTGTCGCTCGTGCGGTGGGACTGAGAAGAGACTGCGGTTTTCAACTTGCCATCATGAGCCGTTGCCCGCGCTATCATGACCACAGGTTGAACATGACACGAGAAGAATTCAGCCAACTCCGCACGAAGTTCGAGGCCCTTCTCGCGGAACCGCCGCAGCAGCGGACCGCACTCCTGGCATCTCTCTCGGAATCCGACGCCGGCGCTCGCTGAGGAGCTTCGCCGCATGCTGGCGGCTTATGCGTCCCGTACAGGTTTCATCGATCATCCCGCAGCCGAAGCCATCCTCGGCGGCCCATCGTTCCTGGAATGCAGTTGGCCGCTTATCGCGTCGAGAAGGAACTCGGCCAGGGCGGCATGGGCAGTCGTTTTTGAAGCCACCCGAACCGACGGCAGCTTCGAAAAACGCGTCGCCATCAAAATCCTCCGCCACGACCAGGTCGACGATCTCTTCCTCCGCCGCTTTGAGCACGAGCGCCGCATTCTCGCCCAACTCGATCACCCCCACATCGCGTCGATCCTGGATGCCGGCACAACCCTTGGCGGCGATCCCCATTTCGTCATGGAGTTCGTCGACGGCATTCCTATCACGGATTATTGCAAGCCCACAACCTCAGCATACGGCAGCGACTCGACCTCTTCCTGCAGATATGCGACGCGGTGGAGCACGCGCATCGCCACCTCACCGTTCATCGGGACCTCAAGCCCAGCAACATCCTGGTTACCGAAGCCGGAGCCGTCAAGCTGCTCGATTTCGGCATCGCGAAGCTTCTCGATCCCGATCTCAGCTCCGAGCGGAAACGGTGGCGTTGCTCACGCCCGAATACACCAGCCCGGAGCAGATTCGCAAAGAGCCGATCACCACCTCGACCGACATCTTCGCGCTGGGCATCCTGCTTTACGAAATTCTCTCGGGCGAACATCCATTCCGCAAGAAAGGCCAACTCCCTCACGAAGTGATGCGCGCCATCGTCGAGGACGACCCGCCGCCGCGCCGTCTCAGCAGCGAACTCGACGCCATTGTTCTCACGGCCCTGCAAAAACAGCCCTCCTGGCGCTATCCTTCGGTGGCCCAGCTCGCCGACGACATCGGACGCTACAACCGCGGCTGGCCGGTGCTGGCGAAAGGCAATGGCGCGGCTACCGGCTGGGCAAGTTCGCGCGCCGCCAATGGCTGCCCTTTGGCCGCTGCCGCGCTGCTGATCGCGGTTCTCCTCGCCGGCATTTTCGCCACGCGACGCCAAGCCCAAGTCGCCGAAGAAGCGCGCGCCATTGCCGACGAGCAAAAATCCATCGCGGAACAAAATCAAAACGATTGCAGACCAACAACGGCGTCTGGCCGAAACCCGCACGCTTGAAGCGGAATCCGAGCGCGCGAAAGAACAGGAGCGCTACCGGCAGGTTCGGACCCTCGCCGCGTCTCTCCTGTTCGACCTGCTACGATGGCATCCGCGATCTTGCGGGATCTTCCACCGCGCGCCGTCTGATCGTGACCAAAGCACAGCAGCAGCTTGAACTTTTGAGTGCCGGGTCGGAAAACGATCCCGAACTTCAGCGCGACTTGGCCGCCGCCTACGAACGCATGGGTGAACTCCGCGTGGATCCCGCACAGCCCGCGAAAGCCAATGCCGCCGCGGCGCTCGACGCGTATCGGCGGGCCGTGGCCATCCGCCGTAAAATCGACGCCCAGCCCGCAACCAGCCCGCAAGACCGCCGCGATCTTGCTCTCAGCCTCTCCAAGTTAGGCGACGGCGAAGTCATGGCAGCCGATATGGACAAAGCTCTCGCGGCCTATCAGGAGTCCTGGACCATCGCGAAATCCCAAGGCGACGCGCAGGGCGCTCGGCACTGTAGACGACCGCCGCTGCATCGCCTTCCTTACCGCTGGCAATACAGCCAAGGCTCTGGAATCCTGCCAGGAAGGTATCGCAATCCTGGCGCCGCTGGCGAAGTCCGCTCCGCAGGACGCCGAGGTCCAGCGGCTCATCGCGACCACCGAAGCCTCCTATGCCAACGCTCTGCGCCTCTCGCGCAAACCGCAGGACGCTGCGCAACAGGCGCGCCTGGCCATCGAATCCTTCGATCGTCTTGAGGCCCTCGCTCCCAGCAACGCTGAATATCGCCGCCTGGCTTCTTCTACCGGAACAATTCTGGCTTTGAGCCTCGCGGCCACGGGCGACAACGCGGGCAGTCAAGAGGCGTTTCGAAAATCGGTCGCATCCATGGAAATTGCCATTGAAATCGACCCCGCCGACCTCGGCTCACCGCTGCGGCTGGCGGTGACTCTGCTGGCCTTCTCGAAACGCCTCCAGCAAACCGGTGATTCAGCCTCCGCCCATCAGACCGCGCAGGACGCTCTCGGCGCTTCTGGAAAGGGCCACGCAAAAACCCTCCGCCGGCGCCGTGGAATGGAACGAATATGCCGACGCTCTTCTTAAAGTCGAGCAACCCGATCTCGGCCAACCCGCCAAAGCGCTCCACCTCGCCCAGAATGCCGTCGCCGCCACGCAACCGCACCAATCCCTTCTTTCTCGATACGCTCGCGTGGGCCTATTTCCGCTCGGGCGAAGCCCCAAAAGCCGCCGAAACCGAGCGTGAAGCGCTTAGCCTGCTACCCGCCGGCGCCAAGGGCGGACTTGCATGACGAACTCGCAACACGGCCTGGAAACCTTCACGAAATAATTTGAGCTGTTCGCGACCCTGGCTTACGCAATCCCAAATAGAGGACACCATGGCCAATTTCTGTTCGAACTGCCGATTTCCGCTCGCCGCCAGCGCGAGTTTCTGCCCCCAATGTGGAAGGCCACAACGGCGGCCGTTCAGGCCCCGCCCCCAAAGCCCCGCCGTGGCGGCCAGTGGTGGAAGCTCGGCCTGAAGATCGTCATGATCGTCGTGGTGTGCTTAGCCGCGGTGGGAATCGGAGCCATCGCGGCCGGATACTACGCGGTCCACAAAGTGAAGCAAGCCGTGGTCGCGAAAGCCGAAAGCTATGGCGTTGACTTGAAGTCCATCCCTTCGCCCGTCCCGTCCTCGAACGCCTCCACGGCGAAAGTGTACAAGCCCTGCGAAATCCTCTCCGAAGAGCGAAGCCTCGAACCTCCTGGGCGAACCCATTGAGCGCTCCGCGATGATGGACGGAGCTTGCCTCTACTTCGGCCCTCCCGGCCTGGCCGAAAAACTCGCCACGCAGGGAACATCGGAAATGATGGACAAAGCCAAAGCGGGCGCGCAGTTGAATGGCGGCGATGTGGCCGATACAGTCACCAAAATGTTGGGAGCTGCCGCGGCCAAGTCCGGCGAAAACGGGAGACCTAGGCGGAGAAGCCCCGCTTGCTGACCTTCCTCGTCGATCCCGACGGCCGCCCGCAGATGACCGCCGTGGCCGCATCGAAAGCCATCTTCGGCGGAATCGGCAAAGCGAGCGGAGGCGGTGGACTCGGCGCCGACATCCCCAACCTGGGCGACCGCGCGATTCGTCTCGGCCCGCTGCGGCTTGAACGTCCTGAAAGGCGACACCGTCATCCGCATCATCGTTGGCCCCGTGCCCGACGCGAACGACAAATCCGTCGCTATCGCGCGCGCTGTTCTTCCGCGCATTTAGGCGTGCGACGATGAAGCATCGCTTGACGGACCATCGAGTCCTCGCGGAAAGCGAGACTCATGCACCAGGTTGACCATGCCCAACGATTCTCAGGATGCAGCCGACTTCACTGCTCCTGCTGGCGAATGGCGCGGCGGAGACGAGGAAGCCGGCCGGCAGCTGATCTCCGCCGTCTACCGCGAGTTGCGGAGCCTCGCCTCCGTTTATCTCCGCAAGGAGCTCAACGCTAATACGCTCCAGCCCACCGCCCTGGTCAATGAGCTCTGCGTCGGAATGCTCTCCCGCCGCCGCCGTGAGTTGTGAGAATCGGCTCCACTTTCTCCACCTGGCCGCGCAGCAGATGCGCCGGATGATTGTCGATCATGCCCGCCGCCGCAACGGCCTGAAACGCGGTGGCGGCCAAGTCGCATGTCCCTCTCGAGGAGGCCCGCGACCATAAGATCGTCCTCGACGGCCGCATCGCCGAAATTAACGACGCTCTCACGCGCCTTGAACAGCTCGACCCCCGGCCCGCCTCCGTGGTCGAAATGCGCTTCTTCGGCGGCCTGACCGAGCAGGAAATCGCGGATGTCCTTGAAATCTCCGTCGCCACCGTCAAGCGCGATTGGGAATTTGCCCGCTCCTGGCTCCTGGCGCAATTAAATGTGAGCTGACCGAGTGCCTCGTTTGCGCAATTCCTAATAAGGAAACTCATGAACAAACTCACCCTCTTCCCAATCGCGGCTCTGTTGCCGCCGCCCTCCCCGTCAGAGCTGCCTCCGGTTGCGACACCGTCATCGCGGCCGCCAAGAAGGTTTTGCAAGTACCCGCTCACCTGTACATGACGGAAACGGCGGGTTTCACCGGGGGCAAGACCAGAAACTCCGAGACCATCTATCTTAATGGCGTCATATTTGTCATGGTTAGCGGTCAATGGCGGAAGAGCGCCGTTTCGCCCAAGGACTTAGCGGAGGGGAAAAAGGAATCGGAGCAAAAAGCCGGTATCTGTTCTATCGTGGGCGACGAAGCGGTGAACCGCGAGCCAGCCACGCTCTACAAGGTCCACAATCAGACCCCCGACGACACCGTCGACACCCAGATCTGGATTTCCAAATCGAGAGGCCTTCCCCTCAAGCAGATCAACGACATCGACGTGGGCGGCGCCCGCGGCAAGAGTCACACGGAAATCCGCTACGAGTACACGAATGTGGCTGCCCCGGCTGTCGCCGAACCTAAACCCAAATAACTGCGTCTGCCCTCAAACCTAACACCGAGGCCCGGCCCTTCCTTCCCGCGCCGCAAAAACGAACTGCGTTATCACTCAGACAGATCGTCAGCTATCGAACGGGAAGCTTGGACGGACAGCCCGGCGCGTTCGCAAGTCTCGACCCTGACGCTTCTCCATTCGACTAGACGCCAGACCGGAGCGGCTGGCGGCCAACTTATTCCGTGGTCGTAAAGCCACGCCTTCCTGTTGCTCATACACCCGCGCCGCCAGTGTTCCAGAGGATCTTGGCGACAATCGGATCCAATCCGCACATGTGCCGATCAGCGCCCGCTCACATCTGGCATTTGGTCCACCTGTCACTTTGTCCTGGGAGTTTAGGTTAATCGGAGGTAATTCTTTAACTACAGATGGACCGGGCGCTATGAAGACACTGATCGTTGATGATGAGCCGATTGCGCGGCGTGTGCTCCGGGAAGGGCTCGAACTGCTGCCCGACGTGGAAGTGGTCGGCGAGGCAGACGACGGAGATCGGCGTTGGAACAAATCGAGAAACTCCGGCCGGAGTTAGTCTTTCTAGACCTCCAGATGCCGGTGATGAGCGGCTTTGAGGTGGTGCGCAACCTTGCCGGGAAGGATAGCCGGTTCGCGCTGGCTCTTTTTGAGGGCCGATAGCAGCGCGGGAGCATTCGCGGGTTTGGCCGACGGCCCTGCGTGAACATCCGGCGTGTGCGTCATGAGCGCGGTGAGATAACGCGGCCAGTAGCCGAACTTCTGGTACAAACCCACGTGCTTGGCGCTTTGCGGGAACGTGAACAGCCCGGTGTGCCGTACGCCCCATTTTTCGAAAATCGTCATCGTGGCTTCCAACAGTCGCTGCGCCACGCCGCGATCCCAATATTCCGGCAGCACAGTAAGGGGTCCGAAGAAACCGAACGATCCCCACTGGGTGGCAACGTTCGATCCGATCAGGCGGCCGCCTTCGCGCGCTGCGATCACTTTGACGTGACCTGATCGCCAGCGCGATGACATGAAATTGCGGTCGCCCATGAAGTCAAGTGGGTTGGGCAACCCCAAAAACGTTCCGAACGCCAAACGGACAATCCGATCCGCCTCTCCGAGTTCACTTTGTTTGAGTGGACCAACCTTTATCGGTTGACTCGTCGACATGGCGTTACTCCTCTATCGATGATCCGCGAAATCAGTTGATTTAGCTCAGTTTAACCGATCAGACGGGGTTAGGTCCTGGATGACGGCGCATCCGGAAGTTATTTTGGTAGGCCCGGTTTCGGCCTCGTGATCCGTAAATATCGGTAGCCACACAAATGCCGTTCCGGACCGTACCCGGTAGGGAACGGCATGCCGGGAACAAACTCTGCATTACAGCCGTCGAATCCTGCTAAGGAGGGTGGATTATGTCCGTGTTCTGCCAAGCGGTCGTATACTTGCTCGTGGCTTTGCCTGCCGTCGCTCAGTCGCAAGCATTTGCAACGATCACCATAAAGCCTGCTCGCTCAGCCGACCCGCGCAACGCAGGCGTGCAAGTGCTGCCTAACGGTGACTTGATTGCGAGTGCGGTCCCTGTGATTACGCTTTTGAGTTACGCTTACGACGTGCCGGTCAACCCTTCGCCGCGTCTTTCCCCTCTTCCCGACTGGACTGTTCGTGAGAGGTACGATATCGAAGCGAAAGCGCCCGCCAACGCCATCCCACCCAGTCTTCAGGACAGCGAAGCGCGAAGCCGAATTCAGCAAATGATCCGCGGATTGCTCGCCGATCGTTTCAGACTCGTGATGCGGGTCGAGAATAAAACGATGTCAGTTTATGCTCTCACCGTAGCCAGCGGAGGTCCGAAGCTCCAGAAGTCGGCCATCACCGAGAAGGAATGCGCCTTCGATACCGACCCGGAAGGTTGCCATAACTTTGTTGCCGGCTTGGGCCATCCCCTGAATGCAAAAGCCATAGATATGGACGACCTTGCCCATTACATTGGGAACTGGACGGATTTGCCAGTCGTGAACCGCACGGCGCTCAGCGGGCTGTTCACCGTAAACACGGAAGGCTGGGCCCCCATGCGGCTGCCCCCTCCGCCACCGAACGCCACCCCGGCCGGGAACCCCTTCGCCGGCCTCCCCACAATCTTCACGGTCCTGGGCAAACTCGGCCTCGAACTGAAGCGGCAAGAGGACATCTTGCCGGTATACACCGTGGAGCGCATCGAGCGCCCGGCCGCCAACTGACGAACCGCTGGTGTCCGGCGGCGCAGCTTGCGGGCCAGTCGGCGATAATGAGCGCGCAGTTCATCGAAGATTGGGGCTGAGCACGATGTCCCGCCCTTGCGGCCTGCCGTCCTGGACATGCACTACCATGCGGGCAGAGTCGATATCGGTGAGTTTGAGGGCCGCGCACCCGGCGCGACGCATGCCAGTGCCATAGAGGGCCATGACGATGGTGCGATAGAAGGCGATGGGCGCGGCGTCGATCAGGCTGGTGACCTCTTCCGGACCCCAGATGACCGGCAGACGGATTTTCTTCTTCGGGTAAGGCATTTCGTCCTCGCTCCACGGGCGCTTCAGGACCTTGCGGAAGAAAAAGCGCAGCGCGCTGACGATCTGATTGACCGAGTTGTCAGAAAGTTTCCGGTCGCGGAAAAGATGGGCCGTGTACTCACGGAGCTGCTCCGGGCCGAGTTGGTCCGGGGAACGGTGGAAATAACGCGCCAAGTCCTCGATGATGCGCAGGTAGGCGCGCGTGGTACCTTCAGTGTAATTGCGACGCGCGATTTCATCGAGCGTCAATTTTCGTAGATGGGTCACAGGGACCTCCTTGTGACCCGACCTTAACTCCACTCAACGACGAAAGCTTCGAAAGTCCTTATTACCTGAATCCGGCGTGAAAACGATGGCGGGCATGTGCTTGGGGCCCTGTTGACAGCGGGGTCGAAGCACTTTTTGGATTCCCACGTTAACCTAACTTTTAGTGAGGTTAACGTGGGAATACGCAGGTCGCCAAGAAATCTACGAATCGCCTGTGATCACAGGGGTCTGACGCACTTCGGTGGCGTGTATTTCTTTCATGAATTTCTACAGGTGCTGCAGATCCGCCGGTTCCTGACCCAGAATCTCGACTACCCACGGCGCAATCAGCGATACAGTTTGGCGCAGATGATTCTGGCTTTGGTCTACCCCTTAGTGCTGGGTCTGGATCGCCTGGAGACCGCGTCATTCCTACGTTCCAACGGTACGTTTCAATATTTGACCGGGCTGCAAAGCTTCCCTGATCCGCAGACGTTGCGCCGTTTCTTGCTGCAGGCTCCCGACTCATTCTTACGGCAGATGCACCGCGCAAATGATCGACTGCTGCAGAACTTCATTCACCTACCCAGCCACCGATCTCGCCTGATCTTCGATCTCGACAGCACCGTGGTCACGGTCTTTGGGCGTCAGCAGAAGGCGGAGGTCGGCTACAATCCCCGTTATCGGGGCAAGCGTTCCTACAATCCGCTATTGTGCCTGGAGGCCAACTCCTCCTATCTGTGGGATACCGAACTGCGGCCAGGCAACGCTGGCACATGGGATGGCAGCGTTGAACTGTTGGCGTCTTGTTTCGTCAACGTACCATCGGATATTCGAGAGCTGCGCGTGCGGGCGGATGCCGGGTTTGGTTTCCATCCGGTCCTGGAGATTCTCGAGGCCAGAGCCGCGCAGTATGCAGTCGTGGCCCGCCTGACCCAAGCATTCAAGCGATTGCTTCCGGGCTTACGATATGAATCCGTCAACAAGCAATGGGAGATGGCCGAGTTCGATCACCGATCCCACGGTTGGCCGCACGCCCGTCAATTCGTGGTGGCGCGAAGATTCATTCCCGACGATGAAGCCGAAACCACGCTCTTCACCATGGGTCGCTACATGTATCGCGCCTGGGTAACCAATATGGATCTGACGCCGTCCGGGGTCTGGCATTTCTATGACGGGCGTGCCGGTATGGAGCCTCGGATCTGTGAACTGCGCGAAGATTACGCATTGCGGAAGATCCCGACCTCCTCGTTTGCGGCCAACGCGCTGTACCTGGAAATCATTCGGCTTGCCTACAACTTGGTCACTGCGTTTCAGCGGAATTGCCTGGAGGAATCCTGGCAGAGCTTGACGCTTCAAAAGCTACGCTACAAACTGTTCTTGCTCCCAGGTGAACTGACTCGCCCCCAGAACCGCCCAGTTCTTCGCCTCCGAGAGTCGCCGCTGCTACAGAATCTGACTAATGACATCCTGCGCAAGGTTCACCGACTGAAACCGATCCAGATCTAAAAACGCAATCTTCACGCCGGATTCAGGTATTAGTTAGTTCCCGTGCCGTCAGTCCGAAGTGTCTTGCAGCGTTATCCCACAATATCGGAAGCCCTGGTTCGGGCGACGGTTGGCACGAGTGCCCGCCCCCGCAACATGTGGCTCGTCGCGACGCGCCACTTACTTACTTTTGCGTTGTAGTTCAACTGGTGCGCGCTCGCGATCGTGTCCTTCGACCTGCAAAGTCCAGCGCACCGGCACGGTCTCCGGCGGGTAGCAGATCTTCTCATCGCAGGCCTGGTACTTCAGCGCGCCTTCGATGGTCAGTCTTCCCTCCGCATCGATCAGGGGCTTGACCGCCGCGTCGCGGGCGATCGTCACTTCACGCACTAGGCGGAATGCGCCTTCGTACACCGGCGCCGTCTCCCTGATCGCCTCCAGGCGCAGCATCTTCGCAGTCGGGTACACTGCCGTCCGCACCAGTATCGCGGGCGACTCCTTCATACTCCACTCAATCGGGATGTAGTCGCTGTTCACCCCGGGCGCGTAGACGTGCAGCCGAGGCCCGAGTTGCACTTCCAACGTCAGCGAGATTCGCTGTCCCGACCGTACACGCGCATTGCTCGCCGACGCCGATATGCGCAAGTGCTTACCCTCGGCTACGGTCTGCGCCGCTCCCGTGCTCGCACCAAAGTGGCTGACCAGGATGTCGCCCGAGGTGTAGCGTTGAGTGTAGTCGTCCTCGAAGTATTTCGCTGTCATGCGGCCAGCGCGGTCCACCAAATACGTTCCCGGATACGGAATGCCGTACTGTATCGTGCCCTTCTGCGACTGCTCGTTGAAGATGCCGAAGTCGCGGATGATCTTCGACTCAGGATCCGACAACAGGGGAAACCTGATGCCGCGGCGTTCGGCGAAGCTTTTCAGCACCGCCACCGAGTCGTAGCTGATGGCCGCCACCCCCAACCCCTCGGCTCGAATCTTCTCCAGATTGCTTTGCAGCTCCACGAGCTGGCCTTTGCAATACGGTCACCAGTCGGCCGAACGGAAGAACACCAACATGGCACCCTTGGCGCCCATTACCGACGACAGGCTCTGAGTGCGCCCGTTCTGATCGGTGGCGGAGAACGCGGGCACCGTCTCTCCTACCGCGGGCCCGGTCTTCGCGGGCTGCGGAACCTGAGCCAGCGCCGCCAGCCCGATCGCGAGTCCCATGCTCAGTATTTTTCGCATCAATCCACCGTAGTCCCAATTATATGCGGAGGGCTTTTGAAAATGCATTCCCAAAGCCTGGCCAGTCCAATCTCACGCTAACTTGCGCAGTGACATCGCGAGCACGCTCCGCACTCAAGGAGCGTTATGAATGGATATCGTAGCCGTCAAGCTGGCGGTCTTGGGCCCGCCGGGGGCCCCTCGTTACCTTTCAGCAAACGTGTGGAAACTGCTCCGGCAGGCTTGATACGCCACGATGATATTCCCTGTGCGAGACCGTTCAAGACGCTGCTCCTTCGCTGTTGGCGCTTTTCGCGGGCAACGTGGCTACTAGCCGCGGCTGATCAGGATCATCGTGCCCGGCGTTCCCGCCGGGATCGGTGAGATCGCGATCTGCACGCCGTTTACGGTGGTGCGCACGGTGCCGCTGGTCGCGTCGGAATCCCATGAGCCCTTCACGTGCGACTTATACCAGGCGGCGACGGTCTCCCGGTTGTCGACGGTCTGGAACTGATACAGATTCTGGTTGACCAGGATGCCCATGACGGTGCTCGGGTAAGGTGGTGCGATCGCGCGGGCCCAGTCGGGGTAGAGCGGCGCGTTTGCGTCTGTGGCGGCGGGTTTGGACGGCGAAGGGTTGGATGCATCGTTGGCTGTCATGGTCGAGTTCTTCCCCGAGCAGGCGGCGAAGGCAAGCGCGACCAAAAACGCAGAGCAGGCGAACACGGTGCGATGCATAGTCTCCATTCTACCCGCGCCCATACACTTGCGGGGCCATGGCCCCAGCGGTAAACACGTCAGCCTGCTATACGAAGCTTGGATTGCTGCTGACCGGTTGAAGGGGCCGGTTTGCCCATCACGGGGACCGCTCGGTTTCGAGAGCAGCGTTACGCTTGACGTCGACGACCCGGCTGTGGCACATATCAGGCGGTCGAGGAGCAACTGGGATTGCACCTCGAGTCGAAGAAGACGCCCATCGAGATCGTAGTGATCGACCGCGCCGACCGGGTCCCCGTCGCCAATTAACCCCCCAAGAGACGCGAGCGAGCCTGGTCGCCCTGACGTGAGGATTTTGCTACGCGGTCGTCGAGATGCTGATCTAGGGCTCATCGACGACGGCTGTCTTGCCTGCCAGTCTGCCCTGGCGGACCATTCCTTAGATCTGGCCCTGACCGCCGTCAACGAAGAGTTCACTGCCGGTGATGTAACTGCTTTCGTCAGAGGCGAGGAACGCGACCGCTTTCGCGATCTCATCCGTGGTTCCCGTTCTGCCCAGCGGAATGGCCGGCGTGACTGACTGGATTAGTCGTCCAGTTGCTGTTCCGTCATCCCAAGGCTGGTGTGATAGCCCGGAGTCGGAATGACGCCCGGACTGACCGCGTTGACGCGGATGCCCTTGCCCTTCAAGTCAGCCGCGCGGCCCTTGCCGGAGAAGATGGCTACCGATATCGCGTCGTAACGCTCGTTTGGCGCCGAGTCGGACAGAATCTGTTATCGTTGGGTCGTCAGAAGCCTGAAATAGCCCCAACGAGGAGGTCCCTCGATGACCGCGATCCGCAAGCTCAAGTTTATTCTGCCGACCCAGGAAGGCCGGACGCTGCCTGTGGGTACGGAGGTCGCGGTTACGGAGGAATTTGTGACAGGTTGGCACAATGTTCGGTTCCTCGTCATCCTCGTCGGAGAGGCACGGTACCACGTTCGGGACGAAGATCTGGCATATGCCTGCGGCGAGCCATAGCCAGTTTGTCTAATTTCATCGACGCCGCGGAGGCGTTCCACTATGACCGACGAGCCTCAATTTGACCGCTTGTGGCGCAACTGCTCCGCCACACTCAAACAGTTCATCACCTACGCCGGAGAGACCGAAAGAGATATACACGGTCTCGCCCTGCCAGTAAACATCCGAGAGTTCCAACAGTTCATGAGCAAACGCCGGGCCGGATACAACGCCTGCCATGAATACCTTGTAGCGTCTGAGCAGCTCGTTGATTTCTTGAAACAACGGTTGCAGTACATCCAGTGAATTCCCGTCCCTGGTGATCCGTACGCGGAACCACGCAACCGGAATGATGGCCAACACAACTCACTTGACTTCAAACTTCACCTCTCCGGTAATGCTCTGGTTGGATATGTAATCCACCGCCGTGTACTGTTGCGTGTAGATTCCCTTCTTCGCGGTGGATGGGATTGGAAGCTGACCATGGACGTGCACCCAATACGTCGGCGGCCGGTAAAATTGGGATTCGCCGAGATCCACAAAGTCCGGCTGATCCAGAGCCACTTTTCCATCGGACCCCCGCGGAATTCCCGCTGCGGTACTCCAGGATTCTTGCCCAATGTCAGTGACAAGAACACCCCGGTCATGGGCAGCTTCTGATGCCGGCTTAGTTGACCGGTTCGAGACGCCAAAGTCAACAAAAAGCCACGCGCCAAAGTCCTCCATGTCCTCCGGTGTAAGCGGCAGCGGCGCATTCTCAGACACCGACACGCACCTAATATACATCAGCTTTTTGATCAACGAGATTCACTGCTGATTCGACTCGATGCTGTTCAAAGGAGCTTACATGGAACGGACAAGTGAGTGCGTGGCCCTTGCCACGAAAGGGTCTCGATTTGAGAATCAGTCCGGTGGCACTGGGTTGGAGCGGCCGCGAGGAAGAGCACAAACCTTCCCTGCCGGGTATAGGCCAGTCTCCCTGACGCCGCCCGCGTTGTAAAATTGGCACCGGGAGACGAAATGCTTCGGCCGGGGGGATTGCTGATCTTTTTGGGGGCGCTGACGAGTGCCGGCGCCGCCGGATTGCCGTCGTTCGCGGGCGCGGCGGCATGCGGGAAATGCCACGCCAGAGTCATTCACACCTGGTCTTCGTCGCGCCACAGCAAGATGGTGCAGCCGGCCACTTACGGCGAGCGTGCAGGGCGATTTCAGCCGCGGCGCGGTCACGCTGCGCGGCCAGCCGTCTACGCTCTGCGCCAGCGCAACGGCGCCTTCTACATCACCGAATCCTATCTCACCGGCAAGCCGCAGGAGCATCGCGTCGAATACACGCTGGGCAATCGCCGCATCCAGCATTACCTGACGACGCTCGCCGACGGCCGCGTCATCGTGCTTCCGCCGAGCTGGGATATCCTGCGGAAAAAGCTGGTTCCATGACCTCGATATTGACGATCCCGAAGAAGAGCCGGGCGTGCAGGTGCAAATCTGGAATAAGAGCTGCTACTCCTGCCACGTCAGCCAGCAGGAAAAGAATTTCGACCCGGAGAAGAACGCTTACAAAACCGCGTGGCTCGATTTCGGCATCAATTGCGAGCGCTGCCACGGTCCGGGAAGCGAGCACGTGGCGCATCTACTCCAGCGCCGCGCCGCCCACGGGGCCTGCGCACGATATGGTCCTGCAGACGCGCCTCGACGCGCGCGCAACACCATGGTGTGCGCGCAATGCCATTCCTTCCGCGACATCTACGTGCAAGGATTTGCCGCCGGCGACGACTACTACGACTATTTCATGCCCATGCTCGAATACAATCTCCCGGACGAGCGAGCGATCCGGCCTACTGGCCCGACGGCCGCACGCGGCGCTTCTCCAACGACGCCTTCGGGTTGTGGCAGAGCGAATGCTATTTGAAGGGCGGCGCCACCTGCGTCGGCTGCCACGTCGCCGCCGCATCAAACCGAGATCGATAAGAACCCGCAGCTTCGTCCCGATGCGAACGCGCTCTGTGACGCGCTGCCATGCGGCGATCGGCAAGGCGTCTCCGGCGCACACGCATCATGCAGCGGCGAGCGCCGGCAGTTCCTGCGTGGAATGCCACATGCCGCGCACGGTCTACAGCATCAAGGCGGAATTCGCGATCATTCGATCACCATCCCGGTGCCCGAAAACACCTTCGCCACGGCATCCCGAACGCCTGCAATCTCTGCCATAAGGATCGCGACGCCAATTGGGCGATCGAGCGGATGAACGCCTGGTACGGACCGGTCGCGCCAGAAGCTGATCCGCCGCGCCGATGCGTTCACCGCCGCGCGGAGCGGCGACCCGGCCGCCGTTTCCCAGTTGCTGGCTATCGTGAACCAACCCGCCGAGGGGGCCCTGGTGCGCGCCAACGCCGTGGGCTACCTCGGTAATTTCTTGGCCGATCCGGCAGCGCTGGGCGCCCTCTTGAAGGCGCTGGCCGATCCCGAACCGCTGGTGAGGGCCATTGCGGCGCGCACCGTGAATCCACCCCCGGCATCTCGTTCGGAAGCGGGACCGGCGTTGGGGGGGCTCCTGCTCGACCCGGTAGCGGCGGTGCGCATCAACGCCGCGGTCACGCTGCTCGGTCTGGGACTGCGCAAGCCGCCGGAAGAATACGTCGAGCCGCTGGAACTCGCCAAGCAATTGGTTCGCGCGCGCGCCGTGCTCGACGACGACGATGCGGAACAGGACCTGGCGGCCGGCCGATTCTACATGGTGATTGCCGACCCGGCCAGCGCGGTGACCGCCTTCCAGACCAGTCTCAAGCTCGACCCAACGATTCCGGCGCAGTTTCTGTTGGGGGGCGCGTACGCCGCCCAGGGCAATCTTACGGCCGCGAAGCGGATTCTGGAAGCCATCCCCGCGGGCGATTCGCAATACCAGAAAGCCCAGCGTCTGCTGGCGGCGATCGCCGCGCAAGAGGGACACCACTGACAGCGGGCCCACCCTACTATGAGAATCCCAGCTTTGGTGGGGTGGGCTTCAACCCGCCGCTTTGTGCTCGCCCGCCCAATTCAGCCTGTCGACCCGCTATTAAAAGGTGGAGAAACGCGGGCCAGGATTCTCCCATTACACATAGCGCCAACCCGTCGTGGTGCTTGGCAGGAAATCACGCGCCACCACCTATATAAACGGGCATTCCAGACACCCTTTGAAGCCATCTTAACTGCTCTGGATTCAATGGCCTCTTAGCGTGTAACGTAAAATTGATAGGCGCAATCAAAACTTTGCGTTGACATCGACGTGTCTTACGCACTACAATCGACCCCATTATCAAATTTTGGCCTGATTAACCGTCGGGCACATCTGGGTAACGGAGTTGATCATGACGCTTTGGGGTAAAACTGTTTCTAACAGCCCACCCCTATTTGGGCTGTTGATGACTTTCGCGCTGGCGCTCGGTCTCACGGCCGTGCCGGCAAATGCACAAACTAGTATAGCCGGCACGGTCACCGGACAAGTGACCGACGCATCGGGCGCCGCCGTTACCGGGCGCCGCCATAAAGCTGATCGAACTTGGCGACGGGCGGCGTGCATTTGCCACTGTCAGCAACGAGGCGGGCCGTTACGATTTCCCCGACGGTGCCTCCCGGCAAATACGACCATCACCTTCACCAAGGACGGATTTACCACTTACGACATCAAGTCGCAGGATGTCGAGGTCGGTATCGTGCTGACCCTCAACGCCACTTAAGATCGGTTCGACCTCCACCACCGTCGAGGTCACCGCCACCGCCGGCGCCGAACTGCAGACCATGAACGCGACCGTTGGCAACACGCTCAGTAACCAGTCGCTTCTGGTGCTGCCGAACCTCGGCCGCGACGCCACTTCCATGGCGATTCTGCAACCGGGCACACGCCGACTGGTAACGCCGCCGGAGCTGTGGTGCGATCTGAATACCTACCAGCTCGATGGCGCGAACATTACCGACGATATGGGCGGCAACGTCACGACCTACCAGACCAACATGAATGGCATCGGCGGAAGCCAGACCAACGGCAGCCCTTCCGGCGTCATCCCCACTCCGATCGAGAGCATCGAAGAGTTCAAGGTATCGGTCAGCAATCAGACTTCGGACTTCAACAATTCCTCCGGGCGCCAGATCCAGATGACGCACCAAGCGCGGGACCAACCAGTTCCATGGCGCGGCGTACATGTTCTATTTCGACAACGCCATCGGCGAAGCCAATAGCTGGACCAACAACCACACGCCCGTACACCTACGGCGCGCTTTCGTTTCCGGATACGCCGGTCGACTTTCCCAAGAACCATCGCAGCCGGTTCGGCGGCGCCCTCGGCGGCCCGCTCCTTCCCAAGGCGTTTCTGGGCGGCAAGTGGTTTTTCTTCGCCAACTATGAAGGCCTGCGGTACCCCAATGCGCAGTGTATTCAGCAAAACCGTGCCCACGGCGCTGCTGCGGGCCGGCGTGATCCAGGTGCCGAATCCACGCCGGCGCGGACATCCCCTATCAATCTGAATCCCGTTCCGGTACCGTGAACGGCGTTACCTATCCGATCGCCGGCATGCCCGTGCCGGCACCGCCTGCGACCCGCGCGGCACTCGGACTGAATCCCATCGTCAACGACATCTGGAGCAAGCAGATGCCGATTGCCAACAACCCCCTGGGCGGCGACACCTACAATACCCAAGGCTTCCTGGGCAGCATCCGCGCGCCGCTGACCACCAACAATTACGTGGGGCGCATCGATCACGATTTCAGCGATAAGGAGCACTTCTACGTCACTTATCGCGACTACAAGCTGGTCAACCTGACCACCAACCAAACCGATGTCGGCGGCGTCATCGCCGGGCGAACGTTCGGCATCCCCGCGGCCACAGCGCCCCGGCCGCAGCAGCCTTCGGTCTGGACCGCCGGATTGACCACCGTGATCACCCCGACCACCACCAACACTTTCGTGTTCAGCTACCTGCGGCAATTCTGGCAGTGGTCGGACGACAACGGCCCGCCGCAGGGCTTCGGGTTGGGCGGCGCGCTCGAAATCGGCGGCGAAAGTACCAGCGCTTTGATTCCCTACAACGTGAATACGCAGAGCATCCGCCAGCGCTTCTGGGATGGCCAGGATAAGCGACTCCGCGACGACTCACGACGCTGCTCAAGGGAAACCACCTCTTCAGCTTCGGTGGCGCCTACGCGCGGAACTTCGATTACCACTCGCGCACCGATAACGGCGCCGGCGTGAACGACCAGATCAGCTACCTCTCCACGAGCTCCGAACTTCAACTGGACTTCGCCGGTGCAGTACATTCCGACCAACGTTCCGTCTTCGGCCTATTCCACTTACGAGACGGATATGCCGAGGTTCTCGGCCTGCTCAGCTCCACCCAGGTGATGTACACCCGCACGCTGCCCAACCTGGCCCTTGGTCCGATTAGGCACACCGGCTACGGACAAAGATCGTCATTCCCTATTACAGCGTTTATTTCCAGGATATCTGGCACGTGAAGCCAAGCTTCACCCTCACTTATGGACTGGGGTGGAACCTGGAAATGCCGCCCTATGAGTTGCAAGGGAAGCAGGTGGCGCTGGTCGATGCCAACGGGCAACCGGTCACCACGGCCAGTTTCCTGGCCCAGCGCGAATCGGCCGCCGCTGCAGGGCGACATCTACACCCCGAACATCGGCTACGAGCTGGTTAGAGGAACTCGGCACGGGCCGTCAAGTATCCCTACAATCCGTACTACGGCGAATTCAGCCCGCGTGCATCACTTCGCCTGGAACCCGCACTACACCGATCGGCATTCTGGGCAAGATGTTCGGCAACGGCAAGACCGTACTTCGCGGCGGTTACAGCCGGATTTTCGGCCGTCTGAACGGCGTGGATCTGGTCCTGGTTCCGCTGCTCGGACCGGGCCTGCTGCAAGGCGTCACCTGCGTCGGCCCGCTAACTCAACGGCACCTGCGGTGATCCGGGCGTCCCCACTCCCGCCAATGCGTTCCGCATTGGGACCGACGGATTGTCGGCCCCGTTGGCGCGCGCCCTCGCCACGCTGCCGCAGCCCTATTATCCCGGCGGCGCCAATCCGGAATCGGTGGACTCCGAATCCCTGGATCCGCAACTTCAGGCCGGACCGCACCGACAACTTCACCTTCACCCTGCAGCGCGAATTGAACCCGCACATGCACATGGAAGTCGGTTATATCGGCAAGATCATCAGCAATGAGTACCAGGAGCCAATCTCGACGCAGTTCCGATCTATGACACCCTCGGCGGCCAGACTTTCGCCAGCGCGTTCGCCCAGCTCTACAGCAGTTGTTCTTCAACGGCGTGGCTTCCGCCAACGTCACCGCACAGCCGTTCTTCGAAACCGCTCTGGGCGGGACCACTTCCGCATTCTGCAAAGGATACACCAGTTGCACCGCCGGCGGTAGCCGCCAATTACGGTTCGCTGATCAAGGAAACCGCCGTCTCCGACCTCTGGAACAAGATCCAGGCAGCCAAGCTGGGTTCTGGGCGCGCACCACCTACGGCTAGGCCACCCACCGGAACCGGCGCTCCCCAGTCCACCTCGATCGATCTGATCACCAGCCTGGGCTTCGGAAACTACAACGCCCTGTTCGTCACCCTGCGCACCAACGCCTGGCACGGCCTCACCTCCACCTCCAATTTCACCTGGGGACGCGGACTGGGTTCGTACACCTCGTATCAGGCCACCAGTTCGGAAACCATGCTGAATCCTTACAATATGGCCTCCAACTATGGTCCCGCAGGGTCCATCGACTACAAGGCCCTCTACAATCTGTCGCTGTACTACGATGTCCCGTTCTACAAAACCCAGAAGGGTATCGTCGGTCACATCGTAGGCGGGTGGACCATCTCACCGTTGTTCACTGCTTCCAGCGGCGCTCCGGGTAACGTAGGTTATTCGGAAGCCAGCGGCGGCGGCCAGACGTTCGGTGAAGTTACCACGCCTGGAACCAGCAACGTGACTGGTATCAACGACGGATCCGCGGTCGGTTACCTGCCTTATACCGGCGGCAACTCGGCCCATTACGGTATTGGGCCCACCACCGGCACCAACATCGTTTACGGAGCCCAGGCGATCAACACCAAAACCATCAGCTCGGGTACCACGGCGTTGTACGGTCTGAACCAGTACACCAACCCTGGCCAGATCTTCAGCGAATTCCGGCCGTGCGTGCTCGGTTTGGATAGCAGTTGCGCCTATAACGACGGCCCGCGCGGTCTGCCGTCCTGGAACCTGGACACCCAGTTCATCAAGGACATCGGCATTTACAAGGAGCGCGTGGGTACCCAGTTGTTCGTGACCGTGACCAACATCACGGGCCACTTCCAACAGAGCAGCGGCAGCAAGACTCTCAGCAGCCCGACCACCTTCGGCCAGATTGGCGGCGGTGGCACCGGGCGTTCGCTCGAGTTCGGCGCTCGCGTCCGCTTCTAGACCCTGTTTCGTAAGTTAACCAAAAGGGGGCCGATCGCAAGATCGGCCCCCTTTTCCTGTGTGTCCGCTTTGGTGGGGTGGGCTTCAGCCCGTCGTCTACGGCGCAGGCGCAGAGCGTCGTGTATCCTGATAGTTGGCCCGAATCTATCCTTTTCAACCCTATCGTTATACCGGCGGCCGCCGGCACTTTGCAGAACGTCGTTACGCAGCCGTACGACAAGATCACGCCCGAAATGCGAGCGCGCTACCTGGCGCAGAGCCCCACAACCTGGTGCGCGTCATTCTCGGCGAGCGCAAGCCCGGCGACTGGCGACTCCGATAACGTCTACACCCGCGCCGCCGCGTATCTGGATCGATTGGATCGCCTACCGGCATGCTGGCGCGGGATGCCGAGCCCGGCATCTATCCTTACTTCCAGGAGTTCACCGCTTCCCGATACCGGCGAGCGCCTGGTGCGCAAAGGCTTCATCGCGCTCGGCGCGGTGGAAGATTACAGCGCCAACGTCGTCTATCGTCACGAGCGCACGCTTGCCGGCCCCAAGAAAGACCGTCTCGATCTGCTCCGCCACACGCGCGCCCACTGGCGAGTTGATCTTCATGCTCTATCCCGATGCCGACCGGCGCGATCGATGCCCTGCTCGACGAGGCGGCTGCCGGGGAGCCGCTGGCGAAGTCACCGATGAGTACGGCGCCATCCACCGCGTCTGGAAAATCAGCCGGCGCCCCGGCGCATGAATCCCGAATTGATGGCCGACTAAGAAACTGCTAATCGCCGACGGCCACCATCGCTACGAAACCGCGCTGGCCTTCCGCGATGAAAATCCCGGGCTCTGGCCGGCGCGGATCGCGTGTTCGATGGCCTTCGTCAACATGCATTCGCCGGGACTGCGCATTCTGGCCACGCATCGCTTGGTGAACGGACTACCGGCCGAAGCCGGCTTCCCGGCGTTTCTGAGCGCCGCCGCCAGCGATTTCAACAGTTCCGGAGATCGCGTCGCGGGAAAATCTGCAGTAGGCCTGGGACAACAATCCGGCCGGCCGCACCATCATCGGCGCCGCGATCGGCGACAAGCTCTACGCGCTCGAAGAGCGTGATGCCGCGCGATCACTCGACATTCGCGTTCTGCACGAAGAGTTGCTGGGCAAGGCGCTAGGCATCGGCGAAGACGCCGTGCGCGATGAAAAGTTCATCCGCTACGTCCGAGGCATCGATAAAGCGGTCGGAAGCGCGCGAAGGGCGGGCGCAGATCGCTTTCCTGCTGAAGCCAGTCTCGGTGGATCAGGTGGCCGAAACCTCTTTCGCCGGCGGCGTGATGCCCCAGAAATCCACCGATTTCTATCCCAAGCTGCTCTCCGGCCTGACTATCTACAGTAGGATAGCTCCCAGCCAGTCCACGCGCGCGAAACGGTCTTCCGAGCCGTCGACAGCTTGTCCGTAAGAAAGCCATCGCCCAGCGCCAACCCCGCCACTTATGCAGGAATCAAACGTGCATCCCAATCCGCGGATGATTGCGCCTGCCCCGACCAAACCCTACCGGATCCTGGTGTGCGACGATCAGCCCGATGTGCTGGAGGCTATGCGGCTGCTGCTCAAAGGGCAAGGCTGGCAGGCGGTAACCGTGGATTCGCCGCGGCGCGCTGCTGCGCACCGCGCGCGGCGAACCCTTCGACCTCATCCTGGCGGACCTCAACTATACGCGCGACACCACCTCCGGCGACGAAGGGCTCGATCTGCTGGCCAGCCTGGAAGCGCAGGGCAACGCCACGCCGGTGATCGTGATGACCGCGTGGGGCAATGTCGACCTGGCGGTGGAGGCTATGCGGCGCGGCGCCTGCGACTTCATCCAGAAGCCCTGGGATAACGAGCGCGTGGTGGCGGCCATCCGCAAGCAGGCCGATTCCGAGCGGCGGCGCAAATCCGAGCTGGAAATCGCCGCCAACGTGCAGCAGAAGCTCTTCCCGCACCAGCTGCGCCGCCTCGGAACGGTGGATTACGCCGGCCATTGCGTGGCCGCGCGCGAAGTGGGCGGCGACTACTACGACTTTCTGGATATCGCCGACCTCACCCTGGGCTTCGTGCTGGGCGACGTTTCCGGCAAAGGCGTGCCCGCCGCGCTGCTGATGGCCAATCTGCAGGCCTGCTTCCGCAGCCAGCCGCCGGGCGCGCTGCTGCGGCCGGCGCGATGCGCTGGAGACCGTCAACCGCCACTTTTTCGAATCCACTGCCGCGGAGCGCTTCGCCACCCTCTTCTTCGGCATCTATGACGACCGCACCCGCCGCCTGCGCTACGTGAATTGCGGACACGTCGCGCCGCTGCTGCTGCGCGCGTCGGGCGAGTTGGAGCGCTGGATCCCACCGCCACCATGCTGGGCGCATTTCGACAGTGGAACTGCGTCGAAGGGCCAGGTGTCGCTCGCCCCGGGCGACACGCTGCTGATCTATTCCGACGGTGTTACCGAGGCGGAAGCGCCTTCGGGCGAAGAGTTCGGCGACGAGCGGTTGGTGCGCTGTCTGCGCGACAGCCGCGGACTGACGGCGAGCTCGCTGATGCACTGCATCGTAGAGCGCGTGACGGAGTTCAGTCACGGCTCGCGGTATGACGATGTGACGGTGGTGGTGCTGAAGGCGATTTAGAGGCGATCGCAATCCCTGCCGTCCCGCAGGCGGTCATCAAGACGCTCGTCCGGCAAGCGCTCGATCAGCACTACCTGGCACAGCGCGCGAGGCGCCTTAGTCTGCGTCATAAGCACGGAGTGCGCCCTGCCCTAAGTCGGGCACCGGTATCTCTCTTTCCCCCAGACTGATAAACTAATCTGACCGGAGGTTCGCCATGAAGTATCGGATCTGCCTTGCCCTTCTAGCCCTCGGGGCGCTGCCATCATTCGCGGCGGCGACCGTTCATCTGCTGCAAAAGCCCGCCATGAACCAGAACCTGAGATTGTCTTCTCCTACGCGGGCGATCTGTGGACCGTCAGCCGCAAGGGCGGCATGGCGCACGCGGCTCACCGGCGGCGCGGGCACGGAAGCCAAAGCGGCGTTTTCGCCCGACGGCAGCGACCATCGCCTTCACCGGCGAATACGACGGCAACGTGGACGTCTTCACCATGCCCGTGGCGGGCGGCATGCCCAAGCGCATCACGTATCATCCCGACGCCGACCGCGTGGCGGGATGGACGCCGGACGGCAAGCGCATTCTGTTCCGCTCGAATCGCGCGGCTTACTCGCGCTACACGCAGCTCTACACGGTCTCGCCGGAAGGCGGCCTGCCGGACGCGCTGCCGCTGCCCATGGCCTGCACCGGAGCCGTATTCGCCCGGACGGGAAACGCATGGTGTATGCGCCGCTGGATGGCGGCCAGTTCGCCACCGACAGGCAACAACTTCGTCGCCTGGAAACGCTATCGCGGCGGCGAAGCCAGCTATCTGTGGGTCGTCAACTTCTGCCGACCTATCGACGCAGAAGATTCCCGCGCACCGATTCCAACGACTTCGACCCCATGTGGATCGGCGACAAGATTTATTTCCTCTCCGACCGCAACGGCCCCGTCGACGCTGTTTCGCTGCGATCCGCAATCGAAGAAGGTGGATGAGCTGATTCACGAACACCGGGCAAGGATATCAGTCACGCCAGCGCCGGGCCCGGCGGCATCGTGTACGAGCAGTTCGGCCAGATCCATATCTACGATCTGGCGACGCAGAAGAGCACGCAGGTGCAGATCGAGATCGCCGCGGATCTCACCGAAGTGCGGCCGCATTTCCAGAACGTCGCGCGCGAAATTCGCGACGTCCGATCTCCGCCCAACGGCGTGCGCGCCGTGTTCGAAGCGCATGGCGAAATCCTCACGGCGCCGGCCGAAAAGGGCGATATCCGCAATCTGACCAATACGCCCGGCGTGATGGAGCGGACGCCCGCCTGGTCGCCGGACGGCAAATCGATCGCGTACTTCTCCGATGAATCGGGCGAGTACGCGCTGCACATCAAGTCGCAGAGCGGCGAAGGGCGAAACCAGCAAGATCCCGCTGGCCGGCAAATCGGCGTTCTATTTCGAACCCGAAATGGTCGCCCGACAGCAAGCACATCGCGTTCAACGACAATCAGACTGCAATTTGTGGGACGTGGAGGTCGCGTCCGGCAAGCTGACCAAGGTCGACACCGATTACTATCTAGCGATCTGGCAGCGCGATTTCGCCTGGTCGGGCGATTCCAAATGGATCGCCTTTTCGCAAATCGCTGCCGAACCGGCTGCACGCCGTGTTCGTCTACTCGCTCGATAGCGGCAAGACCACGCAGGTGACCGACGGACATCAGCGACGCGCGCCATCCGGCCTTCGACCGCGACGGCCAGTATCTCTACTTCACCGCCAGCACCAACTACGGCCCCACGATCAGCGGCCTCGACATGACCAGCGACGAGCACGAAGTCACGCGCAGCGTCTACCTGATCGTGCTGCCGAACAATGTCGCGTCGCCGCTGGCGCCGGAGAGCGACGAAGAGAAGCCGGCGAGCGACGCGCAGCGGCGAGAAGGAGGGCGGACGCGGAGGCCGCGGGGGGCGGGGAGGCGGCGCCGCGGAAGCTCCGCCCAAGCCGGTGCGCATCGATTTCGACAGATCTGGATCAGCGCATTCTGGCGCTGCCCCTTCCCGCGCGCAACTATACCGTGCTGGCCGCGGGCCACGCCGGGCATCATTTATGTGATGGAAGCCGGCGCCGGCGGACGCGGCGGCGGTGGCGGCGCGACGCTCTCGCAGTTCGATCTGAAAACGCGGCAAGACGGAGAAGCTGGCCGACGACGTCGCTGTCCTTCGACCTATCCGCCAATGGCGAGAAGATGCTGCTGCGCATGGGCGGCGGCGGCGCGGCGGACGCGGTGGTCGCGGCGCGGCGCGGGAGGCGCGCCGGCCGGACCGCAATACGTGATCGTCTCCGCCATCGCTCCGGTCAAGGCCGGGCGAAGGCGCGCTGCATCTGAACGACATGGAAGTCAACGTCGATCCGCATCGCCGAATGGAAGCAGATGTATCACGAAGTGTGGCGCATCGAGCGCAGCTATTTCTACGATCCGAATCTGCACGGCGTCAACGCGGCCGATGGCGAGAAGGAATACGAAAAGTATCTCGATTCGCTGGGCTCGCGCGCCGATCTGAACTACATCATTCATGACTTGCTCAGCGAGTTCACCGTCGGCCATCTGCGCGGCGGAGGCGGCAACATCCCGCAAGCGCAGGCCGTTCCCGGCGGCCTGCTGGGCGCCGATTACGAGATCGCCAACGGCCGCTATCGCTTCAAGAAAATCTACCCGGCGAAAGCTGGAACCCGCAGCTGCGCGCGCCGCTGGCCGCGCCGGGCCTGAATGTCACCGCCGGCGATTACCTGCTGGCGATCGAACGGCCAGGAGCTTACCGCCAAGGACGACGTTTCGCGCTTGCTCGAAGACACCGCCGGCAAGCGCGTGGCGCTGAAGCATCGGCGCCGACGCCGCGGGCGCCAATGCGCGCGAGATCACGGTGATTCCGGTCGCCAGCGAAACGCAGTTGCGCCACGAAGCGTGGATCGAAGGCAATCGCCGCAAGGTGGATGAACTGAGCGGCGGCAAGCTGGCCTATGTCTACATGCCGGACACCGGGCAGGGCGGATTGACCAGCTTTCACGCGCTATTATTTCGCGCAGATCGGACAAGCAGGGCGCGATCATCGACGAGCGCTACAACAGCGGCGGACAGGTGGCCGATTACGTGATCGACGTGCTGAACCGCCCGCTGCTGGGCTGGTGGAGCCCGCGCTATGGCGCGATCTATCGCACGCCCGGCCGCGTCGATTTTCGGGCCGAAGGTGATGATCATCAACGAATTCGCGGGCTCCGGCGGAGACATGATGCCATGGATGTTCCACTACACCAAGACCGGAACGCTGGTCGGCAAGCGCACCTGGGGCGGGCTGGTGGGCATCGCAATTATCCACCGCTGATGGACGGCGGCACCGTGACTTCGCCCAACTTCGGATTCTTCAATCCCGACGGCCAGTGGGACGTGGAGAATCAGGGGCAGGCGCCCGATGTCGAAGTGGAGCTCGACCCAAGCCGTGCACGACGGCCACGATCCGCAACTGGAGCGCGCGGTCGCCGTCGCCCTGCAGCAGATGAAAGACCACCCGTGCGCCGGAGCCGAATCGTCCGGCGTATCCGAATCATAACGGTCCGCAACCGCCGTCGAAGCACCAACGCCGCAGGCGGCGCGCAGTAATCTCGGCTGAGGGCGCCCACGATGGGCAGGGCGCCCTAATGTATTTTTTTTCACAATTGGCAGCGGCGATCTTTGCGCGCGCTTCGAGCGTAAGATATAGTACGATTACAAAAGTATGCGTGTAGTTTGGGCCCTGCTTCTGCTGTCCCTCAGTTTGTTCCGCAATGAACCCCCTTGAAATGCGTCTGGTCGACCAGATGAAGTCCTGGCAGAAACGTCTGGGACTCGACGATTGGAACATGACGTTGCAGGTGGTTCGACAATCGGAGATCGATCCCAACACCTGGGGTTCCTCGCACTGGGATTCGCACGCCAAGACGGCGACCATCCAGGTTCTCGATCCCCGCGACTATAACTTGAAAGGCGCGGACCTGCGCCTGGACATGGAGTGCACTATCGTGCATGAACTGGTCCACATTCAGGTGGCGCCCCTGGGCCCGGCCGATGCCCAGGTGCGCGAGGACGTGGTCAATAAGATCATGGCTGCGCTCTTGAATCGGCCGTGTCCGAATTGAGTGGCCGGCGTTCCGCTACAATCGAAGCAAGGGACGCATGACTACTGATGAGAGGCTGGATCGCCTGAGTGAACGGGTCGACGCTATCACTCAGTCCGTGGAACTGTTGACGACACTGCACCGCGACCTCGAAAAGGAGACTGCGGCCAGGTTCGCTGAGACAACCGCTGTAATGGCCCAGCGGTTCTCCGAGACCCTCGGCTTCATCAACCGCCTGGCGCACGTCGCCGAGGCCCACGAGCAGCGCCTCGATAACCTCGAAAATCAATAACTCAGTGAATCAGCGCATTCGCTCATGCGTGCGTCGTCGAACTGCGTGCTTTCCCCTGGTTTTCGCCCGGGCGCAGGCAGTAATCGCGCCGCCAGCGGCTTGTTCCATTTGTACGCCAGGGTCGCCACGTCGCTCAAGATGTGCGCCAGCCGTTCCTCGCCCATGTCTCCGGCCAGCGGGATCGTGTCCAGCCCTCCGGCGCATACCGCGCGAGTACGCCAGTAGCGCATCCATAGTGAATGCGCCCTCCGTCCCATCGCCTGGCAAGCACCGCATCCTCCAGCACCGGCACCATCAGGCCGCTATATCCCACCCGCTTGACCGGCACGGATTGCACCGCGCGGGTGATCACCGCGGCCGCGGTCATGGTGCCGCTCGAACCGAACGGCGCGCCGGTAAAGGATTCGATGGCGCGGCCGATCGATATCTCGCCCAGCGGGGCAGGCGTTGGATCGATGCCCGCATAGCTCCAGCCGCTTCCCGAGGCCACCTGGGAGCGATCTTTTCCACCGCGCAAGCTGCACGGTCAAGGCATCCGCGAGTTTCTTCTTCCGCCGCGCGCGGCTCGTGCTCCTGCGCGAACACCTCGGCCACCACGCCCGGCTCCTTCCACGCCCACCGCGAACACCCGGCTGCGCTCCCGGATGGTAGGCGCCGGGATAGAACGGGCCGTACGGCTTCAGCATCGCGATGGCGGCGAAATTCAGGTTGCCCTGCGCCGTGAAGGCTGCGCCGCGACACCGCGTCGATCAGGCGCGCCGCCTGCCGGATGGCGTTCCAGTGGATGCCATCCTCGCCGGCGGTGATCAGGCTGGCGTTGGTGCGTCCGGGCTCGGCGAGGAAGTCAATCAGCAGGTCCACCGCTGCGCTGCTGTCGCCATCGTTCCACATCGCGGGGCCGATGGAGGGCGTGAACGCAAGCTTCGCCCCTAGGGCGTCGATGCCGCGCAGCATGGCCAGCGCCGCGTCATGGCTCAGCCCGTTGGTATATTGCGGAAACGGCTGCGTGGCGATGCGGATGGTCTGCACGTCCCAACCCGCGCCGCGATACGCTTCGCGCGCCTAGTTCAGGAATTTTACGGTGTCCTCAATCTGGTGCGTGTAGCCCTGTGCGTCCACGTCGATGAATGCCGTGATGGCGCGCACCTTGGGGTGGGTAGCGCCAAGCGCGGACGCTGCCAGCACCACCGTTAGAATGCCGTTTCGCATGATTGGTTATAGCATGCGCTACAGCGCGTTGATGTCTGTGCTTTCGAGGATGCGTTGGGGAGCGCCGTCGCGGGCGACCTTCAACATGGCGCGGCCGATCTGTTCGGTGGTAAGGATCCGGCCAGGAAATGCCCAGCGCAGGATCGGCAGCAGCGGCTTGATCACTACATACAACACGTTATAGACCCTGGTTCGGGAGCGAATTCCGTGCAGAGGCTGAATCACGCCAGGGCGAAACACATGGCCCTTGAACGGCAGGCGCAGGATGGCGTTTTCCGTTTTGCCCTTGACCCGCGCCCACATGATGCGGCCCTTCTCGGAGCTGTCCGAGCCGGCGCCGGAGACGAATACGAAAGTCATCCCCGGATTGACTTGCGCTAGCGTTTCCGCGGCGGCGGCGGCGATCCCATAGGTGACGCGCTCGTAATCGGCCTCCTGCATGCCTGCTGACGTGACGCCCAGCAGAAGAAGCAGGCGTCGAAGCCGGCCAGTTCCTTCTCGATGGACGAATAGTTCCACAGGTCGCGATGCACCAGGTCGCCAACCTTCGGATGACTGGCGCCACACGCGCTTCGCCCGATGGCAGTCACACGCTCGACGCCGGAGTCGAGAAGGCATTCGCGCAGAACGCCCTGGCCCACCATGCCCGTCGCGCCGAATATCAGGACGTTCATGAATGGATTGTACAATTGATTGAGCGCCTGCCATGGAATCCAACGTCGAGAAGAGAGAAGCTATCCGAAAATACAAGGAGCAGAAGGTTTCTCTCGGCGCCTATGCGGGTACGATGCATCGCTAGCGGGGCGGTGTGGGTGGGCGCATCGCGGAATCTGGACGCTACCAGGAACGGTTGCTGGTTCACCTTGCGTAGCGGCAGTCATGTTGACAAACCGCTGCAGCAGGAATGGAATGCGCACGGCGAAGCGGCCTTCCAGTACGAAATTCTGGAAACGCTGGAAGGCGACTTGCACCCCATTGCGATTGCCGACCTGCTCAAACAATCGCGGCAACGCTGGGTGGAGCAACTAAACGCACGGCCCCTGCTTTAATCCATCATGCGTGCCGCAGCACGTGCAGACGCTCGCGCAGATCGGTCCGCCGATATTGAACGTGGCGGCCAATTTCGGATCCGCCACCTGTAGCTCCGCGGGAGCCTTGCCCTGCAATTGCAGCGCGCCCAGCCGATCATGGCGATCCCGGTAGCGCCGATGGGGTGACCCTTGGCGATCAGTCCGCCCGACGTATTGATGGCGCATTCGCCGTCCGGACGTGCTTTGCCGTCTACCCAATATTGCGCGCCGCGGCCCGGCTCGGCTTTCCCGATCACTTCCGTACCGATGGCGCCCATCACCGTGAAGCAATCGTGGACTTCGGCCACGTTGACATCCGCCGCGCTCTCGCCGGCCATCCGGTACGCGGTATTCATGGCACGGTATGCGCCCACCGGGTGGAGCACGTCGCGGCCGGCCTTGCGGATCGGGTCGGTAGCCTGCCCCCAACCGGCAATCTCGACGCAATCGGACTTCGGCCACGCCCAGTTTCGCCAGTCCCTCCTCCGTCGCCAGGATCAGCGCGGCGAAGCCGTCGGTGATCTGCGAACAGTCGTAAGTCTTGAGCGGCAGGCCCATCCACCACGTAGCGGTTTAAGCCCTCGATCTTGAGCGCCTGATCGAGCGTGATCTGCACCTTGTTCATCTGCGCGCAGGGGTTGAATTTGGCATTGGCATATTCCTGGACGGCGATGGCGGCAAGATCGGCTTCGGTACGCCGTGCGCGGTCATGTAATCCTGCATCACCTCGGCGAAAATATGCGGGAAGACGAAAACTTTGCCTTCGCGCTCGGCCGGGAAAGAGAAAGTAGCCGAGCACTTCGCCGATTAATTTGCCATCCATCTTGCCGGTGTCGTCGCGCATCTTTTCGTAGCCCACCGCGATGCCGCGTTTCGCCCATGCCCAGTTGCAGCTTGTGGATCACCGAGAGCACCGCCTGGCCCCCCGACGCGCAGGCGTTCTCCACCGCCTCGATGGGTTTCCCCTCCAGCCCCGGAGACATCGCCATCACGCCGGCCAGCAGTCCCTGATGATTGAGCGAAAAATTGCACGCCGCGCCGATCGAGCCGACATCCAGCGCCGAGGCCGGCGTGTTTATCTGCCGGCAGGCGCTCTGAATCGCCGAGTCGACGATCTCGGGCACGGTCATGCCCATCAGCTTGCCGAATTTCGATTGATGGTAGGCGGCGATGTAAATTGGCTTCATAAGTCCCTCCTTAAATCGTACCGCTCCCCTGTGGTCGCGGCTCGGTTTTATGTTCCCGTGACCGCTCCGCCATCCACGCTGAGTACCGCACCGCTGATGAAGGATGCCGCGTCGGACGCCAGCCAGACATAGGCGTTGGCGATGTCCTCGGGTTGGCCCATCCGTCCCACAGGTGTGTGGTCGACCATGGTCGCCAGTATCTTTTCGGGCATCCCTTTGATCATGTCGGTGGCGATGAAACCCAGGCGCCACGGCGTTGACGCGGATGTGGAACTTGCCCAGTTCGCGAGCCCACACACGCGTCATGCCGATCACTCCGGCCTTCGACGCCACGTAGTTGGTCTGACCGAAATTTCCGTACAAGCCCACCACGCTGGAAGCGTTCAGGATGGCGCCGCCGCCCCGACCTGAATCATCCGCGGGGCCACAGCCCGCGTGCAACGAAAACCCCCTTCAGGTTGACGCCGATGATGGAATCGAACTGCTCGTCGCTCATCATCCCGGTGAGCGCCCCTTCCTTGTATTTGATGAGCTGGCCATCGCGAATGATTCCGGCGTTGTTCACCAGCACGTGGACCGCGCCCCAACGGGCCATCACCTCCTCGACGCCGCTTCCACGTCGGCCGCTGCGTGACATCGACCTTGCGGAAAGCCCCCGGGGGTCGGCTCGCCTTCCCGCAACGTCCCACGATGCCACCCGGCAACCCTCCCGGGCGAAACGATGCGCCGTGGCCCTGCCGATACCGGCCGCGGCGCCGGTAACAATTACGACTTTGTCCTGCAGTCCTGTCTCAATCATGACTTTTTCATGATCGCAAAATCGAAACACGGTACACTGTTTGTTATACTAATCCAGCGAATGAGGTGATCAGCTTGAATATTTTCCGATCGCTACTGGTGCTGGCCGGCAGTTGTGGCGCTCTGCTCGCGCAAGGCAACTACGAGGTGCAGGTATACGGCAGCGAATTGGTGCCGCCCAGGACGCACCATGTTCGAACTGCACTCCAATTTCACTTTCGAAGGGTCGAAGACCACGGTGGACGGCGTTCGTGCCCGACGAGCATGCCTTGCACGAGACTCTGGAAATCACGCAGGGGCATCAACGACTGGTTCGAAATCGGATTCTACGTCTTTACCAGCTATCGGCGGGCCGGAGGGCTACCAATGGGTGGGCGACCATATTCGCCCGCGCGTCCGCGCTCCGGAGTCGTGGCACTGGCCGGTGGGCGTGAGCCTTTCCACCGAAATCGGCTACCAGCGCCGCTCCTATTCGCCGGATACGTGGACCTGGGAAATCCGTCCGATCGTCGACAAGCAGATGGACCGTTGGTACTTCGGAGTCAATCCCGCGCTGGAGCGTTCTTTTCACGGACTGAGCGTGCACCAGGGAGTCGGCTTTCGCTCCCGGGTTTCAAGGGTAGTTACGATGTGACCAAGAAGGTCACCATGGGCATTCGAATACTATGGCGACGTGGGATCCATCACCGGTTTCGATCCGCTTGCACCAGCAGCTTCAGGCGATTTTTCCGGCGCTCGACCTGAATCTCGGCCCGACTGGGAATTCAACTTCGCGCCCGGCTTTCGGCCTGACGGGAGCACCGATCATTTTCTGATCAAGATGATCATCGGGCGGCGTGTCAAGGATCGCGCACACTAAATGCCACTTCGTTTTCCCACATTCGGAGGTTCTGCACAATTTGTGGGGCAGACGTGCTGGTCTGCTCGGGTCCCCCGGACCCGCTTTTCAGTCAAGATCAAGCCGTAGAGTGAACGAAAGTCGCCAGGGCTCGGCCGGGCCGTGGGGTCCGCCCGACTATTCCGCCGGTGCAGGGACCGACAGAGGGAGAAGCCAAGTGGGCGCTGTGGTACGGCGCCCCCATCCCAAACTGGTCAGCGCGGCCCTCATGCAACAGCCGGGCAACTGCGCGCCGTATTTTTCCACGATGCTTATGCCGATGCCGGGGATGGCCAGCAGTTCGGCGCCGCAGTTTCGGGACGCGTGGACGCCAGGGCTCGAAGCCTTGTCGCTGAAGATGCGGAATGCCGGTACCGCCGCGCCGTTTCGCTTCCGCCAGCCGCCAATTGCGCAGCGCCTTCTCGAGGCCGGCATCGGGGGCACCGGCGGCTCTTTCTTTTCCGCGCTTCGCGGGCGCTGCCTTCTTCTTTTTTCGCTTGCGGCCTTCGGCGCCGGCGCCACGTCCTCTTTCATGAGGATTTCGAAATCCTCGCGGTCCTCCAGCAGGCCCGCTTTGCGATATGGAATGCTCCTGCCGTCCTTTTCGAATACCTCGCTGGTCAGGCGCACGAGTCCCGCCCGCGCCATGGCGCCCAGCACGTCCTCGAACATCGTCGCGCGTCATGCCGCCATCGGGATTGAGTTCGGTATAAAGCCGTCCGGTGGTCTTTCCCGCCGCCCTTGCGCAGCGCCGTCATCACCGCGACGGCGGTGACGTGTTCGTGCGGCGGTGGACGGCACGGAACCGCTGCCCGACGCACTCCTCCGGCGCGCAGAAATCGCAAATGCCGCAAGCCTTCCGCGCGTCCGCGAAGTCGCCGAAGTGCCGCACCAGCGCGGACATGCGGCACTCGTTGCTTTCGGCGAAGCGGATCATCAGATCGATCTGCGGCTGCTTCTGCTCGCCCTGCGCGATGTACGGTTCGCGCCACTGGTCGTGGCCGCGGTGACGTTCTCGGCGTAATCCGACCACCGCGCCGCCGTGGATCCACAGCTTTTCGAGCGCCTTGTCGAAATCGTCCGGCCCATCCGCGAGCTGCTTCTGCAGCGCCGCCTTTTCCTGCGGCTCGGCGCCGAGCTGCGCGAAGATGCTGTCCAGCACCGACGACTCGGGATAGTCGCGCTCGAGAAAGAAATCGTGCGTCTGGCGGTCCGCATAGGAGTGCATCAGGATCGCGCGGCTCGGGCTGCCGTCGCGCCCGGCGCGGCCGATCTCCTGGTAATAGCCTTCGAGGCTGCCCGGCAGCGCGGTGTGAATGACGGTGCGGACGTCGGGCTTGTCGATGCCCATGCCGAACGCGATGGTCGCGACCATCACTTCGATCTTGCCGGCGAGAAACTGCTCCTGCACGCGCTTGCGGCGTCGGCATCGAGGCCGGCGTGATAGGCCGCGCCGAGAATCGCGGCGCCGAGTTCGGCGGCCAGAGCTTCCGCCTGCTTGCGCGTCGGCGCATAGACGATGGCCGGCCGCCGTGAGCGGGATCCTGCAGTAGCTCGCGTGCCAGCGCGGCCTCTCTGCGAAGGGCGGCCTCGACCACTTCGATGGCGAGGTTGTCGCGGCGGAAGCCGTGGATGAAGCGCGCCGGCTGCGTCAGGCCCAGCTGCTCGGCGATGTCGTCCTGCACCAGCGGCGTCGCGGTCGCCGTCAGCGCGATCACGGGCGCGGGCGCAAGCTCGGCAGGTGCTGCCCGAGCATGCGGTAGTCCGGCCGGAAATCGTGGCCCCATTGCGAGATGCAGTGCGCCTCGTCGATGGCGATCAGCGTGGGCTTGCGCTTCGCCAGCATCTCCGGAAAGCCGGCGACGCGCAGCCGCTCCGGCGCGATGAACAGGAATTGCAGCTTGCCGTTGAGGTAGTCGATGCAGGCCTGGCGCGACGCTGCGCGGTCGCGGCCGGAATGGATGCGCTCGACGGCGAAGCCGCGCTCGCTGCAGCTTGGCCACCTGGTCCTCCATCAGCGCGATCAGCGGGCTGATCACCAGCGTCGTGCCGCCGCGCGCGATGCCCGGCAACTGGTAGCACAGCGATTTGCCCGCGCCGGTGGGCATCACCAGCAGCGACATCCTTGCCGTCGATCACCGCCTGGCAGACCGCCTCCTGGTTGGGGCGGAAAGATGCGAAGCCGAATGCGCTATGCAGCAGCTCGCGCGGCGTGTCTGCCGGTTTGCCTGGACGCGCCGGATTCGGCGGTCGCTTCGCGGGCTGCTGACCTGCCGGCGTGCGTGGAGCGCGGCGTGCCCGACCTTGCCCACCACTTCGCGCACGTACTCCTCGATGCCTTCAGGAACGGCTCCAGCTGCGCCGTGCCGCGCTGGATGCGGTGCAGATACGCCTCCCACTGGCCCGTCATCGCCGGGCTCTTCACCTCGGGATGCACCACTTCGATCAGCCGGATGCCCTTGTCGGTCGCCTCCAGGCTCTTGCCGTTGCGCACGATGTATTCGCGCTTGAGCAGCACTTCGATGATGGCCGCGCGCGTGGCCGGCGTGCCCAGGCCGTTCTCCTTCATGGCGTCGGAGAGTTCTTTCTCATCGAGCGTCTTGCCGGCGGTCTCCATGGCGGTCAGCAGCGTGGCTTCGGTGAAGCGCTTGGGCGGCCGCGTCTTCTTCTTCACGGCCTTCGACGTCGACCACGTCCTGCGGCTTGCCCTTGCGCAAGCCCGGCGGGCAGAGCCTGCTTCTGGTCGCTCTTCGCCCGCCTTGCGCGCCTTCTTCGCCGCGCGGCGCGATGTCGAGCACCTTCCAGCCGACCTGCTGCACGGCGCTGCCCGAGGTGTGATAGCGGTCGACGATCTCGCCGTTGCGGATCGCCGTGATCACGGTGGTGACCGGCCAGATGTGGTCCTCGTGCCAGGCGCTGAGCAGGCGGCGGCAGATCAGGTCGTAGATCCTGCGCTCGTCGGCGCGAGAGCGACGCGCTCGGGCGAGATCGGCGGTGGGGATGATGGCGTGGTGGTCGGTGACCTTGGCGTCGTCCACGAAGCGGCGGCCCAGCGGGCGCTCGCCGGTGCCGGGCGCGAGCTGCTCGCGATAGGGCGCCTGCGATGCACCGTCGACGATGCGCGGCAACGTCTGCGCCACGTCCTGCGACAGGTGGCGGCTATCGGTGCGCGGATAGCTGATCAGCTTGTGCCGCTCGTAGAGCGCCTGGGCGATGTCCAGCGTCTTCTGGGCGCTGAAGCCGAACAGGCGGTTGGCGTGGCGCTGCAGTTCGGTGAGGTCGTAGAGCAGCGGCGGCGGCATCCGCTGGGTTCCGCGATTCGATGGATTCGATGGCGGCCTGGCCGGTGCGCGCGCGCTGCGACGATCTGCCGCGCCTCCTCGCCATCGGCGGCGGCAGCCGCATGCGCATTCTGTCGCTGTCTGGCGGCGCTCGCGAAACCACGTGCCCTGGTAGGTGTTGCTCTTGGGCGTGCCGACGGGATGAAAGTGGCCAGCACCTCCAGATAATCCTCCGGCACGAACTTGCGGATGGCCAGTTCGCGCTCCACCAGCATGGCCAGCGTGGGAGTCTGCACGCGGCCCACGGAGAGGTCCTCTCGTCGTAGGCCAGGGCGTAGGCGCGCGAGAGGTTCATGCCCACCAGCCAGTCGGCGCGGCTGCGTCCGCGGGCGGCATCGGCCAGCGGATCGTAGTCGCTGCCCGGGCCGCAGAGCGTCGAAGCCCTTGCGGATGGCCTCGGGCGTCAGCGAGGAGATCCACAGGCGGCTGAAACGGCTTTGCGCACTCCGCGGCTTCGTAGATGTAGCGGAAAATCAGCTCGCCCTCGCGGCCGGCGTCGGTGGCGCATACGATGCGCGAAATGCGCGGCGAATTCAGGATCCTGCGCACCACCTCGAACTGGTCTTTGGTCTTCTCGTAGACCACCAGCGGCCACGCGGTCGGCAGCATGGGCAGCAGATTGCGCCGCCATTGGCGCCATTCCGGGTCGATCTCGTGCGGCTGCGCCAGCGCGGCCAGGTGGCCGATGGCCCACGTGACCACGTACCGTTGCCGTGCATGTAGCCGTCGCCTTTGTTGCCGGCGCCGAGCACGCGCGCGATATCGCGCGCCACCGAAGGCTTTTCGGCCAACACGGCGATGGTTCCGGATTCGGGCTCGCGATCCTTTTATTAGTGTAGCGGGGCAAGGGAAAGTGTTTGCCTTCGATGACTCCCTGGAGCCAACCGTACACGGAACCCGTGTTACACTTAAATCGTGGAAGCCGCCAAACAAAACCTCACTCTGGTCGTCGAGGAGAATCTGCTTCTAGCGGCCCGAAAAATCGCGCTCGACCGACGCACCAGCGTAAACCAATTAGTGCGTGAGTACTTGGCCACCCTCGTAGAGGAGTCCGGCCGGAAGCGATTGGCGCGAGCGAGGCTCATGCAGACTTTCGAAACTGGTCTCGTCGAAGTTGGCGATCGGAACTGGAGTCGTGACGATCTCCATGAGCGATGACCGGGCACCCGCTTTCGTCGACACCCACGTACTGGTTTACGCCTTCGACACAAAGGATTCACCCAAGAAACGAATCGCGCGGCGGCTGCTTGACCAGTTGATGGAGGATGACCGGCTGCGCGTCAGCACGCAGATCCTGCAGGAACTGTTCGTCACCCTGACCCGGAAGGTGAGTCGTCCATGCTCAAACGAGGAAGCGTCGGCGGTCCTGGAGGATCTGGCAGCCTGGCCGATGATGACAGTAGATTACGCGGCCATTCGAGCGGCCGCCGGATTGGCGGGCACAGCACAGCTCTCTTTTTGGGATGCGCTGGTCATCGTCGCGGCAGCGCGCTGCGGCGCGGAGGTGCTGTATACCGAAGATCTGAACCATGGGCAGGAAATCATGGGGATACGCGTCGACAATCCGTTTGCCGGCGCGAGTTCTGTTCGATGAAAACCCGGTTACATTATTTTTGTTGCTCGCCGCGAGTTTTCGTCGGAAACTAAAAGTTTCAGACCGAAGGGGGAAAGCAAGAATTGGAAAGAAACGGCCGCAAAGGCTCCCTGGTCATGGAGCCCACCGAACGCTGGACCCCGCAGTTGGCCAGCGACCTCTACGATGTCGCCAGTTGGGGCAAAGGCTATTTCTCGGTGGGCGATAACGGCCACGTGCGCGTCCATCCCGAGAAGGACCCCGCCCGCTTCGATCGACCTGAAGCAACTGGTCGACACGCTGGTCCTGCGCGGCATCGATCTGCCGATCCTGATCCGCTTCGCCGACATTCTGAAGCATCGCCTGGGCGAAATCCACAGCGCCTTTCAGACCGCCATCGCGCGAGCACCAATACCAGGGCGGCTACTGCTGCGTTTATCCCATCAAGGTCAACCAGCAGCGGCAGGTGGTCGAAGAAGTGCTCGAATTCGGCAAGCCGTTCCAGTTCGGCCTGGAAGCCGGCACCAAGCCCGAGCTGATGGCCGTGATGGCGATGGCCGACAACGAGACGCCCATCATCTGCAACGGCTTCAAGGACGACGAGTTCATCGAGATGGCGATGCTGGCCCAGAAGATCGGCCGGCAGATCATCCCGGTGGTCGAGAAGTACACCGAGCTGGGCCTGATCCTCAAGTACGCGCGCGAAGGTGGGCGTGCGGCCCGCGATCGGCATGCGCGTCAAGCTGGCCAGCCGCGGCTCGGGGCGCTGGCAATCGTCGGGCGGCTACCGCTCGAAGTTCGGCCTTTCGGTCACCGAGGCCATGCGCGCTCTGCAGGAGCTGAAGGACCTCGGCATGGCCGATTGCCTCAAGCTGCTGCATTTCCACCTGGGCAGCCAGATCACCAACATCCGCCAGATCAAGGGCGCGGTGAACGAAGCGGTGCGCGTGTATGTCGACCTGGCGCGCGCCGGCGCCGGCCTGGAATATCTCGACGTCGGCGGCGGCCTGGGCGTCGATTACGACGGCTCGCAGACCAATTTCGAATCGAGCGTCAACTACACGCTGCAGGAATACGCCAACGACGTCGTCTATCACGTGCAGAACGTGTGCGACGAAGCCGGCGTGCCGCATCCCACGATCGTCACCGAGAGCGGCCGGGCCGTCGTGGCCTATCACAGCGTGCTGGTGTTCAACGTGCTGGGCGTGTCCGGAATGGGCGAGAGCGACGATGCCCGCCGGAGCCGCCGGCGGACGCCGAGCAGCCGCTGATCGACCTGCAGGAGACCTACCGCGAGCTGACCGCCAAGAACCTGCTCGAGAGCTATCACGACGCCCAGCAGGCGCTCGACTCAGGCGCTGAACCTGTTCAGCCTCGGCTATCTGTCGCTCGAGCAGCGCTGCATGGCCGAAAACCTGTACTGGGCCATCTGGCGCAAGATCCAGCGGCTGGCGAAGCGAGCTGGAGTTCTTGCCCGAGGAACTGGAGGGCATCGACGCCATGCTCTCCGACACCTACTTCTGCAACTTTTCGCTGTTCCAGAGCATGCCCGACAGTTGGGCCATCAAGCAGCTTTTCCCGATCATGCCGATCCACCGGCTGGACGAGCGAGCCGACGCGCCCCGCCGTGCTGGGCGACATCACCTGCGATTCCGACGGCAAGGTCGACGCCTTCATCGACCGCCGCGACGTGAAGCGCACGCTGCCGCTGCACCCCTTCGACGGCGGCGATTATTATCTGGGCGCGTTCCTGCTGGGCGCCTATCAGGAAATCCTGGGCGACCTGCACAACCTGTTCGGCGACACCAACGCCGTGCACGTGCGGCTGGGTCCCACCGGGCGAAGTGATTCTCGATTCGGTGATCAAGGGCGACACGGTGCGCGAGGTGCTGAACTACGTGCAGTTCTCTACCGATCGCGCTGGTGGCCACGCTGCGCCGCGACGTGGAGACGGCGCTGCGCGAAGGCCGGCTGACGTACGAAGAGAGCGGCGCGCTGCTGCAGTTCTACGAAGAGGGCCTGCACGGCTATACGTACCTGGAAGACGTGCACGAGCGGTAGATTTCGTGAGAATGCGGATTAAAACTAAAAGCATTATTGGCTAAATAATGCTTTTCTTGAGGTTGACATGGCTTTCGGCTAGTACTACACTTGCCGATATACCGTGAACTGTAATTTCATCACCGATCCGCAAATCCTCATCCTGGCGAGCCTGGCCGACGGCGAAAAGCACGGCTACGCCATGATCGTGGACATCGAGCGCTTCGGCGGCGTCCGCCTGGGGGCCGGGACCTTGTACGGCGCCATTACCCGCCTGGAAAAGCAGGGATGGATCCGCCGCGTGGAATCGGACGATCGCCGCAAGCCGTACCGGATTACCGGCCTGGGCATCCAGCACCTGGAAGAGCAGATGTCCAGCTTGCAGCGCGTAGTGAAGGCGGGCCTGCGGAGGCTGAAACACGCGTGAGACGCTGGATCGCATTGGCGGCAAGGCTCTACCCGCGCTCCTGGCGAGAACGGTACGGCAACGAGTTCGATGCCTTGGTGGAAGACGCTACGGCAGACTGGCGCCAATTGCTGAACGTTTTGCGATCTTGAGTGAGCGTGCGATGGGGATCGGCGCAGCCACCGCGGCGACACTTTATAGAGACCGTGATCGGGTATTCGGCATGCATATGGTCGATCCGCATTCGGCGGTTGCAGCCGGTTCCTCATTCGAAATTACCTTTAGCTATCCGGACAAGAACATAGCTCGCGCGGTCGTCGCCGCACTGGTAAGCGAAATGGAAATCCGCCATGCCGCCGACGATGAGTCAATAGAAAATAATGCCGATCCCCAAGCCCGGGCGGCATACGGCCTGGCGATAGACGTACTGCCGCAAACCGAGGATGAATCCGCAACCCACTATCGCCTCCAGGTAACCGCGGCGGGAGCGGCGATAAGGCTCTTGCTGGCTGTAGCCCGCTGGAGCGGCGGCCACAACCAGCCCGTTACCGCCTGAGCTACTTTCCTTCTTTTTGCGCCAGAGCAGCCAGCACTTCTTCGCTGTGTTTCACCGGGCTGACCTTAGTCCATACCTGGACAATCTTGCCGCTGGGGTCGATCAGAAAAGTGTTGCGGGCCGCCACGCCATTGGTCGATAGCGAGCCGTACTCGTCGACCACCTTCCTGCCCGGATCCGAGAGCAGTTTGAACGTCAGACTCTCCTTCGTACAGAACTGCTGATGACTATCGGTGCTGTCCACACTTACCCCTACGATGGCGGCGTTCATCTTGTCGTACTTAGGCAAGTCCTGTTGGAAGTTATGGGCTTCGATGGTGCAGCCCTGGGTCATATCTCTGGGGTAGAAATACAACACCACCCACTTACCGCGGAAACTCTTGAGGTCGACCACGCCGCCATCCTGGGAAGGCAGCGCAACGGCCGGGGCCTGCTGGCCCACCGCCGGCATTTCCGCCGCGGAGGCTGCCACTGTCAGGCCGATGGACATCGCGATTCCGATACAAATGTTACGCAAAATCACTCTGAGATTTCTCCTTCGGTTATCAGGATATCTCATTTACGATCCGTGACGAGTGCGGAAATATCGATCGGGTAGTACGCCACGTTGGCGCTTTGGGCGGCGTCGATGAGAGTTTGCAACTGGGCAGGACCCGCCAACTGGCGCAGTTCCGGGGTCGTGAAGTAGATAAGAGCTTTCTTTTGGGGGAGGGGGCGAAGCATCTTAGTGGCGTTGAGAAGTCTGTCTAACCCCCCGGCGCCGGAGCTGCTGTCAAAGGAAAGCTTTCCGAGGACCGCAACCAGTCGATCGCGGTCGCCCGTAAAATCTTCCACGACCTTTACTCCGGGGTTCGCCGTCATGATCGCGACGAGATCGTTGGGCTGCATCTGGTTTTTCACGAACGCCGCTCCCGTGGCCGTGGCGCGAGCCTGTAGTTCCGCCGGGACGCCGCCCAGATCGAAATAAAGGACGATGAGGCGGTACGCTGCAAACCTTTGTGGAGGCGGTGGCGGTGGCTGCTCGGGCTCAGGCGCAGGTGACCCGGCGGGTTCCAGCGCCGGTGGTGGCGGAGGTGGTGGCGGCGGAAACTCGTAAACATGCGCGGCGGCTGGCGGAGGTACCGCCGGCGGCGGCGGTGGCGCGGGCGCGAGTTCTGCGAGGTGTGCGGGCGGCGGAGGCGGCAATGGCGGCTGCGGTACGGCATCCTGCCGGTCGACGGTGGCTGCGGCGAATACTGCCGACAGGGTGGCACAGGCGACGGCGAGGCATAGCGCCCGTGCCCGCGTCACGCGCGGCGCCGGGCCACGGGCCAGAATCTGCCGAATGCGCCGTGGCAGCGAACTGCCAGGCATCGCCATCCCCACCAGGTTGACACGCGCGCCGGATTGCGAGACCGATCGCGCCAGTTCCAGCAGATAGCCGGAATAATCGCGCGGGTCGTGGCCGCGCTGCAGCACGGCGGCATCGCAGGCCTCTTCGGCGAGGGCTGAAAGCCGCCGTTCCAGCCACCAGGCCAGTGGATGGAACCAGAAGATCGCGCGATTAAGCAGCGCCAACCATTGCGCCAGCGGATCCTTGCGGCGCACATGTTCGCCTTCGTGAGTCAGCACCGCGTCGAGTTGCGCCTGCGGCCAACTGGTCCAGCAATCTGGCAGAACCATCGCGGGCCGCAGCCATCCCACAGTGACCGGCGCGGAGCATAACCTGCTCGTGAGCCGGCCGTTCAACTGCACAGCCCGGCGCAGCAGCACGTGCGCCCGCAGCGTACCGAGAGCCAACCGCACCAGCAGAATGGCGACGCCGGAGAAGTACAGAATCGACAGCCAGTTCAACGGCTCGGGGCGAACAGCGGGAAATGCTCCGCGGGATTGCGCCGGCGGGATTGGGTTCGCAAGCACGATCGGCGCGGCCACGGCCGGCGCCGGCGCGGCAGGCAGCACCCGCAATGAAGCGCGCGGACCCCAGGCTATCCACACCGGCAGCAGGAGCATCAGCGCCACTACCGCGGTCCACGCGGCATGCCGGGCGCCCGCCGATTTCACGCGAAGCAGGCCGAGGACGGCGGCCGTCCCCAGCGCGATCAGCGCCGCTCTCATGGCGCATTCCATTAACAGGCGTTGCATCACTTGCCTCCTTGCTTGCGCCCTTTTACGAACTCTTCGAGCCGATCCATCTCGCCCTTACTCAGGACCTTGGCTTCCACCATGCCGCTCACCAATTCCTCCACCGAGCCCTGGCAGAAGCGGTCGATGATCTGCCGCACGGCGCGCGCCGCCAGGCTGCGGGCGGGTTCCACGGCGCGATAGATGTAGGCTCGTCCAGCCTCTTTGTGGGTGAGGTAACCTTTCTGCTCGAGCCTTCGGAGCAGAGTGCGCGTGGAAGTCTCTTTCAGGCGGTGAGTGCGGGAGACCATCAGATGGACTGCGTCGACGGTACACGGTTCCAGATCCCAAACGGCACGCATGACTTCGTTCTCCAGGTCGGTGAGGGGCGACCGGACTTGAAAACCTGGAGCAGCATGTTTTGTCATGCTACAAGTTGTACCACTTCTCCCTGGCGACGTCAAGAGCCCCACAGAATACGCTTGACACCAATCGCAATTTGCAATATAGTAATTACAGATTGCGATATGACGCTCGGCGAAAAAATCCGCTACCTGCGGGAAGTCGAAGGAGCGCTGCGCGGGTTCGACCGCGAACTCTCGCAGCTGGAGATGGCCCGGCTGATCCAGAAGGAACTCGGCAAATCCATCAGCCAGAGCTATCTTTCGCAGATCGAAAGCGGGGCGCGGCCGCACCTGACCAATTCCACGCGCATGCTGCTGGCGCGGTTCTTCAAGGTCCATCCCGGGTTACCTGGTGGACGATCCCGGAGGGCTTTCAGAACGAGCTGATTTCCGATATCGGCGCGCTCGAAGACAAGCTGGATCTGTGGCTGGTGAGCGGCGCGGAACGCTTCTGCCGCGATGCCGATTTGCACCACGCGCTGCTCACCGTGGCGCGGCACTCGGATTCGCGCATGTGCCTGGTGCTGCTGGCGAACATTCTGGAAAATCCAGGGCTGGCGGAGCGGCTGATGGAAGTGCTGCAAGCCCGCGCGGCCGCCGCCCCGGCAAGATCGAGGAGACGGTGCATGACCTGGTCGGATTTCTATCTCGTCTGTTTCCTGGTGGGGTTCGGCTTGAGCGCGCTGGCGCTTCTGGCGGGTACGCGCGCATCTGCACTTGCCGCACCTCCACTTGGCACATGGCATCCACGTTCCGCGCGCGCGGGCGGGCGCGGCGGAACGCCGTGGTTCAATTTCGGCACCCTCGCCGCGTTCCTGGCGTGGTTCGGCGGCACGGGCTATCTGCTGGAGCACTATTACACGTGTGGTTCGTGCTGGTCGCTGGAGTGGCCACGCTCAGCGGCATCGGGGCGGCGGCGGTGGTGTTCTGGTTTCTGGCCAAGGTGCTGATGGCGCGACGAGCGGCGCTCGACCCGGCCGATTACGACATGGTGGGCGTGCTGGGCCGAGTAGCATGCCATCCGCGCCGGCGGCACCGGCGAGTTGGTTATTCGCAGGAGGGCACCCGGCGTGTCGCGGGCGCGCGCAGCGAAGACGGCGCCGCCATTCCCAAGGGAGCCGAAGTGATGGTCACGCGATACGAAAAAGGTATCGCTTATGTGCGGCCGTGGGAAGATGTGCTTGGCGGAACGAGGAGCCGCAAGGAGAAACGCACAAGTTTATGATCGAAACCACTGCCCATCGTGATCGCCGGTCTGATGTTGCTGGCGGTGATCTTATCCTGATGGCCATGTTCGCCAGGCTGTACCGCAAGGCGGGACCGCACGAGGCCCTCATCGTCTACGGGTTTCGGCGGCACGCGCGTGGTCAAAGGCCGCGGCATCGTGATCTTTCCCATGGTGGAGAGCGTCCGTGGGCTGTCGCTGGAGCTGATGTCGTTCGACGTCGCTCCGAAACAGGACCTCTACACCCGCCAGGGCGTCGCGGTCACGGTGGAAGCCGTGGCGCAGATCAAAGTGAAGTCCGATCCGGAGTCGATCCTCACCGCCGCCGAGCAGTTTCTCACCAAACCGCCCGACGAGCGCGAAGGCCTGATCCGGCTGGTGATGGAAGGCCACCTGCGCGGCATCATCGGCCAGCTCACGGTGGAAGAGATCGTGAAGCAGCCCGAGATGGTGGGCGACCGCATGCGCTCCACCTGCGCCGACGATATGAACAAGATGGGGCTCGAAGTGATCTCGTTCACCATCAAGGAAGTTCGCGACAAGAACGAATACATCACCAACATGGGCCGGCCCGACGTGGCGCGCATCAAGCGCGATGCCGATGTAGCCGCGGCCGAAGCCGACCGCGACACCGCCATCCGGCGCGCCGTGGCATCGCGCGAAGCCGCCGTGGCCAAAGCGCAGGCCGATCAGGAGCGCGTGCTCGCCGAAACCGCTCTCGCAGGCCAAGCAGGCCGAAGCGCAGCGCGACCTGGAAGTCAAGAAGGCCGAGTACCTGGAAACGGTCAAGAAGCAGCAGGCCCAGGCCGATAAGGCCTACGAAATCCAGACCAATATCATGCAGCAGCAGGTGCGCGCCGAGGAAGTCACCATTCACCAGGTGGAGAAGGAACACGAAGTCAAAGTGCAGGACGCCGAAATTCAGCGCCGCGACCGCGAGTTGACCGCCACCGTTCTGAAGCCGGCCGAGTACGAACGCAAGCGCATCGAAACCCTGGCCGAGGCCGAAAAGTCGCGCCTGACCATGGAAGCCGAAGGCCAGGCCGTCCGCCATTCGCGCGCAAGGCGAAGCCGAAGCCGAAATCATCTTCAAGAAAGGCGAAGCCGAAGCCAAGGCCATGAACGTGAAGGCCGAGGCCTACCAGCAATTCAACCAGGCCGCTATCGTCGACAAGCTGATCACCAGCCTGCCCGAGATCGTGCGGGCGCTGGCCGCGCCGCTGGCCAACGTGGACAAGATCACCATCATCTCCACCGGCAATGGCGACTCCGCCGGAATGAACAAGATCACGGGCGATATCACCCAGATGGCGGCGCAGATTCCCGCGCTCTTCGAAACGCTTTCGGGTATGCCGCTGGCGACCTGTTTGCCAAGGTGCGCATGATCGGCGACAAGTCGCCCAAGCCGGGGGACACGGCAAACGGCAGCCAACGTGAAACCGCAAGGCATGACACGCGAGCGGCCTGCGAAATTGGAGAGAAGTAAATGGCACTTTTAGAACGAGTATCAACTTTAATCCGGGCCAATCTCAACGACCTTGTGGACAAGGCCGAAGACCCGGAAAAAATGATCAAGCAAATGATCCTGGACATGCAGAACCAGTTGCTCCAGGTCAAGACCCAGGTGGCCATCTCCATTGCCGACCAGCACGTGCTGGAGAAGCAAGCAGAAGGAGAACGAAGAAAGCGCCCAGCAATGGCTGCGCCGCGCCGAGCTGGCCGTCGACAAGAAGGACGATGCGCTGGCCCGCGCCGCCCTGGAACGCTCCATGAGCTATAAAAGCATGGCCGAGAGCTTCCAGCAGCAGGTGGAGGATCAGAAGGCGCAGGTCGAGAATCTGAAAACCGCGCTGCTCAAACTCCAGCAGAAGCTGGTGGAGGCGAAGCCAAGAGCGATATGCTGATCGCCCAGCACCGCCGCTCCCGCGCCATGGGCAAGGCCACCGATGCCGGGCCGTCCCATCGGCGACGATCTAATTCCGCCGCCTTCGACCGCATGAAGAACAAAGTGCATGCACACCGAAGCGGCCGCCCAGGCCAAGGCCGAACTGCTCGCCGATGACGTGGACGACAAGTTCGCCGCCATGGAGAAGCAGGAGAGATCGACCGGCTGCTGAACGAGATCAAATCCAAACGCAAGGCGGGATAAGGTGGCGCGGGCTTCGGCCCGCGTGCTCTTCATGCAGAAGCTCTTCCATTTCGATTGCCCGCAGGAGGTGTATCGGGCCGACGCCTGCGTCATCTCCTGCTTCGATTTCCGCTTCGACGCGCAGCTCCGCAGGTTTCTGGGCGCCGCGGAGCGGATGGCGTCGACCACGTAAGATTCCCGGTTCGGTAAAGGCTGTTGCCGCGCCTGACCGGGAATCCGACCGTGATTTCGTGCTCGCCATGGTGCGCACCTCAGTGCGATTGCATGGTGCGCGCCGGCTGATGCTTTTCGGCCACAACGAATGCGGCGGCATACCCTGGCGTGGCGGCGGACATTGTCGCCGCGGATGTGGTCAAGGCGGCGGCATTTTTCGCCGATGCCGAGCCCAAATTGCAGATTGAATCGTATTTCTGCGATTTCGACGGGATATACGCGTTGTAGTGACAGTCGCTGTCCCACCCGGCTTCGCAAACTGTTGAGCCTCCCTGGAGGGGCAGGCGGTTTCGCCCGGGCTGCTCGAACTTGGGCAGCTAGATCTTCTCGACCGGGGCGGGATATTGAGCCACCAGCGGATCGGCGGTCAGGAGCATGATGCCTTCCACCATCGACTGCGCCACCAGAAGCCGGTCGAACGGATCTCTGTGTATCGGCGGCAGGCAGTCGATCGCGGCGGCATGCGCGCTCGAGATCGGCAATTCCAGATAACCGTTATCCAGCAACTCCCGCCGGAGGGAACGCGCGTCCACTTGAAAATCGCTCCTCCCCAGTCCGCTCTTGATGGCGATTTCCCAGAGGCTTGCGGAACTGAAAACCGGTTCGTTCCGAGGATCGTCCAGCAGTCTGCGTGCGGCTGTGGGTAGACGATCGGGTTCGCCCGCGGCCCAGAGCAGGACATGGGTATCCAGGAGAATCTTCAGACGTCTCCCCCGAACAGTTGCTCGATCTCGTTACTTCCCATGCGGTCGAAATCGTCCGGCACCGCGATGCGTCCGGCCATGAAGCCCAATCGCCGGACTTGCCCTGCCACCGGCGTATCCAGAGCCGTGGCTTTTACCATGGGTTTGCCGGCCTTGGCGATGACAAATGGCTCGCCTTTCGCTGCCTGCTCAACGAGTTGCGAAAGATGAGTTTTGGCTTCGTGGATGTTTACTGTCTTTATCGTCGACATGGACTTAGTCCGGTTAGTTTAGTTTACCGTTACTTGCCCCCGAGATCCACCGCTGTCGTGGATGCGCCGAGGTTGCCTTTCATGGCTTCACGGACGATGGTGCGCGCCCGATAGATCCCGGCGGGAACGCTCAGCGTCGCGGCGGTCCTCAATCCGCTCTTCTGCAAAGAAGCCAGCTTCCGGTCGGTGAGCGCCAGTTCCAGGATTGACTCCTTGCCCGTGACGAAACTACCGTTGGCGTCGAGCAGGGTCATCAGAATCACGATCTGCTGCAAGTGGCGGCCGTGATAAGTGGTGAATTGCAAGCGATTCACATCGACGTTGATGTCGATGGAAATGGGGACCGCGCCATCCTTGGGCACTCCGGGTACAACCGTCACTTTCGCTGCTACGCCCTGCAGGGTCTGTTGGGTAAAAACGGCGTCATCGAGCGGAGCGCGGGCGGATTGCACTTTCTTCGCTTCCGCCGGCGAGAAATAGCCGGGCCGGAATTGGATGGAGTCCGAACGCTTCTCGCGGAAGCGGATTTTCAGGGTGTGAAACTTGCCATCGCGCCCGCCGGGATTGAAAGCCAACTGATACGTCACGTCGGGATTCGTGGCAACTTCCATGGCTCCGGCGAGGTCATTACCGTCGTGGAAATAATGGCCTCCCGTGAGGTTGGCTATGTTTTCGAGCGGGGTTATGAAGAGGCCCTGGCGCAGTAAACTCTTGGAGCCGCCGGCCGCCCCGAGCGTAGCGAGCCCCCGCGCGCCGATGGTATGAACTACGATGTTCCACCGCAGAGCAGCATCGGTGAAATGCTGGACATCCGCCCCGACTCCAGGGTTGATCAGAAACCCGGATGAGGTCAGCACCAGAATGCGCGTGCCATTCACCTCCGACAACTCTTGGCCGCGAAACCGAGCGCGTCCATGGTGTCAAGCGATTGCGCGCGCAACTGTTCCCAGGCCGAACTGGCCGCCTGCTGAGCGATCCCGATGAGCGCAAGCCGGCAGGTACCGGATGGGTCATTTGGGTTGCACTGGAGACAAACCTGAGCGGCCGCGATCGCCTCCTCTCTGATATCGCCATCGAGGTTGTGCAAGAAGATGTACGAATCGACCGGAGAAACTCCGCACGGGCTCGGAACTACGGGCCGGATGTGCGGCGCCAGGTGGTCGATCCTCTCGGCGAACCGCGCGGCATCGTTGGTGAAATCCAGATCTCCCTGGCCGGACGCGGTGACAATCGACATCCAGTCCGACGGCCCCATACCATTCTCGATGAAAGTGTGGGCGGCCTTCTTCACAAACAACATCGCGCTGTTATCCGTGTGGAAATCGTCGAAGAAGAAGGTGACGTATTTCGGCGGCCGCAGAGGGACGCTGGCGGCCGGCGTTGTCGGCGGGTGTCCTGCCAGTCGGCGTGGTCGCCGGCGCGGCGGGCCTGCCATCGGCGCGCAGTTCGGAGAACGCGGTGATGGTCTGGCGAACACCGTTATCGAAGAGATCGAAATCCGATGCTTGCAGGCCGGCGACGGTGCGCCCCTGTGATCCCAGACGGTAAGTCCCGCCTCCACCAGGTTCGTCTCGGCGTGCAGAACGGTGCCCGGAGGAGTGTAGGAGTGGGTATGAATGACCACTTCCGGCATCGGCTCCTGCGCTCGTAGCAGCAGGGCGCCGAGAATCACCAACGCGCCGGCACGGGCCATGGCTGATTATACCGTTGACGCCCGCACCACGTGGCCGCCTCTTTCGGGCACGGAAGGGGCACGATTGGGGAAATATCGCGCGGCAATCTGCGGCGGCCCCAGGTCTTCCACCTCGCCGAAGCCGAGATCCAGTAGTTCGGCCCGCAGGCTCGCCGATTCGAAGTAGCTGCGGAACGCTTCACCGGCCTCGGCCACTCGTGCGGCGCGGCGTTCGTGAGCGGCGCGCATTTCGGGCGAGAGGGAATCCGGCGGGTCGGCGTAATCGAATACCACGTGCGCGCCGTTGGGCAGGCTCGCGATGAAGCCGAGTGTCGACCAGATGGCTTCCTGCGTGAGGTACGGCACCACTCCGAGCCAGGTGAAGAATGACTGCTCGGCGCGGACTCGAATCCGGCGGCCGCCAGTCCGTCAGCCAACGTCTCGCGCTCGAAATCGACCGGGGCGAAGGTCAGGTTCGGCGGGCAGCGGGATGCCGGCCTCGGCGAGGCGCCGCCGTTTCCACGCCTGGGTAGCGGGATGGTCTACCTCGAAGATGCGCAGGCGATCGCGCATGCGGCCGCGATACGCGTAGGTATCGAGGCCGGCGCCGAGCACCACCAGCTGGCGATGCCCGCTCGCACGCCGCGGCCAGAGCATCCTCCGCGAAGCGCGTCCGCACCGCGATGAACATGCGCATTCGGCGGTCGGACGCACGCTCTTCCGCCATCGCGCGATGGCGTCGGCTCGTCATTCAGAATCGCGCAGCGCCAGCGGATCGGCGAAAATGCGCCCGTGCTCCAGCACCTGGTGCGCGGCGCGATGGAAGGCTGCCGCCCACGCTGTCCGGCTCGGCTCTCCAATCTGCATACTTCGAGCTACAGTATATACGTGCAACGCCGAACTTTTCTGTCTCTTCCGATAGGCGCAGCTCTCCTGCAGCGCAATCGCCCACCGTCACCCCGCGCGCCATCCTGGAACTCCGGTATTACCATTTGCGCACCGGCCGTCAGGTGGAGAAGACCACGGCGTATTTCAGCACGGCCTGGTGCCCGGCCGCCGAACGCGCCGGTATCAAGCCGTTCGGGTGCTTCGGCGCGGTGATCGCGCCGGATAGCCCGTTCATGCTCACGCTGGCGAGCTATCCTTCGATGGCGGCCTTCGACACCGCTCGCGAAAAACTCGCCGCCGACAAGGAATTCCAGACGGCGGTGGACGATTTAACACCATCGGCGAGCTGAGCTACATCCGCATGGAGAGTTCGCTGCTGTCGGCGTTCCCATCGCACCCTTCGGTGACACCCCCGCCTGCCGCCGAGAAGCCCGCGGCCCGCGTTTTCGAAATCCGCACCTACGAAACGCCCAACGATAAAGGCCAGGCGCACAAGATCAAGATGTTTGGCGAGGGCGAGTTCGATATTTTCCGCCGTCTTCATATGCTTCCGGTCTTCGCGGGGCAGACCATCGTCGGAACGCACATGCCGAACCTCACCTACATGCTGGCATTCGACAACCTGGCGGCGCGCGAGAGCTGCTGGAGCGCTTTCTCCGCGGATCCCGCATGGCAGAAACTGCGCGCCATCGGCGGAATCCCCGACTAGCGAACTGACTGGCAACACCACCAATACCATCGTGCGAGCGCTGCCGTTTTCACCCATCCGTTAGACATGCCCGCAAATTTCAAAGCGGAACTCCTGGCCTGTTTTGGCCAGCCGGCAGACGAAAACCCGACTGGCGTGATGCAGGAGGCGGGCTTTCGCGAATTGGGCCTGAACTGGCGTTACCTCACTGTGGAAGTGCCCCCTGCGAAGCTGCGGGACGCGATCGACGGTGCGCGCGCGTTCGGCATGCGCGGGCTTAATCTCACCATTCCCCATAAAGTCGCAGTGATGCCATTTCTCGACGAGATCGCACCCGATGCCGCGACCATCGGGGCGGTCAACACGGTGCGGCGAGAGGGCGACCGGCTCATCGGCGAGAATACCGACGGCAAGGGCTTCCTCCATGGCGTGCGCACGGACGCTCACGTCGACCCGATGGGGAAGCGCGCAGTAGTGCTCGGGGCCGGCGGAGCGGCTCGCGCCATCGTTACCGAACTCGCGCTCGCAGGCGCCGGGGAAGTGGTGGTGGTGAACCGCTCGGCGGAACGCGGCGAGGCCATGGTGGCCGATCTCGCCGCTAAAACCGGTCGTCCGATCCGGTTCGAGCCATGGCGCGGGATTTACAAGGTCACGGCTTCGACCGATTTGCTGGTAAATGCCACGTCCATCGGACTCTTTCCCGATGTCCACGCCATGCCGCCAGTGGAACTCAGCGGCGCGCGCGCCGGCACGCTGGTCTGCGACGTGGTTTTCAATCCACCGGAGACGCCTCTGCTATCGGCCGCGCGCCGGCTCGGTCTGCCTACGCTCGACGGACTTTCCATGCTGGTCTATCAGGGCACTATCGGATTCCAATTGTGGACCGGACGCGAGGCTCCCCTGGGTGTCATGAAGCGGGCCCTGGCACAGGCGCTCGGCGTGTAATTTGAGTGCACGCATGCGCGGCCCTGCCAGTCTTGTTGATAGACGTATGGCACGCACCAGTTGGCTCGCCCTGTTGGTTTCCGTAACGCTGGCCGCGCAAACATTCGAGGTAGCGTCCGTGAAGCCGAACAAATCCGGGGGTAACGGAGGCTCCACAGGCCGCTCCGGAGGGCAAGTGGTGTTCGAGAACGAGTCGCTCCGGGACTGTATCGCCACCGCATATGGGATTGCACCGGATCGCGAATACGCGCTGGCGGGACCAGGGTGGATCGGCGCCGAACGCTACGACATCGTAGCGAAAGTCCCCGCCGAAACGCCCCGGGAGCAAGTGCTGCGCATGCTGCAGGCGCTATTGGCGGACCGGTTTCAGTTACGGATTCACCGCGAGAACCGGGATCTCCGCGTGTACCTGCTCACCACCGCGCGAACCGGTCCGAAGCTGAAAGCCGTGCCTGTTCGCGACGGCGGCTTTACGTTTGGGCCGGGGCACATATCCGCCAGAGCCACATCCATGGCGGAATTCGCCGACAAACTATCGCGGCCTTACTTCGGGCTGGGCGCGCCGGTGATCAATTCGACCGGCCTCGACGGCGTCTACGATTTCACGCTGGACTGGACTCCCGATAACGCTCCGTCTGACGCCTCGGCCGGGCCATCGATCTTCGCAGCGCTCCAGGAGCAGCTCGGGCTGGAACTGGAAGCGTCGAAGAACCGGGTCGAAGTGCTGGTAATCGATCACGTGGAACGGGTGCCCGCGGAGAATTGACTCGTGGGCGTACATATCAAGTTCGCGTTCAATCGTCCAAGCTTTCCGAAGACGACCGAAGGAAGCGGTTTTGCGCCCCAAAGCAGCTAACGCACCCTGACATCGAGAAGAGCAATCCAATACTGCGTGGATTGCAGCAGGAAACCGCTGAGCATCAAGGCGACACCGAAAACGCCCAGGCGCCTTTCGGGAACGCGGTCGGCGCCCCACTCGATGATGGGAGTGGTGACGCTCAAGATGAAAGTCACGAGTCCGATGGTAAGGCCGACGCGGATTCCAAAACCCACCGCGAGTTCGGGCTGATGCACCACCCGCACGCACGCCCAGGCCAATGCGCCATATCCGACCGTCCGGTTGAGAACCGTCAGAATCTGGAAGCCGGAAACGCGAAGGCGGGGCGCCGGGGCGTAATTCATGGTGGGCCGGATGCCGGCACTGTAGGCGACAATCTGCGCCACGGTGCTGACGCTGCCGAAGATCAGCCCGAAGACGGGTCCGAAGTACCAGGCGCCGCCGATGCCGTGGCCAATTCCGCGAATCAGGCTGGCGGTAGCATCGTGCCCGAATCCGGGGTAGCGCTGGCCGCGGGATGCCGCCGAGAATTCCCAGGCGAGCGTGATTCCGTGGCTCAGACCGCACGCGATGCCGAACACCGGACCGAGGGCGAGGCCGTATCCGATGGCGAAAATTGTGCCATAGGTGACGCCGCGCGAGAGAGCGCGCAGCGGGCCATGTTCGCCGCCCAAGAGATCGTAGGCCAGATAGAGCGCGCCCAGAAGGTCCAGGCAACTGCCTACGATGCTGATGATGGCAAGGGTGTGGTGGTTCATTGGGTGTCAGTGGAAGCCCGCGGACTCACCATTGTCCAAGATTAGAAACGAATCGGCCGGAGCGCAAGCGCGCAGGCGGCGGCGTGGCGTGTCGATGGCGTCGTCGGCGAGTTGAAAGGTGCCGTGATGGATAGCGATGCTGGTGGCCGCGCCGAGAATGCGGTGGGCTTCCACGGCTTCGTCGGGACTCATGTGGATGGGGGCCATGAACCAGCGTGGTTCGTAAGCGCCGATGGGCAGCAGGGCGATGCGGGGCGGTCCAAAGCGCTCGCGGATCCACCCGAAATGAGGACCGAAACCGGTATCTCCTGCGAAATAGACCGTGCCGAACGCGGATTCGACGATGTAGCCGCACCACGACGTCCGGTTGCGGTCGAACAATCCTCGGGCGGAAAAGTGGAAGGCGGGGACGGCGTGAATGGTGGCGCCCGGCACGGCGAGGGAATCTCCCCAATCGAGCTCGCGGGCGGGGCCGATGCCACGGGATTCCAGGAAGCGCGCGACGCCGAGCGGCGCGACAAACTGCGCGACGCCGCGGGCGGCGAGGCGGCGGAGCGTTGGCAGATCGAGGTGGTCGTAGTGGTTGTGGCTGAGAAGGACGGTGTGGATGGCCGGAAGGTGGTGGAATTCGACGCCCGGCATTCGATGGCGCCGGAGGCCGAGGAATGGCAGCGGGCCGCAGCGCCTGGACCAGATGGGGTCAGTCAGGATGTGTGAACCCTGCTGCTGGAGCAGCACGGTGGAATGATTGACCAGGGTGGCGAGCAGGGAAGGCGAATCGACGGTGGCCGGTGGAACGGAGGGCGAAATTGGGACCAGGTTGGGGGACGATTCGGGACGGGTGGAAAGCTTCCACTTGAGCACGCTTCCGAAGCCGCGCGCTCCGGGGGCTCCGGGATTGTAGAAATGGCCATCGCGAAAGTGTGGCGGGAAGAGCAAGTCCTCATTATGGGGTCAATCGGGGCGTCTTCGTTTCGCTATAATACTCGCACGCATCAGCGGCACCCATCAAACCGAGGTTCGTTATGGCAAATTGGACGAGTCAGTGGAAGGCAGCCAAGACCGCATTTGAGGCCAAAATCGGGCAGAAGAAGCCATCCGCGGCTACCATGACTGCCATTCGCAAGGGCGGCGGGCTGGATGATGCGCTGAAAATATGTGACACCGAATTCGCGGCGATGGAAGCCGCGAAAGACGGTGCCGGGAAGGTGGCTCTGGTCCCGAAGTTTACGGCAGCAATCAAGGCTTTCGACGTCAAGGTTGCGGGATACCAGAGAGCCCTGGTTGCCGCCGTCGGTCAGGCTGACGGCAAACTCATCCAGACGGAACTTACGTTTTTTTCGAGACAGCTCTACGCCTTGAGCGCGAAAATGAAAACCCAGCTCCGGACAGCAACCGTAGCTGCGCAACACTCCAAGGGCGACGAGATAATCGCCAGGAATTTGCTCACCTCCTTCCTCGCCGCTCTTGCCAAAGCCAGGATTTTTGCGATCAAAGTGACAAGAGTACAAGGCCCTACGTCGCCTCAGATTTTCCAGGCTGGTGTGGTCCAGGTCAGCGTGCAGATTATGGGACATGCTCCCCATTTTCAGAGGTTGCTTGCCAAGGGTTACGAGTTCCCGCACGGAGATCCCGCGAATCTGTTCAAGATCATGGCGCAATGGTCCCAGAACAAGCGGAAACTGCCTCCTACGGCGGCGCCGGATCTGGTGAAGCGCGAAATCGCGGCGTACATCCAGGCTCTGAACGGCATGGAGAAGTGGGCGAAGGGTTAATTCGGGATTGGCACAGAGGGTCTGAAGCGAGGCAGGATGGCATTCCCGGGCCACGCCATCGGAGGATGACAGTTTTTCATGCCGCTTTCCGCCGTTACCTATAGAGAGGGTTCATCTCTCTATAGGTAACGGAGGCATTCGACGATGAAGAAGCTTATACCTTTGATGCTCGGCGTCACGCTGTTGGCGGGCCTGACGGCGCTGGCGTCTGGCGACGAAAAAGTCGGCAGGAAGGCGACCAAGGCCGCGAATATTGAGCGCACGCACAAACCGTTCGTGGCCAAGAATACCAAGGCCAAAGCAACCAAGAAATAGCCGCTACCGCTTCGCCAGATCGTCCAGCAAAATCTTCACCGGGCGAGTCCCCGCCAGCAGAACTTCCGCGTTGGGGCGCTGCATACCCGTGAGATCCTTCGCGCGCGCGGACAACCAGTCCGCCGGCGCTGCCTTTCCGGCCGCCCAATAGTCGAGGATCTCGATTCCTATCGCACCCAGCGCGGAAAGATCCTTCGAAAGCGGCCTCACCTCCGCCAACAGCGCATTACCTTCCGCCAACGCCTGGAACCGGACATCGTTGGCGGCCCAGACGTTGAACACCGCGCGTAGTGTTGCCAGGTCGGCAGGGTCGGCGGTCTGTGTGGCCGCCACTTTGCGCGCCAGCAATTCCAAATGACGAACGGTCTCGCTCTCCGGCCGCGCCGCATCGACGAAGCGATTCAGTGGAGTTTGCGTGTCTTTGGCGCGCCTCCCGGTGCCCAATCCGCGCGCCTCGGAGGCGTCAGCCAGCACGCGCAGCGGCTCCACGGGATGCGCACCGGCCAGCCGGTCGAGCATCTGCCGTAGTCGCACGATGTGTCACTCCGGTCCATTCCAGCATTACGGCTCACGGCCTCCATGCGGGCATACATCGAGTCGATGTCGGTCACGTCGCTTGCGGCGACCAGAAGCGCTCGGCGATAGCCGCGGTGCGGGGCCAGACGCGAGAATCCACCGTCTCGGGTCCACCAGTTCGGCCCACATGCAGGCCTCGCCGCCGAGGATGCGCGCGGCCTGTTCGGGCGTGAGGTCTCGCGGCGGGCCGCCCAGAGGGTCCATCCGCTAGTGGTAAGCGGCCGGGCGCACATGATCCAGATAGTAGCCCGCACGAGAGGATTCCGCGATATCCCTTGGAGGCGGCCTCGGCCAGCGACTTCTGGCCGCGCCAGGATTGGATCACCGCATCAGGGGCAGGTCCGGGCCCAGGATCTCGTCCCATCCGACCATGGTCTTGCCGTACTTCTGCACGATCTTGAACAGGCGCTGGTTGAAATAGACTGCATGGCCGGGCGTCTTTCAGGCTGTGCGCTTGGGCGAAGGCCTGGATGTCTTTGGACTGGTTCCATGCGCGCGCGCTTACCTCGTCGCCGCCGATGTGGAAGTACGGATCGGGGAAGAGCGCGGCCATTTCGCCGATGAAGCCATCGAGGAAGGCGTAGGTTCTCTCTCGGTGGGGTCCATCACGGGGTGAACACCCGCGTGGCGTCCGATCTCGAACGGGCCGGCGCCGGCGGCGAGTTCGGGATAACCCAGGACCAGCCAGCTCAGGTGTGGCCGGGGATGTCGAACTCGGGCACCACGCGGATGCCGCGGTCGGCGGCGTAGGCGACCACCTCGCGCATCTGGTCCTGCGTATAGTACATGCCGTTCGACCCCATTTGCTGCAGTCGAGGATACAGCTTGCTTTCGGCGCGGAAGCCCTGGTCTTCGGAAAGGTGCCAGTGAAGCACGTTGAGCTTCACCGCGGCCATGGCGTCGAGGTTGCGCTCCACGACGTCGACGGGCAGAAGTGGCGCGAGCATCCAGCATCAGATCCGCGCCAGGCGAAGCGCGGCTGGTCTTCGATGTGGACCGCGGGGACATGGAAACCCTCGGGGCCGGGTTGGATCAGTTGCAGAAAGGTCTCCATCCCGTGTAGCGCGCCGGCGACCGTGGCGGACTTGAGAGCCGCGCCCGAGGGAGTGATGTCCAACCGGTAGCTTTCGTCTTCACCGAGCACGGGGGATGGGGTGCACGGCGCGCAGGCGATGGTAAGCGTCGCGGCCGGGCCCGCGGGCGATGGGAAAATGCCCGTCTGCTGCCAGATTCGAGCCAGAAAACGCTTCACGGCGGGTCCCAGCCGCGCCGGCACATCGGGCGCGACGCCGAAGGTAGCGTCGATGGGAAGCGAGCCCGCGGCGAGCTCCATTCTCGCGGGCATCGGCATCAATGCCGGACCGGCCGCGTGAACCACGTGGGCGGCGCAAAGAAGGGGGAAGAAAAACGCGGCTCGGCGCATCCACTATAGTGTAGAAGATGTCGCTGACAATCTGGCTGATTCGCCACGGTGAAACCGCATGGACGCTCTCGGGCGCGCACACCGGCTGGACGGACTTGCCGCTAACCGATGCAGGCCGCGAAAACGCCGCCGCGGTGGGCCGTTGGCTGGCCGGCCGTAAATTCGCGATGGTGCTGGTGAGCCCGCTCTCCCGCGCCCGCGAGACCTGCCGCCTGGCCGGCTACGGCGACGTCGCCCAGGTGGACGCCAATCTTCGCGAGTGGAATTACGGCGACTATGAAGGCCGCACTACCGCGGACATCCAGAAGGAAAGACCCGATTGGTCGCTGTGGCGCGACGGTCCGCTGCACGGCGAGACCGTCCAACAGGTAGGCGCACGGGCGGAGATGGTGCTGTCGCGGGTTGCGGGTATCGATGGTGACGTGGCGTTATTCGCGCACGGGCACCTTTTGCGCATCCTTACTGCGCGCTGGCTCGGTCTGCCGCCGGACGCCGGGCGCTTATTCGCATTGGCTACCGCAACGGTGAGCAGGCTCGGGCACGAGCGCGAGACCCGCGTGATCTCGCAATGGAATTTGCCGACGGAGTAGCTTTCGGCTCAGGGCATGAGCGCGCCAACCGCTCCCTTTGGTCACGGCTCGGAAAGACGACCTGCCGATACTGAGCCGTGACCGCAAGGAGCGGTCAGCGCCAACCGCTGATTCGGTAACTTTTCCCGCCTTCCGCAGTATCCCTATCGATGCGGAATCTAATGCGGGATCTCCATTATTCCCTGCGCACACTTCGTAAGTCGCCGCTCTTCACTTCTGTGGCGGTGCTGTCGCTGGCGCTCGGAATCGGCGCCAACACGGCGATCTTCACGCTGATCAATCAACTTGATTCTGCATCGCTTCCGGTGAGGCATCCGGAACAACTGGTGCTGCTGAGCGCCCGCGGCCACCACTACGGCAGCAACACCGGCGCGCGATTCGCTCTCCTACCCGATGTACCAGGACTTCCGCGACAAGAACCAGGTCTTCAGCGGACATGTTCTGCCGCTACCGCGACACCTTCAGCGCGAGCTTCGAGGGCCGCACCGAGCTGGTCGAGCGGCGAAGTCGTTTCCGGAAATTACTTTCCCGGTGCTGGGCGTCGGCGCGGCGATGGGGCGCGTCTTCAACGCCTCCGACGACCTCATCGCAGGGCGGCCATCCCCTGGCCGTTCTGAGCTACGGCTACTGGAAAACGCGCTTCGGCGGCGACCCCGGCATATTCTGGGCCGGAAGATCGTCGTGAACGGCTATCCGCTTGACCATTATCGGCGTCAGCCAGGCCGGGTTCGACGGCGTCGCAGCCAGGCTATTCGCCGCAGATCCGCGTTCCCATCACCATGCACGACTACTCTGCCGCAAGACACCGTTCCCGGAGCTGAACAACCGGCGCCGCCGATTCGTGCGAGGTTTTCGGCACGGCTGAAGCCGGGCATTACCATGGAAAACGCCAAAGCCGGGTTGCAGCCGCTCTTCCACCAGATCCTGCAAATGGAAGTGAGCAGAAGCCCGCATTCGCCAAGGCCACCGACTTACATCAAGCAGCAATTCCTGACGATGTGGATGGATGCCCTGCCCGGCTCGCCAAAGGCCGCTCCAACTTGCGCGATCAGTTTTCGAAACCGCTGCTGGCGCTGATGGCGGATCGTGGGGCTGGTGCTGCTGATCGCCTGCTCGAACCTGGCGAATCTGCTGATCGCGCGGGCTTCGGCGCGGCAGAAGGAAATCGCCGTGCGGCTGGCGCTGGGCGCGACGCGGCGGCGGCTGATCGCGCCAGTTGCTGGTGGAAAGCCTGTGCTGCTCCGCGTCGGAGGCGCGGTGGGCGTGGGTCTGGCGGTGGTCATGGACCAAGCGCTGCTCGACGTTCCTGCCGCGCGATCTCTGCCGCTCATCGCGTCTCTACCACGCCCGACGCGACGGTGCTGGGGTTCACGCTGCGGTTTCGCTGCTCACCGGCCTGCTCTTCGGCCTGGTGCCGGCCCTGCAATCCACGCGGCCGCAACTGGCGGCCACGCTGAAGGACCAGGCCGGCGGCGCTGATGGGCGGCGGTCGGTGCTGCTGCGCAAAGGGCTGGTGGTGGCGCAGGTGGCGCTCTCGCTGCTGCTGCTGATCGGCGCGGGACTGTTCCTGCAGAGCCTGCAGAATCTGAAGGAGCTGAACCCCGGCTTCGACACCACGAACCTGGTGAGCTTCGCCGTGGACCCCACCCTGACCGGCAAGCCGATCAAACCTGGACGCTTGACTATTACCGCCGCCTGAGCGAGCGCCTGCAGGCGCTTCCTGGCGTAGTCTCGTCGCGCTCTGGCGGTCATTCCCGTGCTATGCGGACAACGAATGGGACAACTGCGTCACGGTGGAAGGCTACACCGCCAAGCAGGGCGAGAGCGGTCGATCCGCATATGCAGTTCTGCTCGCCGGGCTTCTTCCAGACCCTGCAGATTCCGATGCTGCTGGGCCGCGATTTCACGGCTCAAAGACGACGACGGCGCGCCCAAAGTGGGGATTGTGAACCAGAAATTCGCGCGGCGCTATTTCGGCAGCGCCAATCCCGTGGGCCGGCACGTGGGCGATGGGCAGCAATCCCGGCACCAAGATCGACATCGAGATCGTCGGCGTGGCGGGCGACACCAAATACGAGAACATGCGCGACGAGATCCCTTATGAATTGTACTTCCCTACACGCAGACCGGATTTCGTCAGCGGTATGACGGCTTATGTGCGCGCGAGCGGCGACCCGGCGGGCCTGTTCCCGACGCTGCGTAAGGTGGTGCGCGGAACTCGACCCCGGCGTGCCCCTGTACGACCTGCGCACGCTGGATCAGCAGGTGGAAATTTCGCTGCTCACCGAGCGGCTGCTGGCCACGCTCTCGGGCGGATTCGGCGTGCTGGCGACGCTGCTGGCGGCCATGGGACTTTATGGCGTGATGGCCTTCATGGTGGCGCGGCGCACGCGCGAGATCGGCATCCGCATGGCGCTGGGCGCGAGCGGCGGGTCGGTGGTCTGGATGGTGATGCGCGAAGTCATCCTGCTGGCGGGCGCTCGGCGTGGCGATCGGCCTGCCGGCGGCGCTGGGGCTGACGCGGCTGGTGCAGGCGCAACTATTCGGCGTAGCGCCCAGCGACGGCCTCACGCTATCCCTGGCGACCGCCGGCATCGCCGCGGTAGCGATGCTTTCCGGCTACCTCCCCGCGCGCCGCGCGACGGGTATCGAGCCCATGCGCGCGCTGCATTGGGAGTAGTAATTCACCACAGAGGCACAGAGGCACAGACGCACAGAGACACAGGAACAAACACAAGAAAAGATCACAGAGGAGGGGGAGGACACAGAGGTTTGAGCGAGCAACGGTCTTTCTCCGTTGTGAAGACTTTCTACCCCTCGGCATGGGCAAATTCACTCGCACCCCAGGAAGGCTCCGATAAAACAGCCCGCGGCCTTCCTTTCGGGCTAGGTCGCATAGGAGCCGGAGCACCCAGAACATCAGGGACGACGGGCCTCCGTGCTCTCCGTCACCTCTGTGGCCGACGCTCAAGGATGACGCGACGCGCGCACTCCTCAAGGCGGCCAATCGTATTTTTTTTCTCCGTGTCTCTGTGTCTCAGTGGTGAAATTCTTTACTTGCCCTTCGGCACCACCAGATTCACCCGCACCGCCTTCACGCCTGCCTGCGCCTTCCCCGTCCGCACCAGCAACTGCAGCGCCGATACCGCTGAGACGATACGGGTCATTACCCGGTTGGCGTCCACGCCCGTGAGCACCGCGACTTGCGCCGAAGGCAGGAAAATCTCCATCACACGGATCTTGTCCTCACCGTTCTGCACATGATGACCAGCTCTTCGTCTTCTTTGAGCGCCTTTTGCATAGCGCCGATCTGATTGAGAATCACGCGCGCCCGGATTGTCGGCCGATGGGGACCGCCGGCGCGCGGGTCCTGAATCGCCGACTGGAGCGCCTGCTGCGCCAGTTGTCTTGGTGAGATCCGCGAAAGCCATCTCTGGCTTGATGCTAGCATGAGGCCATGCGCGGTTTCGAGAGTTTATCCGAACAGGAAATCTTGGCCCTCGCGATCTCCCTCGAAGAAGAAGACGAGAGCGTCTATGCCGACTTCGCCGAAGGTCTGCGGCAGGATTTCCCGGCCACCGCGGCCGTCTTTGACGGCATGCGCGCACGAAGAATCCGGCCATCGCCGCCGCCTGATCGAGCTTTCCAGCAAGAATTCGGCGACCATATTCCGCTCATTCGCCGCCAGGACGTCCGCGGCTTCGTCAATCGCAAGCCGGTCTGGATGACCCGGCCGCTGCGCCTGGAAACGGTGCGCAATCAGGTCAGCGCGATGGAGGCGGAAACGCGCCGTTTTACGAAAAGCGCCGCCGCGCGCACCCAGGACGCCACATCCGCCAGTTGCTCGACGACCTGGCCCAGGAAGAGCGCGCACCACGAAGAACCGCGCCGAGGAACTGGAGGACGACAAACTCGGCGCCGACGTCCGCACGCAGGAAGACGAGGCCAACCGCCGCCTGTTCGTGCTGCAGATCGTGCAGCCGGGGCTGGCCGGCCTGATGGATGGCTCGGTCTCCACGCTGGCGCCGGTTTTCGCCGCGGCCTTCGCCACGCACAAGCCTGGGACGCTTTCCTGGTGGGGATGGCGGCGTCGCTCGGCGCGGGCATCAGCATGGGCTTCGCCGAAGCTCTCTCCGACGACGGCAGCCTGACCGGCCGCGGCCACCCCTGGGTGCGCGGACTGATTTGCGGCCCGATGACCGCGCTCGGCGGCATCGGCCACACGCTGCCGTTCCTGCGTCCCCGATTTCCGCATCGCCATGACCGCGGCTATCGCTGTTGTGGTCGCGGAACTCGGCGTGATTTCGTGGGTTCGCAAGAAATATATGGAGACGTCGTTGATCTCGGCGGCCTGCAAGTAGGTCTGGGCGGAATCCTGGTCTTCGCCACCGGCGTGCTGATCGGTAGTTCTTAGTACCCGTCAAGTAAACCGCTCCCTCCGGTCGCCGCTCGGTACCGGCTTGCGTTTCCGAGCCGCAACCACACGGAGCGGTTCTTCCTCATCTCGGCAACGTGATCGTCCGCCCGGTCCGCGCCGATTCCCGCGCGGCGTCCAGAATTTCGATCACGATCACATTGTTCTCGAGCGATGAGAGTCCTTCGGGCTTGATCCGGCCGCGCGCCACGGACGATCAGATACGAAATCGAGTCGCGCTCTGCCGCCGGAAGGTCCGGGTGGTGTCGCGTCTCCTCGTTTCGTCGCCCGGCATGCGCACGCGCAAATTATTGCCGCCGGTCGCGATGGCGTATCCATGCTGCCCGTACACCTCGAAATCCTTGCGGCTCACCGGCCAGTTCCAGGACGCCTGAATGATCCCCTGCGCCTTGGGATACTCCAGCAGCACGGTGGCCTCATCGTCCACGTGCGCGTAGATCTGCGGCTTCTCCGTCTGCGCCAATCGCCGTCACTTTCAGGGGCCGCTGGTTGTCCATCATCCACGTCATCAGGTTGGCGCCGTAGCAGCCGAAATCGAACAGCGCGCCGGCGCCGTTCTTCACCGGGTCCTCGAGCCAGGCGAAAAACTCCGGCTGCACATGGATCTCCTGCGGGCCCTGGTGGCCCGTCCATGCGCGACCATCCGGCGGATTTCGCCGGCCGCCTTCTGCTCGTGAATCAGCTGCCAGATCTCGCCGTGGCTGCGATACCAGGTGGTTTCGTAATTGACGATCACGGGTTGCCGTCCCGCGCCGCGGCCTCTGGATGGCGCGCGCCTGTCTGTCATGTTGACCGCCAGCGGCTTTTCCATCATCACCGGAATGTGCCGCGGCGCGACGCCTCCACTACCATGGCATGTGCGAGTACGTGTCGGTGAATGTGGCCACAGCTTCCGGCTTTACCGCGTCGAGCATCTTGTCGAGATCGGTGTACATTGCGCGCTTTGCGCGAATTGGTTGGATTGCCGTATTTCGCGAGCAGCGCGGCGTCGGGATCCTAGAGCCCGACGATCTGCGATATCGGCCGTGCGGCGAGCCGCGTTGTTGCAGGAATGCCGGAGACATGGCCGTGATTGAGCCCGGCGATGGCGACGCGCAGAGGCTTACCCTCTTGCGCCTGGGCCCCGGTGGCGATAGCCGAGGCGATCAGGCCGAGCAGAAAAGACGGCGATTCATTTCAGGTGCCAGTGTACCTCGATATAGCACCGCTGCGCGTCTGACAGTGGTCAGCCCGTGGAAATTCGAAATTTATATCTGATTTATTACTAATTACTGACATTTTCAACAATCGGAGAAAGTTACGTTTTGATACCATAAACAGGCCTCAATACTCGCCTGTAAAATTTACGTTGCAAATATGAATTAACTCTTGTTTTCTTTTCTTTATTGGGATTATCTTTCTTGCAGGCCCTCGTAGGGCATTTGAAACAACCGAGGTGATCAGTATGCCATCGCAAGCAAGAGTGGAATTGGCTGGAAGTCATCGGAACGCGGTTGCGGGCGCGATCGACGCCCCGCCCGGTCGACAGCCAAGAGATGGTCCAGGCCACGCGTGGTTTTACGGCGCCGGGCGAGCGCCAATATGCCGGCTCTGGAGGAATTCGGCTACCGGCAACCAACACCAGGAACTATCGCACGCGCGAAGAATTCGGCGTCCTGCACGGCGCGGACCCCGCGGACATCGCGGTCGATCGAAGCCTTTGCGCACGAAAACGGCCTGACCGTCAGCGAAGCAGCGCGAGCCGCAGGTCCGTGTGCTGAAAGGAACGGCCGCCAATATGCAAAAAGCCTTCGGGACTACCTTGGCACACTACACCACGCCGGCGGGCGGATATCGCGGCCGCACCGGCTCTCTGACGATTCCGGCGAATACCTGACGGGCGTGGTGTACGGCCGTATTCGGGTTGGACAACCGTCCTGTCGCCAAACCCCACTTGCGGCGGGCGCGTCGCCAAGGCGCTTGCCGGAGCGCTTACGCCAATGCGGTGGCGCATGCCTACAACTTCCCCGCCGCCACCGGCGCGGGACAAACCATCGGGATTATCGAACTGGGCGGCGGTAGGCTACCGGCCGACCTGAATACGTTACTTCGGACTGCCACGTCACCAGCGTCACCGCCATCTCGGTAGATGGCGGGGCCAATCAGCCGGGCGTCGATCAGGACTCCGACGGCGAAGTCATGCTCGATATCGAAGTGGCCGGCTCGGTGGCGCCGGCGCGCATCGTGGTCTACTTCGCGCCCAATACCGACCAGGGATTTCACGACGCCATCACCACGGCGGTCCACGACACTGCCAACAATCCCTCGGTGATCTCCATTAGTTGGGGCGGACCGGAAGACCTGGACCCCCAGGCCGCCACGATGTTCGAGGCCTGCGAGCCGCGGGGTGGGCGTCACGATAACCGCCGCCGCGGGAGACAATGGGGCCACCGATGGCGCACGGACGGCAAACTCACGTCGACCTGCCCGCGTGTCTGCCTCCCGTGCTGGGGTGCGGCGGCACCAATCTGACCCTGAGCGGGGCACCATCAAGAGCGAGGTCGTCTGGAACGAACTGGCGGCACGAAGGCGCCACCGGCGGCGGGGTGAGCAATATTTATCGCTGCCCACCTAAGTCGGCAGGCGGCCTCTCAGCCGGAAACCAAATCGCCTTGGCGACGAGGCGTACCCGACGTCGCCGGCAATGCCGACCCGGTCACAGGTTACCAGGTCCGCGTGGACGGCGCGAATTCAGTGATCGGCGGCACCAGCGCGGTCGCGCCATTGTGGGCGGCCTGGTCGCGCTGATCAACCAGATATCGGCAAGCCGGTTGGTTTCGTGCAGCCCGCGCTATACAAGATTGGGGACTTCGGCGTTCCACGAATTACCAAGGGCAACAACGGCGGCTATCATGCGGGTCCGAAATGGGATGCATGCACCGGACTGGGAACTCCCAACGGTGCAGCGATTGTGAAAGCGCTGCAAGGTACCGCGACGGCATCGGCGACGACGTAGGTGACGGCAGGCCGGGCGCCTGCTCCTCAGTTACATCCCCAATGGCGGCGCAGGCGGTTCCATCTGCGCCGCTTGCTTTTGGTGATACTTCGTTGGACCAGAGAGCGTTTTGAAGCCCGCTACACCACGAGAATCATGGCTTTGGTGGGGTGGGCTTCAGCCCGCCGTTTTGTCGGACACGTTCAAAGCATTAGGCGGTAGCAAAATGGTCAGACCCACGCGCATCATCTTTCTTGCATGGCGACGAAGCGTGGGCCGCGGCCGAAGTTTTCCCGAAACCTGAACCCCGCACGAGCGCCGCCGCTATCGATCCTCTGGACCACGAGCGGCAAGCCGGCCGTCGTTCGTTTCATCATGGATTGAAGCCGACACCCATCCTCCTGGAGAAAATCACTGCGCTTGAGCCGGTGGTTTGCCTGCGCGCCAACGGACTTTGGGTTATTGATTTCGTGCGCGATTGAAGCGGCAAGCCGTCCCGTGGTGGCCAGCTTTTCACTGCGTCGTATGGCTTCTTCCGACTGTTTCTCGGCTGAGATGTCGCGCGCGATGGTCGACGCTCCCACGATTTCGCCGCGGCGGTTGCGCAGCGACGACACCGACAGCAGCACGGGACAGCGCGTGCCGTCTTTCCTCATGCGCTCCGTTCGATAAGGAGAGACGTCGCCGCCGCTATTGACTATCTGGCGGTTCGCTTCCAACTCTTCGACCCGTTCCGGCGGCCCCAGGCGCCTTATCGACGAACCGACCGCCTCTTCGGCGCTATAGCCATACAAGAGTTCCGCCGCGCGGTTCCAACTGGTGATAATGCCGTCTGGACGGGAGCCGTAAATCGCGTCGCACGAATATTCGACGATCGCCGCCATCTCCCGGGTGCTGCGATCCGCGCGCGACTCGACCAATGTTTTCTGCCGCGCCATGCTTCCCGCGAACACTGAGATCGCCAGGAAGGCCACAAGTTTCTCCACGTCGGCCGCCCCACTCATGCCAAAGCGGAAGTAGGGAGGAAGCGCGAAGAAATCCAGGCAAGCGGCCGAAACCACGGAGCAGAAAAGCGCCGGGCCAAAACCGAGGAAACGCGCAGTGAAAAGCACCGCCGCCAGCAGCAGAAGAAAGAGATGGCGATGTAGCGCCGGTGTAAAAGTCCAGAAGCTGAGCCCCACCCACACGGCAAGAGCTGCCCCCGCGTATGGCACGACGGCTGCATGACGATGCCGTTCAATCCAGCTTTTCAGGTTAGGTTTACTCCCGGACATTGTTCAATAGCGCTGCCCATTCCAGCCGCGGAATGATTCCGTCTGATTTTGCTGAATAGGGCAAGAGAGCGTTCGAGGCCCTGAGAAAACTCTAGCAGCACGGCAGGCGTGAAGCAAATCAGAACAATTTTCTCGCAGTGGTGCTGTTTGGAGACTGCGCACCCGATGAAACCCCTGATCCATCAACGCCACGAAGTATCACGAGACTTTTGGCCTCTGATCTTTCCTTCGTGAACCTTCGTGGCTTGGTGGTGAAACGATTTCGCAATTGCACCCTGACGCAGGGCTTCCAGAGTCGGTGGGGTTGAAACACAGCCTTCTTGGGCCGTCACGAGGGGACAAAGCGCATTCTCCGGCGAAGCAACGTTTCGAGCCTATTCCTTCTTCAGAAACTTATAATCCAGAATGGTTGCCGCCAGGCCGAAAGCATCCGCATCATTCTCCACCGCATCTTTGACCCGAATCAGCCTGCCCTCGCAGAGGGCGCTGCGGTTCTTTTGTCCCGAAATTGCTTCGGGCATCTCGAAAATCATTTCGACGATCGCATTCAACGGCAGTTGCTGCGGGCCGTTCAACAGCACTCCCGATTGGCTGATATTCTGGATCACGCCCTCATACCATGTGCTGAGACTTTTTCCGCGGTATCGAACCGGAATGTTCTTCGCCAGACGCCGCGACCGGGGAGTCCACGCCGGTTGCTTCTGACCCGGGCGCCGCCGGAGGACCGTCATATCCGCCGTCGGTTCCTCTACCCGGTTACCCCGCCGCATTGTCCGCCAGTCATACTCAAAAGCGGTCGCGCACAACATGCAGACCTGGTAATACTCGCCGTTCGCCGCGCGGCGTGGCCATGAAAATTCGTGCGAACATCGTCCCAACATCAGCACATCCATGAGTTTTTGCGACATGATGAGAGCAGCGTCCCATCACAGAAAGGACACCATTCATCTTCCGCTGGCAACGCTGTTCTGAACAGGTTACTTTCGGTCGTTCCCGCCGTGTATTACAGTCGAGGGCTATGTTTTCCCGCAGGCCACAAGGTCCACTCTCGCGCGCCGGCTTCCTTCTGGCCGGGGGGAAGAGCAGCCGCATGGGAGAAGATAAAGCCTTTTTGGTCTATGACGGCCAAACGCTTCTCGAACGGGCGCTGGCCGTTATGCAGGCAGTGTGCGACAGAGTTACCATCGTCGGCGACCCAGCTAAGTTCGCGCAGTACGCCTCAACAGAGCATCAGGCCGAAAATCACGAAACTCCGAAATACGACCGCGTCGTGGCTGATATCTTCCCAGGATGCGGTCCTCTAGGCGGAATTCACTCCGCGCTAGCGCATTCCACCGCCGAGTTGAACCTGATGCTCGCCGTGGACATGCCTTTCGTCTCAAGAGAACTTCTCGCATTCATTCTTGCGGCAGCCGAAAGAAACAGCGCCACCGTTACCGTGCCCCGCACCCGCAACGGCTTGCAGCCGCTCTGCGCCGTCTATCGTCGTGAGTTCTTGACGGTCGCCGAGAAGGCTCTGCTGGCAGGGAAGTATAAGATCGACGCCGCCTTTTCCGCCGTCTCCATGCATGAAATCAGCCCCGCAGAACTGGCCAAAGCCGGCTTCCCGGAGCGCATTTTTTTCAACCTAAACACGCCCGAGGACCGACTAACGGCCGAGGGCGGGACTGAATAATTGTTGAAAATACCTCTCATACTCGTAAACCAAACGGTTACAAGTGAAAACGCTGATTTCGACAGCGACTCGGCAAAACCTACGTTTCACCGTCCCTTCGTGCGACGGATTTCTCAAAATCCTCTGATTACGACCGTGATCTGTTGGACGAAAAAAAGGAGAAAGAGGACGTTCTGGTGTCTAACTAGACAGGGATGCTACGTAATCGCGCAAACTCACTGAAGCGCATCTGCCAGATCGACGTGTCGGCTTTCGCTAGCATCATATTTGTACTGTTGTTTACGATGATGGTGGCCATGGTTTCGACGAGACCTCCGCACGGTGCAGGGGTGGTCTTGCCAATGGTGTGGCACCCTGTAGATATGTGGCGTGCAGACAGGGAAGATGCTCTCATCATCGGTATCAGCCGTGACGGGAAGGTATTCTTCCGCAATGAGATGGTAGCCCCTAGTGAGCTAGCCGCTAAGATCAAGGAGCGGCTGAGCCAAGGCTCGGAGAGAAAGGTTTATATCAGGACCGATGCTCATGTCGGATACGGCAGGGTTGGCACGGTATTAGACGAGGTGCGTTCAAGCGGTGTAGAGAAAATTGCTTTCCTAGTCGGCCAGCGCACAGTTCAGGCCATCGGTCGCCCGTGAGTTCCTCCGTATCTCTGATTACTTGACGTAACATCCCCATAGCACTCATTGGCGGGTTCTGAGTTTTCGCAGGATCCAAACGGGGACGAAAGATAGTAGCCATCAACCTAGGGCTTGGATTCCTGCAGCAGCACAACGTCCGAGTCGGTGTGGCCCCGCAGAATGCCTAGATTCTTTCCGTCGGGCGACCAGTGGAATGAAAGAATCTGCTCCGAATCAAAATTCGTGATCGCGTGTCCGGCAGAGCCATCCAGAGTCTGGATCCATATGTTGTCCGTGCCGTTCTCCCGAACCGGGTAGCTGACCGCTCTTCCGTCGATCGTAAATTGCGGACCCGTGGAAATGTGCGGATTGACATCAAGCAGGTGCGGGGCACTGAAAGTTCTCGAGCCCAGAGCTCCCAAGTCGAGCAGGGCGATTCTGGCGGTGCCCATTCCGCTTTCTGCATTCACGAATTCGACCAGATAGGCCAGGGTCTTGCCATCCGGCGAAATGCCCATCCCACGGCCCGCCTGGAAGGCGCCCGCAATGGCGCTAGCCGCAATCGCCTCAGGTTTGCCCGATCCATCCAATGGGACTCGCCAGATGTTGGTTACGTCTCGAAAAAAGTAAACCCAGCTCTGGTTGCCGGAACAGTTTGCAGAGCCCCAGCCATCATCAACTCCGTCCGTCAACTCTGTGGGATGGGAGCCGTCCGCATTCACCCGCCAAATGCCAATGGAATTCGCGCCGCCGTGATATGCCCACGGGAACACGATGTACTGCGCTCCGCATACCGACGGATTGATAATTCCGGCGGCCGGATCGCTGACTAGCACCGTTGGATTTTTTCCATCAGCATCGGTGCGCAACAGCCGCGTGTAATCGCTCGTCAGCAGAGCGCCATCGGCCATCCAATTGAAGCTGCTGACATGTTCTCCATCCACAACCAGGCGGTTCGCCATTGCAGACGCGCTGCCTTGTCCGGGCACAATAAAAAGATTGCTTACCGTTTTCTGCTGAACCGTCGCCAGCATTTTTCCATCGGCGGACAACGACAACGTCGAATAGCTGTTCGTGTCGCGAGAAATGGGGCGCACCTGTCCATCCGACAGCGAAACGTAACCGATCTGCATGCGGCCAAGGTCAGGCCCCTTCTGCCAATAGATCACAAACAAACCGTCGCCACGAGCGGACCACTGCAACGCTAAGATGCTTTTGTCGGCGAAGCTCAGAGTCTGTATTTGTCCACTATTCAGATCGAACAGACTCATGGCCCCAAATGCGCCAGGCGCAATATCGGGATAGGCGATCTTCTTGCCGTCAGGAGACCACGCCAGCCAGCGTGGCAGAAATTCCAGCTTAGTTATGCGAAGCACCTTCTCTTCGCTGCCATCTAATTTCGCGCTCAGCAGACGGTACTTGCCCGTGTCCGGATCATTAGCACGAAAATACGCCAGTCGAGCGCCATCCGGAGAAAACGTGATGGAACTATCCACGTCGCGCACCACGACTTGCGGCGTGCCTCCGAGCACTGGTGTGCGGTAGACATTGAAGTCGCTGGCGATGGCGTTCTCGGCTTTACGGAAGTAAACATAATTTCCGTCAGGCGAAAACGCGACGTTCGCGATGGTGGCCGACGGCGGGACAATCTGTGTGTCGCTTCCCGTGGCTACATTGCGTAGCCACAAACTGTTTAGCCCCTTGTCATCCATCACCGTGAGCAGGTATTTCCCGTCGGAGGATATCGCTGTGACCACTGCCCTGTTCGAATTCGTCACCTGCGAGATGCCGAAGTTCTGAAAAGGAGCCGGAGCGGCCCGATGCAGCATCGTGTAAATGCCAAAGCCTGCGGCAGCCAGCACGGCCAGAAGGGCCAGCGCTCCTCCCATCACTCCAACCTTGTGTTGTTTGGCGGCGGCAACCACCGCTGAACTGCTGCCGACCCCCGTACCGCGCCCGGACTCCGCTTCGCGCTTGAGACGTTGAAGGTCGGGCACTGCACCGACCGCTGAACTCGAACCCGCCCTATCCGTTCTGTCGGGTGCGGCCGCGTGACTAGAGTCCGTCTCTCGTTTGAGCCGTTTGAGATCGGCGCCCATATCGGCAGCGTGCTGGTAACGCAGATCGCGATCCTTCTCCAGCGCCTTGTTGATAATGCGTTCCAGTTCGGCGGGTAAATCAGGATTCATCCGCACCGCGGCGATCGGCGCGCGATCCAGAATCTCGCGCTGGATTACTCCCGAGCTTTCCCCTCGGAACGGCAGCGTGCCCGTTGCCATCTCATAGAGCACGGCTCCGAATGAAAACAGATCGGTTCGGGCGTCCATATCCTTGGCCCGCACCTGCTCTGGCGACATGTAAGCGACCGTGCCCAGCGCCATGCCCGGACTCGTCAGGTGAGTCTCCACCATCCCGGTTTGGGTGGCGTCTAGTCCCGTCTTCGTTCCGGTCCCACTCGCAGTCACCTTGGCCAGACCAAAGTCGAGAATCTTCGCGTGTCCGCGCTTGGTGACAAAGATGTTCGCGGGTTTGATGTCGCGGTGGACGATGCCCTCTGCGTGAGCGGCATCCAGCGCGTCGGCGATCTCGATGGCCAGCGACAGAGTCAAGTCGGTTTCCATCGATCGCCCGCCGATGCGATGCTTCAGCGTCATGCCATCCAGAAACTCCATAGCGATGAAGGCTTGTCCGTCCTGCTCGCCAATGTCGTGGATCGTGCAGATGTTGGGATGGTTCAGCGCGGACGCCGCCTGAGCTTCACGCTGAAAGCGCGCGAGCGCCTGTGGATCTCGGGCAACCTCATCCGGCAGAAACTTGAGGGCGACGAATCGATGCAGTCGCGTGTCCTCGGCTTTGTAAACCACACCCATGCCACCGCCACCGATCTTTTCGACGATGCGGTAGTGCGAGATGGTTTGGCCGATCATTGGCGAATCTTACGTGGGCGATACAGGTAAGTCAATGAAAGGCGTGGAGTTGGCAGCAGCTCAAGAGGTCAGTTTTTCTAACATCGCGATAGCACTCATCATGCCTGAACCAGCCCATCACCGGGCACTTCGTCAGCCACTCCAGGCCACACTCATTACCTCTTATACGTAATGCTTGAGCCATCCTGCCCTCTCATGCCATTCTGATAGCCATGGCTGCCGCCGACACGCTCGCTCCCTACATCGAGTTCAAAGATGTCTCCAAGGCATTCGGAGATCGCATCATCCTCCAGAACGTCAGCTTCGACGTCATGCCGGGAGAGATGGTCTGCATCCTCGGGCGCAGCGGCGTCGGCAAGTCGGTCTCGCTCCATAGCATCATGGGTTTTCTTAAGCCAGACTCCGGCCGCGTAATCGTCGCCAGCCAGGACATCACCGACTACAACGAAGTGCAGCTCGAAAATATCCGCAAGAAGGTCACCATGGTATTCCAGAATGGAGCCCTTTTCGATTCCTTGACGGTCGGTGAGAACGTGGCCTTCCCCTTGCGCGAAAAAAGAGAATTGTCAGAGGAGCAGATTTACCAGGTCGTCGACGGCCTGCTCGAAATGGTTGGAGTCAAAGAAATGCGCGAGCTGTTGCCATCCGACCTTTCCACCGGCATGAAGCGTTCTGTCGCCATTGCGCGGGCGCTCGCTGCACAGCCCGAGTGCGTTCTCTACGACGAGCCCACCACCATGGTCGATCCGATGATGGGCAATCTGCTCGGCGATCTCATCGCCCGGCTCAAACTGCAGCTGCACCTGACCTCGGTCGTCGTCACCCACGACATGCGACTCGCGAAGAAGCTGGCGGACCGCCTCGTATTCCTGCACGAGGGCCGCGCGATTTTCTTTGGTACCTATAAAGACATGGAGAAATCGAACGAGCCCATCATTCACGAGTTTCTAGAACTGGATGAGCTGAAGCTGGAAGCGTAAGCAACCGAGCATCAGAAGCCGCGTTCTACAAGCTCCTCCACCGTGAAGGATCTCTGCGCCGTTTCGCCCTTCATCATCTTCTCGACATACTTCGCGATCAGGTCCGCCTCCAGATTCACAGGATCTCCCGGCTTCAGCGATCCGAGATTGGTCATCTCGACGGTATGAGGAATAATCGCAATCGTGCATTTCGACGCGGGCGTGGAACCATTTCGTTCGAGCTTGGCGACCGTGAGGCTGATGCCCTCGATCGAAATCGATCCCTTAAACACCGTGTACTTCTCGATCTCCGGCGGGATTTCAATGCGCAGCCACCAGTTCACGGAATCGCAGCCTTCCGAGTCGACGATGCGCTCCAACTCGATCAGTTTCCCCACGCCATCGACGTGCCCCTGAACGATGTGGCCTCCAAAGCGGCCATTGGCCTTCATCGGCAATTCCAGGTTCACCAGCGCTCCCGCGCGCATGCGCGAGAACGAAGTTCGCACGCCAGGTCTCAGGCGCAAGGTCGGCAGAGAACGATTTGGCTTTGATGTCGACCGCGGTCAGGCAAACGCCGCTGACCGCAACGCTGTCGCCAGCGCGCAATTCTTTCGGCGTGTTCCGGGCCTCGACCGTAATGCGGCGGTTCTCGCCGCGCTGCTCGAATGCTTACAACCTTGCCCACTTCTTCAATGATTCCGGTAAACATAAGTTGTAGCCCTCATATTCTCTTGCCGGTGGAGCGCCGGGCGTCCCCGCCCGGCCAGCACGCTGGCGGAAGGCTTGCTAAGCGAAGCGCGCGAGACGTCCGTCGCTCCAAATAAATCCCTCACGCATACGGATCGCGGAGATAACCTTCCACCGCGAAGTCTTCGCCGAAGCGATGCAACTCGAAGCGCTGCATGCGCTGTGCTTTTCCGCACAAGCCCTCTCCAGCAATAAAAGGCACGGCGCCTTCGCCAAAAATCTTCGGAGCGTAATACAAAAACACCTTATCCACTTCGCCCGAGGCGAGAGCCGCACCGTTTACCAGCGCTCCTCCTTCGATAAGCAGGCTGGTGATCTCCAGTTCTCCCAGACTCTTAATAATCGCAGCGAAATTCGGCCTTCCCTCGGCCGTGGCCGCGATTTGTTGCACGCGAATGCCTTTCGCCTCGAGCGCTTTCCTGGCTTCCTCTTCCGCGGTCGAACATAGCACCAGAACATCGTTCTCCGCCGTCTGAATCACTCGCGATTCGGGCGGAATGCGCAGGTAAGAATCCAGAATCACGCGCAGCAGTTTGCGCCGCCGCGGCAGGCCGCTACGATCTGTAAGCAGCGGGTCGTCCGCCATGACCGTGCCGACTCCCGCCATGATCGCATCGCTCTGATGGCGCAGTTGCTGCACGTGCGCCCGCGCCAACTCGCCTGTAATCCAGTGATAGCCGCTGCGTGCGCCCTCCGTTTGCGGCATGGCCAAGTGCGCTTCCGAAGCTCTCTTCGCCTCCGGCTTCGTGGCGTCGGCGATCTTCCCATCCAGAGTCATCGCCGATTTCAGCGTGACCAGCGGCTTACCGTGCCGTATGTACTTGGCAAAACTTTCATTCAGCTTCCTGGCTTCCGCTTCGTATAAGCCGACCTCGACGGTGATACCAGAGGCGCGCAGCTTCGCAAATCCCTGTCCCGCCACACGCGGATTCGGATCCCGCATAGAGCAGACCACTCGCACGATTCCAGCGGCGATCACCGCCTCGGCGCAGGGCCCCGTGCGACCCTGATGCGAGCATGGCTCCAGATTGATGTAGAGAGTTCCGCCCCGTGCCGCAGCCCCCGCCTGCTCCAAAGCGAGTACCTCGGCGTGTTTGACGCCTGCATAAGTGTGAGCACCGGCACCAACGTGGCGGCCCGATGAGTCAATCACCACCGCGCCCACCGCCGGATTCGGCGAGACCAGACCAACTCCCGCTTTAGCGAGGTCTAGCGCCTTGCGCATATGCTGTTCGTCGATTGTCATTGGACAAGCTCTTGGCTGTTAGCCCTTAGCCAGAGCAAAGAGCTAAAAATGGGTTTCACGCGAACAGCGATTCCACAAACTCCTTGGCATCGAACGGCAGCAAATCGCCGATCTTTTCCCCGACTCCCACAAACCGCACCGGAAGCCCCAACTCGCGCGAGATTGCAACCACCACGCCGCCCTTTGCCGTGCCATCAAGTTTAGTCAGCACGATGCCCGTGACTCCCGACGATTGCGTGAACTGCCGCGCCTGTTGCAATCCATTTTGACCTGTCGTTGCATCCATCACGAGCAAGGTCTCGTGAGGCGCGCCTGGAACGATGCGTTGCGCCGTGCGCCTCATCTTTTCCAGTTCAAGCATCAGGTTTTGCTTGGTGTGCAGTCGTCCGGCGGTGTCGACAATCACATAATCCGTTTTGCGCGCGGCCGCCGACTGCAGCGCGTCAAACAAGACGGCCGAGGGATCGCCCCCGGCCTTCGTCTTGATCACTTCCGTTCCGGTGCGTTGTCCCCAAATCTCAAGTTGTTCGATGGCTGCGGCGCGAAACGTGTCCGCCGCGCACAGCAGCACAGTCTTGCCCTGCGCGCGGAATACGTGCGCCAGCTTTCCGATCGTGGTCGTTTTGCCGGTGCCGTTCACGCCGACCACGACGATCACCTCCGGCGAGCCCGTCAACTTTGGTCAGAGGCTGCGAACTCGTCGCGGTAAGAATGGCCAGCAATTCTTCTTTCAGCAGCCGCTTGAGTTCGTTGACGTCCCTGATCTGCTTGCGATCGGCTTTGTCGCGCAATTTCTCCAGAACCTCGTGGGTGGTGGTGGTGCCGAGGTCAGCGCCAATCAGTGTGGCTTCGAGATCGTCCAGGGTGGAACGATCGATCTCTTTGCCGATGGAAACAACGTCTTCGATGCGCTCAGCCAGGTTCTCGCGGGTGCGCGAGACCGCCTCTTTCATGCGCTCGATAAAACTTGGTTTCTGTACTTCGTCCAGACTGCCAAACAGAGTTTGAATCATGAGGTGTCCGACAATGTTGTCCGAAATGATTATAGGAGAATCGGCGGGCGGGAATTGGTAATTTGTAATTTGTAATCTGAAAGCAAAAAGTTGGTCTTGTTTCTAATTTACCAATTACAAATTACAAATTACCAATTGCAAATTTCCTAGGTGCGCGATACTTCAGCAAGAGGATCAACGACTGTGATCGGCGGAACAGCCACGGCCAGTTCGATCGCGGTTGTCTTTGCCGGAGTCGTCTGGACTGCGATTTCCCCACGCTGAAACACAGCCAGCAGCGCGGCGACAGCCTTCGGATCAAGCCGCTGTCCCGAGAGATTTTGAATGATGCGCAGAGCTTCCACCGGATCGTGCGCCTGCTGATAAGGCCGGTTCGTGGTCAAGGCGTCAAACGTGTCCGCGACCGCGATCACCCGCGCCAGCAAGGGGATCTCGTCGCCCTTTCGGCCATAGGGATATCCCCGCCCGTTGAGCGCCTCGTGATGCAACTCAATCCCGGGCAGCATCTCGCGCAACTGCGGCACCGGACGCAGAATATTCGCGCCCTTGGTGGTGTGCGTTTTCATGATCTCGAATTCTTCCGGCGTCAGGGCGCCCGGTTTCTTCAGGATGCGGTCTTCAATGCCGATCTTGCCCACGTCGTGCAACTGCGCCGAAATGCGCAGGATCTCCAGGAACCCGGGGTCAAGTCCCATCTCTTCCGCAATCAGCAGCGAGTACTTGGTGACCCGGTCGGAATGGCCGCGCGTGTACGGATCTTTTTCGTCGACCGCGCCCGACAGCATCTGGATCGATCCCAGGAAGAGCGCCCTGTTTTCCTCGGCGGCGCGTTTCAGGTCCTCGACAAAGTGCTCGAGTTCGTCAGACATGGTGTTGAATGTGGTTGCCAGTTCGCCAATCTCGGTGCGCGTTTTAACGTGCACGCGCTGCGAGAAATCGCCACGCGCAATCGCCCGGCTCGATTGCGCCAGCACACGCAACGGGCTGGTTATGCGCCGCGCCGAAATAATGCTGATGCCCATGCTCACAAACACCGCCATCCACGCCAGCAGTCGCCCGGTGCGCTGCATCTCGTAGATTCCGCGATAAGCTTCCTCGCGCGGCTTCTGCACCACCACCGCCCATTCAAGCGACGGCACGGGACTATACGTTCCCAGCATCTGGGTTGTGTTACTGCCATCGCGAATGACGAACTCGCGCGTCTCTGCCAACTGGGCTTTTGCACCTTCGCCCACAAAGCTGCGGACAATTTCGAAATTACTCATGTCCTGCCCGGTGGCATATTGCGCCGTCGCTGCCGCCACCAGCCTGCCCTGGCGATCCACGACGTAAGGCATCAGTCCGCTCGAACTGACTTGCTTCAGCCGCCGGATCAGGTAATCCATATCCACGACCGACGCGATCATCCCCAGAAAGCGTCCGTTATACATGATCGGCGAACTCACAAGCATGACGGTTCGGGCTGATTTTCCGCTGCCCACCATCAACGGCTGGCCGCTGTAGAGGCGGCCTTCGTGCGCGGCCTGATAGGCGCGCTCCAGTTCGCGTTGCAAAAAAGCATCGGGCTCGATGCGCCCCGCCGAAACGCCCTTGGCCTCGGCATTTAACAAGGTGGCATAGGCAATGTCGTTCGAAGACGATACAAAATTTTCAACCATCGCCCGCAACTCAGGGGTCAGAGGTTTCTGGCCGCCGGCGTCCGTGCCGCCTGGGCTCGCCAGCATCATGACCTGGATCGACGACGACAGGTTCGCCAGCATCATGTGCAGCGCTTCCTGGTGCTGGGAAATATCGTCGGCCAACGACCGTGTGACCGTGTTCTGCAGCAGCATTTCGTTGGTTTTGAGGCGCGCCCGGTTCATGCTCTCGATCTGCACCGAATAGAAATACATGGGCAGAACGCTGATCGCCAGCAATACGCCGAGGATGACGTAGAGAAGCGGAACCCGCGCGGGAATGGAAGGCTTCAACGTCAAAAGACGATCCTTTCGGCCCGAGCGCGGGGGATGAGCTGGTCCGTTCCTCCATCCATTCTAAGTGCGTGTGGAGGCGCGGTCGCAGGTGCTTAAAGTACACCTCACCATTACCAAAGTCCCCCTGTAGCTGGTGACTGAAGGAGTTCTCGAGGACCGTTTTTTTCAAGAATTTCCTTAGCGTACCTTTGTGCCCTTCGTGGTTGACGATTTCACAAGCTCATCCACAACCTCAGGCCTGAGAACTGGCAACTGGCAACTGGCAACCGGCAACTGGGAACTGACCCAGTCTCTGGGCTATAATTAGCCACAGTCAGTAGCCCCGGGGTGCTCCATGCGGTCCCACCGTTACTCCGTCAGTTGTCTCCTGTTGGCAATCACTCTAAGCTTCTCCTCGCTGCTGCTGGCCACCGACACTCCCGCCCCAAAAATGTCCAAGCAAACCCGCCAGGAGATAATCCACGCGTTCAATGACGAACTGATCTACATTCGGACGACCTTTCCCATGGGGAAAACCGGACTGAAGCTGAAGGACGGGACCATAACTCCCAACGGCCCCGACCTGCAACCGTTGCTCGCCCTCTGGGGGCCGGCTGCGAAACCCGGCGACCGCGCCCGCATCAGCAACATTTTTATCAAGGACAATTACATTCACCTCGAGATCAATGGCGGTCCCGTCAAGAAGCCGAAGTGGTATCAGCGCATCGAGGTAGGAGGCGCGATTGGAGGAGGCCCGGTTGCGCCCTCGGATGCCTCGGCTAATGCCCGCGGCTCTTTCGTCGATCTCTGCTTCGACAAATATGTCCCCGAGATTACCGGCCCCGAACTGAAAGAAATGTTGCGCCCTGTATTTGACTTCGACGCCAAATCCGCTCTGGAGGCTTATCTCGAAACCGTTCCGCCACAAGTGAAAGAGGCCATCAAGAATCACCATGTGCTGGTGGGAATGAATCACGACATGGTGCTCTATGCCAAGGGACGCCCGCCAAGAAAGCTGCGCGAGCGTGCGCCTGGGGCCGTCGAGGACGTTGATTACGAAGAATGGATCTACGGGACGCCCCCGCAGGACGTCGACTTTATCCGCTTCGTCGACGACGAGGTGGTGCGCGTCGAAACCATGAAGGTGGACGGCGAGAAAATCGTTCGCATCAACAAAGAAGTCGATCTAGGCGCATCCGAACTCGCGAAGAAGCAGGAAGCCCGCCCCGCCAATGCGCCCACGCTGCGGCGTCCCGGAGAAGAAATGCCGGATGCCAATCCATCGAATCCCTCCTCCCTCCCTCCGCCGAATGTGCCCCAACCGACCGGCGGCAATCGGCCCGGACTATGAACGCAGTTCAATTTGAGGACCGGGAAATGAATTGTCATCCCGAGCCTGAGTGAAGCCGAATGACCTGTGAGGACACCAGCCGAAATGTGGCAGCGGTGCCGTTTCGCGTTCACAGCCTAATGGCTTGGGATCTTGCCTGCTGTGGATGGTTTTGGTCTACGGTTTCTTGCTCGGTTCAACCGTATCCTCATCCGGAATTGAAACGCGATTTCCACTCATATGGATAAATGGTCCGGCAATAGCCGTAGACTTGGGCTCGCCTAGTTCCTCAAGAGCATCTTCTAGAACTGGGTTGGGCTTGGGGCCGATTCTTATCACTATAGTGTCGGGGCCGAATCTTTCGTCGTCATATCCAGGCTCAACCGTTGCTTCGATGCCTGAATTCGCGAGGCCGCTTGCGAGCGCGTCACTTGCCGCTCGCGCGATACGTCCTTGTTTTATCCACTCCTGCATACGTGCAGGAATTGTGTTCCTTTCCGACGCCGCTGGCGGTTTAGCTCCGGGGGATATTGTGATGCCGTCCCTAATTACCGACTCGGAAACGTGCCGTCGCATATATTTCCAACGCAACAGATCAAACACCATCGCTATTTGTTGTGCCGCGTTGGTTGCTTCTCGATCATCGATGAATTCGAAGACAACCGTCAGTTTCGTGTTAAGGGCGGCTAATTTCTGTATCGTCCCCGATTGGTCCCAAAAGCGCCTAGGCAAGAGACTGGCAGCTAATTTTACGCGTTTAATTTTTTCTGCCTCCAGTTTTGCATCAGCCGCATTATTAGCCTCCCGGAGTTGCTCTACCTTTATTCCCTCTGCCCTGGCATCCTTGCGTAATCGCTCGGCGTCTTTACGCAATTGCGCCGCATCTTTTTCGTTTTTTGACGCTTTCTCCCTCAGTAGGTTCTCACTCTGATGGTTAATTGTACGGAGATCGCCCTCTTTACGAGAAGCCTTGATTCCGACGATTAATTCTCCTGCGACTCCCACCGTAACCAGAACGCCCCCCGCAATGGCCCAGAACTTTTGCCAAGGGAACATAGCAGCAGGCCGTCGAACTTCTTCCCAAAACTCCGCAACCTCATGTCGGTATTCGGCGATCAAGCCGACCACCACGAGTGCCGTGGAGAGGAATAGCCAAAACCCAAGTGAGTCTAGCGACCTCTCTAGAGCCTCCGCCGTTTTTTCCAATGCTGATAAATCCATACAGGGTTATCAAAGAAAAAAGAATATGCCTATTCATCATTGTCGCATCGGGAAGGACGGACCTAGGCCCGGGGAAATCAAACGGCACCACTACAGAACCGAAAAACGTTGACTTCCAAACCGCCATAAGAGAAAATGAAGTTTAATTGGGGCAGTTCCGAAGTACGTCGTCGAAAAGACGGACCTCGAAGCTGCCCCAAAGCCATTTTCAGCGAACTTTGACGATTTAAGTGCTTATTCCGTAAGATTTTACGCATAAGTCCTTTAAATCCAAAGATTTGGCCAGAAAGTTTACGTAAATCCATGATTCCAAAGGACCGCAGATTAACTTCTTTTTTTCGACGAGAGTCTACATAGTAACCAATGAGTAAACCGTCGCTCCCGCTGGCACCACCCATACCGCAACCCTCTACACTAAGACCGTGAAGATTGCCCTGGGCCAGATCAACCCCACCGTGGGAGATTTCTCCGGCAACGCAGCCAGGATCATTCAATTTGCTCTTGAGGCGCGCAGCGCCGGCGCTGGACTGATCCTGTTTCCAGAGCTCTCCGTCTGTGGTTACCCGCCGCGCGATCTTGTCGACAGGCCATCGTTTGTCGCGCGCAACCGCGCAACGGTCGAGAGCATAGCCGCCGAAACCAATGGCATCGCCGTGATCTGCGGACTGGTTACCGCGGCCGAAGCCGACTCCGGCAAAAAAGTGATGAACTCCGCCGCCCTGCTGCGCGATGGGCGTATCGAATTCATACAGTCGAAGATGCTCTTGCCCACCTACGACGTTTTCGACGAGATGCGCAATTTCGCCCCCGCCAAGAGCCAGCAACTCTTCAGTTTCTGCGGCAAGCAGATGGCTCTAACCATCTGTGAAGACGCCTGGAACGATAAGCGCTTCTGGAACCGGCGCCTCTACGGCGTTGACCCGGTCGAGGAACTTATCCATGCCGGCGGAAACTTCGTGCTCAACATTTCGGCGTCGCCCTTTTGGATGGGCAAACGCGAGCTCCGCCGCGACATGCTGGCGGCCATTGCGCGTAATCAAAAAGTTCCGGTCGCCATGGTCAATCAGGTCGGAGGCAACGACAGTCTCGTCTTTGACGGATCAAGCCTCGTAATTGCGCCAGACGGAGAGGTGATCGCCCAGGCCAAGTCGTTCGCCGAAGACATTATCTATTTCGATTCCGCCAATCTCACCGGAGACATGCACGAACAGATCGCGGGTGAAGAGGCCAGCGTCTACGAGGCGCTGGTATTGGGCACGCGTGACTATGTTCACAAATGCGGCTTCCAGCGGGCGATCATCGGGCTCAGCGGAGGCATCGATTCCGCGCTCACCGCATCCATCGCGGCCGATGCGCTTGGTCCTGAGAGCGTGATTGGCGTCGGCATGCCTGGACCGTATTCGTCGAAAGGCTCCATCGATGATGCGCGGGAACTGGCCGCGAATTTGAAGATTCGCTTCGAATTGCTCTCGATCAATGAAATCTACGAGGCCGCGCGCCACACGCTGGAACCTGTGTTTGCCGGAAGGCCGCCCGACGTCACCGAAGAAAATATTCAATCCCGCGCTCGCGGGTTGCTGTTGATGTCGATGTCGAACAAGCTCGGAGCCCTGGTGCTTTCGACCGGCAACAAAAGTGAACTGGCGGTCGGCTACTGCACTCTATATGGAGACATGGTTGGCGGGCTGGCCGCGATCTCGGATGTGCCAAAGACGCTCGTCTATCGCCTTAGCGCCTACGTAAACTCGCGGCGCAAAGTAATTCCAGTAGCGACGATCGAAAAGCCGCCTTCGGCCGAACTGCGCCCCGATCAGAAGGACTCGGATTCGCTCCCGCCCTACGATGTGCTCGATGCGATTCTCGAAGACTATGTTGAGGAATCGCGGTCGGCCGAAGAGATCGCTCACCTGCACAACTTCGATTCCAATCTGGTGCGGCGGGTGATCCGCATGGTCGAACGCAGCGAGTACAAGCGGCAGCAAGCGGCTCCGGGCATCAAAATCTCGGCCAAGGCTTTCGGCTACGGCAGAAGATTCCCCATCGCAGCCAAGTCGGAACTTTAGTGGAGCGCCGCGCGTCCTCGCTGTTCAGCCGTAGTCAGGCCGGGACGCCCGGCGATCCACCAGGCAAGGTTCAAGAATGACAATGCCCGTGCTTTTTGTAACAATCGAACTGGGATCGAAATTCCAACTATGAAATCCATGCATCGCACCTTTCTCGCGGCTCTTCTGTTTTTCGTCATCATGTCCGGAATAGCTATCGCTCAAACCCCGCCGTCTCTAAAAACGAGGTCTGGAGACCCTTCGTCCGCCGCCGCGCCCGCAACGGTGCTGCCCACCGAAGATACGGTCAATTCGTTTCTCTTCCAGATGCTTGGTTTCGATTCCGCGAAAACGTGGAAGGTGACCGATATTCGCCCCTCCGAGGTGCCGGGACTGGCCGAGGTGACGGTCATGATCACCGACGATAAGGGCTCAAGCCCCAGCCGTCTGCTGGTGAGCGCTGACGGAAAGCACGTGCTGACTGGCGACATACTGCCCTTCGGCGCCAAGCCCTTTGCCGAAGCGCGCGTCAAGTTGGAAAAAGGCCTGAACGGCCCAGCCAAGGGACCGGCGAAAGCGGCAGTGACGATTGTCGAGTTCAGCGATATGCAGTGTCCCCACTGCGCCAAGGCCGCGCCCACCATCGATCAGCTCCTGGCGCAAGAGCCGGAGGCCCATTTTGTTTTCCAGAGTTTTCCGCTGCCCATGCACAACTGGGCATCGAAAGCGGCCGATTACGTCGATTGCGTCGGACAGGCGTCAAACGACAATGTCTGGAAGTTCATCCAAAAGACTTTTGACGAACAGGCAAACATCACCGAGTCGAACGTGGATGAGAAGCTGAAGGCCATCGCCACCGCATCCGGCGCGAATGCCGATGAGATTGCCGCCTGCGCAGCCAAGCCGGACACAAAGGCCCGAGTCGAGGCATCGGTTGCCCTGGGCAAATCGGTAGGCGTGACCGGCACGCCAGTTCTATTCATCAATGGACGCAGCGTCCCCGGTGGCGCACCCACCGAATTATTGAAGAAGATCGTTGACTTCGAGGCAAGCCAGAAATAAAGCCATCAAATCATTGAGTGACTGAATCATTGAATCATTGAATCATTGAAAAAGTACCGCCGCGGGTTTTAATGACTCAATGGCTCAATGGTTCAATGCGTCAATGACCCAATTTACTTACTCAGCCAAATTTCGGGAGTTTCCGCCCGCTCCGGGCTGCGCACAACGTGCGGCGTAATCAAGATCAGCAACTCGTCGTCTTCTTCCTGTTTGGACTTCTGCGATGTAAGCAGTCCGAGGCCCGGAATCGCAGACCACAAGGGCAGACCGCTGAGGCTACTTTCATCCGTTTTGCTGAGCATGCCCGCGATCACCGCTTGCGCCCCCTCTTTGAGCAGGGTTCCCCCTTTGAATTCGCGATTCAGAATGTCGGGAATGCCATTGTTGACCGTGGTTCCCAGGCTGCTCAATTGCACTTCGAGGTCAAGCGCTACATCCAGATTATTGTGAATCACCGGCTTCGCCTTGACCGTGAGCCCAATATCTTCATAATTCACGGAAGGGAACGGTGCGGTATACGACTGGTTCCCGACCACCGACGCGATCGCCGAATTGTTATAGATCGGCGCGAAGCTCGCGTTGAGGATGGGATAGCGTTCTCCTAGTTTGAAAGTAGCTTCCTTGTCCTGTGAGGCGCGCAGCTGTACATGCTGAAGCTCTCTGACGGAGCTCTCATTCATCGAAAGCACGGGCGACAACATATCGAGGCTCAGGCCAAAGAAAGTCAGCCCACCGCCGAAAGTCGCAAGGGGCTGGCTGAAGATCGAATTCTGCTGGCTTTGCAATTGTGCGATCAATGCCGATATGGATTGATTGCCCGCCTGGTTGATGCCGCCGGAGGCGACCAGCTGGTTGATCAGGCTCTGGATGTTTTGCCCGCCAAGAGCCGCAAGCGCAGCCGCCGGAATATTGTAAAGATTGAAAACGTCCGGAGCATGCAGGCCGATGCTCCTCATGTAAGTGTGGCTTACCTGGAACACCTTCACATCGAGCATCACTTCCGGCCGGGGACCATTCAGTTGTCCGAGAAACTCGGTTGCGGCTACAAGTGACGCTTGCGGTCCGCGCACCGTGATCGTATTCGCCGCGGCGTTAAGGCTCACGAACCTGAACTCAAACAAAGTTCGCAGCCCGTTCATCAACTCCTGCAACTCTTGCGGAGTGGGGCCGCCGGAGATATAAAACGAACGCAGTCCCATCCGGTCGAAGTTGCGGTGGTTCTCGGCGTTGTCGGCGCAGGCGAAAAGCTCCTTATCTCCGAGCGGCACGCTGAAGCTCTTCGTGATGTCAGATACAGCCCGTATAGCCGTTGCGAAATCGGCATTCTCCAGATCGAAGCGCACGCGCCGATTAGGAAAACTATCGTCGAAAATCACCGTGAGCCCGTAACTCGCGGCGACAGCGGTAAGCAGGCCACGCGAGTCGCCGAGAAAGTGGAAGTCATGGAGGATGTTGATCGGCGTGGCACCGATCACGTCTGAGCTGGCCACCAATTGTGGAGGCTCCGCCTTTTGCCCCGGCATAGGCCCCAGGGCGTCGCGCACCCGCTGCAGCGCAAATTCGTTTTGCGGATCGAGATTCAGCGCAGTGCGAAATTCCGCCATCGCCTCCACTGCCTGACCCGCGAGCAGATCGTTGTTTCCTTTTTCCAGATGCATGCCCGCCAGATGTTGCCGTGTGATCTCGCGCGCGGTCAGATATTCGACATTCTGCGGGACCAGATCGGCCGCCACCTGAAATTCGTAAAACGCTTCTTCTAAATCGTGGGATTTTTCGAGCTTAATGCCATGCTCAAAGGCTTTATGCGCGGCCTTCAAGTCCTTCCTCGAACCGGGGCACGCGGGCCCTCCCGCGGTGTTGGAGCAGAGTGTTGGAGGTGTGGGAGGCGCTTGCACAGGGGTTGCGGGCGTCACAGGAGCGTCCGCGGCGAAACAAACGCCCGCGAACAACAGACAGGTTCCTGCCAGCAGCCATTTCATATTTAACTACTATAGAATGCCAGCCGTCCGGTGTCTTGCAAGCGAATTACTCGAAGGGGAGCTACCGTCGTAACGAGTTCGTATACTGTAGAGACGGGGCTTGCCCCGTCTTCCGGACCGTGGCCAAGATGAGACCGGGGCCGAGATGCACAAGTCTCCTCTCTACGGAAAGCAAATGCGAAGCGGCGGTCACCGCACCATCAGCCGTTCCATCCGAGTCGCGCGGCCAGTCCGGTCATCGCACTCGACCAGCACCGCGCACAATCGGACATCGCCATTCGCCGCTTCAAACCGCGCCGGCATTCCGCTGAGAAACTTCTCGATCACCAACTCTTTTTTCACACCAATGACGCTGTCGTAGGGCCCCGTCATGCCGACGTCGGTGATGTAGGCTGTGCCTTTCGGCAGTACCGTCTCGTCCGCCGTCGGAATATGCGTATGGGTGCCGACAACTGCGGTGACGCGTCCGTCAAGGTACCATCCAAAGGCAACTTTCTCGGAACTGGCCTCGGCATGGAAATCCACAAACACGATCTTCTCCTTGATCTCTTCCAGAAGCCGGTCGACATAGCGAAAGGGATCGTCGCTCGATCCCATGAAGACACGTCCTTGAAGATTCATGACGGCATAGCCGACGCCGTTTTTCTGGCCTTCGTAAACCCCCCAGCCCGGCAGTCCCTGCGAAAAATTAGCCGGCCGCAACAACCGTCGCGCCGGACTGTGCGGGTTGCCGTCCGCCATGTTGAAATATTCGATAATCTCGCGTTTATCCCAGACGTGGTTTCCGGTGGTCATCACGTCGATACCCAGATCGAAGAGCTCTTCCGCCAGCGACGGCGTGATGCCAAAACCAGCCGCGGCATTTTCGCAGTTCGCGATAATCACATCGGGGGAATGCTGTTGCGCGTAATTGCGGAAGGCGTTCCTTTACAATTGTCCGCCCCGGACGGCCAAAAATGTCACCGATAAAAAGAATTTTCAAGATTCGATGGTATCACGCTGAAAAATGTCATCACGCTGAAAACCGCGCCAGCCGCGCACTGGCAACCGGCACCTGACTACTGGCTGCCGATTTCCGCCGTTTTCAGAAAGTCATAATTTCCCGACGGATTCAGAGTTATATCGCGCACCCGACGCGTGTGCACCACCACGTTGTCGAAGTACCAGAGATTGATCGATGGAACATCCTGCGCCAGAATTTCCTGCACTTCATCGTAAAGTCGCTTCCGGACATTCTGATCGATCTCGCGGCGCGCCTGATCGATCAGGCTATCCACCCGTGGATTCGAGTAAAAACTGCGATTTCTCCCGCCTGGAGGAAAATTGCGCGAGTGAAAAGCCGCTTCAAAAATGTCGGGGTCTTCGTTGCCGCCGATCCAGCGCAGCGAATACAGCTGGAAAGCGCCGCTGGTGACATCGGCGAAGAAAGTTGCAAACTCGAAGGTGCGAATGTCGAGCGCAATGTCTACATCGCGTAATTGCTGTTGCATGACCGCGACCATCAGCCGCGTGTTTTCATCGGTCGAGGTTTTCATTGTGATATGAAAGCGCACGCCGTTGATCGCGCGATAACCGGCGTCATCGAGCAACTGCCGAGCCTTCTCCGGATCGTAGTCGTAGTGGGGCACGTCACCGTCGTACGCCCAGCTTTGCTGCGGCAGAATGCTGTAAGCAGGCTGAACCTGCCCGCGCCACAGGTATTCCATCATCGGTCGGCGGTCGAGAGCGTAACCGATGGCTTGCCGAACCCGCACATCTTTCAAGACAGGATCGCGCAGATTAAACGCGAGATACGCCAGCCTCGTGCCAGGCCCACGCTGAACCACGAGAGATGGATAACGTTCGAGCGTAGCGATGGTATCGGGAGACATCGGCGAGTTGATGGCGAGGTCAGCGCTGCCTTTTCGCAGCTCGAGCGCCTCTGTAGTGGCGTCGGGCACGACGGCGAAACGCACGCGAGCCAGATGCGGAACTTCGCCCCAATAGTTGTCGTTGCGCTCGAGGATCACTTCTTTGTCTGTCTCCGCGCCGACAAATTTGAAAGGTCCGGTGCCAATTGGTTGGCGCGTCATCTCGTCAAGCGACCCATAAGGCACAATGCCAATCGCTCCCTCCGAGAGATTCCACAGCAGAGAGGCGAAAGGCTCTTTCAGATGGAACACGACCGTCAAATCGTCGGGCGTCTCGATGCGATCCACATAACGGTATGTGGAAGTTTTCGTGCTGCGTATCTTGCCCTGGAGCAGGGAATCGAGAGTCCACTTCACATCGCGCGAGGTTAACGCCTGACCATTGTGGAATTTCACGCCGCGATGCAGGTGGAAGACATAAGTAAGAGGATCGGGAATCTCCCAGCGCTCGGCCAGCCCCGGCTGCACATTGAAATGCTCGTCGCGCGTCAGCAGCGCGTCAAAGAGAAGTTCGTCAATGCGCTCCGATTGCCCATCAATCCCAACCCGAGGATCGAGGTTTGTAGGGCTGCTCTCAATAATCATTACCAGCGTGTTGGGATCGGGAGGTTGGGAGCAGGAGAGAAGAGGCAGCAGGACCGTGCCGAGCAGCGCCAACCAAATTGTCTTCCTTCTATGTGACACAGCTTCTTCGAGTCTACCCGACTCGTTCTCTAGTTTAGCCGAGACGGGATCACGTCGGGCTCGAACGATGGCGGCGATACCAGTGCCCCCGTCCTCTTGCCCCTTCCCGAAAGCGATACACTTCTGCAAGGCACCCCGATCACCCGATGGACCGAATCGATGACCCGATCAGCCAATGGCCCGATCTCCCGCACCATTTTTCACGTCGACATGGACGCCTTCTTCGTCTCGGTCGAAGAATTGTTCGATCCGTCGCTGAAAGGCAAGCCGGTGGTAGTCGGCGGGCAGCGCGACGAACGCGGAGTGGTCTCGGCTGCATCGTATGCCGCGCGGAAGTTTGGCGTGCATTCGGCTATGCCCCTGCGGACAGCGGCGAAGCTTTGTCCGCGGGCAACTTTTGTGAATGGCCATCCTGAGCGCTATCGCGAATATTCCGCCAGGGTGCACGAAGTGCTCGGCCATTTTTCGCCGCTGGTCGAAATGGCATCGGTCGATGAGGCTTATATCGACATGACGGGCACCGAGCGCCTGCACGGGCGGCCGCTGCGGGCGGCGCATCAGCTCCACGCAGCCATGAAGTCGGCGACAGAATTGAACTGCTCGGTCGGGATCGGCACGTCGAGGCTGATCGCAAAAGTTTCCTCTGCGAAAGCCAAGCCGAACGGAGTGCTCTGGGTGCTGCCCGGAGAAGAGGCGAAGTTCCTGGCGCCGCTGGCGGTCGGCGACATTCCGGGTGTGGGCAAGGTGATGGAGCAGAAGCTGCACGCGCTAGGTATTCAGAAAATCGGTGACCTGGCGCGTCTCGACGACCGCGATCTTGAACATCGCTTCGGAAAGTGGGGCCTGGCGCTGGCCGGCAAGTCGCGCGGCGAAGACGCGGGTGGATGGTTCGACAATGCGGTGGGAGAAAACGTCGATGCGAAATCCATCAGCCACGAACACACGTTCAATGAAGATACGGGCGACGCCGAGCGCTTGCAATCCACGCTGATGCGGTTGAGCGAGATGGTGGGCCGGCGGATGCGCGAGGCCGGATATTTTGCCAGCACGCTGCAATTGAAATTGCGCTACAAAGATTTCACCACCATCACGCGGGCGCATTCTCTGGAGGAGCCGACGCAGATGGATAACCAGATTTTCGAGCAGGCGCGGCGTCTGTTTTTCGCCAATTGGAAGCCTGGCGCTCCGGTGCGGTTGCTGGGAGTGCAGGCGTCAAATTTCGATTCCGGTTCCGGCCAGCTCGACCTACTGGAGCCTTCTCAGCAGCAGCGCTGGCAGAAAGCCCTTGCTGCCGCGGATCATCTGCGCGACAAATTCGGGGAATCAGCGATCGGCCTTGCCAGAGGGATGAAAGGTGGATTTCGCGAGCGTGTTCACGAAAATCCGGCAGCGTTGCCCGGTAAAGGATCGAAGAAAAGGCCTGAAATTTGAAGACGTGCGATTAGAGTTCAGAGGTCAGATCGCAGAAGTGAAATCGAATCTGCAAGCTGTGGCAGGAGCCAAAACCTGGTTTCATTGAATAGCCGAATTTATGAAACCTCTACAATCTGACTTCTGAACTCTGCAATCCGCACTACGAAATATATTCGCGAATATATTCGTCACGCGACGTGGCTAACTGGTGGGCGTCGCCATCGAAGATGACCTTCGCATCGCGCAGAATCAGGAAGCTCATCGGCACTTCGCAATGTTGGCCTTTCGGCAGAGTCACCACCCGGTTGGTGGCCTTATCGAACTGGTGAGTGGCCATGGTGAAAGCGTCCTGCAGGCGATGTGTCACCATGAGCGCGCTGGTCTTATAAACATCGCGTTGTTTCATGATCAATTCGATGATCGTATTCGAGGTCACCGGGTCGAGTCCGCCGGTGGGCGAATCGTAGAGAATCACCTCGGGTTCGGTGATGATGGCGCGAGCGATGGCCACGCGACGCCTCATGCCGCCTGAAAGTTCGGACGGAAACATATCGTAAGTGCGCTCCAACTCCACGAAGCGCAACACCTCGCGCACCCGCCGCTCGATTTCTTCGGAGGAGACATGTTCTTCCATCAAGCGGAACGCCACGTTTTCCCAAACTTTGAGCGAGTCAAAGAGCGCGCTCTCCTGGAACACGATGCCCACGCGACGACGCAACTCGAACAGTTCCTGTTGCGACATGTGGGTGATTTCTTCGCCCAGCACGAAGATGCGTCCGCTATCAGGCCGCAGCAGTCCCATCGCGAGTTTGAGCAGCGTACTCTTGCCCGATCCGGCTACGCCAAACACGGCTTTGGTCTCGCCATGCGCCAATTGAAAAGAGAGGTTCTGCAGCACAACTTTCTCATCGAACGCGATAGAAACATCCTCAAACTCGATGGCATGGCCCGAGGGGCTGACCGCGGTAGCAGCCTGATTTTCGCTGGGCAGAGTGGGAGCCGGCATCGCTTACCTGTAACCGAAAATTGCGAAGATTAGTTTGGTCACAAAGAAGTCCACGATCAAAATCAGTACCGAAGAAGCGACCACGGCCTGCGTCGTCGAACGCCCTACGCCCTGCGTGCCACCCCGCGTCGACATCCCGTAATAGCAGCCGACTGTCGAGATGATAAAGCCGAAGAGCACCGGCTTGATGAGGCCTGTGAAGACGTCGCGGAAGACGAGAATCTGCCAGATCGAGGTCCAATACTGGTTTGTGTCCACGCCGAATAGCAGATGCGCTACCGCATAGCCGCCGATCAACCCGAGCAGATCGGCGATGATCGTCAGGAAAAACAGCATGAAAGCGGTGGCGCCGATGCGGGGCGTAATCAGTTTCTTGGTGGGGTCCGTGCCCAGGGCGCGCATGGCGTCAATCTGCTCGGTGACGATCATCGAGCCCAGTTCGCTGGCCATGCCTGAGGCATTGCGTCCGGCCACCATCAGGCCGGTGATGAGCGGTCCCAGTTCGGTGACCATGCCGAGCGATACGAGTTGGCCGATGAGGGTGACGCTGCCGAACCGCTGCAACGTGCTGGCCGCATTCAGCGCCAGCAAAGCGCCGACGGAGAGGCCGGTCAGAATTACAATCGGCAGCGAGCCGACGCCGATCAGATCCGCCTGCTGCAGCATGTCGGCCGTGTACAGCGGGCGGCGGAAGAAATTTGCCAGCGATTGCGCCGACAGGAGAGTGTATTCCTGAACCGCCAGGGCAAAGTCTTTGGCGACTTCAATGGGCGAGATCAGTTCGAGTTCGAGCGCCATGTGTCAGGGAATTCCGCTCAGGGAACTATAGCAGAGGCGACAGGCGGAACATGAGCCCAATCGAATCTTCGAGAAGGATTGAGTCATTGAGTCATTGAGCCGTTGAGCCGTTGAAGTATTGAACCATTAGAAGATCGAAGAATTCCGCGAACGGATGGTTAATGATTCAATGCCTCAATCACCGGATGACTCAATCTTCCTTCAATCTCGGTTTTTCTTCTTGATCTCAATCGCCAGCCTTTTGATCTTCTGATTCAGCGTCGAGAGCGGAACGTGAAAGCGCTCCGCCGCTTCGGTCTGGTTCCAGCCGCTCTTCTCCAGCATTTCGATGATGATCCGCCGCTCGCAATCTTCCATGATGCCGAAGAGTGAAGCCCCGGCGGTGGTGTCCAGAGATGGAATCGAATTGCCGCGTCCGACGACGTGATCGGGGAGCAGATCGACTCCAATGTCGCTGTCAGAGGAGAGCACCACAGCGCGTTCAATGGTGTTCTCCAGTTCGCGAACGTTGCCCGGCCACGAATAGCCCACTAGACACCGCAACGCCTCGGTTGCGATGCGGCGCTTGGGCAACTCGTTTTCCTCGGAATATTTATGCAGGAAATGCTGCACCAGCAGCGGAATATCTTCGCGGCGTTGACGCAACGGTGGCAGGTCAAGGCTGATCACGTTCAGACGATAGAAAAGGTCTTCTCGGAACTTGCTTTCCTTCACCATCTGGCGCAGATCGACGTTGGTGGCGGCAATGATGCGCACGTCTACTTGAATTTCCTGCACGCCGCCCAGATGCATGAACCTGCGATCCTGTAACACCCGCAAAATCTTGCTCTGCGTGTCCATACCCATGTTGCCGATCTCATCGAGAAAAAGTGTGCCCCGGTCGGCGACTTCGAAGAGTCCCTTCTTCGACGTGACCGCGCTGGTAAATGCGCCTTTTACGTGGCCGAACAACATCGATTCAAGCAAGTCGGGAGGCGTAGACCCGGCGTTGACGGGCACGAACGGCCGCTCGCGCCGAGCGGAATTCAAATGGATCGCCTTGGCGATCAATTCCTTGCCCGTCCCGCTTTCGCCTTGCAACAGCACGGTCGAACGGCTGGGCGCAACTTGCGCGACCAGATCGAAGATCTTGAGCATGGGCTCGCTTTTGCCCACGATGTTCTCGAAGTTGTAGCGCTGTTTTAGCGCCCGCTTGAGCTGAATGTTTTCTTCTTCTGCCTTCTGGCGGGCGACAGCGGAGCGCACATCGGCCAGCAGTTTTTCGTTGTCCCAGGGTTTCTGGATGAAGTTGGTCGCGCCCGATTGCATGGCGCGCACGGCATTCTCCACCGTACCGTAAGCGGTGATCATGATGACCGCTTGCTGTGGGTGCAGCAGGCGAATCTCGGCAAGAACGTCCATCCCGTTCTTGTCGGGCAGCGCCAGATCCAAAATGACGACGTCAAAGGTGCGCTGTCCGATCTGCGCCATACCATCATGCCCACTTCCCGCGATTTCGACGGTGTAGCCCTCGAGTTGCAGAAGAGTTTCGAGCGACTCTCGGATCTCGGCTTCGTCATCGATGATAAGAATTCTGCCCGCACTTTCCGGCTGTGTGCGTTGCAGAGTGCCGCGGCGGGGGATCGGTGTGACTTCAGAGACTGCTGGAGCGGACATTTGTAGTTCAGACGCTTGTAGTTCAGACATGGACTACCTTCCTCGTAGACGTCAATATCAACGGAAAATCCAGGGTGAAGGTGGTGCCTTCGCCCGGCCGGCTCTCCACGCGGATATTCCCCGCGTGTTCCTGGATGATGCCGTAAGTGACGGAGAGCCCAAGACCCGTGCCCCGGCTCTGGCCTTCTGCGGGAGAAGTCTTGGTGGTGAAGAACGGATCGTAGATTCGGTGTATGTTTTCCTGCGCAATGCCCGAACCGGTATCGGAGACGCGTACGCTGACAAATTCGCCGTTTAGAGTCGTTACATTCAACACTCCGCCTCCGGTCATCGCATCCTTGGCATTCAAGAACAAATTCAGGAACACTTGCTGCAGGCGACCGGCGTTGCCTTGAATGAACGGAAGCTTATCGTTCAACTCCGGCTGCACCTGGATGTGCGCCACTTTGAACTGGTGTTCAAGCAGCGCCAGTGTATCCGCGATGACCTTGTTAAGACTGATTTCGGTTAACTCCGTGCCCGTGGTGCGGGAGAAGTTCAGCAGGTTGTTGACGATCTCCGAGGCGCGGAAGGTCTGCTTGGTGATCTTGTCGAGCACTCCGGCTTTCTGCGGGTCGGACTGCAACTGCTTCGCCAGCATCTGCGTGTAAGAAGAGATCACAGCCAGCGGTGTATTGACTTCGTGCGCTACGCCCGCAGCCAGCAGCCCGATCGAAGAAAGTTTGTCGGCCTGCGTCAGTTGGACTTCCAGCTCTATGCGCTCGGTGATGTCGTCGATAATCACCAGGCGCCCGACCACGTTGAACTTGCGGGTTACGAGGGGAGCCATCGCCACATTAACGATGCGAGCTTCCCCGGTAGGAGTCGCCAGCCGGAATTTATAAAGATTGTGAATGCCCGGATTCTGCCGTACGCGGTAAAACTCCTCGACGAAAGCTGCGGGAAGAACTTCGCTTAGCGAACGCCCCACCACTTGCCAGCGCGGCTGGGCATACATCACTTCCATTTGCGAGTTCCAGCTCTCGATGCGGTCTTGCAGGTCGACGGCCATCACCCCGACGTTGATAGATTCGACGATGTTCTCGTTGAAATCCTTGAGACGCTCGTACTCGCTGACCTTTTGTTCGAGCGACGCGTAGAGCCGCCCGTTCTGGATCGCGATACCAATATATCCCGCCAAAGCTTGCAGCAACTCCACGTCTTCGCTGGAAAGGAAATCACCCTGCATGGTCTTGCCGAGACCGAGGAAAGCGATAGTTTTTTGGCGTGCGTAGCACGGTATGTAGTAGTTCAGATCCAGGCGTGCAATAGCCTCCTGCGCGGCAGCATTCTCGCGCGGCAACTGGCGCGTGTTTTCGAAGAAGATATGTCCCGCCGCGTCCTCGATTCGCGGTTTCGCCAGAAACGACAGATCGAGGCCGGTTACGTGCGCGATGCCAAACGACTTCGACAGTTCAAACCGAGAAGAGTCGCCATTGCCGAGAAAAATCGCAACGCGATCGACCAGCAGCGTTCGCGCCAGCCGGTCGACCAGCGCGGAAAGCATCTTGTCCAGGTCGGTCTCCGAACTCAGTTCGCGCCCGAACTCAATCAGCGTTCGCCGGTAGTCATAGCCTGCGTGCGAAAAGAAGCGGTCCAGCTTCTCCTGAATCCACTTCCGTACCGGATCAAATAGCAGCGCGGTAACGATGACCGCCGCCACTAACCCGTACGGTCCGGAACTTGGCACGCGGGTGTGCACGAGTTCGGCAATTGCGGCTACGACCCCGAAATATGCTCCAACGATCGCCGCCGCGGCCAGCGTATAGGCCATGCCGCGCTTGAAAATCAGGTCCACGTCCATCAACCGGTAACGGAAGATGGCATAGCCAAACGTCAGCGGCAGCAGCCCAAGCGACAGCACCGACACCTTCATGGCGAGAGAAGGCATCACTCCAAACAGGTAGGGCAGAACATAACAAATGGTGAAAGGTGTTATGGCAAGGATAGTGCCCCGCGTAATCCACTTGAGCTGCTGCCGCAGAATCGGAGTCGTCGCCTCGCGGTAGTTGTTCCACAGCACGGCGGCGGCCGAGAAAAAGAAAAATGTCAGGTAAGCCCAGTGCACCCGGTTCAGGTTGAAGAGCAGACTCGCGCTGGCCTTCAAATACTCGAATGCCAGAATTTGGATTCCGAGCAGCAGCGCTCCCGGCAGGTAAAGCAGAGGAATTGCCCCGCGATGCTTGCTGACAAACTCGCCCCGCTCCGGAAAAGTCAACACGAAATGCAAAAAGAGCGCCGGCTGCAGCAGCCACGCAACTTCGTTTGCCCACAGCACGATCCAGTCAAAAGCGTTGAACTTGCCGGTATAGTGCAGCGAGTAAAAGACGAACGAGACCAGGCAGAATATGTAAAAGTGCGTGGAGCCTACCGCCGTCCAGCGACGCAGCAGTACATAGAGCCCGATGCCGAGGTAGATGAGCGCGATCAGCCGGAGCCAATCGTTCATCGACCGCTCGGCCGGAACCAGCACGACTTCCACATCTAGGGGAACCGACCCGCGGATCAGCGCGTAAGTGGCTTTGGAATAGACGCCGGAGTAGTAAAGCTGCCGTGTGACCGCCGCCAAACTGTCCACGGAGCGACCGTTGATACTGACCACTTCGTCACCGCGCCGGATTCCAGCGCGCTCTGCCGGACCGCCAGCTTCGAGCCGGTCGGCTACCAGGTGGCCGTTTCGTTCCATCCACCATGCGCCGTCGTCGGGAATTGCGGACTGGTGCTCGATTTTGTAGTTGAAACCGGCGAAAAGAATGGCCGCCACCGTCAGCAGAGCCAGCAGGATGGCAGTAAACCGGGCCTGAAATTCGCGGTTCATAATTCGCGACACAGAAAACTGAGACGGTGGCACGGCGTAGCCAGTTATTCGACGCCGATCAGGCATAAGCAACTTCACTGCCACGCCTCCAGTTTTGCACAACCGAGCTAAGTCACTTCCGTAGAGCGACTTCCACAATTATATCGGGAATATTAGTTCGCTACTATGAATTATGGAATATAGCTACGTCTTTTGGAATCTAGTATTTCGTAGAAGAATGCAGTCATACGCTTTTCCACCAGTCAGCCCAACTTGTTGTTGGGAAGAGGGTTTGGGAGCTAGGTAAGCTTGAGGGAGATTTGCGGATTTTATGGTGTGCGTGCTTCTGCCGTGAAGTCGAGGTGACGTGCCCAAACCCTTATTTTCGACTTTGAGAGGCTCGGGGACCTTCCCCGATTCCCCGAACCTCCCACTTACTGGTCTCGCCGGCCCCCCTGAGGGGCGGTGAGCAAATCCTGCAAGTGAGTCTGATATTGCTCCTACTCCCCTGAAACGTCCATGGAGACACTCTGAAGCCGTCTGAATTGATCTGAAGGAAATTGATCCGAAGAAAATTTACCTCGCGACGCTTGACACAGGCACCGCGACAGACCAGAATTTCTCACCATCATTCTTTCGGGTAGAGACGCGCTTTCGGGTAGAGACGCGGTTTGCCGCGTCTCCTTCGGACGCTAGGAGTCTAAGACGAGGAGTTGACCTTGCCAGACAGGAAGATCCGCTTCGACGATATTGAGGTCGATTACGCCCGTTTTCAGCTCTATCGTGCTGGCAGCCCGGTTCGCCTCGAAGGCCTTCCGCTGCAATTGCTCATGTTTCTCCTCGAGAAGAGGGGGCAACTTGTCACACGCGAAGACATCTCCGCCGCGCTTTGGAGTAAAGATGTGTTTGTCGACGTGGAGCAGGGAATCAACACCGCCGTCCGAAAGATCCGCCGCGCCTTGGGCGATGAAGCCGCCGAACCCCGCTATCTTCAGACCGTCGTCGGCAGGGGATATCGCTTTGTAGCTCCCAATGCCCAGGAAATTTCTAGTACCCAGGGCACAGCCGAAACTTTCGCCGTCTCACCCGAAGACTTAGGGCGCGCGATCATGACCGCGGCCGGCTTGGATCCCGACAATCCAAGAGGAGATCCCAAGACTCGGGCCGACGTCAGAAAAATATCCTGACGAATTTGGTGACCTTGCCGCCGGCAGTATTCCATACCCATCCGTTCTACAATGAATTCATGTCACGCCTCGAACAAATTGCAGATCTTGAAAAGCGCTTTCTGCTGCCTACCTATAACCGCTATCCCGTGGCCTTTGAGCGCGGCAAAGGTGTGTTTCTCTTCGATTTCGAAGGCAAGAAATACCTCGATTTCGTCGCCGGACTCGGCGTCAACGCCTTAGGCCATGCGCATCCTCGCATCGTGAAGGCAATCCGCGATCAGGCCGCCCGTGCTATCCACCTTTCGAATCTCTATTACAACGAATATCAGGGTCAGCTCGCCGAGCGCCTGTGCCAGCTTTCGGGCCTTGATCGCGTCTTCTTCTCTAACAGCGGCACCGAGGCGATGGAAGGCGCGATCAAACTGGCGCGTCTCGCCGGACACAAAGCTGGCGGCGATGCCAAAACCCAGCTCGTGGCGCTCGAGGGTTCGTATCACGGCCGAACCTTCGGAGCCATGTCCCTGACCGGACAGGAAAAATACCGTAAAGGCTTTGAGCCGATGCTCGAAAACGTGACCTTTGTCCCGCAAAACGACGTTGCGGCTCTGCACGCGGCTGTCAACGCCAACACCTGCGCCATTGTGCTCGAACCCATTTTTGGAGAAGGCGGAATCCTTGAGTGTTCGGAAGAATTTCTGCTCGCCTGCCGCACGCTGGCCGATCATCATCACGCCGCGCTCATTTTCGACGAAATCCAGTGCGGCCTTGGACGCACCGGTAAAATTTTCGCCTTCCAGGGTTTTGGCGTAGTGCCCGACATCGTCACCATCGCCAAGCCGATCGCCGCCGGATTGCCGCTCGGAGCATTCCTGTCAAAAGAACATTTCGCTTCTGCGATTTCACCCGGTCAGCACGGCACCACGTTTGGCGGAGGTCCGCTAGCCTGCCGTGTCGGACTGGAATATTTAGCAATCGTAGAAGAGGAACGCCTGCTCGAAAACGTCGTCAAAGTTGGCAACTACCTGCATCAGCAACTCGGGGCGTTAGTCGACAAGTACGCTGCAACCTGCGAAGCGCGCGGCCGCGGATTCATTCAGGGCCTGGTGCTCGATATCCCCGCACGTCCATTGGTCGAGCAAGGTCTGGCGGAGGGCGTGCTCTTCAACGTCACCCAGGATAAGGTCCTGCGCTTTCTGCCGCCTTTTCTGCTCGAAGAGAAGCACGTAGATAAAGGCATCAGAGTGCTGAAAAAGCTGCTGGGCAAGAAGGGCAAGAAAACGCAGGATGCACTTTCCGAAGCCGCGACCGCTCCCTAGCTTTTGCCGTAGAGACGGGGCTTGCCCCGTCTTCTGCACCGCGGCAATGCCGATGAGCTGCATGCAAAGACGCGTTTCTACACGGAAATCAAAACAAAAAGAGGGAGCCAACTTTCAGCTCCCTATAAAGTGATAGAGGCGATATCACCTAGTAAGAACCGATCTGCGAAGGTTTCGTTGCCCATCGGAACGCAAAATCCCGAAGAAAAATTCATCCCCACGGGTGAGCGCAACCTTGAAACCGACGCGCGATCTGCCGAAACCTCTGTTGCAGAGCGCTGGCTGGAACTGACCGATGGCCGCATGCGCTACCTTCAGGCCGGTTCCGGACCACCCCTAATCCTGATTCACGGCCTGATGGGCTATTCCTTTTCCTGGCGATTCACCATCCCCGCGCTCGCACCCTATGCCACGGTTTATGCCATCGACAATCTGGGTGCCGGGTTATCCATCGCCAATGAGGGCATGGACTGCACCCTACGTGCCACCGCCGAGCGTGTCCTTCAGTTCGCGGACGCACTCGGCATCAAAGACTTCGACTTGCTGGGTACTTCCCACGGCGGTGGCGTCGCCATCATGGTCGCGGCGGTTTCTGCGGAAAGAAGCGCGGAAAGACGTGCGGAAAGACTTAACGAAAAACACGCCGACGGTGGCGATCGCCGCCTGCAACGCCTGGTACTGGTCGCATCCGTCAATCCCTGGTCGGCTCATGGCAAGCGTCTGGCGCCCTTTCTGGGCAGTGCCTTAGGATCCCTGCTCTTCCGCAACACGTTCGTGCGCTCGCCCGCATTACATCACCTCGGGCTGCGTCGCATGTTCGGAGACAAGTCAAAAGTTCCGCCAGATTCGATCGAGGGTTATAGCATCCCTATACGCAACAATCACACTTTCGATCATGCTCTGCATATCGTCAAGAGTTGGACGACGGATCTCGCGGAACTGGAAAGATCGCTGCCTAAGATTCGCCACTACCCCACGCTGCTCATGTGGGGAACAAAAGACGGAGCCGTAGATTTTCAATCCGCGCACCCGCTGCGCCAGAATTTTAGTGACGCCCGTTTGGTCGCATTCGAAGGAGTAGGCCATCTACCTTACGAAGAAGTTCCCGAAGATTTCAACCGCGTACTAATCGATTTTCTCGCCGGCTCCGGGCAAGCCGCTTTGACTGAGAACTGAGAACTGATAGCTGACAACTGGTTCTTCATGCACCACACTATCTTCGAATTCTTCCGCTCCTTCCTCGCCGAGCATGGCTACTGGGCCGTAGCTCTGGCCTTGTTGTGCGAGAGCGCCGGCATCCCTCTTCCCGGTGAGGTCACGCTGCTGCTCGCCGCTTTTGTGTCCTTTCACGAACATCACCTTCATCTCGGCTTGATCATAATGATTGCCACCACCGCCGCGACCCTCGGCGGCGATCTCGGCTATGCCCTCGGCCACCATGGCGGGCGTCCGCTGCTCGATCGCTATCAAAGCATCTTTCGTATCTCGCCAGCCGCGCTGAAACGCGGCGAGGAAATGTTCGCCCGCCACGGCGCAGCGGCTATTTTCTTTGCCCGCTTCATCTTCGGCTTTCGTGTGTTCGCTGGACCCCTAGCTGGGGTCCTGCGCATGCGTTGGGAAGCCTTCGCTCTTTTCAACTTCCTCGGATCGGCCGCCTGGGTCACCACCATTGCCAGCGCGGGATATCTCTTCGGGCAAAATTGGCGCGCTCTGGTGCGAACCATGCAGCGCGTCAACATCGCCGTCTTGATCGTCGCCGGGGTCGCCATCCTTTATTTGTGGTGGAAATATCGCCGTCAGCCCGCGCCAGATCCCGCGCCGGATAGCGACTGACGTTTTCAACAATGCCCCTGCCCTGATGATGAAGATGAAAATTCTTGCACATTGACGCCGACCGCGATTGGGGTAGAATGGCGTACGTTTTTGGGGTCAAAAAGAAATTCCTGCTAGGCTCTCCGACTCCTTCACGTCAAGCCGTTTCTTATTCAGGGTGGGTGACCCGGACGTAAATGTCCCACAGTCTATCCATCCCAGGTGGTCCCACCTATGCGCACATCAGATTGCACGGGAGAAAAATAATGAAGCATCGAAGCTTGTTGAGAGCATTAGCCATCGCTGCAGTGATCTCGCTCCTTGCCACGGCAGGCCCATCAGCCTATGCGCGGGAGGCAGCAAACAATGTGTCGCCTGGCATTCAACTTTCCCGCGATCTCGGTCTCGCCGATGCGGCCGAGGAAATCAATATCACAGTCCACCTCAAGCTCAATGACAAGGCCGCATTTGATAAAGCCGTCGACGCACTGCAGAACCCCGCTTCACCGACCTATCACAAATGGATGACCAACGCCGACCTCAGGAAGTATGCGCCCAGCGAAGCACAACGCCAGGCCGTCCGCGCCGAACTGGAGAAGAATGGGCTGACCATTCTCTCCACAGACGCCATCGGTTTCACCATACGGGCCCATGGCACCATCGCCAATGTCGAGCGCGCCTTCAATACTGAAATTCACCAGTTCGATCACAATGGCAAAGTTTTTCGCGCTAATGTGCGAAACGCCCAACTGAGCGGTAAAGCCGCGAACTATGTCTCAACCGTCGCAGGTCTCGAAAGCCACCAGGTGCGGCCGCTCTACTCGCGCGCTCTTAACCCGCGCACGCAAAAAGCCTATGCTCCCGTAAAACTCAATAAGGCCAGCTCCAATTCCACTCTTCCGCCCAGTACCACGACCTGTCTCACCGCGCCGCAAACCGACACCTTCCAGAACGGGACCTCTCTACCGGTAGGCGTCTTCACCGGCACCGTCTACGACCTGAGCACCCTTCCTTGCATATACCTGCCGAAGCAGTTGCAAACTGCTTATGGCCTCGACGCGGTGTACAAATCGGGACTGAACGGCGCAGGCCAGACGATCGTTCTAGTCGAGGGTTACGGGTATCCCACGATCAAGCAGGATGCCAACGAATTTTTCAAGCTAATGGGTCTGCCGCAGCTGACCAAGTCCAACTTCAGCATTGTCTATCCCCAGGGCAAGCCTCCAGCTGACGCTGGGATACTGACCGGTTGGAATATTGAGATCGCTCTCGACGTGCAGTCCTCGCACTCTATCGCGCCTGCCGCCAATATTGTCGTCGTCGTCACCAATGGCCAGGACAGCGAAGATTTTCAGAACTCGATTGCTTACGTGGCGGCAAATCATCTCGGCAACGCCATCTCGAATAGCTATGAAGAAGATCTTGACCTCATTGCCGGGCCCCTCGAACAGACGTCCTGGGACGAGGCGATTGAGGTCGCTACCGCCAAAGGCATCTCCGTCAATTTCTCCACCGGGGACGGCGGCGATGACGGTCTGGGCACTCCGCTGGGCGCGCCCGGAGTACCTTCAGTCGCTCCTCACGCCACCGCCGTCGGCGGTACGTCCATCCTGAATGACGTCAACAATCCCGGTTCTACGATCACCACTTCATGGGGCGATACGCTGACTTTCCTCGCCGCGGGTGGCCCGCTGGATCCGCCAGAACCGATTGGTCTCATCGGAGGCGGAGGTGGAGGCCAGAGCATATTCTTCCCCAAGCCCTCCTGGCAGGCAGGGCTCCCCGGCAAAGGCCGGCAGACGCCGGATGTTTCCGCGTTGGCTGACCCCTACACCGGTGTCGCCATCGTGGTCACGGATGAAGGGACGCAATATCTAGAATACGGCTGGGGTGGCACCAGTTTGTCCAGCCCGATCTTCACAGCTTTTTGGGTCCTGGCTTGTGAGAAGGCTGGCCATCCCCTCGGTCAGGCGGCCCCTGTGATCGCCGCTCTGCCCTATGGCGGTGTTCAGGACGTGCTTCCGGCTACCGACAGCACCCCGGACAACGTGACGGGAGCGATCACGGACAGCAGTGGCACCACCAGCTATAGCGCCTCGGACCTTTTTGCCGGAGTAATCTACGGCAACAAGAAATTCACGAGCACTCTCTGGCCGCTGGATTCTGAAGATGTATTGGACTTCGGATTCGGCATTGATAGTTCGCTGACGGTCAAGCATGGCTGGGATAATGCCACCGGCTACGGGACGCCTTACGGCCTCACCTTCATCAAAGCGGTAACGGCCGCTAAGAAATAAGCAGTATCACGCCGTAAATTCACGGGCCGAGGGGAATATTCTCCGGCTCGTTTTTTTTATCGTTATGCAGTCCCGTTCCCACCAAAGCTCGCTCTCTTAATCCCAGCGGAACCAGTCCCACGAAGCATTATTCCCTCCCCGCTATGCGGGACAATGACGATCCCAAACCCACCCAAATGCGTGCTTGACACCTTACCCACTGTGGACAATAATTCGTCCCCTGCTTGGTGAGCGCCTGGCCGGAACGTGGCTAGCGACGGCAGTTTTCAGAGATTGCGCGGCAAGTTGCAAGCGTGGCGTCCCCCTAATTAGCGGGGACTGATTTCGGATATGGAGTGCTTATGAAGCGAATTTTGTTCGTGCTCAGTTTGCTTGGGCTTTTGTTTTTTGCCGTTGAGCTAATGTTTGTGAAGAGCTTCCCGAATATGTCGTCATCGTCGTTATCCAACCACGACATGACGAGGGAACAAGTTGGATCTGATGCGAGCGGCTCGACTGAAAAAGCAGAAGCCGCATCCGAAACCAAGCAAGCTAATTTGGAACGGGACTCGCGTGGGGAACCCGACCTGCCGCACGCGCTGGGGCGCCATATCGAGAAGCTGGCGCGAATGATACCCGGCAGCAAGGGCGAGGGTCCGGCCGGTTCAGCCGCAGAGTGGAAATTCATGGCGCAGGCTTACCCCGAAAAAGACATTTCTCTGGCCAAGATTGAGGGCGCGCGCACAGCTCATGCCGCGCATCTGGCGACGGGCTTTGCCGACGCCGCTTCAGCCGCTGCCACCTGGGTGTCTTTGGGTCCGAGTAGCGCCCTTTATCCCTTCTCAATCTTTCGAAACTCCTACGACTATGTGCCCAACGCTTATTTGGCCGCAGGGCGCACGACGGCATTGGCCATCGATCCGGGGTGCATTCCCGGCAACTGCCGGCTGTGGGCTACTCCTGCCGGGGGCGGCGTGTGGCGCACGAACGACGCGTTGAAAGCCCAACCAGTTTGGACATACCTCGCTGGCTCCTTCGGCATTAACGCCGCCGGATCAGTTGAACTGGACCCCAACAACAGCAACAACGTGTGGGTCGGCACCGGCGAGGCGAACGCCTCCGGTGACAGCGAGGCCGGCGTCGGCCTGTATAAGTCGATCGATGGTGGTGACACTTGGAGCGGTCCGATTGGCAAGAGTGTTTTCAACGCCCGCGCGATCGGTTCGATTGCCATCGACCCCACGAACTCCAATACCATCTACGCAGCGACCACGCGCGGAGTGCGCGGCATATCCTCTGTCTACGGTGGCGAGGTTACCCTGGCGCCGGGAGCGCCTCCATGGGGACTCTACAAATCGACGGACGGTGGCGTTACCTGGTCGTTCATCTTCAATGGAGCGGCTTCGACGGCTGGGTGCCGTAACACGGTTAAGGTCGCCGAGAACTTAACGTCGTGCTCGGTGCGTGGTGTGCGCAGAGTTACGCTCGATCCCTCCGACCCAAACATCGTCTACGCTTCCGCTTATGCCAAGGGTGTCTGGCGCTCGAACGATGGCGGCAACACCTGGAGTCAGATATTTCTCCCCATCGCCGATCCAGTCGCTACCGGATTTACGGAAAGGCCTGAGATCGCCGTTAACAAGTTGCCTAACGCCAATACCCGCATGTACCTGGTCATTGGGCAGGAAGGCGCGCCGCCTGCGCAGACGTTCGTCAGCAACAACGTGGCTGCGGGCACTTCCAAATTCTCCCTTCTTACCCGCGGGAATCCTGCCTCACCCGGATACGGCACGTTCGATTCGTGTGAAGGTCAATGCTGGTATGACAATTTTGTCTATACACCCCCGGGAAGTCCCGACGTTGTCTACGTCGGGGGTTCATATGCTTATGGAGAGACTGGAAGCATATCGAATGGCCGCGGCGTCGTGCTTTCTACGGATGGCGGGAAGACCTTCACCGATATGACGATGGACGCGACCGATGCTCTGCACCCGAACGGTCTGCATCCCGACCAGCACTCTCTGGTTACGAATCCCAGCAACCCGTTGCAATTCTTCGAGACCAGCGACGGCGGAATCATGCGCTCCAGCGGAGCCTTGGCCAGTATTTCCGCCAACTGCGGTTCCCGCGGCCTCTCGGGTGCCGTTCTTACCCGCTGCCAACAACTCTTGTCCCAGGTCCCTACGGAGCTGCGGAGCGTGAATAAAGGACTCAGCACGCTGCAGTTTTATAGCGTGTCCGTCAGCCCATTCGATCCAACGCTCGTTCAGGGCGGGACGCAGGACAATGGCACCTGGCAGTCGACTAAAACGCCGGGGCTTTATGTGAACACCATCTTCGGCGATGGCGGACAGTCCGGCTTTGACGTGGCCAACCCAAAATTTCGTTTCCACACTTATTACGATGCCAGCCCTGACGTGAACTTCAGCAATGGCGCCACTTACGACTGGAACTGGATTGGCGATCCCATTTACGGCACGGGTGCGGAATTCTACGTTCCCATCATCAGCGATCCCACTGTCAGCGGCACCATGTTCGTTGGGACGGCGACTGTTTATCGCACCAAGACTCACGGAATGGGCACCATGAACCTGACGCAGTTCCGTGCGCATTGCAACGAATTCACCGGCGATTTCACGGTGGAGTGCGGCGACTGGGTGACAATCGGGAGCACCCCGCTGACCGCGGGAGGTCTGGGCAGCCGGGCGGGAGGGGCGGTGGCTGCGGTGCAAAGGACCGCGTCTGACACCTCCACGCTCTGGACGGCGACGAGCACAGGGCGCGTCTTTATCTCGCACAATGCAGATGCCGACACGAATACATCGGTCGCATTCACGCGCATCGATAACAGCTCGACGGCCGCGCCCAACCGTTTCGTGACTGGGATTGCCATCGACCCGGCGAACTCAAACCACGCCTGGATTTCGTATGACGGTTACAGCGCAAGTACGCCATCAACTCCCGGTCACGTGTTCGAGGTGACCTATGATCCAGTCGCCCGGACGGCCACCTTCATCGATCGCAGCTACGACTTGCTTGACCTTCCGATCACCGATGTCGTGCTCGACAGCATGACGGGGGACCTCTACGCTTCGAGCGATTTTGGCGTGTATCGTCTGCGATCGGGTTCGACATCCTGGAAGCTGGCAGCGAAGGGCATGCCCAATGTGGAGATTTCAGGCTTAACCATCGTGCCGAGCGCGCGTTTGCTCTACGCCGCCTCGCATGGCCTAGGCGTCTGGGTGCTGAACCTTCCCTGAAACATGTTGAGAGGCCGATGCCGCCGGCACGTTGCCTGAGCTGGCGTCTGGGTCCATCGGTGCAAAGGCAATTTCGCAACACGGATACAACGGCCTCTCACTTTTATCTTTTTGATTTCTGCTTCGGTTTCTTCGGTCACTTCCGCTATCCCTCTGTCGTCATATGCTTGTAGCAGCATCGCCGGCGACCGGAGAGCGACCTGATAAGCAAAGCCATTTCCGAAAGCGCAAACATCAAGCGGCGCCAGTCGGTTGCCTCGCCCCTACCTTGGCTGCGACTGTCGCAAATCTGGGTGCGATTCCTGCTGGCCATTGTCGGCCTGATGCTGGCCTTTGCCGCCGCGCTTTTTTCCACCGTCTCACGGGACGCCGGCAGCGTCTGGGGAACCGTCATTCTGGCCTCGGCTGCGCTCTTGCTTTCGACTTTCGTCGGCCTGACTACCGTCCCTTATCTTGCGCGTCGCGTTGTGGCCACCCGTCTCCGCGAGGCTATGGACTACGACGTTACCCGCGCCGGTCTGATCTACATCCTGATCAGCGTCGTCATCGGAATCGCCGCCATCAACACCGGCAACAACCTGCTTTACGTTATTGTCGCCGCGCTGCTCTCTGCCATTCTGGTTTCCGGCGTTGCCTCGGCGCAGGTTCTCCGCAGCCTCTCGCTCGATGTCCACTTGCCCGAACACGTTTTTGCCGGGCGCCCGATGCTGGCGCGCCTGCTGCTGCACAACACCAGTTCGTGGCTGTCTTCTTTCTCCGTGCGCGTCGTTCCGGCCAAGCGCAAGAGTAAAGATAAAACGCACTGGCGCTGGGAAGCCTATACCTTCACCTGGCCCCGCAATCGAGCTCCCCAGGACCAGTGGCTCCGCCTGCCCGATCGGCGCTTGCGGCGCGTACACGAGGAAGAGGAAAAACCGATCCTGCAAGACTCCGTCTATTTTCCTTTTCTCGCTCCCGGCCAAGAACTCCGTTCGGATCTTGAGATCACATTCCCCGAACGCGGCCGCTACTCGGAAAAGAACTTCGGCGTGGCCACGCGTTTTCCTTTCGCCTTCCTGATGAAGACCCGCCGCATTAACCTCGCTCGCGAAATCATTGTCTATCCCGCAGTGGAAACCACCGATCAGTTCCTCGAAATGCTCCCCATGGTCACCGGCGAATTCGAAACCTTTGTTCGCGGACGCGGCAACGATCTTTATCTCATCCGCGAGTACATGCCCGACGATTCCGCCCGCCATGTGGATTGGAAAGCCACCGCCCGCACCGGCGCGCTCAAAGTGCGCGAGTTCAGCCGCGAAGATGAACGCAAGCTCCGCATAGTATTTGACAATCCGGCGCCCGGAGTCCTGAAGTCCGCCGCCTACGAGCGGGCAGTGCGCATGGCAGCCTCGCTCGCATGGCATTTCCATCACGAAGATGTTGAAGTCTCATTCGTCGCGCCCGGACTCGAGCCCACCGAAGACGTGTTCGCCTTTCTGCGTTACCTGGCGCTGGTTCAACCTCAGGAAGCAACTCCCGTATTCAGCCGGCTTCGCGCCAGCGAAGATTACAACCTGATTGTGACCGCTCGTCACACGACTGACATTCCCGCCGTCCTATCCTCCAGATCCTACGTAATTTCACTGAGCGGGCAGTGAGTCTGAGTGGACAATTAGTAATGACACGCAACGTTTGCCGTTCCACGGTCAGCCTGCGCCCGAAAGGTAATTATTACTAAAGGGTAATGGTTACTATGGTTACCTCCGGTAGGTTGACCCGGAAGGGCGGGGGCCTCACGATGGGGTGGGGGTCGAATCGCACCAGTAAGGCTTTGCAGTTCTCCCCGGCGTTCTCCCATGGCCCTAAGCAGTCCTATTGTCGTCCTTGGTTTGTGGTGCTCACAACCGATCCTGCAATCGGCGGTGGCCATGATCTTGTGGCGCCGGAAGTTGCATAAGAAGTTTCCTGTTTTTTTCTGGTTCCTGCTGGCGCAAATTGCGATCTTTATCGTCATTTTTCCCCTTTGGCTCGGCGCAAATCTCCCCGGCAGTAATAGTGATTGGTTTGCCGGTTACTACACTTTGTATTTCGGGCTTTTCTGGCTGGGTGAAGCAGTCAACGCGATTCTCGGCTTCAAGATCATCCATGAAGTTTTCCTTGATGTATTCCGTCCTTACCATACATTCAAAGATCTTGGCACGCTGCTCTTCAGGTGGGCGGGTATCGTGATGCTGCTTGTTTCGGTCGTCGTGGCATTTGCGAACACCTTCGAGCAGAGTCCGCTGGTGCATGCCATTACCACTCTCCATCGCTCCGTCCGTATCGTGCAGGTTGGCCTCATCCTTTTCTTGATTCTGTTTGCGCGCTTTCTGGGAGTCTCCCGCAAACAGATCAGCTTTGGCATCTCTCTCGGTTTTGGGCTCTTTGCCGGAGTGGAACTGATGCTGATGGTGTTGAGGTCGGGAGGACTGGTCAGGGAACCGGTCTTCGACAGCGTCAACATGGTGGCTTATAACGTCGCTATTCTAGTTTGGCTCGGCTACTCGCTTTCCCGCAATACCGTGCGGGATGTTGCCCTCAACCATTTGCAGACCCAGCGCTGGGAACAGGGCTTGGCCGATCTTCAATCCTCTGCTCCGTCCGATTCCCTGATTCCCATGTTCGAGGGCATGGTGGAGCGTGCATTTTCGCGAACCGCTCACGAGGAGTTCGCGGAGGATCAACCTACGCCCCCGCCCAGTCCCCCCGCTGCCGGCCCGCGTAAATCGAATTCTGCCGCCGCTGGTTCCAAGATCCAACCCTAGGCTCATCGAGGCCAAAACCGACGCTCATCAAAACCTTGTCAAGAGAAATTTTCGGCACTCTGGCGCCAGCATTTTCCCGATCTGGCACTCGCTTCCCGCACTAAACCATTACCTTAAGAAAACTACCTAAACCTGTTGGATTAGCCTGCCGGAACGCCAGTCCAGATTTCGGCACCGCCGTCACCTCGCCGCCCCCGCCTCCACACCATGCTAACCGCCTAGGAATCAGAATGTTGCAGGCGTGTGTATAATTCGGCGCACAAATGCCGGGAGCCTTTTCTTGCAGGCTCTCGGCAGACCCTAAGGAGAAAGCAAAAGACCCTATGAAACGTTCCCTGAGAGCGTTATTGCTGCTGGTAGGTCTGGTAGGCACATTCGCATACGCGGCCGCTCCGAGAATTTCCCCTCCCGGCGGTCCGATGCCGTTGTGTCCTCCCAGCCATCCACGTTGTGTGTGGTAACCGCGGGTAAACGAACGACTGCGGATGGCGACTTAACTAAGCAAGTTCAAGTGAGCATGCGCGTCGTTAAAGGCATTTCCGGCTGGCCTCCTGGGCCAGCCTCTTTTATTTGCCGTCTTCTTTTTTGTTTGGTGCGGAAGGTTTGGTCTTTCCAACCGCGGCAGACGGTTTCTCTTTTTCTTTGTCCGGCTCTTTCGAATTCTCGGCGGTGGCTGCCGGCTCATCGGGATTGTTGTTGATGTATTGCACGATGATGGAAACGCGCCGGTTCGATGGATCCATTGGATCTTTTGGGTTGCGCAACCGCTGGTCTGCGAAACCTCGAACTTGCGACACCTGATCGACGCGCAATCCGGACTGCTGCATCAGCCGCCGTGCCGCATTCGCGCGGTCGCACGACAATTCCCAATTGCTGTAGCTGGACTTGCCAATATAAGGTTTGGCGTCGGTGTGTCCTTCCAGCGAAATACGATTGGGAAGTTTTCCCAATTCCGCCGCCAGCAGTTCGAGAATCTCTTGCCCGCTGTGGTTGAGGACGGAACTGCCACTGTCGAAAAACGTTCCTTTATCCGATTCCAGCAACTCGATGCGCAGTCCCTCTGCCGTTACTGTCATCTCGATATTTTGTTTCAGCTTATCGAGGTCGTTCATCTTCTGGATGCTGTTCTGCAACTCGACCTTGAGCTTTCCCATATCCTGCTTGTCGAGCAGCAGATTCTCGCCTGTTCCCGTTAAACCGGTGCCCGTCTGCTTCGAGTTTCCGCTGGGATCTCTGAAGTACCCGCCCACCGCCTCTTGAACCTTCGCGCTGCTGCTCAAGAGTCACAACACGATGAAAAGCGCCATCATCGCGGTCACAAAGTCGGCATAGGCAACCTTCCACGCGCCGCCGTGATGGCCGCCATGGCCGCTTTTTTTCTTGATGATGATGATCGGTGGTGTCGGCATCGAGAGTCTCTATCCCCCTGCCGCGGCCGCCGCGGCGGGCGCATCCTTGGCGCCTCGGCAAGCCTCTTCGACCACCTTGAATGAAGGACGCACGTGCCCGGGCACTGTGCGCCGTCCTATCTCAACCGCCATGATCGGAGCCACGCCTTTTAGGAAGGCAATCATGGTTACCCGCAGCACCATCAGATATGCGTGCTGCTCTTGGACGATTTTGCCCATGCGCACCGCCAGGGGCCCGACCAGCCCATAGCACAGCAGAATGCCCAGGAAAGTGCCCACCAAAGCCGCCGCAACTTTTTTCCCAATTTCTTCGGGAGGGCCTCCGAGCGCGCCCATGGTGATCACCACGCCCAGCACCGCTGCCACAATCCCCAGCCCCGGCAGCGAGTCCGCCATGGTCGCCAAACCGGTCACCGGCTCCGATGCTTCATGATGATGAACTTCCATGTCCGCATCCAGCATCTGATCCAGATCGAAGACCTCGACACCTCCGCTCACCGCCATGCGCAGCGTGTCGCAGACAAAATCGGCGGCATGATGATCCTTGGCGAAATCCGGGTATTTCGAGATGAGCGGACTCTGGTGCGGGTCCTCGATGTCCGCCTCCAGCGCTACCAAACCTTCTTTGCGCGCCTTTTGCAGCAGTTCATACATCATCTTCAAGGTATCGACATAGCGTTTTTCGCCGTACTTGGACGACCCAAACACCCCCAGAAGCCCGCCTATCATCTGCTTCAGCGTGTTCAGAGGATTTGAGATCAGCACCGTGCCGAGCGCCGCCCCGACGATGATGATCACTTCGGCCGGCTGTATCAGCACCTTCAGAGGGCCGTGCTCCATGAGGTAGCCGGCCAGAATGCATCCGAAAACAACGACGATCCCAATAATCGAAAACATCGAACATTATCCTCGCCAGCGTCCGCCGTCATGCGTAGCGCCCGCGGCGCTTGCCGCTGCCACCTGTGCCGTCTGGCTGGAGTGTGCAGGCTTTATTTCCCGCAGCAGCGTTTCCAGATTCTTTCCCGCGGTCGCCAGCGTGTAAGCCACTTCCGAACCAACCACGAACCGATCGCCCCACCACGATATTTCCGATTGGCTCAGCAGGTTCCACAGGGTTTCCGCCGAGGTCGCCACTGTGCCCGGGCTCGCCGACGGCAGCACCGCCAGGAATTCGTTCTCTCCCCAGCACCCCAGAAAATTTTCCGTGTCCAGACTGTGCCGCAACGTCCGCGCGGCGGTCCGAAGAAAGGGCACGACCGACTGCGGGCCATGTTTCGCGCGAAACTCATCGAGTCCGAGCAGCCGTATCCGCAGCAGCCCGAATCCAATCCCCGATTCCTCCATGCCCGCGATGCATTCCTTCAGCAAGGCCTGAGTCAGCCGCCGCGAAGGAATTCTTGTGGTCGCATCCAGGCATCCATACATAGCCGCCCCCGGCAACTCTTCGCGATAGGCAAAGACTTCCTCGAACAGAACCGTCGCACCTTCGACAACGCCGTGATCGGTGTTTGACAGTGTGCGCAGCGGCAGCGTGCGTGCATTCACCGGCACACGGTGCCCGCTCTTATGCAGGAAGAAAGCGGTGCACGCTTGCGGTTGTCGCTCGGTGATGGTCACCGTCACCGGACGTTGCTCGCCACCGAAGCTGTTGCCCTGCCGGTCGCTGGCGTGTACCACATCTTCCAGGACGTGGCCTACGACCTCATGCGCCAGGTACCCGGTGATATGTTCCGCGCCATGGTTCCAAAAACGGATTCGCCGTTCCCGGTCCACGATGTAGATCCCAACAGGCAGGTCTTCCAGCACGTGCCGGAACAGCTTCGGATGATCGAGGAGAGTGGAAGACATGATTGCGGACGCCGACCCTGATTTCATCGGCGGCCGGGGCAGGAACTTCAATAACGCAAGCTATGTCTTCTGGATCGGACGAACTCTACATTCCGGGAATCGAACTCAAGCGGCTGCAGGCGCTCGCGACCTTAACGCTCGAGCCAATCCCTCGGCATCGAAAACGGGGGGCTGGCAACTGAAGCCAGAGCACACCACGGCAAACGATCTTTGCTCAGACGATCTTCCCTCAGACGATCGTCCATCAGATGATCTTCCGCGGGCGCGGCCGAGTTCAGGCAAATTTGGAATTGTCTCCGCCAAAGCCGGCGGCAGATTCTGTGCGACGGCCTTGTCGGCATCCAAACGCAAGACGGCAGTGTTCAACGCCAATGGCCTCACCATAGCCCGATACAACTCTGCCGCCGCTTCATCTTTCCCGACGACCACGACTTGCGTGTGCGGATCAACGAAGTGAACCACCGCCAGCCCATAAGTCGCGGCAAAAATCCCATGCTTCCCCGCAACCCCCGCATAGACCTCCAGCGTCCGCTCCGCAAGGCCGCGATACGATGCATCTTTACGTGATGAGTCACTCTTCGATGAGCTATTCGATGAAGTGCCCGCGTATCCATGCAGCCGCAGGAGCGCAATCACCGCCGCCGAATTTCCCGCTGGAGTGGGCGAATCCTGAAACGGCTTCCGCTGCGTCCCCAAAATTCCCAGCGTAGCCTGCTCCTCCCCCGCTCCGCGAGTATCAAAGAATCCGCCGCCGGCGGGATCGAAAAACCCCGCTACCATCGCATCCGCAATGGCCCGCGCAAAGCGAAAGTAGCTTAAGTCCGCCGTCGCCTCATAAGCGTCAAGACAAGCAATCACCGCGAAAGCATAATCATCGAGCACGCCAGCGATTTCCCGCCGCTCTGCCCGATTCTCCGAAGACGTCTCCGAGCCTGTGTCCGAATATGCAATGACATGCCGCATCCCGCGCTCCGCATTCCATCCCTCGGAGAGCAGCCGATCGAGCGAGCGCAAAGCGAAGTGGCGAGCGCCGGAGAGATCGAGCACTTTAGCCGCTTCCAAATAAGCGGAGACGCACATAGCGTTCCATCCCGCATAGACCGTCTTGTCGACATAAGGAGTAGGACGCAGCAAGCGCGCCGCATACATCTTCCTGCGAGCCTCGGCCAAAAGCTGGCTCGCCGGCTCCTCTGAAATATTCAGCCGCCGCGCAATCTCTTCCACCGGCACCGCAATGCGAAGCACATTCTTCGCCGGATTGTGATGCATGTCCCCAATTTCCTGGATGTCGTAATAAAGCACGGCTACGGCCGCCTCTTCTTCAGTCAGCGCCGCCTTCGCTTCCGCCAGAGTCCAGGTGAAATAATCGCCGTCATCATCCATCGAATAGTCGGCGTCCTGCGAAGCGTAGAAGCCGCCATGGGCGGGGTCGCTGAGCCATTCATCCATCCAGCGAATAATGTCTCGCGCCACACCGGCGAAGAATTCATCGCCAGTAGCCTGATACGCGTGCACGTAGTTCTTCAGCAACTCCGAATTGTCGTAGCACATCTTTTCGAAGTGCGGCACGATCCAGCGTTCATCGACCGAATAACGATGGAATCCGCCTGCCAACTGGTCATAGACCCCGCCCCGCGCCATCTTCCGTAGCGTGTGCACGCAAATCGTCCGCAACTCTTCGTTGGCATTGGCATCGGACGAAGCCGAGCCCGGTGTTTGTGCATACCGGTCCATCACCAAATCGAGTGCCGCCGGGTGCGGAAACTTGGGCGCGCTACCAAATCCGCCATTAACCTCGTCAAACATCGACCGCGCCGATTCCACAATCGCATCGACCACCGCAGCCGACACCGTCTCCTCGCCGCCCCCCAAAAAAGATTCCGTCCGCGCAATCGCGCTCTCGACCATGCGGGCCTGCTCGAACACGTCTCCCCGTTTTTCGCGGTAGGCGGCCGCAATCGAAAGCAACACCCGCTTGAAACTCGGCCGCCCGTAACCATCCGCCGGAGGGAAGTAAGTGCCGCCATAAAATGGCTTTCCATCGGGAGTAAGAAACGCCGTGAGCGGCCACCCGCCCTGCCCAGTAAGCGAGGCCACCGCGACCTGATACCGGCTGTCAATATCCGGACGCTCGTCCCGATCCACCTTCACCGCGATGTAATGCTCATTCACAATGGCGGCAATGTCCGGATCGTCATAAGACTCGCGATCCATCACATGGCACCAGTGGCACCAAACCGCGCCAATATCCAGAAGCACAGGCTTGTCAGCCGCGCGAGCCGCGGCAAAAGCCTCGTCTCCAAACTCATGCCACTGAATCGGCTGATGCATAGCCGAACGCAGATAGGAAGAAGAGGCGCGAGCGAGGGAATTGTGGGAGGAGTCAGTCATCACGATAGTTTAGCGTGCCAGGGGGATGTGGCCGGGACAAGAATTGAATAGTGTCACACTGGCGGAGTCGAAGCGCCCCTACCCACGGAGCGGCGTCAGGCCGGAGGGCGCTTGTGTTGCGGTCTTCGGGGATGTGCGATCCGAGCTAAAAGGTAAAAAGCTGACAGCTGAAACTAAGCCCCCAGCTTCTTAGCCATCGCACAATAAATCTCCACCGCCTCCACCAGTTGCGACTTCTCCACAAACTCGCCCTCCGTATGTGCCACATGAATCGACCCCGGCCCCAGCAGCAGCGGCTCGCCCCAGTTCGGCAGCGACGGAATATCGGTCGTGAACGCCGCCACCATAGTCGGCAGCCCATCCAGCGTCCGCAGCCGCAGGAAAGGAGTCTCGCGCATGAAACGAACCTCGGCCAGTCCGCCGACGCCCTCGCGTGATCTCTCGCCGCAGCGCCTCCGCCGGGCCCACCAGGCGATAGAAAAGATCGGCCTTGGCATAATCGGGAATCACATTCGGCGCCCGTCCACCCTGAATCGAGCCGACATTCTTCGTGCATGCCCCGACCTCAGGGTCTGACGGAAGCTTCATCGCGTGCAGCCGGTGCAGCGCCTCCACCAGCTTGTCGATCGCCGACTCGCCCAGTTCCGGATACGCCGAATGCGCCATCTTTCCGCGCGCCACCAGTTCCACGTGCAGCGCGCCCTTGCTCGCCAGCGCCAGCTTGTTTTCTGTAGGCTCGCCGTTGATCATGAAGCGCGCGCCAATCGGTTGCTGGTTGGCCATCTTCGCGCCGATCGAATCCCGCTCCTCGCCCACCAGAAACAGCAGTCCCACGAAAATACCCGCCCCGCGCAGCTTCTCCGCCGCCACAATCTGCGTCGCGATAATCCCCTTGGCATCGCACGATCCGCGCCCGTAAATGCGCCCGGCATCTTCGGATGACGCGATAAACGGCGGCACCGTGTCCATATGGGTGGAGAAGACAATCTCCGGACGATCATGTCCCGGCCAGGTCGCCAGCACATTTGCGCGCGCGCCCTCGACCGGCATTTTGCGGGCATTCCACTCGCGCCGCCGCAATTCTTCGCACAAGAAATCTCCCACTGCGCCTTCATTCGGAGTGATGGATTCGATGTCAATCAGCCGGCGGGTAAGCGCGAACAAGTCCATGCAGCAAAAGCGTAACAGCCGATGGTGGAAGGTGAATAGGGGATTGCAAGCGCCTCTCGGCGACTCTGATCGTCGTCTGGCCGGTGGAGCGCCGGGCGTCCTCGCCCGGCAGACCCTCCGCGCGCCCAGGAGAGATGGGCGAGACGCCCGTCCCTCCATTGGAATTGTTATACCCTTATGCCGTGCCGCCCGAGACCGCCGCCATCCGCTCGCTCTTTATCGCCGGCCCCGTCGGACGCCTGGAAGCCCTGCTCAACGCCGGCTCGCCCGCCGCGACCCATGCCGCCATCGTCTGCCATCCGCATCCGCTCTATGGAGGAACGCTGCACAATAAAGTAGTCTTCCACGCCATGAAGGCCCTCAATAGCTTTGGATTCCCCGTGCTCCGCTTCAATTTCCGCGGCACCGGCCTGAGCGAAGGCGAGCACGCCCACGGCGTGGGAGAAGTCGAAGATGTGCGCGCCGCCCTCGACTGGTTGGAAAACGAATTCACGCTCCCCATAATCTTCGCCGGCTTTTCCTTCGGAGCCGCTGTCGGATTGCGCGCCGCGTATGACGACGACCGGGTCCGCGCGCTCATTGCCCTCGGTCTGCCCGCTGTCGGCGTCGCAGATCGTAAAGACGGCCGCGTCTACGATTTCCAGTTCCTGAGCGCATGCCCAAAACCGAAGCTCTTCGTCAGCGGATCGCGCGACCAGTTCGGCCCCGCCGGAAAGCTCGAAGCGCTGGTCGACACTTTTGCCGATCCCAAGAAGCTGGTCCGCATCGAAGCCGGAGATCACTTCTTCGAAGGAAGACTCAAAGAGATGCGGGTAGCGATTGAAGAATGGATTCGGGAGACATTATCCCATTCAGATAACGAATGACCGCCAATCCCCACTCCAACTAGTGTGGTGTCCCCGTAAATTCCAGTAATAGACTTGTCATCCCGACCGGAGCGAAGCGCAGTGGAGGGACCTTGTGTTTTCAGGCTTCCATGCATAATCAGCACAGCACACTAAGGCTATCCAAGAGGCTCAGTACGCGGCGGCCAGAGTAGGTTGTGCAAACGCTGGTTTTCGCCAATTGAGAGGGAGCATAATTGTTGGTGTTGGGACCAATGCCGCTATCTCGAATACAACAGCCGCGTTTGGCGCTCGGGTCCGCACTCATCGGAGCACTCAGCTTCTGGTTGCCCGACGTAGCAATCCACGTCATTGCCCGAAGGACGTTCGATGCTCCGCACGCGCGCCTAATCACATTGCTGATGCCCGCGACATTCCTCGCCGCCTACCTCTCTTTGCGAACAGTGGCCACGCAACGGGGGTATAGGCGGCTTGGTGTTGCAATGCTGGTTGGAGTATGGCTCACGGGCGGGCTGTTTATGAGCATCTCAGCGACAGTGGCTGGCGGCGGTTTTGCCGGGCCCGACGGCATAATAAGAAGGCGTGATTCTTATCTTGATTTCCGTGGTTCCTGTCTTCACATTCATGATGGCAGCTTATGACGGCAGCTTACTCGCCCTGCTGGCTGTGACTCTTGGCGCACTCCTCATTTGGGGTATCGGGGCCAGCCAGATGCCCTTGCCTTTTCTTCGCCGCCGCAGATAGCAGCCGCCGCGGATTAAGCGAGACGACTTCTAGCAACCACCAACTATCTCTATAATCCCGTCCATGTCCGACCTGACTCCCGAGCGCGAGCAGCAGTTCGCCCGCATGCGCGAAACCGCCCGCGAGATTTTCGCTTCTGCGCTTAACAACGCCTCCATCGAAGCCGCCTTCGCCCGCAACGTGCACTGCGAGCGCCGCATCCTGCGCATCGGCGAAGACCTGCACCATCTCGATTCCTACAATCGCGTCTTCGTAGTCTCCATCGGCAAGGCTGCGCACACCATGGCCGCGGCCCTCGAAGCCCAAGTCGGCAGCAGTCTCGAAGGCATCGTCGCAGCGCCGGTCGAACCCCCGAACCAAATCCGACGCTTCCGCTATTTCTGCGGAGGCCATCCCACTCCCACCGCCGAATCCATCCGCGCCGCCGAGGCCATTCTCAAATCGCTGACGGCTCTCAATGCCGGAGCGCTCGTAATCTTCATGCTCTCCGGCGGCGGCTCTTCCATCGTAGAAAAGCCGGTTTCGTCTCTGCCCGTCTCGTCTTTGAATGACGAAGAAATTTCTCTGCCCGACCTGGTCGCCACCTATCGCGCCCTCGTCCATTCCGGCGCGCCCATCGCCGAGATCAACGCCATCCGCAAACATCTCTCCGCCGTCAAAGGAGGACGCCTGGCTCAGGCCGCTTATCCAGCGCAGCAGGTTTCGATTCTTGTCTCCGACGTGCCTGACAATACACCCGACGCGCTAGCCTCCGGCCCAACGATGCCAGACTCCACATCCGTTAATGATTGCGAACGCATCGCAACCGAATACAACCTTATCGAGCAACTTCCGCAGTCCGTGGCCGAACTGTTCCGTCAGCACGCCCTCAACGAGACGCCCAAATCCGATGACCCTGCTTTCATTCGCGCGCGCTGGTGGACGGTGCTCTCGAACCAAGTAGCCATTGAGCAAGCCGCCGTGGCCGCGACCCGGGCCGGTTTCGCCGTCGAAGTCGACAATTCCTGCGACGACCAACCCTACGACCAGGCCGCCTCCTACCTGCTCGATCGACTAGACGGGTTGCACCGCAACGTATCGCGCGTCTGCCTGATCTCGGGAGGCGAAGTGACCGTCAGCCGTCCGCAACGGCGGTATCGGTGGGCGCAACCAGCAGTTTGCGCTCGCCTGCGCCGAAAGAATATCGGGACGCGACATTACCGTTCTAAGCGCCGGCACCGACGGCATCGACGGCAACAGCCCCGCCGCCGGAGCGGTTGTCGACGGCAGCACCGTGCATCGAATCAAAGAAAACTCTGGCAGCCTTGAAGCGAGCCTCGCCCACAGCGGTTCCCAAGAGCCCGCTCTAAGCGCTGGCCGGAGCGTGGATACCATTTCCCAGTTCGCTCTCTCCACCTTTAATGCATACCCTCTTTTCGATGCTCTGGGCGATAGCATCATCACCGGACCCACCGGAAATAATCTGCGCGACCTCCGCATCCTGCTCGCCTACTAGGCCGTTATTGGACTCCCGACGAAACCCACTCTCTTTTAATAAGTCACGCGTAAATAGGAGCTGATATAGCTCGCCTTGCGAACGGGACACTGATTTCCCGAATCTGCCAAACTATGTGCGATAGCGCACATCCTTCGCCTTACAATCCAGCAGACTCTGCCTGGTGACGGTTCAAGGGAATAATCTTCAGCCGTTCATGGTCTTTCGGCACCGTAAATTCTTGTAAAAGTTTTTCGCCCGGCAGCATCGATGCTTCAGATTGCATCCAAACACTTAAAAAACAGTACCGGAGGTTTCGATTGAAACACGCAGTGCGTACAGCCATACTTCTGACTTTCACCTGCGCCGCCCTGGCAGCGTTTTCGGGTTTGGCCGAAGCTCAGCGAATCGACATCGGATTCGGCGTCAGCACAATGATTGCTCCAGGAGCCAGTTTTGTGAACGGGGTTGAAAACTACCCGTCGTTATCCGGTGGCGCCTATCCCGGCGTCAGCGGGGATGTGCTCTTCTGGCACAACCTCGGCATTGGAGGCGAAGTGTTTTGGAGGGCAAGCAGCGCCGGCTGCTCACCTTCAATCTGCGGCTTCGATTCGGGCATCACCTATCGTCCCGTGCTCTACGACTTCAACGCCGTGTTCTCTCCTAAGCTTGCCAGTCATACCTACCTTGAGCTTGTCGGAGGCCTCGGCGGGTTCGATACCCACTACTCTGCATGTACCTTGAGTGGTTCGTCGTGCGGTGGCAGCCAACTGATCTCATCGAGCGATCACTTCGATGTAGATCTTGGTGGCGGCGTCAAGTTCTATGTAAAGGGCGGTTTCTTTGTTCGTCCCGAGGCGCGGTTTTACTGGATCAACAACAATACTGACTTCAGTTCGAATCACGCCGCCCGCGTCGGCGCCTCCATCGGCTACACCTTCCGCTAAGTTTTTCGTCCCCTTCCGTCGTGGGACAGCCGCCGGTCGGCTGTCCCACGGAGCGAGCCCGCAACGCATGCGCAGCAGCGATAGTCGGGGTACAGTTTCAGGCATCCACGCTATGTTTGTGACGGCTGCGGAGACGGCTTAATCACGCGTCACGTCCGTTCCATTTTGTCACCCGGACCAACTGTGTAAAACGACACGCTAACAATAATGATTAGCAGGAATCTGCGTTTCCTCGTCCTTGTTGCTACGTCGCGCTCGGTTGATTTTGCTCACCCGACGGGCCAGCTAGAACTGACAGCTGAGAACTCAGCCGAGGGCTAGTCCTTATATTTCCCCAATTCCAGCTTGGCGATCGAGGCACGATGCACTTCGTCGGGACCATCGGCTATGCGCAGGGTGCGGATCGTCGCGAACATCGCGGCCAGGGGAAAGTCGCCGGAAACTCCGGCGCCTCCGTGCATCTGAATCGCCTGGTCGATAATCTCCAGCGCAATGTTGGGCACCGCTACTTTAATCTGGGAAATTTCGCTGCGTGCGCCTTTGGTGCCTACTTCATCGAGCATCCACGCCGCTTTGAGGGTTAGAAGACGAGCTTGCTCCAGCTTGATGCGGGCATTGGCGATGACATCGGCGTTGCCGCCCAGTTCCGCCAGGGGCTTGCCGAACGCCACACGCTCGTGTGATCGGCGGCACAAAAGTTCAAGCGCGCGTTCGGCTGCTCCGAGGGTGCGCATGCAGTGATGAATGCGCCCGGGACCGAGACGGCCCTGGGCGATTTCGAAACCGCGACCCGGTCCCGCGACGATGTGGTCGAGCGGCACGCGGACGTTATTGAAGGTAACCTGGCCGTGACCGAAGGGCGGGTCATAGGATCCAAAGACCGACAGCATGCGCTCAATCTTGACGCCAGGAGAGTCGAGCGGCGCTAGGACCATGGAATGGCGTTGATGTTTCGAAGCGGCGCGATCGGTGATGCCCATGAAGATGAGCAGCCGGCAATGAGGATGGCCGATGCCCGAACTCCACCACTTTCGACCATTGAGAATAATGTGATCGCGCTCGATGAGGGCTGTCGCTTGCATATTCGTGGCATCTGACGAGGCCACGTCCGGCTCGGTCATGCAGAAGGCTGAGCGAATCTCGCCGGCCAGCAGGGGTGTGAGCCAGCGATCTTTTTGTGCCGCCGAACCATATTTCACCAGCACTTCCATGTTGCCGGTGTCGGGCGCATTGCAGTTAAAAACTTCGGGAGCAATCGACGATCGTCCCATGATCTCGGCCAGCGGCGCGTATTCGACGTTGGTGAGACGGGCACCGTATTCGCTGTGGGGAAGGAAGAGATTCCAGAGGCCGGCAGCACGGGCTTTGGCCTTCAGAGCCTCCATAACCGCAGGCTGTTTCCAGCAGCGCCAGTCAGGAATGTTCTGCACTTGCCCGAAGTAGTCAGCTTCGGCGGGCAGAACATGCTCTTGCATGAACGCCGAAAGGCGCTGGACGTAGCCCTGGGCTTGCGGTGAAGGAGAGAAGTCCATAGGTAAAGGAAGCGCTGGCCTGCCGGGATCACTGCTATCGGGATCAGGGTAGCGATTTCGGCAGGATTCTCCTAATGAATCCTATGAATCCTGTAATATATGCGGCGTGCATTTAAGTCAGGTTGACCTGAACCTCTTTGTGGTGCTCGAAGCCATCTATCGCGAGGGCAACATCACTCGCGCGGGGCAGCAATTGAACCTTACCCAGCCGGCGATCAGCCACGCGCTGAAGAGACTGCGCGATCTGCTGCAGGATCCGCTTTTCGTACGCCAGGGGCCGCACATGGTTCCGACGCCCTTCACGCGAAACATGATTGAGCAGGTGCGGCAGGCGTTGCAGATTCTGGAAGTCAATCTCAGCCAGAGCCGCAATTTCGTCCCCGAAGACACGCGCCGGAATTTTCACCTGTCGATGTGGGAATATGCCGAGGCCCTCATTCTTCCGCCCTTGCTACGCCGTCTGATTTATGCCGCTCCGGGAATGTCGATTACGACGTCGCGCGTGAAGCGTAGAGACCTGGAAACGGAATTGGCCAGTGGCTCGGTCGATCTAGCCATTGATGTCCCCATGACGGTAAGCGATCGCATACGGCATAAGTGGCTGCTGAACGAACCGTTCGTGGTCATGGCTCGACGCGGCCATCCGGCAATTAACGGCGCGCTCGACCTGGATACTTATCTGGCACAGCGCCATATTCAGGTCTCTTCGCGCCGTCACGGTCCCAGCCTGATTGACATAGAACTTAGCCGGCGCGGATTTCGCCGGCAGGTATTTCTGCGCAGCCAGCACAACCTGACGGCGTGCATGGTGGTTAGTATGACCGACATGCTGCTAACCGTACCGGAGCGCCACGCGCCCCTTTTGAACGGGCGTTCGGCGCATGCGGATTCGTCGACCTCAGGTCGGATGAACCGAGTGTATCCCTTTCCGCTGCAGGCGCCTCGTCTGGAGGCCCATTTGTACTGGCACGAAAGTGTGGAGAACGATCCGGCAAACCGTTGGCTGCGGCAAGAGATCGAAAGAGTTTTGAATCCGGAATCGCAAGCAATGGGAGAAAATCGTAAGCCGGGTAACAAACGACATATAACGCATGCAACGCTGAAATCCCGGCGAAACCGTGCATGAGATAGGGTGACGGTACTCGGAAGTACGTGCGGATACCATAACTGCACTATAAACATTGACGCGAATCGGGATTGAGAGGACAATTATCTGCCTCCCCAAGACGACCGTGGGGGAGAGTGTGTTCATGATGTTGCGTGCCCGTTTTACCCTCCTAATTCAGTTTTTGTCTCTTGCGCTTGTATCCACGAGTGCGCAGGTGCTGGACTTTGGACCGGTCAACGTGGGCACGGCGGCACCGCCGCAAACGTTCACTTACAGCTATAACGCGGGGAAGATACCACCAGTCTACGTAGTGGACGTGTTAACTACTGGCGCATCTGGACTGGATTACACAGATGGTGGCACCACTTGCACAACAGGAGTGAATGTTTCCGTCCGAACTACGGGCAACATAGTTCATCAGGTGACCTGCAACGTGTCGGTGGCATTCGCGCCATCGGCGCCAGGGCTCCGCGCCGGTGCAGTTATGCTATTCGAGTCTGGTAGCAACCAGCCGGTGACGACTTGGCTTTTGACTGGTGTTGGTCAGTCGGGCACGGTGACGATTGATCCGGGCACACAATCGACGATTGCCACATTGAGCAACAGTTTCAAGGCTTATGGCGCGGCGTTAGATGGCGCGGGAGATCTCTATGTTGTGGATCAATCCAACAACCGGGTGACCAAGTTGTCTGCGGGCACATTCACGAAGAGCACGGTGGTTGCTTCCGCCTCCGGTCTTTCTGGTCCTACGGCAATTGCTTTGGATGGAGCGGGAAATCTTTATATCTCCGACACGGGAAACAGCCGCGTAGTAATGGTACCGAACGAACAGAGAGGATTGAACTGCGCGGATATGACGGAGTTGAGCATTCCCGGCTTGGTTACACCGGGCGGGTTGGCGATCGACGGCAGCGGAAATCTTTATGTCGCCGATTCCGCCAGTGGAAATCTGCTCGAACTGCCCGCCGGAAGCGACACGCCAATTACCGTTGTTTCCAACCTGACGAATCCGACGGCAATCGCCTTGGACGCGGGTGGCAACCTTTACGTGACGACCAACAATTCGGTAACTGAGTACCAGCCCCCGTTTAGTGGAACGCCGATTCCAATTGGTGGCGGCTACAGCAACGTTGGTGGCGTGGCTGTGGATGCCTCGGGCGCGGTCTATGTGGCGGACACGGGCAACGCGCAAATCGTGAAGGTGGCTCCGGGCGGCGCTTCGCAATCTACCATGGCTCTAGCGGGCTTGAGCGCTCCGCAGGGCGTTCTACTGGATGCCGCGGGCAACATATATATCACTGATGGCGGCAATGTATATGAGGTCAATCGGACCCAAGCGGCGCCGCTCATTTTTGGCAACGCGTTCATCGGCTCGACCAGCGCTCCACAAACCCTCACGGTGTCGGATGCCGGCAACCAGCCGTTGAATTTGTCGAATCTCGCGATTACGGCGAATTTCACACAGGTTCCCTCGGGCGGCACGGATTGCACTACGAGCACGCAACTGTCTTCGGCGGGGCAGTGCCTGATTGCGGTTGCTACGGTTCCGACGATCAGCGGTAGTCTGACTGGCACACTTACCCTCACTAATGATGCACTGAACAATCCGGCGAGCGCGCAGACGGTGCAATTGTCAACTAATGGCGTGCAGGTCGCGCAATCCATCTCATTCCCAGCCATTCCAACCCAGACCTATGGAGTGGGACCGCTCACGTTAAACGCCACCTCTACTTCTGGTCTGCTAATAAGCTACAAAGTAATCTCCGGTTCGGCGACCATCTCAGGTAACGTGCTAACGATCACGGGTGCGGGCCCGGTGACGGTGCAGGCGTGCCAGGTGGGGGATGTCGAATACGCAGCAGCGACGCCGGTTTCGCAGACGTTCGCTGTCAATCCCGCCGCCACGACTATCGCATGGTCGAACCCGGCAGCGATTACTTATGGAACGCCCCTGTGCGCAGTCCAGTTGGACGCCACGGCCACACCGATCAGCAGTGGCACGTACGTGTATACGCCCGCATTGGGCACTGTGTTGAATGCGGGCAGCCAGACTCTGTCGGTGCAATTCACCCCGAGCGACCCTAACTACGCGCCATCAACCGCCAGCGTCACACTACAGGTCAATCCGGCGGCGACGACGATTGCGTGGTCGAACCCGGCAGCAATCACTTATGGAACGCCCTTGAGTGCGACGCAGTTGAACGCGAAGGCGTCTCCGATTTGTGCCGGCACGTTTGTGTATACGCCCCCCCTGGGAATGGTGCTGAACGCGGGCAGCCAGACTCTGTCGGTGCAGTTCACTCCGACAAGCGCGAACTATATCTCGTCAACCGGCAACGTCACTCTGCAAGTGAATCCGGCGGCACCGACGGTTGTCTGGTCGCCACCGGCGGCGATCACCTATGGAACGGCTCTCAGCGTAACCCAGCTGAACGCGACGGCTACACCCGTTAGCGCCGGGACCTACGTATATAACCCCGCCTTGGGAACAGTGCCTAACGGAGGCAGCCAGACTTTGTCAGTGCAGTTCACTCCGACAGACAGTAACTATGCATCATCAAACGGCAGCACCACACTGCAGGTGAATCAGGCTAGTCAGACCGTTAAATTTACGCAGAAGGCTCCCGCGCAGGCATCCTACGGCAGCAACTTCACCGTGGTGGCCACGGCCACATCGGGCTTGGCAGTTTCATACAGCAGCTCCGGTATCGGACCTTGCACCGAAGTGACCAACGCTGACGGAAGCGCAACTTACACGATCGGTAATACTTCAGGCAATTGTAAGGTGACAGCGAACCAGGCCGGCAACGGCAACTATCTGGCTGCAACTTCGGTTACAGAGTACACAGCTGCAACGGCTTTGTTAGCGCCAACCGTGACTTTCACCGGCGCCCCCGCCAGTTCCCCCTACAATTCCACCTTCACGGTTGTAGCAACTTCGAACTCCGGCGTTACTCCTACCTTAACGACGAGCGGTTCCTGCTCAATATCTGGCACGACGGTTACAATAACGCTCGGCAGCGGCACCTGCACCATGACGGCCAATTGGGCGGCGAACAGCACGTATCAGGCGGATACCGCCACACAAACCACGACTGCGACTAAGGCTACGCCGACGGTGACCTTCACGGGCGCACCCGCCACTGCTGGGTACCAGTCCACTTTCACCGTGGCAGCAACTTCGAATTCCGGTGTCAATCCCAGCTTCACAGCAATGAGTGCTTGCTCGATCAGCGGGACTACGGTCACGATAACGAGCAGTAGTGGAACGTGCACGACGACGGCAAATTGGGCAGCCAACAGCCTCTATCTAGCGACGTCGCTTACACAAACTACGACTGCGCAGCAGGGGGCCAGTGTAATAACCTGGCCTACACCGGCGACCATCACTTATCCAGCGAAGATCACAGCAACCCAACTGGATGCAACTGCTAACGTAGCCGGCAAGTTCGTATATACACCACCGTCGGGGACAGTGTTGTATCCGGGCAGCCAGACACTGTCGACACAATTCACTCCGACCAGCAACAACTTTGCCCCGGCAACCGCCACGGTTACGCTCACGGTCAACGATCCAAGGAATTGCTCGCCGACGTATCAGTCCGGTTCATCGGGGCCGCCGAACTATGGTGGATTGCGCAACGATCCTTGCGTGGTTACGGTCAGTAACATTCCAAATCTCTGGACGAACTTTTCCGCCGACTACGGCTACACCGGAGCCGGCACGGTCACAACTAACTCCATGGGGCTGCAGGTACTTCGCGTCACCGATGGAAACACAGATCCGGCACACCCAGGCGGTAGCTATATCAATAACTATAGCGGCGGCGACAGTGATGAGCACTGGGCAATCGACCACAGCATGTTCACGGTGGGACGCAATAGCGCGAACGTAAGTTACGTATACCTGTTTAATGGATCCACGATGCAGGCCACGCAGCTGCAAAATGCGGGCAAGCCTTTTACGCTTCCGAGTTATCAAGCCGCGTTTGGCCAGACAACGCCGAACGCCTATAAAGTGTGGATCTTAGGCGCAAGCTCGAACTGCACAAAGACCGGACCCTGCGCCATTCTGCAGTATGATCTGACTGCGTGCCTCCCCGGAGGCAGTCAAGGCCCGACAGCTTGTAATCCGCCGACGCCAACGACCATTTACGACTTTCAGCAAGGTACCACTGGAGTTGCGGGAGCCAATTGTCTCGCTGGTCTCAATGTAACCTGGGCGGGCCAGTTCCGGGTCAGCACCGACGATACCCTGTTTGCAATGGGTTTCTCGAACGCCGGCCTTCAAGGCACTGGAACCATCGTGGCCGGCTATCAGATCGGAAACGGGTGCCGCGTGTGGAATACGGGAACCTCGACACTGAACCTCGGGCCTACGGTGGGCGGCATTCCCGGCGGCTATGTGGTCGGGGAATTTCCAGCCGGCGCCGCTACACCGCAACCGATGACCATGACTGGCTGTGCGGGCGGTTACAACTGCCCCGGCGGCACCGATCAGTTTACGCTGCATGGCGCCAACACCATTCCAGCGAACAATCTGATTCACCTTTCAGCGACTGCATGTTTGGCGGGCTCCTGTACTCTCTCTTCGACGGTCGATAACGACAGCCCCTATATCTGGAACTTCCCGACGCTGCAATCCTTTTCGATGGGAGGATCGGGGAGCCAGTTGAGTGGTCACGAATGCTACGGCTATAACAGCCTTGTCTATGGTAGTAACTCTCCGCAGGGTCAGGATGCATTCATCGCATTAATTAGCGCCGGGGGACTCTTTACACCTTCCACGGTCAAGAGCGGCGGCAACTCTATGAACCTGATCGCTCCCGACGACCTTGCCGCACCATACTCGTTAAACCTGGACACGCATTGCGGTTGGAACGCAGACAACGTGACGGATACCATGCCGATCTTACAGAGCAGTACCACGGTCTGCCTTGGCAATCCTAGCGGCCAACTTACTAACCAGTGCACGCCAACCAATAACAAACCGAACAATGGTTGCGTCATTCCGGCTGATATTGCGTCTTCGAGCTGGCCTTCGTCGGGTCCGAATTGCGGTAGCGGGAACCCATTTACCGGCCCCTACGTGAACGAAGTGGACCTCTATCAAACCAATGTCAGCCCTGGCAATTCCACGGCTGGCAGCGCGTGCCTCACGACCAACGGCTCCTCCAATACTCCTTACTCCGCGGGCGCAACATACTGCTCGGGTAATTCTCCGATACGACTGGGAAGCCACGGCATCAGCGCTATGAACCCTATTTTCAACGCGCAGAACGCCACAATTGATTGGAGTCCGGACGGCCTGTTCTACACGGTGACCACAGACTGGTGGTGCACGTTTGGCGCGTCAACGTTGGGACAAGACACGATTTGCGGCGGAGTTGAATGGGAGAAAAATACGGCGTATTCAGTCGGCGACATTATTACTCCGCAGGCAGGAAACGCCGCGAACTGCACTTACACCGCGTCTGGAACTCCGCCGCTGGTTAGCGGGAGCATGGAACCGACCGGGTGGGGCACGCTCACGGGAGGAGTTTGTCCGGCGCAAATACCTGCCACTGGACTGGACGGTAATATCACTTGGATTCGGGTCGGAGCCATCGGCATACAGAACGCGCGATCCGATGTGATTGTCGGCAGTATGTCCACTAACTGAATACCTACATGGGCGCGTGAAAGGTGGCGGCGGCAGCCATGCTTTGGGCTGCGCTGTTTCGGCGAGTTTTGCTGGCTGGACAGCAGAGGGCGGCTGTCCCCACGTGAGTTTCGTTGGCGCATCCCTGACATCTCAGAGGTTCAATCCAATCTCGCCTCTAACCTCGATCTGCAAAATGTTGAGAAACAGTCGGGCATCTGCGGCCGCTGATGGGCTTGTATAATTTCTTGGGCCGTACCCAGGAGGCGAAATTCATGGCCCTCGCGACGACCAATCCGGCAACCGGCGAAGTACTGAAAACGTTCGAGCCTCTTACCGCCGCGCAGATTGAGCAGAAACTGCAATTGGCGGCATCGGCGTTCAAAACTCATCGCCGGACCTCATTTGCCGAACGAGCCGGTAAAATGATGCGCGCGGCCGCGATTCTGGAAGAAGAAAAAGACGAGTGCGCCCATTTGATGACCCTGGAGATGGGTAAGCCCTTGAAAGCCGCGGCCGCCGAAGCGCTGAAGTCGGCGAGCGGATGCCGCTACTATGCGCAAAATGCTGAGAGGTTTCTGGCCGATGAAATCGTGGAGACTGGAGCAAAACGCAGCTTCGTTCGTTATCTGCCGATTGGCCCCATCCTGGCAATCATGCCGTGGAATTTCCCCTTTTGGCAGGTCTTCCGTTTTGCCGCTCCGGCATTGATGGCCGGGAATGTCGGATTATTGAAGCATGCATCGAATGTTCCGCAATGCGCGCTGAAGATTGAAGACATTCTGCGCCGGGCCGGCTTTGCGGAGGGGGTGTTTCAGACTCTGCTGATTGGGTCGGGACCGGTCGATGGCATCCTGGGCGATTCACGGGTTATGGCCGCTACTCTGACGGGCAGCGAACAGGCGGGGATCCAGGTTGGAGTTTCGGCGGCGAAGCGCGTGAAGAAAGTTGTGCTTGAACTGGGCGGCAGCGATCCTTTTATCGTGATGCCGAGTGCTGACCTGGACGCCGCAGTTGCGACGGCGGTAGATGCGCGGATTCAGAATAACGGCCAGTCGTGCATCGCTGCGAAGCGCTTTATCGTGTCGGAAGAAATAGCCAACGAATTTGAGCGCAAGTTTGTCAAACACATGCAGGATTTGCGCGTGGGCGATCCGTTCGACGACAACACCCAGCTCGGTCCGCTGGCCAGCGCCGATGCTGTAACTTCTCTTGATTCGGATGTGAAGAAAACTGTCGCTGCGGGAGGGCGCGTGCTCACAGGCGGACATCCCCTGAAGCGCGCGGGCAACTTCTATGCAGCGACCGTGCTGACCGATATTCCGAAGGAATCCCCGGCGTACAGGGAAGAATTCTTTGGTCCGGTCGCGTCAATTTTCCGGGTCAAAAATGTCGATCAGGCCATTGAAATTGCCAACGACAGCCGCTTCGGACTGGGCGCGAGCGCGTGGACCAACGATGCGGCGGAGACGGAGAGATTCATTAACGAACTCGAGGCGGGCATGGTCTTTCTGAACAAGATGGTCGCTTCCGATCCTCGGCTGCCCTTCGGAGGCGTCAAATATTCGGGACATGGACGCGAATTGTCGGAGAATGGAATCCGCGAATTTATGAACATCAAGACGGTTTGGATCGTAGTAGTCAAGCTTAAGATTGAAAGATGCCTAATCTTGATTGTTGGTCTTAGCGTCATGACGGCAACATAGTGTTGCGCCTGCTCGAAAAGGGTCGAGTGACGGGCTACAACGACGCGCCGAAACGAGCTGGCTATCGACAAGGGTACCAAGTTTGCCGACTCTCCAAGCCGTTCGTTTGCATCGGATGTGACCTTCACCATGGTGAGAACGCCGCGGCGCTCGCGGCCGTAACCGACGGTCCCGACAGATTGCTCGCCGGTTTTATCGACGGCAAATTTCACGTTGACATGACTACCGCGAGCCCTGATCGAGCCGAGTTGGCTGAAATAGTGCGCGAGAGGGCGGCGATATGACCGACGCGCCGGTGCAGCGCCACACTCTGAGCAGGCAAATCGTCGGTGATGGCGGGGACGCGGGAGACTTTCGAGCGCCTGGCCGCTGTTTCGACATAGGACCGAAGGCGACGCAATTGGCGAGGATGGGTCGCTGGCCATGAAGATTGCGGTAAATGCTCAATCTGGCGGTGCAGATGCTGGCGTTTTCGGAGGCGTGCTGCTGCCGAAAAGAGTTGCATTTGCGCTAGGTCGCGGTTGACGTTATGATGCACAGCGCCATTGCATCACGCGAGATTCAGTATCGTGGCCCCTTATTTTGCAACAGCCGGAAGAAGCCTGGTTCGACGTCAACATGATGCAGAGGATATGCTTCTGGCGATGGAGTTGGGCCGAACGATGTTCCGGTTCCGCGACAGCCGAGCAACGAGTTCCTCACCGCCGCTCGGCCATGGGTTCGGAGAAGCTGGACTTCGCGGTGACGCTTGAGGTCTTGACGCGCATGTCGGGAGTCGAAAAATGATGGCACTGGATCATGCCGAGGAGTCGAAAAGGGATCGAGTTCTTCGGTACGATTGACACCAGTTGCCCGATTCCGGGCATTGCGACGCCGTTCCCCATCACAAAGTCAAGGAGAAAACCTATGGCCACGATCACCACAAAAGACGGCACGACGATTTACTACAAGGACTGGGGAAAAGGCCAGCCCATAGTGTTCAGCCACGGCTGGCCGCTCACTGCCGACGACTGGGACGGACAGATGTTGTTCTTCGGCCAGCAGGGCTATCGAGTCATCGCGCATGACCGGCGCGGGCATGGACGTTCCACCCAGACTGGGACGGCAACGACATGGACACCTATGCCGACGATCTCGCAGCCCTCACGGAAAAGCTTGACCTGAAGAACGCAATCCATGTGGGCCACTCCACCGGCGGCGGAGAAGTTGCCCGTTACATCGGACGGCATGGCTCAAAACGTGTCGCCATGGCTGTGCTGATCAGCGCGGTGCCGCCGCTGATGGTAAAGACCGAAAAGAATCCCGATGGGCGCGCCCATCTCGGTGTTTGACGGCCTGCGAGCGGAACTTGCGAAAAATCGGGCGCAGTTTTACAAGGACATCACTCTCCCGTTCTACGGCTACAACCGGCCGGGCGCCAAGATTTCAGAAGGCATCCGCGAGCACTGGTGGTTGCAGGGAATGATGGGCGGCATGAAGGCCCACTACGACTGCATCAAGGCTTTCTCGGAGACGGACTTCACCGAGGATCTGAAAAAGTTCGACGTGCCCACTCTCATTCTTCATGGCGACGATGACCAGATCGTCCCAATCGACGCGGCGGGCCGGATGTCTGCAAAGATCGTAAAGAACGCGACCCTGAAGGTATATCCAGGTTTTCCGCACGGGATGCCCGCAACCAACGCGGAACAGATTAACGCGGATCTGCTCGCGTTCATCAAGCAGCATAGCCAGCAAGCGGCCGCATAGACGCGGCAATGAAGCCCGGCCCCCCGGTGTTGCGCCGAGGCCGGGCAGTAATACCATCACGAACCTCGTGGTTTCAGATTGTTCAGACCGAGATCGCTCAATCCGGGATGGTCGTCGGGGCGGCGCCCGAGCGGCCAGTGATACTTGCGTTCGGATTCGTTGATCGGCAGGTCGTTGATGCTCGCCAGACGCAGACGCATCAGCCCGTCGTCGCCGAATTCCCAGTTTTCGTTGCCGTAAGAACGAAACCAGTTTCCGGAATCGTCGTGCCATTCATATGCAAATCGCACGGCGATGCGATTCGTTTCAACGGCCCACATTTCCTTGATCAAACGGTAGTCAAGTTCTTTTGCCCATTTGCGCTGTAAAAAAGCGATGATCTCTTGCCTTCCGCTGATAAATTCTGAACGGTTTCGCCAGCGCGAGTCGGCGGAATAAGCGAGCGAAACTTTCTCTGGATCACGAGAATTCCAACCATCTTCAGCTAGACGAACTTTCTGGATCGCAGTTTCGCGCGTGAATGGAGGCAACGGGGGACGTGTCGACATTATGTTTCCTTTCCAGGTGAGGGTAGTGTTTTGTCAACCGATTAACGCGGGGCCTTTGTCCCGGGCGTTTGAGGACGCCACCTTCAAAGCATTTATCGCCGCCAGCCACCACGATCTTAGCGCAGATGTACGTTGCGATTGAATTGGCGCTGAGTCAATCTAAGAGATTCTCAACCACTAAGGGCCGAACGTACACGAAGTAAATCCCACGGCTAAGATGTTGCGTGGCAGCGCCAGCTACTGTTCATTCGCGGACACCAACGTCCGATTCCGGATAAATCCTCTCCTTCCCGTCGAATTCGAACTCAATATCGCTCATGTTTTCGATTAGTTACCGTCTGTAGAAGATGGCACCCTAGTCGCCCTTTCTGCCATCGAATGGACATCGCTCGGCCGGAGTTTAAAGTTCAGAAACGTCGACGCCAGACGATTATTGTAGCGGCGGTTGCTTTGGTCCTGGCCGCGATTTCGATCGGCATTTTTCGGCTGAAGCCGGCGGCACCTACGGTCGAGCGCGCGACCGTTTGGACCGACACGGTGAAGCGCGGTCCGATGCTGCGCCAGGTCCGCGGGCCCGGATCGCTGGTGCCGAGCCAGGAAGCGGTGCGAACATTCCCGCCGAGACCGAGGCTACCGTCGTACGCATTCATATGCTGCCCGGCTCGCAGGTAACTGCGGGGACCCATCCTGCTCGAGATGAGCAATCCGCAGACGGAGCAAGCTGCGGTTGACGCGGAACTTCAATTGAAGGCGGCTGAAGCAGAATATCAGAGCCTTCGGGTAAGGCTGGAAAGCGACTTGATGAACCAGAAAGCCGGAGCGGCGACCGTGCACGCCGATGACGCTCAGGCGCAGCGGCAGGCACAGACCGACAAGGCACTCTACGATCTTGGAGTCATCTCGGGATTGGCTTACAAGTCTTCCAAAGACAAGGCGGATGAACTCACCACGAGAAACGATCTTGAAGACGCAGCGGCTCACCGCGAATCAGCGGGCGATTGAGTCGCAGATGGCGGAACAGCAGGCCAAAGTCGATGAGATGCGCACTCTGGCCGCACTTAAGCAAAAACAATTGGACGCGTTGAAAGTGCGAGCGGGGATCGACGGCGTGCTGGTGGATTTGCCGCTGCAAGTCGGCCAGCACGTCCTCCCTGGAACCATGCTGGCGAAGGTCGTCGAACCCGATCACCTGATGGCTACGTTGAAGATCGCTGAGACGCAGGCGCGCGACGTGCAGATTGGCGAGCCAGCCTCGATTGACACGCACAACGGTGTGATCGCCGGGAGCGTAATGCGGATCGATCCGGCGGTGCAAAACGGAACCGTGACGGTCGACGTCAAACTCACAGGCGAGTTGCCGAAAGGGGCGCGGCCCGATCTGAGTGTCGATGGAACCATCGACCTGGAACGATTGGACAACGTTCTGTATGTGGGCCGCCCGGCTTTTGGGCAGGAGAATAGCACCATCAGTTTGTTCAGACTCGACCCTGACGGACAGGGAGCCGTACGCGTGCCGGTAAAAGTTGGGCGAGCTTCGGTGAACTCCATTCAGGTGCTTGAAGGGCTGCACGCAGGCGACACCGTCATCTTGTCCGACATGTCGCGCTGGGACAACACCGATCGGATACGGCTCGAGTAATGTGTGGTGGCGGGGAGCTCAGCCCCTACCACAAGCACAAACAATTTATAAGCGAGGGAATAACCATGACTGAAATGGGACAGCCGCTGATCCAGATTCAGGATCTGACAAAAGTCTTCTACACCGACGAGATCGAGACGCACGCGCTCTCCGGCATTCACCTGTCGATCAATAAAGGAGAGTATGTGGCGATGTCGGGGCCATCGGGCTGCGGCAAATCGACGCTGCTGTCGATCATCGGGCTGCTCGATACGCCGACGGCCGGCCGCTATTCACTCAATGGAAAGACGGTCGAAAATCTTGATTTTGCCGAGCGTTCGCGCATTCGGAATCAGGAAATAGGGTTCATTTTTCAGAGTTTCAATCTTATTGGCGATCTCACGGTTTATGAGAATGTCGAGCTGCCGCTGACTTACCGTCAGGGATGCCGGCTGCTGATCGCAAGGCTCGCGTGATGGAGGCGCTGGAGCGCGTGGGGATGGCGCATCGGGTGCGCCATTATCCGTCGCAGTTATCGGGAGGCCAGCAGCAGCGCGTTGCGGTGGCGCGAGCACTGGGCGGCAGCCATCGATCTGCTCGCCGACGAGCCCACCGGAAATTTGGATTCGCGCAATGGCGAGGCAGTCATGGAACTCCTGCAGAACCTGCATCGCGAGGGCGCTACGATTTGCATGGTCACGCATGATCCGCGCTTTGCCAAGCACGCCCAACGCGAAGTGCATTTGTTCGATGGCAAAGTTGTCGCCGAGGAAGAACTCAAGAAGCTTCTGCAGGAGACGAGCGCATGAGTGGGCTGTGGCAGGATCTTCGTTATGCTCTTCGGAACTGCGCAAGAGCCCCGGCTTTGCTGTCGTTGCAGTGGTTACACTGGCGCTGGGGATTGGCGCTACGACCTCGGTATTCAGTGTGGTCGATCAGGTCTTATTGCATCCGCTCAGTTATCCGGATTCGGATCGTCTCGTAAGTGTCTCAGAGACCTATGAGGGCGTACCGACCGACGACGCCTCTCCTGCGAACTATCTCGATTTAGCATCCCAAAATCAGGTCTTCGCCTACATGGCAGCTTCACGGGCGTGGCAGGCAAGCCTGTCGACGGAAAACCGCCCGGAGCGAGTCAAGGCCACGATGGTTACGCCGAGCTTCTTTCCGCTGTTTGGAGTCAATCCGATCCTCGGGCGGGGTTTGCAAGCGAGCGATGCGCAGCCTGGGAACGATCAAGTTGCCGTTCTCGGCTACGGCATTTGGCAGCGCTATTTTGCCGCTGATCATGCGATCGTCGGCCGCAGCATCCGGCTCAACGGCGAAGAATATACGGTTGTCGGAGTGATGCCGCCAAACTTTTCTCCCGACGAGTACGGCGAACTATGGGTGACTTCTCCGTGGGGCGTGCCCACTCATCCGCTCGCGCCCGACAAGGATCCACGCCAGTTCAGGGACAGAAGTTATCTCGACGTCTGGGCGCGCTTAAAGTGGGGAGTGACTGCCCAGCAAGCTCACGCGCAACTCGATACCATCGCCCTCCGCCTTGAAAAGGCGTATCCGGATTCGAACGCGAAGGTCGGCGTCAGTTTTCTGCCTTTACACGACTATGTAGTGGGAGACATCCGTCCGGTTTTGCTGGTGCTACTGGCTGCGGTGGCCGTAGTGCTTCTTATCTGCTGCGCGAATGTTGCCAACTTGCTTCTGGCGCGCGCCGCAGCGCGCGCCAAAGAAATTTCGATACGAACCACTCTGGGAGCCAGCCGCCGGCGTTTGCTTCGCCAATTGCTCACCGAGAGCATTCTGCTGGCCTTGATGGGAGGACTTCTCGGGCTGTTGCTGGCAGCGATAGCCGTTCCATCATTGCTTGCCTTGAGTCCTCCGGATATTCGTGAATTCAAGCAAATTGGCATCAACCGGGAAGTACTGGCTTTCAGCTTTCTGGCATCGATGGTTTGCGGTGTGCTTTTTGGTCTCATTCCGGCGCTCCATGGGTCGCAATCGAATCCCAGCGAGTTTCTCAAAGAGGGCGAGCGGGGAAGCACAGCGACGCGCGGTCGAACCCGTTCCGCGCTCGTGATCGCCGAGGTCGCGCTTTCGCTGGTTCTGCTGGTCGGGGCGGGACTGCTGCTCAAGAGTTTCGCCCGGCTCATGGATGTGAATCCCGGATTCGATCCAGATCGTCTCCTGACTTTCAGCCTCGGACTACCATCCTCCACCGATCCCACTCATCAACTCGCGTTTTACCAGCAGGTAGTGCAGAAGCTACAGGTATTGCCGGGCGTGCAGGCCGTGGGTGCTGTTAGCAGGCTGCCGCTGGCTGGAGGCAATAGTTCGCGCAGCTTCAAGCTTCTGGCAGCGAAAAGGACTATGAAGCGGACATTCGCGTCAGCACAGATGACTATTTCCACGCGATGGGTATTCCCCTGCTAAAAGGCCGCACCTTCAATGAGAGTGACCTCGACAGTTCCATTAAGGTTGCGATCGTCAACGACGCGCTGGTACGCACGGTCTTTCCCGGGGAAGACCCGATCGGCAAACTGCTCACCAATTTTGGACCCGACAATTTGACCCTGCAGATCGTCGGAGTCGTGGGCGATGTGCGGCACGTGGGGCTTGATACGGTTCCTCGCTTCGAAATTTACCAGTTGCTTGGCCAGGCGCAATGGCCGTCGATGTTCGTGGCGATGCGGAGCGCAACTTCCGACGCAGCGAGTCTGACCTCGGCGGCGCAGAATGCGGTCTGGAGCGTGAACAGAGATGTTCCGCTGGCCAATGTTCGGACGATGCAGGAGGTGATTGCCAATTCCGTTCAACGACGAAGATTCAGCATGTTGCTGCTCACGATCTTTGCGGCGGTGGCCATGCTGCTGGCAGCGATTGGACTCTATGGCGTGATGTCTTATACGGTTGCGCAACGCACGAAGGAAATCGGCATTCGGATGGCTTTGGGAGCCCGGCGTCCCGAGGTGCTGTCGCTGGTGGTGAAGCAGGGAATGGCGCTGGTTCTGATTGGCATCGCGGCGGGCTGCCTGCTTTCGGTGGGAGCGGCGCGACTGATCTCGGGGATGTTGTTTGGGATTACGGCGACCGATCCTCTGACGTTCGTCGGCGTTGCGGCATTGCTCGGCGCCGTCGCGTTTCTCGCGAACTACCTTCCAGCCCGCCGTGCCGCGCAGGTCGATCCCATGGTGGCGCTGCGATACGAGTGAGGAAATCAATATGAATGGATTCCTACAGGATCTTCGCTTCGGATTGAGGCAGTTACGCAAGAGTCCGGGATTTACCGCGGTCGCCGTTGTCACCCTCGCACTTGGCATCGGGGCGAACACAGCAATTTTCACCGTGGTCAATGCGCTTTTGCTGAAGATGCTTCCGGTGAGGGATCCGCAGCAGCTGGTCGTGGTTGGAGATCCCGCGCTTCCAAACACGACCTCAAACGGGACTCCACGCACAGATGTGTTCTCCTACCCGCTGTATAAGGAGCTTCGCGATCATAATTCTGTGTTCAGCGGACTGTGTGCTGGGGGCACCAATGATTTCGTTGAGATCGACACTGGCCAAGGCACGAACGTTGCCACGAGCGTCACCGCGAACGACAACACGAACGGCAGCGAGAGGATCAATGGGCGCCTGGTGAGCGGGAACTATTTCGCAGTTCTCGGGCTCAAACCAGGGGCCGGCCGGCTGCTTTCCGACGCCGATGACACGGTCGAAAATGCCAACCCAGTCGTGGTACTGGGATATGAATACTGGCAGCGCAGGTTTGCGCTCTCCCCTTCGATTATTGGCAAGGACATTCGCTTAAATGGATATCCCTTTACTGTCGTTGGCGTCGCGCCTGCCGGGTTCGAAGGCGACGTCGTTGGCGAAGAGATGGCGCTGTTCGTTCCCATCAGTATGCAGCCGGAGATCATTCGCGGACGCTACTGGCTCAAGTCCGGTAACAATTCGTGGTTATCTCTGATCGGGCGTTTGAAATCAAACATTTCTCCGGCCCAAGCGGAAGCGAACCTGAACTTGATTTTCAAGCAGGCCCTCGGAGGCGACTACGGAGCGGCGATCTCGTCGGACGACCGCAAAGCGATTCGTGACGCCCATATCAATGTCACTCGGGGTGGAAGTGGCTTTTCCGACTTGCGCCAGGATTACCGGATTCCTCTGCTCCTGCTGATGGGAATTGTGGGTTTAGTGCTGCTGATCGCCTGCGTGAATGTGGCGAACCTGCTGCTCGCTCGCTCGTCGGCCCGCAATCGCGAAATCGCGGTTCGTCTGGCCATTGGCGCGCATCAGAGCCGCATCTTGCAGCAACTTCTCACGGAGAGCATTCTGCTCGCTCGCGGCGGAACGTGGCCGGTTCTGTGCTTGCGATTTTTGGCGTCCGTTTTCTGGTCGCGATCCTTGGATCGAAAACCGCACTTCCGCTTTTCCCCATGCGCGTGTGCTCGCATTCACTACCCTGGTGACTTTGCTCACGGGAGTTCTCTTTGGCTTGGTCCCGGCTTTGAAAACGCTGAAAGTGCGTGTGTATCCAGCCCTGAAGGATGCGACGCGAACGACATCCGGCTCTCGCTCCCGATTCGGATGGGGCAAGGGATTGATCTCCGGGCAGGTCGCGCTCTCACTGCTGGTGCTCTTCAGCGCAGGCCTCCTCGTGCGTAGCTCAAAAGTTGATGCGGCAGGACTTTGGCTACGAGCGCGATCACCTGGTCATCGCTCGACTCGATCCCGCCTCTGCGGGCTATGTTGGGCAAAAAATGGAGTCGTTAGCATCGGAAATCGCAGCCCACATCGCTGGCGCTCCAGGAGTGCGCGGCGTCACCTATTCGACGAACGGATTGTTCACCGGGACTGAATCCGCTGACGCGCTTATCGTCCCTGGATTCAATGCCACCGATCCTCGCGACCGCGCCGCTCTGGAAGACTATGTTGGCCCGGATTATTTCGCAGTTGTGGGCATCTCGATTCTCACAGGCCGCGGAATCGAAGCGCAGGATACAGCCAGTTCGTTGCGCGTGGCCGTCGCGAACGAGGCTATGGTCAAGCGATTTTTTGCCGGACAGAACCCGGTCGGGCGACAGTTCAGGATCGACGACCCTGACTGGCTCGATAAGCCCATCAGCCATCGTCGGCGTATCTCACAATGCCAAAGACCATGCCAGCGGCCTGCGCGAAGAGGTGAAGCCACGTTTCTACCTGGCTTATCAGCAGATGCCCGATCCCGTGCAGATCGTGCTCGAAGCGCAAGTCCGTGGTGAAGCCTCGGCAGCAGTAACCACGATCCAAGCTCAAATGAAAGCTACCGACTCCAATATTCCGATTCAGTTTGTGCAGACGCTCGACAGCCGCGTTGAAGCCAGCGCCTGAAACGAAATCGCCCTGGCCAAGCTTTCGACCTTTTTTGCAGGATTGGCCTTGCTGCTAGCTTGCATTGGGCTTTACGGCGTTATGTCGTACACGGTGGCGGGCCGCACCCGCGAGATCGGTGTGCGTATGGCGCTCGGCGCCCGTCGCGGCGATGTTATGGAGTTAGTCCTGCGTGAGGGCATGTTGCTGGTGGCAGTTGGTCTTGCGGTCGGGATTCCGCTCGCGCTGGCCGGCAGCCGCGTCTTGCAGGGTTTTCTTTTCGGACTAAAAAGCACTGATCCGCTCTCTTTGATCGCAGTTGTTCTCTTGCTTGGAATCGTGGCCGTCCTGGCGGGACTTATTCCCGCGCGACGCGCCGCCAAGGTCGATCCCATGGTGGCCCTGCGTTACGAATAGGAGATTGGACCATGAATGGACTGCAACAGGATCTGCGATCCGCCGCGCGCCAGTTTGTGAAAACGCCCGGGCTTGCCCTGGTCGTGGTCATTACCATCGCGGTTGGAGTAGGCGCCAACACGGCTCTGTTCTCGGTGGTCAATGGAGTTCTGCTTAATCCTTTGCCCTATCCGCATCCCGAGGAGCTGGTTACGCTTCACGAGAGCAAGCCGAATTTTGACTCGGGCTCGATCTCGTTTCCGAACTTTCGCGATTGGCGGAAAGATAATCACACGTTTTCCGCAATGGCGATTTATAGGGGTTATGCATTCAGCCTTACGGGAGTTGGAGACGCCCTTCAAGTGAATGGCGAGTTCGTTGCGTCGGACTTTTTTTCGATCTTAGGCGTAAAACCGATGCTCGGCCGCAGTTTCGCGCAGGGAGAAGACGAAATAGGCGCCAACCCTATCGCAGTGATCAGTGAAGGCCTGTGGCAACGCAAGTTAGCATCTGCTCCCGACATTGTCGGCAAGGGGATGACTTTAGACGGCAGAGGTTACACCATCATCGGCGTGATTCCTGCCAACTTTCATTTTGCGCTGGGCAACTCGGCCACCCAACCGGAGGTGTATGTCCCGGTCGGTCAATGGAAAAATAATCTACTCGATACGCGCAGCGCGGGCTTGGGATTTCATGGCGTCGGCCGGCTTAAGCCAGAAGTGACAATCGAGCAAGCTGCGGCTGACATGAGAGCAGTGACAAATAGTCTGGCAATGGCTTTTCCCGATGCCAACAAGGGTATCAGCGCGAAACTCATTCCGCTCAAGCAGTGGATGGTCGGTGGTGTCAGGCCGATATTGCTGGTGCTACTTGGCAGCGTGAGCTTCGTGCTTCTGATCGCGTGCGTCGATGTGGCCAATCTTCTGTTGGCGCGCTCGACGAGCCGGACACGCGAATTCGCAATCCGCGCCGCCCTGGGGGCGAGCCAGCGGCGCGTGCTCCGGCAATTATTGGCGGAGAGCGTTATGCTCGCGCTTATGGGAGGTGCTCTCGGCTTACTGCTGGCCGCGTGGGGAACGCGTGCGGCCCTAAACGTTCTTCCCACCGCGCTGCCGCGCGCGGAAGAGATTGGCATCGATGTTCGCGTACTCCTCTTCACGCTGGCCATTTCTCTAATGGCGGGAGTGCTGTTTGGACTCATGCCCGCTCTGAAGATGTCGCGCCTCAACCTGCAGGGTACTCTTAACGAGAGTGGCCGCGGCATGAGCGGAGCCCGGAACCGCGTTCAGGGCGTCTTTGTCGTGATGGAGATGGGCATGGCACTCGTGCTGCTGGCAGGCGCAGGCCTCATGATCCGCAGCTTGACGCGCCTTTGGAGTGTCGATCCCGGCTTCAATCCTCGAAACGTATTGACTGTAGGCCTTTCGCTTCCGCCGTCGATGATGACCGCATCTCCGGAGGCCATTCGTGCCGCCTTTCGTGAATTTGACAATAAGATCGCATCGATTCCGGGTGTGCAGGCAGTTTCACAAACATGGGGCGCGATGCCAATGGGATATGACGACGAGCTGACATTCTGGTTTGAAGGCCAACCCAAACCGTCCACTCAGAACGAGATGAGCTGGGGTATCGACTACATCGTGGAGCCCGGATATCTGAAGGCGATGGGCATCCCGCTTCAACGCGGCCGCTTTTTCACGGATCAGGATAACGAGCTTTCTCCGCGAGTCACTGTCGTCGACGATGTCTTCGCTCGAAACTTCTTTCCTAACCAGGACCCGATTGGCAAACGAATCCTGTCAGACAATTTTGCCGGTCCGGCCGAGATCATAGGAGTGGTTGGTCACGTGAAACAGTGGGGGCTCGATGCAGATGACACTCAGAAACTCAGGGCTCAGTTCTATCTCTCGTGCACGCAGATGCCTGATGCGTTTATCTCGAACACGCCTTCCGGGTCGGCTGTGGTCGTGCGCTCCGACGCCGCGGGAGCCGGTTTGCTTGACTCCATTTGGCACGCGAGCCAGCAAATCAGCAACGAGCTGGTTATCTTCGGCCTGCAATCGATGGATGATGTCATCGCCAGTTCGCTGGCCAGGCGGCGCTTCTCCATGATTCTGCTGATTGCCTTCGCCATGCTGGCGCTCTTGCTGGCAAGCGTCGGGCTTTATGGCGTGATCTCTTACGTGGTCGGCCAGCGAACGCACGAGATAGGTATCCGAATGGCTCTCGGCGCTCACCGACTGGACATTTTTCGTCTTATCCTTGCCGGTGCTGGGAGGCTTGCGGCGGTCGGCGTCGTGGCCGGTCTGATATCCGCGCTGGGATTGACGAGACTCATGGCCAACCTGCTATATGGCGTCAGCGCGAATGATTTGGTCAGTTTTGTTACGGCGCCTGCGATTTTGCTTCTGGTCGCTCTGTTGGCCAGCTATCTGCCCGCGCGGCGTGCTGCCAAGGTCGATCCGATGGTCGCGCTGCGCTACGAGTAAGAGAACAAGTTTTCGAAGGGATGAATTCGAAGGAACGACATGATTCGGTTGAAGAATATCGAGCGTAGTTATAAGAGCGGCGCAGGGCAGACGTGGGTTCTGCGTCGCGTCAATCTGGAAATTCACCAAGGCGAGTTCATTACTGTGATGGGACCGTCGGGGGCAGGGAAGTCTTCGTTGCTGAACGTTCTCGCTCTCCTGGATGATCAATGGCAGGGCGAATACTGGTTCCGCGAGCAGGCCGCTCACACCATGAAGAGAAAGGAACGTGCAGAGCTGGCGAAGAAGAATATCGGAATGGTATTCCAAGTTATCACCTGCTCGACGATCTTACTGTGCTGGAAAATATAGACCTTCCTCTTTCTTATAAAGACGTTCCGCGAAGCCAGCGGCAAAGCATGGTTGCAGACACGCTCGACCGCTTCCAGATCGTCGCCAAGAAAGATCTTTACCCCAGCCAGCTATCTGGCGGACAACAACAGCTGGTCGGAATTGCACGAGCCGTCATCCACAAGCCTGCCTTGCTGCTGGCCGATGAGCCGACCGGCAATCTGCATTCCATCCAGGCCAAAGAAATCATGGAACTCTTCCGCGACTTGAATCAACAGGGAACGACCATCGTGCAGGTTACTCACTCCGAAACGAACGCCGCTTATGGAACTCGCACCCTCCAGTTGCGCGATGGCTGGCTGGTTGGCGATACCGCGAATCCAAATCTACAGTCAACTACCGGAGCCTAGCGACCTGGCGGTGAATCGATGAAGGTCGGTTTCCTGGTATGGCGCTTTTACGCCGCATTGGCGGCGCTGTTGATTGTCATGGCGGCTGCGATGCAAGCGCAGGTACGTACCCCGGCTGAGTTGGAAATGCCGCAGTCGCACAATCCACTTAGCCCCTACAAAGGTGACTCGTGTGCCGGAGCCCGTACTAACCAATTCCCCGCGTCTTGATCGCTTGATTCAAGGACGGCAAACTCTATCTGTCGCTGAAAGACGCGATCGCCCTCGCGCTGGAAAACAATCTGGACCTGGCAATCGCCCGCTATAACCTGCCGATTGCCGATACCGACGTACTGCGCACAAAGGCTGGCGGAATTTTTCGTGGTGTCAATGCCGGCGTCGTGCAAGGAACGCCCGGAGGAGGAGTTGGCGGCTATGGGGCAGGAGCGCCGGGAGCCGGCGCAGGCGGCACGACCAGCGGCGCGGGCGGGGCAGGAGCGGGCGCTTCGGGATTGGTGCAGTCCACCCTGGGCGTCGGCACTCCTGTGGCCTCTTACGATCCGGTGGTGAATGTTATCTCGGGGATCGAGCATCTGACGTTGCCGCTGTCGAGCACGCAAATCTACGGCGTGCCGTCCTTGCAATTGAATACGACGCAGGTGAACGCGAGTTACTCGCAGGCGTTTTCGACTGGAACGTCGATTTCCTTCCAGTTCAATAACAATCGGCAGACGACAAACAGCCCAGATATCTTTCTGTCGCCGGCTTTGAATTCTTACTACCGCTTCACGTTCCAGCAACAGCTTCTCGCAGGTTTTGGTTTCGGGCCGAACCTCCGCTATCTCCGCATTGCCAAGAACAACAAGAAGATTTCCGACATTGCTTTCAAAGACCAAGTGATTGCCACGGTCACGCAGATCGAGAACATTTATTGGGATCTGGTCAGCGCTTACGAGCAGGCGCGCGTGAACGAGCAATCGCTCGCCTTTGCCAACCAGACGCTGGAGAACGCGAAGAAGCAATTGCAACTGGAAAGCATTCCGGAGATGGATGTGATGAAGGCCGAAGCCGAGTCCTCCCGGCGCGATCAGGATTTGACCGTGGCGCGGACGAACCTCGAGTTGCAGGAATCGTTGATGAAAAACGCGCTGACGAAGAGCCTGGACGATCCTACGCTCGGAGAAATGCCCGTCGTGCCGACGGATCTCATGCCCGCCACCAGCACCGAAGCCGACACCAACGAACCGATACTGGATCTGATTGCCGAAGGCACTGCGCGATCGTCCGGAACTTTTGGAAACTGATGTTGACCTGGCCAACCGGCAAATCAGTCGCGCCGCCGCGCGAAATGCGCTGCTGCCCTCGCTCTCGCTGGTCGGCTACTACGGCGGCAGCGGTCTCGGAGGATTGGCAACTCCAGGCAATGCTTCTGCCGTACCCGCCGGCCTGCCGACCGACTTGTCGGGCGCATTTCAAAGTGCTTTCAACAATTCGTCGCCCGACTACTTTGTAGGACTCAACCTGAATATTCCATTTCGGAACCGCGTCGCGAAGGCCGACCAGTATCGTTCCGAGTTGGAATACCGGCAGGCCAGCCTGCGCAAAGAGCAATTGCGAAAGCAGATTCGGATCGAGGTGCGCAATGCGCAATATGCTCTGGAACAATCGCGCGCCCGCGTTGAATCGGCACGCAAGGCCAGGGATCTGGCTTAGCGGACGTTCGACATCACAAAGAAAGAACAAGATTTAGGCTCGGGATCGACCTACCAGACCATGACTGCGCAGCGCGACCTGTCCGTAGCCGAACTGGACATGGTTAACGCCATGACGATCTACCAGAAAGCTAAAGTAGAACTTGATCGCGCCACGGGCGCAACTTTGGAACATAATGGAGTGCTGATTCAGGATGCGGTCACCGGAACGGTCACCGCGTCGTCTCCATAACTCATGCCGACCCCGGCCAAGCCGCAAGATCGCCGCTCGCTCGAGCCATCTAACGTGCCATGCGACACTCCTTCCAGCGAAAACCGCCGCCCCTGCATACTGGCGGCTGACGATCAGCCGCATATCCTTGAGGCCCTGCAACTCCTGCTTTATCCGCAGGGTTATCGAATGGAGAGCGCCAAGTCTCCCGGCGAAGTCAGGCAGGCGTTGGCGACAGAGTCGTATGACGCGTTGCTGATCGATCTCAACTACACGCGCGACACCACCTCCGGGCAGGAAGGTCTGGACCTTCTTTCCGAAATTGTGGCCCTGGATGGCAATCTGCCCGTCATCGTTATGACCGCGTGGGGCAATGTCGAACTGGCGGTTGAGGCTATGCGGCGCGGTGCGCGCGACTTCGTGCAAAAACCCTGGGAGAACGAACGCCTGCTGGTAATTTTGCGAACGCAAATTGAATTGCATCGTGCTCTGCAACGCGCTGAGCGGCTGGTAGCGGAGAACCGGCTCCTTCAGGCGCAGGGCCGCCCCGAATTCATCGCCGCCGCGCCTTCGATGCAGGCTGTGCTCGAAGCTATCGCACGCGTAGGTCCCTCCGATGCGAACGTTCTGATTACGGGCGAACACGGCAGTGGCAAAGAAGTCGTGGCGCAAACGCTGCACGCTCTATCTTCACGTGCTTCGCGCCCGCTGGTCGCCGTAAACACTGGCGCGCTGGCCGAGGGCCTCTTTGAAAGCGAACTTTTTGGCCACGTAAAGGGCGCCTTCACCGATGCGCGCACCGATCGCATCGGACGATTCGAACTGGCCGACGGTGGCACGATCTTTCTGGATGAAATCGGGAACGTTCCTATCCGCCAACAGGCAAAGCTGCTGCGTGTGCTGGAATCGGGCGAGATCGAACGCCTGGGATCTTCTCGGTCGCGAAAGATCGATGTGCGCTTGATCTCAGCCACAAACGCCGACCTGCAGGCCGCATGTTCCGCAGGGCAGTTTCGGGAGGATTTGCTGTTTCGCCTCAACACCGTCGAGATTCATGTGCCGCCGCTCCGTGAACGCAGGGAAGATATTCCTGCGCTCGCGCTTCATTTTCTCCGGCGCTACGCAGCTCGTTATCGTCGCGACATCGCCGGCTTCGACGCTTCTGCGCTGCAAGTTATGGCGCAATATTCCTGGCCGGGCAATGTTCGCGAGCTCGAACATACGTTAGAGCGAGCGGTTCTGATGTGCCGCCAGCGGGAGATTCAACCCGCGGATCTCGGCTTGAATCTGCAGCGCCCCCATGCCCAAAATCTCGAAGAGCTCAGCCTGGAGGCGGTGGAAGCGCTGCTGGTGCGAAAAGCGCTGCAGCGTTTTCAGGGCAATATAAGCCAGGCGGCCGAAGCCCTGGGTCTAAGCCGGGGCGCGCTCTATCGGCGTATGGAAAAGTATGGGCTCTAGTCCGATTCCGCAGACCGCGAGTTCGGAAACCGAGGTCAAGGCCGAAACGCGCAACGTTACTCGCAAGCGGGTCCGCCTGCTCTATGAGCATCGCATCAACCTCTACGCTCTGCTCGTCGCATTGCCCGGAATTGTAGTCAGCGGCATTTTTATCTGGTTCCAGCCATTGGTCCGCAGAGTTCGAAGCTGGCGCTCTCATTCGCGGAGCTCTTCGCGTGGTGGCTGCTGGCTCTCGGTTTGCACGCGCAGACGGTTCGCCCATTGCAGACATTGGCTAATGTAGTGGCCTCTCTGCGCGAAGAAGACTATTCGTTTCGAGCGCGGGGAGCGATTGCGGACGATGCGCTGGGTGAGCTTTCGCTCGAGGTCAATGCCCTGGCCGATCTGCTCGCGGACCAGCGCATCCGCGCGATCGAAGCCACTGCGCTCCTGCGGAGAGTGGTGGAAGAGATCGATGCTCCATTATTCGCATTCGACCCCGACCATGTGCTGCGTCTGGTGAATCCAGCGGGCGAAAAGATTCTCCAGCAGGCTGCGGTTCGACTCATCGGACGCACTGCCGAAGAAATCGGGATGGCCGATTGCCTTAACGCGGCGAATGAGGCATTAGTGACATTGCCGTCTGACAGTTCGAAGACCCGCTGGCTGGTACGGCAAAGCAAGTTCCGTGAAAGAGGAGTGCCCCACACCCTGGTTGTGTTGTCGGATATCAGCCGGGCGCTGCGCGAAGAAGAGCGCAGCGCTTGGCAACGCTTAATTCGAGTATTGGGGCACGAGCTCAACAATTCCCTGGCCCCCATCAAGTCCATCGCGGGGAGCTTGAGCAACCGGTTGGCTGAGATCGAGCTCAATCCCGAACAGCGTCGAGACTTCGAACGCGGTCTAGCCATCATCGAAGAGCGTACCGCCTCGCTCAACCGGTTTCTGCAAGCCTATCGGCAGTTGGCTTCGATGCCGCCTCCAGCAAAGAAAAGAGTTGCGCTGCTGCCTATTGTTGAACGCGCCGCTTTTCTCGAGACCCGGATGGCGGTTACGATTTCCCGCGGCCCGGATGTGATGGTGATGGTAGACGCCGACCAGATCGAACAGATGCTGATCAATCTCGTGCGCAATGCGGTCGAAGCGGCGCTTGCACCTGGTGTGGACGTGAATTCGAACTCGACTGCGACTGCTGTCGAAGCTTGGAAGCCGCAGGTAATTTTGAACTGGGTGCTCGAAGGCCAGAAGCAGGATTATGACGAGCAGAACGTCACCTTGACCATCGAAGACAACGGGCTCGGACTCCTCAACCCGAGCAACGCATTCGTGCCATTTTATACGACAAAACCAGCAGGGAGCGGCATCGGGTTGGCGCTTTCCCGACAGATCGTCGAAGCCCACGGTGGCTCGATCGAACTCTCGAACCTGAACGGAAAGAGAGGATGCCGGGTGCGAGTGAAACTGCCGTGCCGCTAATGGATAGCGTCGGCAATTTAACGGTCGGTTGGATACTATTTGCGCAAGAGATCCGTAAACGCCTGCTTCATGACCTGCCCACCCACTTCAGCTATAGACGTGGTCAGAGGTATTTCCTTCGGGCAAATCTCGACGCAGTTTTGGGCGTACCCGCATTCCTGAATGCCGCCGTCCCCCATGAGCGCCGTCAGACGCTCGTGTTTCAGCGCCGCGCCGGTGGGATGCGTATTAAACAGACGCACTTGCGAGATAGCCGCTGCGCCGACGAAACCTGTGTCTTCGTTGAACTGCGGACAGGCCTCCATGCAACAGCAGCACGAGATGCAGTGCGACAACGGATACGCGTGTTCCTGGTCCTCCTTGGGTCACGCGCGGGCCAGGACCGAGATCGTAGGTGCCATCGACCGGCACCCAGGCTTTGACCTTCTTCAGATTCTCGAAAAGCACGCTGCGGTCGACAGCGAGATCGCGCACGATCGGAAACTTCGACATGGGCTCGAGCTTGATCGGCTGATCGAGATGGTCGATCAGCGCAGAGCAAGCCATGCGCGCGCGTCCATTGATCAGCATGGCGCAGGAGCCGCAGATCTCTTCGAGACAATTCGAGTCGTAGGTGACGGGCGTAGTCTGCTTGCCGTCGCGAGTCACGGGATTGGCCGCGATCTCCATCAGCGCCGAAGTGACGTTCATGTTCGGCTTGTAAGGAATCTCGAACTCCTCCCACGACGGCTTGGCGTCGGGAGTGAGTTGGCGTTTGATCTTTAGAATTACGGATTTTGTGTTCGCCATTTAACTTTTAGCCTTCAGTTCCAAGAGCGCGTGGACCCGGACGCATTCGTCGCCCCTACGTGCACTTCAATACTTCCTAGCCCGCGGCGGAATCAGACTCGCGTCCACCGCCTCGAACTCAAACTTCGGCTCATCCAAATCTGGCGCGAACGTTGCTTTCGTGGTCTTCATCCAGTTCTTGTCGTCGCGCTCGGGGAAGTCGGGCTTGTAGTGCGAGCCGCGGGACTCGTCGCGCATGGCCGCTCCCTGCGCGATCACTCGCGACAGTTGCAGCATGTTGTAGAGCTGGCGCGCGAAGGCGATGGTCGTGTTCGCCCACTGCGAGCGGTCGCTCAGGTTGATCTTCTGGAAGCGATGCAGCAGGTCGACCAACTTCGCATCCGCCTCCTGGCACTTCTTGTTGTAGCGGATGACCGTGCAGTTCTCGGTCATCAGCGCGCCCAATTCGCGCCAGAGCAGAAACGGATTCTCACTGCCGTCCGCTTTCATCAATCCAGCATTGATTTCTTCTTGCCGCTTTCGCTCGGATTCGAAGTGTCCGTTGCTGGGCGCGCTTGCAGACTCTTTGCATACTGCACGGCGTTCGGGCCGGCAACAAAGCCTCCATAGATGCACGACACCAGTGAGTTTGCGCCCAAGCCGGTTCGCGCCATGATATTGGTATTCCGCCTCGCCAGCCGCAAAAATTCCGGGAATATTAGTGGCTTGCTTGTAATCGATCCACATTCCGCCCATGGTGTAATGCATGCCGGGAAAAATCTTCATGGGTGTAACGCGCGGATCGTCGCCGACAAACTTCTCGTAGATCTCCAGGATGCCTTCCAGCTTGCGGTCGAGAGTCTTGGCGTCGATGTGGGTGAGGTCGAGGTAAACCATCGGCTTGCCGTCAATGCCAAGGTTGAGCTCGAACACTACTTTGAAAATCGCGCGAGTCGCCACGTCGCGCGGCACGAGGTTGCCATATTTCGGATACCACTCTTCCAGAAAGTACCAGCGCTCTTTTTCTGGAATGGATTTGGGATCGCGCTTGTCTCCCGCGGTCTTCGGAACCCAGACGCGTCCACCTTCGCCGCGCGCCGACTCCGACATCAGGCGCAGCTTGTCTTCTCCGGGAATGCAGGTGGGATGTACTTGTATGAACTCGCCATTCGCGTAATAGCAGCCCTGCTGGTAAAGCGCCGATTGCGCGGAACCTGTGCACACGACCGAGTTGGTCGACTTGCCGAAGATCGCGCCGATGCCGCCGGTCGCAACGATGATGGCATCGGCGGGGAAGGTGCGAACTTCCATTGTCCGCAAGTCCATCGCACAAATGCCGCGGCAGACACGTTGTCCGTCAAGCACTGCCGATAGAAACTCCCAGTGCTCGTACTTCTTTACCTTGCCTTCGGATTCGTAGCGGCGCACTTGCTCATCAAGGGCATAAAGAAGCTGCTGGCCAGTCGTAGCCCCGGCAAATGCGGTTCGGTTGTAAAGCGTGCCTCCGAAGCGGCGAAAATCGAGCAGGCCCTCCGGTGTGCGATTGAAGGGAACGCCCATGCGGTCGAGCAAATCGATGATGCCGGGAGCCGCTTCGCACATGGCCTTGACCGGCGGCTGGTTGGCCAGGAAGTCTCCACCATAAATCGTATCGTCGAAGTGCTTCCAGGTGGAATCGCCTTCGCCCTTGAGATTCTTGGCGGCGTTGATTCCTCCCTGCGCACAAACCGAATGCGAGCGCTTCACCGGGACGATCGAGAACAGATCAATCTCGCCGCCCATTTCCGCGATCTTGATGACCGCAGCGAGGCCCGCCAGGCCGCCGCCCACGACTATGATTTTTGGAGCTGCCATGCTGTATGAATCCGATCTCGGTCGTTAGTCGCTGGTCGGTGGTCGTTCGCAACCCTTATCGCGAACTACTAACGACTACCGACCCAATGACTCTCTTCAATCCCAGCTCATCAATGTCTAGCGCATCACGATATTTTCCATACTCGAACTCGAATCCAGAGGCTGCAGCGGCGTTTTGAAGAATCCGCTCATGCTGAGCCCGCCCAATAAAATCAAGCCGAGAGCAAGCGCGGCGCACACATAGCCAAATCGGTGGCGCGCTTTTTCACCGGTTGTGATGCCCCACTTCGCTGCGAACAGCCACAAACCGTAGCTGAAGTGCCAGGATGCGGCAATGATGCCTGCGCATAGAACGCGACCATCCATGGGTTCTGAAATTCGTGTTGCACCTTGGCGAAAGACTGAAAGGGGTGCTCGCCGAGCACTGTGCCAGTGAAGCGCAGGTGATAGGTGTGCTGAATCATGTAGGCGAACGCGATAATACCCGTCCAGCGCTGCGATGTGTAGAGCCAGTTGCCGCTCCACGGATAATTCGCGACATTCGTGTCGCCCTGATACCAGATATAGACGCCGTAAAGGCCGTGATAAAGAATCGGAATCCAGATGAAGAACAGCTCCAGCAGAAAAACTCCGGGCAGGCTGTTTAGAAACTCGACTTGCTTGCCATATGCCAGAGGGCCCTTGAAGGCTTCGGCGTTTGAGATGAAGTGTTCGAGAAGAAAGGCGCCGATGGGGACGACACCGCTGAGCGAATGCAGACGGCGCAGGAAGAATGAAGTTCCCGCGCCGGCGCGCAGGGGAGCGACGCCCGCTTTGATCTTTGGAGCCGGGCTTGGAGCTGAAGCTACGGGATGGGCAGTTGATGCCACAGTGGCGGTTCCTCTGGGTCAAATAGTCAAACTAGTCATTATCGTTTTTCGCGTCAATAGAAGTCAAGGAAACTATGAAGATTCGGCGCGTCTTCGCCGATTAGCGCAGGGTCTCGCTCGCTCTTGTCTTTCGCGGTGGCCCGACGACACCTGCGTTCCTCTAAACAGCTCGTCGATACCACTCGAGGAATGCCCGAAAAGCCTTGCCACGATGGCTGTATCGCGCCTTCTCTTCAGCGCTCAATTCGGCGAAGGTCTTGTCGATTTGTGGGAAATAGAACAGGGGATCGTATCCAAATCCATTCTGGCCGCGCGGTGATTCGAGGATGACGCCCTCAGCCGTGCCGCGAAAAGTGCCGAGCGTCTGCCCATCGCGCGCTGCCGCCAGCACGCATACAAAGCGCGCGCCACGCCTTTCCCGCGGCAACGCCAGCCAGTTCGTGAAGCACTTTAGTGTTGTTGGCTTCGTCGTCCGCGTTGCGATCCGTCGTACGCGGCTCACTATTAGGCGGTTCACTCTTCTGTTGAGAACGCCTCCGAAGATCATTGGAAGCGTAACGCGCAGAATAAACGCCTGGCGCTCCGCCCAGTGCATCAACCTCAAGGCCAGAGTCGTCGGCAAGAACCAACACGCCAGGAGCAGCCAAGCTGTACGACTCCGCCTTTTTGCGCGCATTCTCCTCGAAGGTGACGCCGTCTTCGACCACCTGAGGCAAAGAAGAGAAGTTCGGAATGCTTGCGATCGTGATGCCAAAAGGCGCTGCGGCTCCGACGAAATCTCGAAGCTTACCGGCATTCGAGGTTGCGATCAATATCCGACGTTGCACTCAGCTCCGTGGCTTTCCTTTGTGTTCCTTTGTGTCCTCTGTGGTTATCGCCCTTGTTATGCCTGTCCACACTTGCAAAAGTGCGGCACCGAAGATCAGGTCTTGCGCCGCGAACGCTCTTCGGTCCGAAGGCGTATCCAGATCACAACGAATACAGCGCAACTCATCAGCGAGACGATGTCTCCAAGAAGACGATCCGTTGTCCGCCGGAAATGGATATATACATCGTTGTCTCCAGCGGCAACCGGAATGACGATCAGGCCAGTGACAGCGGTCGTCTGCGTTTCGCTGGGCCTGCCATTAACGATGACCTGCCAGGCCGGGTAGTTGAAAAGCCTCACTTGCAAAGTCTCCGGCGTCGGCGCATGAACGAGGAAATGTTTTTCGGTCTCGGCCCATGCCAGAATTTTGGTTGGAACAGGAACTCCAGCCTCGTCGCTGATCCGAGGCAGATCCTTGTTTAATTCGTAGGGGTCGGCTCCCGCTGGAACGTATTCGTCTGTGCCCTCGTAGCCCGAACCATCGGCGATCGCATCACTCATCTCTCGGATATCGCTGGCTGTGTCCCAGTAAACGGGCTGCATTCTATCGCCGGCAAAGATCATCCCGGCCAACAGCCCGACGGTCAGCAGGCAGCGCGAGGTCCAGCGTTTAGCAGCCATAGCCAAAAGAATCGCCAGCGCTGCGTTCAGGCAAAGCAGCCAGCGGAAGGGAAGCTGCACGAAGCGCAACTTGGGCAAATGCCGCCAAAGAAAGTTGCTGATGGCGAGTATCAGGAGCGCGCTCCCCGTGCCCCAAACGGCCAGCAACATCCACAGGCTTCGCCGTGGGCACAGCTCGTCGCGCGGGGACAGCCACCCTCGGCTGTCCGGCGCTGTTAAGCGCGACGGTGAGAGGAAACTCCGCCGCAAAGAAAACCACATTGCGCACGCCAATACTCCGGTCTCGCAGAGGCCTATCGTCGAAATCAGAAAATTGAAGCGGTTGTGATCTGGATCAGCGGTGAAAGTAAAAAGAAAATTGTCTTGTGGTCTGACTCCAGGCGACAGCAACTGGCCGACGTCGATCCAGCGCTGTTCATAGATGGCTGGCAGCAGATAGAACGAGGCGAGTCCGGCCCCGAGAAGCATAGCCATCGCGACATGGATCGGAAGGCGCCAAGTCTGGGGATTCAACACTCGTTCGAGTAACGATCGTTCCGGCGATACTCGCTCTGGCGACGCTCGTTCGCGGCCGATACCAATCGCGGCGAGCAACAGCACCAGCCCGGCTGCTGAATAATGGATCATAATCGCCGCCGGAATATTGATAAGCCAAGCCGCAGCCAGCGTGAGACCCAACCCCAGGGTCGGCCGAAGGCCAGATTCGCCAGTTCGCAGAACAGAGATCCGCAAAAGGTAGAGCAGCAAAAGCGGCAGCAGCGCCGCCGCCAGCAATTCAGCATAGGCGCTCCGCCAGTAAATAACCACCAGCAGATAGGGATTCAGCGCGTAGAAGACCGCGGCAAAGAGTGCGTCAGGAACGGGGAGCCATTGCCGTGCAAGCCGGTACATGGCCGCGCTAGCCAGCACGAGAGCGATCCAGCAGTACACGCCGGGCACGATCTTCCAGGGGAAGATAGCACCGAGCGCAGCGCCAAGCGTCCAGGAAGCAGGGGGATAAAATAAGAAGCGAGCCTCGCCGTATCCCCAGTGCGCCAGCGCGGCCCACCGCGGATAAACAATGCCCTGCTTCCATTGGCCAAGGACTTCCATCCACGAAAACATGTGGAATTCGAAATCATGGCCGGAGGGAGTGCCCCACCAAAAAAACGCAGCGACTGCGACGAGACCGGCGCCAGCGAGCGCCAACGTGCGCGAGATCGGACTTCTGAGCAATTTGCCTTGACCCTGGTCGCTGATAGAGAAGAGAAGCGGCTCGCCGCGTCGAGACAGGTCTGGCCCCGGCTCTACAGGCAAAGCAATTCTATTGCATTCGGGTGCCGAGGTAGTTTGCCATCAAAAGGGATCAAGCAGAGCGCGGGCAAGTGGTGAAATTTGCTTCGGCAGAGATCGCTGTGATTCAGCTGCGGGAAGGCTGGACGGGCAAGGACGCGCGTCCCTCCATTGGCAGAGCAGTTGGCCGCTATTGCGAAACGCTCTCGGGAGTTCGTTGGCGCTGCAGTTCCCGAAGGAATGCCTCTTCGTCAAGCGTATGGCCGGTCCGCAGCAATTCCAACAGCGGGTCGTCGGAGGCTGAGTCGCGAGAGGCTGCTTCTCCGGAGTTTGAGTCCCCGGAAATTGATTCGTTCGCGTCGCCTTCCACACCGGTTGTCTGGATGTCAACGGCGCTGGCGACCAACGCGCGCGGAGAGATTTCCAGCTGCGGCGTAGCGCCGGGCTCGCTCGCGAGGCAAGCGAGGAAGTCGGCAACGTTTTTCCGCTGCTCGTCAGTGTGAGCAGGGAATTCCATACCCATTCCGTGACCCGGGTGCATCACACGCACCACGGCTTCGGTATGAATCTCCATCTCGGCCACGCGCAGGCACAGATCAACAGCCGAAGACTGCGGGAACGGAGACTCGGTCTGCACGTAACAGCCCCCCAGGCTCAGGTCGGTCAGTTTGCATTGCGTGACCGCGTCCACTTCTTCGGGCAGAGCGTCTTGCGAATGCGCTTCCAGCCATTCATGCAATTGCTGCCGCATTTGGGCTTCCACGTCTACAAAACGCAACCCAACTTGTCCGTTAGCCGTAGTCCAGGCAACTTCTGCTTCGCCCTCAATGGTACCGCCGCCGCCGGGAAGCGCGAACGACGCGTGAACCACTGCTTGCGAAGGCACAGGCGCAGCAGCCAGCACATCCATGCCGCCGGTACTTAAGTCGAGCAGGATGCCTTCCACGACGGTGCTTTCGCTTCCGCCGATGCGCAGCGAGATCTCGGCTTGCACCGCGACCCGCGCCGATTTCCGCCGCTCGCGTTTCAGGAGAGCAGTAGCTGCCCGAAATGTATTGTGCGCCTGTTGCTGGCCGATGGGCTTGGTGAGGATGAAATGAGCCCCCGCGCCCAGAATCGATTGAATCTGCGTGGCGTCATGCAAGAGGGCAACGGTAACGGGAGGACGGTGCTCGCAGCCGGCGATACACCGGCAACTTTCAAGCAACAGTCTGGCTGCTTCAGGATCGTTGAAGTCGCTATCGAAGTCTACGATGACCTGATCGAATCGCTCCTCAGACAGACGCGCCATGGCGACATCCATGGCGCTCGAGCGGTCCACGACCACGCCGAACTGCACCAGGACCCTCACCAGCGCTTCCGCGCTCATGTCATCCTTGGATACCAGAAGCGTCTGCAAAATCATGCCAACGCGAGCCTCCCACCTCGCCGCCAGCCGCGAGCTGCTACGGCCAGCGCGGAGTTAAGCTGCGACCGGGCTTGGATGCGCTCGGCGAGGCCTGAGCCCCGGCCTTTGCCGCCATCGAGCTGTTTTCCTCGTCCACTTCCGCGAGCACGGGGCTATCGTCTTCAACGTCGCTTTCGGCGAGCAAGGGCGCTACTTCGCGCAGTTTCTCGGCAGCCTGCTGCAACAATTCGATCTGCTTTCCCAGCTGTGTGTACTGCGCCTGCTTGTGGCGCAAAACCTCATGGATGTCTTTCATACTTCCCCCTGCGCCTGACTCTAGGATTGCAGCCGCCTAAGGTCAACGCAAAGTCACAGCGGACGGTTACTGTAGTAATCGATTGGCGGATGAAGAACAGCAGGTGTGGCCGTCAGTTCTGTGTTGTTTGCCGGAGAGGACAGGGAAGGCGGTTCAACGCCCGTCATGCCGGAGTACGAAATCGTTGCAGTAGAGTTGCCGGAAATCGAAAACCCCGCCTTGCGGCGGGGCCATGAGTTGAGTGTTTGCGGCGACTACAAATTCACTACGAGCCCATCAGCTTGCGACGGAATATTCCGGCGATACCCACAAGCCCGGTTCCCAAAAGACCGAGAGTTCCTGGCTCCGGTACCGTACTGAGGTTCGTACTACCTAGACTGATATGGCCGATACCCGCGACCAGCTGTGCGTTATTGTAAATGTAGACGGTCTGGCTGGTCGTTCCGGTCACGGACGTTCCATTGTAGAGAGTGCCTGCAATGGTGCCCGTGAGGGTAAAGGTTGATTTTGGTCCAACTTGGCTGTCAAGAGTCCAAAGAACAGGACCTGTGAAGCTGCCACTGAAGAGCGTGGTTTTGCCTTTCGGCGCGCCCGGCAAGCCAGCTAACCATTTTCCCTGTCCAATAATGGTAAAGGAACCTCCGCCGTTAAACGTTCCGCCACCGGAAACTGATCCGCTAGCCAAGGTGCCGGTCGTGAAGCTAAGAGTACCAAGAGCGCCTCCCTTTCCAGAAGTGGCCGAGAAAGAATCCCATGCGAAGCTGGTCAGCTGCGATCCCGCTGAGCTGATCGTAGACGTCCCAATGGTTCCCAATCCATTTGTTCCCGACATTCCAGAAATGCCGATCGTGCCGGTTTGGTTGGTCGTTGTAATAGTATCGGCCCACGCTGCCATCGGCAACGCTAGCGCAAGTACAGCCAAAAGCACCACCACTCGCCTCATGTCAATCCCTCCAAGATTTGTTCACAACTTACCCTTAAAACTACGTATCAGGTATAGGTCGCCCTCCTTCTACTGTGCACTTGCACTACCAAAACGTGTCACAAAGCCAAGCCATTATTTATCAATAGCTTAAGTAGAAGGTGGCCTAAGTATCCTGCATCTGGGAATGCAATCTGTTGCACACTAGCAACATTCACTTTCCTAACTCGGCGGAAAACCCAATCCACTTTGATGCAGAATAGAACAAATCTTGCGCTGAAATTTCGACTGGCAAGCAGAGTCAAAAGCCCCGCCCTGCGGCGGGGCTATGAGTTGAGTGTGTGCGCTGATGCGACACAGGTTCCAAATTAGGAGGCCATCAGCTTGCGACGTAACATCCCCGCCATACCCACGAGCCCTGTTCCCAACAGCCCAAGAGTTCCCGGTTCAGGAACTGTGCTGAGCGTCGTGTTACCTACCGTAATGTGCCCCACACCCGCAACCAGCTGTCCGTTATAGGTGTAGAAGTTCTGCGACGTCGTTCCGGTTATGGTCATTCCGTTGTAGAGCGTGCCGGCCACGTTGCCCGACAGTGTATAGGTCGCTTTCGGCCCGGCCACGCTGGTCAGAGTCCATTCGATCGGACCCACGAAGCTGCCGCTAAACAGGGTCGTCTTGCCCTTGGGCGAGCCTGGCAAGCCAGCTAGCCAGCTACCCTGCCCTACGATGTTAAAGGAACCCCCGCCCGCGAACGTTCCCCCGCCGGAGATGGAGCCTGTAGCCAGAGCGCCGGTCATGAAGCTGACGCTGCCGAGAGCGCTTCCTTTTCCCGAAGTGGCCGAGAAACCGCCCCACGAGAAAGCAGTTAATTGAGAACCGGCCGAAGTAATGGTTGAAGCACCAATGGTTCCCAGTCCGCTGGTTCCCGACATCCCGGAAATCGCTATGGTGCCGGTTTGGTTGGTTGATGTAATTGTGTCGGCCCACGCTGCCATCGGCAACGCCAGCGCGAGCACAGCCAGTAACACTACCACTCTCCTCATGTGTGAATCCCTCCCAAAATTTTGTTTCTCCTCAAGCTTGACCCTGGACTTACTTGCCAAGGTTTAAATCGCTCGCAGTGCCAAGTGCAGTTGCCATTCCAAAGGCTGGGGCGCCTGTTTGTCATTGCTTATCAATGACATACGCCTAATCGATGCATACCTTCCAAATCCCGAAATGCAAACCATTGCAGTGGCAATGCTCGCTTTTCCCGGTTCGGTCCAGCAGCTGATTCCAAAGCCGTCCTTACCACCGAAGCGACTTTGAGCGAACAACTGTGGGTTTGGAATACGGCAGATGACTTCTGGGGAGAAGCCCCATACCTGGGGGAGATCCGCAAGACCCGGTGCGACCGAAAGTAACCAGTCGCAAGGTTACCAATGCTAGCACGGCATCCCTTCCAAGCATGTGGCTCGTTAGTGTTAATTAGTCGCTCGGGAGTGGAATTCACACGCTGGGGTTCTTATTCTACTTTTTGGGCTGAGCAGTTCTCGGGGGAGGGCTGTTCGGGCGTCCCGTGAGTTTTTCCGGGACGCCTTTTTTGCTTCCGTGCGGGTGCATTTACTGTTCTGACACCTCTTCACTTTTTCCCGATAGCAAGCTTCGGTAAGCTGCATCCAGAACAATCTGGTTCCGCCAGCCTTCTTTTCCAGGAACGGGAAACTCTTCGCGGCCTTCGACCGCCGCTGCAAAAGCATCCACCTGTTTCGCATAGGCAAGCCGGTTGGAGATGGTTTCCTCGGCGGCAAGTTCCCCGCCGCGCCACAGTTCTATTTTGATCGGATGTTCGGCGTTCAGGGCATCCTCGGCCCGGATTGCTCCAGCGTCTCCGACAATTTCGAGGGGAGTGCGATATTGGGCGCGAGTGGAAACCAAGACCATGGCCAGGGCGCCGCGACGAAATTCGAGGGTCATCGCAGCCGCAGCCTCCACGTCTCCCGAATGTTCGTCCGAACGGCCGAGAGTGCTCACCCGCCGCGGCTCATCTGCAAGGATGTAGCGCAAGGCGTCGATGCAGTGGACGCCTACGTCTGCGATCGGGCCGCCCCCCGAGAGCGAACGGTTGTAGAGCCAAGTGCGGCCGTGGTGCTTCCCTGGATACGAGAACTCCGACCGCGCAAAGATTGGATGCCCAATGTCGCCCGCAGCCACTCGCGCTCGAAACCGGTTTGTACTCTCTTCAAAACGAAAAACCTGTGCGACGCCGAGGAGAACGCCCGCTCCTCGCGCCGCTTCAACCATCTGTCGGCACTCGTCGGCATTCATCCCCATGGGTTTCTCGCAGAGCACAGGCTTGCCGGCAGCTACCGCGGCTAGGATATCCAGCAGGTGGCAGGCATTGGGAGTGGTGACAAGCACAGCATCAACCTCAGGGCAGTGGCTGAGTTCTTCGGTGGAAGCAAAAACATGCGGAATGCCATAGGTCGCAGCGTTCTCTCGCGCCTTAGCGCGATCTCGCCGGGAGAGCGCCGTCACTTTGCAATTTTGCGCGAGCGCGAAACCCGGCATCAGCCGCCGCACAGCGTGCAATCCAAATCCTGCGATACCAAAGCGAATCATGAGAGTCTCGAGGTGTTGAGTTTTTTCCAGAACGGCCATTCTACATTCGTCGGCGAATGCCCCATACCTACCTCGGCGCCTCGGTGCTGCGACAGTCAAAACGAAATCGCACCGACGCAGAGGCGCTCAGAGGGAAAAGTGGCTCTACCTATTCCCCGCTCTCCGCCTCTCAGCCGCGTTTCAGGCTCGCAAGCAGTGCGGGATCGATGTTGCCGCCGCTGATGACGGCCACGTTAATCTTCATATCGGGCAATTCGTCGCGATGGAAAAGAAACGCTGCCGGAGCGACCGCGCCGCTAGGTTCAGCAATCGTTTTCGAGTTGGCGCTCAGCAAGCGGGTAGCCTCGAGAATCTCATCCTCGGTCACGCTGATGATGTCGTCCACATAGGCGCGTATGTGCTCGAAATTAATTGTGCCGATGCTCTGAGTACGCAGCCCGTCAGCGAGTGTGCGCGATACCTGCTCAGCCGTGAAAGAGACGATGTGTCCCGCCCGGAAGCTGGCACGCGCATCCCCGGCTAGTTCGGGCTCGACACCGATCACCTTCACCTGATTCCGGCTGGAGTTGCGTGGACGACTGCCGAGCTTGATGGCGGCCGAGACGCCGCTGATCAATCCCCCACCGCCAACCGGGACCAGCACGGTTTCAACGCTCGGCAGCTCGTTATTGGAAAAGTCATCAAGGATTTCGAGGCCCACCGTCCCCTGGCCGGCAATAATCTTCTCGTCGTTATACGGAGGCACGATTACGTAGCCATGTGCAGCCGCCAGTTCTTCGGCACGCAGGCGGCGATCTTCGCTGCCCGGACCAACGGTGACGATCTCCGCGCCCAGCGCAGCGGTCGCTTCGACTTTATTCTTCGGAGCATTGGAAGGCATCACGATAATGGCCCTGACCCCAAGCGCTCGCGCCGCATAAGCCACGCCCTGCGCGTGATTGCCGCTGGAATAAGAAATGACCCCACGGCGGCGTTCTTCGTCGCTCAGCGAAGCGACCTTGTTGTAAGCGCCGCGCAATTTGAAAGCGCCGATGGGCTGCTGGTTTTCGAGCTTGAGAAAAAGTTTGCGCCGATCGGTGGGGTTTGTCCATTCGAACAGGGGAGTGTGGACGGCAATGCCGTGGAGCAGAGCATGAGCCTGTCGAATGTCGTGAAGAGAGACCATCGTCGCCATTCTAAGGTTTACTCCATACCATGCCCGGCAATTGCCGTTTGGGCTCCTATCTAGGGTGTCGCTCGAGTAGTGTCGCTGACCTCGCAGCCTTGGACTTGCCTTTATAACGGGATGGTTCCCATCTGGTTGATCCATTCCGCCTCAGAGGCCATCCACACCAAAAGTAGATCGCTGATCGCGGCAACCAAATCTGTTTTTTGCGAAACGATTAGAAGCCCTGGACTCACTTTCGAGCCCACGATTTCGCGAACGCCTGCGGCATGGTTCGGCGACATGTGGACCAAGACTCGACCTTCGCGGGCGGCTTGAACCAAGACATCCCAATCGGAGAGACGCGCGAGCCAGCCGCGTTTGCAGCTTGAAAATCGACTGCTTGCTCCCGTCGTACAATACCAGTGACGATATTTTCGTTGAGGTCGGCGTCCGCCTGGAAGCGAACTTTCACCCGTTTAGAACCTGTATGACTTCTTCAATCTTCTTGGCCTTTTCGAGTTTCTCATACAGGTCTGGATTTGCCTGCCGCGCCCGTGCGCGTAAGGTTTCAAATTCCCGGTCATTCCGCCGTAGGTAGGAATCAACCTCTTTCCGGTGGCCTTGGCAATAGGCGATGGCTCCGTGGGTTCTTCCAGTTTCAGCACAGGAAAGGATTGGGCAATGCTTTCGGGTTTCGCTCCCCGGAAAATGCGTACAAATCGAGTCCAGGGAGACTCGCGTGCCAGTGATCCAGTAACCGCCGTCGCGCTGCTCCACATACTCTCGCGTCATATCAGACACCCTCGGCTTTTATCCATAGCCTGACGCGGCGAAAAACTATATCTCCAATATCACCGGCATAATCAGCGGCCGCCGCTGCGTCTGCCGCGAGATATACCGCTTCAAATCGGTGCGGATCTTCTCCTTGATCACGCCATAATCCGCTTTTTCTTCCGCGCTTGAGCCATCGAGCGTCTCGATGACAATCTCCTTGATGCGCTCGGTTACGCCGTTGTCGCCGGGATTGAATCCGCGCGTCACAATCTCGGGCGAAATTTCGACCCGCCCGGTGAGCTTGTTGATGGCGATTACTGGCATCACGAAGCCGTCTTCGCTGAGATGGCGGCGGTCTTTTATCACTAAATCTTCCACCACATCCGTTCGCGAGCCGGAATCGATGCAGACGCGGCCTACATTGACGCGTCCGGCCTTGCGGGCGCCGAGTTCGTCGATTTCGAGCACGTCTCCACTCTCGATCAGCATCACGTTGCCGACCGCCCCCCGCATCGAGCCTGCCAGTTCGGCATGTAATTTGAGCTGACGGTATTCGCCATGGATGGGAATGAAATATTTCGGCCGCACCAGGTTGATGATGAGTTTCAATTCTTCCTGGCTGGCGTGTCCGCTGACGTGAATGGGCGGGTAAGAGCCGTCGTCGTAAATGACAAACGCCTCGCGCCGGAAAAGGTGATCCACCACGCGGTAAATAGCCTTCTCGTTGCCCGGAATGATGCGCGACGACAGCACGACGGTGTCGCCCTTTTCGATTTTGGCGTGTTTGTGATTATCCACGGCCGCGCGCGACAGCGCCGACAAAGGCTCGCCCTGCGTGCCGCTGATGAGCACGCAAACTTTCTCCGGAGCGAAGTTTTTCATTTCGCCGGGATGAATCAGCATGCCCTCGGGAATCTGGATATAGCCAAGGTCTTCGGCGATCTCCGATGAATTCTCCATCGAGCGGCCGATGAAACAAATTTTGCGCCCGTGCTCGCGCGCCATGTCGACCGTCAGCTTAATGCGATGAATGGAAGACGCGAAGCAGGAGACAAACAGCCTCCGCTTGGTGCGGACGAACACCTCTTCAAATTTGCGATGAACCGCGCGCTCGCTGGGCGTGTAACCCTTGCGCTCGACGTTGGTCGAATCCTGCAAGCAGCGCCAGCACTCCCTTCTTTGCCATACTCGGCGAAGCCGTGCAGGTCGAAGAGCCGGTTGTCGGTGGGCGTTGGATCGACCTTGAAGTCGCCAGTGTGCAGCACCACGCCGAGCGGCGTGTGGATGGCGAGCGCAACGCAATCGACCAGGCTGTGCGTGACCTGGAACGGATGAATCGTGAAAGGTCCAACCTTGAAGCGTTCTCCCGGCACGAATTTCGCGCAGGTCAGCGGTGTCGAGAAGCTGGTGTTCGTCGAGCTTATCTTCGACGTAAGCCAGAGTGAACTCAGTGGCCCAGACGGGAACGTTCAATTCGCTCAGAATCCAGGGCAGGGCGCCGATGTGGTCTTCGTGCCCATGCGTGAGCACGATGCCGCGCACAAGGGCGCGATTTTCGAGCAGATAAGAAATATCAGGGACGACGATATCGACGCCCAGCAACTCGGCTTCGGGAAACATCAGCCCGGCATCCACCACGACGATGTCATCGCCATAGCGGATGGCCATGCAGTTCATGCCGAACTCGCCCATTCCGCCTAGCGGAACAATATGCAATTTTCCTTTTGGCATTAGTAAGTCGATGCTAGCACAGGGTAAGGGTCGTGTAGGGACGGGGCTCGCGCCGGCTGCCTGCGATGCAACGCGCGGGAATAGACACGGCAAGCCGCGTCTCTACTGCGAAAGCATTGGCGTGCTTTGCTTGGCTGATAAACTGATAGTTGGCGATGTCGGACGAGAAAAAATCCTGGATGCGGCGGCGCGTCGAAGGCGCGATTCAAGGTGGCCTGACTCGTACCTACAACACGGTCAAGGTCGATCCCGAACGCTTCCTGATGCAATTGCGTGTCGCTCACGGCTTGCCGCTTGCCACGTTTCATGGTGTTTATACCTTGCCAGTGGAGCGTCTGGACGATGTGGCGGAGTCGACAATTCGCGCCGGCATGAAGCTGGCGGCGGCGGAGGGCGCGGGATTTGGCCTCGGCGGAATGTTGACGATCGTGCCCGATCTGGGCATCCTATCTGCAATCACCATGCGCACAATCCAAAAGCTGAGCCTGATTTACGGTTTTGAGTTGAACACCGACGAAGAGATCGCCGAGCTGTGGATAGCCGCAGCCAGCGCCGCCGGAGTTGACATCAGCCGCGAGTTACTGGAAAAAGAGGTAGTCAATCGCTTCGTGCCGAGAGTGATTCAGCGGATCGCGGTTAAGGCCGGCGCCGAGGTAGTCGAGAAGTGGGCTGGACGCCTGATTCCGGTTGTAAGTTCGGCCATCGGATGCGGGCTGAATTATTATTTTGTGCGCGCATGGGGCGAGCGGGCGCGAGCGCATTTCCGCAGGAAACATTTGGAGACGCGACAAAGATTTGCGGCGGAACAAGCGCAACTTTCAGGCTCTCCCTCCGCAATGTTGCCGTCGTAAGTGTGCTCACCGCAGCCACTCTTCCAGCTCAATCCTGCGCTCAGTCTTCTCGTCGCGATACTTAACGATCACCGGCGTGTAGAGTGAAAGCCCCCACTCGCCGGCTACGCCCTTGCCCTTTGTCACCGCACGAGATCCGGGAACGACCACAGCATTCTCCGGCACCTCGAGCGGTCGCCCGGCCGAAGCGCGATAAACTTCGCCGCGCACCAGATCATAGAGCGGTGTAGATCGCGTCAAAATCGTTCCCGCACCCAGCACGGCGCGAGCGCGCACCAGCGTTCCCTCGTAGACTCCGCAATTGCCGCCAACCAGAACATCGTCTTCGATGATCACCGGAGCGGCGTTGATGGGTTCGAGCACGCCTCCGATTTGCGTTGCGGCACTCAGGTGCACACGCTTGCCAATCTGCGCGCACGAGCCAACCAGGGCATGCGAGTCGATCATCGTGCCTTCATCCACATAGGCGCCCACGTTGATAAACATAGGAGGCATGCAAACCACCGATTGGCGCAACATAAGCGCCTTCGCGGATCGAAGATCCTCCGGGGACCAGCCGAACCCGATCGGTAACGCTTAGGCGGCGGGCAGGGAAGGTGTCTTTATCAATGAAGGAGAGCACGTCTCCGTCCGACATTTTCTGTAGTTCCCCGAGCCGGAAGCCGAGCAGAATTCCTTGTTTCACCCAGGGATTGACGACCCAACTTCCGGCAATTTTCTCGGCCGCGCGAACCTCGCCGCGAGTGAGGGCAGCGCGGAAATCGAAAAATATAGGACGGGCTTTGTCTGGGTTACTGATCGCTTCAGTCGCCGACAAGCGTTCGATGGCCGACTTCAGAGTCGCGAGAGAGTCTTGCATAGGAAGGCTGAAGCCTGTGATGTTGCAAGAATCCACAATTGGAGCCTGAAGACGCATTCAGCTCAATGCTTTTGCGGCATGCCCGAAGGCATCCCCTGATACGAATTCTTGTGTGGTAACGGGGCTTTACCCCGTCCAGGGCAAAGCGCCCGCCACCACACGAACTATCTTGCCCACGGCGATGGGCGGCTGGGAAACAAGAGTCTAAAACGCCAGGTGCTAAATGCTAAGTGCTAAATGCTGCTCCTACGCCACGCACTTGCATTCGCTGCGGATCAGCACTCCCGGCATCTGATGCGTCGCCTCCCTCGCCTCGGCAACATTGCTGTAGGGGCCATGCCACCGCGAGTGATTGGGATCGTGTCCTGAAGGCCGCCCTTTGCCGGAACTGCACTGTCCGCAGGACGCGCGGTGCAGCATCGCTTTGTGTGGACCCGCCGCCCAATTTTCGTAAACGTAGAATTCAGTAGCCACTGCAGGAGCGGTCGAGGGCCGCGCAATCACTCCAGCGTCGGCGGCAATCTTCTGTAGCTTCGAGCGCATGTCGCGGCGCATGGGAAGCAAGGGCAGGCGATAAACCTCTTCGACCTTCCCCATCATCGCCAGAACCGCCTTCACCGGCAAAGGGCTCGACTCGATGAAGTTGGCCACCATCAACGGAAGATACTTGCGGTGGATGGTGCGCGCGGTCGACCAGTCGTTGTTCAGGGCCGCGCGAGTCATCTCCGCCATCTCATGCGGAATTTCGTTCGAGGCCACCGACACTACGCCCATTCCACCCAGCGCGATCACCGGCAGAGTGACAGCATCATCGCCAGAGAGCACAACAAAGCGCTCCGGGACTACGTTCAGCACCTCGGCAATCTGCGTCATGTTGCCGCTCGCTTCCTTCACGCCCGCGATATTCGGAACCTCGGTCAAACGCGCCAGGGTTGGAGGCTCAAGGTTAGCGCTCGTGCGGCCTGGCACGTTGTAAAGGATGACCGGCTTGTCGACCGCTTCGGCGATCGCGCGAAAATGCCGGTATTGTCCCTCTTGTGTCGGCTTGTTGTAATAAGGAGAAGAGGTGAGGATGGCGTCGACGCCCGGCCGCGCCGCCACTTCCTTCGCTTTGGCCACGGCATCCTGGGTAGAGTTCGAACTGGCTCCGGCAACGATGGGCACGCGTCCGGCGGCGACTTCGATGGTCACGTCGATGACCCTCAGCCACTCGTCGTGCGCGAGCGTTGGAGTTTCTCCCGTGGTGCCGCAGGGAACCAGGAAATCAATGCCCGATTCGACTTGCCAGGCGACCAGATTGCGCAAAGCGCTTTCGTCTACAGAACCGTCCTGGGAGAACGGTGTGACCAGAGCTGTACCACATCCTCGCAGTTGCATCTCCTAAAGGATAACTCTTATCGCGAGCAAACGCATGGGCGGGGGGCGTTCTTGCAAGGATTTCGGCATCGGCTGCGTTCGGATTATCGGATCGCGTAACCGCCGTCGACACGAATCGTGGCGCCGGTGACGAAGTCGGAAGCCCGCGAGGCCAGGTAGACGGCGGTTCCGGCAAGTTCATCCGGTTGACCCCAGCGACCGGCTGGGGTCCGCGCCAGAATTTCGTCGTTCAAGGACATTGTACGTACAGGTGCCGTCATGTCCGTTTCAATCCATCCCGGCGCGATTGCATTGACTTGAATGTTGTGCGAGGCGAACTCAATTGCCATCGACTTGGTCAGTTGGATGATCGCCCCTTTGGCTGCGCTGTATGAGGGGATGAGCCCAGATCCAAAGAACGAATACATGCTGCCAATGTTAATAATCTTTCCGCCTTTGCCATTAATCATGGATCGGGCAGCGAACTTGGAAAGCAGGAAAACCGCGTTGAGTTGGGTTTCGATCACGTTGTCCCAATCTTCGGGTTTTTCGTTCAATACACCGCCACTCAGTGAGACGTTCCCGGCATTATTAACCAGAATGTCCAAGCCCCCAAGCTCTCGCTCGACCTGGTTCAGCGCGGGCTCTAATTTGGCGCGGTTAGTTACATCAAGCCTCACTGCAATCGATGGGACCGCGATTGCCTTCAATTCGGAAAGCACCCTCTGATTCTTTTCTTCATTTCGTCCCAAACACTGCGACGGCAGCCCCAGCTTCGGCCAATCCGAGCGCTATGCTGCGGCCGATTCCGCCATTACCGCTGGTGACCACGGCCACCCGCCGGTTAAATCAAATAAAGCAGACGTTTTCATCGAGCACCTACGATTAGGAATTATTGGAAATGACGCGCTTCCTCGACTAGGGAGGAAGGGCCTTTTCTGAAGTTACAGCGCGGTGCGAAAGACCGACGGTTATTTCTTGTTGCTGATCCTCGACACTTCCGTGATCGTTGCCTTGTCATCGTAGAATCCTGCTGAAACCACGTAAGGCGTGCCTTTTGCGCTCAAGTGGTAGCTCAGCTTGCGGGAGGGTTCCTCGGCCGCGCCGTTCTTTCGCCACCAATACTCATTCCAAACTCCGAAGGCGCTGCTTTTCACCTTCTTGCACCAGGCTTCCGGGTGGGCATAGATTTCCTTCCCAGTCTTTGCATCCTTAACCGAAGTGAGCTCTTTGCCTACCAGGTCGGGATAGATGGGATTAGCCGCGATGACTTTCTTGTCGCAGTCTTCGACGAAAATATAGGTGTCTTTCCACACCCACGGACTGTCTTTCTCATTAAATTGCGTCAGGTCGCCCGACTTCGCCAGGGCACTAGCCGCGTCCCTTACCTTGGCGACGACATCCTGAGCGGTTGCCCGTTCTTGCGCCGCTGCGACAGTGCACAAGCCGACGTTAACCAGGGCCACCGCCAAAGCAACGATAATCCTGCCGTTCTTCATGGGAATTCTCCTTTGGAATCTCGAAAGCGGCACCAGTCTACACCAACGCTGCTAGCTGGCGAGAAATTGCGTGAGGTAGCAAGGATTAGCGTCGAGGAATCCATGGCAAAGCCTGAACCAAAAGAAGACGGCAACTATCAGGAAACGAGGCCGGTGGCCAAGGATGTTCCTTCGTCAACCTTCGCGTCCTTGGTGGTTGAAGTTTTTTGTCCGTCTAGAGCTCGCGCCAGACATTGCGGAACTCATAAAACCCCGTCTTCCCAGCCAGCCACTCGACAGCCCGCACCGCGCCTTCGGCGAATCCAAGGCGCGACTTGGCATCATGGCACAAATAAATTCGATCGGCCGGAGAATTGAAAACTAATTCGTGCATGCCAGCCGCATCCCCTTCGCGAAAAGAAACGATCTCCAGCTCTTCGGCGGACTCGCCAGCCGCATCGCGTACGAGCTTCTGAATCGTGAGCGCGGTTCCCGAAGGAGCATCCTTCTTCTGTGCATGATGGCGTTCGAAGATCTGTCCCGAGTAATCGAATTTCAACGCGGCCCCGGCGGTTGCGGCGATCTCAAAAAACAGATTCACGCCGATAGAGAAATTTGGTCCGTAGAGAAAGCCCGTCTTGGCGGAAAGGACCATCTCGCGCAAATGCGGAACTTGGTCATACCAGCCGGTGGTTCCGACGACTAGGTTTTTCCGGGCGCGGATGCAGGCCTCCGCATTGGCAACGACCACCGTGGGCGTCGTAAAGTCAAGGACAGCGTCGACCGTCGCCAGCGCATCAGGGCTCAACCCTTTGCCGTCTGAATTTTCAGCGGAAGACACAACGTGAACATGATGCCGCCGTGAGTGCGCAACTTCTGCAACGAGTGCGCCTGTCTTTCCTCGGCCAAGAATCAGAAGATTCATAAGCTGCTCAAGCGAACACTTCCGGATCGGCCTCCGCAAAAAACGCGCGGTGCAGCCGACGGACCACTTCGGTGGCGTCGTCTTCCTCAATCACGAACGTCAGATTAATTTCGGACGCGCCCTGCGAAATCATACGGATCTTCACATCCTCAAGGATGCCGAAAACCTTGGCGGCGATTCCGGGAGTAGCGCGCAAATTTTCGCCTACCAAACAAACGATTGCCTTCCGCCCTTCATATTTCACGTCCGCCAGTTTCGCCAGATCGGCGGCCAGGGCCGGGATCGCTTCATTCGTCTCGGCCGTGACCGAAACGCTCACCTCGGATGTAGAAACCACGTCCACTGCAACACTGTGCCGGTCGAAGGCGGCAAAGATGGAGGACAAATAGCCGTGCACCAGCAAGCGGCGAGGCGACGCCACCTCTACCAGTGTAATTTTCTTCTTGAGCGCTATGGCTTTGAAAATATTAGCGCAGCGCGGGGCGCGCGCCGTGACTTTTGTTCCTTCGCAGGTCGGGTTCAGCGAGTTCAAAACATAAACCGGAATGTTTTGCTGCACCGCGGGCAGCACGGTCGCCGGATGTAGAACTTTGGCCCCGAAGTAAGCAAGCTCCGCGGCCTCGTCAAAACTGATGACCTTGATGCGGCGGGCATCGGGACAAAGCCGTGGATCGGTCGTCATCATGCCGTCGACATCGGTCCAGATTTCGATGCGTTCGGCATTAAGGCCGGCGCCAAAAATGGCCGCCGAAAAATCGGACCCACCGCGGCCAATGGTTGTCGTGATGCCGGTGCGATTCGAACCGATAAATCCGCCCATCACCGGAACTCTGCCCGAATCGAGCAGAGGCTGCACTTTCTTGCGCAGCCGCTCGTTAGTCTCGTCGAACTGAGGAACAGCCTTAGTATAGCTGCTGTCGGTGAGCAGGCATTGCCGCGAATCCACGTGAGCGCCCGGCAATCCGCGGGAGACGAAGGCCGCGGCCACGATTTTGCTGGAAAGCACTTCGCCGAAAGAGGCAACAAAGTCGTAAGTGCGCGGAGTAATTTCTCCCACCGCGCCAATGCCGCGCAGCAACTCATCCAGGTCTTCAAAGTCGGCGCCCAGGTCGCCGTGAAACTCCGTGAAGAGCGCGGTGCCCAGCAGTTCGCCGGCGGTGTCATAGTGGCGTTCGCGTAAGGAGCGCGCCATTTTCAGCGCGGTCTTGCGATCTCCGCTGCCTGCGGCCTTGCCCATGGCGAGCAGGGAATCGGTAACCTTGGCCATCGCGCTGACAACAACCACTGGCCGATCCGCCAACCGGCCCTGGACAATCTGCGCCACCCGGTCGATCGCCTTGGCGTCCTGTACAGAAGTCCCGCCGAACTTCATCACAATCATGGGCGGGGTTGCTCCTGAAAGCGGTGGCCCGTTGCCAGTGGCCGATGGCGGAATAAACCTGCCGCGGCACCGCTGATGTAAGGAACTGGCAACTGGGGACTGGCAACTGTCTTCACCCGAGATACCCCTTCGCCTTCAGCAGTTCGGCGTTGAGCAGTGCCGCACCGGCCGCCCCGCGAATCGTATTGTGCGAGAGAACGGTGAACTTCCAATCGAGCACGTTGCACTTGCGCAAGCGTCCGACTGCGGTGGTCATACCCGCGCCCAAGTCCACATCGAGGCGCGGTTGCGGACGGTCGGGCGCATTCAAATATGCGACCGGTTGATCGGGTGCGCTCGGCAAACGCAGTTGCTGAGGTTCAGCGCGAAAATCGTTCCAGGCCGCAATGATTTCTTCAGCCGAAGCCTTCTTCTTTAAACGGACGGCAACCGACTCTGTATGGCCGTCTTCAACAGCGACGCGATTGCACTGCGCGCTCATGGCAAATGGAGCCGGGACGACGCCCGATCCATTGAGCTTCCCCAGCAGTTTTTGCGTCTCTTCCTCCATTTTTTCTTCTTCCTTGGCGATATAGGGAATCACATTGCCGAGGATATCGAGCGATGCCACTCCCGGATAGCCGGCGCCGCTCACCGCCTGCATGGTCACCGCCGTTACCGCTTCCAGCGTGAAGGCGCGATGCAAGGGGGCGAGAGCGAGCACCAGTCCAATTGCCGAGCAGTTGGGATTGGTCACCACATATCCGCCAGATTTGGCGCGCCAGCATTGCGTTTCTATCAAGCGAATGTGGTCCCCGTTTACTTCCGGAATCACCAGCGGAACGTCCGGCTGCATGCGCAGTGCGCTCGAATTTGAAACCACCGCACAGCCGGCAGCCGCAAATTGCGGCTCTAGTTCGCGGGCAATCGAGGCATCGAGGGCGGCAAAGATAATCTTCGGCGCGCCTACGGGATTGGCGGGCGAAACTGTCATTTCTGCAACCGCGACCGGTATGGCAGTCTTTAAGCGCCAGCGCGCCGCTTCTGCATACGGACGGCCTTCCGATCGATCGGAGGCAGCCAGCCACGACACTTCAAACCACGGGTGTCGTTCGAGCATTTGGATAAATCTCTGCCCGACGATGCCCGTGGCACCGAGAATTCCTACAGGAAGTTTGTTGGACATGATTTGGTGAATACGATAAGTTTCGATTTTATACCAGCCGAATTTCGCCAGCGATGTTACTGCTGATTCGCAAACTAATGAGCGCGGAAGACTCCTTCGGAGAAAGTTGCCGCGACAAAAAAGTTCCTTCCAGAGCGGCGGTTCGCCGCGTCTGTTGGGCCGAGACAGGCTGGATGGATTTGCCTGGAATTTGGAGCTGGAAACCGACGGCTGGTCATCGGCTTACAAACTACTCCGTAAGTAGTAGCTCAAGTATTACTACGCTGGCTAAACTAACCGGATAGTTGTAAACCCGCAAGGAAGAGGTATATTCCAGCCGCGCTCGTAGCTGTCCGTCGCCGATAGAAGACGACCTTCCCCCAGCCACCCGCAAATCGACCCAGGAGGCTACACGATGAGAAAGCTAGGATTACTCTTGTTATTAACGGCCCTCGCTCTGACACTAGGGGCGAACGCCTTTGCTCAAAGCACTGGTGACGAAGCATCGTACTTTGTCGCTTACTATTCCAACGCAAATACTGCTGGAGCTCCCGATGCAGTCCTGCGTGTTGTCAACGATGGCGATCAGGCAACGTATGCTTCAGAGGGAAACTTAAACGGCACCCTTTGGGCAGCCATCTACGTGTTCGACGACAGTCAAGAAATTCAGTCATGCTGCGCCTGCCGGATAACAGCCGACGGTCTGCTTTCGGAATCAGTGAATAAACAGCTAACGGCCAGCACATTCACAGGAAAGAAACCCACTCGTGGCGTTATCAAGGTCGTTTCCTCCACATCCAATGACCCAACTAACCCCATGTCGGTTCCCGGACTACGAGGCTGGTTCACGTCTGTCGACGCAACCACCAACATCCCCTCGAAGGGCCCGTTCTACGTCACCAGGACCGCATTGGCCGATGCGAACCTCGGGGCGGTCGAACTGGTGAATTTGGGCTTGGTGTGTTCCTACGGACTCACTATTGGCAGCGGCCAGGGACTCTGCCCCTGCACAGCGGAAGACAAAGATTTCTAAACCAACGGTTTTCCTTTAAAACCGGGCGCCAAAGTCTAAGGCAGACGATTGGCGTCCGGAATTTTAGCCATTGTTAGGCGATGCCGCCAAATCCCTCGGATGAGATTCTCTCTAACCTCTGCCTTTCCCCAACTCTTGCGGGAACGAGTACTCGTTGAGTGGCCCGAATTTGCGCTTTTCGGCATAGATGCGCCAGCGACGCCACACAATCCGCAAACTGGCCATCACCGGAATCGAGAGATAGACGCCGAGTATTCCGGCGATCTCGCCGCCCGCAAGAATTCCGAATAACGCGGCCAGCGGATGCAATTCCACTTTTGCTCCCATAACGCGCGGAGAGATAGCGTAATCCAGCACCAGCCGCCAGACGAACAAGAACAACAGCAGCAGGGCCCAGTGCGAATATCCTGCCAGGACCGCGACGGTCACCATTGCCGTGCCTGCCAGCAAAGGTCCAGCCAGAGGAACGAACTCCAGTGCGCCTCCGGCGGTGCCGAGCATGAGCGCGTAGGGCACGCGCATCGAGCCCAGATACGAGCTGTATGCCAGAAATGACAACGCCGCCAAGGTCAACTGGGCGCGAATAAACTGGGCGAGCATCTGGTTGAGATCCTGCAGCACATCCTGTAGAAACTCTCGCTGGCTGCGGGACTGCACCATAGAAAGCAGCACCTCATGAAAGTTGCCCCCATCGCGGAGAAGGAAAATGGCCAGGATGGGCACGAGAAACAGCACCCACACCTGCTGCACCGATTCAGCCGCCCGAACGCCAATAGATTGCGCCAGGTTGGCGAACTGCTCCCGGCGGCTGAGTAGAAAGCTCTGAATCCTTTGCTGGGTGACGTCGCTCCAGCCATGTTCGTTTCCGATCCGTTCGGCAAGCTTATCGATTTGGCCGGAGAGTTGGCCGCTACTGGCCTGTTCCACCAGTGCGGGCAAAGACTTTCCCAGCCGCGCGCTTTGCCGGGCGATCCTGGGGCCAACCAGAAAGCCGAACACCGCCAGAGCGACTACCAGAAGAGAGTAGATGATGGCAATCGCCCAAACCCGGCTGCGGACGAGTTTCTCCAGCCGCCCCACGGCCGGATTAATAAGGTAGGCAAAGAAAATGGCAAAAAGAAAAAGAATCAGCGTTCGCCGCGCGGCATAGAGAAAGCCCAAACCCACGGCGAAGAGTAACGCCGTGAACAGGACGCGCGAGGTGCGTGAATCGACTATCGTCAAAAGTTTTCCTGCCTAATCGCGGTCCACAAAGGTGTTCTCGCCCACCACCGCCATGCGCTGCACCTTGAATTGATCGTCGAGCCAGAGCTGCCACGTCTGCGCTTCGGTTTTCAATTCCAGTTTCAGCAGATCCTGCTGAACGCCTTTAAGATTCATCTTTTCCCGGCCAAGGAACTCTATGCTGAGCAGCGCCGAAGAATGCTGGTGGGGGTTAATGGTTGCGAACTGAGCGCGCTGCCTCAGCGGACACTGCAGCACGCCTTTGTTATCCGTTTTGCAGGCCGAGGCCAGAAACCTCCACGCCAAAACTTCACGGTGCACAAAGAAATAGTCGTCTAAAATTCTCGTCGAGACCGGCAGCAGGTAAGGCTGGTTGTGTTCTTTCTCCTCCCCCATGCGCCACTTCTGCGTCAGAAATTCTTCATTCGGCAGCAGCAACGATTCCGCTTTCTCCGGGCTTAACTCCTTCCACTCATAGCTGCGGATATCTCCATTCGGCGTGAGTTGCATCTCGGAGGTTTGCAGGTCGGGCGGATTGTGCTCGGTCTTGAATTCAGACCTGATAATCGAACCGTTGCTCACCTGATAAATAGAAAACGTCTCGGTTCCTACGCGATGACCGTTCTGGAAAATGCCAAAAGAACCAGAGTCGACGTTGGTGCCCTCGTGATCTTTCTCCTTATCTTTTGGGATAGGAGCGGCCAGAGCGACCACGCTACCCAGAAGGGCCATCATGAAAATAACCCGTCGACTAGACAATGATGATAAAGATACGGAGGGTGGTGGTAACTTCGACTTCAACTTCACTGTCTCTCTCCTGTTTCAAAATGCTCGGGCAAAGTTGTCGAACCGTCCTGGGCGGCGCTTCCCTTGTCAACCTTTCCCCAAGACTGCAAACTACGCTCGATCTCCATGCAAAGGGAGGTTGGATCCTTGCCTGAGGTTACGATAGTAACCGTCGCCTGGCGATAAGAAGGCAGCCGTTCCTGATGGAGACTGACGAACTCCGCGCGATCCTTCCGTAAGGGCCGGATCGCCGCCATCTCCCGGCTACGCTCCCAAAGTTCATCGACTGGAGCATCCAAGAAAACGGTGGGCCAAGGCCGCAGCAACTCCCGGTTTATCGCTTGCGCGAATGTTCCGCCGCCCAGCGCGACCACCACGTTGCGCGAAGCAGTGTTGTGGAAAACAGCCCCCTCGGAGTTCAGCGATTCAGCCAGTTCGCGCAGCACGCCGGTCTCGGCTGCCCTGAATGCAGATTCCCCGCGTTCCAGGAAAATTTCGGCAATAGGCTGCCGCTCGCGAGCCTCTATCAAGGAATCCAGATCGACAAAATCCCAGTTCAGTCGCTGAGCCAGTTGCTGTCCCAGGCTGGTCTTGCCGCACGCCATAAATCCGACCAGAAACAGCGCGCGCACACTGCCATGGCCACGGCGCGAAATTGCACGGATTTCCACCCGGGCTTCGCATCTCCTCCCATTCGATTTTCTTTATTGAGCTCGGCTCGGTTCAGCGTCGCTTGAGGCGGATTTTACCACTGAAAGAGCGCAGGACGACCTCAGAAGACGCCTGGCCGGTGCTGCCTATGAAGGAACGTCCTACTTCTTCCGTAAAGCGGGAGTGCTTCGGTTTGAGCGGAAAATCATGTCGCACCTTGCCCAGCACCGAATGGGCCCTGAAACCGGCCGAAACATTAGCCGGCACAAGCGCTTCTATATCGCCGGTGTGGGTTGTAAATCTATAGTCGCCTCCAGAACCGAAATCTCCGTCGTAGAAAATCGCTCCCGCTGCCCGAACTCACCTGCACCAGCGGCCCGGTGACCGACTTCAGATGAATGTCGCCACTGATGGACGCAAGCTCCACATGACCATTGCGAACATCGATCAGCGTGATCGGCCCGCGCATCGTCCTAACATGGACATGGCAGTTCTCAACGTTGCGAACGCTCACCGTGGCTTCCGCGCCCTCCATGGTGAGATCTCCCTGCAAGCGCTCAGCCGACATCGGACCAGTCGAAGAATGCAGACTGACCGTAGCGTCAGTCGGAATCAGCAACTCGTAATCAACCTGGCCGGCAGGCTGGTCGGTACCGTGTAGCAAGTGAGAGGCGATCTCGATCCGGTTGCCCATTTGCTGCTGGTCGACTTCCACGTTGTCCGATTTGAGAACAGCGGTTACTACGACCTGGTTGTCGCTTCCGGGCTTTACAGAAATCGCTCCGTACTGCGTATCCACGGAAATATTGGCATGGGGGCCGACGGTATAACGAAATTCCTTGACGGTCTCGGCGAAAGCTTGCGCCGATAGCGCCGATGAAAGACAAGTTACTAAGACCAGAGTGACGACAGTCGCGTGCGTGATATTTGCCGGCTGAAGACTCGCACGCTGCCACGCACCGCGGTAGACACGACGGAACGCAGCACGATGTGCATTAGGAAGACCCACCATAAAACAACGCCCCCGTGCGGCCGGCAATGTCGGTCCGCCCCTTCGGTTATTGAATACGATCTAACGCAATCTGATACAGAAGTGCTTTTTGCTGATAGGCATCCATCAGATGCTGGCGCGCGTCGGCGTCCGCCGGGTACCGGTCGACGTAGGCCTGCGTCTCGCGTATATCGGCATTCACCGCTTTGAGTTGACTTTCATATGTGGCCCGCATCGAGGGCGCGCGAGTGGAAACGACACTCAGAAACTGCCGATCTTCCGCCGTGGGCGCGGAGTCTTCCTTGAATCGCGCCGAATGAACTTTCGGGACTGCTTGCTGCGCTACTTCCTGATCAGCCGGAGCCTCAGCAGGTTTAGGCGCAGCGGCAGATTTAGACGCAACAGACGAAGCAACCGCCGCACTCTCAGCAGCCGCTTGGGGCGGAGTAGCGGAAGTTGCAACGGTATCCGCTGGAGACGGATTTCGAGGGCTTGCTGCTGCGCCACAGGTGTAAGCTCCCGACGGCTTACCACATAGGAGGCTCCCGCCAGCAACAGCCGCCACCGGCGCGAGCCACAAGGCGCTCCATCTACGCCGGGGACATGACGTGGACAAGAACGGGCCGGGCGGGAGCCGTCTCCGGTTCCCGAATCAAGCCTTCGGCGCGCAATTGAGCGGCGATGTTCAGCCAGACTCTCGGCGCAGGTTCTTCGGCTGCCGCCATATGGTGAGCTTCGCTGGCTATCAGCTTCAGTTCCGACACCAGATTCGAGCAATCTGGGCAGGATCTCACATGAGCGTCAAAAGCGTTCTGAAACGCAGCCTTGTCAATGCGCCCCGCACCCTCCGAAGCCCCGTCCAGAAGTTCCGGAAGAACTCTCTCTACCTCAGCACACGTCATAACAACCTCTCCCCAGTACCGCAGCTTCGTTAACCAGTTTTGGCCTTTTCGGCTCTCATGAACTTCAGATAGTCCCGCAGCTTCAATCGTGCCTTGTGCAGCTGCGACTTGCTGTTGCCAATCGAGCAGCCCACAATTTGGGCAATCTCGTTATGCTCGAAGCCTTCAATATCGTGCAACACAAAAACCGTTCTATACCCCGGCGGCAACTTGTCGATCGCCCGCTGCAACTGCAGCCGGTCGATGGAGCCCGCTAATTTCACATCCTTGGTACCAAATTCTTTCCGCGGAGCCTCGTCGTCGGCTTCCAAAGTCTCTTCGAGCGAAACCACCGGCAAGCCCTTCTTGCGCAGTTGCATCAGCACTACGTTCACCGTCATGCGATGCAGCCAGGTGGAGAAGGCAGACTCGCCGCGAAAAGTGCCGATCTTGCGAAATAGCTGTAGGAATGCTTCCTGGGCCAAGTCTTCGGCCTGCGCGGGATTGGAGACCATGCGCAAACATAGCGAGTACACGCGGCGTTTGTGCAGGTGATACAGGGTTTCGAACGCTTCTTCGCGGCCCTGCTTAGCCTGCTCGATCGCTTCCGCTTCAGTGATAGCTTGTTTCGGGTCGGTCAAGTCGCCTTTTCCGGCCGCTAGTCGTTCAGATGCGGCTTTGAACTCTTTTCGTTGTACAAATTTGCCGAGGGCGTTGCCGGAGGCGTTCTCGACCGTTCTCAAATGGTCAGCATACCAAAAACTATAGCTTTGGGGAGCGAGTCATCCCCCTAAAGTGCCGTTCCCCACACGGCCATCCCTACGCCTTTAGTAACTCTAGTGTAGGCACGGGGCTTGCCCGTCTTGCCACCCATCATCTATCGCCGCGGAAGGCCCTGCAAGCTGCGTCTCTACGAAAAATCGGATCTGATTTAGGACGGACTTAGGCTTTTGCCGTGATCGTCTCCAGCCCATGCCCGTGCGGACCGAGTTCCCGCTGGCGCAACAAGAATGCAAACAACACGCCCGAGAAATCCCAGCGTCGAAAAGATCCACATCCCGAGCCGGTAACCATCCGGATTTTGCGCACCCGCGTGGCTGTGGTCGTTGGCCCATCCAATCAGCAGGTTGAACCCTGCCAGGCCAATGTTCTGGATCATGGTCATCAGGCCATAGGCGGTGCCCAACTTGGACTGTTCAACGATATATGCGACTGACGGCCACATCAGTGCGGGAATTAGAGAAAACGCGACTCCCATCATAGCCATCGGCACGTAGAGGCTGATGTGAGTGTAGCCCATCATCAAATAAACGGGGATGAGCAGCAACGACCCTAGCATCATCAAGAGAGCTCGCTTGCCGATCTTGTCGGCGAACAGCCCGAAGGCTGGCGTCCCGAACATGGTGAAGGCTGTCAGAATGCTGACGAGAAAGCCTCCCAGCTCGCGGCTGGTGCCATGAGCCTCCATAAAAAACTTGATGGCAAAAGTCTCAAAGGGAAAAATTGCCGAATAAAACACAATGCAAAGCGCCACAATGTACCAATATGAAACGCCAAACTTATAAACGTCGCTGAATACGACCTTATCCGTCGATCCCGCATGACTAAGCGAATATCGCTTCTCCGCATAGGCTTCCATGGCCCAGTACGCAACGGCTCCAGTCACGCAGAACGTTGCAAAGCCCACCGAGATCAGCAGCGGCGAGCGCCAATTCCCGTAGGCGAACTTGGCCCACGTCGGAGAATTCTGCGCCAGCCACGTACCAAACCGCGCAATCATCAAATTGATGCCAAAAGCAAAACTCAACTCTTTTCCGCGGAACCATTTCGCTATAGCTGTCGTCACCGCGACGATCAGCGATTCCGCACCGAGCCCAAAGATGAGCCGCCCGCTCGCCATCACTGCCAGCACCCCGGAAAGAGCGGTCACAATCGCCCCGATCATGCAGATGGTGCCGAAAATGAAGATCGCCTTGCGCGTGCCGATGCGGTCCACGATGTAGCCGCCGATCAGCACCATGATCACATTCGGAATGCTGTAGATGGCCTGCAGCAGCCCGATGTTGGAATCGGAAAATCCGAGCTGCTTCGAAAGCAGGTCGGCAATAGGCGCGATGGAATCATAGACGTAGTAATTCCCGAACATCGCAAGGCTAATAACGATCAATACCATCCAGCGGTATCGGCGGGACGGCTCCGGTCGGGCAAGGTCAGGCATAAAGAGACTTATCCTCTGCGCCAGGGGGCGCCCTGTGGTTGATTTGTGAAGTGGCGCAACCGGACGAAGATAACAGATTCGAGGAGAAAATCCGCGACGATAACTTCGTTCAATAAAAAGACAAGGCTCCTGGCCCCACGAAACATCGGCATGGGAACCAGGAGCCAAAAACTGACAGGTGAGAGCTAAGAGCTAACGGCTGAGAGCTGTTTCCTACATCTTTTCCGTCTTGCTGTCGTAGTGCACCATGCCGTTCTTCTCATTCTGGCGCACGACGTCATCATTGTTATAGGTGCGAGCAGCCGTCTTGTAGTCTTTTACGACGCTCGTCGATTCGGTAGTATTTTCCCGCCCAGTGAAGTACATCCACTCTGCGGGAGCTTCTTCGGCGTGGTGTTCTTCGGGAGCGTGTTCTTCGCGCATGTGTCCTTCCCCTGGATGACCTTCATGGCGAAATCCACCGGGACCTTCTTCGCGCCGATGTTCCTGGAACATGGCCTCATGCATACCCTCGTGCATGCCTTCATGCATAACGCGGCCTTCCCGCCCAATCATTTCCGGCGACAGATGCACTGCTGGTGTTATCAGCGGAGCGCCGCCCTGATACCACACCGAGACGGTATAAACCGAACTAGTCGAACCCTCGATCTCGGAGAGGGTCGAGTTGGTCGCGCCGGCGATCAAACCAGTGGTGGCATTAGTCGCTCCCACAGGATTCGGCGAAAACTGTTGCAGGGAAATCTCAGGCGTGACCACGAGCGGGATGCTGGGACCGCATCCATATGCGTAAACGCATCCGCCATGAGGCCTGGGCTGTTGCCCAAAAGCCGCAACCGCCATCAAAACTACCGCTGTCAGAACAAAATAGGGTCGCATACTACCTCCACTGGGACTACTGCTTGCCTCCCGAAGTGCAGTTTGCTGGCCAGTTTGCTTGGATCCACGTAGTACCCACATACAGGTAAGATCCTCTGGAAAACAGGGCGATATCGGCCAAAGCACGGAAAGTAAGCTCGTCCCGCCACAAACGATGGTGAAAACCTGTGCGCACAACCTGCAATCGGCTGCCACCGATGGAGCGTCGGCCGTCCTCGCCCGGCCTCGTAATCGCAGGACGGCCAGGGCCTCGAGTATTGGTGCCTTGCCGGTCAATTCATCCAATCGCCTGATTTCGACAGTTAAGGAATCGCCGACGCCATCTTGGGCCCCCAGCAGATGATTCCGGCAACGGCACCGCCCGCTCCGTTCTAAATTTGGCGCAGCCCATGATCTCGTCGTAACATGAGAGTCCGAATGAGACGATGATGCTGCTACGGACTATTGCCCTTACGTTTCTGTGCAGTTTTGCAGTCGCTCAGAGGTCCACACTGCCAGCGACTAAAGCCATCGCTGAACTCCCCGGCCCGCCGAAAAACCCTCCGATCTTTTCGCAGATGACTGTGATTTTGCAGGGAGGGTGGGATTACGTAGACCCGGGGAATTTCAAGGGCCCGGTCGCTGAGGTTCGACGCGAGCAAATCCAACCACCTGAGCAAAGCCCAAATCCGCGCCGCACGACCACGACAATGAAATTTGACGATCGAGAGCAAATGATCGAGCGCATCGACGAGGACTCACTGGGCTCTTCGACGTTAACGAATGTTTTTCTGGAAGGAAAGCTCCAATCGCAAACTGTCGAACATCGCCGGTCGGACGCGAAGACCTGGAGCCTGAAAGACTGGGCACGATGGACTTACGACGGACACGGTCGTCTCTCAGAATACCGAGCGGGACAGGATAAAGAGGAACGCAATCATTATCTGAACTTCAAATACGATTCCAGTGGAAGGTTCCTTGGCTGCGAATACCGGCAATCGGGAGCGGAATGGCCATTCAGCTTCACCGAAGTTACGTACAGTGGGAACAGCGTTGATGAAAGCACTCTCGAAGAGCAAAGACGCAAAACATACGAGCAAGTTCAGGTTATGGATGGCTCCAATCGCGTCATCGACCTCAAGGTCTCCGATAGGGACGATGGCCCCCTGAAGCTCTGGTATCACGTGACCTTCAAGTACGACGAGAAGGGTCGGGTGGTTGAGCAGAATACCGATCCGTTCAAAGTCGGGGATGGCGATGATGCCTCTCCCATCCCCGGCAAGCTAATCGTCCGGTACGACGACGAAAAACGTACCGGCGAGCAGGAATTTTACGACACCGATGGCAAGCTGGCTCTGCACACGCTCCTTACCTTCGATCATGATGGAACACCCACGAAATTCGTAGTGCTCGACAATTTGGGCAACATTGTAACAGGGTCCGAGTCGTTCGTTGATCCCAAAACACACAAATCTAGCAGGCGTCCTGGGAGTGTTGAGTGGGAAGTAATCTACGACGACCACGGCAATTGGACCGAACGACGGCGCTGGTTTACGCCCGCCGATGGAAGCCCCCGAATGATGACAAGGCTCATACGCCAAAACATCACCTACCGATAGACAGAGTTTCGTTTCTTAGGGCACGCCGGATGGGACAGTTAGCGAAAAATCGCTCTCTCACCAACAACAGCATCTAGCTGCCCACATACCGCGCATATAAACTGCGCGCAATAGCCGTGTCGGTAGTCCCCTTAATAATCGCCCGTCCGTCAGGGAACAGCGTCATCTCATAAGGCTCGCGCCAGAATTTCAGTACAAACTCGTTATGCCGCACGTTGCCATGAGGCTGCAGTCGGACGCTCATCTCCGTCAAAGTCCACCGGTCGCTGCCGCTCATGAATCTGCACCGAATTCCTTCCACACAAAGTAATATGCGGACGACCCTCGCCAGCCAGATGAACAAAGTCGCCCGAGCACGTCCGGCATCCCGCCCGGCGCTGCAGCGCGCCAGCAGCCAACTCCGCCCGTTCGTTCGTCCAGCAATCAAAAGACAGCAGCGTGCGCCGCATCTTCGAACGCGCGCCCACCAGAAACTTCAACGCTTCCGTAGCCGCAATCGAAGCCACCAGGTTCACGGCCGAATTCAAAATGCCGGCCGTTTCGCAAGTCTCGACCGCACCGCGCGGAGACTGAGGGAAGATGCAGCTGAGGCAGGCCGTTTCGCCCGGCAACACATTCATAGTTAACGCGTAGCTGCCAACCGCCGCAGCGTAAATCCACGCGACAGAGTTTTTCATCGCGTAGTCGTTAATTAAATAGCGAGTCTCAAAATTGTCGGTGCCATCGAGAATCAGATCGCAACCCGAGAGCAGGGAATCGGCATTAGCCGGAATCAGATCGGCGACATGGGGCTCCACAGCGATCTGCGAATTAAAACGCCCAATCTGCCTCGCTGCCGCGATGGCCTTCGGCACAGATTCGCGCGCGTCGTTCTCATCGAAAAGCGTTTGCCGTTGCAGATTACTCGGCTCGACATAATCGCGATCGACAATCCGCAGGGTGCCCACCCCCGAACGCGCCAGCAGCGACGCCAGTGCAGAACCCGTGGCCCCACACCCTACTATGACCACATGGGCATCGGCCAGTTTTTTCTGGCCGGCGGCGCCGATCTCCTTGAACAACACCTGCCGCGAATAACGATCAGTTATTTCGAGATCCATTTCGAAGCCGTTCCCAATGCGCTTACCATTGCGATTACCTTTCCCAGGCTCTCCACCCAGTATTATAGGTTCCGGTCATCAAACTCGATCGCGCGAGCAACGTGTGCCCTCTACCGGTTCATCGAAGAAGGAAAGTCTCACTGCAAATCAGACTGAATCACGGGAGGGAAGTTTGCGTGTAGGGCGGGTGCGGCTCCAAGCCTACGTAGGGGCAGGCGCCCCCACCTGCCCGGCCGAGGGTAGCGCGGCGGTTTCAAGCAGCCGGGATTCGAACAGGCGAAGGATATGCGGGTTCAGTGCTCAATGGGCGCTCCTTATTCTACTGACGCTCGCACCCTGGGCGAGTTGGGCAGCCGATTCGACGCCAAAACAGCAAACCGCCGAAGTAGCTGCCCAGTCCGCAGCCCAGCCCGAATCCAAGTCCGAAACCCAGTCCGAATCGAAGCCCGAAACAAAATCCGGATCGCAGTCCGAAGAAAAGGCCGCCGCGAACTTCGGCACAATCGCGCCCTATATCGGACTAACCATCGATCAGATCGAACTTCCTGGCGTTCCCCCCGAAGAAGCAGCCTCGCTCCTCTCAACCACGCCGCTAAAGATCGGCGACCCGCTAACCCGCGACGGCCTGCACGACGCGATGCAATCGCTCTTCTCCACTGGACGATTCGCCGATATTCAAGCCGAAGCCGATCGCGCCGAAACCACCGGCGTCCGTCTGCGCTTTCTCACGGTTGCCAATTATTTCGTGGGCATGGTGACGATTCAGGGAGTTTCCGCCAATCCCTCCCCGAACCAACTCTCCAGCGCCACGCGGCTGGAACTGGGAGAGCTTTACAGCCACGAGAAATTCGACCGCGCTCTGGCTGGCATCCAGCGAGTAATGGAAGAAAACGGTTACCACAAGGCGAAAGTCACGTTCACGGAACAGCGCGACGAGCAGCAGCACGAGGTCAACCTGACCTTTCATATAACCCCAGGCCCCCGTGCCGGGGTTGGAGAAATCAAAGTGGAAGGCGACGCCGGTTACTCCGTAGAACAAATTGAGGAAATCGCGCACCTGCATCCCGGCGTTCCGGTTCTTGCCAATCGCATTACGCGCGCTCTGCAACGAATCCGCCACCGCTATCAAAAGCAGAATCGCCTGCTTGCCCAGGTCGAAGTGGCCAGCCGCACGTATCATCCCGAACACAACGCCGTTGATTATGTTTTCAAAGCTGACCGTGGCCCGGTCGTGGAGATTGCCGCCGAAGGGTTCAAGCTCGAGCAGCACGTGCTGCGCAAGCTGGTGCCGATCTACGAAGAAGGCGCGGTCGACGACGATCTGCTGAACGAAGGCCGGCGTAACATCCAGAACGACCTGGAAACCCTCGGCTACTTCGACGCCAAGGTCAGCGTCAGCCAGCACAGCACAGAAGACGGCAAGCATCTACAGGTCGTCTACGACATTCATCCCGGCGACCGCCACAAACTCGCTGCCATACGCATTACCGGTAATCGGTTTTTTTCCGATGAACAGATTCGTTCGCGTATGCAGGACCAAGCCGCGGGACGCCTCTTCAGTCACGGCCGCTACAGTGAAGCATTTTTGGAAGAAGATGTCCGGGGCATTCAGAATCTCTATAAGGCGAGTGGTTTTCGTCAAGTGGAAGTCACCAGCAAGCTGGTGGAAAGTTATCATGGTGATCCGTCTCTGCTGGCTATCGACCTCGCCATCAAAGAAGGCCCGCAAACACGTGTGGCCTGGGTTCGCATCGAGGGCAACTACACGCTGCAACGGGAACAGCTCCCCGAACTCTCCACTGCTGAAAACCAGGGTTTCGACGAATCGAGCCTGGCGCAGGATCGCGACACGATTTTGGGAAAGTATTTTGACAATGGCTTTCCTGACGCCACTGTCGATGTGGGCTTTGTCCCCGTTCCATCCTCGGCATCGAACAGCTCGCCGCGGGTTGGTGTGACCTTCACTATTCATGAGGGCGAGCAGTTTTTTGTGAATCAACTTTTTCTCGATGGGCTGCATCATACACGTTCTGGGGTTGCGCGCCGGGCAGTGCGTGTGCAGCCTGGCGCGCCCCTCAGCCAACAAGACATCCTCGAGAGCCAGCGCCGCCTCTACGATTTAGGACTCTTCAAGCAAGTGGACACCGCTATCCAGAATCCGGACGGCACCGAGTCGCGCAAAAACGTTCTCGTCACGGTCCGCGAAGCCGACCGTTATACCTTTGATTACGGCGGCGGCATCGAATTTCAAACCGGACAACCCGCCTATGGCACCAACCAGCCTTTAGGGGCTACCGGAGTCAGCCCCATGGCTTCGCTGGGCATCAGCCGCATCAACGTCGGCGGCCGCCAGCAGACTCTCAGTTTCAGAGGCAACCTTGGCCGCCTGCAGCAGAGAGCGCTCGTCAGTTACGACATCCCGAATCTGCTCAACCGCAACAATCTTCGTTTCACAGCCACTGCACTCTACGACAACACGGTAGACGTTTCCACTTTCACCTCGAAACGTCTGGAGGGCACGTTTCAGCTCCGGCAGGTGCTCTACAAAATACTGGATCGCGAACTGACCACCTTCGCCTACCGTTTCAGTTACCGCCGCGTGGAAGCCAGCGACGTTGAGGTCACTGCGAATCTGATCCCGCTCCTCTCAGAGCCCACTCGCGTCGGCACTCCAAACTTCGTTTACGTTCGCAACCGGCGCGATAACGACCTGGAGAGCACGCGCGGCAGTTACACCAGCGTCGAAGGAGGCGTCGCCGCCAGCTATTTTGGCTCTGGAGCCGACTTCAGCCGTTTCCTGGCCAAGAACTCCACCTATTACACTTTGTTTCGCAATCGCAACACTGGCCGGGGTTTTGTGCTGGCCCGCTCCACCACCGTTGGGTTGGAAAATCGTTTTGGCAGCACGGTTATCCTCGACCCCTCGCAAATTGTGCCTACCGGTGACACTCTCATTCCCCTCCCGGAGCGTTTTTATAGCGGCGGGGGCAACTCTAATCGCGGTTTCGGGTTAAATCAGGCAGGGCCGCGCGACCCCTTCACCGGATACCCCGTCGGTGGCAGCGCCGTGTTCCTGAACAACCTGGAGATGCGTTTCCCCAACGTCAGAATGCCGTATCTCAACGACAACATCGGCTTCTCTCTATTCGAAGATATGGGGAACGTTTTTGCGCGGCCGCAGGAATTGTTCCCAAGCCTGGGACGTGTTCACCAGCCGAACCAGCAGTTCTGTTTTCAGGAGATCACGCACCTGCAATGCAATTACAACTACGCTTCGCACGCCGTGGGGTTGGGAGTGCGTTATCAGACTCCCATTGGACCATTGCGTTTCGATTTCGGGTACAATTTGAATCCACCGTACTTCCCCAGTTATAGCAACGTTACGACCAACACCGTGACAGGGCAGCAGGTCGGGCAGTTTGGTTATCAGCGCGCCGGACATTTTAATTTTTCGTTCAGCGTAGGGCAGTCTTTTTAATGAATCCGAGGCGTACAACTCGGTGGAGCGACGGACGTCCCCGGCCGTCCGCCACGAAAGCCGCAAGCCATTACGCGCTCGCCCTAACTCTGATTCTGACTCTTGCAGCGGCCGCCGCCCAGTCCGGTCAAATCGTCGATCGCGTCGTCACCAACGTAAACGGCCATGTCGTTTTGCAGAGCGATTGGGAACAGGAAGTCGCCTTCGAGGCCTTCTCGCAAGGTCGCGATCCCGACTCTTTCACTACCGAGGAGCGCAAGGCGGCTTTGGATCGCCTGATCGATCAGGAACTTCTGCGGGAACAGGTTCGTCCCTCGCAGCCCGCACCCTCCGCACAAGTCGCGGCACGGCTCGCCGAACTTCGCAACGAAATCCGCAAGCTCTATCCGAACTCTGCAACGGAGCAGGGATGGCATACTACCCTGCAACGTTACGGGCTGACCGAAAGCGACCTGGAGAAGCATCTCGGCGATCAGATTCAGCTTATGAAGCTGGTGGAGGACCGTCTGCGGCCTTCGATCCAGATCGATCAGCACGCTGTGGAAACTTACTATCACGACCAATTGTTGCCGGAGATGAAAAAAGCCGGCAGCAGCGCGAAACCGCTGACCGAAGTTTTTGCCCGAATCAAAACTTTACTCGCCGAGAAAAAAATGAACGAACTGCTCTCAGGATGGCTGGCGAACCTGCGCGCTGGAAGTCACATTCTGGCTCCTGAGCCAAGCGCCGGAGAGCTGAACCGTTGAGCGAAGAAGCGAGCGGGCCCTCCAGCAGGAAAGCCACTGAAGAATCAGCCCAGCATGCGCCTCAAGAATCGGCCGAGGGATCCCCAGGACAATCTGGCGAACCTCTTACCGAGATTAGCCCCCGAACCCGGCCCTCCCGAGCGTCGCCGCATCCTCTAGAAGCTCTTTCTCGCGTTCTGCGTTTTCGCAGTGATCACGTTCGGCCTTCTCAGTTGGTACGTCAAGACCGATTCTTTTCAGCGAAGGGTTCGCCGCCGCATCATTGCGTCAGCTGAGAAAATCACCGGAGGACGCGTCGAATTCGGCGAGCTTCATGTCATCCCCTTTCGCCTACGCGTAGAGGTTCGCAACCTGACGATCCATGGTCGTGAAGATGGTGTCGGCGAACCTTCAGGCCAAGCGCCGTTTGCGCACGTGGACCGGCTACAAGCGGAACTGAAAATCATTTCGCTCCTGAGCACCACCGTTGGTCTGCATTCTCTATTCCTCGAGCATCCGGTAGTCCACATCATCGATTATCCCGATGGAACCACCAACGTTCCCGTGCCCCAGGCAAAGCTTTTGTCGAATCAGAGCCCGGTTGAGCAACTCATCTCCCTTTCGGTTTCGCACATAGAGGTGCAGAACGGCGAGCTTCTGTGGGAAGACAAGAAGGTTCCCTTTGCATTCGTCGCGCGGGATCTGGCGCTGTTTCTAAATTATTCGCTGCTGAGGCGGCACTATGAAGCTCACGTTGTCGCCGGAAGCATAAACACCCGTGTCGAAGACTATCTTCCGTTTGTCTGGCGGGCAGAAGCAGCGCTGGTTCTAGCCCGCTCCCATATCGATATCAGCAGTTTGAAGTTAACCTCCGGTAAAACCGAGATTCACTTCGGCGGGCGTCTGCAGGATTATCACGACCCGCAAATAACCGGCAATTATCAGGGAGTAGCGGACCTCGGCGAACTGGCGTCGCTGACCAGCCGACCGGAAATAAGATCACCGGTAAAAAAGGGTACGGCCCAGTTTGAGGGCAAACTTGCCTGGAGCCTGCAGAATTTCTCCACCGACGGAACCCTTCAAGCCAAAGAAATCGAGTGGACAAACGGAAAAGTGACCCTCCAGAATGGCCGCGTCAACACCGCCTTCTCTATCACCCCGGAGCGCTTTCATCTTTCTTCCATCAAGGCGAGTCTGCTGGGCGGCGAACTGGTGGGTGATGCCGATGTAACCAATTGGCAAAGTTCGATTCAGAATGCGAATCAAAGTTCGGCTCAGGGCTCGACTCAAAGTCCGCACGAATCGTCGCCATCCCACCGTCGCCATCGGGTAATTGGACGAATCCCTGCTCAGAGTTTGCAACGAGGCTCCGTGCATCTCCAATTAGCCGGATTTCCAATCTTGCCGGCCATGACGATGTTGAGTTCGAAGAAACTTCCCCTGGATCGTCTTGCGCTTTCCGGAAGTACCGGCGGCAACGTCGAAATCCTCTGGGTCGGCTCGTTTCGCGACGCCGAGACGCGATTGAAAGTCGGCGTCGTGCCGCCGGCCAAGCTTGCCGTCGGAGAAATCCCGGTGCTGGGGCAAATTGACGCCGTTTACAGGGGTTCGCGCGACGAATTAGAGATTAGCGAGTTTCATCTCACCTCGCCCGGATCTGAAGTCTCCGCCAACGGCAATCTGTCCGCATCCTCATCACTTCGATTCTCATTTACCAGCCACAATCTAAAGGAATGGACCCCGCTACTCGAGGCCGCCTACCAGTCCGTATCCGAATCTGGATCGAGCTAACCCTGCCCTTTGCCATCCACGGCTGGACAACGCTGAAAGGCACCGCCAGCGGCAAGCTTTCCGATCTTGCATTCGCCGGAGAACTCGAGGTCTACGACTTTGATACCGCCATGCCAGCAATCGAAGCGGCAGCCGACGCCAGCCTCCTCGCGAACGGTGCACTGGGATGCGCTCTCCACGAGCCTTCAGTACTCGAGCAGTCATTTCGCCGCTCGCAACGGGGCTATCGTTCATGGTCACACCGCGGCTCACTTCGAAGCGAGTCGCAGTGCTCACCGACTCAGTCTTTGAAGACAACAATCCTTTTACACTGCACTTCGATTTTCGCAATGCCGAGGTGGCAGACCTGGTTCAGTTGGCCGGCCTCCCGCGGCCGAGCGCAGGCTCGCCCAACGGGTTTCTCAATGTGACCATCAACGTCTCCGGCACCCGCGCCAGTCCCCACGGCGATGGCCAGCTCGAGCTGCGCAACGGCGTCGCTTACGGTGTCAACATCCCGTCGTTGAAAAGCGATTTGCGTATTTCCGAAGGCGAGCTTCAGTTCAACAACATCGAATCCACGGTCTATAACGCTCCACTATCCGGAAGCGCCGCGATAGGCCTGTCGAATCTGACTAACTTCACACCCTGATTTTTTCAAAAGCGAAGTTCGTGCCAATCTTTCCGGACGCAATCTGGATATTGCCCGGCTTCCATACTTCCAGACTAGCCGCTTCTCCGCCAACGGCATCGCTGATTTTACATTCCGAGTCAGCGGAACGCCCGACCAGCCGTCCCTCGAAGCCCACCTTCGTCTCAAGGATCTGGCGCTGGACAAAGAGCGCGCGGGCGATTTCTATCTGGATGCCGTCACCCAGGGCAGGCAACTCAATCTCACTGCCCACTCCGATTTCGACAAAGCGGATTTGACGATGGCAGGCAATGTAGTCTTGGAGCACAATTTTCCTGCCGATCTCGACCTCGCCTTTCATCACTTCGATGTCGATTCTCTCTTGCGCATCTATTGGCCAGGAACGATTACCGGCCATTCGCAACTCGAGGGCACGCTCCACGTGAGCGGCCCCCTGCGCACTCCGCGCGATCTGAAAGCTGTGGCCGAGCTCCAGTCCTTCAGTGTCGAGATCGAGCACGTACAGGCGCAGAGCGTTGGTCCTATTCGCTTCGAGGTCGCAGATCAGTTCTTGCTAATCAACAACGTCCACCTGGCTGGCAGCGGAACCGATTTCACCGCCCACGCCCGTGTTCATTTAACCGGCGAAAAGGAGTTGGATCTCGGTTTAGATGGCTCGGTCAATTTGATGCTTCTACAGTCGCTGAATCCAAAGATTCTCGCGCGCGGAACTCTAGGCGTGAATCTCACTGGCAGCGGAACGCTCGTCGATCCTGTCTTGCAAGGCCGGCTGGAGGTCAAGAACACTTTTATCAGCCACAACGACTTTCCCAGCGGCCTCAGCGACCTCAATGGCGTTTTGCTGTTCGATCGCAACCGCATCCAGATTGAGCGCCTCAACGGCACGACCGGCGGCGGCGTAATCGCCCTGACCGGCTCCGCCACCTATCAGAACGGCGTCTACCTTCTCGACTTCGGCGCCACTGCCCACGATGTTCGCCTCCGTTATCCGCCAGGAGTAAGTTCCACCGCCAATGCCGATCTCCGGCTTACTGGCACCACCAATTCTGCTTTGCTGACGGGCGACGTGGTTGTCACCAAGCTGGCTGTTACTCCAGGATTCGACTTCGGCGCTTATATCGAGAAGAGTGCGCTGACGGTTAGCCTGCCGCATCCCGACAGCTTGCAGAGCCGCCTTAAGCTGGATGTTCACGTGACCACGACTCCCGAACTGCAGATGCAAACGGCTATCGCGCGGCTCTCCGGCAATGCCGATCTCAGGGTCCGAGGTACCGCCGACCGCCCCGCGATTCTGGGAAGAGTGGAAGTTCTGGAGGGCGAAGTCACTTTCAACGGCACCAAGTACAAGCTCGACCGCGGCGACGTGACCTTCGCGAATCCTGCCAGAACTCAGCCCATTATCGATCTGCAGGCGACCACGCGCGTGCGCGATTACGACATCACCGTGCAATTCCGCGGCGACGCCAGCGTGCCTAACGGTCTGAAAGTCACCTGGCAATCTGATCCCCAGCTACCCGAGGCAGACGTGATTGCGCTGTTGGCACTCGGCCGAACCCAGGAAGAATCCGCTGCCGTAGCTTCGCAAGGCGGCTTTGGATTTGGCGGAGAGGCCTCCAATCTGCTCATCAACCAGGCCCTCAACAGCACCGTCAACAGCCGCCTGCAGCGCCTCTTCGGAGCGAGCCGCGTCAAAGTCGATCCACAGGGATTAGCGAGCGACACCGCCGTAGTTCGCGGACCGCAAGTCACCGTCGAACAGCAAGTGTCAAACAATCTAACCCTGACCTACAGCACCAACGTAGAAGTTTCCAACCAGCAGATCATCCAGGTGGAATACAACATTACGCGAAACGTCTCCCTGGTGGCGCTACGCGACTGGAACGGTGTGGTAAGTTTCGACCTCAAGCTGCGCCGCCGGAAAAAGTGAAAGGCGACGAAAATCCCGTGAGATTTTCCTTAGTGAACCTTGGTGTCCTTGGTCGTTCACGATTCTTTTGCTGTTGATAGCAAGTTAAAATGTCCGCTTTTTGTAGCAAATGAAATGTCCGGTTTAGTTAATCTCCAGTAGCCGCCGACGAGGCGGTGGGAATGTATGGTCCGCCGCTCGATTGCAAGCAGAATCTTTGTCGTGGGTGGTTTGGTCTGCTCAAATGTATCCGGCCTGTTTGTGGAGCCAAGCTCCTGGCCATAATGGAGTCCGCGCGTCGCTGGTCTATTAAGTGGGACGAACTCAAAGGGTTCTTATTCCCACGCAGGCTTGAGCCACGCCGGTTGTGACCGTTCACTCACGCATTGATTTTGTCTCGCAAACCTGAGAAGAAAACAATAACAAGGATCGTCGTAGCAGCGGGTTTGAAAAAGTGGGAATCCTGCGCGGTTTGCAGGATTTCCAAACGAGGTGGGAAAGTCAGTTCTTATGACTTTTCCACGGAGTGGCTTTTCCAAGCCCGCAGTTCATGCTGCTACCACTACAGGTGTGTAGTAGCGGGTTCCCTTGCTTAGGATCGCCCATGCCATCCGAGCCATCTTGTTGGCTAAAGCCACCACCGCCACATTGCGATGACTTCGTGCCGACAGATTCGCCAGCCATAATCCAAGCGGCGAGGGGTTTCGTCCGATTTGCGCCACCACGGAGCGAGCCCCGTGCAGGAACATTCGTCGCAGATATTCGTTACCCAGTTTGCTGATGCCCAGCAGCCTGGTCTTGCCACCGGTGGAGTATTGGCGGGGAACCAGTCCCAACCATGCTGCCAGATCTCTGCCTTTGCGAAAGGTAATCCCGTTGCCGATTGAAGCCACGAGCGCGGTCGAAACCAGCGGTCCGAAACCGGGGATTTCCATCAGACGGCGACAGGCATCATCCTGTTTTGCGATGCGTCGCAGTTCGGTGTTGGCTTCCTCGATCCGCTGGTCCAATTCGTCCCATTCGTGCTTGAGCTCCAGAATCAACAGGCGTAGTCTGCCAGACAAGAGCGTACCGGTGTCTTCGAGTATCTCCTGCAAGTGCGTTGTTAGGTGAGAAGGCCCTCTGGCGATCGTGATTCCGCGTTCTAGAAGAAAGCCACGCATCTGGTTCATCACCGCCGTGCGCCTGGCCACCCAGCGATCCCGCACTCGGTGTAAAGCCTGTAAGTCCAACTGATCGTCAGTTTTGATCGGAACAAAGCGCATGGTTGGTCGCTGTACAGCTTCCGCAATCGCCTCGGCATCCAGATAGTCGTTCTTGTTCGATTTGCGGAACGCTTTCACAAACTGCGCAGCCATCAGTCTGGCATCATGCCCTTGAGTTCTTAGCACACGACCGAGAAAGTGTGCGCCCCCACAGGCCTCCATGCCGATGAGCATTGGTTGCCGGTTCGAAGTGAAATGAAGCAGTTGCTTGCGAGAGAACTTCCTGCGCAATACAATCTCGCCTCCTGCGTCGAATCCAATTACGTGAAACGTAGTTTTGCTCAGGTCGATGCCAAGCGTGGAAATATCCATGATGAATCTCCTCCTGCCCACCAAGATAGTCCGTCCAGTGAAACAAGCGGCGGACCATTCCAGTAGTGGGAATCCCGCGCACTTGGCGGGATTTCCAAGCGCGGTGGGAAAGTCGACCTTTGGACTTTCCCACCGCGCGTCTTTTCCACGGTCTTGCCGGCTGCTAGCTTCAAGTGGGGGATCGGACCGCCGCGCTCGTCGTAGCGACCGAGACAGTGCGGTCCATAGCTGAGGCTCAGAGTCCCGTCCAAGTGTTGGCGCGCTGTAACGGAACAGCCCGCCAACGTTCCGCGCCAACGCATGGGTTCGATCTGCAAGGTGAGGTTCTTAAAGCTGACGGTGTTGTCCCGGTTCACCGTGCGCTCGAACTGCAGCGAAAAGATGCGCTCCAGGTCTTTCCCGCGATAGGGCACAAACGCAGTGCCCGGTTGCGCCGCTTTGACTTGGAAGCGCCGATTGAACTCTGCGATGTAATGCTCGCGAAGAAAGGTATTCGCCGCTTCCATCGTCCGAATCCCGCGCAAGCGTAGTTCCTGCGGCAGGCGGCCTTGCCAGGTGCTGAAGCTGCGTTCGCTCCGCCCCCGCGCTTGCGGCGAGTACGCCGGAATCATGCGCACTCCCAACTCGCGCAGCGCTCGCCCTACCTGCGTGAGACGCTCGTGGTCCACTGTTTCTCCAGCCTTGGCCGTCAGCCAGAAATGACGGGCGCGATCGCTATACAACGCGCAAAACACACCCTTGCTTTCGACCACTTCTTTCAGCCCCGCCAACACCGGAACCGTCGCTTCCTCTTCCACCAACTGCGCGTAATATATCTCGCTGTTGGCGTCGTCCATAATCGCCAGCAAGTCGTACCAGCGCTCGTCCTGAAACCAGCGATGCTCGCTGCCGTCGATGTGCAGCAGCATCCCCGGCAGCGGTCGCCGCGCACGCAGCTTGCGATGCACCCCGCGCTTGCGTCCCTTGGCCACCATCCCCGCCCCTTGTAGCAGCCCCTTCAACCAGCTGTAACTGATCTCGACCTGGTGTTCTTCCCGCAACTTCTCGTGAAAGTGCCGCACGTTTAGATCGAAATACTTCTCCCGATACAGCCCCAGGACTTTCTCCACCACCGCCAACGGGACTCTCTTGGGCGACGGTTTCCCCCGTCGCCGGTCAAACAAACCCCGAAACCCGAACTCTTCATAGCGCTCATGCCAGCGCCGCATCTGCCGGTCGCTGATTCCTATGATCTCGGCTGCTTGCCACCACGTGATCTTCTTCGCCACCGCCCGCAAAATTACTTCCTGTACCTTCATCGTCCGCTCCATCGCGGCCTGCGTGTAAGAGAACATGCCTTTCATGCTCTCCTACCCTCGCCGCCTGCAAAGCGGACACTTCACTTGCTATCTCAACCGGACATATCATGTGCTAACGACATTCACGATTCTTTTGCTTGACATAAGTCCCCAAACCAGCAACTCTATCTGTTTTCCACTACACGCCCGGACAAAACGGAAGGAATCCAAATTTGCGAGTAAGGGTCTTCTATCACGATAAATGTTTTGACGGTGCATGTTCAGCCGCCCTGTTCTCCCGTTTCTATCGCGAACGAATCCGCGGCGGCGCCGACTTCGTCTATTCTGGCCTGCTGCATCGCGCCGGCTCCCTCTTCGACGAAAAACAGTTCGATGGCGACGAGAATGCCATCGTCGATTTCAAGTATTCCAGTTCGCCCAAGATCACCTGGTGGTTCGATCACCACGAGAGCGCGTTCCTTTCCCCCGCCGACGCCGCCCATTTCGAGCAGGATCAAAGCAACCGCAAGTTTTACGATCCTGCCTTCAAGTCCTGCACCAGTTTCATCGCTATGATCGCGGAAGAACATTTCGGCTTCGATCCCAAGCCCGTGTCGGAACTGGTCCATTGGACCGACATCGTCGACGGCGCCATGTATGACGATGCAAAGTCGGCAGTAGAAATGCAAGCACCCGCAATGAAACTGACCATGGCGATCGAAGCCTCGACCGATCGCGAGTTCGTCAAGAAAATGATTCCGCTCCTGGCCTATCAGCCGCTCTCCGAGATTCTGGAAGCGCCCTTTGTAGCCGCCGTCCTGCCGCCATTGCTCGATCGTCATCGCAAGTCGATCGAGATTCTGCGTGAACGCACGAAAGAAAAAGACGGCACGATCGAATTCGACCTCACGGATTTGGAACTGGAGGGCTACAACAAGTTCATTCCTTATTACCTCCATCCCGATTCGATCTACAGCGTCGGCCTGAGCAAGAGTTCATTCCGCGTAAAAGTTTCGGTGGGTTCCAATCCCTGGTCAAGGCGCCCGCCAACCGTGAATCTGGCCAGAATCTGCGAACGTTACGGAGGCGGCGGTCACGCCCGCGTAGGAGCCATCTCCTTCGAGGTGACTCAAAACGAAGCCGCCCATAAAGCCGCCCTGGAAATAGTGGAGGAGTTGCGCGCCAGCGTCCGCCAGCAGAGTTGAGAAGCCAGTCCGGAGAGTGTGCGTGAGAATTCGTTTTCGGGCAAGCCGGTGGAAAGTAAGTTAAGAGTTCAGCTCCGGCGGGGCGATCCAGCTTAGCCCAGCGCTTCAGCGCTGGGGCGGTGTGAAAGATGACGCAAGTCCCGGAGGCGAGGCTAAGTTCTCCAAACATTGTTTACGGCTCACGCTTTAGAATGCGCGATAGCTCCCCGATAACGAAAAATCGATTTCACCAATGCCTCACATCCCGCACCCTAGAATCCCGCATCCGAGAATTGACGACCCCGCGCACATCAAAGGCGTCCGCACCGTTGCCACCTTTGAGTTTGCCAAAGGATTTGTAGTCCTTCTAGCTGGCCTGGGCATCTTCTCGATGCGGCACCGCGATATCTGGGGAATCGCAGAAAGCTTCCTCGAATTTCTCCACGCCAATCCCCATCATCACTTCGTCGGAATCTTTATCGACGTGGTTTATCGCATCAGCGACGTCCGCGTGTGGAAGATAGTCGTCATCGCCACGGTCTACGTGATCCTCCGTTTCATCGAAGCCTACGGCTTGTGGTATCTGCGCCCCTGGGCCGAGTGGCTAGCCATAGCCTCGGGCTCGATTTACATCCCATTCGAAGTGGCTGACGTTTTGCGGCGTGCCGATTGGATCCGCCTTCTAATTCTCGCGATCAACGTAGCTATCGTCCTATACATGGTGATGCTGCGACTGGAAGCGGCCAAGAAGCGCCACGCAGAACGGCGAGCGACCGAATCCGGACCGCCTCTCTAGTGGCTGCCCGTGCCCACAGTCAGGTTATGGTCCCCAGGCACGCGCCCGGCGAGGGCGTGCAGAAAGGCTAGTAAATCGTCCTTTTCGGTTGCCGTCAGGTCAAGCTTAAACAACAGATTCGACTTCGTCCCTCGGCCGCCTCCCTGGTTGTAGAACTCAACCACGTCAGCCAGGGTAGCGATGGCGCCGTTGTGCATGAATCGCGACTCGTCGGTCGCGTCACGCAGGCTCGGTGTTTTGAATGCATGCCGGTCCGCGGGATTCTTGGTCACGGCGAAGTGCCCGAGATCGGCATCATCAGACTGACCAGGCATCAGTCCAAGGGAGTGAAATTTGTTATCGGTAAAGTTAGGGCCGCTGTGACACTGGGAGCACGATGCCTTCCCGATAAAGAGGATCAGGCCTCGCTTCTGTTGGTCCGTGAGTGCCTGCTTGTCCCCTTCCGCATAGCGATCGAAAGCGGAGCCCGGCGTCACCAGCGTGCGCTCGAAGGCCGCTATCGCTCGCTGGATGTCAAGCAAGTTCACCGGTCGCCCAAATACAGAGGAGAATCTCCGCTTATATTCCGGAACTCCCCGAAGTCTCGCCAGAAGTGCCTTCGGGTCCGCCATGCCCATCTCCTTCGCCGAAAGCATGGGCGCGAGCGCTTGTTCTTCAAGGCTCTTGGCGCGGCCATCCCAGAACTGCGAGGAATTGTACGCACTGTTCAGCAGGCTCGGAGCGCGTCGGCTAAGAATAGCGTGACCGATTCCGACTGCTCTGGCTCGGCCGTCTGAATACGCCTTGTCAGGGTCGTGGCATGAGGCGCAACTGGTCGAGCGGTCGAGCGAAAGCCGCTTGTCGAAAAATAGCATCCGCCCCAGCTCAATCTTGGCCCGCGTTTGCGGATTATCTCTCGGAATCGGTGGCGCCGGCAACGCCGAAAGTCCGCCCGGCAGTCGCTTCAGGCTGTCGAGCATAGCGATCGTGAGGCCCGGCGGCGGCGCGGTAAGCGGAACAGGGTTCTGCGTCTCCCCCGCCGCACCCGCTGTCATTCCCAGAACTGCCGGAAACAGAACGACTGCGAAAAGCGATTTCTTGACCGTCGGCATGATGATTGCGGTCATTATCGTTGTAGACATTAGTGTTGAGAAGCGGGCGCCAGAAGCTTTACCAGCATCGGTTTGCCACCCGGGTTCACCGTAATTTCCTGCTTGAACGACGGAATCCCATCGCTCCAAAAATTGAGGATGTAGTGTCCGGCAGAAACCCTGGGGATGTGAAAGCTTCCGTTGGCTGCCACCATCGAGTAGTAAGGATTTGGGACGACCAGGATCTTGGCCCGCATGAAGCGATGAATCAGGCAATAAATATCTACCAACCCAGGCTGGTCAAAGTTGACCGATTTGAGTTCTCCCTTGGCGTAGTAGCCGAGGTTGAATCTCTTTGTGTCGGAAACAGAATAAACATTGTGCGCGACTTGATCCTCGTTCGGCATGTCGACCGTCTGGCCCGCCACTACCACCAGAAAAGACGGCACAAACTGCCCCCCGCGTTGCGCCATTACAGGATCTTTCTTGCTTGTTGCCGGCATTTCTACACCGTCCAGCCACACCACTGCCGGGCGCTGCGAAGAAAGAGAGCTCGCGGACCATCCTCCTATGGTCCCGTCGATATTTCCGCCAGCGGCTATCGATGCCAGTCCGAGGATACTGACGAGGATCCTGGCGACAACCAGTACGACCTGCTTCATGGAATCTCCCTAAAGGACTATCGGCTCTCTTCGGCCGACCTTTAGAGTTAGTCCATGATTGGTCCCTGTACGCCTGGGACGTTGAAAAAGCTTTGATTTACTGCAGACGAGCGCCAGCCCCACCGGGCGCTTACTCGTTCAGCGAGCACCCGCAATCGGCGGGAGGGACGTGCGCCTCGAGAAAATCGGCCACGCGCTTATAGGCATCAATCTGATTCTCGACCTTCGAGAAGCCGTGGCCCTCGTTCGCGTAGACCTTATATTCGACCACTCCGCCGCGCTTCTTGACCGCATCGAGCACCTGTTGCGCTTCCTCCGGTGGGCAGCGCGGATCATTCCCGCCCGCCAGCAAATACAGGGGAGCCTTAATCTGATTCACAAAGTTAATCGGTGACCGGTCCTCGTAGAGCGCCTTATTCTTTACCAGATCGCCCATGGTCGCCAGATCCGACTGCTGCAGGACCGGATCTTCGTTCTGAATCTCGGTGAACCAGTTCACGAAGGGAACAATCGGAACCCCCGCAGCCCAAACCTCCGGTGCCTTGGTCACACCCATCATGGTCAAATAGCCGCCATAGCTGCCGCCCATCAGAATGAGTTTTTTCGGGTCGACGTAGCCGGTCTGCTTGATCCAATCGGCAGCCGCCAGCACATCCTGCAGGTCGCCGCCGCCCATATCGAAAAGATTCGCCTGCTGAAATGCTTTGCCATAGCCAGTCGAGCCACGATAGTTCGGAGCAATCACGATGTATCCCTGATTAGCCATGTATTGCACAAAACGGTTGAAGGAATTCGTAGTCTGCGCCGTAGGACCACCATGTACATACACAATTGCCGGATGCTCTCCGTTACGCGGCAAGTTATAAGGAACATAGACGAACGCGGAGATGGTCCACTTACCATCCTTGCTGGGAAACCGGACCAGGGAAGGTTCAACCATATCCTCCGAGCGCACACCGCCGACAAGAGAATAAGTCAGTTGATGTGATAGCTCGTGTGGCGCGGGAGTCCCTGCCCGCGTGCCGTTGGTCTTGCCTTTTGCTTCTTCGCCCGGAATGTCACAAACCCACAAATCCCCGGGAGCCGTAGGCCCGGCGTGCGAGCAAAGCATTCGCAATCCGTCGCGAGTAAAAGGCGAAGGCCGTCCCGCAACATAATTCAGTCCCTTGGGCAAGGGAAGAGCGCGAGCCTTTCCGGAGGCAATGTCATACAAATAAATGTCGGTATTGCCGTCGACGTTGGCAGAGTAAGTGGCAATCTTGCCGTCCGGAGAAAAGTTCTCCCCGGAAATCTCCCACTTATCTTGAGTAACCCAGCGAATTTTCTTGCTGGCGATGTCCAGCAAGCCGACATTGTCATAGCCATTTCCCGCGTTCGAAGTAATGAGAATGCTTTTGCCGTCGGGAGCCACATCATTCGCCGAATAAGTCTGTTCGCCCGAATGCGGCGTCAGCAGCGCATTTTCCGCAGTGGCAGCATCCACCATAAAAACATTAGAGTCCGTGCCCTTCGCCTGCTCCTGCGTATAGACGACGAACTTGCCATCGGCCGACCAGATGGGCGCAACATTCATGCGGTCTTTAGCTGTGCCCGTGGTCAGGTGCTTGATGTCGCGCATGAGCGTGTCATAAACGTCGATCTCAAACACCGACGAGGTCTTCGGCTTAACCATGTAAGCCAGGTAACGCCCATCCGGCGACCACGCGGGATTCTCCTCCGCGATCTCTCGCGTGTTAGTCAGGTTGATGACTTGTCCGGTTTTCGGCGAGACAAGAAAAATGTCCCACTGCTCGTCACCGTCATAATCGGAAATATATGCGATCCATTTGCCGTCCGGAGACCATGCCGGTTGAGCTTGCCGCTCATCGCTGACTGTAAGCTGCATCGGCCAACCACCTTCCGCAGCCACGAGCCAAAGGTTATTGCGCCCACTCAGGTTGCTGACGAAGGCAACAGTCTTGCCATCCGGCGACCAGGTGGAACCGCCCACCTGGCGCGTCATATAGAGCTTCTCGATTGAGAGCGTCTTCTCCACCCGGGCATCGGGCTTGGACGCGATCTGCTTCGGATCGGTAATGGCGTGCGGCGCAGGAAGCGTTTGTGAAGCTGAAACAAGGCTCATAAGCAGGACCATAACCAACGGCATAAGAATGTGCATGCTTCCTCGAACAAGTGTCTGGAATTGAGGCTGCGAGTCTGCAATTTATTGTTTGAAAATCGCGAATATAAAAGTGTAGCAGCCGCGATGCGGCGAAAGACTTCCTTCTGCGATTCGTGATTGGTGCAGTTTTCACGAGCAACCCACGAAACCCTGACCCGGCAGCGCACGAAGTATCTCGAAGCTTTTGGCCTCAGATGTTTCCTTCGTGTACCTTGAGTGGCCTCGGTGGTTAACGATTTCGCGAATCGCGCCACCACTCTTTCTCAGACTTGAACCCCGAATCGCGTCAGCATTTCGCGCCGTCCCAAACTTGTAATATCGAGAACCCGGCTATCGGGATCTCTGACCATCCATTTTCTTTTCAGTACGACTTTCAGCAGAGCCGCCCCAAGCGCTCCTCCGAGATGAGGCCGTCGTTCACTCCAATCAAGGCACGCGCAAGCGAAGCGGCGCCGAAGCAAACGAGCCTCCGTCACATCGATCCCCGCAGCCGGAAAAGCCTTCGCTCCCTCGGCAGTGAGGTTATAAGAGTTGTCATTACCGGTGTCAGCGTTCCTCCGGCCTGCCTCTAGCCAGCCCAGCGCCTTGAATCGGTCATGAAGAGAGACTCCCACCGTGCCCGCCAGGTGATCGTAGCAAGTCCGCGCGAGCCGCAAGCGACTGGGAGTAGTCGGCACGAACTTGTCACGCGCGCCGCCAGCAAGCACGCTCAACACTTCCAGCGCGGCAGCAACATTCGGCCCATCGAGACTGTAATAGCGATGCTTGCCCTGGATGAGAACTTTGACCAGCCGTTCACTCTTCAGTCGGTTCAAATGGACGCTAGCAGTTGAGGGGCTGACTTCGGCAACCATGGCAAGCTCTGTGCTGGTTCGCGCCCGATCATCCATCAGGCGGTAGAGGATTCGAGCCCGCGCCGGCTCACCGATAGCGGCCGCTATCCTCGAAACCGCAGCATCGGGGTGTTGCCCTTCGTAAACACTGTGCGCATCCATGGTTTCATCATAGACGAAGTGTGTATGTCGGGCAAATGTCATATTACCGAAATGACCATCACCTGCATCATCCGCTACCAGATCGATCCTTTTCAGCGGGAGGCGTTCAAAAAATATGCCGAGAACTGGGGCCGGATCATTCCTCGATGCGGCGGCCATCTCGTCGGCTATTTCCTTCCGCACGAGGGCACAAACGATGTGGCGTGGGGATTGATTGCGTTCGACAGCCTCGCCGCTTACGAAGCCTACCGGGCACGCCTGAAGTCAGACCCCGAAGCCCGTGCCAATTTTGCCATGGCGCAAAACCAGCGCCTCATTCTGCGCGAAGAAAGAAACTTCGCGGAAGTCGTCGATGGAACCTTCGGCCTTCCTGCGACACCCCGCACGCCGGCATGATCGACGGCAAGTCGGCAAGGCAACAAAAATGCACCGAGCTGCCGCTCGCATTTCAAGAGCAGAAAATGCGCGCGACCTTCGAATACGACGGCATCTTTTTTATCAATAGCACCGCCTTGCACATACAAGCCGCTTTTGATCGTGCTCTCGATCTCCGAATGGGCTCGGCGTCGTGAGGAGCCCAGTTGGCTCCTGCCCAATCGGCGTTTGGAAACGCCTGCGCGGGGCTCATACGATGGATATGGACCGGGACTAATTCAACTCCGTCCAAGTGAGACTGAACGCCCTCCGTGAACCAACCTGATTTCTTCATCGTGGGAGCGCCAAAATGTGGCACCACGGCACTCTATTCCTACCTGGCCGCTCATTCTGACATCGGTATGTCGAAGCCCAAAGAGCCGCATTTCTTCGCCTCCGATACCGTAGGCCACCAGCGCGCATCGCAAACGCTCGCGCAATACCTGAGCAATTTCCATCACGCTGCCGGAAAGCGCCGCATCGGCGAGGCGTCAACGTTGTATCTATCATCTCCAGGAGCGCCGCAAGGAATCCGGGCCTTTAATCGAAACGCTCAAATTATAGTTATGTTGCGCAATCCCATCGATGTTATGCATTCATTGCACAGTCAAAGGGTTTTCAGCGGGATAGAACACATCACCCAGTTCGAGAAGGCGGTTGATGCCGAGGAAACGCGCTTTTGGACGTGTGGTCCATTTCAAGGAGAAGCAGTTCTGCGGCCAGGCTATCGCGAGATAACCAGATTCTCCGAGCAGATTCAGCGATTCGTCGATGCCTTCGGCAGGGAACAGGTTCACGTGATCGTGTTCGACGATTTTGTCATTGGCCCGGGCATCGCCTACGAAAAGGTTCTAGCTTTCCTGGGACTGACTTCGGACGGCAGGCGTAGCTTTGAGATCGTCAATCCCAACAAGCATACGCGTTCTCAAACGGGACAAAGATGGTTGAGAAATCTGGCTGCGAAATATTCGTGGTTCGAGCCATCGCTTCCAATCTTGTCACGAAGCGTTAGAGCGATTACTGAACGGCTTAACTTTATTTATGCGCCCCGTCCCGCCATCGAGGCGGGTTTTCAACAAAGATTGCAGGCGGAATACGTCCCCGAAGTTCGCAACTTGGGGAGGTTGCTAGGCAGAAATCTCGATCATTGGGTGGCGCTGCCCCGCCCAGCCATTCAAGACTCGAGGGCCGCTACTGAATTCCGCCCACACACCTGAACCGGGCCGGCTACGCGCCCCCTTCCTAGTCCACAGTTACCTCGTAGTCATTTCCCTCCCATCGCCCGGTGTTCTTCCAGAGGAATGTGAAAACGATTTGCCGGCCCGCCTGAAGAGCATTCGTGGGCAGATCGACATACTGAAGATTCCATCCACTCTCCTGGGACTCGCTGTCGTGCGTCGTCTGCCAGTTGTTGAAGCTCCAGTGAACCATCGCTGGCTCCAGCATCAGAATCCGCAACTGTTTTCCGCATGGCATGCTGCGCGGCTTGTTGTTGAAGCGCCAGTTGAAGTAAGTCGCTGAGACTTTATTTGCCAGGTAGCGCTCCACAGTCTGCGGCGGCTGATCAAAAACCTTGCCGTCGGCAAGCGATCGCCGCAGCTTTGCGTATTCGGAGTGCGCCCACACGAGCGGACAGGCTGACCCCGACGCCTTGCCCGCAAATAACTCGCGTTCCGGAATGTCGGTTTTGTCCCAAATTTGTTCGGGAATCAGGCGGCTTGCTCCGGTCGAGTTTTCCATGGCGCCCAGCAAAGCCTCGGCGTTCGCCGCGCGTCCGGAGGCAAGTTCGTAGTGCGCGCGTTCGCCTGCCAGCAGCGGCCATGCCCGGCCAATGCCGGTGCCGTCGAAGGGGGAGCCGTCCTCGTGTTCGCCATAACCATCGTGGTTGTAGCGGTACCACGCCGGCCCCGACGGAAGTTTCACACGCAGCACTTCGTCGATCACTTTGATCGTGTTCAAAATGCGCGGGTCGTCCGGCGCGCGCAAACCGAAGCGCACCAACGCCAGCGCGTCGGGGCTGACGATCTCGATCGCTGGCTCATTCGAACTTTCCGGGACACGGTTCTTGATCGGAACATAACCTTGCAGCGGCGAAGCGGCACCATCTCCGCTGGGGGGCGGCGTGATGCGCACGTAGTAACCTTCGACGCCGACCTTCTTCGCCAGATCGGTGTTCACGGCATAGGTCCGCCGTTCTATGTTGAAGTTCCACGTATCGGCCATTTGGCGCAAAAATTCGGCGGCCTCAGTCTGTCCCATCGACTGCGCGAGGTCGGCCGCAATGAGCAGGGCAGCAATTTCGGCAGACATGGTGAACGGCGAATAGCCGCCGTCTTCCTCCCATCGATCTTGCTGCGTGACCGGGCCATTGATCACAATGAAGGACGCGGCCTTTCGTACCATCGGCCACCAACGGCTGTTTTCGCCAAAGCAGCGAGGCGATTCGCGGCGCAGCAGATCGACCAGCAGAATCGGAAACGCGGTTTCATCCATCTGCAAGCCGTTCCAGTAAGGCCGTCCGTCCAGCCACATATTCTGTGCCCAATGTCCGTCGGCTTCCTGCGTGGCCTCGAGGTAATGCAGCACGCGCAGCGCGTCGTCCTCGGCACCGGCCGCCAGCAATCCGCCGGCGCTCTCAACCAGATCGCGCGGCCAGATCAGGTGGTAACCGCCAAGATCCTCGTCGCCTTTGTTGAACCCCCACGGGATGGAAAGGCTGGCGATGACGCCGCCGAGAAAATCCTTGGATTCGTGCGAGCGCAGAACCGCCACGCTGGTTCGGTAGAGATCTTTTTCTCGCGGCTTCTCGTCGAGATTTTTCAGGGTGCGCTGCCAACTCCGCCAGTCCTCGACGTAATCATCGACCGTCGATTCATACTTCGTGAGCAGGGAAGAGAGAGCATGTTGACCGGCTTCCGCCCACATTTCACCAAATCCTAGCGCGAGGATGAACTCGCCGTCGCAAGCGGCTAGGTCGATCTCCGCGGTCAGCGCGATATTTCCGTTTTCCGCCCGTTCGTACTCCCATGCCATTTGGAATTGTTGCGACAGGTCTTGCCATCCGTCGGAGAAGCCGGCGAATCCGACGGAGCGTTTGGGCATGGGAGCCGAACAGGCCAGCGCAAGCGAGCTCGATTCGCGCTGCGCGAAGAGCATCGGCTTGCCTTTATAATCCCCGATCCAGCCGGTGTTGCCATATCCAAAATTCGCCAGATGCGAAGCCAATAGCCCATACATTCGATAGTTGCTGAGTTTTCCCTGCACCGGTACGAAGCGAATTTTCTGCAATACCACATTTCGCCAGGGATCGGTCAACACTTCTTTTTCGATCCGGTAGCGGCCATCGATGGAAGTATTGGTCAGTTCATAGACAGGCACTCCCGGTTCAATCGGAACATTCTCGAAGGTACAATGGCGTTTCTCCTCGGAGAAGAGGCTGCTGCCATCGGTTACGATCAGGCCGAAGTCCCGCGTGCAGGCTTGGTCTACACGAGGAAAGTAAATCTCATTGAGAATGCCATGACTGAGCGTGAACCAAACCCGGCTTTGGCGGTTGAGCGCAGTGCCTATTCCAGTCTTTGCCGACGAGGTCCATCGCGGTGCGATTCCGGGCCAGCCCGGCGCATAGCGGATAGAATTGCCAGTGCTCACAGAAAGCCGTCCTCAACGATAAGCAGTTTGCCAGAAGATGCAGATTTGCGTTGTAAGTTTTACCGAGCCGCGGAAAATGCGCATCTAACCTCGAAGATGTCAGTCTTTTGCTCCAGCAAGAACCAGAATAGCAAGAATGTCAGCCGTTTCGGTTTTCGGATCAAATTCTTTCAAGCTGCCACGTTAGCCTTGGTTCTCGCAATGCTATCAACGGCGGGCAGCGCAGTTGCCGGCACTGACACTCTGCGTTCCGATGATCCGCCCTCGGTCGGCCTCAATCCCGGATTCCGCCGGCTCTATAACTTGGATTTCGCAGGCGCGCAAAAGGAATTCGAGACATGGGAGAAAGTTAATCCGCAAAATGCCATGGGGCCTGTCAGCGAGGCGGCCGGCGTCTTGTTTTCCGAATTCAATCGCCTCGGCGTGCTGGAATCCCAGTTCTACGAAGACGACTCCGTTTTCGCCGCGCGCAAGAGGTACGAAGCCGACCCGCAACAGCGCTCTCGTTTCGAGCAGCAACTCACGCGTGCTGAAGGCCTGGCAACCTCCACACTCGGCCGCGATGCCCGCGACCGCGATGCGCTGCTTGCGATGGCGCTTTCGAACGGTTTGCGCTCCGACTTCGCCGCGCTCATCGAAAAGCGCAACCTCGCCTCCCTGCACTACACCAAGGAAGCCACTGCCTGGTCGGAGAAGCTGCTCGCAATCGATCCGGCATGTTACGACGCCCATCTGGCCAGCGGCGTCAGCCGCTACATCATTGGATCGATGGCCGCTCCGATGCGCTGGGTGCTCCGTCTCGGAGGAGTCAATGGCGACAAAGCGGGCGGCATCGCTGAATTGCAGACGACGGCGGCAAATGGCCGCCTGCTCGCCCCGTTTGCGCGAATCTTGCTTTCGATCGCCTACGTCCGCGAGAAAAACGTCACGCTCGCTCACGAACTGCTGCTGGGATTGCAGAAGGAGTTTCCCGACAACACTCTTTTTACCCGGGAACTCGCGCGCCTCGACAAGAAATAGACAAGAACTGCTAGTGACCCGTCTATAGACACCCGTCTCGCCGCGTCTTCCGCAGAGCCCGCGCCGATGCGAGGTGAGACGGGGCAAGCGCCATCTCCACGGGACAGTTAATTCCTAAGTGCTTTAGAAGACAATTGGGTTCATCGGAAATTCACTCTGCTGTAACCTTCCTGTAACACTTTGCTCATAAAACGAGATTTCACAATTAAATCCAAAATTGGAATGAAGAGGAGCCATCGAGTGAGATATCGCATCGCGCTGCTGCTGTTGGCTGGTCTTGCGCTGGCGTTGCCCGTCGTGGGGCAGACCACACTGAATGGAGCAGGCGCCACCTTCCCCTATCCGATGTATTCCAAATGGTTCAGTGAGTACAACAAGCTGCACCCGGACGTGCAGATCAATTACCAATCGATCGGCAGCGGTGGCGGCATCCGGCAGGTTTTGAATGGCACGGTAGATTTCGGGGCCAGTGACGGACCCATGTCCGATGAGCAACTGAAAGAAGCCAAGACAAAGATTCTCCACATACCCACGGTGTTGGGCGCAGTTGTCCCCGCCTACAACGTCACGGGAGTCAGCGGGGAAATCAAGTTCACTCCCGAAGCTTTGGCAGGCATATTTCTGGGAAAGATTCAGAAGTGGACCGACCCTGCCATTACCGGGGCAAACCCAGGCGTCAAATTTCCCGACCAGTCGATCATCGTGGTGCACCGTTCGGATGGAAGCGGCACCACTTTTATTTTTACCGACTATCTCTCAAAGGTCAGCAAGGAATGGGAATCAACGGTAGGGAAGGGAACTTCGCCAAAATGGCCCGTCGGCTTGGGCGGCAAGGGTAACGAGGGTGTGGCTGGCCAAATCCGTCAACTCGAAGGGTCGATCGGTTACATTGAATTGATCTACGCCGCAGAGAATAAGATTACCTACGGATCGGTCAGGAACGCCGCCGGCAATTTCGTAAAAGCATCCCTGGCCAGCGTGACCGACGCCGCAGCGTCTGTGACGAAGATGCCTGCTGATTTCCGCGTCTCCATTACAAATGCTCCGGGAAAGGATGCATATCCCATTTCCAGCTTTACCTGGCTCTTGATTCCGGAGCAGTCAAAAGATCCAGCGAAAGGGAAAATTCTCGCTAACTTCCTGGAGTGGATGCTTACCGATGGCCAGAAGATGACCGCCCAGCTCAGCTACGCCCCACTACCGCAAGGTGTGGTGGAGAAAGTCAAAGTGGCCATCAAACAAATCCACTAGAGCGTCGCGGTTGTTAAGGTGCACTTCGCGTCAGGCATATGATTCGTATCGGGCATACGATTCGTGCTAGGGATCTACTTCGTATCAGGGCACGGCTTCAGCCGTGCCGCAAGTCCGCTGAGCGACTGGCGGTGCGCACGCGACGACTTTTTCCGCAACTTGAGCCATGCCGAGAATTGCGTCTAAAGCGCTGGCGACGATCCTCAAGAGTTTGCGCCGAAGTCTAATCGCAATCAAACCCGCAGAATCATCACTTCGGTTGCTTTGATAAGCGCAGCCGCGGTCTGCCCCGACTTCAGTTGCATCTCGCGAGCCGAACTGGCGGTGATAATCGATGTAATCTGCTGCCCGCCAATGGAAATCTTGACCTCCGCCATCAGCCCGCTAATGCGAACCGAGTCAATCCGTCCCACCAACTGATTCCGTCCGCTGACGCGGCGGACCACCTGCCCCCGCTCTTTCTCTGTTTTGCCGCGCGTTCGGAAGAGCAGCTTATCGACCTCGCTTCGTGGAATTCTGTGATGTCCACCAGCCGTCTGTACGCTGCGAATCTTTTTCTTATAAATCCACTGCTTGATGGTCGGAAAGCTGATCCCCAGATCTAAAGCTGCGTCGCGAAGGTGCAGCAGCTGTTCGGCATCAGCCTTGCCTTGGGATTTACCCTTGTTCGGCATCGGAACGAAATCCTACAGATGGGGATGAGCGGGGTCAACCGGCGAAATGGTCTACGTCTACATAACGCTCCATAAATGTTAAATACCGTACAGAAACATCTATTAATAGACATCGGAAGTGTAGTTCTTGTACACTTCTCGATTCGCGGGCCATGCGCCCGCGTGGAGGTTCAATGCGGAACGCTGTTTTGTTTCTCGCCATCGTCGTTTGCTGCCTTTCGTCTGTGCTATGCTCCGCGCAAAACGGTTTCGTCGCCGGCTGGCTCAACATGGTTTCCGCAACCCAGGCAGAGCAGCCCCACTGGATTACCCCCCTCGCTACGGTTACGGCTCGCCTCGAACAAGAGTACCGCTACGACCAGCAATGGCAGGTCCACAATAGCGGTCTGGTTACCGACAACTATGGTCTGAGCAAGGGTCTGGAAATCATCCCCGAGAAACATTTTGAGGTCATCGTCGGCGAGCCTCCTTACGTTAAGAACAATCCCGATTCTCCCAACGGATGGGGCGACTGGTTTTTTCTGGTGAAGTATCGCATCGCTGCCGCCAATGAGGAACATGGAAACTACATCCTGACCGCGTTCTATCAGATGAGTCTTCCCACCGGACAGTACGAACAAGGTGCATTGAATCCGATCATCACGCCGACAATTGCCTATGGCAAAGGTTTCGAAAATTTCTCGGAACAAGGAACCCTTGGAATCAGTTTGCCCACTGGAAACACCCCGGCTATAGGACGCAATCTAGTGTGGAACAATACCTTTCAGTACCGAGTAATAAAGAAAATCTGGCCTGAGGTCGAGCTCAGCTTTACGCATTATTACCAGGGTTCGCACAGCGGGCACCAAGTAATGTTCGCCACGCCTGGCGTCGTTCTCGGCAGGTTCAAGATCCGCAATCGCGTCGGTTTCACCTTCGGCGGCGGATACGAAATTGCCACCACTTCATTCCACCCCACCAACCACATTCCGATTCTGTCGCTCCGCGTCCCGTTTTAGAAGCTAAGTTGTCTCATAAGTTGGTTTTCGCGAGGTCAAGGTTTCATCGCAGAAAAACTCGCGAGCACAGCTCGCCAAGCGGGCATCGAAAGCGGATGCATCGCAGGCCGCTGCAGCCAACCGCGTTTCGTATCAGGCACGGCTTCAGCCGCTCCGCAAAGAGCCACAGAGCCAAGGGCCTTCAGCCCCGAGGCAAATGTGGTCCCCCGTCCGAGTGCAACGCGGGACCACCCTCGCTCCTACGGCAGGTAATAGCGGAACGAGGTGAATACCATCCCGTCCAAGCCATTCGGCTCTCTGCCATCTCCCGACCAGGTGTTGCGCGTCACATAAGAGAACTGCGTGCCGTACTGGAATCTGCCCCTGGGCCCGCTATAGAAGCGATACCAGAAGCCAACGGTTCCCTCGATCAGCGCACGTGTGTCGGCCGTGCACTTGCTGAGGCTGCCGGGGCTGAAACCTCCCGATCCTGGCGCGATCTCGGTGTAGCAGCCGGTGTTGTTGAATCCAGGCGCCCCATAACCAACTGGGCCAACCGCCGCAGTCGCGCCTGGAAGTACGGTAGGATCATAGGCCCAGGTCCGGGCTGCATATTCGCTTCCGCCGTATCCAACAATGTCAAGCTTCTTGCCGTGCCACTCCAACGTGGCCAGCCCGTGAAGGTTCTTGACCAGATGGAGTGTGCCGTCGGGGTTAATCGAAACATCCGGCAATCCTCCGGGAGCGTACCGCCCCACTCCACTTCCGCCGAATCCCTTCAGGCCAAAAGTGACATGGTGGGCAACATTCCAGCGCGCGCTCGCGCCGAAGCCGCCTCCTTCCTTCGAAGCGTTATATGCGAGGAGCGCGCTGGGCGCAGGAGTTGGGCTAGCGGTCGGGTTGCAAGCCGCGGTAGTGTAACCCTCCACGCAAGGAAACACACGGTCGGTGAAGCGGTCGACCAGTCCATAGATCTCATAATGTCCAAAGCCGGGATCGAAAGCGACCTTCGCAATGATATCGGGCGAAGGATTGAAAGAGTAGGTTGCGGTCGTGTTATAGCTGTTGCTGGCGCCCGCTTCGCCGACCAGGAAGTTGTAAAGGCCGCCCACGTTTACGTTTCCGTGCGTAGTCAGCGTCGCCTGCGGATTCTCGATTGCAACCGCGGCCGCAAGCTTGTTCCCGAAGCTCTTGGTCAGGCGAACGCCGTACTGGCGCGCGAAATCGAAGCCGACGTTATACGAAGGATCGATCGTCTTCGGCCGCACGTCGTTGGTTTTGCCCATGTCGTCGTCAGGGCCGATTCCCTTTGCATCCTCCGTCACCAGGCTCCAAGACTGGCCGCCCAGGAAACTCCAGCCATTGTCAAACTTGGCCTGCGCCCATGCCTGGCGCAGACGGAGCGTATAACTGTTGGTCTCTGTTGAAGTGGAAGTAACGCCGGCAGAGAGGAAGTCGGCAGAGACGTAACTGGAGAGATTGACGTGCCCGAGGCGGCCGTCAACAAATGTCGTTATCTTGGACTGCCGTCCGGAGCCGAAGAACTCCGATAGCTGACTCTGGGAAGCGCCCGGCATGGTCACCGAGTTGAAGGGCGTCGGCAGGTCTGCACCCAGGGCGCGAGAACGCCGCACAAACGCCGCTTCCGCATATCCCCCTGGCGTGATGTTGATGCCGCGGAAGCGGATCGTAATCTGGCTCTCCATCTGTTTGTTGTAGACCTGCGTTGCATCGCCGCTCGGATTCACTAATGAATCGCCGGCGGGTGGCGTCTGTGATGAATCCTGCTGTGTCAACACTGCATTCCGTAACACCGCACTGCTCGAGACTTCATCATTTGGAACCACGGCGCTCACGGTCTTCAGATCGGCGACATCTCTCCTAAGCGCATTCACTGTCTGCTGCTGTTGACTGGCCTGGGTTTGAGCGGCGCTGGCCTTGCTCGCCGCTTCGGCGGCGGCCGCCTCCTGCGAATTCTGCTGTGACCGCTGCCAGGTCTCCTGTGCCAGCTTCAACTGCTCCGTCAGTTGCTGGATCTGCTGCTGCTGCGCGGCAACAGCGTCTTTCAATGCCTGTACGTCGGCGGCGCTTGCCGCGGGCTGTGTTGGGGTCTGGGCTGCACGCTTGTGCGTCGTTTTCGTAGTCTCCGCGGCGACCGAATCCGAGGTCTGTGCCCACGCGCCGGCTGAAAATGCCGCGAACGATAGGGCCGTGATAAATAGCTTCCTGGGTGACTTCATGAAATCATCCTCTCTTTTCAATTTGCGCTCCAACGTTAAGCTCGGTAGAAACAGCAGAAGACTCTTCATAACTTGAGGCCGCGTCGTGACCTCGATTTCTTCGCTTTTCTTTAGGGGAAATTCTCAACTGGTCCGTCACGCGTTGAATTATACGATAAAGTCTATTGTACTAATAGACGTTATTGGTATTATCGCTATTGCACTCAGGGGTCCATTTAATTGAAGAGTTGCGATGTCTGGTAACCGGCATAGGATCAGCAGGTTAAGCGGCGATGCTCGGGCGCAGCATAAAGTCGGAAATGTGCATCAGGCTGCACTCCGAAGTCTTAAAGATTCACTTTGGACAGCGAATACCGATGTCCTCTCTTCAGCCCAGAGGAGGGAATGCAGAATATCTGACAGCGCCCTAACTCCGCGCCGGCGTACGGGCGGCTTTCCGCGAACATCACACTGCCGAGTGGAGGGACGGAGGCCGTTCTCCCAGAGCCGGCAATAATGTTGGCGCTACTTTTAATCGAGCACTACGGACGATTGAATCCACTCGTCCATTGACTTGGTATACTGTCTCTGGGCCGGTTACCGCACCAAGCTACCTCGCCGTACTGGACGTTCCACCCAAGACGCCATGACTCGACAGACGCCGAACACCCGCGCCACGCTTCTGAACCGCGAATCCTCGTGGCTGAAGTTTAATTGGCGTGTGCTCGAAGAAGCAGTCGATCTCCGGAACCCCCTTCTCGAACGCGTGAAATTTCTCGCCATCTCTGCCAGCAATCTCGATGAATTCTTTGAAGTCCGCGTTGGAGGCCTGTTGCAGCAACTCGAAGACGGCCACAACTCCGTGACTCCCGACGGAATCACCATGGCAGAGGAGCGCGAGCTGATTAAGAACGCGGCCCATGAATTCGTGAAGGAGCAATACTCATGCTGGAACGAGCGTCTGCTGCCGGAGCTCGCGGATCAGGGAATTCGCGTCCTCGGCATCGACGAACTCGACGAGGCCGGTCTGGCATTTGTGGACGATTACTGCCAGCGGGAACTGGATCCGCTGCTCACTCCGGTCACGGTTGATCCGGCGCATCCTTTTCCTCGCGTTATCAACAAAGCCACGTGCGTGGCATTATTGTTGCGTCGTCGTCGCCGCTCCTCGCTCACCTATACCGGAGTCGTCAGCGTGCCGCGCGCTCTTCCGCGACTGGTGCGCTTGCCATCGCAGGGGACCATCGATTTCATCTTCCTCGCCGATCTGGTCGTTTATCACGCCACCAGAATGTACAAGGGCTACGACATCGTTTCTTCCGCCGCTTTCCGCGTCACGCGCAACAGCAATCTCTACCTGCAGGAAGAAGAATCGCGCAATCTGCTGGAATCGGTCCGCGCGGAATTGCATAACCGCCGCCGCGGAGACGCGGTACGCATGGAGATCGAGTCCGATGCCAATCCCGAGATTATTGAACGCCTGGGTACCGTGTTTGAGCTCGATCCCTGGCAGATTTTCCCGGTTCAAGGCCCGGTGAATCTCTCGCGGCTATTCAACATTTACGACGCGGCTGCGCGGCCGGAGCTAAAGTTCCATACTTTTGTGCCCCGCGAGTTGCGCCTGACCGCTAAATCCCACGATCTTTTTGAAGAGCTGCGGCGTCACGACGTTTTGCTTCACCATCCTTACGATTCTTACGATGCGGTCGTATCGTTCATCCAATCGGCGGCAGAAGACGAGCGCGTTCTCTCCATTAAGCAGACCCTTTACCGCACAAGCGAGCATTCCGCGATCGTCCAGTCGCTGATGGACGCCGCCGCGCATAAAGAAGTCACCGCCGTCGTAGAGCTGAAAGCGCGTTTCGACGAAGCTTCAAACATCCGCTGGGCGCGCGATCTCGAGGATGCCGGCGTGCAGGTCTTTCACGGTCTGGTGGGACTGAAGACGCACTGCAAGCTGTGTCTGCTGGTGCGTCGCGATCCGGATGGCGTAACCCGCCAATACGCGCATCTCGGCACTGGAAACTATAACGCCACCACGGCTCGCATCTATACCGATCTCAGCCTGCTGACCGCCGATCCCGAGATTACCCACGCCGTGCACGATGTTTTCAGCTTTCTGACCGCCTACGCCGAGAACCCAAACTACGGTCCGCTGCTGGTGGCGCCGCTCGATCTAGCCGAAAAATGCATGAGCCTGATCGAGCGCGAGGCCGAACATGCCCGCATGGGGCGTCCTGCGCGCATCGTTGCCAAATTCAATTCGCTGCTCGACCCGGATATCATCCAGTCGCTCTATCGAGCTTCGCAGGCGGGAGTTGATATCGAATTGATCGTGCGCGGCATCTGCTCCTTGCGTCCCGGAATTCGCGGCCTGAGCGACCGCATCCGCGTGCGCAGCATCGTCGGCCGCTTCCTCGAGCACAGCCGCATCTATTACTTCGAGAACGGCGGTGAACCTGAAATCTATCTCGGCAGCGCCGATTGGATGCCGCGCAATCTGCACGAGCGCGTCGAGGTTCTCTTCCCGCTGAAGAGCCCGCTGTTGCGAGACCGCGTGGTGCACGAGATTCTTGCGGCACAACTCGCCGACAATGTGAAAGCGAGATTTCTGCAAAACGACGGACGCTACCTGCGGCCGTGGCAATCGCCTCGCGGCCGCAGCAAGAGGCCTCCGAAGGGCTCGGCCGCTTTCGATGCGCAGAACTTTCTCATCGAAGTGGCGGAGGGCGCCAAGACTCCTGAGGATATTCCCACCTCGATCCCGCGGCGATCTTATGCTCGAACTTCTGCTCGAACGTCTGCTCGAGCTTCGATCAGCCGAGAATAATTGGAAAGGAAGTTAGCTCGCAATGTTTCTCTACTTCTTGCGCCACGCCAGCGCTGGTCAGAGTTTGCTCTCCGCCAAAAAGGACGAAAAGCGGGGCCTCGATAAAGATGGAATCGAGCAATGCGGCTATATCGGTCGTGCTCTGGCCGCACTGGGCGTGCAGGTTGAGATTATTGTCTCAAGCCCGTTAAAGCGTGCCGCGCAGACCGCATCTCTGGTGGGCAACGAGATGGGGCACGAAGGCAAATTGGTCATGGAAAATGGTCTGCGTCCACAGGCCAACTTTTCCGAGTTTCAGAAGATGCTAGAGAAATATTCCGGCCAGGATTCGATTCTGTTGGTCGGGCACAATCCGAACCTGCGCGAATTTCTCGGACGCATCATCAGTGAGAGTGGATGTGAAGCCGTGGTCGACCTGAAAAAAGGGGCCGTGGCGAAAGTTGAAATGCGGCGCAATTCCGGCTCGCTGAGCTGGCTCGTCACCCCTCGAATCCTGCGCGCGCTTTACGCCGCGGCGACCGAAAGCTCGCGCCCAAAGACTTCCCGAAAATAAGAGCGGTCTTTTTCAATCGACCAGACTTCCAGATCGACGCTAGCCCTTCCGCGCGGAATCAACTTCATATTGACGCGTCCATTGCGGGCCGAGACTCCAACCTTGCCCACCGACTGGCTTCTGCCCATATTCAAAGCTCGTGCGATACGCAGCAACACCGACGCTTTCTGCACATTCTCCTGCTCTTCCGGACTCAACCCGTTCATCGGCCCATCTCCCGGCGCAGGGCGCGACTTCCCGAGGTAGCGCGCAATCGACCCGATAATCTTTCGTTGCTGCGGCGTGTATCCCAAAATTTCCGAATTCGCGATGATGTAGTAGGTGTGCCGGTGGTGCCCGCTGCGATTCACGTAGTCGCCAACCTCGTAGAGCATGGCGGCGGCCGAAAGCCATTCGCGATATTCCAGTGGAAGCTGATGCACCGATTTCAGCGAAGAAAACAGCAGCAAGGCCGAGTCGCGCACTTGCAGCGCATGGTGAAGGTCGACGCGGTAGTGTTCAACGGCACGCTTAATCGACTCCCACCGTTCCGATTCAATCGCGCGGCCGGATCGCGTGCTGCGATCGTAGTCGGCAGCCATCTGGGCCAGAATGCCATCGCGTAATCCAAGCGCCGAGTAGCGAAAGCCGGGAAGGTGACAGCGTTCGAGCAATTCCGCAAACACCACCGCACCGGCGCAAATAATTTCAGCGCGGCGCGGGCCAATCCCCGGAACCTTCTTTCGCTGTTCCAGAGATTGCCGCGAGAGCTGTTTGGCAATCCGGCGAATCATTTCGCGCGGAACGTAAGTCGCGGGCCGGCTTTTTCTCGCCAGGTGGCCGGCGACACCAGCCAAAGCGGCGGCAGTGCCCGACGTCGCGATCACCGCGCCGACTCGCGCCGACTTGATGCGGTCTTGAACGCGTGTCATCTCCCGCGCTATAAATTCGGAAAGGCGTTTCAATTCGCTTTTCCGCGGCGGATCATGCTGCAGAAATTCGCCGGTCAGCCGCACGGCCCCGAGCGGCAAACTCACCGTGTCGCGGAGATGCCCTTCGCGTGAAAGCGTGACTTCGCAACTGCCGCCGCCGAGATCCACCAGCAGAACACTGCGCGCTCCCAGTCGTCCGGCAGACACAATGCCCAGGTGAATTAAGCGGGCCTCTTCCAACCCGGAAACAATTTCGATTGTCCAGCCCGTGGTTGAACGCACCCACTCCAAAAAGGTTCGCGAATTTCGCGCATCGCGCAGTGCGGCCGTTGCCACCACCTTCACCGAATCCGTACCGCATTCCTGCGTGGCCCGATTGAAGCGCCGCAGCACTCGCACCGTCTGCGTCATCGCCTCCGGCGAAAGCAAACCCGTGCTAAAGACGCCTTCTCCCAACCGAGTGACTTCGCGATCTTCGTGGATTTCTTTCAGTCGCCCCGCTTGCAGACGCGAAATTTTGAGTCGAACAGAATTTGAGCCGATGTCGATGGCGGCAAAGGTGGGCATGAAGTGATGATCGAAGGTTAGCCACCAGTATTCTCACAGACGGGTTGATTCGCGCAAGCTTGTACTCTTCAGGGTAGCGTTGTAATTATTTCGCCTCCAAGCTCATTGATGTGGGCCGACCGGGATGTGGGCCAACCGGCGGGCGAATTCAGAAATGTGGGGGGTGCCCCCCCTCCCCAAAAATGAGTTAAGTGATTGATAGTAAGATAGTTAGAGGCAAAGTATTCAAAGGAGGGGACTTAGTGTTGAATTCCTCTATTTGGCGTTCACTTGCGGGTGTGCTGACCTGAGCCATTTGTTGTCAAAGAGCACGTGAAAGTTTGCGGCCGGAAATGCGTTCGTCTCTGGAGACGGGCAGAGTTCTGCCATGGCCGATCCAATTTCATTTTCGCGGATGGCGCGCGGGATTTCTGTGATAGCGATCACTCCTGGATGTGATGAATCCGTGTGATGCGCTTGCGGTGAAGATTCGGTGTCGGCGGTTCGGAGAATCGCGCTCTTCGCATCGCGACAGGACGGCGCCGCGCCCACTCAAGCCAAAACTAGGCCTGAATGGGCCATCTGCCTGCCGGGGTCTAAAATCGACGTTATATGGAGGTACCACGATGCCTGACTCCGGCGAACCTAGTTGGGAAGAATTCATTCGCAAACCGCACTTTTCATAAGGTTCTTGGCGGAACTTTTTACGCGCCCTATCGGCCGCATTGTCGGAAAACAAAACCAGGGAAAACGCAAATTTCCCAATCAGTCGAGGATGTTATTCAGAACTTCTTTTCCATTTGGAAATATGCGGAAACAGATTTTGGCTTGCCAGACCGCCTGACGCGAATAGCGCTTTAGGGGACTGGCCCGCCGGGTGAACCAGCCCCCTAATTCCTGTCAGCGCACATTTCCAGACACTACCATCCTCCGTTTTTTAACCGATTTGTAACAACCGTCTGGTAGCCTCAGCGGGATGTCGAATCAAGCCCTGCCCCGGCCGCGCTTCAACGCTCCCGAACCGGAGCGGGGACCCAAGGCTGCCCTGAAACTAGAAGACAGAGCGACGCCGCTGTTGCACGGGAAGGTCAGCGAGATTCCGGACGCTGCTTTTGGCTGGGCCATGCGTCTCTGCGGCGTGGCGGTTGTCGCGCTTCTGGGATTGATCGTCTACCAACTCGTGGTGGGATCGCAGCTTTCCTGGCACGCGTTTGGCTGGAAATTCTTTGGCCAGTCGGACTGGAATCCGGTCGAAGATCAATACGGCGCGCTGCCCTTCATCTATGGCACGCTCGTCTCGTCGCTGCTGGCCCTCGTGATCGCCGTGCCACTCTCGGTGGGAGTGGCGGTTTTCATTACCGAGATGTGTCCCGTAAGTCTGCGCGGAATTCTTTCCTTCACCACTGAACTTCTGGCGGCGATTCCCAGCGTGGTTTACGGGCTTTGGGCCATCTTCGTTCTGGTGCCGATCATTCGCCTATATGCGGAGCCGTTTCTTGCCAAAACACTCGGCTGGACGGGCCTGTTCACGGGACCGCCCTATGGCATAGGCATGCTGGCCGCAGGCGTGATTCTGGCGATCATGGTCATACCCATCATTTCGTCCATCAGCCGCGAGGTGCTCAGCGTGGTTCCTCAGCACCAGCGTGAAGCGGTGCTCGCATTGGGCGCCACGCGCTGGGAGATGATTCGCATGGGCGTATTGCGGAATGCCAGAGCCGGTATCATGGGCGCGATCATTCTGGGCCTTGGCCGCGCGCTCGGCGAAACCATGGCGGTGACCATGGTGATCGGCAACCGTCCGGAAATTGCCAAATCGCTGTTCGCCCCCGGATACACCATGGCCAGCGTGCTGGCGAATGAATTCACGGAAGCAACCGGCGACCTCTATCTTTCGGCGCTGATCGAAATTGGGTTGGCGCTGTTCTTTGTGACCATTGTGGTTAACGCGCTTGCGCGGATCTTGGTATGGAGCGTCACTCGAGGCCAACCGGCGAGAAACATTGCCTGACACAAACTCCAATGCGAAGGCCGTGATTCCAGCGGTCCATATGCCGCCCATCAGCCGGTGGCGGCGTGTTACCGATCGCGTGATGACCGGCGTGGCTGTGCTCACTGTGATTCTCGTGCTTTTGCCGCTGTTCGCCATCTTTGCTTATCTGGTTATTAAGGGAATCGGCTCGATCAACATCGCCTTCCTGACTCAGACTCCGAAGCCGGTGGGCGAGCCCGGCGGGGGCATGGCGAACGCCATCGCCGGTTCGGTGGTCATACTCGGCATCGCGAGCTTTCTCGGCGTGCCGCTCGGCATCGGCGCGGGCATCTTTCTCTCCGAGTACGGCCGCAACCGCTACGGTGACATCGTGCGTTTCATCTCGGATGTGCTGAATGGCGTTCCTTCGATCGTGATCGGCATTGTCGCCTATGGGCTGGTGGTGATGCGTCAAAAACATTTCTCTGCGCTCGCTGGCGGAGTCGCGCTGGCAATTATGATGGTCCCCACCATCGCGCGGACCACCGAACAGATGCTGTTGCTGGTGCCGCAGGCGTTCCGCGAAGCTGCGTACGGCTTAGGCGTTTCGCGCTGGCGCACCACGCTCTCGATTACCCTGCGCACGGCCGCCTCGGGAGTCATCACCGGAGTCATGCTGGCCTTCGCGCGCGTCGCCGGAGAGACCGCGCCGCTGCTCTTTACTGCCTTCGGAAACCAGTTCTGGAATTGGAAGATCGAGCAGCCGACCGCGGCCTTGTCGCTGCAAATTTTCACCTACGCCATCTCGCCCTTCGACGAATGGCACCGGCAGGCGTGGGCAGGCGCGCTGGTGCTGATTGTTTTAATCGTGGGCGCGGTCGCGGCGGTGCGCATCGCAGTGCGCCACGGAACGTTGGCGGGAGCTTTGGGCGTGTAGGAGTTTAATCAGTTATGGGAGTCGGAATTAAAGTCGAGCACCTGAATGCGTTTTATAGCAAAACGCAGGCCTTATTCGACATCAATATCGTCGTGGCAGGCCAATCACGCGACCGCGCTCATCGGTCCTTCGGGTTGCGGCAAATCAACGTTTATTCGTTGTTTGAATCGCATGCACGAAACTATTCCCGAGGCGCGCGTCGACGGTAAAGTTCACATCGGCGACCTCAGCGTTTATAACGGAACCTCGGCCACGCAACTCCGCCGCCGCGTGGGCATGGTGTTTCAGAAGCCAAATCCCTTTCCCGACCATGTCGATCTACGACAATGTGGCCGCAGGCCTCAAGCTGAATGGCTTTCGCAATCGCAAACGGCTCGATGAGGTCGTGCACAAATCTCTTCATGCCTCAGCGCTCTGGGACGAAGTAAAAGACCATCTCCACAAGAAATCCGGCGCCAGTCTCTCGGGCGGTCAGCAGCAGCGCCTGTGCATAGCCCGCGCGCTCGCGGTGCAACCGGAGGTATTGCTCATGGACGAACCCTGCTCGGCCCTCGACCCGATCTCCACCGGCAAGATCGAAGAGCTGATTTTTCAATTAAAAGAGCAATACACAATCGTGATTGTGACGCATAATATGCAACAGGCCGCACGGGTGGCCGAGTTTACCGGCTTTTTCCTTTTGGGCAAGATGATCGAATTCGATAAGACGGAAAAGATATTCACCAATCCATCCGACAAACGGACGGAAGATTACGTCACCGGGAGGTTCGGATAATAGGTCAGAGGTTAGAGGTCAGATTGCAGAGGTGAAAAACCTATCGCAACAAAAGGTTATGGGGCTCCGCGCTTTCACCTCCGCAATCTGACCTCTAACTTCTGAACTTTGAAGAGGTTCGTAAGAAGGCTTTTAGAATGCGCACGCGTTTTCAACAACAGATGGAAGATCTTCGCGAAAAACTTCTCCGCATGGGCGGCCTCGCGGAACTGGCGGTCGATCGCGCCACCCAGGCCTATACGGAGCGCGATCTCACGCGCTGCCAGCTCGTTCTCGAGAACGAGGGCCTCATCAACGCCACTGAGCGCGAAATCGATGAACTCGCCTTCGACATCCTCGCCACGCAGCAGCCCGCCGCGTCGGATCTCCGCTTCATTCTCGCCGTGACGAAGATCAACGCCGACCTCGAGCGCGTAGGCGACCAGGCGGTCAACATCGCCGAGCGGGTCATGGATTTGATCGAATTACCCTCCGTCGAATTGCCCGTCGACATACCTCGCATGGCCACCGCCGTCAGCGCCATGGTGCGGCGCGCCCTTGAGTCGTTCGTCGAAGGCAAAGCCGAACTCGCCCAGGCCGTACTGGAAATGGATCATGTTGTCGACCGTATGCGCGACGAGGCTTTTATCACGCTCGTGCGAAAGATGAATGAAGAGCCGCAAGTCACTCAACAGGCGTTGGATGCCCTGCTCGTAGCCAGAAATCTGGAACGTGTGGCCGACCATGCCACTAATATCTCCGAGGACGTTATTTTCTGGGTTCTGGGAGCCGACGTCCGCCATCACGCCCAGGCAGCGTCCGCCGCGCCCCGCCTGAAACCCGCGAACAATAACATGCGGCAAGGCGACAGAAAACGAACGCTCAGAGAAAATGGGCAGAGCATCGTCGCCAGCCTGGCCCATTCACGAGACGTCCGAGCCATTCTCCACTCGCAATTCGCGATACACTGTCGCGAGCCCATGAGCCAGAAAATCCGCATTTTTGCCACCTGCGACATCGGAGACGCTCTCAGACGTTCTTCGCCAAAAGGGATACGACCTCGAAGTCTATCCCCACCCGAACCGCCGCCGAAAAGCGTTGATTATCGAAAAAGTAAATCCGGCATTGCCGGCCTGATCACCACGCTGCGCGACCCAATCGATGCCGAGGTTTTCGCGGCCGGAGAAGGCACGCTGAAAGTGGTCGCGCAATACGCTGTCGGATTCGACAACATCAACCGCGCCGATGCCAACCGTTATAAAGTCCCGTTCACGAATACCGCTGACGTTCTGACCGAAGCAACTGCTGAGTTTGCTTTCTTTCTGATGGGCGCGCTCGCCCGCAAACTGTGGCCCGCCGAACACCTGACGCGCGAGAATCGTTGGGGATATTGGCATCCCTATCTTCCATTTCTCGGCGACGAAGTCACCGGCAAAACTGTCGCCGTAATCGGTACCGGGCGCATCGGCCTCGCCTTCATTAAGAAGTGCGCGGGTTTCGACATGAACATCCTGTGCTTTGATCCGGCTCTACGAAAACCACGACTACATCAATGCGATTCAGGAGGTGAAGGATCTGCGCTTTCGGCGCGGCATCAGCCGCGAGCAAGTCCACGATTCGTTACACCGGTTTGCACGAAGCGCTGAGCGCCGCCGATTTCGTGAGTCTGCACGTCCCCCTACTGCGCGAAGGCGAAAGCACCACGCCGACTTATCACCTGATCAACGAGACGCACCCTGCGCATGATGAAGCCAACCGCCATGATCGTCAACACGTCGCGCGGTCCAGTGATTCGACGAGACTGCCCTGGCTCGAGCTCTGCGCGAGAACTGGATCGCGGGTGCCGCTCTCGATGTTTACGAAAAAGAGCCGCTCCCCGCTGATTCACCCCTGCGCGACCCCGCAATCGCCGACCGCTGCCGCCTGCTGCCCCATTTCGCCAGTGCCGCCCGCATTACGCGCTTTCATCCGATCCTAATAAAGGCATGGCCGGCCGCTGCGTGCAGGGATTCATGATGTGTGGAAGGGAACTATGGTGGCGACATCACCAAGATGCCATACGTGGTGAATAAAGACGCGTCTAAGAAGTAGGAGTTAAGGTTGCGTGGGGACGAGCGCCCTCGCCCGTCCAAGCGGAGCGAAGCTCCGCAGGCTCTCGGCCCATCGGGGAAATGCTGGCAACCTTGATTGAGACCTGTCGCCGCCCGGCCCACGGCTCTTCCCGCATTCATTCCCTTTGTCGCATCAAGGCCGGAAGATCACGCCCGCCATATACCACGCGTTCGATCCTGACGGTGTCGCCGATCACACGAAATAAGATCACATACCGACCTACAGTCGCCATGCGCGCGCCCTCGCCGATTTCGGCACGCAACTGGTATATCAAAGGATTCTGCCCAATCGAATGGATTTGCGCGCCGATCTCTCGGAGAAAACC
>CAWEPW010000013.1:0-201543 GCA_963810955.1 uncultured Acidobacteriaceae bacterium | reverse complement strand
GGGACGATTGAGATACAACTCCAGGCCATACTCCTGCTCGCGATTAAGATGATAACCCGCGATGGGCACCGCTTCGCGCGAAAAGGCCTCGATGCTCGCGGCGATCGGACGCGCGGATTGAGTTGCGTCGATGACCGGCGCCGCAAAACGAATCACTGCCGCCACGCTGATGACGACGGCGAATATGGTCGCGCGAGTCAGCAGACGAGCGCCGGCGCGAGTGCATAACGCAACTCCAATGACCAGCGCGAAGAAGGCAGCCGTAGCGGCGCTGCTTCCAATTCCGATCCGCCAGGCTCCAATGGTCAAAGGTCCGGTGGCCAGGGGTCCCATACCCAAAGCTCCCCACCGCAGGTGGTGACTCGCCGCCATCGAGCCGGCGAAAAGCGCGGACGCCAGAGCCACGAAGATCAGCAATCCGCAAAGCGCTGCCTGACCGGCAGCAAACAATGGCGACAATCTTTCTGCTGAGCGACGGGCCGCCACATAATCGGCCACCAGCAACGCCGCTGCGGGAACCGCCGGCAGGATATAGCCCGGAAGCTTCGACTGTGATGCGCTGAAAAAAACAACGGGCACGATCATCCAGATCAGAAGAAACAGTACCCAGGAATCTTCCGGGGTGGAAAAAGCTCTGGGAAAACTTTCCCGGCGTTCAACCCAAAACAGCCGAATTCGTTGTGCGACTGCGAGGATCAGCACCAGCGTCCAGGGCATCATAGCCAGCAGAAACACGGGCAGAAAAAACCAGAAAGGTTGGGGATGGTGATAAACGCCGGTGGAGAAGCGGGCGAAATTGTGTTCCAAAATAAAGATGCGGAAGAAGTCCGGGTTGCGCAGCTGCACCGCGACGTACCATGGCAACGCAACCGCGAGATAGAGAGCGAGGCCAGGGGCCCAAAGCGACCGCCAGATGCCGCGCCAGTCGCGCTTGAGCGCAATAAAAACGAAGATGATGACGGCGGCGAGCGCAGGCGCAACCGGCCCCTTGGCCAGCGTCCCCAGGGCCAGAAACAAATAGAAAGCCGCAAGATAAATCCGCTCCCCGCTTTCGTACCATGCGTACCAGGCCAGCAGGGCAATCGCAAAGCAAGCGGTGAGCGGCATGTCGGTAGCGGCGGCGTGGGCAAATCCGACTACACCCACGCAACTAGCCGCGATCAGGGCACCGTCGAATTCGATGCCGGGACGAAAGCGCCGCAGAAAAAAATAGATGGCGGCAATCAGCAAGGCGGCATCGACCGCGGAGGGCAGCCGCGCAGCCCAGTCAGAGACTCCTGCAACGCGGAATGACAACATCGCCTCCCAGTAATAAAGAGGAGGCTTTTCCAGCCACGGCTTGCCTTGCAGAATGGGAGTCACCCAGTCGGAGCCATTGAGCATTTCGCGCGCGACCTGCGCATAGCGCGGCTCATCGGCGCCAACCAGCCCAAACGCCCCGAGCCCATAGAAGAAAAGAAATCCGCAGAATGCCACCAGCAGCAACAGATCCGTGCGGTTTTGCGGGCTCGTCCCCTGCGTCATTTGTGATTAAGTGCTCGCTCTTGCAGCATCGCTCGTTTCAGACGTCGCGGGCGACAGTCGACTAACGACAATCTACTAACGACGATCGACTGGCGACTAACGACTGGCGATAAACGACCAGCGACTTGTCGCTCAGTCCGCGTTCAAAATTGCAGCCTCTGCCCGCAGCCGATCGACAATGCGAGAAACGGCCGCCGCCAGAGGCCCCTCGATCGAACAGCCACTGGCGCATTTGTGCCCGCCGCCGCCGAAATGCTCGGCGATTGCCGAGACATTCACCGATCCTTTGCTGCGCAGGCTGATGCGGAATCGGCCGTCCGGGAGTTCGCGAAAAAAAATCGCGACCTGCACATCGCCCATGGAAAGCGCGTAATTGACGAGCCCCTCGCAATCCTCTTCGCGAGCGCCCATCCGCTGCATCTGCTCCTGCGTAACCCAGATCCAGGCCAGCGGACCCTCCCTGTGCAGGTTCGACAGAGCCGCTCCCAGCAGGCGCATCTTCGCGGTGGAATGCCCAAAATAAATAGGCCGCGCGCAATGCGCCGGATTCGCTCCGGCGAGCACGAGATCGCGCGCCACTGTGAAGGTATGTTCGTTGGTTCCCTCGAACATAAATGAACCGGTGTCGGTCATGAGCGCCGTGTAGAGGCAGGTAGCAATGTCGCGATCGATGGGGACGCAGGCCAGGCGCGCCAGCCGGTAGACCAGTTCGGCGGTAGCCATCACGGTGGAATCGATCCAATTAATGTGAGCGAAATTGCGTCCGCTGACGTGATGGTCGATGTTGATGAGAAAACTTTCTTCCAGGCCGGCTAGCTGTGTGCGCCCGATGCTGTCGCACTCCAGCAGGATGACCGCATCATGAGCCTGCATCGCCGGGATGGCATCGGCCTTGATGACGCGATCGGCAAAAGGAAGATTCCTGTAAATCCGAGGGACGCCGTCGTGCATGACGACTTCCGCCTCTTTTCCCATCACCCGCAGGATCTGGCCGCAGGCAAGCGCGGAGCCGATGCCGTCTCCATCGGGCCGCGCATGGGAAGTAACCACAAAGCGGCGGCGCGCTCGAATTTCCCGTAAAACCTGCTCTAGCATGAGGTAGTCAGCCGATAGCTTTCGGTTCCGTCAAAGCTCGCATAGGGCCCGGCTCGCGTATGGGCATGTGCCCTCACCTGCCCAGCCGGGCAAAGCCCGGCAGCCGCCCGAGTCAAACACAACTCTCCGGGCGCTTCACGGCCCAGGCTCAGTCCGCTTTCGAGCACGCTTTTTGGCCCTTCCCAGAAGCTCATCCACCCGGCTCTCTAATTGATCCGCGCGATCGATCTGAAAATAAAGTTCCGGAGGCCGGCGCAGCCGCAGCCGCTCCGCCAGCGCATGCCGAACATAATTGCGGGCAGCAGCCAGGCCCTCAAGGGTCTTCTCCGCCTCAACCTCATCGCCGTCGACATGCACCATCACGCGAGCCGAACGCGCATCCTCGGCCATGATCACCGAACTCACGCTGGCCAGACCGATGCGAGGATCGCCCAATTCCCCTTCGAGAATGGTTTCGATCTCCTCCCGTATAGCCTCGCTAAGCCGCCCGCGATGATATTTCTGGGCACGATGCTCCACTGCACACCTCAAATGGAGAAAACTTGTAAGAATATCAGAAACTGGAGGCGAGCTTCGCGGTAGTGTGGTGTGGTACTATTTAGAATCCCCGTTCAAAAGATCCTACGCTGAGGCTTGTCCGGGGGGGGGGGGAACCCGCCGCCGGTTGCTTCTCCGGCAGATTGTCGCTCAGTATGATCTTCCTAACGTAGCAATCCTCATGGATCGGCATTCCATGTTCGTCTGTTTTGGCGGCTGTGAGTTCGATAGGCTCGTTGCAGAGAGAGCAGAGCGGAAAACGCTTACGTAACACCATCTTTCTACCTCAGAACAGAAAATTCTAAGGCAGCAGGAAAATGCTTGTCTGTACTTTAGCGTACAAACCTAGCTTGAAGTGGAAAGCAATTGCTTCAACGTCCATATGTGGTCGGCAAGCCCGTGTTGCGGTGTGCACGAATTCCGGCTCTCATCCCGCTTTTTACCCGCTTTTTACCCCCGCTGCGATCTTCACATGGCGCGGCCAGTCGAGGGGCTGAACGCACAACGGCAGGCTCTCATAAGAAATCCACAAACGAATCGCTTACATCAGCCCCGGCATTGTTCGCAATGCGAGTAGCCGCCCGCTCCACATTCTTCATCAACCCATCCAGATAATCGCGCGAGTGCGAGATGCTGACCACTCCAATCGTGGCCTGATTCCACAGCAGGCTGGGGTCGAGTTCGGCGACGGCAACATTGAACGAGGCGCGGAGCCGGTCTTTAAGGCTGCGCGTGACCTGCCGCTTATCTTTCAAAGAGTGCGCGGCCTCTATGCGGAGTTCAAGCGTAAGCGAGGCAATCATCAGCAATTTATAACGCAATTCCCGTAGGGAGGGGGATTGCCCCGTCTCTTTGAGACGCCGTGAGAGGCGTCTCTACAAGCTGAAAATGCTCCTCCCATACCAGCCCTAATAATTTCCACCGCCCTATGCCCCGGTTGTGGTAGACTAGAAGTCGCTAAAGGACTCACAAGCAGTTGAAGGTCGGTACCGCCAACCAGCGTCACCCCACTTCTACAGCAGCGAATCTTCTCAGCACATTTCAAGAAACAAGAAAAAGGAACATCAATGGCAGAACAAGGAACAGTGAAGTGGTTTAACGACGCCAAGGGCTACGGCTTTATCAGCCGTCAAAATGGCGAAGACGTTTTCGTGCATTTCTCCGCTATTCAAGCTGGCGGCTTCAAGAGCCTGCAAGAAGGCCAAACCGTGCAGTTCGACGTGACCAAGGGCCCGAAAGGCTGGCAAGCGGAGAACGTTACCGCTGTCTAGGTAGCGATAAACGATCTCTAAGCGATAACAGATGCCCAGGATTCGCAAGAATCCTGGGCATTTTCGCGTCTAGGGCGGACACCCGTCCCTGCTGCCTTTCTCTATCCGGCGCCGCCGGAAGCCTCGCGAACTACAGCCATTTGAAAAACTACAGTCATTACCGTAGTCTTCGCGAAAACAGTGAGGATGCTTGCCTGCTATGGCATCGAAGGCGCTTCGCGCAACATCGAACTAATTAAGGCAGTTTGTCAAAGGAGGTAGAAAAAATGGCGGATATTACTTATCAACCCGAAATCCGCTCCTTTCGAAGAAGTAGCTTGGACTGGAGTGCAATTTGGGCTGGATTGTTTACGTTCGTCGCAATCTGGTCAGTCTTCGGCTTTCTAGGTTTTGCGATCTTCAACGGCGCTTCGGCTGCGGCCGGCATGAGTGTCGGCATGGGAATTTGGGCGGTCGTGCTGACGTTCATTGCCATGTACATCGCCGGTCGTGAAACGGGAAACCTAGCCGCACTCGACGGACGAGCGGAGGCGCTGACTCATGGAATGGTCATGTTCGGTCTTTCCCTGTCCGCGATCATGGTGCTGACGTTATCGGGCAGGTTAGTGTTCACCGGGCTTTTTCCGGCAAACGGACTCTACGGTCGCGCCGCGAATCTTCCCAATCTCATTGGATACTCGGGATGGTTTGCCTTTGCGGCGCTATTCCTGGGCTGGATAGCGGCAATGGCGGGAGCCACTACAAGCGTCGGCCCCAAGCCGGTTCAACCGAGCAACGTGAGAGACCTGCGTCCAGCGGCATAAGCCGTAGTCCGACGCAAGGCGCGTGCCTCAAATGGCGCGGCCAGAGCGTCGCAGCGACAAATAGTATCGAAGCAACGTATCCAGGTACAAAATGCCCGGAATTCGAAAGAATCCCGGGCATTTTCGCGTCTGCGTTACTCTTCACTCTTCCGTCAGCCTAACTTCCCTTCGCTTACCGGTCGCGTTTTGCGGTCTTGTTGTTGTGCTTCTCCTTGTAAATCTGCCTGCTGTTTTTATTTTCTTCGCGGTTTGCCTGTTGTCTCTCTTGCCGCGTCAGCGCCCCACCGTTGGCCGCACGTTCATTGTGAACCTGCTGCGCGACTTGAGCCTGGTTCCGGTTCGTGCGAGCCGCTTCACCGGAAGTCATTTGGCCGCTGCGCAGGCCATTGGCGGTGCGCTGCTGCTGGTTGGCTTCACGGTCGTCGACTTCGTTCGGCTTCACAGTATTCGCATTGTGCTTTTCGTCGTAGATCTGACGGCTGGCGGCGTTCTGTTCCTGGTTGACCTGTTGCCGCTCCTGCCCGGTGAGCTTGCCGCCATTGGCGGCGCGGTCGTCATGCACCTGTTGATCGATGTTCGACTGCGTGCGCTCAGCGCGTGCCGCTTCGCCGGAGGTCATCTCGCCGCTGCGCAGGCCGTTGGAGATCCGTTGGTCCTGGTTGGCCTCCCGCGTGTTGGGGCTATAGTTGCGGCCAGCGGAACGGTCGGTGGCCGAGATGGGCTGCAGGTGCGCGTGCTGCTGCGCGACCTGGTGATAGGAGTTTACGTTGGCGCTCGCCATGGTGGCCGGACGTCCGTTGTTCACCGACGCGAGTTGCGCGCGATCCTGGGCGGCGAAGTTTTGATGCTCGAGTTGATTGTGCGTGGCCTCAAAGTGGCGCTCGTTGGCCGCTTGCATCTCCATAGCCGAGGCGTGCGCTTCTATGCCCGCTCCACCATTGAAGCTGACGTGATTTTCGTTCACGATCGTGTTTCGCGTCACGATAGTGCGGTCCTCGTAGACGTTGGTGACACGCACGACGCCGAAGTTCGCCACGGCGCGGTTATAGGCGAATACTCCGCCACGCCACTCGCCACCTGCGAAGCCAACGCCACCATAGCCAAAGCCGTAATTGACTCCGCCGTAGAATCCGACATGCGGACCCCAGTAGCCGGCATGCCATCCGTAGACGCCGCCCGCAAAGCCCCAATAACCCGGAGTCCACAGCAAGCCGACGCTCGGAGGCTGCACCCAGACGCCAGGAACCCAGAAGTATCCTGCTTCACCGTAGGACCAGTAGCCTGGGGTCCAGATATAGCCAGGGGCGGGTAGCGGGGGCTGCTCGTAGATGGGCAATACGGGCGGAGCAACGTGAACGGAAAGACCGATCCCGATGGCCACCTGCGCCTGCGCGACGGTAGGTGTGAGCGTGAGTAGCGCCACAGCGATCAAGGCGGCGACGAGGCAGGCATTAATCTTCATCTTAGTCTTCATCTTAATCTTCATCTTCGAACGAAGAGTCATAGTGATTTCTCCTTGGTGTGTCGGGGCCCGGGAAACGGCAAAACTCCCGTGCAGCCAAAACCGTATTGGCTACGTTTTATTGAAACCCGAAAACGGCGTATTTGTTGCCGGAATGTTTGCGGTAGGGGAGTCGTCCAGCCATGTCTCTTCGTAACGTTACGAGGAGTGACCAGCAATAAAGTGCCCGCGATTCGTGGGAATCGCGGGCATTTTCGCATCGTGTGTTATGGCTTTTTGCCTTTCACTCGTTACATGACGCGTTTAATTCACCGGCGGCACCGGAACGTATCGCGAATACTGTCGATTTGTTTCCACATCTCTCCGTCGCGGGGCTCCTGCGACATGCCGAAGAACAAGCCGGTAAGGTCGGAGGTTCCGCACGTAGAGATCAAGACCTCGGAGTTCACCTCTTCTCATGGCCATTCTCCTGCAGCTTTGACGGCCCGCGAATGCAACCGTCACCCATGGCAGCGGATCGCGTGATTATCTCCTGCCGCGATGCGGCCTCTTGGGGCACGACTCTTGATCGACGATTTTCTGTTGCCCGACTCCGCCGACCCGGCCCCAAAAGATTCTGGAACTGCTGGTCGTGGGCCTCGCGTTTGAATCAGCCGGGTCGGGAAACGAGGTTGCTCGGGATCGGCCCCCAAAGTGTCCCGCTAACCTACTGAGGATAATGATGATGCCGCGAAATATCGGAATCGGGGTAAAATGTCTCCGGAGTGTGGCGCCAGCATCGTCCGTCCCCCACCAGGGCTGAAGCCCTGACGGCCGTGGCACCACGGGGCGCCCGACCATGACCAGCACCAATAATTCCAATATTGCATCGCTGGCTGACGCGAGCGAGCGGGGTGACCGTTCTGCTGCGGACGCGCTTTTTGCAGCGCTCTATTCGGAGTTGCACCGGCTAGCGCGCCGCGAACTGGCAAAGCAAGGTGTGCCCCTGGGTTTGAGCGCCACCACTCTCCTCCACCAGGCTTATCTTGATATGGCCGAGCGCGAGGGCCCTGCCTTTCCCGACCGTGCCCGCTTCATGGGTTACGCGGCGCGGGTGATGCGAGGTCTGATTATCGACCACGCGCGCAATCGGCAGGCGCAGAAGCGCGGTGGATTATTCGAGATTACCTCGTTGACTACTGACGTGCTGGAGAGCCCTATCGACTACCTCGAACTGGAGCGCATCGGTGGGGCGCTGGACGAACTCGGCAAGACGGAACCTTCCCTGGCCGAGATCGTGGACTTGAAGTTTTTCTGCGGCTTTTCCTTTTCAGAAATCGCTGCCATGCGCGCCGTCTCGGAGCGGACCGTGCAGCGCAACTGGGAGAAAGCGCGGATTTATCTGCACCGCAATCTTCGCGAGAGTACGTTGTTATGAGGTGCCCATTCACGTGCTCAATCCCGACCGATGGCAGGAAGTAAGTCCTTACCTTGATGAGGCTCTGGCCATGCCGCCGGAGGAACGGACTGGCTGGCTGGCCTCGCTGCGCGAGAGCAACCAAGAGTTGGCAAGCCTGGTGGAAGCCTTGCTGGTCGAGCACAGCCTTCTGGAGGAAGAGCACTTTCTCGAACAATCCCCTGCTCCGCTGCCAGAGCCGGTGCTGGCTGGGCAAAGCTTCGGCACTTATACACTGATCTCCGCCATCGGCCACGGTGGTATGGGCAGCGTCTGGCTGGCCCGTCGCAACGATGGACGTTTCGAACGCAAGGCAGCGGTCAAGTTGCTGAATCTGGCTCTGATGGGGCAAGGCGGCGAGGAACGCTTCAAACGGGAGGGCCGAATACTCGGCCAGCTGAGTCATCCTCATATCGCGGAACTGTTGGACGCCGGCGTGTCCTCCGGCGGGCAGCCTTATCTTGTTCTTGAATATGTCGACGGCCAGCACATCGATGTCTATTGTGATGAGCACACTCGGAACATCGAGGCGAGAATCCGTCTGTTTCTTGACGTGTTGGCCGCAGTCGCCCACGCTCACACCAACCTGGTAGTTCATCGCGACCTCAAGCCCTCCAATGTACTGGTCACCAGCGACGGCCAGGTGAAGCTGCTGGACTTTGGCATTGCCAAGCTTCTTGAAGATGAAGCTCACCCTGGAGCGGCAACTCTGCTCACCCGCGAAGCGGGATCAGCCTTGACCCCTCAATATGCGGCGCCAGAACAGATCACCGGCGAACCGGTCACCACCGCAACCGATGTTTATGCCCTGGGCGTGCTCCTGTTTGTGCTGCTGACGGGACAGCACCCAGCCGGCGCAGGTCCGCATTCCACCGCGAAGTTGCTCACGGCCATAGTGGAGACTGAACCGCCGCGCATGTCTGCCATCGTCGCGCGCGGCGGCACTGAAGCCGAAATGATCGCTTCCAGCGCTTCGAAACGTGGCGCAACGGCAGAGCGCCTTCGACGCCGCTTGCGGGGCGACCTCGATACCATCGTGGCGAAATGCCTGAAGAAGAATCCGCGGGAGCGCTACGCCTCTGTGAATTCGATGGCTGAAGACCTTGGCCGCTACCTTCGCCATGAACCGATTCGCGCCCGCCCGGACGCGATGGCATACCGGGCGGCCAAGTTCCTGCGGCGATATTGGCTTCCGGTGTCGGCCGCGGCGCTCGTGATCGCCAGCCTTTCGGCCGGCCTTTATACAGCGAGCCATGAGCGCGCGATTGCGGAGCGGCGATTCAGCCAACTGCGGCAACTGGCCAATAAAATCTTTGACCTCGACGAGGACATTCGTGATCTTCCCGGTTCAACCCAGGCCCGCCAGCGTCTGGTTTCGGCTGCTCTGGAATACCTGGATGGCCTGGCTCCCGCCGCCCATGGCGATCTCGGACTCAGCCAGGACATCGCCGACGGCTACTGGCGCATCGCTGGCATTCAAGGCGTTCCCACTCAGCTGAATCTCGGCGAGCCGGAGAAGGCCGAGGCGAGCATGAAACGCGCGGATGAACTAACGGAAGCGGTACTTGCATCGAAGCCCACAGACCGGCGCGCACTGCTGCGCTCGGGGGGGATCGCCGAGGAACGAATGATCCTGGCGCAGGAAGATCACCGCGACGCGGACGCGATCGCGTTCGCCGGCAAGGCAGCCCATCGCCTGGATGAGTTTCTGCGATTAGGCGATGCTACGGATTCGGAACGTATCCAAATTTCCTCCGAGTACGGGAACATGGCTCTGGCGCACCTCAACATGCACATGTACGCGCAGGCGGTTCCCTATGCGCAACGAACCGCGGAAGTGATCCGGCATGTCCCTTCTGCGCAGTATCTCGTGGCCCAAGGGCTAAGTTTGCTCGCCAGCGCATTGCGCTATCAGGGCGACTTAGAAGGGGCTCTTCAAGCCATTCAGGAAGCCAGAAAAGTCACCGAGCAGGCCGCATTTCCGAACCCCACCGAACGCATGCTGGATGAGTATGGAATATTCCTGCGCCAGGGCTTGATTCTGGGAGAGGACGGCGATGTCAATCTGGGCCGGCCCGCGGATGCCATCGAGCCTCTCGAGAAGGCGTTCCACACCACCGAAGAGTTTGCCGCCAGGGATCGCAACGACGCCGTCAGCCGCATGCGCGTCGCCTACTCCGGCACGGCTCTGGGCAATATTCTTCGCCAGCGCGATCCGCAGGGAGCACTTGCCGTGTATGACCTGGCCCTGACCCGGGTCGGCGAGGTCCAGAACAGTTTGCCGGCGCGGCGCTCTCGGGCAACACTGCTGGCGAGTTCTTCTTACGCGCTGCTGGCCCTGCATCGGGGCCCGGAAGCTATGCGCCGGCTTGAGACTACATCTTCAATTCTCAAAGAAACGAAAGATATTCCCGCAGAAGCGATCAAGCTCGACAGCGACGCCTACGTCGTATCCTGTGCCTTGGCGGACTATTACGCGGCGGAGGGAAATCTTGATCGCGCCGCCGGTCTCTACGAGGAATTGCTGCGCAAAGTGATGGCCGCCAACCCACAGGAATTCGACGACTTGCGAAACGCGCCCAAGCTCTCGCTTCTGTATGAAAAAGTGGCTGGCGTTTATCGGCGGACTGGCGCGACTGCGAAGGCAAGCGCCATGGAAGCACGGCGGTTAGACCTCTGGCTCCGCTGGGACAAAAAACTGCCCGATAACACCTTTATTCGCCGCGAACTCGAAGCTACAAGGCTTGAATCCGGGCCGAAACCCATCACATCTGCGGCCAAATGAACTAATCCGCGCCGCGATTTTCTGCAAATTCCTGGTCTGCCTGTCGTCTTTTGCTCTTCGTTTTCGATATCCCATACAGAAGCCGTTCTGAATCGGCCTGACAATGGGCCGTCTGATGAGGCTTCCGCCACCTGCCCAAAGGCGGGCCGACGAATTCGAGCCTAACCGATCTCACTCAGAATCTCTCAGGAGGCAATCTATGAGCACCATCAAACCGTTCTTTCTTCTCCTCGTACTCGCTCTCTCTTCTCTGGCCCTGGCGCAGCACCAAACGCAACAGGAGGCCCTGACAGAAAACCCCTCGGCGATAAGCGATGCCACCTCGAGTTGCGATGTTACGTTTTTGAGCGGGTCCGGTGAGACGGCTACCAAGCTCTGTGTCACCGCGAACGGAAACATTGCTCAATTCAGCGTTCAAGGCCAGGAGATGATCGCCGTGGGCGTAATTGGAGAGGGCTACGGGATTTGTGACGAGACTTCTAACGTCGCTTACTACGACTATGCCTATGAAGACAGCGGTAACTGGGACCCGGCTACATTTTCTCAAAGCGGGAACGTCATAACCGTAACCCGGTTGACCAAAGACGGCATCTGGCAATTGAAGCAGACAATCACCAACGTTGCGGCCACTGCAACGTCGCCTGGCTCCGTCAAAGTATCGATGGCGCTGAAGAATCTGAGCGGTGTTAGCCGGTTCGCCTACATTCTACGGTACGCCGACGTGGACGCCGCCAGCGACAACAAGGGCAATGATTTCGACTACACCCTTGAAACTGCTTATGGGCTAGAGCCGTCTTTCAATCGAGGACTGGGCTTGACCAACGGCACTTTTACCTTCGACCACCAGGCGCTCGCCGAGCAGGTCTTCGACGGCCCGGCTCCGTGCAATCTGCTGGCAAATCTTGCACCGCAGCCGTTCCATGGCGATGGCGCGATTGTACAGTTCTGGGATTTCACCGTCGCTAAGAACACCAGCAAGACCGTGGTCAGCACTTACAAACCGATCTAACTCAGATTCTCCCAGGAGGCTATCTATGAACACCATGAAGTTGGTTCTGCTTGTCGTCATTCTCACTCTGGCGGGGCAAAGTTTCGCCCAAAGCCGGCAAACAAAGCCGGAGCCGGGCGCGATTTCGCCCGACGCCACGAACGTCTGCCAATCCACCTTCACCTCTGGCAGCGGCCAGACCTACTTTCAATTTTGCGTGACCGTCAACGGCAATATCACAGAGCTTCAGAGTCCGGCAGGATACGAGCACATCCGTATAGGTTCGGTCAATGAAGGCTATGCCATCTGCGACTTCGGAACGACGACTGGGACGGAAACCAAGTACTACGATTACGCCGACGGTGGAGACTCGGGCAATTGGCAAGCTCCAGTAACCACCCAGCCCGGAGGCGTCAATACCTTCCCGCTCAAGATCGTTCGCACCACCTCTGACGGTGTTTACACCCTGACCCAAACCTTCACTCGCGACACCGTGGAACCGACCGTAAAGATCGCGATGACGCTCAAGAACAACACCAAAGCTGCCCGCGATTTTGCTTTGGTCCGCTACGCCGATATCGACGCGAATAACGGCGACAACAATGAAACCGACCTGTTCGACTTCTCCCACGATGCAGCCTGGGGATACAACAACGGTTTCAACCTGTACGGCGTGATGCTCTTCACCGTGCCCACGAACGTAGCGCACTTTGGCTTCGTCCAGAGCACATACCAGATACCCGATCCTTGCGGGCCGGTCAACAACCTGCCTGCTTCAACTCCATGGTCGGGCGACGGCAGCGTCGGATTCGAGTGGAACAACACGCTCAATAACGCCAAATCGATCGCAGTCACCGCGGAGTACAGGCGGTTCTAGCAGGCGGCCGGGTGCCCCATCCTAACCTCGTGCTTTTCGACGTTAGGGTGGGATTCCACGGCAGTGAAAGGCTTGGGATTTTGGGTGGCACAGCGGTTCACGGCTGCGATCTGACACTCGATTCGGCGGCATCAGCCGCCGCAGTAAGCAGCGCCGAAAATTGAATTTGCACTTTGCACTTTCCGCACGACCCACAAAAATCGCGCGAAGAAAACCAGACGGAGAATGGTTATGAAAAACCCGAAACTACAGCTTCTGCCAGCGTTAGTTCTGTTGCTGTGCCTATTTTCCTGGGTAGCGGCCTATGGCCAGATAACACCCAGCCAGGACGCCTTCACCAACACCGCCGCAACGTCGACCAATTACGGCAGCAATGTGCTGCTCAACGTGAATGGCGCCAAAGAGGTCGTTTACATCCAGTTCAATCTGGCGTCGATTCCTGCCGGTGCCAGCGTCAGCGAGGCCACTCTGAAGTTGTATGTGAATGGGGTGACCACCGCCGGCAGTTTCAACGTCGATTTTGTCAACGGCAACTGGGCAGAGAGCACGATTACGAGCAGCCTATCTCCGGTGCTCGGAACCACGATTGAAGCGAGCGTGCCGCTTACTACGGCCTCCAAGAACCAGTACATCCTCATCGACGTCACGTCCGCCGTACAAGCATGGTTGAGTGGAAGTCAGGCAAACGATGGCCTCGCGCTGGTGGCCAATGGCACATTCAGCGCCAGCTTCGACAGCAAAGAGAACACGACCACCAGCCATCCGGCGGAATTGGATGTTGTGTTTGCCGGTGGCGGTGGAGGTGGAATCGCCGGGATCACCACGGCCAGTGGCAGCGGACTAATCGGTGGTGGGACGAGCGGCACGCTCAACCTGTCGCTGACCACGGCCTGCACGACGAATCAGGTGCTGGCGTGGACCGGCACGGCATGGGCATGCGCGACTCCCAAGGGCACCGGCACCGTGACCAGCGTTGGACTGAGCGCTCCAGCATCCGACTTCACCGTGAGCGGCTCTCCCGTGAAGACAAGCGGAACTCTTGCGCTGAACTGGAATGTTGCTCCCACCAGTGCGGACACCGCCAACGCCATCGTGAAACGCGACAGCACCGGCAGCTTCACGGCCGGAATGATTACCTCAACTACCGGCATAAATAGTGCAATCACATCCAGTGGGACCACGATTACGGGCGTTAACTACGGCACAGGTTCGGCTGTTTACGGCGGAAGCACTTCGGGAGTCGGCGTCTGGGGGCAGAACTACGGAACTGGCGCAAGTATGGACGGAGTGCACGGCGAAACCAGTTCCCAATCCAGTTCCGGCGTTATCGGCGTGAACTCCGGAAACGGGACGGGGGTGTATGGCAGCGGCGGGACTGGCGTCACCGGCAAAGGCACAGTCGGCGTTTATGGTTCTGGCACCACCACCGGGGTTTCTGGCACAGGCACATCGTACGGTTTTATCACCGACAGCAACGTCCTGCAGGCACGCACCAAAGGTGGCTGGGCCAAGGCGTTGGTCACCGTCAATGGCAGCTCGGCACCCTATAAAATTCTCCGCTGTTACAACTCCACACTCGCCGGCAGCGCCGCCACTACGGTACCCTGTGGATTCAACCTGCAGGAGCAGCAGCCCGCCGTGTTCACCATCGATTTTGGCTTTGAAGTGGACGACCGCTTCTGGAGCGTCAGCGCAGAAGGTTACTACATCGGCGGAGACAACGGAGCGATCATTGCGAACGCCTTTGCAGATGCCGTGGCTCTTGGAAGCAACACGAGACTTGAAGTGGCAACCTACACCGACAGTGGCAACTATCAGGGCTCCCAGTTCACCGTAGTGATCTTTTGACGGTGACGCCGTGGAGTCGAGAACCGGAATCTTATCTCACAGTCGCTTCGCTATCCGTGTTCGCCTCCATGTGCATATCCATGCCCGCCCATATCTCATCTGGCGATTTCGCCGCGGGATAAACATGCGTCATCCAGCCGAACACGACCGGGATCCATTTCTGCCTATCGACAAAGTCTTTGAATCGGGCCACACTGGCTTATGAACATAGACAATGAGGCCGCCGCCGATCCGCAAACCGCCCTCGATCACTTCGAGAAGCTCCTGTCTCTCGAAACCGACTGCTGGGACGTTCACGAGGCGTTGGCTTCGGGCGCGCCCGGGTTTGTGCTGACAGCGAATGGGTTTATGGATATCGCCTCCGGTTAATCCTTTGCGAGGACGAGCCGGCGATTCTGGGCATCAAGCAGGATGCTTGGGTAGCCTCCCAGCGCCACAATGAGCGCGAGCCGTCCGAACTGGTCGAGATATTTCGGACGATGCGCGCACTCAATTTGTCAGTGTGGAGACGAATGTCGCCAGAGGACCTGCAACGCAGCGGGCAGCACAATGAGCGTGGCGCGGAGTCCCTGGCCGAGATGCTACGATTGCTCGCCGGTCACGACCTTTCTCACCTGCATCAGATCAGTCGTTATCTCACGCCCTTGAGTCGCGATGCAGGTTGATCGGCATCGGCCACGTCTATCACAGAATTGTGAGTGTTGTCCGTGACGAGTGAAAAAGGGGGCGAGGTCCGTGGTGCCCACTCGCCGAAAACCGCGGCGACTGGGGCAGCCTCTTTCGGGTGGTCCCAGTGGGAGGCCTTGCCGCAGGGCGAGGTCGAACTTCGGGCGACTGCCGCAGCCCGTTACGCTGCTGGCGGTTAGAGAAACAGACAAACAACGCTGGCTGCAACCTCGGCTCTGATCTAGAGATCGAGCATGATCCATGTTGGCGCGTGGTCGCTCGCGTTTTCCTGTCCACGCGCCCATCGGTCAACACCGCCGTCCACGAGCCGGTCCGACAAATTCGGTGAGAGCAGAAAGTGATCCAGTCGCATGCCTTTGTCTTTCTGCCACCGTTCAAATTTGTAATCCCAGAATGTCCAGAGCGGGCCGTCCGGATGTAGCTTCCGCATGGCGTCAGTCCAGCCTTGAGCCAGCAAACGCGCAAAGGCCTGCCGGCTCTCGGGTTGGATTAACGCGTTGTTATCGAGCGACCGAGTCGGATAGATGTCCTGCGCTGTCGGTACAACATTGTAGTCACCGGCCAGCACCACGGGTGCTCCGCTCGCCATGAGTTCGGAGGCGTGCGCAATGAGGCGCTCAAACCAGGCCAGCTTGTAATTGAATTTCGGTCCAGGCTGCGGATTCCCATTGGGCAGGTAGATGGAAGTGATCAGGACTCCCTGAACCGCCGCTTCAATGTAGCGAGCTTGAAGGTCTTCATGATTACGATCTTTATGACTACGATCTCCAGAATTATGACGTTCAGGATTTCCCGGCAAGCTTGTGCAAGTCAGCACGGGAACGTGGTTTCGCGCGAGAATGGCCACGCCGTTCCAGGAGCGCTCCCCTTGCCAGACTGCTTCGTACCCAAGAGTCCGAAGGGCATTCACGGGAAAGGCTCCCTGCTCCGCCTTGAGTTCCTGGAGACTCACCACGTCCGGTTCAGCTTTCGCTAACCAAGCCAGGAGGTTGTCGAGCCGCTTATTGATATTGTTAATGTTGAAGGTGGCGACTTTCACCAAGTCCCTTTCTGTCCCTGTGTTTCTGGGTGCCCCCAAAAGGGGGAACGATAAAAGACGTTATCATTCCCGACTGTGGATCGGTGGGCTAGGGGGATGTATGGAGTGCACCCTTGGGGTGAGACACGGAGTTAAGGGGGCTGTTGCCGTTCGCTGAAAAAGCATTGTACGGCGAGGTTTGGTTTTGGAGAATCGTTCGCGGCCGGCGAAGCGGAGGCAGGCTCTGCTGGAGAGCAACCTGCCAAGGAATAGCCGGCTGGAACTCGTCGCGTTCCGAGGAGCACTGGGAGCTGGCCAGACCGCTTGCTCCCAGTGGAACCAACATCATCGGAGCGATAGATTCCCCATGCCTCAGAAAACTCATGCTCATTTTCTCCCCATCGCTGCGGCGCGCCGCAGGTGGTACTCGAACTCCATTGGCGGGCGATAACCGAGCGCCGAATGCAGGCGCTCACGGTTATAGATTTTTTCCAGGAACTCCCCAATCGAAGCCCGCGCGTCTTCCAGGCCGCGATATTCCGTGCGATAAACTTCCTCGTACTTGAGAGTTTTCATGAAGCTCTCCGCTTGCGCATTGTCATAGGGCGAAGCGGTGCGGCTCATGCTGATGCGGATGCCGTGCTGTTGCAGTTGCGCAGTGTAGTCGCAGGAAGCGTATTGCACGCCGCGATCGGAGTGGTGCACCAGTCCTGGTTTCGGCCTGCGATGCCGCAGCGCCATGCGCAAGGCTTCCAATGCCAAAGCTGCTTCCAGGCTCCGCCGCAATGCCCAGCCCAGACAACGCCGCGAGAACGCATCCAGCAGGACGGCCAGATAAACAAACTCCCGTTGCAGGCGGATGTAAGTGATGTCGGCCACCCAGAGCTGATTGATGCCGGTGACGAGCAAGCCCTCGGCTAAGTTGGGATAGATCGGCAAGCCGTGTCGCGAGTCGGTGGTGAAGATGAACTTCCGCCGCCGCACACAAAGTAGGTTGTCGTTACGCAGCAGGCGCAGAACACGCTTGTGATTCACCTTCCAGCCATGCCGGGTCAGTTCAGCATGCACGCGCCGATAGCCATACGCCGGCCAGCGCAGCGCAATGTGCTGGATCTGATTGCGCAGAGTCATGGCCCTGGGCTTCGCTTCATGACCCCGCCGAAAACGGTAGTATCCGGCTCGGCTCACTCCGGTGATCTGGCAGAGTCGATTCACGCCTGCCTCCGCTTCGCCGGCTTCCTGGATTTGCTGGTAGATGCGGCGTCGCCATTGGCGCCGGCTCCCAGGGGATGTTCCTTGAAACGCCGCAAGACTTTTTTTAAGAAATCGATCTCCATGGTCTGCTGTCCGATCTTGCGTTCCAGCACAGCAATACGCTCGCTGTCCAGCCGGGACTGGGGACGGGCGCTTTTGCCGGGAAACGCCAACTCACCTTTGGCACGCCACTCGCCCTTCCAGGTCTCTAACCGTTTGGGACTGAGCTGATATTGACGGGCCACCTCGGCCAGGCCCTTGCCCGAGTCCAACTCGCGCATACAAGCCACCTTCAATTCACGGGAATATTCTTGTCGGGGCACCAGCATCGTTCTCCTCCATTCACTGTAGCTGGCCCCTTAACCGCCTGTCTCAGTTTTGGGGTGCACTCCAGTAAAATCCACCCATGCACGTCACGCCTGCAGAAAATGAAACGTACCGAAAGTTTGTTAGCGACCTGGCAACAGAATTGGGGTATTCGATCTCAATGGGATCGAAACGGTCTGGCACTATACCGACGGTAACGGCTTTCTCGGCATCCTGTAGTCCGGCAGGCTCTATGCAACTCAGGTATCGGCGCTGAACGACTCCAAGGAAACGGAATACGCTACTGATCTTTTTAAGGAAGAGGTCAAGAAGGCAATTGTCGAACAGGCTGGAAAAGAGGATGTGGTGTCTTTTTTCCAGAGCATTCTTGAGCAAGTCAAGGAGACGCCCGATAACCCGACTCAAGGTATCAGCAAATTCTACGTTGCATGTTTTAGCTCCCGACCGGATGATTTGAACCAGTGGTCGAAATATACAAAGGCCTCGCCGGGGAGATTTGCTATCGGGTTTTACCCAAAAGGACTGAACCGAGAACCGAATAGCACACTTTATCGGGTGATCTATGATCGGGCCAAACTGGAGGCGGCCGTCAAAAAGGTGGTATATGCCACGCTCGATTTTTACATGTCCGGACTAACGGGTGAACGCGCCGAGAAGCCGGAAGAGTGGGCAAGGCTGTTCTATCTGGCATGGGATGAGTGGATTTATAAACTTGCGCCCTTGGCCAAAGACCAACAGTGGGATAGCGAGGGCGAGTTGCGCATCGTTCACGAGCTTAAGGTGGCCGACTTTCCTGCGGTGCGGTTTACCCAGAAAAAATCCAGTTTGGCGCGATATCTCCCGCTCGATTTTCCGTGCTGGGTCAAAGAGCGTGTCTCCCGCCTGCCTATAGCGAAGGTAGTGGTTGGGCCGGGTGAAAACCAAGCATCTAGCAGAATCAGCGCAATTCTCGTACTTGAACAGATGGGCTATCCGAATGTCCCGGTCGAAGTCAGCGGGAGCACGTTGGTGGAGCGATAACGTGTTGCAATAAGGCCACCCGCCTTCTCCCCGAGTGCAAAATAAAGCCCGAGCGGCAATCAAGGATGCGATTCGTGCGACTAACCGACGCCAGTTTTGGCATGACCAATCCAGCGATGGTGGGAACTGAACTCCTTGTAGCTTCCCTCTGCATATCTGGGCCAGCTTTTTTGCAGCCGATGCCGCGGACTTGCCATCCTTTACCCGACAGCCTTCCTTAGCTTCATCAGTCGATCCCGTGAGCAGGAATTCAATCCAGTTTTCAAGCCGGTCCTTGGCAAATACGAACACTACTTTGTCGAAGTCATTATCTGCAATTCCATTTTTTCTTGCCTCTTCGTGAAACTTCTGGCGCAATTGATTTCCATCATCCATGTCATCGTCAAGATCAGCCCATACCATCAGAGTCGTATCGGCTCCCATTTCAATGCAGGTTTGCAACTCTCCAGCCATTTTGGCAATCAGATTCACTCCGTCCTCCGCAATCTACTGGACGAATTATGTTGCTTCCTTTCCATGGCCGTATCCAGGCGGGATCAAGTTCCTTCAGGAGCGTGCGGATAAAGATCGGGTCAATACTGTGCCCCGCCACGCCTTCGTGAAGACACACTATTTGCGTACGGCTAGCCACGAACCCATCCCCTTGCAATTGCTTCTCCAGCGGTGAGCCCCGAGGGGACATTTAGCGGCCCAATACGCGTAGGCGACGTGTGGTTGTCCCGCCACAAGTACCGTCCAAAATTTTCGTCCACATTGTTCAGAATTTCAGGGTGATGAGAAATGACAATGGCCTGATGATTTTCATCAAGCAATTCCCTAACAGACAATATCCAGGGCTGAAGTTCGGGCAGACCCACGTAATTATCGGGCTCATCTAGCAAGATTGTTTGCGCTGCCTCCGAGGCTAAGGCGGCACGCACCATATAGAGAGCAACGAGTGTCTTTTCGCCGTCCGAAAGCGTGTCAAAAAACAGAACTCCAGATTTAGGCCCATTTGAGCCCTCAAACCTCAGTTGCAACGCTTTGGCGTTCGAGCCCACGTCTTCCAAGCGGAAGGACTTGAAATCCGGCCAAACTTCCCGCAGAGAATCTCGCAGGCTGTCGGTCCACTCTTGATTTAAAGAAAGCGAGCGATACCATGAAATAAGATTGGTCAAATAACGATCAGGCAGTTTTGATTCGCTCTTGCTCTCCTTTTCCATGCTGCGTGGGTCTGGGCGAAGGATTAAGAGTTTTGAGAGTGCATCCTGGAGGATTGTGATCTCGCGCCTGTCTCTTGCTGGCTGGATAGATGCCAGGGCGGCTTGTCGCCAATCAAGGGGAAAACCTGTTTGTGCGTCACCAGTCCTCAAGAAGCGTACCCCGTTAAGATCGCGCTCAAAGAGGTTCCGTCCGTCGCATGACGCCCTCTCTTGCACAATTCTGGGTTTTTCGTAACGGGCGACTTGTTCAATATGAAGAAGATATTCGAAAGAATGCCCTTCAGAGCTAATACCCAGCTCGAATTCCTGGATTGTACTGTCCAACCAGTTCGTAAACTCAAGCACTGGGACATTCGGCTCGCCTTCGATGCCAAGATAAGCAACTCCAGTGGCGAGATTGCGGATCAGTTCAAGTGCGTCAAAAACAGAACTCTTGCCGGCCCCGTTTGGACCGCAAAGCACCGCCAAAGGAATCGAACCGTGTATCAAAGGCAACTAGGCAACGAAAGTTATTGGCGTAAAGCCTTGTTATCATGGAATGATTCTAAACGCCTGTGATCCCACGTCAATGGCGGCGAAGAGTGCTACAATTTTATAGGCGAACAAAACGGGAATAGAAAATACGGGACCAGACAAGACCCACCCCGTTGCACCGAGCCCTACGAATAGATCCCATGCGCCTCATGCCCAAGCTTCTGCACGTACTCAACGTACGACCCAGGATAAACAGTGGGATTGCGATCCGTGCCGCTCTCACCGCCCAGTTCCAGCACACGTGAGCCGAGGCCGCGGAGAAACATGCGGTCATGCGATACGAAGATCATGGTGCCTTCAAAATCTTTCAGGGCGTCCACCAGCATTTCTTTGGTTGCAAGATCCAGGTGATTGGTCGGTTCGTCGAGCACCAGAAAGTTTGGCGGGTTGTGGAGCATGCGCGCTATGGCCAGCCCGATTTTTCTCCGCCAGAGAGTGCGCGGATCTTCTTATCTGTGTCTTCGCCCGAGAACTGGAATGCTCCCGCCAGGTTCCGCAACGAACCGATGCTGTCCTGGACGGGAAATGTGGTGACAGACGGCACCTACCCCGGTTTTGACGGCGGGTCGAGACGTGGGCATCGATTCGGACGGCACCGAAAGGGGTCTGGTCCAACGGTCCAACGACAATGACCGGGCGCAAACTGGCTTACAATATCCACATGACCGCCAAAATCCCCGAAAGAACGGCAAACCACGCGCCCCGCGCGTAAAGTCTTTATTTCTCAAAGACTTGGCGGGAACTCACTGCAACTTTCTACTCCGGGGATAAGCCGGGGACAGACGAGACTGTCCCGTTGTTGGCAGAGAAAAACGGGGCCGAGCAGGGCTTATCCAGATAATCTGGATCGATTTTTTGTCCTATGGTCAGGCGCAACAGGTCGTTGAGGCAGGCTCTGCTTTTCTCATCCATTTTATCTTCGGGCATTTCGTGCTCCTCAGTCGTGAAGAACGAGCGATTCGAGTTGCGCTCGCGGGGACGATTTGCGGCGGCGATCTTTGTTTGCGGGAGACCAGGTTGCGGGAGAGCAGGGGGCGATTTTCTACGGATTCGGGGTCGATGACGATCTGTGTTTTCTGCTTGGGGTCGAAGCTGGTGAATTTTACGTTGGCGGCGGCCAGGCGGAGGGCGCGGAGGTAGAAGGATGCGGTTTTAAGATCGATATGACGAGTGACGACAAGGCGTATGACTTCGGTCAAAACTACCTGAATGGAGTTGGCGTCTTCGAGCTCGGATGACAAAGGTGAAAAGATCAACTAGACTTTAAAATCAAACGCTTACCGTCCCACGCCGGGATGGCGGAACTGGCAGACGCAGCGGACTCAAAATCCGCCGGACTTCGGTCCTTGGGGGTTCGACTCCCCCTCCCGGCACCAGCCTTTGCGGGCCGTCAATATCTTCGATGGAGGCGGTCTGAAGCCGCCTGAATTGATCTGAAGAAAATCCCTTGCATGAGCTTTTTCGCAGCCCGTTGTCGCCATTAATAGTGAGGAGCGGAGAAATGGATGGCAATAATTGGAGAGCCTTCCCATTATCCGCTCTTACATAGGGAGGATTTATGGCGAAAGTTATTGAGTTCTATGTGCCCAGCAACTTCAAGAAGAAGGCAACCAAGTGGGTCGCTCCGGAACAACTCGGGAAAGTCATCCCATTCAGCTTGCCACAAAAGAAATCGGCTTGACGGAAACCAATCTGCTCCCGTGCAACATTCAGTCCGATTGCACGACGCTTTCTGGTTTGATGGGTGTTAATCGGCGGCGCTCCAGCGTCCCGATCACAAACATCAGAAAACCTGCGATCAGAAAAATGTCACCAATGCTGAAACGGTACAGCGCCCCCTGGTCTGCGAGCAACAGCCATTGCCCTTTGCCGCTCACATTCCAAATGGGCGCCGAGGGCTGGAAGGTGGGAGAAATTCCAACCGACGGCATGACGCCGCCGTTGAGCAACGTGACCAGGGCATTGCAGGTGATCCCCAGCAATATAAAGAATCCGCCTTTCGCTTTGATACTGATGATGTAGCGGACCACCCAAGCCAGCGTCGTGATCCAGAGCAAATAGCAGAAAGCCATATTTGCCGAGGCCTTCCAAAGAGCCCATATGCACAGGATACAGCCGAGTTTGATATAGCCTTTCACCGTGGACTCCCCTGGGATCGCACCAGCAGCGATCGAACTAACAATCGAACAGCTCTGTGGTGAAAATGGAGCTCGCGGCGGGTACCCACACAAAGTTCGACTCGTGGCTGGACTTTCTGGGAGTACGGGTCGCCGGGGGAGGAAATGCGAAGGTAGTTTAACACTAATAACGGAAATCCGTTAACGTCTTTAATTCCAACCGTTACTAAGGGTTACGGTAAAGTGCCAGTTTTCAACAGCCTTCCTCAGGCACTTCTGAGAGGGACTTCTCCGCGGGTGATACGCAGACCGCTGTATGGACACCGCAGCGCACAGGCGTGACAGTATCAATGAGCCGCCAGCTTCGTTCTTTCGAAGGAGGAGTGTGAGTCGAGAGACGCCAATGCTGGTGAGAGTAGCTTTCCTGGCGCTGTCATCATGCGCATTGGGCCAGGGAGTCCAACTACAACCCAATCCCGAGATTCCCTCGAGCGTGGTCGGGCCACCTTTGATCGTGTGGTCGCAAACGCAGCAGCCGCAGCCCATCCCGGAGACTGTCACTCCTGTTCCGCCAGAACGAGAGCAGCAGCCATTGTCGCAGCAACCCGTATCCAGCTTTACTCCCGAGTTACTCAACTCAGCCGGAACAAGCCCGAACGACCGCTCTGCAAAGCCAGAAAACAATCTTCCGCTCTTGACGTCTACGCGCCAGTAGAGCAATTTTTCGGAAAAAAGAAAAAGAGCGGAGCCGGGAGAGAGTCGGGTCCGCTCTAAATGGGGAGAGCTTCGAATTCAACTAACAGCTTTACTCCCGAGTTACTCTTGCTTCAACTAGCTGGTAGGCGGGCAAGGCGTGCCATTTGAGGTTCCGGGTGTTCCCGGAGCTGTGGACGAGCCCGGAGAGACAGGAGTTGAGTTGTTAGACGATCCGGGGTTAGACGCGCCCGGTACGCCGGGAGCCGTTCCGCAAGGTGAGCCGTTCGCCTTATTAGCCGGCGTGGTGTTCGGATTTACGGTAGACGGTTGCGTCGTGTTTCCCGGTGTCGGCGGATTCGTGGAGTTCGATCCGGGTACGGTGCCGGGGGTGCCAGGGTTGGGGCTCGGTGTGGTTGGCGTTGCCGTGCTGCCTGGCGGTGTCGCGGGGCTGCCCGGCGGTGTCGCCGTGCTTGGAGTTTGAGCTTGACCTGCGGTGCCCGCGCTGCCGCCTGGGGTCGCTCCGCCAGCGGGCGCGCTTTGCGCCGCTACCCAACAGGCGCACAAGAAAAACAAGGAAAGAATCGTGAGTCTTGTTGCAGACATTCTTGGTGAACAATTTCTTGTCAAAGACATGGGAAAGCCTCCTGCATTGCGTTTTCTGGTCCCTTTCACCGCCAGCTCGCGCTTCGATAAGGAATCCATATTCAACGCAGTCTGCGCTAACCGCGGAATGCAGCCCATCCGTGGGATGCTTTAGGCCATCGCAAACAATCGAGTAGTGTTTTCGGAAGAATTACGCAACCACACGGGAAGAAGTCGAAAGGCAACCGGACAAAGCATGCAGGCAGAAGAGCGCGCTATCCAGAGCATGCCTTTCCTTCGTGTTCGTGGCGGAGGTCAGTGATTTTTGCCTTCTGGCGACGATCGCCATTCGCGCCTCGCGGATTCTTTGCGCGAGTTTAGATTTGTCGTTCTCGAACAGAGCGGCGACGTAGAGTTCTCGCCAACAGTTCTCGGCAGGCCCAGCGGAAAAGTTACTGTACTTCATAACGGCCCTCCAAAACATATATAGGAGTTGGACCGCACGCAAGGGTCGGATCATGGGCGTGCAGCGAGGGTAAAAACTTAAACCAATCATGCCTTAGCTTGCGAAATCCAGCTATCGGGTGAGCACTGTATTAACTGATCGGTAAACCCGAGAAGCTCGACCCTGGAACCTGAGCGGCTCTTACCAGACCGTACAGGGCCAAGCTACAGTTTCAAGCCGATTTGGGCAGGCGCTGCTTGCACATATTATTGTCGAAGCAAATGAACGGAGGAAACACAAAATGCTTTACTGGGCCATCACATTCTTCGTAGTTGCGCTGATCGCCGGCATTCTCGGCTTCACCGGAGTAGCGGTTGCCGCTGCGGGCATCGCAAAATTGATCTTCGTGATCTTTCTCGTGCTGTTCCTGGTTTCGCTCGTCACGCACCTGGGCCGTGCCGGCAGCAGAGTTTAGCTGGCAGTGCAGCCGGGCGGGACGGACATTAGAAGTAGGCGGGACGGACATTAGAATTAGAAGTAGAAGTATCGACTCTATCGACGGCGAACATTTTCTCTTCGACCTGGCTCACCCCGGGGTTCGCCTCGCGGTCGTTGTAGTGATGTGATTAGCGCCGCCCCTCGGCGCTAAGCAGGTGGCCTTCCTCATGCGACGATCTCGCACCGGGGAAGGCCGCTCTCGCATGCGATCGAACTGCACTTGCTTGCCTGGTCTCCTTGTTAAGATGTCGCACGAAATCTCCCCAACCCTGCCATCTTCCGCGGCAACTAAGTTTGCAGATGTTTAATAAATCTCAAGGCGCGGGGTGGCTCGTGCTTTATTAGGAGGAGTTTTCATGGCAGACGATATGGAAAAAAAGGGTCAGCAGAGTGGTCAATCCGGACAGGGTCAGCACAGTGGCCAGCCGGGCCAGCAGTCGGGGCAACAGGGTCAACACGGCAGCCAGTCAGGTCAGCAGTCCGGGCAGCAACAGCCGGGCCAACCGCAGAAGAAGGGCGGCCAGGGCCAAAACGAAGAGGATGACCAGAACCACGACAAGCAGCGCCGCGCTTCCTAACTTTTCTTCATGCAAAAAAGGTCCCGGCTCTATGGCCGGGACTTCTTTTTGAGTTCTGTATCCATCGGGCGCCTTTTGGGGCCGATGAATTGATCCTTCGGCAAATGACTCAGCAACTCCGCTAAGCCACCGTTGTTTCCGTCAGGCCCGTAGACTGAAGCGGCATTTGTATCTGGATGATGTTGTTCTTGATGGCATAGACAACCAGATCGCGGATGGAGTGCAGACTCAGCTTCCGCATGATATTGCTGCGATGCGTTTCCACCGTCTTGGTGCTCAGGTTGAGCAGCGAAGCGACTTCCTTGGAGCTTTTTCCTTCCGCCAAAAGTTGCGTGACTTCGCGCTCGCGCGAAGTTAAGGTGGGCAAATCCGGCGGCTCATTCCGCGATATCGCGTGGCCTTTGTCGAGAAATCCACGCAATACCAGGTCGTTCACGCGTGGAGTAAAGAACATTCGCTTGCTCTGAAGGGCTTCAACCGCCGAAACCAGATCGCGGGCAGCATCAGATTTGAGAACGAATCCGCGCGCGCCGGCATCGAGAGCCTCGCGGATCACCTGATCCGCATCGGTGATCGTCAGCACGATGATCTTGAATTGGGGATCGTGCTGCAAGAGTTGACGCGTGGTGTCAAGGCCGTTGAGGTGGGGCATGCCAATATCGACGATCACGACATCCGGCTTCAGCTGCTTAGCCATTTCGAGAGCTTCGCGGCCATCGGACGCTTCTCCGCAAACTTCCCATCCCTCGTGCTTTTGGAGAAGGGCGCATAAGCCCTTGCGGACAATCTCGTGGTCATCCGCTAACAAGATACGCAATTTCATCGCAGATTCCTCCTACTACAGAGCCTTCGAAGTTTCGATCTTGATCATCGCCCCAAGCATTCAAGATTGAGCCTGTGGATGTCGTGCCAGCGCCGTAAATTCCCTGTGCTGGCTCACCGCTTCTACCGCCTCCACCAAATCCCGCGCCAGATTCGATTTCACCACATACCCTCTCGCTCCCGCCGCTAACGCTTCGCGCATCATCTGCGGAGAGTCATGCTGAGTAACAAACAGAACCTCGCGTTTCGGAACCTTCTGCTGAATCAACCGGCACGCTTCAATGCCATTCATTCGCGGCATGGTGACATCGAGCACCACCACATCGGGTTGTAAGTCGCTCACTTTTTCCACCGCCTCCAAGCCGTCCGACGCTTCCCCCACCACTTCCCACTCCGGCCGCCCTTCTAATAGAGTCTTCAGCCCCTGCCTCACTACGGGATGATCATCCACCAAAAGAATGCGGACTGCCATAGTTATTACCGGCTTCACAAGGAAGACCCTTCCCGATTGGTTCGGGTTTCCCCGGTTTGCGATGTGTACAAGATACCTCGGACTTCGCCAGAACAGTTGAGCAACGTAACTGTAGCATCTTACGTGGAGGTCCCGAATACAGGTATTGCTGTATCTGCGTGTCTAGCCGGATTAAACCTATTGGCTAGCCGATGACGCCTGGGGGAAATAGGTCCGACGCTGCAGGAGCGCATCCACGGCCCCGATAATGGAGCCGACGTCGGATTTCGAGCACACGCCGCGGATACCCGCCTTGCGCGCCTCCTCGGCCAATTGTTGCGAGAGATGGATCGTGACCATCAGGATGGGAATCTCGGGAAAGAGCCGGGAAATTTGCCGGGCAGTGTCAATCCCGTTCATGTCAGGCATCTGAAAATCGAGCAGGATCATATCCGGAGGACTTGCCCTTACCCTGTCGAGCGCCTCTGTCCCCGTTCGTGCCTCGCCGCACACTCGCCACGTGTTCTGCTGTTCGAGCAGACCTCGTAGAAAATGCCGAACCGTCGCGTTGTCATCCGCCAGTAGAATTCGAACCAAACAGTCCTTCCTTTCTATTCTTCTGCGAATTTGACGTGATGCCGCTTTACGTGACGTTCCTTAACGATAGAAGCTCCGATCAGTTCCTTGCTATACGGTAAATCCCCTAGTAGCTAGGCCGCAAGGACAGTGATCTTCCGCGCAATCGGCCAGTTTGAACTCTGCGATAACCTTATCTCAATTTCCCTCTACCGTAGCGCCGGCGTCTCGCCGGCCATTGCGGAACTTAGAGTAGCTTGCTGCGCGGATAGACGCATTCACAGCGACAGTAAACGCCAGCCTATAATGATGGCTTCCCTATGACTACTCCTGCTCAAACGGTTCGGCCTCCCGGGACCGGGATGAAGAACAACGCGCGCAATTTCTGGCATCGCGTTACCGAGGGCATGGAACTGAATCAGCTGTGGTCGCAGATGGTCAAGGATGCGCGCTCGAGCTACCGGCTTTACTCGGCGGGGCTTGATCGGCTGCCGGAGCAGCCCTCCACAAGGCGGCGAGTCTGGCAGACGGCTAAGGCACTGTTCTGGGCCGTGCTGGAGAAACTGACTCCGGCGCGGCGCGTGTTGCTTCTGCTGGGACTGATTCTGCTGTTATTTGCTTCCGGCGAGGTGCCTTATTCCGACGGCTCCGGGCATATACGAGTCTTTGTGTTTGACGGACACGTTTGGGGCGGACTGCTGCTCCTGCTGGTGCTGCTGCTTGAACTCGCGGATCGCGTGGTGATGAAGCGCGATCTCGAAATCGCCAAAGACATTCAGGCATGGATGCTGCCGGGAGCGCCGCTGCAGATTCCGGGATATCAGATTGCTTATGCCACGCGTCCGGCGAACACGGTGGCGGGAGATTATTACGATGTGATCCTGCGGCCAGGCCGGGAGCCGCGCCCAGTTCCCAATGGAGTCCCGAGCGACGACCGGATACTGTTTGTAGTGGCCGACGTGGCGGGGAAGAGTATTCCGGCGGCGATGGTGATGGCCACCTTTCAGGCCAGTCTCCGGACGCTCTCGACCAGCGGCGTCCCGCTCGGGGAGATGGTGGCGGGGGTGAATCGCTATTCATGCTCGAACAGCCAGGGCGGAGTGCGCTTCACGACCGCTTTTTTTGCGGAGCTTGATCCGGCTACCGGGGACATCGTTTATGTCAACGCCGGCCACAACGTGCCGATTCTGCGGAAAAAATCGGGGCTGATAGAACGGCTGGAGGCGGGCGGCATTCCAATTGGGATCTTTGCGGAATCGAATTACGAACTGGGGCGGACGCGGCTCGAAGCTGGCGACTGGCTGGTGATTTTTACCGATGGGATCGTCGAAGCAGAAAACGCGAAGGCCGACGAATACGGCGAACCGGAGTTGATACGCCTGATTGATCGCGAATCGGGGTTGGCTCCGGCAGAATTGCTGCGCCGGTTGCTGGCTGATCTGGACTGGTTCGTGGGCAATACTCCGCAGCATGACGACATGACTTGTCTGCTGCTGAAGAGAGGCTGAGAGCGCGGTTGCCAGGTCTTATGCAGATTTCGGAGACGGTCGCGCAAAACGCGATTCAGGCTATGCAACTCAGTTACGAAAGGAATACACGCTTCGCAGTTCTGCGCTGCCATGGCTGGCTTCTCCGTCAGTATAGTTGAATCTATGAGTTCGTCTTCCCCGGCTGTGCTGGCGAAACCTGAGAAAGAACCGGCGGTTCCGGCTTCTTCCAGGCCGTTTCAGTCGCCGGCGATGGGCACGCTGGTGTTGTGTCTGCTGCTGACCGGGGTTGTGCTCGTGTCCTACAACCCGGTGGTGCACGACGGGTTTGTCAACTATGACGACTTCGGGTACATCACGGAGAACCTTCATCTGAGGGATGGCATGACGTGGGGAACGGTGAAATGGGCCTTTACCACGTATGACAATGCCAACTGGCATCCGCTGACCTGGCTTTCGCACGCTCTCGACTACGAACTCTTCGGCATGCATGCCGCCGGACATCACTACATGAGTGTCCTGCTGCACGCGCTCAACGCCGTCCTTCTTTTTCTGCTGCTACAGCGCGCTACGGGATTCCGCTGGCGCAGCCTCATGGTGGCGGCTCTGTTTGCTCTTCATCCCATCAACGTGGAGTCGGTGGCGTGGGCGTCAGAGCGGAAGAACGTGCTGAGCATGACGTTTTTTCTGCTGGCATTGTTCTCCTACGATTGGTACGTGCGCAAACCAGCGATCCGCCGGTACGCCGTTGTGGCTTTCCTCTACGCGCTAGGCCTCATGGCAAAGCCGCAGGTGATCACGTTTCCGTTTCTTCTGCTGCTGTGGGATTACTGGCCGCTTTACCGAATTCGCGGCCGGAATTCGGCCGATCCGGATGTTCCAGGACCAGACGCACGCAAAATGTCCGGCGGATGGCTGGTGCTGGAGAAAGTGCCGCTTTTGCTGCTCTCCGCGGCGAGCGCAGTGGTGACGCTCAAGGCGCAGAAGGAAGGTGGCGCTATCCAGTCTTTTTCGCACATCAGCCTTCCCTTGCGTTTGGAGAATTCGGGGATCTCGTATGTCCGCTATCTGGGGAAGGCTTTGTGGCCATCGAAGCTGGCAGCGCTCTATGTGCATCCCGGACTCTATCCCTCGTGGGAGGTGGGTGCAGCCGCGCTCTTGCTGCTTCTGATCACGGCCTGGGTCCTCCGCGCAAACAAGCAACGGTATCTCGCTGTCGGATGGTTTTGGTTCCTCGGCAGCTTGGTGCCTATGATCGGGTTGGTGCAGGTGGGATCGCAGGCGATGGCGGATCGCTACGCCTATCTATCATTTCTGGGCTTATTTCTCATCTTGACCTGGTGGACGGCAGACTGGGCGCATGCTCATCGACTGCCGGGCGCATGGCTGGCGGTTCCGGCGGTTTGCTGGCTGTTGGCGCTGGCGACGCTCACCCACCATCAAATTAGCTACTGGCACGATACGGAGTCATTGTGGGCTCATACCCTCTCGATCGACAAGGACAACTATGGCGCACAAAACAACCTGGCAGATTTTCTGCTCCGTCAGGGCCGGGTCGAAGAGGCTGGCGCGCACTTCCGGGCCGCGCTCGCTGTCATTCCCAAGGGTCCGAGCGCGACCTTGGGTCTTGGCGATTATGAGGAGCGCCGCGGCAATTTGCTCGCAGCCATCGAGCGCTATCAAATGGTAGCGAGCCATGCGACCGATGCCGACACGCGCGCTACCGGCTACGACCGCTTGGGATTTGCCTATCGCCGCATCGGGGACTCAAGCAAGGCGAAGCAATCTTTCGAAGCGGCGCTGCAACTGGCGCCGGACAGGGCCACGGCCATGACGGGACTTGGATTGATCGCCCAGGGAAATGGCGACATGACCGAGGCCATCCGCCAATACTCGCGCGCCGTCGCCGTGGAGCCCAGTGACGTTGGATATCTGCTGCTGGCGCAGGCCTTGCAGAAGGCGGGACGCCTGGGCGAGGCCCGGGCGATTTACGACAGCATGGCGCGTTTCTCGCCCAATCTTGCCGAGGCGCAGAAGGCCGTGCAGGTGTATCTCTCCGGCAAGTAAAGCGAGGTCGAGTTGCGGAACTGGCCGCCCTCGCAATTACCTTCGTGCCCGTGGGTCACCCGCGTCTCCGCGTCGACCGCTTGGCACGCTGATACCCTAGCTGTGCACGGGGAAATTGGAACTCTATGTTGAAGTTGAGTCGCGCCGGTCTCCTAAAAACAGCGCTGACGGTGGCGCTTCTCGTGATCGTGTTAACGCTTTCGCGGAGCGCCGATTTTTACAATTCCTCGATGATTGATCCGTTCCTGGCCATGGCTTTGGCCGGCGCTCTGGTCACTCTGCTGGTGGTGCAACCGTCATCTTTATGGACGAACCTGGCAATGGTGACGGTTTGCGGCCTGGCGTTGGCTGCAATCGATTACCGCGTCCTGGGCTTCCAGCCGCGGTTCATGGCTGCATTCTCGTTCGTGGGATTGAGCAGCCTGGCGGTGCTGGGTGCGCGGGCGATCTGGGAGCGCGACTCAGAACGTAGTCAAGATCGAACCCTTCTTTTGTATGCGTTTTTCCCCGCGGTTTTGTTCGTAGCTTCGGAATACATGGCTTCGACCCTGCTCTACTACACCGAGTTATTGCATCCCAAGACGTTGGATCTTTATTTGTATTCCTTCGATTGCAGCCTGGGCGTGCAATTGAGTTTTCTGGTCGGGCAGGTATTCTCGCGGTTTGAGTGGTTGCGGGTAGCCGGGCTGCTGTTTTACATTGCTTTACCGCTGCCGCTGGCGTTGGTCTACGCCGCGCATCTTCGCTTGAAAGACAAAACCGCGTTCCCGGTCATGCTCGCGTTCCTGGTGACCGGTCCGATTGGAGTGCTGTATTACAACATGGTTCCAGCTGTCGGTCCGATCCACGTTTTTGGGCCAGGTTTTCCCTGGCACCCAGAGATCACGTCGCGAGCCCGGCAACTGGTATTGGAAACGATCCCCCTACGGGGCGCGCGCAATTGTATTCCGTCTTTGCACATGGCCTGGGTACTGCTGGCATGGTGGAATTCGAAGGGACTTGCGCGCTGGATACGCGTGATCGCGCTGGCCTTTGTAGTTTTCACCCTCTTGGCGACGCTTGGAATCGGCGAGCACTATTTTGTTGATTTGGTGGTCGCGTTTCCGTTCGCACTTATGGTTCAGGCCGCGTGCCTGTATCCGTTGCCGTTCAGGAGCGGTCCGCGGCGCGCGGCATTCCTGTTTGGGACATTTGCGAGTCTCTCATGGATGGCGCTGGTTAGTTTTGCCATACCGTTGTTTTGGATTTCACCGGTCATTCCATGGACTTTGGTGGTGGCTACGATTGCCGCCTCCAGTTGGCTGATCCATGGTTTGCAGTCTGAGATGATGCAAGAAGAACGAAAACCAACGTTCCGGAAGATGGGAGTCGGTGCATCAGACGGGCGGTTTGCCCGATGGGCGGGGGGAGCGGTGGATGTCAAAATATGTCAGACTGCGGGGCTAAAAGTGTCACACGGGGCGGAGCGGGGCTGGGGGCGGAGCTAACCATCCCCCGAATGCCGCTGAAAATGCTGACTTTGTGTCCAAAGGGCATCTCACTTCCGTCATTTTGGACTCTGGCCCCTGGAGTGCGATAGTACAGGCGAGTTGGTCATCCAACCAAAAGTCAAACGGAGACGAGGAAAAACTTCAATGCGGAAACAAAAGGGCTTCTCACTAATCGAACTGCTGATCGTAGTGGCGATCATCCTGATCATCGCCGCAATTGCGATCCCGAACCTGTTGCGCGCGCGTATCGCGGCGAACGAATCGTCAGCAGTGGCGTCGATTCGTACCATCAACACAGCCATGATTTCGTACAACTCCAGCTACCCGACGGTAGGTTTCGCCACTAACCTGGCGACTCTGGGTGGAACCTGCACGGGCACCACGTTGCCGAGCTCGACCACCGCTTGCTTGATCGATTCGACGCTGGCTGGGGGCACCAAGAGCGGCTACACGTTCGCCGCGACGGGCTCTGGCAGTTCGCCGATCGGAGCCTATTTCGCATACGCTAACCCATTGACCTCGAACAGCACGGGCGTGCGTTCCTTCTGTTCCACTCAGGATGCAGTTGTGCGCGTCACCGGCACCTCTGCCGTTACCACCTGCGCCGGAACCGAAACGCCGCTGCAGTAAGCTTGAGTTTTGGCAAAGTACCTGGGGGAGGGTACAAGCCGGAGAGAAGAAGCAGAGGAGAAATCCTCTGCTTTTTCTTTTTTGGAACGAGACCGCTTCTCTCTGCATGCGAAAACGCAGTGACACAAAATGTCAGTTCCCGGAGAAAGAATGCGGAAAGCGAGGAACAATGCACGCAACCACGCGAGGGAACGTCGGTGCAGCTGGGACGTGTATTGCAATCACAACAACTTACGCTTGACACGCGAGGAGCCGAGTCCGGCATGTTAAGTGCAACAGTTCTCATAGATCAATGATCAAGCCGGTAGGTTTCCGGGATGAGGATGATGAGAATGCGAACGAGCAGAGGATTTTCGCTCATCGAAATGTTGATAGTAGTCGCCATCATTCTCATCATCATGGCTATTGCGGTACCCAGCTTTCTGCAATCGCGGATTGCTGCCAACGAGTCGGCGGCGGCGGCAACCATCCGCACCGTAAACTCGGCACAGATTTCCTACAATTCCGCCTATCCAACGATAGGGTATGCCTCCAGCCTTAATAATCTTGGAGGGGTTTGCACCGGGAGCACGGTGCCCAGTTCAGCCTCGGCTTGCCTGATCGATAGCGCTCTGCAAAGCGGCACCCGGAGCGGATACGTCTTCGTCCTGAGCAATGTGAGTGGCACCCCTGCCGGCAACTATAACGTTATCGCTGCTCCCACACTGACGGGGTATTCCGGAAACCGCAATTTTTGCTCCTACGATGACGCCGTGGTGCGGGTGAGCATGTCTGCGATCACGACGTGCGATGGCACGGTTCCTGCGCAGCAGTAGGGCGGCGCTTTGCCTTGATAGAAAATCGAGTCATGGAACTGGAATGTTCAGCCGGAGGCCAGGGTCCCGCACCGGCTCTGCGGAAATGCGGTTTTACCCTTCGTAACCACCCAAAGGTAATCATCCTAGCGCCCTGCATCCTCAAGGCCCGCAATCATTGCTTATAATCGCATTATCGAATCCCATGTGAGGGGCTTGACATAGCACGTACCGCCATGGCAGCGATCGAAATTCTCGACCTCGAAAAGACCTATCTGGTTGGATTCTGGCGCAAGCGGCCCAGACTCGCATTACGTCCCCTGCGACTGACCATTGAAGAGGGAGAGGTGTTCGGCTTTCTCGGTCCGAATGGCGCCGGCAAAACCACGACTCTGAAGCTCCTGATGGGACTGGTATTCCCAACCGCGGGCAGCGCGCGGATTTTGGGGTACGCGATGGACGATCCACTGGTGAAATCGCAGATCGGGTTTCTGCCCGAACGGCCCTACTTTTATGACCATCTGAGCGCCCGGGAATTGCTCAACTATTACGGGCAGCTTTCAGGGGTTCCAGCGAAAGGGCGTGCGGCAAAGGTGGAGCAGATGCTCGCTCGGGTTGGATTGAGCGATTCGGCAGGGGTGCAGTTAGGCAAATTTTCCAAGGGAATGCTGCAACGCGTGGGATTGGCGCAGGCGATTTTGCATGATCCGAAGCTGGTGTTTCTGGATGAGCCGATGTCTGGACTGGACCCGATGGGGCGGCGCGAAGTGCGCGATCTTATTCAACAATTGCGGTCGGAAGGCAAAACCGTTTTCTTCTCGACGCACATTCTCTCCGACGCCGAAGCGCTTTGCGATCGCGTAGGCGTCATCAATCAGGGTGAGTTGCGCGGGGTGGGAGCGGTGGCGGAATTGACCTCCGGGAAACAAGGCAAAATCGAGATTGTTTTTTATACACAGGCGCAAAAAGTGCCAGTTGGCTTGATCACCCTGGGGGCTGAGACGCGTGTGAGCGGCGACATGGTGAATGCCGTGTTGCCGGAAGCCCAGCAGGAGGCGGCGCTCGACCTGATCCGGCGGGAGCGGCTCAAATTGATCTCACTGACGCCGGTGCGGAGTTCGCTGGAGGAATATTACATCCAGAAACTACGGCCCAGCGACGGCAACACAGAACCGAGTCGCAAAGAGGAAAACCTGAAAGAAGAAGGTCCGCGAGAAGAGGACCGCAGAGGGGTGGGGGTATGAACTCGCGCATAGGCTATATCGCGTTCAACACCTTTCGCGAGGCTGTACGCGATCGGGTGCTATATAACCTGATCGCGTTTGCAGTGCTGCTTTCCGGGGCGGCGATCCTGGTGGGAGAAATTTCGATCGATATCGAACGCCTCGTGGTGGTGAATCTGGGTTTGACGGCGGTATCGCTGTTTGGAGTGTTGATCGCGATTTTTATAGGGATTGGCCTGGTTTCTAAAGAAATCGACAAACGGACGCTCTACACCGTGCTTTCGCGGCCAGTTCGCCGCTGGGAGTTCGTGGTGGGCAAGTTCTTTGGACTCACGGGAACGCTGGTGGTGAACACGTTCTTCATGGCGCTCGGCGTGTTTCTGGCGCTGCTCTATGTAGCCCACCAATTCAACAAAATGGATCTCTGGGTGCTGGTGGCCGTGTATTTCATTGTGCTGCAGTTTCTGATCGTGTGCGCGCTGGCGCTGTTTTTCTCTTCTTTTTCGACGCCGCTGATGTCGGCGGTCTTCACATTCGCGCTGTTTATCATTGGAAGCCTGGCCGAAGACTTGCGAGGTTTCGCCCGGATTACACACGGGGTGGAAGGCTGGCTGGCAACCGCCATCGCGTATCTGGTGCCAAATTTTTCGGCGTTGAATGTGATCAACCAGGTGGCGCACGGCGACCCGATAGCGGGGCGGCTGATTCTCTACAACAGCGTGTATGCGGTGCTCTACTCGGCGATGGCGATTTCAGGGGCGGTGCTGATCTTCCAACGCCGGAATCTGAAGTGAGCGGAATCTGAAATGATTAGTGAGCGGATTCTGAAATGAGCGGATTCTGAATGAGCGGATTCTGAATGAGTATGACTGCGACCGGCCGCGTCAACCTGGTGGCGAGCGTGGCGCTGTTCGTTTCCATGGCCGGGTCAATTGCGACGCTCTGCGTCATTGACCGGCAGCCGCGAAATTCGATAGCGCAACAGGCTCTTTATGTGAGCTCTCCAAGAGTGCTGCGGCGTTTGTGCCTTGGCTACACCGGCTTGCTGGCCGATATTTATTGGACACGGGCGGTGCAGTATTTTGGGCAGCAGCATCACAACGGCGCTGGCGACTATAGGCTGCTGGCGCCGTTGCTGGAAGTGACGACGGAGCTCGACCCAAGGCTATTTCCTGCATACCAGTTTGGTGCCAACTTTCTCGCTCCGCAACAGCCCGCCGGGGCAGGCTCGCCAGGCTCCGCGCTAGCGCTGATCAAGTACGGCATCGCCAAAAATCCCGACCAGTGGCGGCTCTATTACAACCTTGGGTTTCTCTATTACACGGAGTTGAAGGATTACGCCAAGGCGGCGGATGCGTTCGCGCAGGGGGCGAAGCTTCCGGTTACCAGTCCATTCATGCCCATCCTGGCGGCGCGGATGGCGCAACATGCCGGAGAATTTGACACAGCGCGTATGTTGTGGGCGACTACTTACGAGAGCAGCAAGGACCCGAGTATCCGCGAGAATGCGGTCGAACATTTGCGCGCTCTGCAGGTGGATGAAGAGGTGACGCAGCTGGAGCGCGTAGTCGACAAGTACCGGCAAGAGATGGGACGGTTACCGGCCGAGATGATCGATCTGGAGCGCGCGGGATTGATTCGCGGAATGCCAATCGATCCGATGGGGCATCCGTATAAGCTGATGGCGGACGGCCGCATTGAGGTGCAGGATCCGGAGAAGATTTATTTCATCACCAAGGGACTGCCGCCGGGGACGTCGTCACCGCAACCCCCGCGCGAGGTACATACCGGAGCGAAGTAAACTGCCGCTTGCCGCTTATACCCACTCCACTTGCGGCGCCTGAGGAATAATTCCGGCTTTATGGCCCATATCCAGCAGCCGCTTCACCGCTTCGCGGCCATCGTCGCCGTAATCGAGCGTGCGTTCGTTAACGTACATGCCTACGAATTTGTCGGCGAGTGGCGCATCGAGATCGCGGGCGAATTGCATGGCGTAGGCGAGAGCTTCTTCGCGATGGTCGATGGCGTATTGAATACTCTCGCGCAGCGCGTGAGAGAGGCTCGATATGATTTCAGGGCCGAGAGAGCGGCGAATAGCGTTTCCGCCGAGCGGGAGCGGCAGGCCGGTAATCTTTTGCCACCATCGGCCGAGATCGACGACGCGATGCAATCCCGATTTGTCGTAGGTGAGCTGGCCTTCGTGGATGATGAGTCCGGCTTCGTGTTTGCCTTCGAGAATCTGCGGGATGATTTGATCGAAGGGGACGACTTCGACTTCGATGCCGGGCGCGAACAGTTGGAGCGCCAGATAGGCGGTGGTGAGTTTGCCGGGGACAGCGACTTTCTTGTGCTTGATTTCATCTGGCGTGAAGGGGCGCGTGGAAACGACCATAGGGCCGTAACCCTCCCCCACGCTGCCTCCGCAGGACATCAGCGCGTATTTGTCTTGAATGTAGGGAAAGGCGTGGAATGAAATTGCGGTGACGTCGTAGACGCCTTCCTGGGCCTGGCGATTCAGAGTTTCGATGTCGCAGAGGGTATGGCTGAACTTCATTCCGGGCACGCGAACTTTGCTTGTGGCCAGACCATAAAACATGAATGCATCGTCGGAGTCCGGGCTGTGGGCCACGGTGATTTCGCGAACTGGAGAAGATACTGTATTCATATGATTGCGTCATCCTGTTTATGACTTCAAGTACCGATTAGATATTCCCGGCCCCAAAAGGGGCAATGAGTCGGATAATTGCGGCTTCGCCAAGTGATGCCCTGGTACAAGAAAACTGAGTTATGTTGATGTTTGCGACGAGCGATATTGGCGCCAGCGAGCGGCGATGGCAGCGGCCATCAATACTTTGATCACTTCCGCAAAGAGGAACCAATACAGGCCAAACTTGAGCGCCAGCGTAACGGAGTGAGTGAGCACGGCGAGCCAACCGAGTCCGCTGGTGAAGAGCAGGAGTTCGGCCGCCACCCCCGACACAGCGGCCCATGCGAAACGGCGTTTTTCCGAAGTGTGCTCATAAATGCAACCCGCGACAAAGGCCACCAATGGGTAAGCCAGCAGAAACCCTCCGGTGGGGCCGAGCAAGCGTGCAACTCCAAAACCAAGAACCGGCGAGGGGCTGAATACGGGCAGTCCCAATGCGCCTTCGAGCAGATAGAGGGCGAGCGCGGCGAAACCTCGGCGCGAACCGAGGAGCAGGCCCACGGCGAGAACTCCGAAGTTTTGCAGCGTCAGCGGAACGGGAGTGAAAGGCAGCGGAACGCTCACGCGGGCACACAAGGCCACAAAGAGGCTGGCCGCGATCACGACGACCGCTTGCTTTGTGTACTCCTTGGTCCAATCTTTTTCTTGAACCACGGTCCGAGTTGGAGGAGTAAGTATGTGCGCCGCTTGAGACATCGCTAGCCTTTCTTCTTGTTCGGATCCTTGTCCTGTTCGGATCAATATTACGGCTTTTCGTTGCGGAGCTTGGTACTGGAACTCTCGGGACGATCAGACCTCCGGCGACGAGTGGTCGACGACGTCAGTTTCCGCTGTATGGGGCGCTGAGCGCTTCATTTGCCGCCGTACCCGCATATAGATCGTAAGCGCAACCGACACGACCACAAAAATACTGACTCCCAGAATTAAAAACCACCAGAGCATCCGCACAACAGGTGTAAGGATAGCAGATGCGCCGAGGAGCGATGCGCAAGAAATTTCAAGTGCAAAAAGCTGTTTGCGATCAACTCTTCTTCGCCGGTTTGGCCTGCGCTTTGCGTCGCTGCTCGGCCATCATGATCATGCGCTCCAGGCGTTTGCGGCCGGTTTTCGAGGCGGTGGCAACTTTTTCCATGTTGGCGAAGGCTTCGGGATTGTTGATTTTCTCGCGAAATTCTTTGAGGAATGGATAGATTTTGCCGAGGATAAAGAACATCTCGCCGCTACAGCCGGGCTGCAAAAAGAGTTCCTCATTGAGCGCGCCGTGGAGGACGAGCGCCGCGGCCATGTCCCAGTAGCCGCCTACCTGGCGCATCCAGGCGTTTTCCTGGCTGGGGAACGAATTCACAACCTTAATGAACTCCTCGGCATCCTGCGGCCAGAATTCCACCGTGAACCAGTGCCTTGCTTTGCGCATCTCGGGTTCGCGGCGGAGATCGTAGAGTTTCAATATCAACTGCGCGTCGTGCGGCGTCGCTTTCTTTGCCATAATTTTCGCCTCGTGACAGTTCCGCTTTCTCAGGCTTTGGAAACATCAGCGGTTGCGGTTTCCAGTGCGCGTTCGTAATCGCATTCCTTGTTTGGACACGCGATCACGGTTCCCTCTTTGCGGATGCGCTCGACCAGATACTCATGTCCGCAGTCCGGGCATTTCTCGGGAACAGGCTTGGCGGCAGAAGTGAATTTGCACTTGGGATAATTGCCACAGCCGTAGAACGTGTTGCCCTTGCGAGCTCGCTTTTCGACGAGCTCGCCTTCCTTGCACTCAGGGCACTTCACCCCGATGAAGTTCTGTTTCACGTATTTGCATTCCGGATAGCCGCTGCACGACGTGAACTCGCCGTAGCGGCCGTGGCGCAGGATCAAGTTGCGCTTGCATAGCGGGCACGTCTCATCGAGCGGAATGTCGGGCACTTTCTTGCCTTGATCCAGCCGCCGCGTCGTTTTGCAGTCGGGATAGCCGGTGCAGGCCATGAACTGGCCGAAGCGCCCGCGCTTCAGCACCATGACGCGGCCGCAGTTTTCGCAGTATTCCTCCTGCGCCGTCTCCTGCAGATCGGCCGAGTCGAGGTCGGGCAGATTAATGGGATTCTCTTTGGTGAATTTGCACGTGTCGGGATTTTCTTTGTCGTAAGTGCTGCAGGCATAGAACGAGCCGTGCTTCCCCCACTTGATGACCAGGGGCGACCCGCAAAGTTCGCACTTTTCATCGGTAGGTTTCTCCATACGCTTGATGTTTTCCATGTGCTTTTCGGCGTATCGGAGATCCTTGGCAAACTTTTTATAAAACTCGTTGAGTGCGTCGTTGCCGGTTTGCTTGCCCTCTTCAATTTCGTCGAGCTCTTCTTCAAGACGCGCGGTGTATTGGAAATCAAAAATATCCTTGAAGTTTTCGACCAGCAGATCGGTGACGACCAGACCAATTTCCGTGGGCACAAACTTGCCGCCGATCTTCTGCGCGTACATACGCTCCTGAATCGTGCTGAGAATTGTCGCGTAGGTGGAAGGGCGGCCAATGCCGCGTTCTTCGAGCTCTTTCACCAGTGAAGCTTCGTTGAAGCGCGGAGGCGGCTCGGTGAAATGCTGTTCAGGAAGCAGTGACTTCAGCGTCAGCTTCTGTCCGGCTTCGAGCGGTGGAAGCTTGTGCTTCAGTTCCTCGTCTTCTTCGTCTTTGCTGTCTTTGGATTCTTCGTAGACCTTGAGAAAACCGTCGAACTTCATCACTGATCCGGTGACGCGGAACCAGAACACATCGCTGCTTGACTTCGCATCGATGTCGACGGAGGTTTGGTCGAACACGGCGGGATTCATCTGCGAGGCGATGAAGCGTTGCCAGATCAGCTTATAAACTTTGAATTCGTCTTCCTGCAGATATTGCTTGACCTGGTCGGGGTGGCGCGCCGCCGAGGTCGGGCGAATGGCTTCATGCGCGCCCTGCGCTTCTTTCTTCTCCTTATATGTGTTCGGAGAATCGGGCAGGTAGGGCGCGCCGAATTGTTCGTTGATATATTCGCGAACCTCGGTGATCGCCTCAGGGGCAACGCGGGTGGAATCGGTTCGCATATAGGTGATCAGGCCGACCAGTCCCTCATCGCCGAGTTCGATGCCTTCATAGAGGCGCTGCGCGATCATCATGGTGCGCTTCACGCTGAAGCGCAGTTTACGCGAAGAATCCTGCTGCAGCTTGCTGGTGGTGAATGGCGGAGTCGCGTTGCGGCGGCGTTCCTTCTTTTCCGCTGAACGGACTATCCAATCGGCTTTTTCCAGCGCCAGGCGGATTTTCTCAGCATCTTCGCCGTTGGTGATTTCGATCTTCTCTTCGCCTTTACCCAGGAAGCGCGCGTCGAATGCCGGGGGTTTGGCGGCGGCCAGGTTGGCGTCGATCGTCCAATATTCTTTTTTCTCGAAGGCTTTGATTTCGCGTTCGCGATCGACGATCAGGCGCAGAGCGACGGTCTGGACGCGTCCGGCGGAAAGGCCGCGGCGAACCTTATCCCATAAAAGAGGAGAGACCTGGTAGCCCACCAGGCGATCGAGCACGCGGCGCGTCTGCTGCGCATCGACCAGGTTGCGGTCGATGTCGCGCGGATGCTCGAACGCGGCTTTGACGGCGCGCTGAGTGATTTCGTTAAAGGTGACGCGGCGGATGCGGGCGCCGTCGCCGATGTCGTCGATCTTCTTCTTAGCGCTCTTCTTGCCCTTCTTTTTCTTGCTGGTGTCTTCACTCAGTTCGTCGGCGAGATGCGAGGCGATCGCTTCGCCTTCGCGATCGGGATCGGGCGCGAGGTAGATGTGGTCGGCCGAAAGCGCCAACTTTTTCAGTTTGGCCAGGACTTTTTCTTTTCCCGGGATGACCACGTATTCGGTTTCGAAATCGTTATCGAGATCGACACCAAGGCTGCTCTTGGGCAGATCTTTGACGTGACCGAAAGAAGCGTCGACGGTGAATCCCTTACCCAGATACTTCTGGATAGTCTTCGCCTTAGCGGGCGATTCGACAATGACTAGACCTTTGGACAATGGTTCCTCAGTTTCGCGGTAATGGAATTGAAGCTAGCACGAATTGGCGGATTGCAACAACTAGGAGGCTTTTGGCTGTTAGCTTTTGGCCTCTAGCTCGTTCAGTCGGGGCCGAGCTCTTCTCATCTTGATTAGTCACTCCTGATTTTCCGCGATAGCGATGACAACATTCGCATGACTGCTCCCAATTCAGAATCTAGGCACTCATAGGCAGTGGCTTCGAGGAGGCCCAAGTCTCACGCTAGCAAAAAGTGATACGACAACTCGGCCCCCGAGCCCATGGCAATTTGGATGAATCTGCCCATCTCTCCATCCGATCTTCTACCGCAGCCCTCAGCAAGATTCGCGCCAATCGATGCCGAAGCGCGACGCATCTGACTAGTCAGCCCAAATCGTTCGTCGCTGGGAAATGCTCTAGTGTTCTTGTACACATCCAGCGTCAGCCGGTGCGCCTTCTCCCAAACGACCAAGTCTTTGTAGTTCCTCATGAGTGCCCCGATGGAAACTAGCTAAGAGCCAAAAGCTAAAAGCTTTTGACGAAATTCTTCCCCGGCAACTGCCGTACTTTCCCGTTCAGTTCCAATTCGAATAAAGCGGCGAAGATTTCGGAGGCGGAGATCTCTTCTTCTAATAACTCCACCAGTTGGTCGATGTGCGTGGACTCGTCGGCCTTCAGCAGCTTTAGGATCTTTTTCTCGTGGGGCGATCTTGCCTCGTCCGGGAATAGAGATGCGGTTTCGGGCTCGGCGGATTCATTCGGCTGCCGGGCGCCGAGCGTAACCTGCACATCCGCCGGCAGTTCTTCCCATACATCTTCCCAGGTGGCAACCAGCTTTGCGCCTTGTTTGATCAATGTATTTGGCCCCCACGAACCCTTGTTGGTGACGTTGCCGGGGACGGCGTAAACGTCGCGGTTCTGTTCCAGCGCGAGCCGGGAGGTGATGCGCGTGCCGCTGTATTCCGCGGCTTCGACCACCAACACGCCAGCGGACATACCGCTGATGATACGGTTGCGAATGGGAAAATTTTGGGGTGTGGGCGGAGTTCCCACCGGGAATTCGGTGATCAGAGCACCCCCGAGAGCGATGATCTGCTCCGTCAGGCGCGTATTTTCTTTTGGGTACATGATGTCAATTCCGGTGCCGAGGACGGCGATGGTTTTTCCTTTGGCGGCCACGGCTCCGCGATGCGAGGCGGTGTCGATGCCGCGCGCCAACCCGCTGATGATGACGAGACCGCGCGCTGCGAGATCGGAGGAGAGACGCTCAGCCATGCCGTTGCCGTAGGGCGTGGGATGACGCGTCCCAACCATGGCTATGCCGGGTTGGGACAGCGCGGCGACGCTGCCTTTAACGAATAAGATTATGGGCGGATCGTAAATTTCATTTAAGCGCGAGGGATATTCGGGATCGCTGAGCGAAACGATTCTGGCCCCGGCCTCGACTGCTTTCGCGCATTCCTGCTGCGCCAGTTCCATAGATTTTCCGTTAGCGATCGATTGCGCTGAAACGGCTCGCATCCCTGTGGCTTCGAGTTCGGTCAGGCTGGCCTCGAAGACGCGGTCGGGGGCGCCATAGACTTCGATCAGCTTTTTGATGCGGGAAGGCCCCAATCCTTGGGTGAGCGACAGAGCGAGCCAGTAGGTGGCTTGATGGGAAGCTTGGGCGGAAGCGGTGGCGTTTGACAGAGGCATAAGATCGCGGCGGCAAGAAAGAGTTGGCTGCGAGCTTCGAGCCGCGAGCTGCGGGCGAACGTAACCATCGCTCGTGGCTCGAAGCTCGTGATCGCAGCTTTTCCGTCGACTCGTCAGGCTTAGCCCACTCCATGCACGCTGTCAAGGATGGCGCGCACATCAGTTTGGGTATAATTCGTAAAGTGATGAGCCGGCTAAAGATCTCGGCCATTTCCTACCTGAATACGGCGCCTCTCATGTGGGATTTCGAGCATTCCGGGGCAGCCACTTCTATTGACTTCGATATCTCCTACACCATTCCCTCCGCCTGCGCGGAGGCTCTCGGTGCGGGGACGGCCGATATTGGCATCATTCCGGCCGCGGCCTATGCGACGATTCCCGATCTCGTCGTCATTCCGGATGTGGCCATTGCAGCGCGGCGCGCGGTGCGTTCCATTCTGCTGGTGAGCCGACGGCCTGTCGACACGGGGCCGCCGACCAAAATAAATGATCAATGGTGGAAAAACGTGCGAACCGTGGCCCTCGATACTTCTTCGATGACATCGGCGGCGCTGGTCAAGATCCTATTTGCGAAATGGCTGGGCGGACCGCGCGAATATAAGCCGATGGCTCCGGATCTGGATGCCATGCTTGAGGCTTGCGATGCGGCGTTGCTGATCGGGGATCCGGCATTGCAAGTTGACCGCACACGCTACTTCACCCTTGATCTGGCGGAAGAGTGGGTCGCGCGCACGGGGAAGTCATTCGTCTTCGCTTTCTGGGCGATTCGCGGTGAGGCGCTGGCCGGTCGAAATGCGGCAGCCATTGCCGCAGCATTCAAGAACTCGCGTGACCATGGGCTGCTGCCTAAGAATCTCGAAGCTATCGCGCAGGAGTGGGCTCCCCGCCTGGGCCTGCCGGTCGGAGAGGTGCGCGTCTACCTGACCCAGCACATCCATTATTATCTTGACCCTCCGTGCCTGGAGGGGCTTGAACTCTATTACCGGCTGGGGGCAGAGATTGGAGCGCTTCCGCCAGTCGCTGGCACTGCGGTTTGTTTAGAGCTCCGGCTACGAGCTCTGGCCCGCCGCAATCATGCCGCACGCACGCGAGAGACCGGTTTCTCTTGCAACAGCAGCTCTGTCGCCTGGACTCTGCGGTCGGAGTGGAACCAGCGTTGCACTACGTTGTCGCACAGAAGGTTAGCCAGCGCGAGCAGACTCATTCCCTGATGGTGAACCATCCATGATCGAACAAGCTCGTACCTTGCCCCGCGGATCAGGGTTCGAGGCATCGTGTAATCGGCCGCCTCGTAGAATCCATAGGAACTGAACCATCCGAGCGCATCCATTTTGTGGAGATTTGCCAGCGCGCACTGGCGATCTACATTCAAGGCTAGAAAAGTGGAGTATGGCGAAACCACCAGGGGCTCGCCACCGCTTTTTCTCAGCGCCAGGCTAGGCACCCCGAAAGCTTCATAGTGGTAGTCTCCCGCTTCATTGCGCTTGGAACAGGCGGATTCAGAAATGCCCCACAGAATACCCTTACTAGCCGCGTAGTCTTGCTGTGATCGCACAGCGGCCTGGCTGGCGCGGTCGAGCAAGGTATTGGGATAGCTGCGCATCCAAATCGAAGGCATCTGGTACTCGAACATTGTTCCTGTCCAGGAGAGGAGAACGGGCCGGCCTTCGTCGCTGGTGAAGGGGCGGTCGAGGCGAAACCAGCAGTCCTGCGGTATATCTTCTTTCGCGATAGCTATGAAGACGGCGGTTCTTGGTTCCGTCGCGAGTAGGTTGTAGCAGTAAGGTTGCAGTTCCTCCGGACTGGGCGTCGAAGCCAACCGACAGCAGCATGCGTTGCTTATCGAGCAGGAAAGTGAAGTCCATGGCGTTGGCCAAAGCGTCGGCCTGGCTGGCAGTCGCGCTTAGGTTTTCGATGAGGCGCAGAACGTTCTGTCGCGCCTCCGCCAGCAGCGACTTGAGGCGCTCGCCAGCGGGGCTATTTCCGTTTCTTGCCGGCAGCTGGTTGCGATTTAGTTGCGTCTCGATCTCCGAAATCAGAGCGGGCAGTTGCTGGAGAGGCAACATCGTCACCTGATTCGGCGTTGGGGGCGGCAAGTTCGTTGCGCAGCGCTGCGAACTCAGGGAGCTTCCAGGGCATATACAGCTGCACGAATTCGCGGATTTTTTGCACCCGCAAGCGCGTCTGCTCCCGGAACCAGGCAATATCGGGCGAGGCACCCGACTTCGTTGGAGCTTCCTTCGGTTCCAGAATTTCTTCCGGGAAATTCAAAAGAGCGGTCAGCCAGTCATCGGACTGCAACTCCGTTTCATAGCGCGAGAATGTCCGCTTGGGAAGAGCGCGCAGTTTTACCAGCGCGCAAAGATGATCAAGCAGGCCGTCCGCCAGCGCTTCTGAAACGAGCGGCCGGCGCAGGCTTTCGAGGCAGCCTTGATTCAGAGTCCAGAGAGAGGCAACCAGATTTCCGCTGTCTACCGACGAAACGAAGAACGGCGGCTTCGCATCCAAAGTGCGGGTGTCATACCAGTTCAAAAGATGGCCGCGATACTTGCGCAGGCGGCCCATCGTGGCAAGAGTCTTCCGGGTTAGTTCAACCACCTCGGGAACCGTCAGATAACCGAACTCGTTTGCAACTTGCCTGGCGTTCAGAAGCAGGCCGACATTGGTCGGGGAAACGCTGGAGGCTATCTTGCGCGGCTCATCCTCTATGTTGTCGGGCACCAGCCAGTTTTGCTCTTCGTTGGAAAATTCGGCAAAGTATCGCCAGATATGCAGGGCAGATTTGCGAAGCAGCCAGGAATCGTCGCGCGTCATTTCTGGCGCCGTTGCAATGGGAGAGGCGTTGAGCCAAAGAGCGAACCCCTTGCTGCAGCCCCACAGGACAAGAATCGGAGCCGCAGCCACCAACGAGATAGGGCGCACAAACCAGAGCAGCAAACCAAGACCGAACGCGAGTGCTGGCATCCAGTCAATGTATCGATCGACAGGCGTGCGGCGCTCGCCTAGTTCGGCTTCCGCGGCAGTTTCCCACTCGAGCAGGCGCTCGCGCGTCACCAGACGCCTCACCAGCGCGCGCACCACGGCATCCAATGACAGCAGAGTCTGGTGAGCTAGAAGCGTCAACGTCAGCAAGACGGTGAAATTGGTGGCGAAGAGATTGCTTAAAGCGGCGCGAGCGACTGGCAGTTGGCGGGCCATGATGGCTCGCGTCAGGCCAAAGGCGAACTCGACCCAGGCAGGAACAAACAAGAGACAAATCGTGGCTACGGTCCAGAGAATCGGACGGTCCATGACGAGCCAGCTGAACAGGAGCAGCGCAAACGTTGCCGGTTCGACCAGGCTGCGGCGTAGATTGTCGAGAATCTTCCAGCGCGAAATCAGCGAGATCGGATTTGGAACACGCGCTCCCGACTCGTCGGGAACCCGGTCGGTCAACCATTCCACAATCTGCCAGTCGCCGCGAAGCCAGCGGTGTTTGCGCCGGTTGTAAGCGCTGTAATGCGAGGGATAATCCTCGATCACGATGATGTCTGTGGCCAAGCCCGCTCGCGCGTACGCACCTTCTATAAGGTCGTGGCTGAGCAGGGAGTTTCGCGGGAAACGGCGATCTAGAACGCGGTACATGGTATCGACTTCGTAGATGCCTTTTCCGGCGAATGTCCCTTCTCCGTAGAGATCCTGGTAGACATCGGAGACGGCGCGCGTGTAAGGATCGAGGCCGGTTTCTCCGGCAAAAATCGCTGCCAGGCGGGAGCGAGCCGTGCTCTGCACGCTGACCCCAACTCGGGGCTGCAAGATGCCGTACCCGGCGACAACGATGTTGTTAACCGGATCGATGATCGCCTGATTCAGAGGGTGGGCAAGCGCCCCCACCATGCGGTGCGCCGAGCCTCGCGGCAACTCCGTATCGGAATCAAGGGTGATTACGAAGCGCACTTTCGGCAGGATAGAGAGATCGCCTACCTTCACCGGAAAGCTGTCATATTGCTCGCGCAGCAGTTGGTTGAGATCGAGGAGCTTGCCGCGCTTTCGCTCCCAGCCCATCCATCCTTTTTCGCGCGGATTGTAAACACGATGGCGATGAAGCAGGAAAAAAGCGCCTTCATTTTTTTCGGCGTAGCGCTCATTGAGGTCCTCGATAAGATTCGAGCACAAATCCACGAGAGAACTGTCTTCCTTGCCCGGCAGATCCGAATCCGGAAGATCGGAAACCAGGGCAAAGTGCATATTGCGATCGTGATTGCCCAAATACCGCACTTCCAAATCTTCTACCAGGCCACGTACCTGTTTTTCATTGAGCAGAAGCGTCGGAATCGCTACCAGTGTCGCGCAATCGTCGGGAATGCCTTGCGCGAAGTCGAACTTGGGGAGAGTCGCCACCGGAAGCAGGTTGGTGGTCAGGTAATTCATGAGCTGGACCGCCGCCTGCGATGCCGGCAACAATAGAATCAAGATCGAAAATAAAATCAGGAGCGGCGAGGTTGTGGCTGGCGTCAACAGCCATACCGCCCCGGTGATAATGGCAAGAGTAAGGGCTGCAATTCCGAAGAGAAGAAAATCATCTGGATGAGTTCGCAGCCAGGTGCGGAGACGCTCGGCGAAGGCGGCGTGAAACCCAACCCTCTCACAGAGCAGCGGCGTTCCTTCGGCCACGAGATAGTAGCCGATGTGGCACTCCCGCAATTTCATCCGCGGGTCGGCAAGGTTTCTTTTGCTCGCCTCGCGGGCCAGAGCCAGCGCCTGGTCTGCCACTTCCAATTCAGAGCGATCGGAACGCTGAGCGATCTTCGATATTTGCTCGCGATAGACATTCCGGCTCTCGATGTCCATCCTGGCGTAAGCGCCGGCAGGATCCTTGCGCAGGGTCTTGTCGAAGGGGATCAGCAACTCGAGGATGTCTTTCCATGAGGCCTGGGTAACGTCGCGCAGAGTTTGGATGTACCTTGTTACGGGCTTGGTCGATTTGCTGATTGGGAGGCTCGTAGGATCGCTGACCAGACGCACGCCCTGAGCCGCGATCCCTTCCAGCAAAACAAGTTTCAGGGCGGGGACATGAGTGCCGATCTCACGATATTCGAGAGGAGCGGTCTCCTCAAAAGCGAGGCAGAACGTGGTGAAGCTGGTATCGGAAAACGTGCTCTCGGTTTCATCGAGAAAAGCCTCGGCTATCGCCAGCACTCGGGGCAGGATTTCATTGCCAGAAACGACGTGCGGAATCTGAGAGAGCGAGCCGAGTTCATCGGAAACGGAGCGCGCTGTCGAAGACAGTTGTTGCGCGTTATCGCGGAGCCAGAGCAGAGATTCCCACTGGGGCGAGGATTCGGGCGTTTGCGAAAATGCGTTTCCCACGCGTTCGAATATGACTTCGAAGTCGGCTGCCAGTTTCTGGCAGCGTCTCGAGAATGTGTCGGACGTAGCTCCGGGCAGCCAGCCAAGGCGCGAGGCGAGCGCAAGCGCGGGGGCTCGCATGGCCTGAACGTCTACCTCGTTTGCCGCTGAGGAATGTCGCCGCTCTTCTTCTGCGATGATGCTGGCGATTTGAGTTTTGGGAACCATTCTAATCGGTCGATTCGTCTATCATCAGCCCTAGCCCTAGTCTCAGCCGCAGCATCTCGCGACTTACTAACGGTAGCTGGCGGCTTGCATTTCGAACATCTCGGCGTAGCGGCCGCCGAGGTGCGTCAAAGAATCATGATCGCCGTCTTCGGCAATGCGTCCTTTTTCCAGCACTATAATCCTATCTGCCATGCGCACCGTCGAAAATCGGTGCGAGATGAATAAGGCCATCTTCCCCGCGGTCAATTCGGCGAAACGCTGAAAGACTTCATACTCGCTGCGCGCGTCCAGGGCCGAAGTGGGTTCGTCGAGGATCAGGACTTGCGCATCGCGCAAGTAGGCTCTGGCCAGCGCTACCTTTTGCCATTCGCCGCCAGAGAGATCGACCCCGCCGTCAAAGCGTCGGCCCAGCATCTGGTCGTATCCGGATGGAAGTTTGCCGACGACGTCGCTGGCCATGCTTTTCTGAGCCGACTGCCGCAGCAACTCGAGATTGTCGATCAGTTCGATTCGGCCGACGGCGATGTTTTCCCGCGCGGTCATCTCGTAGCGCATGAAATCCTGAAAAATAACGCCAACTTCACGATAAAGGTCTTCGAGGTCGTATTCGCGCAGATCGACGCCGTCGAGCAGCACTTGTCCTTCAAACGGATCGTAGAGACGCGTGAGAAGCTTGACGATGGTGGTCTTGCCTTCTCCGTTTTCGCCGATCAATGCCACCCGCTCGCGGGGATGTAAAAGGAGATTCAGTTTATTTAGGACCAGGCGCGAACTTCCCGGATAGCGGAAGGACACATCTCGAAATTCAAATCCTTGCCGGATAGGCCGCGGCGCCGGCAGCGCGTTTGGCTTCGATTGGATGGTGGGCCGCATCTCGAAAAACGCTATGAGGTCCGTGAGGAACAGTGCCTGATCGGCGATGGTTGAAAGCGTGGAAAAAGTTTGCTGCAGGTTCGAACTCGCGTCGCGAATGGCGTTCGCCAGAAAGGTCAGAGTGCCGAAACTGAAGACGCCGATGACAGTCTTCCAGACAGCAAAGACGTAAGCGGTGTAGTACCCAGCGGTGCCGATCGCAGTCAGCACCGAGCCCACGACCACCTTCTTGCGGGCGAGGGCAACATCTTCTTCGTAAACCTGCGTAGAAAGATTCTTGAATCGCGCGGTAAGAAAATCTTTCAGACCAAAGAGTTTTAGTTCCTTGGCGGCTTCTTTGCTTCCGCCCAGGATGCGGAGGTAGTCGAGTTGGCGGCGGATCGGAGTCTGACGAAAATTCTTGGCGTATCCAAGAAAGGCGAAATGTGTCTCGCCCACGAAGGCAGGAATCACACCTACGACCAGCAGCAGCAACAGCCACGGCGAAAACAGCATGATCGAGATGGATAGGGTAATGGTCGTAATGACCTGCTGGATCAGGCGTCCAATGGCCTGAATCATGTAGAGGCGGTCGGTAGCCTGCACCCGGGCGCGTTCCAGGCGGTCATAAAACACCGGATCTTCATAGGCCATCACGTCGAGGCTGGCGGCGTGTTCCATGACGCGAACACTCACGTGATGCATATACTTGCCGGCGAGCACGGCGTCGAGATAGTCGATGGCACGGCTCAGAATGCCGGCGGCGACCGCCAGAGCAAACTCGCCAGCGACCAGCCACCATAGTCTGGTTCCGGCGGGCTGGTGAGTCGTGAGGATGCGGTAGATGGTATCGATGATGAGCTTCGAAACCCAGAACAGCGCGGGCGGCAGGAGCGCCGCAACCACTCGGGCGGCCAGACTCAGCACGACCACTACGCGGCCGGACTCCCAGACAAATCGCAGGACCGCAGGGACATTGCGAAGGGCAGCGAGTCGCTCGCGCCATCCGCTCCAGAATTCCGATTGTTCGGTCATGACTGAACCCACGAGAGCCTTAAACGCCAACGTCGGCCTCGCGGCCCCCGAAACGACGCGATCAGGGCGTCAGCCGGAGGGGCGGAGTCTCCGACCAGGTGTGGAGCACTTCGGGACAAGCAGGGCCGCCTCATCTTCTTCTTAAGACCACTGTTGGATGAAGGAACCACACATGCGGTTGGTCAGATGCGATGGAATCGGACGGACCAAAGCCTGGCGAGCAACTCTAGCGGGCGTCTTGCGATCAACTGGCGATCGTTTCGCGATCGTCTAGTGTTCAACCGCTAGTATTTTACGAGCCCGGCTCGCGCCATTCCGCGCTGCGCTTCCGGCGACTTCATGAAGGTGCTCCAGACGAAGCCGGTGCGCAGGTTTTCGGCCATCAGCATCGTGATTCCCGTGTCAATCCCAATCACGTCGGAATCATACCAGTTCTTGAGGGGATTGAACGCATTAACGAAGCCGTATTTGCTCCATGCAGCGGGGTAGCGGGTGTGGATCGTCCTTAAGACACGCATAGTAGCCGCAGGGAGGAAGGGCAACGAGCCTCCAGCCGCGCTCGAAACCACGGTGCCGTCGATGGGGCCGGTGGCGGGGGGACCTCCCCAAACGACGTAGCCATATTCCGAATCGGAGGCGGTGATTCCCCACAGATCGTCGCTGTAATCGGGGAACTGCTTGCCCAGTTCCAGGCAGAAGCGGCGATGGACTTCAGTCGCCGTTACTGAATTCAGGAAATAGTCTGCGTATTTGTCGCGCCTGCCGCGAAAATCAAACCACGCCTGCGAATATTGATGCACAAAAAGCGGCGCAAACGACCCTATATAGCGCATGCCGTCGTATTCAAAGGTCAAACGCTTCCAGGCGTCCCAGGTTTGCGGCTTCAGCGGATGGGCGGAAGAACCCATGCCCAGCAGATACATCATCATCAGTTCGCTGTAGTAATCCCAACGCGACGGGAGAAATCCGACCTCCGGGGTCCATCCGTGAGTCAGGAGGGTGGTGTCCTCGGAGAGCCAGGTCCAGTCGGCGCGGTTCAAGATCAGATTCGCCAGTTCCAACACTGCGGGGTGGCGGAAGTGCTCGCGGCAAGTCAGGACTCCGCAAAGCAGAATCGCCGTGTCGACCGACGACACCTCGGAGTCAAACATGCGTTCCCCCGTATCGGGGTTGGCAAAATGGTAGAAAAACCCGCGGTGGTTGGGCAGCTTCTTCCACAGAAAACGAAGCGTCACGATGACACGCTCGAGCACGGCGGCGGTGGGCATGAATCCGCGCTGATCTCCGATACAGAGACCGGTGAGACCGAAGCCGGTTGCAGCGATGCTGGACGCAACTCCCTGATTGTCGTCTTTGTGGACGTTACACCGATCTTTGATCATCCCGGTCTTCGGGCTGGCCTGTTCCCAGAAGAAAAGAAAAGCTGTCTTCTCCACGTCGTTCAGCAACTGATCGTCGTCCGGCGTCAGAACCGAAGACGATTGCGCGGGCGCGCTCACCGCCGGAGCGGAGGATTGCGCTTCAGCGTGAACGGATGAAAGAAGTTCCGCAAAAGGCAGAGACAGGGTGGTCCCCAGAACCTGGCGCAGAATCTCACGGCGCGAAAGAAGATTGGAACCGGAGTCGGTCATTCTTTTGCTTTTGCGCCTGCTTTGCAGAGGGTGGTGGCAAGTTGGGTCGTCTGAAGCAAGGTCATCGCAATTTGGATCTTCTTAGTATTCCATTTTAAAGCTTTGCGCGTGACGCTGGAAAATGACGGAATACGACTCGACACCTGCTACTTGTGCAGAACCCAAAGCAATTATTTATTTCTAGGTTTACTGTTCTATGTTTACGATACATATCTAAGGATGCAAGAGAATTTCCGCTGGCGCGGAATTTGACGGAACGTTGCAGTGCGAACCGTTGTCCCATAGATACAGTTAACTGTGTAAAAGCATGACTCGAGCACACAAGATTGAGGCTTGGATTGCCTTGGCCGTGGCGATTGTGCTGGCCGCCAGTACGTTGGCGCTGGTCCAGTGGCAGCGACAGAAGCCGATTGCGATTCGGGGAGCAGTCCTGGTGCAGGATTCGGACCCGCGAAAACAGCTGCCCATCGCGGGCGTTGAGATTTCGGCCGGCGACCTTGCCGCCGGTGAGGTCACCTCCAATTCTTCCGGTTTCTTTTATCTCAAGCTGCGCAAACCGATTCGGAAGGGGCATGCGCTGGTTCTGGAATTTCATCATCGGCAGTATCAGCCGCTGGTCTTGCACGATATTGTCAGCAGCCAGTTGTATGTGGTGCATCTCGTTCCAGTATCGAACAAGCCGGTTCCGGCGAATCAGCCGATGGCAAAAGTGACTAACGTCCGGGTGCGATACACGGTCAAAGGCATAACCGAGGTCAACGTGGGCAGCGCCGTCAAGACTTTCGAAATTGAGAATAAGGGGGACGTGCCTTGCAAGGGCCAGGGGGTGTGCTCTCCCGATGGCCGATGGAAGGCAGCCGACGGTTCGGGCTCGTTGGACGCCGGTGCGGGGAATGAATTTCGGGATGCCCGCGCGTCCTGCATTGCCGGGCCCTGCCCCTTCACGAAAATTGAAGAAGATCACTTCTCAGAGGGCGGTCAGGTGATCACGGTCGCGGCGCGTGACTGGTCTGACACCACAACTTTTCTGTTGGAGGCTGAAGTGTTTCGCACCATGGAGACGCAATCGGAACGCTGGTCCTATCCGGTCATCTTTGGCGAGGGACTTTCATTTACGCTGCCCTCCTCGGCTGAGAGCGTGAGCATCGAGGCGGACGTCAACGGGCAGACCATAATTTTTCCGCTAGGACCAGCGCTGTTCTTAAATTGGGCGAGTTGCGAGGCCAGAGTGAATCCGGATAAAGCGCGGGTTTACAGCTGCGCGGCTAAGCCGGGATACTCGTTCCAGTAGTCCGCCGGAAACCGAGGCCTGTTCCCACGTGAGTTGCTACACCTCAAATATGCGATAGGCGCCGGGGGGCTGCTGCGCCTGGAGAAGAGTAATGGCTACGTTGTGCACCGGGACTCCGGCTGTGGTCTGACCATCCGGGGTACCGTGATGCGCATGGCCGTGGACAACCAGGTCAGCGCCGTGTCGATCGATGACTTCTGCGAGCCGCGAGGTGCCCAGGTAGGGAAAGATTTCCGGGGACTCGCCCTGGACGGTGCCCGCGATTGGCGAATAATGCAGAACGACCACGCGCTTTTTGGTGCGAAGCTGCGAGAGGCCGCGTTCCAGCTTAAGCGCTTCGTCGATCGAGACTTTTACAAAGGCCTTGACCTCGGGCTCGCCGAAAGCGGTCAGCACGCCGCGGCCGAAACCGCCGATGAAGCCCTTGGTTCCAGCAAATCCCACTCCATCTCTTTCATAACCTGTTCCGTCCAGCAGTTTGATGCCGGCCGCAGTCATCATCTGCATCAGTTCTTGTTCCTTGCCGCTCTCATAGTCGTGATTGCCAAGCACGGCAATGATGGGCACGCGGAGCCGGACCAACGCATTGAGCAACGGTTCCATCTCCGCCGGTTGGCCGTAGTTGGTCAGGTCTCCCGCGAGAACCAAGACGTCGGCTTCGTCACGCGCCCGGCCAAGTTGTTCAAGCAGAGCGGCGTGGCTGGCTGGGGCGAAGTGCAAATCGGCGGTGGCTGCGATTCTCATTCCTTCTCGTTCTTCTTCCGTTCTCGTTTCTCGCTTAGTTTGCCCACTACTAAAGTTGAATGCAAACGGTACAGCGCCTACGCAAGACGGGAATTGGGTAGAGGCAGAATTTTTGTGCGCCGCTCCCGGGATTCCCTGAGCATGTCATCCAGGCCCCATTCGTCGACATCAATGGCAAATATTCTAGGATCAATCAAGCTGCCGCGGAATCTTGCCCTGGGGTTGGGCGAGTGAACCTCGCTCGAAAAGCGCGATAACAGGTCGATCCACAAGGTCCTTGGGACGTAACCGCTCTTTGCCGGGTAGACGTAATGGAACAGCAACAGGTGCCAGAGGATGAGTTCCCAATGCTCTCCGGCCAATTCGAGGATCCGCTCCCAGTCGAGCTTCCCGCGTAAGGCGAAAATGATATGGGATATGTCCGCCCCGTCAAATCGTTCGCGGCGGGTGACAAAAAGCTTCGAAGCGATCAGCTCTTCAGGCGCCAGAATCGCGGACTTGATGCCCACCACAGTCGCGCGACATGCGCGCTCAATCCACGAAGCGTCGACCGTCACGACTCCATTGCTCATGCCGGTAATGAGATCGACAAAATAGCCATCGCGATGGGCCTTGGCCAGCCAAACCGGATCGCAGACTTCGCATGAGAAGCCCTTTTCGCGGAGATGAAACAGCGCTCTTGACGCGTCGGTTGGGCACAGGAAAATATCCAGATCTTTTGTGAAGCGGCAGATGCCGGTGTGCTGTTGCATGGCAAATCCCCCGGACACCGCGTAGGGCAAATGCTGCTTTTCAAGCAAAGCGAGAACTTCACGGAAAAGCGCCTTTTGCTCAGGCGCAAGTTCCTCGGAGACCGATGAGGTCATGGGCAGCTGCGTGTCAGGCTTCTCTGCTGGCTCTCTCATAAGGAATTTTGGCTTCTCTCACCGGAGAGCCTGCCGCCCGGGGAGACGGCGCTAGGCATCCCTTTTGCGCACTCCCGTTTTGCGGTTTCATTTGCGCGTCCTTCATTTGCGTGTCAATGAGATGCCGAAATTACCGTGCAGGGCTTTCTAAAGAAGCTCTTTAATTGCAGCAATCTGCAAGGGCCTTCTGAGCCTTTTCCCCCATACTTCGATGAATACAGTCATTACCGTACTTCCATTGCGTTGCGGCGAGAGTAGAGTTGAGAAAATAACCGATAGAGTCGCTGATCTTCCGGAAAGATTTTCAGATCCACCTGATGATGGTCCGGGTTCGGCAACTCCATCGAGAAAGGAATAACGAATGAAACGCATCGAGCAAGAACGACCGAATCGACAAAGCCATATTTCCAGCGCCCAGCAAGAGGAAGTCAGACGCCGCGCTTTTGAAATCTACCAGCAAGGTGGGCAGCGGGACGGCTACGAGTTAGAAGACTGGCTCCAGGCGGAGTCAGAGGTTCTCGATAACCAACGGACGAACAGAGCTGCCTAAATAACGCAAGCGACCGGAGAGCGGTAAGGTGCGGTGAAGGTGCGGCACAAGCCTTTCCGCTCTCCCGCTTGTTACCCATCGAGATCATCCTATGATTCGAAAATTGAAATCTGGACAATACCGGCTCTACTCTCGCAAAAAGAATCCCAAGACCGGGCGACGACGCAACCTCGGGACGTTCGGCACCCGGAAAGCCGCCGAGGATCATGAGCGCGCCGTCCAATACTTCAAGCACCACTGACGTTTGCCACGCGCCGCGCTTTTGTGCGACTCCTCATTCCATCGTGAACTTTCAAAATTTCGCCGCAATTAGTTTCGACTGCTACGGCACCCTGATCGATTGGGAGTCGGGAATTCTTCCTGTGATGCGCGCCCTGCTTGCCAACCACGGTCAGAGCGTGCCTGACGCGGCCATTCTCGAACTCTACGGGGAGTTTGAGGCTGAAGCGGAAAGCGGCGTCTACCAGAGCTATCGGGATGTGCTGCAATCGGTGGTGCGGGGGGTCGCGGGACGTCTCCGCTTCGAGGCCAGTTCTGCCGAGATTCGCTCGCTGCACGAATCGGTGCCGGCTTGGCCTGTTTTTCCCGATACAGTGCCCGCCCTGCGCGAACTGCGGAAGCGCTACAAGTTGGCAGTGATTTCAAATATTGACGACGAACTATTCTCCGGGACGCGCGGGCATCTGGACGTGGAATTCGATGAGGTGATCACGGCGGAGCAAGTAAGAGCCTACAAGCCCTCCCACGACAATTTTTGGATGGCCCTGCGCAGGCTGGCCGTTTCTCCAGATCGCCTTCTGCACGCCGGACAAAGCATCTATCACGATATTGTGCCGGCGCGGTCTCTGGGAATCTCGACCGTATGGGTGAACCGAAGATCCGCTCGTCCTGGAATTGGAGCAGTTCGAGAGTCCTCAGGACGAGATTCTGAAAAACGGCCGGACTTGGAAGTCCCTGATCTGGCCTCTCTTGCGACAGCGGTTCTGTCACCGGCTCAAGGCTGATGTATTTTTGCTTGCAACGTTGTTACATTGCCAGCGGCAGCGGAAGAATCTTCCTCTGAATGGCGACCGTGACCAACTGAGCTTTATTGTGGATGTCGAGTTTACGCATCAAGTTGAACTTATGCGCTTCCACCGTCTTCACGCTGAGCCCCAAAACGGCTGCTACTTTCCTCACCGTATGTCCCTCGGCCAGCAATTTCATCACCTCACGCTCGCGAAGCGTCAGCTTGCTTCTGCGCAGTGGCACGCGCACGGGCTGAGTGCGCAAGAACGCGTCATCTTTCAGCTGCGCCTGAATCTGAGGACTTATCGATTGTTCGCCGCGATACACTCCGCGCAGAGCACTGAGCAGCAGCGGCGCCGGAGTGTCTTTGAGCAAGTATCCGCTCGCGCCCGAGCGCAGAGCTTGCTGCACGGTGTCCTGATCTTCATGCATGGTCAGATACACCACGCGCGTTACCCCGCCTTCTTCAACCAGGCGTCCAGCTTCAAATGACGACATGCCAGGCATGCTGATATCGAGCAGCAGCAGGTCGGGGCCATATTCCAGCGCTATTTTGAGCGCTTCCGAGGCATCGCTGGCTTCGCCGACCACGGCAAAGTCGGGAGCGTCTTCCAGAAGCCGCCGCACTCCGTAGCGCAACATTTCGTGGTCGTCCGCAATCACGCAACGAATGCAATCGGATTGCTCGGCGTGAAACGGACGAGTCTTGCCTGTCAACATTGGCACATCCTTCGCGTATTTTGACAGAGTGGCGCGACCAGTCCGGAGTCCAGGTCGCCCGGCGAACGCCGGTTCAAACAATGCTCCTTAATTGTACCTGCATCGGCCGCGAGTTCGGAGTAAAAATCGACCTCAGCTGAACTTTTCTTCATCATTTACAATGCCTCTTCCACATGCTGCGCTACTTTACCTCCGGAGAATCGCACGGCGAGGCCCTGGTCGCGTTTCTTTCCGGGCTCCCGGCTGGGCTGGCAGTGGACCAGGCATTTGTGGATCGTGAACTTTGGCGCCGCCAGCAGGGCTTTGGGCGCGGCGGCAGGATGAAGATTGAGACTGACCGGGCGCATTTTCTTTCTGGCGTGCATCACGGCAAGACGATCGGGTCGCCCATCGCGGTGATGCTCGAAAATCGCGATTGGCAGAATTGGAAAGAGTCGCTGCCGGTGGAGACCGGCGATCCGGAGAAGCATAAACGCGTAGCGTCGCCGCGCCCCGGTCACGCCGATCTTGCGGGCGCTCTGAAATACGATTTCACCGAAGCGCGCTATGTGCTGGAGCGTGCCTCGGCCCGCGAATCGGCGGCGCGGGTCGCGATTGGCGCGCTCGCCAAGCTGTTGCTTCGCGAGTTGGGAGTAGAAATTCTGAGTCACGTGATCGCCGTCGGCGCGGTTTCAATTGCCGACCGGGAAATCCCCTGGGAGCAAATCGAGCCCCTGTCGCAAAAGAACGAAGTGCTGCTCGCCTGCGCCGACGCCGATGCCGAGCGGCGCATGAAAGAAGAAGTGGATAAAGTTCTGCGCACGGGCGACTCCGTGGGCGGAGTATTCGAGGTGGTAGCGCACAATGCTCCTCCCGGACTGGGAAGTTACGCGCAGTGGGACGAGCGGCTCGATGCGCAACTCGCCGCAGCCGTTATGTCACTGCAGGCTGTCAAGGCGGTTGAAATTGGAAGCGGAATTAACGCCGCGCATTCGCCGGGATCGGCTGTACACGACGAAATTGGCTATCAGAATGACTCGGGATTTGCGGGCTTCACACGGACGCGCAACAATGCAGGAGGGCTGGAGGGCGGCGTCTCCAATGGGCAGGAGATTCGGGTTCGCGGTTATCTGAAACCGATTTCTACGCTGCGGCGTCCGTTGCAGTCGGTGGATTTCGCGACGCGTGAACCGGTGAAGGCGGCATACGAGCGCTCGGACGTGTGTGTGGTTCCCGCGGCGGGTGTGGCCGCCGAGGCCATGGTGGCTCTCACGCTGGCGCGCTGTGCGCTCGAGAAATTCGGCGGCGATTCGATGAAAGAAACGAAACGGAATTTTCAAGGCTATCTGGAACAGCTGAAGAATTACTGACCTACAAGATCTGACGATAAAAATTCAAAATGATTTATCCGATTGTGAAATTCGGCGATTCCGTTCTAGAAACGCCTGCAGCCGAGGTGACCGGCTTCGACGACGGAATCAAGCAGCTCGTGGAAGACATGTTCGAGTCGATGTATGCGGCCCGCGGCGTCGGCTTGGCGGCTCCCCAGATCGGCATTTCGAAACGAATCGCCGTGGTGGATGTGACCTTCAAAGAAGATCCTAACGCAAAGCTGGTTCTGATCAATCCTGTAATCGTCAGCAAAGAAGGCCGCCAGCGCAGCAGTGAAGGCTGCCTGAGCATCCCGGAATTTCGCGAGGACGTCACGCGCGCCAAAACCGTGACCGTACGCGCGCAGGATCTGACCGGCAAATTTTTCGAGCACACCGGAGAAGATATTCTGGCGCGAGCCTTTCTGCACGAGACCGACCACCTGAACGGCAAGCTCTACATTTCGCATATCAGCGCGCTGAAACGCGACCTGATTAAGCGCAAAATCAAGAAACTTGTGAAGGCGGGCGAGTGGTAGCGACTTCAGTTCTGAATTGTCAGTCCCGAGCGAAGCGACGGATCTGCATTTTGCTGCGGAGCGCGTGACCTTGTTCGCCGAAACCCAAGATCCGGTGAGAACCTAACATCCTAAGATCTGAGACTATGATTCTGATTTTCTGCGGCACGCCCCGCTTCGCCGTTCCGACTCTCGAGAAATTAGTCGCGGCGGGCCACTCCGTGCCGTTGGTCGTAACGCAACCCGATCGCCCGCGCGGGCGTGGGATGGAACTGGCTATTTCTCCCGTGAAAGATGCCGCGATCCGCCTCGGAATTGCTATCACGCAACCTCGCCGCGATCAAAAACAACGCCGAATTCCGCGATCAACTAGACGGCGATTCAGCCGGACGCCATCATAGTCGTCGGCTACGGCCGCATTATTCCGCAATGGATGATCGATCTGCCCCGCTTCGGAAACTTGAACCTGCATGCCTCTCTACTACCCAAATATCGCGGCGCGGCGCCGATCCAGTGGGCCATTGCCAGCGGCGAATCCGTCACTGGAGTTACCACCATGCGCATCGACGCGGGACTCGACACCGGCGACATACTGCTGCAGCGTGAAATTCCCATCACGCCCAAAGACACTGCCGAGACCTTAGGCCCGAGGCTGGCGTCCGTGGGAGCGGACCTGATGGTCGAGACTCTGCGTGCGCTCGAAAACGGCCACGCTCACCCGAAGCCGCAGGATCATTCGCAAGCCACGCTTGCTCCGATTCTTAAGAAAGAAGATGGCCGCATGGACTTCTCCCGCAGCGCCAACGATCTGTTCAACCGCTTGCGCGGATTTCAGCCGTGGCCCGGCGCCTTCACGAATTTCAAGGGCAAGACGCTGCAGGTGCGGCGCGCTCAACCCGCGCAACACGCGGCGAACTTGACGCCGGGACAAATTGCGTTTGAAGGGCCTCGCCTGTTCGTCGGTTGTGGCGTCGACAAGAACGGCGCGACTGCGCTGGAACTGATTGAGGTTCAACTTGAGGGCAAGCGCAGTATGACTGCACAAGAATTTATCAATGGCTACCGGCCTCAGCCCGGTGACCATCTCGGACAATAAGTGGCGATGGCCATTTCTCCCGCTCGATCCGCGGCTTTCGAAATTCTTCTGCGAGTCGAGCGCGAACACTCTTATGCGTCTGAACTGCTTCATTCCGCGCCGCTGGCGCAGCTTTCCTCCCGCGATCACGGATTGGCCACCGAACTCGTGATGGGCGTGCTCCGCTGGCAGTCTTTTCTCGACCAGCGATTGGCCGAGGCATCGTCGCAAAAAATCGCGCGCCTGGATGATGCAGTTCTCATCGCATTGCGGCTTGGGATTTACCAGTTACAGTTTCTTTCCAGAGTTCCCGCGCGCGCAGCGATTTTTGAAAGCGTGGAACTAGTGAAAGCAGCGCGCAAGCGCTCAGCCGCATCTTTCGTGAATGCAGTCCTTCGCAAAATTGGCGAAGCCGATAAGAACGATGCCCTCGCGCACATAAAGTCCTCAGCCGACGCGACCACTCTCGCTCAGAGCGCCGCTCACCCCGCGTGGCTGGTGAAGCGCTGGGCCGAGCAATATGGACTGGAAACAGCGCGCCAAATCTGCGCCCACGATCAGACCATACCCGAAACAGCAATTCATATTCACGATGTAAACACCGAAGCCGACCTTGCCGCGGAAGGAGTGCGACTCGCGCCCGGCACCCTCTTGTCTTCGGCGCGACGCATTGTCGAGGGCGACGTCACGGCCACGCGGGCCTATCGGGAGGGCCAGGTCTCCATTCAGGACGAGGCTTCGCAACTGGTAGCATTCTTGGTCGGTCGCGGAGAAAAATTGCTGGATTGTTGTGCCGCTCCCGGAAGCAAGACTGCCTTGCTCGCCCGGCGTAACCCGCGCGCGCAGGTCGTGGCGACGGAGTTACATCCGCATCGCGCCCGCTTGCTGCAAGATCTCCATCGCTTCGCGAACGTTCAAATAGTCGCTGCAGACGCGCGTCATTTGCCCTTTTCTTCTGTATGTACGTTTGACCGCATTCTCGCCGACGTTCCATGCTCGGGCACCGGCACTCTCGCCCGCAATCCCGAAATTAAATGGCGCCTTAGATGCAGAAGATCTAAGCGATCTGCATCTGCGGCAAGTAGCGATTCTGAAATCGGCAATCGATCAGCTTGCAATTGGCGGACGCATCGTTTATTCCACATGTTCGCTGGAGCCCGAGGAAAACGAAGCGGTAGTGGAAGCGGCTCTCAGTGGCACGACGAAATTCAAAGTTATCGATTTGAAAGATGAACTACAGCAGATGCAGCACTCCGGCGAATTGTGTTGGAAGGATATCCCGTCGCTTCTGGCGGGTCCTTATCTGCGAACCATCCCCGGCGTTCACCCATGCGACGGATTTTTCGCCGCCATGATCGAACGACAAATGGTCGAACGGCTGAGCTAGCGGACCTCAAAATTCACCGCACTGCCGGCAACCACTTTCTGCCCCGGCAGCGGATTCTGACTATAGATCATGCTGGCCGCGCCTGGCGCTGAGGCTGACGCGGGCGCGGGTGGCGTGGTTTGCGCGTCTCCGGTTGACGACGATTGCGGCGGAAGCGCGATGACTTTCCCCAATTTGAGTCCGGCGTCCTGCAGCGACAGCGTCGCGCTGCCCAGAGGCTGCCCGATGAGATTTGGCATCAGGTAAGTTGCCGGTTCGGGACCATCACTCAACAACAGATTGATCTTCGGCGCCGACACGCGGCTGGCATTCGCCGGAGGGCTTTGCGATATAACTTTGTCAGCGGCGAGGTCGGGCAAATTGACGTGCGCGATCGAACCCAGGCTCAACCCGCGGCGCCGTATGTTTAACTCAGCCACCCGCTCACTGCCGCCCGTCACATCGGGGATGGTTACTCGCTGCGCTCCCAGGCTCTGCGCCACGCGGATCGACCAGCCGCGCCGGACTTTGGTTCCCGGCGGCGGTATCTGCGTCATGATTTTGCCTTCAGGAATATCCGGGCTAAAGAATTGGCGCTCGACCACCAGTTGCAACCCCAGGGCCGCACTCGCGCGCTCGCCTTCCAGCGGGCTCATGCCCACCAGTTTCGGGATCGTCACCTCGCGCCCGTGGATCGCAAATCGCATGGCCGTGAGCGCAGAAACGAGCGCAACGGTCACCAGCACCAATGCCAAAAGTAACATGCGAAAAAACTGCCGCATGGTGAAGATTATAGCTGCTCAGCTTTTCGCGTTGAGACACGGTCTGCCGCGTCTCCGTCGGCAGCGGCGGCGCAAAGTATGGCTTTTAAGTGCAGGGACTCAAAGTGGTCCGCCCAGATGTTCCCACTTATTGCCGCATGCGCTACAGATCCATCCGTGGCTGTCCAGCAGATACGAGACCTTGAGCGATTGGCACCGGGGACACTTCGGCTGCTCAAAATTCCCGACGCCTTCAACCTCGAGCGTTTCCGGAATAGGCTGGTCCAGGATTTCGCTGGCCGCTTCCACATCTTCGGCGCGAACTTGCAATTTAATTCCGCCCAGCAGATTGGAGATGAACCAATCCATGCGGATCATATTGTCATCGATCAGGAAGACCTGAATTCCCGCCGACTCCAGGCTGCCCTTCGCGAGCAGTGCTTCGGGGAGATCGCGGAACTGGCGCAAGGTGACGGTCTCGCTGAACTCGACAACATCTTTGCTCGGGGACGGCGCAACATCGATTTGGAGTCCGCGCTTCGCGGCTTCCGCTGTGAGCGCTCCCTGCGCAGCAGTGCTCAATTCATCCCCGCTCTCGGCAATCTGAACCAGTTCTTCGTCACTCATCGCGGAGTATACGGCGGCTATTCGTTGACGTTCCTGATCTGGAGTTGGCATCGTCATAAACGGATATTCCTCCACGAATCACTTGCCGGCATTCGCGCGAGCGCGGCGCAATCCAGCAGCAAGGCCCAGCCGCACGGCACGCTGATATCCGGCCGCATCCATCGCAGCCATTGTCGCCGCCGCGGTACCGCCAGGGGTCGCAGCCTCTTCCAGCAGCGACTCCAGAGAGTGCTTTTCCCTGCGCCAGGCAATGATCCCATCCGCGAGGGCGTGGGCACTCGCCAGCAGCGCCGTCTTTCGATCCAACCCGGCCGCCATCGCCGCCCGTGCGAACGTAGAAAGTGCATGGTAACCATGGCTCGGCGAAAAGGTCACCGTGAATAAGTCAAGCTTGCTCTCTGGAAGTTCAACAACCTGACCGAAAGTGGCGAAAAGATCGTGGATCAGTTGGCGATCCGCGCGCGCCAAACTCCTCAAATATGTAATGGCCGTAAGCCCGTGTCCGCTGCGGCACACCGGGCTTGGCATAGCGCGAGCCCATCGCAGGTTTGGCCCACCCGACTTAATCAGCGCGCGGAGCGGCACGCCCGCCGCCAGGCTTACAGCTAGCAATCTCCGTCGAGGCAATTTTAGTTTTGCCATCGCGCCGAGAAGTTCGCCCACTGAACTAGGGCGGACAGCGACGACGAGTAACTCCGCCTGGTCAACCGCGCGCTTCAAATCGGTTTCGACCACAACCGCATAATTGTTTTTGAGTCCGCGCAGCTTGCCCGGATTGCGATCGTGCACAATCAGCTGATGCTGGGTCTTGCCGAGCCGCAGACCGGCGAGCATCGCCGCCGTGATCCTCCCGCCTCCGAGAAAGACGACTGTGCTCATTAGAACGAACCCGCCAACCCTCGACCATCCACCACCAGCGCCGTGCCCGTGACAAACGACGATGCATCACTCGCCAGCTACAACGCAGCCTGCGCGATTTCCTTTGGTGTCCCCCCGCCCTAGCGGACGATTCGCCGACTCCGCAAGCCGCCCACCCGTAAGCACAGCTGTGTTACCCGCCTCTGCCCGCAAGCCCTATAGCTTAACGGCTGGCCAGCCCTCCTGCGGTTTCCCCCCCGTCACATGTGTAAACATGCCCCGTAATGTTCTGCGCATCGTCGGAAGCGAGAAACGCGAAGAGCGCCGCAATTTCTTCCGGCTGAGCGTGACGCCCCAAAGGAATCTTGCGATTGACCTCCGCGAGCATCTCGTCCGTGTATTCGGCGCGCTGCATCGGCGTCAGCACGTATCCCGGAGCCACCGCGCACACTCGCACTTTCGGCGCAAGTTCAAGCGCCATCGATTTCGTCAGCTCAATCACTCCAGCTTTCGCGGCGTTGTAATCCGCATAAAATGGATATCCCATAACGCCATTGGTCGAGGCCGTTTGCAGAATCACGCCGCTGCCGCGTTCCATCATATGCCGCGCCGCAGTCTGCGCGACGTAAAACACTCCGGTGAGATTCGACGGCCATTATCTTGTCCCACTCCTCCGGCGTGATGTCGAGAAAGTTATGGCGGATGCTGATGCCCGCGTTATTCACGAGCGCATCCACGCCACCCATCAGACGAACCGCTTCGGCAAACGCGGCCTGAACCTGCCTTAGGTTCGAAACATCGGCATCGAGTGTCGCCGTCAAATCGGGCAGGTCGCGCAAGACCGATCTCCGCGCCTCGGCGTCGCGGTCAAGCACGCAGACTACAGATCCTTCTTCAAGAAACCGCGCCGCCGTAGCCGCCCCGATGCCGCTGGCCCCGCCAGTGATCAGAACTCGCTTCGCCTTCAGTCCCCGCACTCAGACCTCACCCTTCCGCTTCAACTCAAACGCCAAGTACATCATTTGCCCGATGTGGTGATGCAGATGAGTGGCGCACGTCAAAATTATGGCAAACCGGTCTCCAGCATCCGCTCCCACCGCCGTATATTGTCGTGACCAATCCTCCGCTGTTTGGCTGTCAATCGTCGCGAGCACCATCTCAATCGCTCTATCAAATTTATTCAACACGTTCGCCTTGGAGGGGCGAGTCTCGTCGGAAAACTCCACAGGGCGATCGCGCACGTAGCCCGTACTCGCAATCTGCGCCCCGATGTAGTAATTCAAGTTGCCCGTGAGATGCAGCACAAGATGGCCAAAACTGTTGCCGAAGGCAAAAGGCTTTGCCCAAAACTGCTCATCGCTCAGCGGCGTCCCTAGTTCGCGAACTACGCCCGCCAGTTTCTGGTATCGCGCCTTTATATCCGCCGCAATCGTCGCTTGTAGATCCGCCATTTTGTCTCCATATCTCTAGCTGGAAGCGCACGTGGTAAAGCGCGCCACTCGCCCGTTGCAAGACCCAATAGATTATCGGAGTCAGCCGGACGCGTCGAGCGAGTAGTGGGTACTGTTACAGTTTGAAAATTTCTAACGGGTCAGGTTGCCTTTTCGACGAGACAAGAGAGCTGCAACGGTCATCAATGGCACAAAAAACACGGCCCACAGGATGAGCCGATCAGTGACATATTCAACCTGGTAGCGTAGGTCACAGCGAATGGGGTATCGGTTGCGTGATGGAAAGATTGCAGCCATGTACCGCATACCTCGGCCAGTAAGGCGGCGCTACAAAAGAACAGCCATACTCGTTTCATCACGCTATTGCCCTGCTTTCGCCTCCAATGATCCCACCAATTCCACCAAACTCCAAACGTGATCTGCAACTCCAGCTTCCATTGCTGGCGTGACGCTCAAAGTCTGATGGGCGCGGCGGAAGGTCATGGCATATCTGCCTGCTCGTAGAACTAAACTGTAGCAGTACCCAGTAGTGCCGACTCGCGTATTTAAGCGATGTGAGTTTAGCGGGTGCCGTGAGAGTGCAACCTGCCGTACCGCGGCACCTGAAGACAAAAACCTTTGAGCCTGCAGACGCAGTCCAGGAAGTTTCTTCCCCGATGGGGGCCAGCTCAATGTCGCATCCCGACGCGCCGCAGCTCAACCGTCCGCGGCGAATTATCTTCACCGACGACACGTCCGGAAATCGCACAGGAAAATTCTTCTCTCGCAGTTGCTCGGCCGCTGAACGCAGGCTCTCCTCGCCGCTCACAAACTCCGCTCGCTCCGGCCGCGGCGAGCTGTCGAACACCAGGTTGAACCATGCCGAAGCTGTCTTGGTCGTGATCGATCCAAGTTTTACGGTGCGCTCCTGCACCAGCTCTGCCCGCGCCTGCGAGATTTCTTTTTCCGCCGCCGCAGCGTCTCGCGGCCAGCTTTGCCAAGCGCTCTGGCGAATCACGCACGTCATCGTCCTTGGCGCTGGCGCCGGCCTTAGCGCCTTCATTCGCTGCAATGGCCAGGGCATACATGAGGCGAGCCTTCTCTGCCTGCCCCTGTTTTTCGAGCACCTGGCCGAGCCGGTCAGCGACCGCGCCCGACTGGCTCAAGAGCCATGCCGACTGCAGAAACTGCATCGCCGCCAGATTCTCACCGCGCAAAAATTTTGCCCATCCGATTCGCGCCCACGCCAGCGCCACCAGTTGCATCGATGAAAACGCCGACGGACCCAGACGGTCAAACTCGCCCGAATCGAATTGTCCTCCTATGTCGTAAAGAACCTGCTGCGCGTCATTCTCGGTTTGCGTGGGATCGATATCGCTTCTCAGCGCCGCCGCAAAAATATCCTGGCCCGCGTCCCCGCTCACGCTGCCCGTCAGTTCTTTCATCAACCCTTGCGCCTTCGTCTTTTCTCCGAGTCTTCCATACACTTGCGCCAGTGCTAACTTCGTTTCCGGATCATCCGGAGGCAGCGCCACCGCCGCCTCCAACTCCGTACGCGCATCGGCATCGCGTCCCAACTGTGCCAGCAGCAAACCGAGATGCGTAAGCGTGGTTTTCTCGTACGGAGCTATCTCCAGTTGCCTGCGATAAGCCGCGATCGCATCCTCGGTTTTTCCGGTCTGTTGCAGTTCCAGCGCCAGGTCGACGTTCGCATGTTTGTGGTTAGGATCCAGTTCAATCTCTCTGCGGAACGCAGCGATCGCGTCCGCGTGGTTGTTGGCGCCGGCATAGGCCAGCCCGAGGTCATACCAGCCGTCTTTTACACTCGAAGCCGGCCCCGCATCCGCATACACAGAACGCTTCAACAGTTCGATCGCCGTCCCGTAGTCCTTGCTCTGCAGCGCCTTCACTCCCGCCTTTTGCAGCTCCTCGGGCGTTCCTTCCATCTTCGAAGCTGTTTGCGACTCTGCCCCGCGTCCCGACGGCGTCAGAATCGTGCATGACAACAATTGGTCTTCATCGCTGTGCGCTGCATTGCGAAATGATTCATAATCCGCCCGCCGGGCCGCCGCGCAGTTCGTTCACCTTCACGACCAGTTTGCGCTCGCCTTCCAGCATTCCTTTGCTCAGCAAGTATGTCGATGAGTAGTCGCCATAATCGCGCGACATTTTCACGGCGGTTGGCGTGTGCACCGTGTAATTGGAAGGGAACTGCAATCGCACACGGTAGTCCGTTTCACCCGCCGGACCAATATTCAAAGGTTCAGTGCTGCTCTCTGATTCTCGAACCGCAGGCATTCCCAGCGGCGGGATTGGGCGAAAATTTACACTCGCCGCCGGCACGATAAAATACTTGTCCTGGTGAACGTGATACTTCAGGTGAAAAGGTTTGCTCGTGTCTTCGATAGGATCGACCTGGATATCGTCAACCTCACCCGGCAAGCCCCATCCAGTCGAGAGAGCTTTGACAAGATCCTTCCATTGCGCCTGCGAATACCGGCGAAAGCTGGCTCGCATCGGCCAGTCGCGATCGCCCTGCGCGGTGAATTCAAGGGTCGCATCGAGCGCCCCGAACTCGCTGAATTTGCCGTCGAGGTTGAAACGCATGAAGGTCTTGATCGGCGAATCGGCGGGCGTTCGCCGCAGGCCGCCTTCGCTATCGTCCGAAGCCAGCACGACCTGCTTATTTCGCAACTGATAAAGAATCAGCCCAAACGGCGTCACCTCTGGAGTGGTATCCAGCCAGGTCAACTCTTTTCCCGTTCCCAGCCGCGCCGCCGTCATCACATGATCGAACTGCGCCGGCGAGGGAACATCAGGATCTAAAATGTGTCCGCTGCCAATCAGCACCGGATAACTCTGAATTCCTTCCGCTCGCAGCATGGCCGAGAGCAACGTGTGCTTGTCCTTGCAATCGCCGTAACCGTTTTCCAGAACGTCCGCAGCCGAATGCGGCTGGTAGCGCCCGACTCCCAGCGAGATGCTCACGTAACGCACATTGCGCGCCACGAAATCATAGAGCCGGCGCGCCTTCTCAGTCGGTGTGTCGGCCCCCTTGGTGAGGTCGTCGGCTTTTTTTCGTACACTGTCGTCGACCGTCATGCGGTCGCCCTGCAGCGTGGCATACCATTGCGCCACTTGCTTCCAGTCTGTGAAGGTCGTCAATTGGACATCTGGCCCGGTGTCATCCTCGTCTTTACCCGCATCTGTGTCGCGTGCAGGCTGCATGTTTTTCACCACCCAGGTATAAACGCGGCGGTCTCCAGTCTCCTGAATGTCAGGTTGATGTGACGGAGTTTTGAGTTTCACTTCTCTTGACTTGGGTACGTCGATCACCAGGCGGTCTTCCTTGACGACAAGACCCGTCGGAAACGTGTATTGATACCAGAAGTTTCCCGCGGCCAGCGGCGTAGTAACTCGCGTCACCGTCCGGTATTCGAGCGTGTCGCCCGGTTGCAGCGCGGCCACGGAAATGTGACGCTGCCGGTAGTCGCTGTACATGGGCGCTTCTTTCAATACATCGGGAGCAAAATCCTGCGCCGTAGACTCCGGCGTTATCACCACCTGCCCGTCCGGTTTGCGGACGCGCACATACTCGATTTCCAATTTTTCCGTCGCCGACGAATATCCGAAGACGAGTTGCCCGAACTCATCGACGCCCGCCTGGCTATGAATTTGCACCACTGCTTCGGTCTCGCTCACCTCGGTTCCGTCGTTTTCGAAGCGAATCCGATTCAGGATCCGGTCAAAGATCGCGGCTTCTTTAGAATTGGGATTCGAGTTGCCATTAGCGTTGTCGGTTTTCTGTTGAGAAGGACCTCCAGACTGAGCCGAAGCAGCCACGCTAACCATGCAGACGAGAAAGCAGAGTAAGAAGCCAACCAGCGCACGCGCCACACGAAGGGACATATTGCAGTTCTTTTACGCCGTGCCCAGCGTAAAATCAAACGAACCGGAATGAACTCAAGGCGAACAGTTTGCGTTCTTGCGATTTTGATCTGTGGTTGCGGCCTGCTCGCCGCGCAGCCTGCCCCGCTCGCCATTGTCGAGGAACCCTTGCCCACCATTGAAAACGGCGTGGAATTCCACTATTTTCTGCACGCCACCGGTGGCGTCCCGCCTTACGTCTGGAGCATAGGCGATGGAGATCTTCCCGAAGGAGTTACGCTCACGCCTGATGGCCTTCTGAGTGGGCGCCCCGCCAAGCCTGGAGAATATGACGTCTCTCTCAGGGTCGAAGACTCCGGCCGTCCCCCGCGCACTCTTAACAAAGAGTTTGACATCGTGGTCGAGGCCTCGTTGGTACTCGAATGGCTGCAAGCCCCCAAGGCGCACGACGAACGGATCGATGGCTCGGTTCAGGTTTCGAATGGCACCAAGGATACATTCGACCTGACGGTTGTCATCGTGGCGGTTGCGGAAAATGGGCGAGCGACTGCGATCGGCTACGAGCACTTTCCGCTGAAGCCCGGCGCAAACAACGTTCCAATCCAATTTGGAAGCACGCTGCCTCACGGCGGCTATGTGATCCACGCCGACGCGATCGCCGAAATCCCAGCCAAGCAGGCGATCTTTCGTCAGAGACTGGAAACTCCTCAACCTCTGCAAATCATCCAGGGTCCCTAGCCGTCAGCGATCAGCTGTCAGCCCTCAGCCCTCAGCCATCAGGTAAAGCAGGTTCTCCTGACGGCTGACGGCTGATCGCTGAGGGTTTACTCAGTACGCAAGTCACTTGCCGTCCCTGTGCTATCCTGATTCACTTGAAGCAGTTGTAATCGGGTTAGGATATCTTTTTATCCTGGCACCTAGCCATTTGGGATGGAGCTTTTTCTCAATCTATGTTGGCTGTCGCTTATGTTGCCCGCCTATTTGTTATGGCGGCAGCGAAGTTTTGTGCCCAGCAGGAAGAAGCGGGCTACACGGTCAACGGTTCCTCCGCTTATTTTCCTCTGCGTTCTAGGTTGCGCCCTCGTACTGCTGTTCCCGGTAGTCTCGGCCAGCGACGACCTGCATGCCATGCGCACCGAGATGGAAGAATGTTCCCCCGGCAAGCGCAGTGTATGCCAAAGTGGAGGAGAGAAAGCCTCCGTCTGGCACAGCCGGTGGCAAAATCCCTGCGTAGTGATAGCAATCGATTCTTGGATTGGACTCGCCAACCAGACCCGGCAAAAATCTTTGACTGTTGCGCGTTTCTTGCCTGCTGCTCCGTCGCTTCTCCGTGCCAGCCGCGCTCCTCCTCCATCCATGATCGGATAGCTCGTTAAGCCCCCGCTCCCATGCATCCAAAGAAATTGGCGGCGGCCAGCCCTCTATATTTACGAAATTCATACGAGACCCACATACTGTGGAGGGCATTTCCATTTTGATGGTGGGCGCCCATCGAATTCGGTCGGCGACATTTCGAGCTGGCCTTCGGAAAGATCGAAGATCAAAGACCAAAGACCAAAGACCAAAGATCAAAGACCAAAGGCCCCGATGGAGTAAACGGAGTAACTGGATGAGGATGACCAGAAAAATCCAGCGCTATTCTTGGTTCCTGGTTCTAACGCTGGGGGCCGCTGCGCCTTTATCCGCGCAGGCGCCGGCTCCGCGGCCAGCGCAAAGCTGGACCTGGGAGCAGGTGAAGGACCGCTTCGAGCAGAACAATCCAAATCTGTTAGCCGATCAATTGAACATAGACGAATCGAAAGCCCAGGAGATCACTGCCTATCTGCGCCCCAACCCAAACTTGAGCCTGCTGTCGGATCAGATTACTCCCTTCAACACCGGACCGTCGCACGGTCCGCTCGCTTATTTGCTGCCCTCAGCCACAGTCGATTACCTGCACGAGCGCGATCACAAACGCGAATTGCGCCACGAGAGCGCAAAAAAAGCAACCGGAATCGCCATCGCCGATCGCGCGGACATGGAACGAACGTTGCTTTTTAACTTGCGCAGCGCCTTTGTGTCGACCCTGCAGGCCAAAGCCGTGGTCAAGTTGGCCAACGACAACCTGGCCTACTACGACCACGTCCTTCAGGTGAGTAGAGATCGTTTCTCTGCCGGCGACATCGCCCAAATTGATCTTGATCGTCTGGAACTGCAACGCGTGCAGTATGAATCCGATCTGCAAACCGCGCTCGTCAATCTGCAGCACCGCCAAAATTCAGCTGCGCACGCTGCTCAACGACCGGACTCCCATCGAACAGTTCGACATAGTCGGTCCCTTCGATTTCACCGAGCAACTGTTGTCGCAGGAGGAGTTCCGAAAAATTGCGCTCGATGCGCGCCCTGACCTGCAAGCCGCCGTAGAGGCTGTAGACAAAGCCCAGACCGACCACAAACTCGCGATCGCAAACGGATCCACCGATCCTACATTCAGCGTCGATTTCGGCCGCAATCCGCCAATCGATTTGTATTTCGGCGTGGGGGTCAGCATCCCTTTCCGCATTTTCGACCGCAATCAGGGAGAGAAGCTGCGCACCAAGCTCGACATCGACCGGCAGCAACGGCTGCTGGATGCCTCCAAGGCGCAGGTATTCAGCGACGTCGATTCGGCCTACGCGCAGGTCTACAGCAATGTAGTTCTGTTGCAGCCCTACAAAGCGAAATATCTTCAAACCGCGGTTCGCGTCCGCGACACGATTACTTTCTCGTACCAGCACGGCGGAGCATCGCTCTTGGATTTTCTCAGCGCGGAGAGCGACTACCGCACCGTGCAACTCAGTTACGTCAACCTGGTTGGTGCGTACTTGACCGCGGCGGCGCAATTGAACATGGCCGTCGGCCGGGAGGTTATTCCTTGAAACCACAGACTAACGATATATCGAGTTCAAGAACCGCCGCGTTTGAGCACCCGGCGTGTTCTTGCGGCGCGGCGGCTACACCCCCACCGGCTGCCGCGCCGAAAATCTCTGTGCCACGAATACCAAGGGGGCCCGCGGTCTGTCTCTTGTCTTTGCTCCTGTGCCTGGCTATGCTTCCCGGATGCGGCGAAACCAAGCCAGATCCCAAGGCTGAAGCGCCGCCCAAGGCCGCCGTCGAGCCTGATCTCGATGCCAACAACTTCAAGGTTGATCATCCCGACCAGTTCCCATTAGTGACGGCGATCGAGCACAAAGCCCCATCCTCGCTGGATGTGACTGGCGTGGTGCAGCCCGATATTGCGCGTGCGGTGCCCGTGATCTCACTGGCTGCCGGAAGGGTTATCGAGATCAAGGCCAGGCTGGGCGACGTCGTGAAGAAGGGACAGTTGTTGCTTAGAGTTCAGAGCAATGATGTCTCCGGCGCTTACCAGATATATCGCAAAGCGGTCAACGATGAGCTTTTGGCCCGGATTCAATTGGAGAGGGCTCAGCTTTTATATGACAAGGGAGCCATCGCGAAAAGCGCTCTCGAGCAAGCCGAAGAAGTTGCCAAGAACGCCAAAGCCGACCTCGATGCCGCAACCGACCAGCTGCGTCTTCTCGGGATCGACAAAGACCACCCTTCGGGCATCGTCGATATCGTCGCGCCCATATCAGGCGTAATTACCGACCAGCAAGTCACCAACTCCTCGGGCGTGCAAGGTTTAGGCTCGCCGAACCCGTTTACCATCTCCGATCTTTCGTATGTCTGGATCATCTGTGACGTTTACGAAAACGATCTCGACGCCGTGCACACCGGCGAGTACGCGGATATACGCCTCAGCGCCTATCCCAACCGCGTCTTCAAAGGACGGATCGATAACATTCTGCCGGTTCTCGATCCCAATCTCCGCACCGCGAAGGTTCGCATTGAAGTCGCAAATCCTGGCATCATGCGAGTGGGCATGTTTGTAACCGCGACCTTCTACGGAAAACAGCCCCAGACGCACGCTGCCGTCCCCGCCGCTGCCATTCTGCACTTACACGATCGCGAGTGGGTTTACGCATCCGCCGGCGCTGGGCACTTCAAACGCCTGGAGGTGGTGACAGGAAATAACCTGCCGGACAACATGCAGGAAGTCGTCTCCGGCCTCAAGCCCGGAGATCAAGTGGTCTCGAACGCGCTGGCGCTGCAAAACACATTGGAACAGTAGCCGGCAGCAACAGCCCAGAAGTAAGAGCCGCAAGAGCTAAAGACAGTCGGAGCAATGAATGGCAGCAATACACGGGAGCAATAAATGATTCGTCGAGTCGTTGATTTTGCTCTCGACAACCGCCTGCTGGTGTTGGCCTTCGCGCTCATACTTTTCGCCGGAGGCATCGTCGCTTTCCGCGACCTGCCCATCGAGGCCTATCCCGATGTAGCCGACAATTACGTCGAGATCATCACACAGTGGCCTGGGATTTCAGCCGAGCAGATCGAGCAGCAGGTCACGATCCCGCTCGAAATTGTCATGAATGGCATTCCGCATGTCGTGCATCTGCGGTCATTCTCGCTCTTCGGACTCTCTGACATAAAACTCATTTTCGACGACGGTTCAGATGATGATTGGAACCGCGAACGAGTTCTGGAGCGCCTGAGCCAGGTTATCCTTCCACCCGGCGTCAACCCGCAAATGGGCACGGACTGGAGTCCGGTTGGCCAGATTTATTTCTTCACCCTGCACAGCACCAATCCCGCCTATGACCCGATGGAGCTGAAATCCCTTGAAGACTGGGTCGTCGAAAAGAGCTTCAAGTCTGTCCCGAATATTGTCGACGTCGCCAGCTTCGGCGGCCCGACGCGCGAATATCAGGTTCGCGTCGATCCCGACAAATTGATCGCCTACGGCCTGAGCCTGGCGCAGGTCGAGCAGCAACTCACCAATAACAACGCCAACGCCGGCGGCAGCTTCATCCAGGAAGGTCTGCAGCAGATCAACGTCCGCTCCGTCGGCCTGGTCGATCGTTCCCAGGACATCGAACGCACGGTCATCATGGCAAAAAATGGCACGCCGCTCCGCGTTAAGGATATCGCCGTCGTCTCGCAGGGAGCGAAGATTCGCCTCGGCCAGTTTGCGCGAGCTCTTCACCGCGAAGACGGAAAGATCATCGACAACGACGATGTCGTCTCCGGCATTGTGTTGTTGCGGAAAGGTGCAACCGGCGAGACTGCGCTCGAGGGCGTTCACGAAAAAGTCAAAGAGCTCAACGATCACATCTTGCCTCCGGGAGTTAAGATCGTTCCGTTCCTCGACCGCAGTCAACTGGTCCACTACACGTCCCACACCGTCCTTCACAATCTCAGCGAAGGCATGATTCTGGTATCGGTCGTTCTGCTTTTATTTCTGGGGAATGTTCGGGGCGCGCTCATTGTCGCCGCGACCATTCCGTTCGCTCTGCTCTTTGCCGCCATTTGTCTGAACTTCATGCACATTCCGGCCAATCTTCTCTCGCTGGGCGCATTGGATTTCGGCGTGGTGGTGGAGGGCGCCATCGTTCTAATCGAAAACATTATTCGCCATCTAAGCCATACCGAGGGCGTCAAGACCGCGACCGAACGAATCAGCTTCGCCTCGCATGAAGTGCAGCGTCCGGTGTTCTACGCGATTGTCATCACCATTACCGCTTTCTTGCCCATCTTCACTCTGCAACGCGTCGAAGGCAGGCTCTTCCATCCCATGGCTTGGACCGTAGCTTTCGCGCTGCTCGGGGCGCTCCTGTTCTCGATTCTCGTGGCGCCGGTGATGGCGAGTTTCGCGTTTGCGAAGGGGGCGAAGGAATGGCACAACCCGGTGATGATCTTCGTCAGCGAACGCTACCGCGTGGCGCTGCGCTGGGCCATTCGCCATCGTGTAATCACTGTTGGCGCGTGCGTGCTGGTGATGTTCGCCGGCGTTTACATGGCTTTCAGCGGCGTCATTGGTTCCGAATTCCTGCCTCACCTCGATGAAGGGGCGCTCTGGGTTCGCGGGACGCTTGCGCCCAGCACCGGCCCGGATGAGGGCATCCGGGTCGCGAATCAGGCGCGTATCGTACTTTGCTCTTTTCCTGAAGTGCCGCAATGTACCAGCCAGGTCGGGCGTCCCGATGACGGAACGGACAACACCGGCTTCTTTAACACCGAATATTTCGTAGACCTGAAAGAGAAAGACAAGTGGCGGCCCGTGTTTCACGAAAATAAAGATGAACTGATCGCCGCCATGCAGCGCGAACTCGACAAAATTCCCGGCGTCGTTTGGGGCTTTTCTCAGCCCATCGAAGACAACATGGAAGAAGCCGTCAGTGGCGTGAAGGGCGCGCTCGCCACCAAAATTTATGGCGACGATTTGAAAGTTCTCGAGCAGAAGAGCGACGAGATCGTCGAAATCATGCGCAAGGTCAATGGTATTGAAGACCTCGGAGTGTTCCGCGTTCTTGGACAGCCAAACTTGAACGTGGCTGTCGACCGGGAAGCAGCCGCTCGCCATCAGATCAACGTTTCCGATATCCAGGATGCGGTGCAAACCGCGGTCGGCGGCACCGCGCTCACTCAGGTTCTCAAGGGCGAGGCGCGTTATGACTTGACCCTCCGCTATCTGCCGCAGTACCGCAGCACCCAGGAAGCCATCGAAAACATACGCCTGCTATCGCCAAGCGGAGAACGTGTGTCGCTCGCGCAACTCTGCAAGATCACCGAAACCGACGGCGCGTCGGAAGTCTATCGCGAAGGCAATCGCCGCTATGTCGCCATCAAATACAGCGTCCGCGGCCGCGATCTCGGCAGCACCGTCGAAGAAGCGATCGACAAAGTAAACAAACAGGTCAAGCTGCCTAACGGATACAGCATCGATTGGGAAGGGGAATACGCAAGCCAGAAGCGAGCCAACGCGCGCCTGCTGATCGTGCTCCCCATCACCATTCTCCTCATCTTCATCATTCTTTATACGATGTTCAAATCGTTCAAATGGGCGTTGCTGATCCTCGCGACGGTTGCCATCGCCCCCATCGGTGGCCTGCTTGCCCTCCTGATCACTGGAACCAATTTCAGTGTCTCGTCGGGCGTCGGTTTCCTCGCGCTCTTCGGGGTCTCGGTGCAAACCGGAGTCATTATGCTGGAGTACATCAACCAGCTGCGATCCCGGCGCTATTCTATCGAAGACGCCGCGGTCGAAGGCGCCGTCCTCAGATTGCGTCCCATCATGATGACCATGCTGGTGGCAACTCTGGGATTGTTGCCAGCCGCTGTATCGCACGCCATAGGCTCCGATTCTCAGCGCCCCTTCGCGATCGTGATCGTCGGCGGCCTGCTCGCAGCTCTGATCATCAGCGTCTTTCTGCTCCCAACCTTATATGTATGGATCGCCGGAGAACGCGACGTACTGCCCCCTTCAGAAGAGGTCTTCGAATTTGGCGAACACGTGGACTAGGCAGCGGTGCAATTTCCGAAATAGTTAACCACCGAGCAAATCAACGTACACGAAGAAACATATGAGACCCAAATCCTTCGTGATACTTAGTGTCCTTCGTGGTTCACGCTTTGTATTTACGTGGTGAAACTGCATCACGGCAGGGTCGTTTCTTGCTTTTTAAAGTCCATTCCGCTAAATTTTCATTTAGATTTCGTCTTTCCTTTGATTTCGACCTTTGATTTTCGAGCGCTGATCTGACCAGTAGCAGGCGAAAGCTTGCCTTGAGGAGCGATCGTATGAAGCGGAGCTTTATAGGGCTCGCCTTGGGCGCGCTTGTAGCGTTGGGAGGGGTGCTGAGCCTGCCCAGTTGCGGACACGATCAGAAGCTGGTGAGCCTGCAGATTGAGCCGCAGAATTTTACTTTTTTGGACCCCTATGCTCCACCTCCCGCTGTCAACGGCACGGAGCAGTACACCGCCATCGCCACGTATATCCATCCACCGGCAATGAAAGATGTTACCAGTCAGGCAACATGGAAGATTGATGATGGCGTGGTGACCATGAACTCCCCCGGATTGTTCACCCCGGCGTCGGGCTATTGCGGCGGGGGAACTATTTCAGCGACTATACCCGAGGGGACTGGCGGTGCGTCGAACATCGTGGCCGGTTATGCCACGGTAACGGTAGACAATCCTGCGGTCGCGAGCTGCCCTGGGTACGGGACGGTCTCAACCTTGAACGTGGGCATAACCGGGACTGGAACCGTGACGAGCCTGCCAAGTGGCATCAGTTGCCCAGGGACATGCAGTGCTGACTTCCCGGTGGGCGCATCGGTCTTGCTCACGGCGAACGGCACTCCGTTTATGGATTGGACGAACTGCACCAGCGGAAACGCGACCAGCCCAGAATGCGCCGTGACAATAGTGGCCGGCGGTGTCGCGGTGATTGCAAACTTCTAGTCAAAGTTTGAACAGCTCAGGCGTTAGTCATCCGCTAGCAGCTTCCCCAGCGTAGGCTTATGCCTCTCCGGCTTGGTCTTCTTCGCCTTGACCAGCTGCGAGGGCTTGGGGCTGCCCACACGTTCGCGCGCCATCTCGCGAACTATTTTCGCGGCGGAAAAGACTTTTTTCTTGCGCTTGCGCGGCATCGTCTTGATGTCGTCTCAATGATCGTCGTGATGCTCGCATCTTCGCACATTCACCGCGCAAAAGTGCAATAATCTTAAAGTTGGAAAGGTTGCAGTGCTCGTGCGGTGGCGGAGGCTCAGCCCGGTTCCAGCGGTGCAAAGCCCGTTTCCACACAAACAAACTGGGGCAGCTACGGGAGTACTGCACACCTCATAAGCTTAAATCCGAGGGCGCCGATTTATGGATGAGCGGGAATTTTTTGAAGAAAAGAACGATAAGAAGCCGGCAAATCTAAGTTGTCCGCATTGCCATCAGTCGGCGGAATACGAGATCCAGTGGCTGGTGCGAACGAAAAAGAAAAGTCTGCCGCCGCGTGCCGACGACCGCGACCGCGCGAAGTTTGCCAAGGCGCAGTCTTACATGTTGCGGCGAGACGATATGATGATGTGCAAAAACCTGCGCTGCCGAAAGCGTTTCGAAATTACCGGCGTGCAGAGCGTGGCGTTTCTACAGTAAGTCTTGCCGCGAACAGGGCCGCGAGCTACGCGCGGCTGGCAACCGTGGTGGAAGCGAGGCGGCGAATGCTGCTGAGCAACTTACCCACCGCTGCGGATGCCGATGTTGTAAAAGCATCCATGCCAGTTTGCGTAACGTCGCTGTAGCCCTCTTTTTCCAGTCTGTTTGGCAGCAAGGGCAAGGCGGTTCGAGCTTGTCGGTCCCATCGAGACGAAGCGGAACGCCTGGGCGAGCGGAATGCCATCGGCGCCAGTGTGAAGAAATTCGATCTCGGCGTGAACTCTTCCATAGACGTCTTCAGATCGATATCCGCCATAGTGCCCTTGGGAATAGGTCCCTTGGACAGAAGCGCTGACCCTCCGCTGAGCGAGAGTCGCTGCAGGACGCCCACGAAGTGGCCATCGTCGATGGTAAAAAGCGCGCGCTCGCTATTGGGGACGCGGATGCGCGGCGCTCGAGGACTTTTCTTCCGTTTTTGCGGCTTTGTCGCGGTCACTTCACACACTCTTTCTTGCCCTTCAGCATCGCAAGCCCACTCGATGGGGTCAAGGTTACGGTGGTGCCTGCTGAGCATGACTAATGTGAGCGTGACCATTTGCGAGCAGCCCATTGTCAGCGTGACCATCAGCATCAATGATTTACCGTCTCTTTGCCGGCGCTCGGAATGTCCCAGGGGCGGCTGCGCTCGTTTATACTTACCAGTTTGACCTTGGTCTGGCTGACGCAGCCAGCGGATGGAGTTGATCGGTGAAGATTCTGGTTTGCATGAAGCAGGTACCGCAGAAAGACGCTCCGCTGAAGCTGAATGAAGCAGGAACCTGGATTCGGGAAGATGTTTCCTACGAAGTAAACGAACCCGACGCATTTGCGCTCGAAGAAGCATTGCGGCAAAAAGAAAAGCATACCGGCGAAGTGGTCGTCCTGACCGCTGGCCCGGCGCGCGCGCTGCAGGTATTGCGCGAAGCGCTGGCGAAAGGCGCCGATCGGGCCATCCACCTTGAAGACAATGCGTTTGTCGGGCTAGATGCCTACAACACGGCGCGTGCCATTGCCGCGGCCATCAAAGATGAAAAGTTCGATCTGATCTTTACCGGCCTGCAATCGGACGATTACGGCTATGCCCAAACTGGCGTAATTCTGGCGCAGATCCTGGGATTGCCGCACGCGACCATCATCATGCAGATCGAAAAACATTGAGCCAGCGACGCCGGCATCCGTGTGAAAAGGGAACTGGAAGCTGGCTTCTTTCAGTTTGTCGATATGCCTTTGCCGGCCGTGCTGACCATCCAGTCGGGCATCAACAAGCTGCGCTACGCCACGCTGATCGGCATCAAGCAGGCCAAGACCAAGCCTCTGCGTAAAGTCACTCTGGCTGAGGTGCAGTCATCCATGGGCGCGAACCTGCAGAAAATCGAGAAGCTGTACGTCCCGCAGAAGTCGAAGAATACAGAGTTCCTCGAAGGCCCTCCAGCCGAAGTGGCAAAGAAACTGGTCGATAAACTGAAGAATGAATTGCGCGTAATTTGAAGAATCAGTTCTCAGCTCTCGGTTCCCTTCAGTGAAAGAGCCTGGATTGTTTCTGAGAACTGAGAACCGAGAACTGAGAACTGAGAGCTGAGAACTCATAATATGTCCGAAACTATTCTCGTCGTCGTCGAGCAGCGTGAAGGAAAACTGAACCGCGTCTCCTGGGAGACTATTGCCGCTGGCCAGGCCATCGCCGCTCAAACCGGCTGGACGCTGGAAGCCGCAGTCCGTGGGCTCCGGCGTAGCCGCAATCGCTGCCGAAGTCGCGGCCAAGAAACTCGCCAAAGTGTATGACATTGAGTCGCCGAAGCTCGAGCCCTACACTCCAGACGCTTTTGCGTATGCATTGCAACAGTTCCTCGCGCAGCATCCCACGAAGCTGGTCCTGATGCCGCACACCTACCAGGTGCGCGATTTTGTGCCCAAGCTGGCGACGGCCCTGCAAACGACGGCCATCAGCGACGTGATCGGAGTGAGGCACGAAGATGGAAAGCTCCTCTTCACGCGGCAGATGTTTCAGGGAAAATTTGCCGCCGATGTGAGTTTTGCGGGATCGGGCCCGTGCTTTGTCACCTTCCAAAATGGCTCATTCCGCGCCGATAAAGTCGAGGCCGGCGCGGCGCCAGCGCTGGTTGAAACAGTCAACATCGACATCCCGGATAGCGTCATTCGTAACCATCCGCAAGAGGTTTTCAAGGAAGCGAAACAGGCGGTTGATCTGACGCAGGCCGAAGTGATTGTGTCGGTCGGGCGCGGCATTAAAGAGCAGAAAAACATAGACCTCGCGAAGCAATTAGCCGACGCGCTCGGCGGCGAACTGGCCGCATCGCGTCCAATCTGCGACAACGGATGGTTGCCCATGGACCGGCAAATCGGATCCTCGGGACAGACGGTCGCTCCGAAGCTCTATCTGGCGCTCGGAATCTCAGGCGCGATCCAGCACATCGTAGGCATGAAAGGCTCGCGGAGCATTGTGGCGATCAACAAAGATTCCGAAGCTCCTATTTTCGAGATTGCCGATTTTGCGATTGTCGGCAACTTGTTTGACATCGTGCCTCCGCTGATCGAGGAAGTAAAGAAGGCGAAGGGCTAGAGGGCAAGGTGCCCAGGTTTGCGCCGGTTTCTTGGGCGCTAATCTGGGCTCCATTCACGATGACAAGGCAGATGTTTCGAGGTGATGGGGTCAGATATTCTGGATTACTCGCCCGCGGTAGAGCCGCCGATCTGGGCGACCGTCAGCCGCAGATACTTGTAGGGATTTACCGGCACGTCGTTGATGCGGACTTCGTAGTGAAGGTGCGGGCCGGTGGAGCGTCCGCTTTGGCCTACGTAGCCGATGGTGTCGCCGCGGTGGATGTATTGTCCGGCGGCCACGGCGAAGCTCGAAAGGTGGCCGTAGCGTGTCGAGACGCCGTGGCCGTGGTCGATCATGATGGCGCGTCCGTAGCCGCCGAGGAAGTCTGCGAACGTCACTACGCCATCGGCGGGCGCAATCACGGGCGAGCCGATGCCGGCGGAGATATCGACGCCGGAGTGGAAGGCGCCTTCTCCATTAAACGGATCGATGCGCTCGCCAAACGAGCCGGTGATCTGACCCTTCACCGGCCAGAGATTCGGAGCCGAGTTGGCCCGCATCCAATCGGCGGTGGTCGAATTTTTGGTGAGACCAAGCGAAATGCCCACGCTGGCCGCTCCACTCAATGCGGTGCGGCGCAGGGCATAAAGCTGGTCGAGCGACGAATGCACTTGCGCTTCCTGAATCTGCTCGGTCGAGGCGACAACCAGCGCTGGGTTCGACTTGAGCCCATAGAGCGCCGAAACTTCGCTGGCCAGAGAGCCGAGAGAAGCGACCTGAATGTCGCGCTCCTTGGCAACCTGCTCGAGGCGCGAGTAGTTGTCCTTGAGCTGCTCTTGCTCGGTTCGGAGCTGGTTATAGTGGGCAACCTTCTGCAGCATCCGGGTATAGGAGCTGGCAATGCCGGTGAGGCAGAACGCGCCAATCGCCGCTCCGGCCAGAAGAACGTAGAGATATTGAACGGGAATGGAGATTTTCCGAAGCTGTCCAGCTTCGTCGCGAGCCACGAAAAAGATGTAGAAACGTTTACGCAATATCCTACTTCCGGGGGATAAGATTTTTGGTTCAGAACCCCGCCAGAGCGTAACGGTCATGCTCGGGCTTGGCATCCTGAATCGACCGGCTTTTAGATGCAAGCTCGCCGGTTTGAGACTAAGGAACCAGGCAGGCCGAATTCAAAATCCACCGCAACTGATTCATGCTGCGGCACTTGATTCGGCAGAGTTGTGTGAACGGCGAGTTAAAGGTAGCAAACCTGATTCTCCCTGTCAACGACGCCACGTCCTTTTGGGAGGTTACCGAGGCAGCGTAATTGGAGGTGCCCATCAGGACAAATTACTCCCGTAATGCGGCGGGAATCCGCGCATACTCCGCGCCAGCACGGCACGGCGTCATGCCTGCATAGAGCCAGTTTTGTGCATCGAGCCGAGCATGTCTCGGGCCAAGGTATATTGATCCGTATGCCACTCGGCGAGAAGAAGCTGATCCAGCAGATTCGGCGCGCGGCGCGCGGCGGACCCTCTGTAGCGGCCGGAATCGGCGATGACTGCGCCGTGCTGCGCGTCCCTCCCGGGCACGAATTGCTGGTGACGACCGACTTCAGCATCGAGAATGTGCACTTTCGCCGGGACTGGCATCCTGCCGAATGGGTGGGTCGCCACTGCCTGACCCGCGGGCTGAGTGACATTGCCGCCATGGGTGGAGAGCCACTGGCAGCATTTCTATCGTTGGCAGTTGCGAGCGATGTCCAGCAGAACTGGGTCAATCGCTTTCTCAAGGGATTGCTGGCGCTGGCTGGCGAGTTCAAAGTTCCGCTCGCCGGAGGGGACACGGCGCAATCGGCTGGCGGAATTCAGGCTGACATTGTGGTCGTCGGCTCAGTGCCGAAGGGCAAAGCAATCTTGCGATCCGGAGCGAAAGCGGGAGAGTTCATTTATGCCACGGGCGAGTTGGGGGGCTCCGCAGCGGCTCTGGCGCAGCTGGCTGAATCGCAGCCTGCGGGAAAGCGGCTTTCGGGCCGAGCTTCCAGATCCGCTTATCAACTCTCGCCGCAACCCCGCCTCGCCGTTGGTCAAAGCCTGCGCCGGAGCGGCCTGGCTTCCGCGATGATTGACTTGAGCGACGGGCTCTCCACCGACCTCGAACACATCTGCCAGGAGAGCGGCGTGGGCGCGGAGATCGAGGCGGAGGCGATTCCGCGGGCGCAGGCCGACCCGGGTAAGAAGCCGGTTGCGATCGAGTTTGCCTTGCATGGCGGAGACGATTACGAATTGCTGTTTACCTCGAAGGCGCCGGTTCCCGCGCGCATCGCCGGAGTTCGAGTGACCCGGATTGGGCAGATAACACGTCGTCCTGGAATGCGGCTGATCGGGCTGGACGGGAAGGCGCGGCCGCTTAGGGCCGAAGGCTGGGAGCACTTCAGCGGAAATTTGTGATTGGCAATTTGTAATTGTAATTGGAATTTGTCATTGACTTCGGCCTTGAGAGCGACGGCGGCCCCTTCCCAACCCTTCATGTGACTTTCGTTACCTGCCCGAGGTTACAGGGCAGGACTAGAGTAGACGCATGAGAAAAGCATCTTTACTCCTGGCGTTCAGTGTTGCGCTGTTGATCCCAGCATTCGCGCAGGCGCCACCTTCGGCTACCAAGAGCGACAGCGGCAAAGTCGCCGCCGACAAGACCGTCGTCGGTAAGATCTTTGGCGAAAAGATCGACAATGATTTCGTGCAGCGCCAGTTTGGCAACCAGTTCAGCCTGCTGCCCGACGTCCCGGTAACCTTCGGCGATCTCGACGGCGATGGCGTGGAAGACGTCGCTATCGCAGCGCGCTGCAAGAATCCGATGCTCGATCAGGGAGAGCATAACTACCAGGTCGTCGACCCTTACTACGATTATTTTGGCTATGGCGATCCCAAGCTGACGACCACGTTCAGCGAGGGCGATCCCAAGCAGCGCGGGCTGGTGGTGCTGATCATTTACGGAGCGCCCAAAGATGGCTGGCACGCGGCCGAACCCAAGGCGAAGTACGTGGTTGTGAATTTGCCCTATCGCACCATCTCGGTGCGCAAAATGAAGATGAGAAAGAGAAGCATCGAAGCGCTCTACGTTGAAGAAGCCGGCGAAATGGGAGACAGCTCGGCGGTGTTCTTCGACGGCAAGAAGTTCCACTATGTGCCCATGGGCGGAAATATGCAGTAGGTTGCAGCTCGCAGCTCTCAGCCGTCAGCCCTCAGTCAAAATCATCTCAAGGCGCCAGCGGAACAATCCGGCATAACGGCTTACCCGCCGGCATAGGCTCCCTCTTGAGCGCCCGCGGGTCTGACGCTCCTCAATCCGACATTCTTCTGCATGGCCTCGAACATGGTTTCGAACAGGTAGAACCAATGTACGGTTGGTAGCGCCATCTTAAAAAGGTCCATCACCATCGAAGCGATCTTTGGATTTGTATCCAGGATTGCTGCAAAATCAATTTGATCGAAGCGCTCGAGACTTGAAACCATATCCTTGACTTCGCTTCGGTTGCGATTTAGGTAGTCAAGAATTCGATCGGCGTTCGGCGCATCCATCGCGTCCAGGTTCACCGGAATCATCCAGTCGCGCATAACGCGTGGATGCCTTTGGAACATATAGAAGTAGTCTGTGCCGTAGACGCGCGCCCGGCGAATGAGATTGCTGACTGCGTATGGCAAATGATCGTGCCAGGCGTGAGCCCGGGGATGATACAGAACCCGGTAGCCCATTTCATGAAGACGAAGGCCGAGTTCGGTATCTTCGCTCAACTTGTAGGTCGTATCGAAAGAGCCGGCTTCAAGCACGGCCGAACGGCGGATGCTCAGGTTGCAGGTGATGAAATGCGAGTAGCCGTAGGGGCAGCCCTCTTCCATTGCGACTTGCGGGAACATGAAAGGTTCCGTGTAGAGGAAATGCGACAGCGCCCGTTTTCGCGCCTCGGCAGGAGGATATTGGAAGTTCCCGAGAACGGCCCATCTCCCTGGTGCGTATTTCTGGTGGGCCTGCAGGTGCTCAGCGAGCGCATCAATTTGCAGAAGCGTGTCGTCGTTCATGATGAGCAGATACTCGCCAACGGCGTGGCTGACGCCGTTGCGCCGCGCAGCGCCGGTCCCGGAATTGGTCTGACGCAGATATCGAAAGCGGAATGCAGGGCTATAAGAGCAGAGTGTTTCTTCGGTGCCGTCGGAAGAGCCATCGTCGATCACGATGACTTCGAAATCAGTCGCGGGCAACGTCTGTGCTTCGAGAGCGGCCAGACATTTCTTCAGAATGGGCAACCGATTGAATGTAGGAACGATCAACGAAAAAATCGGGGCGTCCGCACGACCGCGCACCAGCGGAGCCGCCGCCGTCGAGTCTGCGGTTGTTTGGAGGATCGTTTGGCCGATCGTCTGGCGGATCGCGCAGAGTCGCGCCAGTTCGGAACAGCGATCGGCAAGACGATCCTCGCCCAGTTTGCGATAGCAGCTCGCAAGAAGAGTAGAAACCCCGGACAAGAATCCTGTGCGCTCGATCATACCTTGCATTCTTCCGAACACGTGGCGTACTTGTTCCAGGGCCTCCTGGAATTTGCCATCGTATACGAGTTGTCCGCCAAACCTCAGGTACGAGTCGAGCTGGGCAAATCTAAGCTCGGAACCTGATTTCTGAGCGAGCAGTCCTTTGTACTGTTCATGGATCAACCAGATCGAGAACGGACGGTCGACGAACGACTTGGCTTTTTTGTCGCGAAGCAACTGGAGTGCCGCCACAAGTTGATTCCGTTGGGCTTCTGGCGATGCCTCCAAATCGACGTAGCGCCGCCCCTTCTCGGCAACGCCATCCCTGAGTTGCTGGTCTTGATGAAGTCTCAGAATGCTCCCGGCGAATTCTTCTGGCGCATCTGCACACAGGATTCCGGTTCCTTCATCCAATCCACTCGCTTCAAGTCCAGCAGTCGTGACCACGCCGGGAATGCCGTTGGCGACCATGCTGAGGATGCTTTCGGCTTGAACCGAGAAGCGGAGCGGCGAAATGAACAATCGGGCGCTTTCCAGCAATCGGAATACGTCCCGCATTCCTGAACAATTCCGTCCGGCAAGCAGAGGCTGGAGCGCGCTGGGAACGTTATCGAGGGCAAGCAATAAATGCAGAGAAGCGTTATGTTCCAGCGAGGGCCACACACACTTCATGAACCACTCAAAACCCTCCGCGCATCCTTGACTCTCCAGGTCGCCGGCGAAGAGTATGCCTGTGCGAAGGCCCTTCTTTTCTTCCTTCTTTTCCTCCGCTTTCCGGTAGCCAGTGTGGGCAATTCCAGCGATGTTCCAATCAGGGTGGTCCTGACGAAGCTGACTGGTATCGAAGGCGTTGGCTAAAAGCACGGAATCCGCGCGCTCGAATGCTTCGATCTCACGCTGCGATAAATCATTCGCCCACTCCAGGTCTTCGATCCGACCGGTGATCTCGGCCTGGCGCCGAATGGCCCGGCTGCAAAGAGCGTCAGCAAGGATGGCGATGCGCGTGCCCGGTGAGCATCTGCGAATATCGTCGAGGTACTGTTCAGGTATAGAGACTCCACCATTGAAGGTTTGAGACAGGATGGCAATCTCAAACTTATTCTCGGATAGGACTTTCTCCAGAGACCAATCGGAAGGTTCAGCCTCCTCCCCCAATTGCTGCATTCGCGGGGTATCCCCCGCGTAACACTTGATGCCGAGTTTCAGCAGAGCCTCTTGATACTGGTCACGGTTTACTGGATTCCGCGCGATGAATGTCACGGAATGTCCAAGTTCGCATAGGCGCGTGACAACCTGGGTCACCAAACGATCCAAGGCGGCCGTTCGATGATGAGGGAATCTTTCGTGAACCACCAGGATCTGTGCCGGTCCCGCCGGAACCCAACTGGAAGGATCAGTGGAAGGTGACGAACCGGACACCGGACTCACCGATTGATCTGAGGCCGATTGGCACGATTGCCCGTCTAGCAGTTGGCGAACGGTCGACTGGGTTTCGGGAGGCTGGAGGGGCAGGGCCTTGTCGATCCACAACCTGGCTTCGGCCGAATCGCCTAACTTCCAGAGCAACAATCCGAGATTCAGCTGAGCCTGGTGGTTGGCGGGATCTGTGGCAACCGACAAAATATAGCCTCGTTTGGCCTCCTCAAAATTGCCCCGGGCGAACTGCACCGTTGCCCAGTCGTTCCAAAGTTCGCTCGTCGGTTGCTCTCGAAGAAGTCCATTCAGGACGCTGAGAGCGTCCGCCGAACCTTGGTTAAGTCCCCGGCTTGCTTCCTCTTGCTTTCCCATGCGATATACCCGCCCTGAGAAAGCAGAAGCAATTTGGAAGCCTCATCTGGCTCTAATTGCGCCAGTGGACGGGGCTGTGCTGCAAAACTTTCCCGAAGACTCTGAAATCGCCAGAATCCCCCTGAACCACTTGTCTAACAACAACATACGCAACGTTCGGTGGTTTCGTAATCGCGCGCCTCCGCCCTTCGATTTTCTGTTCGAGCATGGTGCGTGCAATCGCCTTGCCGAGCAGTTGAAGTGGTCCGCTGTTGCTCCGATGTCGAAGCCGAAATGTTAGATTGGTACCGTTGTCGAATCGCGCGGCTGTGGAGGGAGAGATGCCGACTCAAACACTTGACCCAACTTCCCAGAAATTACTGCAAGGTCGCTACATCGCTGCGCTTGGTACCGAGAACGCGGACGGGACCCTCCACCTGACTGCAGTCTGGTATCTCTTCGAAGACGGCTATTTATTCGTCGCGACCTCTGCCAAGAGTCGGAAGGCTCGCAATATCTCGGCGCGGGCCAGAGCATCGCTGATGGTGGACGTGCGAAAAGCGGGAGCCGAGCGCGGCGTCAGCGGGGCCGGTAAAGCTGAACTGCTTTCCGGCAAGCAGTCCGAGGAGATCAACCGGCGCATACATAGCCGCTATATGAGCGCGGCGGCGATGGCCGATCCCCGTGTCGGGCCTGTGTTTGCATCCTTCGATGATGTCACCATAAAAATCGCGCCCGGCCACTGGACCACATGGGAAATGACGGTACTCGACGCCCAAGCCTTTGGAGGACGATTGTGCGGAACTCCCGGATACCTTCTATCGCTGGATTGATCTATCGCTGGATTGATCTATCGCTGGATTGAGAACGAGTGGCGGTTGTCACGCGAACCCTGGCCGAGCGCTCACTTTATCGCGCCAGCTAAGCCTCTCGGGTGGTTTGAGAGCGGGCAGGTAACCTCGCAATCTCTCCCGCCGCCTCAACTCTCAAGGAGCGAAATCGCTTTGATTGCATCAGCCATGCGCTAAACTGGGGCCGGCAGTATTTCGGTACGAAGAGGAGTCATACGTGGAAATGCGTCAGCGCATTGTTGTGATCTTGTGCCTGGGGATAGGCCTGGCGTCGTCGGGGTTCACTGCGGCACAGTCCTCTCCGGGGTTGGGACAAGAGACGAGTCATGCAGATCGCGAGCCGCCCGGACTGCATGACTTCGATTTTTTATTCGGACGCTGGCAAGTCCATCATCGAAAGCTGAAGCACCGCCTCGTCAACAGTCACGAGTGGATCGAATTCGAAGGGACATTATTCTGCCAGCCACTGATGGGTGGCTACGCTAATGTCGACGACACCGTGTTCGAAGTTCCGGGCGGCACTTATCGCGGCGTAGCTCCCCGATCGTTCGACGCCAAGACGGGGCAGTGGTCGATCTGGTGGATGGACAGCAGGACGCCACTTGGTCCGATGGACCCGCCGGTGAGAGGCAGCTTCCACAATGGCGTGGGAACGTTCTATGCGAACGACGATACCGAAGGCGGGAAACCAGTCCGCACACGGCTCCTATGGACCGAGATCACATCCACCTCAGGTCACTGGGAGCAGGCAGAATCAACCGACGGTGGTAAAACGTGGGAAACGGATTGGATAATGGACCTGAAACGAGTGCAATAGTTCTTTGAGTGGATATTTGCCTTCGAGACCCGGCGCATCGTTAGCCGCAGCAAAATTGACGATGTCGTTGACGACATCGTCAAGCTGCTCGAATACGCGAAAGACTTTCCGCAAGAACACTTGATGTCGGCGCGTCAACTGTTGCTGAATCTCTATTTCGCTCATTGACTCGCTAGCTGCGCCACTTCCATAATTGCTTCCAAACCTGCACCAGCGTCTGCATCTTCCGCGGGCTTGGCACCCGGGTATAAATCAGCCGGCACTCCTCAAACGCGCGTTCATAGAATTGCCGCACGCCATCAGGGCTCAAGTGCGCGATCCGATGACGAAGCTCTCCGATCTCTTCCGCGCTGAGAACGTCGGGAGGTTCGTCGCGATCGCGCCGCCGTGCCATAGCCATCGATCCTTGCGATCGATCCTAGCATATTCGCCATATGTTCGCCCATCCCAGCACCATGGCCTTTGCAAGAGCATGGCTCGAAGCGTGCGAAAAAACTCCGATTCAAACAGGGTCGGGCCAAGGAGCTCCTTCCAACTTTTTTCATCACATTTTTCTCGTACGCTCATCACAGACCTGCACCCCAATCGGTGCCAGGATACCTAGACGGTGCACCATCGAGAAGTGCGATAGAAGTGCGATAGGAGTGGGAAAGAAATGCGCCAGCCTTTAGAGACGAAACCCAATTCCGGCCTCATTTTTTCACCGCTGTTTGACAACATTTGGCCTCGGTCGGCACCCTCGCAAGTCCACGCCAAATGGAGCAATTCGATGCTAAGTGCCATATTTTGAATACTTTGCCTATAACTTATTTATTGTCAGCGACTTAACTGTTTTTTGGGTAGGGGGGGGCACCCCCCAAAATTTCTAAATTCCGACCCGCCAAAAGCAATCGCAGATCGTAGAAATTGTCTGGATTTAAGTTGGTAAAATCAGAGCCAAAGTCCGAGAAAAGTCCGCGAAAAGTCCGCGAAACAGAAATGTCCGCGTTACGGAAGCGGCCGACTGCCATTCGACTGCCGTTTTCGGCCGAATACTGCGGCGCAATGTGCACAGTGCCAGTTGCTGTGATGAAATAGCAGCAGGACATATCTGTTCATGACGAGTGCGACAACTATAACCAGGTCAGCATCGCTCCGCCGCAAGCTCAAGGCGGTCGAGCGTGACGTTCATGGATTGTGGCAACTCCTGAAGGCCTTGGTATCTACCGACCATCCTCTGCTGGCGCATCTGATTCCGATACGGCGCTGCAATCTGGCTTGCACTTATTGCAACGAGTTCGATGATTTTTCCCCGCCCGTTCCCACCGGCGAGATGTTGCGGCGCGTGGATCTGTTGGGGAATCTGGGCACGTCCGTGATTACGATCAGCGGCGGCGAACCGCTGCTGCATCCCCAACTGGATGACATTATTCATCAGATGCGTCGACGCCGGATTGTTTCGGGGCTGATCACCAATGGTTATCTGCTGGTCGAGGAGCGCATCAAGCGGCTGAATCGCGCCGGTCTTGAGTGGCTGCAAATTTCGATCGACAACGTGAATCCCGACGAGGTTTCGAAGAAAAGCCTGAAGGTTCTCGACCGCAAGTTGGAACTGCTGGCCGAGCACGCGGAATTTCACGTGAATATCAATTCTGTCGTTGGCAGCGGCGTCAGCCATCCGCAGGATGCTCTCACCATCGGCAAGCGCGCTTTGGAGCTGGGCTTCAGTTCGACCATCGGAATCATCCACGATGGCTCAGGACAAGTGCAGCCTTTGAACGATGAAGAACGGCGCGTCTATCACGAGATGAAGAATCTCGAGAAGCGCAGCTTCACGCGGGTGAATGCGTTTCAGGACAACATCGCTTTGGGGCGTCCGAATCAGTGGCGCTGCCGCGCCGGCGGGCGTTATTTGTATATCTGCGAAGATGGGTTGGTGCATTACTGCTCGCAGCAGCGCGGCTATCCCGCGATTCCTCTCGAGAAATATACGATTGCCGATCTGCGCCGCGAATTTCACACCGAGAAGGCGTGCGCTCCGCATTGCACGGTGTCGTGCGTGCACCAGGTTTCGGTGCTCGATGGATGGCGCGCGCCGCAATGGCCCGCGCCGATAGCCGCGACGAGCGGCCTGGTGCAGATCGAGTAGCAGTACCCAGAAAAGCAGTACCCAGTACCCAGTAGCCAGTACCCAGAAAAACCCTTCTCAGCTTTCATACACTATCGCCTTGAAGAACATCAGCCTATGCGGACGTTGCGCGTCTGTGTTTAGCAAGATACTGGCGTACTGGCTACTGGCTACTGTTTTAGAACGTTGTGGCCACCGTGAAGCGGAAGGTTTTTCTTGGTTCCAGCAGCCGGTAGTTGGAGCCCAGCGTCGAGCGCGTCAGGTTATAGGTGTAGTTGCCGGCTTCATAGTCTAAGCAGGGTTGCGTTCCCACCACAGCCGCCGGACACGGGAACATATTGCGGTTGATGGGGATTGGCGGATTTGCCGTGCTATCCAGACGCAGCGCGTTATAGGCGTAGTAGATGCGGAACGGCGCGTTGACCACCGGAAGAAAAGTCTGCAATTCAATTCCGGTCGACATGCGCGGAACCCAGTTGGTGCCGGAAACGGGACTGAGATTTGGAGGGAAGGTGTTCGGTGGGAGTCTGGCTCCGCCCTGACAGGAGTAGCCATTACTGGCCTGCGGCGGATCGGGGCATCCGAAAAGCGTGCTCAACAGGTTGCCGTATTGCACCGGGTTGATCTGCAACTGCGACTTGCGCAGGATGGGATCGACGCCTAGATCGACAAAGGGCGCGATGGCGACTGGACCGGCAATAGTAATGCGGTATTCGAGGTTGCCATGGAGGCTGAGGTCGCCGCCCGGAGTCACCAATTGGTAGTAGGGAACCGGAATATTAATGCAATTGTTGACGCACGCTCCCGTGGAACTCGTCTGAACCCCAAAGTTGGGGTTGGCGGGAACGAACAATCCATCTTTGTTCCGGAGAGCGACGGTCTGAGTGCTCGGCAGGTAGGCGATGGGAGAAACAGTACGGATGTCGAATCCACGCAAGTCGTTTTCGCCGCCCAGGTAAGCGCGTTCAAACGGAGGCGCCACGATGCCGCCAAACCCGCTGAGGAATGAACCCTGGACGTTGTAACCGAGAGCGTTGCGCCGGTGCTGCACGGGAAAGAACTGCTTGTACTGGACGATGGGCCGGATGACGTGAACCGTGCCGCCGACGCCGGCAAATTCTCCGCCGATGAAGAAGCTCTTGCCATGGTGAGGTGAGTAGGGCGAATCCAGCGTATTGATGCTGAAGCTGGGAGTGACCTTGCTGGTGATGATGCCGTCAAGTGCGCTGGGACCGGTGATGCCGCGGAAGTTCAGATTCTCGAACAACAGCTTGGAGGCGTTGCTGACGGCGATCAGAGATGACCGGTCGAAGGAATAGCTTAAGCCGATGCGCTTGAAGGAATGGTGCAGCGGATAGCTGACGCTGACGCTGGTTCCCTGGCTCGACTGCGAGTAGTTCTGCAGGTTCTGCAAATAGGCCGAAGGCAGGTTCAGGTTCTGTCCGGTTGCGATTGCATACTGGCGAGCCTGGTCGTAGCTCGTCTTGCGGGTATAGACGTTGAATCCGGCCTGGATCGGACGGTCGAACAGGTAAGGCTCGGTGAATCCGAAGACCAGGTCGCGCTGGCGGCTGCCGAGGCTGGCGTTGACGGAGAGCGTCTCGCCCAATCCTAAAAAGTTGTTGGTGCTGTAGTTGAGGCCGACGAAGGCGCCGGCCAGTCCGCTGACTCCGCCTTGCAGGCCGATGCTGTTCTTGCCTTTTTCGTGCACTTTCAGGGTGAGGTCAACGGTGCCGTTCTTTTCGTCGAGATGGCGTTCGGTGGCGTTGGGATCGTCGGGCTTGAGCTGCTCGAAATAGCCGAGCTGGTTCAGGCGCAGACAGGCTGAGCTCCCACAGGCGGGAGTTGTAGATCTGGCCTTCTTCGAGCGCAATCTCGCGCCGGATGACTTTGTCGCGGGTGGTGGTGTTGCCCTGGAACTCGATGCGGCGCACATAGAATTGCTTGCCTTCGTCGACGTCGACTTCGAGATTGACAAGCTTCTTTTCGTCGTCGAACTTGGTGTCGGGTACAGATGTGAAGTTGATGTAGCCGGCCTCGCCGTAGGCTTTGCGGAGATTCTCCAGACCCTTGGCCACTTTTTCGCGGCTGAAAATGTCGCCGTCTTTCATGGGGAAAAGGTTCCGCAGCGCGGCGACATTCGAAATGGCTTTATTGTTCTTGAAAGTGATAGTGCCGAGGCGGTAGCGGTCACCCTCTTCGATGGGTATGGTGATATCGACGGATTTCCCCATACCGGGCTGGAAAAACGGAATGTGGAAGCCCTCGTGCCCGGTGTCGTGGATTTCGGTCTTGGGGTCGTCGACCAGCACCTTGAAGTAGCCACGATTCTGGTATTCGGCGCGGACGCGTTCGGTATCTTCCTCGAGCTTGGTGGCGTCGTAGGTTTTGGCGAACAGGTTTTCGAGGAAGATGGAGTGTGGGATGCCGATGGGCTTGAGGTTCTTCATGGCCGCGCGCAGGGTGCGGTCGTTGATGTGCTTGTTGCCGCGGAAACGGATGTGCCCCACCTTAACCTTGGGCCCTTCCTTGATGACGAAGGTGACCGCGACCGCGGCGGGCGGGATGGGACGAATTTCAGTGCGAATGGTGGCGAACTGACGTCCGTGTTCGGAGAGCAACTCCTTCAGAACAACCTCAGCCTTCTTGACTTTGGTGGGGTCGTACTGGCTCTCGACCGAGAGAGCGACTTTACGCTCTTTGAAACGGTCGAGCACGTCGCTGGTCGTGACGGCGCTCAGTCCGGTGTAGTTGATTTCGCGGATGGTGGGCCGCTCTTTGACGTAAATGTGAAGGATCCAGCCTTTGGGGTTCTGCTCGCGCTCGAAGCGTATGTCTTCGAAATACCCGGTATTCCACAAGGCGTTAAAGTCGCGCTCGATGGCGGCGTTGTCATAGACATCGCCGACTTTGGTGAAGATTCTTGCCCTGATCGTATCGGCGGGAATGCGGCGGTTGCCATGGATCACGATGCCTACGATGAGATCCTGCTGGCCGGCAACCGGAGCAACGAGAATGGCGAGAGTCAACAAAATCAGGAGGCAATTCCAGACGGGACGAAACAGGGAACTCTGCTTCCAACCATCTGTGGCGGAAGAAGTTGGAGACCAAGAGGCGTCGGGCGGTTGGTCTCTCCGGTTACTCTGGGGATCCGAGTCGCGGCCACGACGCGGGGCGCGCGCAGAAATAGCATGATGACGGCGATGAATTGCAACTACCTCGAAGAACTAGAGTTAGGAAAACGGTAATTATACGGTAGAGAGCGAGAAGCGTCCAAGGAGAGAAGGAATTTGGCGATGGTGCAGTCTTGCAAAACCTTTAACCACCGAGGGCGCGAACGACCACTAAGCAAAAGCTTGAAAACCTTCCCGATCGTTGTCGCTCTCGGTGATTATTGTGTGGTCGCTAAACTTGGCCGTCGCCTGGAATTTCTCTCCGCGAGTCACGCCCAAAAAAGTTCTACTTCAACACAGACGGAATAGAACGTCGCCGCGTTGCCCAGGTCGGTAAGTTTTTCTGAGGTGAGCACATTGATGTTGACGCCGCCGGGGCTGAAACGCGCCCAGTCGAGGCGGGCAGCGACGACTCCAGGAGGCACAGAACCATCGACTCGCGCACGGAGGACGATCTCGCCGCGGGCGTTGAAGGCGCGAATGCGGTCGCCGTCGCGTACTCCGCGCGCCGCGGCGTCGGTTGAGTGCATCTCGAGATCGCCGATCTGGGGCTCCATTTGGCGGACGGATGGGACGTTGGCGAAGGTTGAGTTGAGATGGTTGTCGGGTTTTCGGGCCAGCAGCTCGAGGGGGAACGATGAGGATTTCGATCCGTTTCCATTGGATCCATTTTTCTTAGACGCAGTTCCGTAGCGCGATTCTTCGGGTGGGGTGAAGGCGACGACTGGATCTAGGCCTTTATGCTTCAGAGCTTCGCTGTAGAACTCGGCTTTGCCGCTTGGGGTGCGGAAATTGCCATGGGCGAAGGGTAGAAACGGGGCCGGCTTCGCTGCCTCGCTTCGCTCGGCTGGACGGACGAATGCGTCCGTCCCCACGTGGGCCGTGGTGCTTTCGAAATTCAGGCGGATGCTGCGCTCTTCTTCTAATCGCTGGCGGGTTATTCCTTTTAGCCATGGGTTCGGCGATTTCAGGGCCTGGTCGATCATGGAATCGACCGATTCGCGGAAACATTCGTCATCGAAACCCATGCGCTCGGCTAAGGCTCGGAACAGTTCGACATTCGAACGGGATTCGCCCAGTGGCTCGATCGCCTGGTTGGAGACTTGCAGATAGTAGTGGCCGTATGCCGTCTGCAGGTCTTTGTGCTCGAAGAAAGTGGTGGCGGGAAGCACGATGTCGGCGTAATCCGTCGTGTCGGTGAAGAACTGCTCGTGGACCACAGTGAAGAGGTCGGGGCGCGTTAATCCTCGAACGACTTCGTTGTGGTTGGGGCAGACGGCTGCGGGATTCGAGTTGTAGACGAACAGCGCTTGAATGGGCGGCGCAGACAACGTGTTCAGCGCTTTGCCCAGTTGCACCATGTTGACGACGCGGGCACGGCGCCCCAAGGCTTTCTCCATCAACTCGGGCATCTTGAGCGCTGCGGTGTTCAGAGCAAAAGAGCCGCTGGTCGACATCTGCAAGCCGCCACCAAGTTCCTTCCATGAGCCGATCAAACAGGGAAGCATGGTGACGGCGCGCATGGCCGTGCCTCCGCCATCGTTGCGCTGGATGCCGTAATTCACGCGGATTACGGATGGTCGGGTGGTGGCATACTCGCGGGCGAGCTTGCGAATGTCGGCGGCGGAGATTCCGGTCCAGTGCGCGGCTTTTTCGGGGGGATACTGTTCGGCACGCGCCTTCAGGTCTTCGAAGCCCAGGGTGTAGCGCGAGACATAGTCGGCATCGAAAAGACTTTCGTTAATGATGACGTGCATCAGGCCGAGCGCGAGCGCGGTATCGGTGCCCGGATTGATCGGCAGGTGCCAATCGGCCAAGTTCGCGGTGCGTGTGCGATACGGATCGATGACGACCAACTTCGCGCCCTTGCGGCGAGCTCCTTCGATGAAGGGCCAGAGGTGAACATTGTTGCCGTGAATGTTCGAGGCCCAGGCGATGATGTAGCGCGAATGCACAAACTGCTCTGGCTCAGTGCCGAGTTTGACGCCGAGCACCGATTCCAGTCCGAGTTCGCCAGCGTCGGAGCATATCGTACGCTCCAGTTGCGAAGCGCCGAGTCGATGGAAGAAACGGCGGTCCATGGAAGCGCCGTTGAGCGCGCCGAGCGTGCCGCCGTAGGAGTAGGGCAGGATGGCTTCGGAGCCGTGCTTGGCGACGATGGCTCGGAAGCGATGCGTGATTTCGTCTAGCGCCTCGTCCCAGGTGATGCGTTCAAAGGCAGATCCACTTGGCTCGTGTGTGCCGCGGACACTCCTGTCCGCGTGCTCGGCATTAGCAACCGGCCCTTTCGGCTTGATCCTACGCATGGGATAGAGCACGCGATCTGGCGAGTACACTCGATCGAGATATTTGGCTACTTTGGCGCAGAGGAATCCGCGGGTGACGGGGTGCTTGGGATCGCCCTGGATTTTGGTGGCGCGGCCGTCTTCGATGGTGATCAGCACGCTGCATGCATCGGGACAATCGTGCGGGCAGGCGGCGTGGACTACGCGCTTCATCTATGGATTATAGAGCCAATGCAGTTGCCGGTTGCCAGCTGTCAGTTGCCAGTAGTGTCCTAACTCGCGTTTATGAGCGCCGACGCTTCAGGTACATCAAGACGTTTGCAAACGCCAGCAGGAAGACTCCGCACCCGAGGACTATCTTTGGCGGATATCCCCTAAAATAGCACCATATCAAGCCTACAACGATGGCAGCATTGACAATGATGGCTCTGTTTCGTTCCGTCATTTTCTCGCTCATGCGAGTAGTTCTTCAAATTCCAGGTGCCAATACCCAGCCCCGGTTTTTCTGGCAACTGGGAACTGGCAGCAGGCAACTGCTCTACTTGAACTCCAGCACTTCCTTTTCCTTGCCTTTGCTCATGTCTTCCATCTTTTTGATTTCGTCGTCGGTGAGCTTCTGAATTTCGTCGAGGGCTCGCTTCTCGTCGTCTTCGGCAATCTTTTTGTCTTTCAGCGTTTTCTTGATGGCTTCGTTGCCGTCGCGGCGGACGTTGCGGACCGCGGTGCGATGCTCTTCGAGAATGCGGTGCAGGTGCTTGACCATATCCTTGCGGCGGTCTTCGGTGAGCGCGGGGATGGGGACGCGGATGAGCTTGCCATCGTTCATGGGATTGAGGCCAAGATCGGCGCTGCGAATGGCCTTCTCGATGACTCCGAGTTGCGAGGTATCGAAAGGCTGCACGGTGATCATCTGCGGCTCGGGCGCGTGCACCTGCGCGATCTGGTTGAGCGGCATCTGCGATCCGTAGTAATCGACCGAGACGGTGTCGAGCATATGAACGTTGGCGCGTCCGGTGCGCGTGGCGGCCATTTCGCGGCGGAAGTCTTCGACTGCTTTGTCCATCCGGGTTTTCAGTTGGGCGAAGACGTCTTTCAGGGCAGGATGAGCCATAGCTTGGGGCTCCTAGTGTTTTGATATGCAGAACGGTGAATTATAAACGGGTGCAAGGTCTCAGGGTTAGGTCTGCAGGTGTCAAGGACCCAAATCGGGTTTGACTCTGCAACCTGACACTCTAGACCTCTGACCTGAACTACGCGCTGACCAGCGAACCGATTTTCTCTCCCAGCACCACGCGTCGAATATTGCCGCGCTGGTTCAGGTTGAAAACTATGATCGGCAGATTATTGTCTTTGCACAATGAGATCGCGGTTGAGTCCATGACTTTTAGACCTTGCTTCAGCACGTCCATATAGGTGAGGGTGTCAAACTTCTTGGCGTCTTTTACCTTCATGGGGTCGGCATCGTAGATGCCATCTACTTTGGTGGCTTTTAGGATGGCGTCGGCTTTGATCTCCATGGCGCGCAACGAAGCGGCGGTATCGGTTGAGAAAGTAGGGGTTGCCGGTGCCGCCGGCGAAGATGACGATGCGTCCCTTTTCGAGGTGGCGGATGGCGCGGCGGCGAATGAAGGGCTCGGCTACCTGATTCATCTCGATGGCGGTCTGCACGCGAGTGTAGACGTTCTGTTTTTCGAGGGCGTCTTGCAAGGCGAGGGCGTTGATGACGGTGGCCAACATGCCCATGTGATCGGCGGAGACGCGATCCATGTTCCGGGCCTGGTCGGCGACTCCGCGGAAGAAATTGCCGCCGCCCACGACGATGGCCATCTGGATGCCGAGATTGTGGACGTCGGCTAGCTCAGCCGCGACTTCGTGAATGCGAGTAGTGTCGACGCCGAAGCCCTGAGTAGCGGCGAGAGCTTCGCCCGAAATTTTCAGAAGAATTCGTTTGAAGACGGGATCGGGCATGAAAAAAGCAGGTCCTTCCCCTTCGGCTAGGCTAGGCTCAGCGTCAGGATCGACGATCGGCTACAGGGAGAGCATAAATCAAAAGGGGCGCCGCAGCGCCCCTGAATTATTCGGCTGCTATTTGGCAACCGGAGCGGAAGCCTCGCCGGTCTCGCTGTCTGGTTTGGTGCCGACGAATGCGACGGTGGCAGTCGGCATCGCCCACTTTGAAGCGGGCAAAGCGGCGGACAGCGATGTTCTCGCCGAGCTTGCCCACCTTGGCGGCGATGAGTTGCGAGATGTTCATGGTCTGGTCTTTGATGAAGGGCTGCTCGAGCAGGCAGACCTCTTCGTAAAACTTTTCCATCTTGCCGGCTACCATCTTTTCGACGATGGCGGGCGGTTTGCCGCTGGCAGCGGCCTGGGCGCGATAAATATCTTTCTCGCGCTCGAAGGCTTCCGGCGTAACGTCTTCTTTGCGAACAAACTTCGGATCGCTAGCCGCGATGTGCATGGCGATGTCGTGGACCAGCTCTTTGAAGTCTTCGGTGCGGGCGACGAAATCGCTCTCGCAGTTGACCTCGACCAGCACGCCAATTTTGCCGCCGGCGTGAATGTAGTGGGCGACCGAACCTTCGCTCGTCACCCGCGTCGCTTTCTTGGCCGCAACCGAGACGCCCTTTTTGCGCAGCAGGACAATCGCGTCCTCCAGATTGCCCTTGGCTTCGGTCAAGGCGTTCTTGCAATCCATCATCGGCGCTCCGGTCTTTTCGCGGAGCTCTTTCACTTGTGCAGCGGAAATGTTTGCCATAGTCGTGCTCATTAAGAGTACCTCACTTTCAAAGTTTCAACTTGCTGTTATGAAACTCAACCGCGCATCAGACGGAGCTGCGCGGGTCAGATGTGGTGGTCGCGAATTCCGGCGGACCCTGAAGCGCGTCGATTTCGAAAATCTCGGTACCGCGCACAGGCGAACTACGCGGGTAAGAAATGTGATGCTTCGAGTACGCCGCAAAGCATGGCAGATACGAATCTCGCGCTAGAATCGGCCGCGTCTCCGCCTGCAATTCGTCAATGTCTTCCGTGGCGGCCGAGGGACGCTTGCGCGTGCCCTTGCCCAGTACGTCTTCCATGCGAATCTCTTCACCTGTCGCCATGCGACGCTTGCCTCGGCGCGGCAGCTGTCCCTGTCTGCGGCGACCGCGGCGAACAGTTCTTCTGCCGGCAGCTCCGCCGCCTCGGCCGCGGCTTCGGGCGCTGCCGCCTGAATGTCCGCCATCTGCTTATCGTCGCGGGCATGAACACCCTCGGCAATCGACTCCGAGATCTTCGAGGTAAACAGCCGGATCGCACGCAGCGCGTCGTCGTTGCCCGGAATCACGTAATCCACTTCGCTCGGATCGCAATTCGTATCGACGACGGCGACGACGGGAATGCCCAGCTTGCGCGATTCGCGCACCGCGATCTGCTCTTTATTCGAATCGATGACGAAGATCGCATCGGGCAGCGCGTCATGTTCTTGATGCCGGCGAGATTCGCCTGCAGGTGCTTGCGCTCGCGCTCGAGCTTGATGACTTCTTTTTTCGGAAGCAGATCGTAACGGCCATCGGTGGCCATTTCGTCAAGTTCCTTGAGCCGCTTCACGGATTTCTGCATGGTGACCCAGTTGGTCAGCAGGCCGCCCAGCCAGCGCTGGTTCACGTAGAACATGGAGCAGCGCTGCGCCTCTTCGGCAATTGCATCCTGCGCCTGGCGCTTGGTGCCCACGAAGAGAATGATCCTGCCGTCGGCCGCCAGATCCTGCACAAATTTCGACGCCTCTTTGAACATCTTCAGCGTCTTTTGCAGATCGATAATGTAGATACCGTTGCGCTCACCGAAGATGTACTCCTTCATCCTCGGGTTCCACCGCTTCGTCTGATGCCCGAAGTGAACGCCCGCTTCGAGCAACTCCTTCATCGTAATGTTTGCCAATCAACCTCCTCAGTTGGTCTGCATCCGAACGCTAACCGGCTTCGGATTGCCATTCCCGTCCACCCCATCTCAGGGGAGGTGGGGGGATGAATTTTAAATCAGTCGTTTGTCGTTGGTCGTTCGCTGACGACCAATGACGGACGACCATCGACTATCTCTTCTAAACTGGAAGCGCTTTCTGGCGCCCTTCTGTCCGTACTTCTTGCGCTCTTTGGCTCGAGGATCACGAGTTACCATGCCTTCGGCCTTCAGCTTCTTGCGCAGTTCCGCGTTGAACTCCATCAGCGCGCGCGTGATGCCCAGGCTCACCGCGTCGGCCTGCCCCGCAATTCCGCCGCCACACACGTTGGCCAGCACGTTGAACGTTGGCCGAGCTGTCGGTCGAAACCAAGGCGCGCTTCGCTGCAATGCGCTGTGAAGGCGTCACAAAGTACTCGTCAAACGGCTTTGCCGTTAACCTTGAGTTCGCCGTTGCCTGGACGAAGAAAAACCCGCGCGATCGCCGTCTTGCGGCGTCCCGTTCCGTAGTATTGAACTAATTCTGCCATTTAGCCTTTAGCACTTGGCATTTAGCACTCAGCAACCCGCGCTGCATCAACCTTTCCAAATTTTCAATTCGCGTCCGGCTTCTCTAAGACCTGAGCGACACCTAAACCTTGCTTGCCTACGCAAACACCTTCGCTTCCGGCTTCTGCGCTTCGTGCGGATGCTTGTCGCCCACGATAAACCTTGAGCTTGGTAAACATCTGCTTGCCCAGCTTGTTCTTCGGAAGCATGCGCGACACCGCGTCTTCAATCATCAGTTCCGGCTTGCGCACCATGCGCTTCTTCATTTCTTCCGCCGCGAATTCCGCCGGGATAGCCCGTGTAATGGTGATACACCTTCTGATCCGCCTTCATGCCGGTGACCTTGACTTTGTCGGCATTGATGATCACCACGTGGTCGCCGGTATCGATAAATGGCGTGTATTTCGGGCTCTCTTTGCCCATCAAAATGCGGGCCACGCGCGAGGCCAGCCGTCCGAGCGGAAGCCCGGTCGCATCCACCACAAACCACTTGCGCGCAATATCTCCTTCTTTGGGGAAATAGGTTGACATCGGAACTCTCCCAGAAAAATTAAAGAACGCTATGAAGACCGCTGAGTGCCCTGAGCTTGTTGCCCCAAACTATAACGATCTATCCACGCAGAACGCGCGCTAGGTATTCCAGGCGGGCAGTCGCAGGACTTCCAAAGAGATATAGGATAGACCAGCGCCAGTATTATTGTCAACGACTTGTAAAGGGTGGTAGGGCCAAACCACCTGCCACAAAGGTCACGAAGGTCCACGAAGGAAAATCTCGAAACTAAGAACCGGCGGTTTGCCCCGCTAGACAGCCGGGGACGGGTGCCCCTTCGATAAGAGCGAAGGCGCTGTCAAGGACAAAGATCTCCTGGGCAGTGCCGGAGCACCGCTTCGTTGGCCAGAGAGGTTGAGGACCAAGACTCTGGAAATCTCACGCTGAATCATTTCCTCGGCGGAACTCGTCGTTCCACCACCCATCGATTCTATCCCAACAGCCACCATGATTCTTTTATGCGAACATCCCGCCGCAGCCGAGCCGCGACGCCGCGAAGTGGAAAACGGCTTTTTTGTTTTCCACTTTTGCAACCATCCACGCGGGATGCGAGAGCGCCCAATCAACATTCTCGGTCTAGTTCTCACCGACCAGGGGCACCCGCGGGCTGCTCTCGATACGAACGACGTCCGGATACGGCTTGTTGGTGCGCAGCATCCAGTACAGTCGTACGGCCAACTTGTGCGCCGCCGCCACCTTGGCCACCGCTTTCGGCTTCGAGTGGCAGCGATGCAAATACTCTTTCTTAAACTCCGGTCGAATCGAACCGTGGCCGTCGCCGCTTCCACCAGCAACATCCGCAGCATGCGATTGCCCTGCTTCTAAATCCCACCCTGACGTTGCCGTCCGCCCGAAGAGTGCTCGCGCGGAATCAGTCCCAGATAGCTCGCCACCTGCTTGCCTCGCGGAAAACGACGCACATCGCCCATGGTCAGCACATACGCCAGCGCCGTGATCGGCCCGACGCCGGGTTGGCTTTGTAACAGACGCGCCATTTTGTCTCGTTGCGCTTCTGCCTTTACCGCCATGTCCAGCGGCTCGATCTGCCGGTCGAGCATGGCCATCAGCCCGAGCAAGTCGTCTCGTCGACGCCCTGCCCACGCCTTCAACGGCAACTCGCGCAACACCTTCTGTCCCACCTTCGTCCACAGCTTGCGTTGGCGCTGCACCCCCTTATTCAAACACAGATGTTGCAGTTCGCTCTTCACCCGCGCCCGAATAATCACCAGCTTGTAGCGATGCAACAGCAACTGCCGCAGATCGCGCACTTCCGACGACGGCATCCACATGCGCGGAAACCGCCCTTCCACCAGCAGTTTCAGAATGTGCGCCGCATCCCGCTTATCCGTCTTCTGCTGCCGCACATAACTGGCCCGGATCTGCGCCGCATCTCCCACCCACAACTCGCGACCTAACTCGGCCAGCAGATCCACCAGCCAGTGGCAGTTTCCCGTCGCTTCCATTCCGATCAACGCCGGCGCCGCCACTTGCCGATAAAACCGCTCCGCATCGCCCGAGGCCTGCACCAGCTTCTGCTCGCCGGTTTCGCCCGTCTCCGTATCCAGCCAACTCACCTGCTGCCAGCTGGGATGGAAATCACATCCTATAATCATCATGTGCGAAGGCTCCTTCCTTTCCGAGAAGCCTTAGTCCTCAAACCAAGACTACCCCGGTTTTGATTTGAGCCTTCGCTCTTATCCAATCAACGTGAACTGGTATGCACGGAAACGATTTTTTCGGCTACAGTTAGAGGACAATGCTTGATCTGAATTTTGTTCGCGACAACCTTCTTCTGGTGGAAGAAAAGCTGCGGCAGCGGGGCATGAACCCGGCGGAAGTTCTGAAAGACTTTCGCACCATCGATGGCGAGCGACGGCAGGCCATTACTGGCGGCTGAGACTCTGCAGGCTCGCCGCAACCGGGCCTCCGAGGAGATTGCCAAGCTTAAGAAGAGCGGGCAGGACGCTTCCGCACAGATCAATGAGACGAAGGAACTGCGCGAGCAGATTGCCGGAATCCGAAAAAAAGGCGACTGAGCAGGAAGCGCGGCTTGCGCGAAATTCTGACTTCCATTCCGAATCTTCCCCACGCCGAGCGTGCCGGTGGGGACGAGCGCGGATGATAACGTTGAGGCGCGGCGCTGGGGCTCGCCTCCGCAATTTGATTTCACACCCAAGCCGCATTGGGAACTAGGCGAATCGCTCGGCGTGCTCGACCTGGAGCGTGCCGCAAAATTGATCGGGCGCTCGCTTCGCCGTTTACTGGGCGCTGGGTGCTCGATTGGAGCGGGCGCTCGCAAACTTCATGCTCGATCTGCACACACGGCGAGCATGGATACACGGAGGTTCTGCCTCCTTTCTTGGTGAACTCGGAGTCGATGTATGGCACGGGGCAGTTGCCGAAGTTTGCTGGGGATTTGTTTCGGGTGCCGCACGGCGAGAAGGATCTCTGGCTGATTCCGACGGCGGAGGTTCCGGTTACGAATCTTTATCGCGACGAAGTGCTGGATGCGGCGCGGCTGCCGATTTCTCTGACGGCTTACACGCCTTGCTTTCGCAGCGAGGCGGGGTCGTATGGCAAGGATGTGCGCGGAATCATACGGCAGCACCAGTTTCAAAAAGTCGAACTGGTGAAGTTTGCGCGTCCCGAGACCTCTTACGATGAACTGGAGAAACTGACCCACAACGCCGAGACGGTGCTGCAGAAGACTGGGATTGCATTATCGCGTGGTGGCGCTGTGCACGGGCGACATGGGATTCTCGGCGGCCAAGACTTATGACATCGAAGTGTGGCTGCCGGGGCAACAATCTCTTTCGCGAGATCTCTTCGTGCTCGAATTTCGAAAATTTTCAGGCGCGGCGGGCGAATATACGCTATCGTCCTGAGGGCAAGAGCAAGACGGAATTTGTACACACTCTGAACGGCAGCGCGCTGGCAGTGGGACGGACGTGGGTTGCGATCATGGAGAATTATCAGCAAGCCAACGGCAGCGTGCGCATTCCGGAGGCGCTGCAGCGCTATATGGGGACGGATTGTATTCCGGCGCGGAGCGGATCGCAGACGTTGAAGGCCCGCCCCTGAAGGGGCAACGATTGCCCGAGTTTTCGGCATCGTTAAAACGATGCTCTGATACGAACCTGGGACAGCAAGGCCATGAAAGCAAAAACATGGAAGATTGATATCTCATGAATTCCAACATACACTGGCAGCGGCCTGAAGCCTCGACGACGCTTGGCAGCGCCGTCTCTCCCATGGGCGCTATGTGGCGCACAATCCGCGGATACATTCTTTGGTCGTATGAGCGGGGCAGCCTGCACTACGACATCATGGTCACGCTGATTCTGCTGTTTGTTTTTGTGTCGCCACGCCTCATCAACTTCAAAGACAAACCGGTCGAGCGCAATCCGCATCTTACGGGCGTGGTTGTGATTCCCGGAGACAACGGCGGGTTTGTCTATCAGATCCAGGCGTCAGCGGTGAACACATCGGCAGGTGGCCAGGACATTCGCCGGCAGCTGGAGGAGATAATTGAGCCCATCTCAGGAGCCGTCAGCATTATCAATGTAGAGACGGTGAAAGATACATCGGGCCACGCCTTGAGTTATAAGGTATCGGTTGAAAAGGAATGAGAGCTGGGCTCAAGACGTTAGGTTTCGTGAGTCTGGCAATCGGCTGCCTGCTGAGTTCAGCCGCCTGGCCGCAGGGCGATTCCGTTGCGCTCGAACGCGTTCTCACCGAGATGGATACGGCCTCCCGCAACTTCAAAAGCGCCGCGGCGAGCGTGGTTTGGGACCAATACACCAAGGTGATCAACGAAACCGATACGGAGAAGGGCAGAGATTTATTTTCGCCGCGAAAGCGGGGAAGTGCAAATGGCGGCAGATTTCGCCGAACCTGACAAGAAATATGTGATCTACTCCGGCGGCAAGGTTCAGGTGTATCAGCCGAAGATCGATCAGGTTAACGAATACAATGCCGGAAAGAATCGCAGCGAGGTAGAAAGCTTTCTCGTGCTCGGTTTCGGCGGCAGCGGACATGATCTGCTCAAGTCTTATGACGTGAAGTTTCTCGGCACAGAGACCATCGACAACGTTGCCACTGAAGAGTTGGAGTTGATTCCGAAATCGGCGCACCTGAGGAACAATATCGCGCGCATCCTGCTTTGGATCGACCCGTCGCGGGGAATTTCCATACAGCAACAGTTCTTTGAGCCGGGCGGCGACTACCGGCTGGCGAAGTATTCCGAGATACAGATTAATGAGAAGCTTCCCGACAGCGCGTTTAAATTGAAGACAACCGGGAAGACAAAATTTCTGACTCCGCAAGGCTAGGTTTTCGGGCCAGAACGATTTAAATTGAGACAAGAGAAACAAGCTGAAAAAGACCGGCGGCGACTATATACTGCAAGAATCCTTCGAAAGTTGAGTCTGCATGGCTAGAGTTTTTACGATCACAGTGCCGCCGGATTTCCGCAAGAAGCGTGAACGAACCGCCGATCCGCGCTACGTGGATGGCCAGAAGATGCTGGTGGAAGCGATGAAATACTTGGCCAAGGCCGATCCGGTGGCCAATCGCGGAGCCATCGAACTGCTCTCAGAACACGTGCGGACCCGGTTTCGCATGAGCGACTCGCCGTTGAGCTAAACCGAGGCACCACGAGGCCCCGCTCTTCTCCCTGCGGAATCGAATTGCCCCGAACTTCAGAACCCCATACTTCAGAAATAAAACTTTAAAGCGAACTGAATCACGCGCGGCCCACGATAATACGATGATGTAGATGACGAAGTGTCGCCCGTTACCTGGCCAAACAGGCCGTCGTATCCGAGCGCGCCGTTTTGGAACGTCGGGCTGTAGAACTGCGCATGATTGAACGTGTTAAAGAACTCGGAGCGGAATTCTACGGACTTGTTCTCGGTGAACTTGAAGTCCTTCTCAATAGAAATATCCCAGTTGTTAATGCCCGGTCCGCGCAAAACGTTTCTTCCCATGTTGCCAAACGTGAACAGCGGCACACCGCCGGGAGTTAGATCGGGATCGCTCATTCCGACCGGAGGGCCTACGGAACACACTATATTGGTGGGGTCAATCAGGAAATGGCCGGTCTCGGTGTCAGGCAAGCAGCTACCGTTCACTCCGTTAGGATCAGGGCTGAAGGTCTGCATATGCCGCGGATTCAACTTTTGTATCGGGCCAACTACGTCGGGCCGCTCCAGGCCGTTGTCCAGTTCGGCCGAACCGTTATCAGAGAAGAGAGTATACGGATTTCCGCGCTGAAAGCTGATAATGCTGGCTATGCTCCATCCGCCGATTAACTTCTGAGTGAGGGAGTTCCCATGATCTCCAATCGGAATCTGCCATATCGGGCTGATGACCAATCGCTGCGGAGCGTCAAAGTCAGCCAATCCACGATCGAGGCGTGGGTCGGTCGGATCAGTGAAAGTCGAGGACCGTGCCCGGAATCCGGATTGCTCGTCAATGGTTTTGGCGTTGGTATAGGCGGCGCGAAATTGGATACCGTGGCTTAAGCGCTTATCTACGGTGAGCTGGAACTGGTTGCTCGACGAGTTGACCCCACTGATGTCGGTGTAAATCTGCTGGGCTCCCGCCGGCTCGCCGTAGGGATCCAACGGGCTGTCGCAGAAGGACAAGGGCCGAGCGCACTCCGGGTTCAATCCGTAATACCCATTGGCGGCATACTGTTGCTGCAGAATCGAAAGCAGAACGTAGTTGGTTTCATTGCTGGCAATCGCTTTACGGCTCAGGCTGCCGACGTAAACCGCCTCAACCATCAGGTCTTTGGAAAGCTGGTATTGGAAGCCGAAGTTAAAATTCTCCGCGTAGGGAGTGCGGAAGTGCGGAGAAACCACGAAGGCATAAGGAATCTGGGGCGTAAAAAACTGGCCGAAATTGCCCGAGGCAACGAAAGGATAAGGATCGGAATACCCCGTGGACGTGGTCTGAAACGGATCGGCCACATAGGAACCGTTGGGCTGGGCAGCCAAACATCCGTCACCATTGCCAACTTTGCCGAAACACGGATAATTGTTGGCGACGTAGCCGAATGGCGGCTGCCCGCCAAACTGCTCATTCAGCGCGCCATCTTCAATGTCATAGAAGATTCCAATGCCGCCACGCACAACCAGTTTCTGGTTGCCCAGCGTGTCCCAGGCGAATCCGAATCGCGGAGCGAAATTGTTGCGATCGGGATAGATGAGCCCGCGGTTGGGAGTGCCAGGGTCTCCCGGGTACAAGAAATCCGGCGGCGCCGTGGGATACACCGTAGACTGCTTCCCCGGGAACCAACCCATGATCTCGTTACGGGGATCTTCCTGCGGTGAATTGTATTCATAACGCAAGCCGTAGCTGAACGTCAGGTTGTGCGTAACCTTCCACGCATCCTGTCCGAAAAAATACAGGGAGTGCGTTCGAATCCCGTAGACGGCATTCGAAAACTGATAGTAGTTGTCAAAAAATCCGCCGACAAAATCGGCTAGCGGATTTCCAGTAAATGTTCCATTCTGCTGCGGACCATACTCTCCGAAGGCAAAACTGCCATTATTGTAAAAATCGTAATTGAAGTTGTTCTCGACCCAGCGCAGATCCCCTCCGAACTTCAGATCGTGCCGGCCTTTTGACCAGGATAGCGTGTCCTGGTATTGGAATGTGGTGTCGTGGATTTTGGTCGGTCCCTGTGGAGATGGACCCAGATTGAAACCATCAGTGACAAACATGAGCGGCGGAGCCGTGCCCTTGGGATCGTCGGGGTTCACCGTCAGAAAGCCCAAGGCCGAGGGCGACATTGTAGTGGTCGGTATAGCGTCCAGTCTGGCGACCCGGTTAGTCGCAAAGCGAAATTCATTCAACAGAGTCGGCGAGATCGTTCTCGTCCACGTGATGTTCCCGGCCTGGAAGCGATTTTGGTCGCTGAACCCAGATCCCACCGGCACATCGCCGCCGGTGGAGGCGCCATTGACGACCTCGAAGGGATAGGTGTCCGGTGTGTCATCGAATATATAGACTCCCGCAATGGTGTCTCTCTTCGATACGTTATAGTCGAGACGAAAGATGAACTGGTCCTCTTTAATCGAGGCCACAGGATCGGCTTCAAAAAAATTGCCGGGTTCATTGGGCAGGGGCAGGTAATCATTGATGTAGTTTGCGATCACCGGGTCTACCGGTACTTGATTGTTTTTGTATGCTTTGTTGGTAACGGGATTGTAGAGTTGGGTGTTAGGCAGAAGTTCACTAAAGTCTCCCATCCGCTCGGCCTGGTCCAGTACAGGAATTGCACCGGGGTTCTGCCCCTCGCTGCGCCGGGTACCTTGGTAGGCGGCAAAAAAGAAGACTTTGTCCTTCTTGATGGGAAAACCGACGGTTCCCCCGAATATATTCCGTCTTAGTACCGGCGCCGCCTGCAGAAAATAGTCGCTGGCGTCGAGCGCAGTGTTGCGGATGAACTCGAACGCGCTGCCGTGCACGCTGTTCGTTCCAGACTTGATCACTTGATTGACGATGCCGCCCGAGGTGCGCCCATATTCGGCGGTGTAGTTGTTGGTGAGAATCTTGAACTCCGCCACGGCGTCGGGGTTGGGATCGACCACAATATTGTTGCCGAGGAAATCGTTGTTATCGGCCCCGTCCAGCAAGAACGTCATGGATTCCGAACGTTGTCCGCTTACTGCGTATGGATTGCCAGAACCGTCGTCCTGATCGGGAGCGAAGACTCCGGCCTGCAGCAACCCTAGTTGCAAAGTGTCGCGCTCCACCAAGGGAAGCTGCAGAATGCGCTGTGTAGTCTCGACTTTGCCTAGCGTGGCGCTGACGGTGTCCACTTGCGTGACGTCGCCTTGCACCTCCACTATCTGGCTTGCGGCGCCGACGCGCAGCGCGATGTCGAGCTTCGCGTTCTGGTTGATCTCCAGCGTGATTCCCGTGTGTACGTACTTTTCGAAACCCTGGTGCTCCACCGTGAGGTCGTAGGCTCCGATCGGCACCAGCGTAAACAGGTAGCCGCCATCTTTATCGGTTGTGGCAGTGCGCGCGATGTCGGTATTGGTATTTCTCAGCGTCACCTTTGCGCCCGTTACCAGGGCGCCGGATGTGTCTTTGACGGTTCCGGCGATTTGCGCTGCGGCTTGCTGGGCGAACGACTGATGCGCGCTCAGGAAGGTCAGGCAAAGAACTGCAAAAATGGTGACCGATGGCGCAATGCGGAGCCGGGACGGGGGTTTCATGGTCGACCTCACTAGGAGTTGGGCACAAATATTGCACGTTCCGTTCCGTGAAGACAAGCGAGAAACGCATTGATTCCAGTGGCGCATGACTCCGCGTCATGATCTGTCTTTTTATATTTTGCGTTGTCGCTACAAAAATTGGAATTTCACCACCGCTAATCGGATCGCTGCTGCCGCGTTGCCGCGCGGGCAAGATACGCGGCCGCGAGGACGATAACGACGGGATAGCACTCCAGCGTGTAGCGGGGCTCTGGGTTTTCGAGGGTCAGCAGAAACGCTGAACGCAGCAGCACGAAGCCAACCAGCAATCCTGACCAGCGCAGGACGGGGCCTGGTTTGGAAGAGCGAATTCCCAGCTTGCGCAACGCAGTGGTGATTACTGCGAGCAGCGCCGCCCCTAGATAGGCTAGGTTCAGCAGGCCGAATCCTACCGCCGTAATCGAGTGCGGCAGGTCGTCGTTGAATTCCCACCAGCGCGGGTCGACGGGAAGAAGCTCGGTTCGTGGGCGAAGCCACATGTCGGCAACACGCAGCACCGGCAGCACAAGGTAACAGCGGATGGGATGAGCGTGAATGCGGCTGGCGGCTAGTTGATCGAAGCGCGCGTCGAGTTCCGGCGTCAGATCCTGATCCTGGTTGTAGTCGGCGATCAGAGCGAGGGTTGCGGCTTTTTCGTTCGCGTTGGCTTCCTTCGCGTTATCTTCATTCGCGCTGTCTTCCTTCGTGTTTTCCAGGGCGCGCGAGGGTAGCTTCTGCGGATCGATTTTGACGCCGGGCACGTTCCAATAGATCTCCTCCACTGACGCGTAGTCGAGCATCCACGTACTGACCCAGCGATTGAAACCTCGAGGTGCGATCTCGTCGGACTCGTTGGCGTAACGTGGGGCCAGCGGCTGGAAATGGTGGAGGGTATGAAAGTTGCGGATCGTCCAAGGAACGAGGGGGGCTAGAGCACAGGTGGTAACTATGGTTCCTGCTACGAGAAGATACCCGAAGTTGGTGTGACCACCGGTAGCCGCCGAGCATTGCTCGGCCGGGCGGATGATGTTACCTACCCCTACGCAAACCAGATAAAATGCAGTCGCCGCCAGGAGAATGCCGCCATCGGGACGCAGCAGAATGCAGGCCGCAATCGCCGCGCCGGTCACGACCCAGAGTTTAATGGAAATTGCAGGGTGCCCCGTCCAAGCTATGCTTGGGCGGGCCGGTCGCGTTGACGGGAGTGATGCTGTGCAACCTTCGCGCATTCGATTCAACGCGGTGATCGCGCAATCGAGAGCGAGCGCGGTGAAAAAGATCTCCAAAGTTTCGGTGAGCGCGGCCGCGGAATAGCTCGCGAGGAATGGGCACAACGCGGCCAGCTCGAACGCAATCCTCGCAGCGCGGTCAGAGGCCACGCGACGGGCGATGTCGGCAATGATGACGCAGGCCGCCAGGTCGATCACGATCTGCGCCAGCATGACCGCGCGGAAGTTGCCCACACCAAATAAGAAGAAGATCGCGGCCAAAAATGCGGGGTATCCCGGCAGTCGCGTATCAGTCGGCACAATTTCTCTCCCCTGCGTTTGGCCATAGATGCCGTGTTGCAGCCAATTGGTGGCGATGTCGGCGTAGGTGCGGGAGTCGTCCGAGACAGCCGGAAAGTAAAAGAAAAAGAATAGCCGCAGCGCCAGAGCGGCCAGGGTCACGGCCAGGAAAAAAGTGCGATGTTCGCGGATCAAGCGGAGCACGTTGGGAATATATCGCGAATCGCGCGATTTGCCGCGTCAACAGCGAACGGCGCGTGACAACCGTTTGACCCCCCGCTGCCGCCACCTTAGGATGATTACAACGAGGAAATGGCGAAACAGGTCTTTTACGATCCCAAGCAAGCCCGCTGGCGACGCATACGCCGCATTGTCGACGCGGCAGCGCTCGCTTTTTCTTTGCTGGTGACGTTTTTCATTTACAGCGCCGTGCGCAGCGAGCCTCTCCCCGACCTCTCCTGGCTTACGGAAAAGAAGCCTTATCATGCTCTGAAAGAGAACGAAAAAGCTAAAGCGCGCGAAAAACGCCGGCTGGCTACGCTCGCTCGCGCCGGACACCGCCATCCCACCCGCAAGGCTACCTCACAACTTACGCAGAATTCCGAGCAGGGAGTGCGGGCGGCGTTCTATGTTTCCTGGGACGCGGCCAGTTTCTCTTCCTTGCGCGAATATGCGCGGCAGATCGACTTGCTCTTTCCAACATGGCTGCAGGTGCTCAGCGCCGACGGCCATCTGCAGGCGTCAGATCCGGAAACGAACACGATGTTCGACGTGCTTCAGGGGCAGAAAGTCCGTCCCGTCGACGATAAGGTGATGACGTTTCTCAAGGCGGAAGACACGGAGATGGAAGTCTTTCCCGTGGTGCAGAATTTTGACGGCACAGATTTTGTTCCGGGTATCGCCGACTTCCTGAACAATCCCGAGGCGCGGGCAAGGTTCCGGCGAGAGATTGGAATTTTTCTTGCCTCCGATCACTATCGCGGTCTGATGATCGATTTCGAATCGTTCCCGAAGAAGGGGCAGTCGGGATATGTCGATTTGTTGAACGAACTCTCCAATGATTTGCACGCCAAGGGGATGAAGCTCTACGTGAGCGTGCAGGTGCGCAACCAGGATTTCGACTACAAGGCCATTTCAGCGGCCGTGGATGGCGTCGTCATTATGAACTATGACGAGCATTTTCCCGGCGGAACTCCTGGAGCTGTCGCTTCGCAGGATTGGTTCACGGATAACCTCGAGTCGGCGGTGAAAGAGATTCCGAAAGAGAAGCTGATTTGCGCCATCGGCAACTACGGGTACGACTGGGTCGAGAAGCCAAAGAAAGGCAAACTGCCGCCGGGCGTGTCGGACAAGAGCGTCTCGGTGCAGGAGGCATGGATCGGGGCACGCGATTCGGAAGAAGATGTTGACTATGACGGTGACGCGCTCAACCCGCATTTTAGCTATGAAGACGACGACCACTTCCAGCACGACGTGTGGTTTCTCGATGCGGTGACCGCTTTGAACGAAATGCGCGCCGCGCAAACGGTGGGCATACAGACTTTCGCTCTGTGGAGACTGGGCTCCGAGGACCGCTCGCTTTGGCGGGTCTGGGATATGCCGGGCGAAGCCAACGCATCCGATCGATTGAAAGACGTTCCTCCCGGGCAGGACGTCGACATGGAGGGCAGCGGCGAAATTCTGCACATCGAGGCCAAGCCTGCCGATGGCACTCGCGAACTGTCGATCGACAAGCAGACCGGGCTGATCGATGGGGAAGACTTCACGAGCCTGCCCGAGCCGTATCGCATGGCACGCTACGGCGCTAGCAAGAACGAACTGTCGATGACCTTCGATGACGGTCCCGATCCGGAGTGGACGCCGAAAATTCTAGATGTGCTGAAGCGCGAGCGCGTGCAGGGAACATTTTTTCTGATTGGAATTCAAGCGGAAAAATTCAGCGGTTTGACGCGGCGCATCTACCGCGAGGGCCATGAAATCGGGAACCATACTTTTACCCATCCCGATATTAGCTCGATAGGCACGCGTTATATGAAGCTGGAGCTGAACCTGACCGAGCAGTTGTTCGCCAGCCGCCTCGGCATTCGGACCGTGCTATTCCGTCCGCCTTACTCCGTCGACGCCGAGCCGGACACTGAAGACGAGGTGAAGCCGCTCGAACTCACGCAAAGCATGGGCTACATCACCATCGGCAATAAGATCGATACCAGGGACTGGACCGACGATCCGCCGCTTACGCCGCGACAGATCGCGGCGCGCGTGCTCGATCACCTGCCTCCCTGCCAGCCGAACGATCAACTGTGCGGCAACATTATTCTCATGCACGACGGGGGCGGCAACCGGTCGAGGACGGTGGCGGCTCTGCCCCTGATCATCGACGGCGCGCGCGCCCGCGGATTCGAGTTTGTCCCTGTTTCCAGTTTGATGGGCAAAACGAGGGCCGAGGTGATGCCGCCGCTGCCGGCCAACCAATTCTGGTCCGCACGCCTGAACTGGATCGGCTTCTGGCTGGCCAGTGCGACGATGACGGGCATCACCGTGATCTTCTTTCTCGGCGACATATTGATGACCGGACGCCTGGTTTCGGTCGGCGTGCTCGCCATCTACGACCGCGTTCGCTCGCATGTGTATGGAACGCCCGAACAGATTTCTCTCTACCAGCCGCAGGTCGCGGTGCTCATTCCGGCATACAACGAGGAGAAGGTAATCGAACGCACGGTGCAGGGAGCGCTTGACTCCGACTATCCCAACCTGTGCGTCATCGTGATCGACGACGGTTCCAAGGATCGCACCCTGGAAATCGCGCGCCGCGCTTTTGCCGGCGAAGAAGCAGCTGGCAAGGTGTTGATTTTGACCAAGCCAAATGGCGGCAAGGCCGAGGCGCTCAACTTCGGACTGGAGCACATCGGCGATGCGGAATTGTTTGTAGGGATCGACGCCGATACGATTATTGCTCCCGATGCGATCGCGCGGCTCGTGCCCCATTTCCTCAATCCGAAGGTTGCAGCCGTGGCAGGCAATGCCAAGGTTGGGAACCGCGTCAACCTGTGGACGCGCTGGCAGGCGCTCGAATATATCACCAGCCAGAATTTTGAGCGGCGGGCGCTCAACACTATGGGGGCAGTGAGCGTGGTGCCGGGAGCGATTGGCGCATGGCGCACTTCGGCCGTTCACCAAGCCGGTGGCTACCATGTGGATACGGTTGCCGAAGATGCCGATCTCACAATGGCGCTCCTGCGCAACGGCTATCGCGTCGAATACGAAGACCAGGCGCTGGCTTTCACGGAAGCTCCGACGAGCGCCAACGCGCTGATGCGACAGCGCTTCCGCTGGTCATTTGGAATCTTGCAGGCCGTCTTCAAGCACAAGGGCGTGTTCGCCCGTAAAGGCGCTCTCGGTTTTGTTGCGCTTCCGAACATTCTCATCTTCCAGATTCTGCTTCCGCTGGTTTCTCCGTTCATCGATGTGATGTTTGTGGCGGGCGGCATCTGGTACTTCATCCAGAAGTACTACCATCCTGATACCACCGATCCGGCCAGCTTCCAGCGCCTGCTGGTCTTCTTCGTTGCCTTTCTGGTGATTGATTTCATCGCTTCAACAATCGCCTTCGCCCTGGAGCGTCGTCAGCCCGAATCTCGCGAAGACGCCTGGCTGCTCAGCCAGGTGTGGCTGCAGCGCTTTGCCTATCGGCAGGTCTTCTCTCTGGTTCTATTCCGTACGTTAAAGCGGGCGATCCAAGGGCTGCCTTTTGCCTGGGACAAACTCGATCGCACGGCCGCCGTGAAATATGTGCCGGTTGAGCGGCGGGACTCGGTCAAAGTGTGATGGCGTGGCGCCGACACTCCTGTACCGCGTTGGTGGCGGAGTGTCTTTGTACTTGAATGGGCGGGACGCCCGTCGCTCCCTTTTTGTGCTCGGGTTAGGGTTCGGCTGTGTTGTTCTTGGAAGTCTTGCCGGGAGCTTTTGGGGTCAATTTCCGCACGATAAATTCCTGAAAGAGGTTAGAGACAGCGGTTGCTCCTACTCCGAGCGCACCGTTTTCGAAAGTTAATCCCGCTCCATTGCGATCCTGCGACGGATAGTAGAGATTCGAAATGCCGCCAGCCGCCAGGTTTCCGAGGATATTCGAGTAATTCGGCTGCCAGCGTCCATTGTCGCCCTTGCAGATCAGCGCATTGGCAATCGCATACAGAGTTCGTGATCGCACGCTGCCGGTTCCTTTGTAAAAATAACGCGGATCCTGTTTCAAAAGCGACGGAAAGACTGCGCCCCCCAGGAATGTGCCGGCAAACGCGTCGGCATAGCCGGCGCCGAAACGTTTGCCATAACCTTGTGCGCCTTGCCCATATTCGGCGAAGTGATCTTGCGCCTGCTCGACTCCCGCGACCCCCGCGACAAATACGAGAGTGAAAGGGTCGGTGACGCTCTTCCATGCCAGTTTGAACTTTTGCTTCGAGGTCAGAGGAGCTGCATTGGGGACATAGCTCACGTAGAAATTTGGCAGGACCCCGAGCACGCGCTGATGCTCTTCAATCCTCATCTGTTCTTCGGCCACTTCGACCAGCGGCAGTCCGACGTCGACAGCGGTGACATTGGTTGCGACCGGCAACGCGATTTGAGGAATAATGACGGTCTCTCCCGCGGCGAGGTTTCCGGAGAAGGCTTGGGGCGCGAAGCCCGACGCGGTAACCACGATCTGGAAGGGTCCGGGAACAGCGTTGGCGAAGGAGAATTGGCCGTCGCTGCCTGAGAGCGTCTCCTGGTTTCGGGAAGAATCTCCTCCGGCGGCAGCGCCAGTCAGCTTTACGCGGGCTCCGGCGACGAGAGCCCCGCTTTGATCGACGACGGTTCCGCTAATGGTTCCGGGCAATTGGCCGCCGACTGTCTGACCCAGGCACATCGCCCAACCGAGAGCGACAAAAACGATGAGTCCGGACTGGAATCGGAGGGCCATGCAAACTTTGATGCGCGATATAGGCAGGCATTTGCGCTCCGGGTCCGCGCCATGCTCAATCAGGTCAGATTCCTCTCGGCTGGGACGAACTCCCCTCTGTTTGGAATTATAGAGTTAAGGCGATCCCGGTGAATTGAGGTTGCTGCAATCTCTCGGTACTGAAGTTACATTTCGTCGTTGCGGAGCTCGGTTCTTCGTGCTCACGGTTTCGCGCTGGCCTGTACATGCTGGGCCAGAATCTTCGCGAACAGTTCGGCGCTTATCGGAGCATCCCCTTTGCGATCGTTTGCAGCGGTCATCGACTTTTCCTTGAGATAAATGTAGACGGCGTTAAAAGGTTCGGAGCCGATGTTCTCGACGGTGTGCTTGACGGGTGGGAACCACCGGCTCTCGCCCGCAAGCGAGTAGACTTCCTGTACCTTGCCGTTCTGGTCGGTGAATCTGAGGTGCCCAGCCGTGAGGTTGACGACCACGCCAGCGGGATGCTGATGCATGACTGATTTCTCGTGAGGGCCATAGTGGATATCGACAACCTGCACCCACTCATTCTCAAAGTGCTTTTTGTAGTGCGTCGGCGCCACCTTGGTCGCATCTTGCGCGCCGGCAAAATTCGGCGAAAGACACAGAATCAACGCGGCGCAGAAAAGTCTAGGCATCATGGCTCAGCCTCCTGACCTAACGATAAACGTTCCTCCTGCGAACCGGCGGCACACGGCTCTCGCCGCATCAAACCTGTCAACAATGCCGAGGTCGAGGTATGCCCTAACAGCGTTGAGAAGGCAAAGGGGTCGGACGACCCTCGCCGAAGGAAACCAGAAGCTGGCCGTCCAGATTGGGTTTTGGAGGTAGCGGATTCGCTCACTCACAGTGCCGTTGGTGAGATGTGTTTCAACAATTCTTCTCGCTCTTCAATGACGTTTCAAGCCAATTCCAGTAGCCAGGCCCGCACCGCCAATGCGAATGACGGTACGCCTGGAAGAATTCGAAGTTCTTGAACGAAGCTGCTTGAACAACCAATGGGCTAAGGCTTCATCGCGTTGGAAGCCTGATTCGCTGCTCCGCCGCCCATCTGGGCCAGCAGGTTTTGATCCTGTTGCTCCAGAGCTCCGGATAGTTTCGCGTAGGACAATTTCTCCGCCTGATCCTGGCCCTTCGTCACGATGTACTCGACAAAACTCCTGATGACCTGGTTTTTGGCCGCATGTTTCCCCTCTGTGGGAAGGATGAGGAAAGTCAACCCCGCGATGGAGTAGGCGTCTTTGGCGGTGGCGGGCGGTTCAACAATAGGAGTACGTACATCTTTGGCGAGTTCAGCGCTGAAGGCATCGATCGCTGCGGTGGTGCCGGCCGCAGTGGGCGCAACCCAGTTTCCCGCCAGATTGCGAACTTGTGCCACCGGCAGATTATTCTCCGAGGCGTAAGTCAACTCGACATAGCCAATGCCTCCGGGAGTCTGCTTGACCACGCCGGTTACTCCCTCGCTGCCTTTGCCCCCGAGTCCCGCAGGCCAGCTCACCGAGATTCCCTTGCCAACCTGCTTCTCCCATTCAGGGCTCACCTTGGCCAGGTAGGTAGTGAAGATGTTGGTTGTCCCGCTGCCATCGGAACGGTGCGCAACGATAATCGGGTCATTGGGGAATGTGATGCCAGGATTGTCTTTCTTAAGCGCTGGGTCTCGCCAGGTCTTGATCTTCCCTAGATAAATTCCCGCCAGCGATTGCGCGGAGAGCTTTAACGGGGTTTTCAAGTCAGGCAAATTGTAAGTGATGCAGACTGGGCCGGCGCTCTCCGGAACCTGAACCACGGGCGGCATCTCCTTCAATTGCTCATCGTCGAGTGCGGCATCGGATGCGCCGAAATCTACCAGTCCTTTTTTCAGTTGTTGAATGCCTCCTCCGCTTCCGATGGATTGGTAATTGATCTGCACCCCCTAGTGGTTGGTCTGGAAATCGGCGATCCAGCGCGTCATGACCGGATAAATAAACGTACTGCCCGCGCCAATGATCTGCTGCGATTCCTGAGCGTTCTCCGACTTCGATCCGGAATTGCAGCCCACCAATGTCAAAAGAGCGAAACATGCGATAGCGATACTTAGCTGGTTGTAGTTCTTTCGTGAATTAAACATACACACACCTCCAGCGCTTTGGATGCAACAGGAAAGAACCGGCATGTTAAAGCTTTGTGAATCATCGCTCGTCAACGGTGCGCCTAACCAAGCGCTGCCGAGGGGGCCGGACCGCTGGTGGCTTTGGCCCCGCGCCCATGATCAGAAGCCAGAACATGAACACGACTTCGCCGAAATTGAACGGCGCCATCCACCGGGAGACGATTTGCCCGTACTGAGGCAGAAGTAATGATGTAAAGCTGTCCGTCACATACGCGAAGCAATTCAGCATCAACACGATGCCCAGGATGCGCGGAATAAAGCCCGACCGGTAAACCAAAAGCCCGAGAGGAAACAGCCAAAGACCCCAGAATATCGCTGCAATACTAAGTCCGCGACTGTGCAGATTGAGGAATAGCATCGCCAGAGCATCGCGCTGAGGTTTTTCAAATACTGATAGGAAATCAGCCCCGCGCACCAGGATGAGGGCAGCCATTGCGTTGACCTCGTTCAGCAAAGCTATCGGAATCGACACCATGATCAATCCGAACATGACCGAGGCTTGCCGATGGTTGACCTCCTTGAGCAGATCGTAGAGGGCCGGAGCCACCCACATAAAAAGGATCTGGCCGATTAGATTGCACGCGATGCCGGCGCGAAAGAGCGTCTCGGAGGCTGCGATGTTGTTGGCCGTCGCCGTTGCATTTCCGTGCACGATCAGCTTGCTGGGAACATACATGAGGCCGATGACGCCCGGTATCGAGATAAGTACATACAGCAGACCTGCGAATCTGCCCGGGTTCCTGGTGAAAATCACGGGTCCTCGCTCGCTTTAGCCTGAGATACGGCGGAGGCTGTCAAAAAGTTTCGCGGATGTCGCTCGAAGGCCGTTAAGTTTGAAGGCCTTCCTTGGTGTACCTCTGTGACCTTTGTGGTTAATGATTTCGAAGTCTACCTTAGGACCCCGTATTTTCTGAGGATTTTAGAAACACGAAAGTTGAGATGGGTGAAAGAAAAGCGGGTTGGTCGCTTTATTGGCGGCAAGAAATGCGGTAGCTTATCGGCGTGTCTTGAAACCGTTTCGGGGCGGGGTCTTGTACCGCAGTTGAACGGACGACGCTGATCATCGTGATGCTGACCATTGTGATGAAGATGGCTGATTGGCTTGGGTCTGATTTCCTCCGGGGGATACTCGGTGTCTGAGACTACTGCCACTTTGACTGCGGGAGATGTGGTTGGCAAGTATAGGATCCTCGGCCAGGCCGGAGCCGGGGGCATGGGCGTGGTGTATCGCGCTCTCGATGTAAAACTGGAGCGGACAGTCGCGCTGAAGTTCCTTCCTGAGCACCTGGTTTCCAGCGCCGACGACCGCGAGCGGTTTCTGCGCGAAGCGCGGACGGCCTCTTTGCTGGACCATCCCAACATTGGCGCAATTTACGGACTCGAGGAGACCGACTCTGGCCGATCCTTTATCGTGATGGCTTATTACGCGGGGGAAACGCTGGCGGAGAAAATTCACGGCGGACGGCTCACTCTCGGCGAAGCCGTGGACATTGCTATCCAGATGGGCGAGGGATTGGGGGCGGCGCATGCGGGCACAGTGGTGCATCGCGACATTAAGCCCTCGAACGTCATTCTGACGCAGAGTGGTGTGGCCAAGATCGTGGACTTCGGGCTGGCGCGGCTCACGTCTACTACGGGCAGCACGCAGAGCATGGGTACGGCGGGAACGATTGGTTATATGTCGCCGGAGCAGGCGATGGGCAAGTTTGTGGACCAGCGAACGGACATCTGGTCGCTGGGGATCGTGCTGGCGGAGATGGTGACCGGCAAAAACCCATTTTGGCGGGAGACCGCGGCGGCTACGGTCTTCGCCATTCTGAACGAGGCGCCGCGGCCGATCGACAAGATGCCGGACAAGATGCCGGAGGAAATCCCGCTCGATCTGCTCCGCGTGATCTATCGGGCGCTATCGAAAGAGCCAGCTACTCGCTACCACAATTGCCACGAGCTGGTGGCTGATCTGAAAGATTTTCGCAGCCAGCTCGAGCCAGTCTCGACGGCGGCGCCAGCCGGCAGCAAGCCGTCTTCCAGGTCGTCATCGGTCTCCGCGGCGGAATTAAGGAAGCAGATTGAACAGGCGACACGTCCAGTATGGGGATCGGCTCCGGCCCCGCTGTCGAGGCTGAATCGTTGTCTGGCTGCCGCAGGCATTGCGATAGTTGTTGCGGCAGTGCTTTCGTTTATACCGGCAGTGCGCGAGTGGGTGGCGGGATGGTTTGGACATCAGGAAGAGCACATTGCCGTGCTGCCGTTCGAGAATGTCGGCAATGATCCAGCCAACGACGAGGTTTCCGCCGGACTGATGGAGAGCCTGGCCAGCCGCCTAACGAACCTCGAAGTCGGGAAGCAGTCGCTGTGGGTCGTGCCGACGAGCGAGGTTCGCCGGCGCAAGATTACCGATGCCGCCTCCGCGCGCCGTGAACTGGGAGCTACCGTTGCCGTGGAAGGCAGCCTGCAGCGCGATGGCCAGACCATCCACCTGACGGTGAATCTGGTCAATACCAAAACCCTGCGCCAGATCGGCTCGCTGGCGCTCGAGGATCGCGCCGGCGACTTCTCTACGCTCGAAGACGAAGCCGTGGCCCGGGTAGCCAAGCTCATGCACATCGAGGTCACGCCTGAGATGCTGCGCGCTGCGGGCGGCGCGGTCAATGCCGGGGCCTATGAGTATTATCTGAAGGCGCTCGGCTATATCCAGCGCTATGACAAGGCCGGAAATCTCGACTTAGCCATCGCGGCGCTCAATAACGCGGTAAAGGAGGATCCTCGCTTTGCCTTGGGATTTGCTCAGCTCGGCGAAGCCTATCGCACGAAATACAAGCTGGACAAAGACAAAAAGTGGATGGACGAGGCTCTGGCCAATTGCCAGAAGGCGCAGCAACTGGACGATCGGTTGCCGATGGTCTATGTAACGCTAGGGCGCATCCACCAGGACACGGGGGAATACGATCTCGCCTTGCAGGAGTATCAACGCGCGCTGCAACTCGATCCGCGCAGCGCCGACGCGCTCATTGGACTTGCCCACTCCTACGACAGCGCTGGACGAACCGCAGATGCCGAGGCAACCTACCGCAAGGCGGTCGCGCTTCGTCCCGATTCCTGGAACGGTTACAACCACCTTGGGGCTTTCTTCGACAGCCACCGGCGCTATGACGAAGCTATTGCACAGTTTCGTCATGCCATTGCGCTAACCCCCGACAACGCCCCGGCATATCTCAATCTGGGCGCGGCCTATGTGGACAAGGGAGATCCCAAGGATTATCCCGAAGCGGAGCAAATTCTGCAAAAATCGAGTGCGCTTGATCCCAGCTATGCCGCCCTCGCGAACCTTGGGTATCTCTACATCCAGGAACGAAAGTATGCCGAAGCCGCCGATGCGGAAGAGAAGGCCCTGCGACTGAACGACAAAAATTACCTGGTCTGGGCGAATCTGGCGCTAGCCTACGAAGGCCTAAAAGACAAAGGAAAGGAGAGCGAAGCGCAAGATCATGAAATCGCTCTCCTCGAACAGGCGGCGAAGGACAACCCACGCGACGCTGTCGTCGAATCCAACCTGGGGTCTGCTTTACGGCAAGAAAAAGTTGCGGGAAAAGGCCGTTTCAAGGATACAATCTGCCCTTGCTCTTTCGCCCGACAACGCCAATGTTCTGGAAGCTGTCGGCGAAACGTATGAAGACCTGGGAGATCGGGCGCAAGCGTTACTATACATCGAAAAGAGCGTTAGAAAAGGTTTTGCCTTGGCCGATCTGAAAACGGTTCCGGACCTGCAAGGCTTGCTCTCGGATCCAAATTTTCGGCCCAGCGGTAAGTAGACGAGACAGGGTTCAAGAGTCCCGCCAGTTCGTGGTGCAAGTCAGCCCCGGCACATGAAATTTGAATCGTCATCCCGAATCGACGGTTCTTCAGAAAATACGGACCCCTCTTCGTCCAGGATGCGCTCGAGATGACCAGTTGTAGATTTTGGGGACACGAGACTAGGTTCTTCAAATTCAACTAAGGAGTCAGCCATGTGCGCAGCGCGCGTTATTCCGATGGACAAAACTGAGCGGACCATCACCATCGACAACACCTTCAAAGCCACGCCGCAAGGCATCATCGTGCAACCAGGAGATCAAGTCAACTTTCTAAACAATTCCGAAGTCGCCGTTAACATTCAGTTTCAACCCAATCCCCCGGGCGAAGCCGTTTATCCCAGCATGAACGTTCCTGTGGGCCCGAAATCGTCGAATGGCTTCACGGCCCCCTCCTATGACGCCAGCGCGAACTATAACATTTACGTTGGTGCGACCAAACAAGCAGGTGGCCCCTATGCCATCCAGGTAGGCGTGGGCCCGCTTTATGTCCAGGTTACTTATACCGGCGGCCAGGGAGTATGCTCCCCCGACCCAGCGGCCGTTCCCCCAGGAGGGAATCTGAGAATAGTCGAGACCGACCACCACTCCTACAAAGTCGGTTGGTCAGGCGGCCATAACCCGTTCAATCCCCCTCTGACCACGGTCGGCAGCCATCAATCCACCGCGTCCGCTGGGCAGTACGAATACACGGTCTCTGAAGGCGGCCCCGTCCTGGCAGGCGGCGGAGGCACGATAATCATCACGAACTAGCGGCAACGCGCTGGGAGCTTGAAAAAAACGTCGAAGTTTTTGTTCTTGACGAGAGCTCTCTCTGTCGGATCCAAATCGTTAGCCCGCACTAAGTAAGTAATTCAATTCGAAAAGGAGCCAGCTATGTCCACAGCACCTAAGATTCCTCAAGACGCCGTTCCGTCTCAGACGACAACCACCGAGTCTACCTCCACTCCATCGCCTGAGAGAGGCGACAATAGCACAGGCGGCCATTCGCAATCCGCCGGTGGGGGCGTGAATCCAGATGGAGGCGGCGGAGGCACGATAATCATCACGAACTAACGGCAACAGGCTGGGAGCTCTTCGAACGGTCGAGGTTTCTTCCTTGATCAAGGGCTCCCAGTCCCTCCCTCTCCCCTCCTTCCATCCACTCGCTCCCTACGCCGCTGCTCGCGCCCCACACTGCTCTGATAAACTTGCCAGTTTCCTTCTATCGTGAGCGAGGCCATCATGGCGATGCGGCGGGTGGGTGTAATTGGGGCGGGGACCATGGGCAACGGGATTGCCCATGTGTTTGCCCGGAGCGGGTTTGACGTTGTGCTTTGCGATGTGGAGCAGCGCTTTCTGGATCGTGGGCTGGCTACGCTTGCCAAAAATCTCGATCGCGAAGTGACTAAGAACAAGATTTCGACCGAAGAAAAGAAGGCTACTTTGGCGCGAATAACGGCGGCCGTGGATCGCGGGCGGCTCGCGGACTGCGATCTGGTGATTGAGGCCGCTACTGAGAAGTTTGAGATCAAGGCGGAAATTTTTCGCGAATTGGACTTGCTTATGAAGCCGGAGGTGATTCTGGCTTCGAATACTTCTTCTATTTCAATTACGAAGATAGGCGCGCTTACAGGGCGCGCCGACCGAGTTATTGGGATGCATTTCTTTAATCCGGTGCCAGTTATGAAGCTGGTGGAGATCATACGCGGGCTGGCTACTTCTCAGGCTACGTTTGAGACGGTGCGGGAGCTGGCGGTGAAGCTGGAGAAGACTCCGGTGGAGGTGAATGACGCTCCCGGATTTGTTTCGAACCGGGTGCTGATGCCCCTTCTGAATGAGGCCATGTATGCGGTGATGGAGGGCGTGGCTACGGCGGAGGCGGTCGATGAGGTGTTCAAGTTGGGGATGGCGCATCCCATGGGGCCGCTGACTTTGGCGGATTTTATTGGCCTCGATGTTTGCCTGGATATCATGCGGGTTCTGCAGGAGGGATTGGGCGATCCCAAGTATCGGCCTTGTCCGCTGCTGATCAAAATGGTGGATGCGGGCTGGCTGGGACGCAAGAGCGGGCGCGGGTTTTATAGTTACTCTTCGTAGTTAGAGCTTGCTACGAGCTGCGAGCTTTGAGCGAACTGGGCGGCGGTGCGATTGGGTTCATTTTGCTTTTGCTTCTGATAACAATGCGTGAAGCGGTTATCGAAAAGTTTTGAGATGAAAGTATAACTATGGGTTTCAACGACGTTCTTCCTGCACGAAAAGCTGGAGGCGACGTTTTTTATTATTGTCTGGCGGTGCTTTCGGGAGTGGCCGCGGGGTGGGTGAGTATCAAGGTGGGTGATTTGCTCTTGACGGCGATGATGGTTCTGGCGGCTAGCATGCTGCTGGGAGTTCTTAGTCCGCAGAAGCCTTGGCGCTGGGTAATGCTGGTGGCAGTGTTTGTGCCGCTGGTGGAGTGGCTGGCGTTTTTTTATCTTTCGGAAAAGCCGTCGCGGGCGCAGATCTACGAGTCTTTTCTGGTCTTCATGCCGGGAATTGCAGGGGCGTACGGCGGAGCGATCGGGCGGGGCGCGCTGGATAATCTGTTTGCCAAGAAGTGAGAGTTGCGGTGGGTGGTGTCTGCTGTCTCGGCTATGCCGCGCGTGGCGGTTGACGTCGGCTGGATCTGCGGTTTCTCGATGGGCTCTTTTTGTTCCAGCCACCAAGGTTGAGCGCCACGGCCATGCAGTCGGCGCGCAATTTATCCGCCAGGGCGCGGTCGACCATGGTGCGAGCCACGACCATGCCGCCGATGGAAAGTGCGGCTATGGCTTGCGCGGTGGTGCGGCGATGACGGCCATTCTTGCATGAAGCTGCGCTCGAGGACGCTTACCATGGCTTTGAAGACGGTCTCGAAGGCGCGCCTTGCGCTGACGCCGCTGCGGGCGACGTCGGTCGGCAGGGCGACCATGGGGCAGGAATTTTCGACGTCCTCGAAATGCTGGCGAGAGAGATAGGCGCGGACGACTTGCGAGCCCACATCGGTCGACGACAGATCCACATGCACACCTTCCCAGCAGCTCTTCCAGTTTGGGTCGGTGAAGAAGCAGCCTAGGACCTCGGCATACAGATCGCTCTTGCTGTTGAAATAGCTATAGAAGCCGCCGTGGGTCAGGCCCGCGCCGGCCATGATCTGCTGGAGAGAGACATTTTCGAAGCCATGCCGGTTGAACAGCTTGCGTGCGCTGTCGATGATACTTCTCTTGACTGTCGCGCGGTGGCCGGCTGGGTAAGGCATGGCGCCTCCTTCTTACTTGCTTTTCTTACGCGAGGAAGTATGCCCTCGGAGAGGCTTCAACATTCCAGCTAAATATTATCTTGAACATATTTTCGCACGGTGCTCTTATGCGGGGGCAGGTGCAACGTAAAGGGTTTCTTGCTCGAATTGCCGAAGCATTAACCACAAAGGTCACTAAGGTCCACGAAGGAGAGCCTTGTGCGGCTAACTGAGCGATCGCCCTACAAAGGCTTGGGAGGATGATAATGAGACTGAAAATTAGCGATGGAAAGAATCTGGAAGCGGCGGCTAACGGGTCCACTCGGCGGCAGGCGATTGCCGGGGTAGCGATTGTGTTCGGCGGTTTTGCTCTGGGCTCGACTAAGGCCTGGGCGGCGGAAAACGAAGAGGGAGATTTCTCACACTGCGGAAGCCATTCACCAGGAGCCTGTCATCAAAGCTAGCCGGAAGCGGGTTTACGAAGCGCTCACCGACGCCAAGCAGTTCGACAAGGTCATACAACTCAGCGGGGTCATGCAGTCGATGCACCTCGGAGACAAGCCCGCAGAGATCAGCCGTGAAGCGGGAGGCCCGTTTGCGCTTTTCGGCGGTTATATCACGGGTCGGCAGGTCGAACTGGTACCGGACGAGCGTATCGTCCAGGCGTGGCGAGCCGGCAGTTGGCCTGTGGGCATTTATTCGATTGCGCGGTTCGAGCTGGTGGAGGAGGGTTCCGGGACAAAGATCGTGTTTGACCATACCGGCTTTCCCAAAGGCGACGCGGAAGAACTGGCTTTGGGATGGAAGGCGCACTATTGGGAGCCGCTGGGCAAACTGCTGGCTTAGTGGATCTCTACGAGGTGAGAAGTCAGACCGCAGAGGTTATTTCATAGGTCAAAAGCCCCGGAAGAAGATCTGCGATCTGACCTCTCACTTCTGACCTTTTGGTCTTCGATCTTTGCATCAGTCCCACCAAAGGTACCAGTAATTGAAAAAGTGTTGCCGTTTCCACAGCCTGTGGGGGTAAGCTTACGCCTATATGGGAGTGTCGGTATCGGTGCTGGCTAGCGGAAGCCGCGGGAATTGCTCGCTGGTCGCGACGAGCACAACCCGCATTCTGGTCGATGCCGGGCTCTCGGGGCGCGAGACCTTCAAGCGACTGCGGGCACTGGCTGATGGCAATTTCGCTGATCGTGATCTAGCTGTGCATGGTTGCGCTTCGCATAGTGATGACCGCGTCGAGAAAATTTCTGCGATTCTGATTACGCACGAGCACTCCGACCATGTGGCCGGGTTGCGGCGACTGGCTGACAAATTGAACGTTCCTGTTTTTTTGACCGCGCCTACGCATCATGCCTGGAGCCGCGCGGTGCGAGACGCTGAGGGCGCGATTCCCGACCTGCCGAAGCCGGAACATTTTTCTGCCGGACGCGGCTTTCGCGTCGGCGACATTGAGGTCATGCCTTTCACGATTCCGCATGACGCCGCCGATCCGGTGGGTTTCACGTTTCGCGCGGAGGGCGTGAAGATTGGCTTTGCCACCGACCTGGGATATATGCCGGCGAGCGTGCGCGATCATCTGCGCGGCTGCAACGTGCTGGTGATGGAATCGAATCATGACGTTGAGATGCTGCGTTCGGGGCCGTATCCCTGGTCGGTGAAGCAGCGGGTGATGAGCCGGGTGGGGCATCTTTCGAACGAGGCGCTCGCGGAATTTTTCTCCAGCGACTATGATGGAGGAGCCGAGTATTTGGTTTTGGCACATTTATCTGAGCAGAATAACCATCCCGAAATCGCGCGAGCGGCAGCAGAGCAAGCCCTCGGCGGTAGTCTGGGGCTTTGGCACAACCGTGTGCTGCTGGCGAGCCAGACGGAAGTTCTTGCACCCATCCGGTTGTGACCGCTTCGCCCGAGTTACTCTTTCATACCGGTTTACGCTCTTATGAATGAGTGTGTGGAACCGATCGTAGGGAAAATCCTTGCGGGATGGCGCTACGACATTTCCGGGCTGGCTCCGGAGATGCGTGGCGACTATGAGCTGCACTTCGCGAACTGCGAGCGTTGCCGCAGCCGGCAGAAACTTCATCGCATCATTGATATATCGCTGATTGTGCTGGCATCGGCTTCGGCGGCGGTGTGTTTGCTGGCGTTTGCGGTCATCCGGTATTTCGGGCCGCGGCATGCGTTCTGGCTCGAGGTAGGAGCGCTGGCGGGTTTTGGGTTATCGGCGCTGATCTGGCTGGTCGTAGCAGTGGCGACTCCGGCGCCGACGGTCATGGTGGACGTGGCGAAATTGGGGGCGCGGCACGTGCACGATCACCTGCCAGCGGAGATTCGCGAGCGGCTGCCGGAAGAGATACGGGTGAAGCTTACTGGGTCGTAAGCTTACTGGGTCGGGAAGAAGCGGTGTTTGTAATTCGTAAAGAGGCGGTAGTAATTAAGGAGCGTTAGTAACTTTACAGTCTGGTTAGTTTGGTTTAAGATTAAGACGATGAAATTCGCGCGCGAAATTCTGGCACTCATGCTGTTGGCGTCGCTCCTGTTCGCGACCGGGGCATGGCGGGCGAATGACTTTGCGTCTTCCGCTGGAAGTTCTGCTGCGGGCGATGATCATCCCGCGGCTTGCCACGAGCTTCCAGGGAAGGATTTTTTTCGCGGCAAGGATCTTTCTGATTCCCGTTCCGACTCCAATGCCCCGCATTCTCCGCGTTCAGAACCTGGGCGGCATCGGTGTTGCCTGACTGGCCATGACGTGGCCACGATTCAGGTTTCTTTCGAATTGCAACCATTGGCCTCGTTGGAACGTCTCGCCGGTCAAGTCGAGCCCGAGACGGATGCAAACTTTGCAATTGTCAGGGACGTTTGTAATGTCCTCTCCGCAGACCCGCCGGGTCTGACCACGCTGCGTATCTAGTCTCCCCCTCCTCGACCCCGACCGCTGATTTAAATACTCAAAATTCAAAGGCTTGTTTGGTGCGTGATTGTTCCGTCATGAGGAATGGCAACGTGCGCTCGCTAACGCTGATCATCTTCGCGATTGCTGTTGGAGTATGGCCGGCGCGAGCGCAGGACATCAGCGTGAACAATCAGTCGGAACAAAATGCTGACGCGTCCCACACGAACATGCAAGGTCTGGACATGCCGGGCATGGATATGTCGCAGCCGGGGGCGGAGTGGATGCCATCGCCGCACATGAGTTCGGGCACGGGATGGCAGCCAGCGGCTACGGTCGGGCATATGTGGATGATGTCCGAAGGGGGATGGGATGTGATGGTGCACGGGGTTGTCTTTGTGGATTACAACCAACAGGGCGGCCCTCGCGGCGAGGGCAAGGCGGAGTCGGTGAACTGGCTGATGGCGATGGAGCAGCACAAACTGGGGCATGGCAGCATCTTGGTTCGCGAAATGTTTTCTGCCGAGTCGCTGACTTCGCCGCATCCGGGATTTCCCGAGCTGTTTCAGACCGGCGAAACTTATCATGGCCAGCCGCTCGTCGATCATCAGCATCCGCATAATGTTTTTTCAGAACTGGCTTTGTATTACGCACGGCCGGTGGGCAACCGATTGTCGTGGGAATTTTATGGCGCGGCTGCGGGAGAGCCGGCGCTTGGCCCCGTGGCTTATATGCACCGTGCTTCCGCGTCGGAGTTGCCGTTGGCGCCGCTATCGCACCATTTGCAGGATTCCACGCACATCAGTTTTGGAGTGATCACTACGGGACTCGTCGTTAACAAAATCGACTGGATCAAAAATTCCGGCCTTAAAGTCGAAGGCTCGGTGTTTAACGGGCGCGAGCCGGACGAGAAGCGTTACACCATACAGTTTGCCCCGCTTGATTCGTGGTCGGCGCGCTTGAGCGTCGCGGCATCGCGCAACTGGACGGCGCAATACAGTTATGGGCGGCTCGAGCATCCGGAGGCATTGGAGCGCGGCAGCCAGCGCAGGCAAACAGCCTCGGTGGAATATGTGCGGCCTTTTGCCGGGGGATCGTGGGCGACATCGGCCGTTTGGGGACGCGTGCACAAGGTGTGGGATGACCACAATCTGAACGGCTATCTGCTGGAGACTACCGCGAACTTCAAGTTGCGCAACTATGCTTTTTCGCGCATGGAGTTAGTCGACAAGGACGAATTGTTTCCCGATAATCCGTTGCTTCCCAGCTTTCGCATCGGAGACTACACGTTTGGCGGCGCGCGCGACCTTATTCAGAGCCGGCTCTGGCAGGTGGCGCTGGGGGGAGACGTTACGTTTTACTCCAAGCCTTCGATGCTGGATTCCGCGTATGGAAACGACCCGATCTCGTTTCAGTTGTTCGTGAGAGTTCGACCTTCTTTGTCTCATCACTAAGATCTGCCATGCTCGCTCGGAGGTCTAGTTGGGATGAAGCCATCCAATTTTCAGAAGTGCGCGAAGCGGTTATTATGACGACGTGACCCGACTCGTTTCTGCGCTCATTTGTGGTTTCAGTTTTTGTTTGGCTGCGGTGCCTTGTATCGGGCAGGGTGCTGCACCCACTCTTCGTCTGCCGACAACGGTTCGGCCAGTGCGATATTCGGCTGATCTGCGGCTGACGCCCGGCGAAGATCGCTTCCAAGGATCGATTACGATCGAACTGGAGATACTGCAACCTGTATCCACGATTTGGATGCATGGCAAATCGCTGACCTTTGAGAAGGCCACGATTCATATCGCCGGCCGCGACGAGCCGGCGACGGCAACCCCCGCCACAGAAGTTGACAATAACAACAACGGCGGTGACTTCATAGCCGTCACGACCGGCAATACTCTTTCGGCGGGACATGCGACCTTGCAGATCGCCTATAGCGGAGAAGTCAGCCGCACTCTCACCGATGGAGCGTTCCAGCAGCGGGAAGGCAAGGACTGGTATATCTTCACGAAATTCGAGCCGGTCACGGCGCGTCGCGTGTTTCCGTGCTTTGATGAGCCGTCTTTCAAAGTCCCATGGCAATTAACGCTGCATGTGCCGCGGGATTTGAAGGCGTTTTCGAATACGGCGGCGTTGTCTGAAAAAGACGAGAGCGACGGAATGAAAGAGGTTCGCTTCGGCGAAACCAAGCCGCTGCCATCTTACCTCGTGGCGTTTGCCGTGGGGCCGTTTGATGTGGTCGAGACCGGGCCTGTCGGCAAGAACCGGCGACCGAGCCGGATCATCGTACCCCGCGGACGTTCTGCCGAAGCCGTTTATGCCGCCTCCATCACACCGAAGCTGATTGAGATGCTCGAAGACTATTTCGGCACGCCTTATCCTTACGACAAGCTGGATCAGATCGTGGTGCCGCTTACCACGGCATGGGGCGCCATGGAAAATGCGGGTTTGATTGCGTATGGCGACTTTCTGCTCTCTCCGAAGGAGCAGGACACTGATCTTCTCCAGCGCACACGCGCCGAGGCGATGGAACACGAGATGTCGCACCAGTGGTTCGGCGATCTGGTGACTACAGCCTGGTGGGACGATATCTGGCTGAACGAAGCTTTTGCGGACTGGCTGTCGCTCAAACTGCTCAATGAGTGGAAGCCGGAGTGGAACATAAAAACGGAAGATGCAGGAACGCTGTATGTGATGCGCAGCGACAGCCTCACGACGGCCCGGAAGATTCGGCAGCCGATCGAAGCTCCGGGCGACATCGCTAATGCGTTTGACGGCATTACCTACGGCAAAGGCCAGGCCGTGATTGGAATGTTTGAGAACTACGTAGGGCCGAAAGACTTTCAGCGCGCGATTCGGCTCTATCTGCAGCAGCACGCCTGGGGCAACGCAACCAGTGCTGATTTTCTGACCGCGCTCGACTCAGTTGCCGGGCAGGAAGTGGGGGCGGCGTTTTCGACTTTCCTCAATCAGGTTGGATTCCCGGTTATATCCCTAAGAGTCTCTTGCCGCATGACGAGAGGCGCACCGTGGTCGGAGGCGGTTCAGTTGGATCTCGAGCAACGGCGCTTTCTGCCTGTGGGCTCTCCCGGAACTGCGGATGCTGTCTGGTCGGTTCCAGTGTGCGCGGCATGGGAGGACAACGACGGAATTCATCGCCAATGCTTCCCGCTGAAAAAGGCCTCGGACCATTTCGATTTGAACGCGTCTGGCGGTTGCCCTTCGTGGTTCTTTGCGGATTCCAACGCCGCGGGTTACTACACGGCGTCCTATGACGCGGCGCTGGCGGACGAACTGATTGATAAAGGGATGCCTCATCTCAAGTCTGACGAATCCGCAGCCACGCTGCGCGACATTCAGCTCATGTTTTCGTCGGGCGTTGGAGACCCGGAACAGGAACTCAAGTTTGTCACGGAGTTTAGCCACAGCCCCGATGCCGGGCTGGTGCGGCAAGCTGCCGGAACGATCAGCGGGTTCAGCGACTTTATCCCGGCCGATTTGAGCCGCAACTATGCGCGCCTGGTCCGCTCGCTTTATGGTGTGCGGGCGCGCGAACTCGGCTGGAAGCCGCGGTCCGGCGAAGCGCACGAAGTGCGGCGGCTGCGAATTGCGATCGTTCCGCTAGTGGCAACTTATGGCGAAGATTCCGAGCTCTCATCCCAAGCTGATTTGCTGGCGCAGGCATGGCTCAAGAATCACCAGTCTCTTGACCCGGACATGGTGGAACCGGTGCTTGCGACGGCCGCATGGAACGGCGATCGCGCGTTCTTCGATCAGCTCGTGGATGAAATCAAGAAGGATAGAGTTCAGCGCGAGCGCTCATGGATGATTGGAGCGCTGACTTCCTTTCGCGACCCCGCAATTACACGCGCGCGCCTGGAGCTGATAGTGGACAAGGACATAGATCCAAGAGAACTGCAATACACTTTATTTAAAGCGTCGCAGCAGACGCGGGAAGTTGTATGGGAGTTCGTGCGGCAGAATTTTGATGCGATCAACTCCACGATTGCCGGCGCTCGCGGCATTCCGTTTGGCGCGCTGCTTCCGCTGACGGCCGCGGGCTTCTGCGACGACGCGCATCGGCTGCAGGTGGAGAACTTCTTTCAGCCTCGTATTGCTGCGCTGCCAGGGGGAGCGCGCTATCTGGCGAATACGTTGGAGCGAATCCGGCTGTGCAGCGCCCGCGCCGCCGTGATCACGCCTGCGATCATGGAGTTGTTGAAGAAACAGTGAAGATACTTACAGTCGCGTTTTTTCTGGGGATCTCGATGGCGCCGCTCGCGACTTGGGCGCAGAAGGATCCCGGCCCGCGGGCGGGCGCTCCCGGAGCGGGTTTCCCTTATCCCACGCTCAACGCCAGGGAACTGTCGCTCTACAGCCAGGCATTTTTGCGCTTTGTGAGACCGGTGTCGGTGTCGGGAACCATCGAAAAGGGACTGGGTCTGGGGCCGACCTTCAACGGCAACACCTGCGCCATGTGTCATGCGCAACCGTCGATTGGGGGCAGCAGTCCGGGATTGAGCAGCCCCGAAGAGCCGAATCCGAATCCGCAAGTCGCGCTGGCCACGTTGGATGGGGCCACCAATTCCGTCCCTTCGTTCGTAACGCCTAAGGGCCCGGTGCAGGTGGCTCGATTTTTGCGCAAGCCAGATGGATCGATCGACGGCGAAGTGCATGGCCTGTATACAATCGCTGGCCGCACTGACGCCAAGGGTTGCGACTTGAAACAGCCGGATTTTGCGCGGCAGTTGGCGGATAAGAACGTAGCCTTGCGTATCCCAACGCCTCTGTTCGGATTGGGGTTGGTCGAGAACACGCCGGACGCCACTCTGCAGGCGAACCTGGAGGCAACAGCCGCCGCGCGGTCGAAGCTAGGCATCGGCGGCGTTTTCAATATCAGCGCGAATGACGGCACCATCATGCGCTTTGGCTGGAAGGCGCATAACAAGTCGTTGCTTATGTTTGCCGGCGAGGCAGCGAGTATCGAAGAAGGCGTGACGAACGAGCTGTTTCCAAATGAGCGGGAAGCGGTTCCAGGTTGTGTGTTTAATGCCACGCCTGAAGACTCGAGCAGCATGCTGAATCTGAACTCACGCAGTCCGAACGCAGGCACGCCGGTCGGAACCGTTTCGGAGATGGCATCGGACATCGTAAATTTTGCAATGTTTATGCGACTTTCGGCTCCGGCGAAGCCCGCGTCCCCGACGCGATCGACAGAGAGCGGCGCGAAGCTGTTCGAACAGGTCGGATGTTCGTTATGCCACTCCCCATCATTGACTACCGGCGCGTCGGGTTACACCGGCATGAGCGGGGTAACCTATCATCCTTACTCGGATTTTGCGTTGCATCACATGGGGCCATGGCTGGCGGACGGCATTGATCAAGGGATTGCGGGACCGGATCAGTTCCGCACGGCCCCGTTGTGGGGCGTTGGCCAGCGTCTATTTTTAATGCACGACGGACGAACGGCTGACTTGCTGCAGGCGATTCTGGACCATCAGTCAGATTATGGGTCTGAGCACGGTGCAAGCTGCGACGGCCAGTGGAGCGACGCCGCAGACGCGAAGAACTGCCGCTCGGAAGCGGACGGCGTAATTCGCAATTTTAAGGCGCTCAGACCCTCGCAGATTCAGGATATGCTGAATTTCCTGCGGTCGCTATAAACCGCTCTGGTTAAAAGTACAAATTCTAAAGCTGATCGCTGGTCTCGGTGTTAACGTTCTCATGTTTGAAACATCGTCCCCTTCGCCCAAGTTGTAGGTCGTGACCGAAGAACCTATGTTGAATTAAAGGCAACATTCATTGATAGCAAAAGACTCATTGGGTTCGTTTGCTTTTCCCCCGTATCACATAGCACGGCAACCGAGGGGTTTCTGGATCTCAAGGTTAGGTTGTGACCCGGACCTTCTGTTCGGCGACAAGGCGTTGTATGAACTTTGGTCCCTCCCTTAACTTAGAGGCTTCGATCGCCTCGTATAGCAGCACCTGGCGTGATCGTCCGCTCCTCCTTGTCGGCAGCCCGAACAAAAGCCAAAGACCCGAGCGTCGCATTGAAAATAGGCCACTTCGTGGCTTCGTTTCGCAAAATATAGGAAGCATTTCCCGATGACCCGACCAGCAACGATTGACCGACCAAGCATTCGGTCATCGCGCGAGCCTCTCGAGTTATGAGCCATCATGTGCAGATCTTTTCCCGCTGTCGTCTGTAATAGCGGGTCGGCAATGTCTTTGCACCGCCGACCCGAGTTGACACTATCGACCTGCCATTCTCAACTGCCTGTCTGCGATTCTGGGGCTGAGTCTGTCGTCGCCCGCGCGATGCGGCTGAGTGGGGTCATTAGATCGATGATGTCCCCGAGTAGCTTCGTCACTCGGTTGTGTGCGGCAATACAGGCTTGTGTGCGCTGTCGGTTTGCCCGCGCGTCTGGCGTCAGATTGGGGAGGAACAGCTGACCAGCGAACGCTTCCTCGATTTGCACCGACAACTTTTGAGTCCGCGCGAGCATATCCATGATCAGAGCATAGGCGAAGGTCTGCGCATCGAGCCCTTCCCGCTGCCAGTAGCGGACCTTTTCGAGAAAGGAACCTGGGGCAGCGTCCTCGGCGATTTTCCGGAGCTCGGTGTCGATTGATCGGAGTGGTGCTTGAGCCCGACGTTGATCTCTCTGCGCGGTATTATTCGGTTTGGCCATGGGCGTCCTCCGTGGGGGCTGGCTGCAAAATATCCAACTCGAGTCTCTCCAGCTGGAGTTCGCGCAGCGCCACCAAGGCGCGGTAAAAGTCGCGTCTTATGGCCGCGCTGTATCGCAGGATGGTTTCCAAGGAGCTGGTCATCTTGGTCTCGAGAATGATGTACCCGGTTTTTCGCGCCTCATCGAGAAGCGCCTCCTCCTCGTTAGAGCTGCGGCTGCCACTGCGCACGACCATTTCCTGAGCCGACCACCCCTGTTGCGTTGCGGCAAAAAGCGGGAGTTCCTGAGCCTTGTCGTTTTCCCGCAGCCCCTGCACAATGGCTGCGGCAGCATTTGCGCGGTTACTAACCTCGAGCGACTCCCAACCGTAAACCGCCTGAAGACGCCACAAAGAAATTGCCATCTCGGAAACGAGCAGCCGCTCAGTGGGACCGAACGGTTGATGGTGATCTGCCAGCTCCGCGGCCAAAGCATCGTAGGATTGTTTTTCGTCGTCCGTCCGAAACACGAGCTTCTTCGCCAGGAGCCCGTGCGTGACGGCGTTGTCGCTAGTGTTCTGTGGATTCCGTGGTCCAGGGTTGTATTTCCCGTTAGCCCGGTTGGCCGCCAACACCCGTTTTGTGACGGTTCTTTTAATCTTCATCTTTCACCTCGATCAGGATCGCAGCGCACGAAACGCGTATGACGCCCCGCGCCCCGCGGCAAAACATTGAAATTTTGGGGTGAACCGTTGGAGACAAACTTTGAAGGGCTGGTACCAAGACACTCTAAGTCCGCTCGAAATGAAATGCAATAGATATTTTTTCGCTTCCGATTTTGCGCGCGAGCTCCTCGCAGGCTTGGCGTGTAATTCGCTAATTACCGTTCCCGTCTCGAAAATCGAGATGAACGGCGCTGAAAGTCTCATACGCACGCTGGCGGCGGGCGGCGTCGATACCTGCTGCTCGAATCCGGGCACATCGGAGATTCAGCTTGTCGCTGCGCTGGACGGAATCACCGAGACCGTTGCGTGCTAGGGCTTTTGCGGTGGACTCCGCGCCGAATTTGTTTTTCGGTCAGCTCAGTGAACCAGCGCTCGTCCAGGTTCAGCCAGGAAGCCGAAGTGGGAGTGTAGTGCAGGTGGAAGCGCGGACGTTTGGCCAGCCAGCGGCGGATTAGCTGGGTTTTGTGGGTGCCATAGTTGTCGAGGATGAGATGTACGTCAAGTTTCGCGGGCACGTTCTGCTCGAGTGTCGAGAAAGCGGCGGAACTCGCGGGAGCGATGCCGGCGACGCAGTTGGCCCAGCGCCTGTCCGCTGGCGACATCGACGGCGGCAAACAGGCTGGTGGTGTCGTGACGTTTGTAATCGTGGCAGCGGAGTGCGACCTGTCAGGGGCGCATGGGCAAAAGCGGTGCGGTGGGGTCCCGCGCCTGAATCTGGCTCTTCTCGTCCACGCACAGAACCAGGGCGCGGTCGGGCGGGTTGAGGTAGAGGTCGACGATGTCGCGGACTTTGTCGATGAACAGCGGGTCTCGGCTCAGCTTAAAGGTTGCGCTGCGCTCAAGGAAATCAGCAGGGCCACGCTACTCGCAAATTGAGCGGGCAAAGGCGGCACCTAGTCCAGCTTCGGAGTGAAGATCAGAAAATAATCCGCGCCGTCGGCTTCCACGAAATCCTGTGAGTCGCCCAGTTCGTACCCAGCTTGGGCGGTTTCGCGAAGGACGACCTCTTTGCTCACGCCATGATTCGCTTCGCTACCATCGCGATCGATGATGCCAATCCTCGCTCCCGGTTTGAGCGAGGGGCGAAGGTTTCTGAGTAGCAGGGTCGGATGGGCTATCTCGTGGTTCGATTTGATTTCTTTTCTCAATCGAGCCCAGCGACGGCAATTTCCCTGCAAGCTTTTTGCCGCGGCGCCAGCGATTACATCGAGGACGGATTGAGAAGAAGCATTGAGCCCATCGGATGAGCTTGCATTCGATTTCAGGAAGGAGAGACGCGGTCCAATGATTTGGTTTTCTATTTCCCGTAGGTTGGCGAGTCAAACCGTTGACCTCGCCGCCGACTTCGTCATCAAGAATTTTGGGCAAACCACAAAGTTCGCTAGCTCACCTGCTACTTGCCGATGGAACCGACCGCTTGATAAATGTCGAGGCGGCCATGGTTAAGGTCCTGGCCCACGTTCACAGCATGCGCGATGGCGGCTGCGGCTTCGGCCTGATTCAATTTGCTGTTGATATTCAATAGAAGCGCCGCTGTACCGGAGACGAATGGCGCACTGAAGGATGTGCCTGAACTTGCGGAGTAGGTGGCGTAGGGATAGGTGCTTACGATGTTTTCACCGGGCGCGGCCACCCACACGACCTGTGATCCATAGTTGGAAAAAGTGGATCGCGTATCGGTGTCGGAGGTAGACGCTACGCCCATAACGACCGGGAGCGATGCCGGATAAATATAAATCTCTTGTCCGTCATTGCCCGACGAAGCCACACAGATCAATCCTTTGCTATTTACGTAGTTGATGGCATTGGCGAGTTCGGCGGAATAACCATACACGCTGAAGCTCATGCTGATGACTTTGCTGTGTTGTCCCGCAGCATAGTAAACGGCGCGCACGATATTCGATAGAGAACCTGTTCCATCCGATCCGAATGCCTTGAGCGGAAGGATCTTTGCCGTGGGCGCAATCATGTGGACGATTCCGGCGGTCATTGTTCCGTGGCCGAAGTCCGCGTACTTAGGGTTGTCAAGCGCCGCGGCACCGGCCGGAGTTAGAACCGCCGCCAGCCACGGGGTTATGTAAATGGGAAGACCCTCACCACCACTGTCCAAAACGGCGGCAGTCGAGTGATCGAGGTCTGCTTTTTCATTCGCACCCGACCGGTTGCGGGTGAAGTCGTAACCGGTGAGTACGACCGGCGCCAGTGCTGGATGCTTTGGATCAAGACCGGTATCGATCATGGCCACAATGCCAGATCCGGAGACATTGAAATCACTATGCGTTTCCAAAGTATTGACGATCACATTAGCGGGTTGGTTGACGTAGCCATCCCACACAGGGGCACCGTAGTAGGTGACGGGAGTGGTGTCGAAGAGGCCTTCGGGAATGATGCTGAGGTCCGGGCTTTCCAGAGTAATAAGCTGATCGATCTCGGCGTCCACCACGGTGGATTGGGCTTGCAAATTTGTCAGCAAAGTTTCGAGGTTGACGCCGATGGGGATAACGAGGAAGACCTGTTTTTCCGGGTCGCCTAGGTTCCGAACGATATTGCATCCCAAGCTGGAGCACAGGCTGTTCAGGTTGGGTTCCCCTTCGCTGTCGCGCACGATAATACCTTGCTCCATGGCGCTGGCGCTGAGGGCCATGCTTATCAGCATTGCGAAAGCGAAGACGACAGACGAAGTGCGTCTCATGTCACCACCTTAAGACTAGCGAAACTGCGCAGAAAAACACCACACTCTGGGGCTCAATTCCCCACCTTTAACGCAAAATTATGGCATAACTTCGGCAAGGCCGAACAAGGTTATTCTCGAGATTTCTTGCGCATTCTTGCGCTGACCAGCAGTCCGCCACGGCCATCAGGCTTGTCCACCTTCGGCATCGGGGAGAACAACCAGAACAGCTTTACCCTCCGCACCGACCACCAACTTTAGATGCCGGGTTTGGGGAATCGAAAAATGAAATTCGCCGAGATGATTAGTGGTTGTCTCGAGCCACGCTTCCTCTTTCGAGAGGAGTGAAACCGGTATCCCGTCCAACCCGCCACTGGGCTCGCCGGAGTCGACAACCTGCCCTGCCAAAGCTATTGTCCGAGTAGCAGGTCTCGGTTCCAGACGTAAATCAATGAAAATATTGCCGCATTGGTACATCAACTGTTGCGGAGCCGGGCCCGAGCCGCGTACCCCAGCCAAAACGTGGCTCTCAAAACTGTCAAAAGTCCGCTTCGCCAGTTCGAGAACACTGGACCGGCGCACAGCTAGATTGAATGGAGCAAGATAGCATTCGGCAATGCGGAGCGCGCTGGCGGGTGGTTCATAGGCAGCTTCATGCCGGGCGAACGCGGAGATCGAGGTCCACATTCCTACCGTCTTTTTGCAGCGGGCGCAATCCTCTTCCAAGTGCTTCTGCATGACACCGCGCTGCTCGGGGGACACAACCTCAACGCGCAAAATCAGCCCATTCGGTAAGTGAAAAATGTTTCACAGTGCCTCCATAACCACGGCGGCGAGTTCAATCTCGCCATGCAGAACTCTAATACTCAGAACTCCAATTCAAAGATAAAGTGTATGCGCGTCTTCAGAAAAATATAGGGATCGCGACCAAAAATCCAGTTTGCAATTTCTCTTACTCATTAGAAATGGCTGGCCCTTCCGCGATTTCGAATGCCAGCCGTAGAGAACAACAACCCAGGAGTAACCCTCGAACAAGAAGTGTCCGGGTCGGGCCAGTAAATACAGGCCTACGACAAATATTTTCTGTTCAACTACGGCCCCAATGGTTAGTGGAGAGCCCGGCCTTCGCCGAGCTCTCCACGGTTTGCAGCGCTAATTCGGCAAGTTATTTCTGCGCCACTACTGCGGATACGTTGATGGAATTTTCTGGTTGACTACCAGGATGTCCCAGGAGCCAAGTCCAGTGACGTAATCATATCCCGGAGCCGCAGTGAAGAGTCCATTGCCGCCTAGGATCACGTCATTGAAATATGGACTGCTTGGCGCAGCCGGCGCAGTGCTGGCGCCATTTGCCAACTGATAGATGAGCGGTCGCCGCGAAACCGAGCTTGTTACTATGCGAGGATTCAATTCGCGCCCATGAACCAATGGAGAGGGGCGAGGACAAACTGGTTCCACCAACCAATGTGGCCGTGCCGTCGACGATGATGTTAGCGGCGCAAATCGCAAGTTCACTGCCGCCGGCGCACATCGCGACATCGGGCACCCCGCGTTGGCCGGCCTCGTTGCTGAGGACGATGGGTTCGGTACCCGAGCCCGTGTATGCCTGCCAGAATGGAGAAGTTTCGAAATAGCTGATTCCGCCGCCACTTGCCTCCCAAGCCGTTTCGAAGTCGTAAGTGAAATTCGCGTTGGTAAAGAGATTGGTGCCGCCAACGGCAACCACATACGGCGACGAAGCGGGGTAGGACGTGTCCGGAGGACCGGAAAGAGGGACACCGTTCGTTCCGACCAAGGGGCAAGCAGAACCTTGGTCAGCTGCGGACGCAAAGGGAGTTACGCCCTGGAGCGCCGCTTCGCCAAACATCTCATCATCCAGCAGCATAGAGCCGTCGATGTAAGCGGAGTACTCGCATTCGCCGAACGACATGTTGAATGCCTTTACCTGATTGCTGGTTACGGCTTTGTTGATAGCCAGCCCGAGGTCGGAGTCGGTCAGGGAGGTGGCGACATAGAAATAGAGATGTTTCACCTGATTCGCGATTCCAGTTGAGGTCTGGGAATCGAGATCCCACTCATCCTCGCCGCTCGTGTCTGGGCTGGGAATGCCGGCGTTCACCACGGTGACGGGCACCTCCGGCAGGCTGTACGTGGTCTCATAGCTCCGCAAATCCTTCACCACCTGGGTCAGATCGCCTTCCGAAATGATACCGACGGCAGTGCAATCGCCGGTCGATAACAATTGCGGGGCGGTAAAGTTGGCACAGCCGGCGGGAGGCTTCTTACAATTCGGGGCGCAATTATCAGGCGAGGGACCAGCCACTGTGGCAGCTACTGCAGCCGGGGACGCGGCATCATACGCGACCTGGTAATCCTGGGGGCCGTAACTTTCATTGGAGGGGTCGGGAATGGGACAGTCCGGCGGCGTGCAGGGGATGGTCATTGGCCCTGTGCTGAGATGAGTGATATCCGTGTGCATCGAAACAACGTTGTTGAGACCGAGGACCGCAATCACGGTTTCGGAAAGCGATTCGGGAACGTGTGCGGCAACGGTGTTCACATAAACTGTCGTCCCCTTCGCGGAGTAACGCGCCAATGAAGTGCTGAACGCCGCTTCTGCGTCGGCAGCGGTTCCATTGGCCTCTATAAGAAGCTGATTGTCGGCCACGGTAATGTCCTTAAATCCATAGCTCGAGAGATAGTCCTCGACCGCTTGAACCTGCGCCGTAGTTGCCCCAAACTGCTGCACGAATTGCCCTACGGTAAGCGACTTTCCATAAAGCGGGCCGCCGGGCGTCAGCATTTGCCGGAGCGTAGTCTGGACCTGATTCAGCGTTTTGTTCCTGCAATCCCACGACAATATGCATGGGGTAGAAGCAGGAAGGGAACCGAGATATGTTGCCTTTGTCAGGTATTGCACAGGATAGGCTTGCGTCGCGGTTGAAACCCAGCTCTGGGCTTGTGTGCTTGTCGCTGCGCACACAATCAAGAGCATCAAGGCGGCACACCGCTGCCAGGTGGCCGAGAATGGGCAATCTATGGGTCAAAGAACCGGGAAGATGCATCGAAATTTCTCCTAATCGGTAGGATTTTTCGGGGGCTGATTTCGCCTAATGCTCAATTCGGCAATGAAGAGTCAAACCTGGGCCCGAAAATATAGGGGTCTGCAAACATTTTTCTCGGGTATATCTTCAGGCAGCAACTAGGAGCGCAACAGACTCGTAAGAGAGAAGATCGTCGAAGGGAAGATCGCAAGCAGAGATCGTCGCAAGCAGCGTTTCCTATGCTAGGCACTTCCGACAAGGATGAAGGGCGCCCAGTAGTAAGGATGGGGTAGCTCCGACTTCAACTGTTGCATAGCATGTTGCAGGGCCTCGGCTTTACCGCTTCCTGTGGCCAAATTAGTGTAAAAAAACTTGACCAATTGAGCGCTGCTTTCGTCCTGAACATCCCACAGCGTGAGCATCGAGGTCTCGGCGCCGGCATGAAGCAGGCCTCTGGCTAAACCGAGCGGCTCGTCGCCTGCAGCGATCACACTTAACCCCGTAGAGCATCCGCTTAACGTCACCAGTTCGGCTGGCAGTTTCAGTTGATAGAGATCGTAAAGACTGAGATAAGAGTCCCCTAGTTTTATGCCGGAGAACATCGGATTGTCGCGCCTGAAGTGGCCGTGAGTGGCGATATGGATGAATCGGCTGCCTGGTCCCTGCTGGCGCAGGCGTTCGGCGGTCGCGCTCGGCCCCAGGAACACTTCGGAATTTGGAAGGCTGGCAGCCACGGTTTCGGCCTCTTGTTGAACAAAAGGGACTGTGGGATCGGGAATTCCGAAGATCAGACATTCACGGTCGAAAGATTTACGGCCGCATAACTTACGATCCAGAGATCTCGCTCCACCCGGCGCTGACCGCGCCTGGCAGAGAGCGTAAATGCTGGCGCTCGGTGCATACGATATGGTGAATTCATCGATGAGATATTGCTTGCCATCGAAAAGCGCCTGAAAGGGAAGCTGGTGGAGGATTCCGTGCGGCGCGACGATGAGATGGCGCCCGGCGAGCGACGCGCGGATCGGATTGAGAATAGGCTCAACCAGCAGTTTGTACAGTTCCTGCAAGTGGGATTGAGTTGCTTGCAGCAAAACGCCGGCAAAGCTTTTTACGTAGTCGGAACCGAGTCGAAGTTTCGATAACTGCAGCTGCAACAAATCCATGACGGTCGAAATCCGCGAAAGTTCGGCGAGAGGAACAATCCGCAAACGATCCTGGCTCAGAACCACAACCACCATCTGGCCCTGCACCTGGAAGTACTCGAGTATGACCGAATCTGCGCGCAGCGACTGCCTCACCTGATCCACCGTGAACGTTGAAGCCAGCTGAACTTCTGCTTGCTCGATTTTCCGCGGGCGCATGCTCGCGTGACAATTTCAGAAGCTCGCGTTCGCGCCGTTGGGCGGCGGCTCGCAGTGCGCTCAACTCGTGCCGGGGGACTTCCTTAAGTTGCGCCGCTTCGGTCATGTGAAAAAACCAGTTCAGCTCCTCTCGAATCTCGCGGATTTTCCTGGCATGCTGGCGTTTGATCTTGCGGCGCAAGCCAAGATGGCGATTGAGACGCAGATAGAAAATCTAACAGCGTTCGCGACTTCGCTTGCTCGATATAGTGGAAAATTTCCCTGCTCGCATCGCTGCGGCCAGCGCCTTTCATGCACAGAGCTACGAGGCCTTCGTAGATCAGCACGCGATCTTTCATGAACGAAATCTTCAGTTCTTCTCCATGAATACGATTGCGCAAGCTGTCGAGATGGGTTCGCGCGCTCTGGTACGCTTCGTAGGCACGGCGGTCATGGCCAGCTGCGGCCTGGATTTGGCCCTTCAAGGCATAAGCCTGGCAGCTCAGGACCGGCAACTCGACGCTGGCCAGGGTTTTCAGAGCGCGGGCGCACTGTTGTTGAGCGTACGAACATTGTCTTGGCGAGCATGGCTTTGCTGAGCGTGGTTTTGATGACAGGTGCTTGCCGTGCGAACGTTCCCGCGAGCATTTTTCTGGCGGAGAGCGATCGCGCCAGCAACAGACGACAGATAATGGCCTTATTAGTAAGTTTGAACCGCTGTAACGCATTCGAGTGCCACGTCGCCGAGCTTGCGGGCCTCGGCATCTCGTCTTTCGTCAAAAAGGACGGTTGCCCGATACAGGTCAATCATTGCAGGAAGGACCTTGTTCTTTTCGCTGCACAAAAATCCGACGAGCTTCGAGGAAAAGCTCCAAGGCGCGAGCCGCATTTCCCTGCTGACTGGTGGCGGCAGCGAGGTTCGCAATCGATTTCGCCTTTTCGTACTGCATGCCGAGTTCGCCGAAGCTGGCGCTCGCCTGTTCAGCGGCGTCGGCGGCTTCGGCTGACCAGATTGAGTTCCAGATATATCTCGGACAAGTCGAGGTGACAGAGCGCAACGTGATATTCGTCGCCCGCGGAACGGCAGGTTTCGCGTGCGGCCCGCAACATCGAAATGGCGCGGCTATAGTCTCCGCGCAGATAGTGAAGCGACGCGATGTTGTAGTCCGACTTGGCCCACCAGGACCGGCATGTCATGCGCCACTGCAAAGCCCCGAGCTTTTTCATATGTCGCCGCCGCCGCCCGAAAATTATTGCGCCGCACGTAGAGCACTGCCATATTGTGCAGCGCCACTGCGACCGCTTCGGGATCCTCCTGCTCATGAGCCGAAAGGTATTGGTAGGCACGCTCATAGCATTGCAGGGCCTCGGCGAAGCGATCCTGGCGGTCAAGGATGTTGCCGAGATTCAGATCCAGGCGGGCAACGCGCCATGGATTGCCTTGCTTCGTGAAGATCCTGCGCGCTTCTCGCGCCGCTGCAAAAGCCTGCCTGTAGCGGCCCTGCAGAATAAGCGGTTGAATCGAAGAACTCAGGGTGCGTGCGACCTGTTCGTCGTTGCCTAGCGAACGGAAGAGCCTCAGCGCTTTCGCGTGATATTCCAGGGCCGTCTTATTGTGGCCCAGGGCGTAATGGGCATTGGCCTTGGCGCGCAGACTCTGGGCCGACGCTTTCCCGATCGCCGAGGCGATTAGCGATCATCACGGCGGTTTCGGCCACGGCGAGTGCCTTGTTTCTGTCCGACTTCACTAACTGGGGCACTAAGCGCTGAGAGATTTGCTACCACTGCAGGCTGGACCAGCTCTGGGTGCTGGTCGATGAATTCGATTCGTGTCCGTTCGCTGGAAAGATCGGTTATTCCCCAGCTGCTAATGTCGGCCGCTTCGGTTCCAGACTGAGGAGCGGATAACTGGGAATGACTTGACTGAGAACGACTCAACCCAGGAAGACCGCGGGTCGGGCTCACGCGAAACCTATTTCTTCCATTTTCTTGCGCAGCTTATCGAGACACCGCGCACGAATAAAACCAATGGAACCCGTGGCCAAGGCTAAGGACTTTGCAATTTCCTGGTAGGGACGTGGGGGCGTTTCGAAGAAAAGCATTTCCACTAACCTCCGGCAGCGCTCATTGAGCGCCCGGAGCGCGTTTCGCAGCAACTGCTCTCGTTCCAGTTCGTGCAACTGATTCTCGGGAAGCTCTTCGGCCGGTAGCGCCAGTTCCGGCGGATCATCTTCCTGCACGCCCTGTCGCCGCTTGTCCCTGATGTGATGGAAGCACTTGTTGTGGGTAACGCGAATCAACCATCCGGCGAGAGCGCGCGGCTCCCGTAACCTTGTCAGTTGGTTGACCAGGTCCAGAGCAAACCGACTGAAACACGTCGGCAGCTTCTTCCTGAGAAAATCCGTACTTGATGGGAATCGAGAAGATCAGATTCTTGTACTTCGACACGAGTTCTGACCACGCGGCCTCTTCTCCGCGCAAACATTCCTGGACCAATCGCAAGTCTTCGTCAAATCGGTTTTCCAGCACGGCTGTCGCACGGTCCCATGGCGGTGAACTTGTCATTTCGGGGCTTTCCCTTTTTCCTGGTCGCCAAAAAACAGCTGCTCCGCGTTCCAGAGTGTATGCGAATCGAGGATGGCCGGCTCAAAGTTATGAACTCGAACCCTCGCCCCCACGAGCACATTTGGACTGACTAGAAAGACCAAGGGAACATCCTCAATCTCAAGCTCCTGCAAGCGATCATACAGCCGTTTGCGGTCCTTCGCAGAGAGCGTGGACATCTGCTGCTTCATCAGGCGGTCCATCTCCGACTTCCCAAGGACGTGGCAGGTTCGTTCTCGCCTAGATTCCAAAAATGATCGTCTCCTGAGGAAAGCCAGACATTCAATTGCGAGTTGGGATCGACGTCTCCGCCTCCGAGGCCCATGATCGCCGCTTCATAATCGTGGGTCTGGAACACCCGATCCAACATCGCCCGAAACTCCAACGGCACAACCTGCGCCTCGATTCCCAGTTCTTTCAAATCCTGCTGGATCATGGTTGCCATCTGCGTGCGCTGGTTGCTGGAAGCGCTCGTGATGATGGAGAATTTAACTTCCGCGCCCTGGCTGTCGAGGAGGGTGCCGTTGGCCGACCAGGAAAAACCAGCGGACTTCAACAATTCGCGCGAACGGTTGAGAGAACGCGCCGGGTTTGGAAGCTTCTCGTCGAACCAGAGTCTGTTGCCGGGCGGCACGTGGGTCCAGATTGGCGAACCGCGTCCGCGGTAAACGATGCGATTGATTCCATTGCGGTCGATCGCAAATGAAATGGCTTGGCGAAACTTTACCTCGCGAAACCAGTCTTGTTTGCGCCGGATCTCCTTGTCGTTATTGCCGCCGCCTTTGTTGGACGGGAGGTTTGAGTTCATATTCAGGAGGAGGAAGTTGTATTCCAGACTCGGCCCCAAATCGAATAGCCGGAAACCGTGGGAGACCTGCTCTTTTTCAAGAACCGAATAGTTCTCAGCGCTTAGGCGGTTGATAATGTCGGTTTCACCCGCCTCGAAGCGCAACACTTCAGCATCTTCCGAGCCGGCAAACAAAAATGTGATTTCCTCGAGATATGGCAAACGATTGTTCCTGCCATCTACTTTCCAGTAGTAAGGATTGCGTTCGAGAGTGATGCGTTGACCGGGCTCATACTGCTTGAGACGGAACGGCCCAAGGCCGGCGATTTGGGCGGGTGGAGTACTCAGGCTCCACGACTGCGCCAGCTTACCCTCGGTATAAGGACCTTCGAGCAAATGACGGGGCAGGATGGCGACACTGTCAAATAACCTCTCGGCCGAAGCGTAAGGTTGAGCCAGATCGAAGATGACGGTGTAAGGCCCCTTTTTTCTCGCCCCGACCGGTTTGCCGGCCACCACAAGCGTATCGCGCTGCGGCGCGTTCACTTTCTCATCGAGATAGACCTTGAAGCTGAAGAGCACATCGTCGGCGTCGAAAGGCGCGCCATCCGAGAAGCGCAAACCGCTGCGCAGTTGCAGAGTATAGCGAAGGCCATCGGACGAGACCGACCAGGATTTGGCTAAAGCCGGCTCCGATCGCTGGGAGTAGCGGTTTATGTGAATCAGGTCAGCAGTCATTTGACCGATGACCTCGCGTGACGACGCGTCATTGGAGAGCACGGGATTCAGGGTTTTTGGCTCGGCGCGCAGCGCCACCACGAGATGACCACCGTAGGTTCCGGGGGCGTTCTCCGAACGCAAAAGGTCGTCGCTAGTTACAGCTGGATTAGCCAACTGGGCGCGCACGCCGGCCGGGAATAACGAAAGAACGAAGATCAGATCGAAGAGCCGAGCGAAAATCAGAATCTTTTTACGGCTACGAATGCGCATCCCATCCAACTCTCGTCTTGCCTCTGTTTCCCTGGATAGCATTGGCCAACGCACCGTAACTCAAGAACACCAGCACGAGGATAACTCCGGGGAAAAACATCCACCAATCGGAGACCAACACATGGTACTGCTGCAACGCCGCAAGCATGGTTCCCCAACTGGGCAACGGCTCACTCACTCCGAGTCCCAGGAAAGAAAGTGTTACCTCGGCCAGAACATATTGTGGAACAAGAAGCGCGGCCTGGGTGAGCACGACGGAACGGGTTTCGGGCAGCACGTGGCGGCGAAGAAGATAAAAATCGGAAGCGCCAAAGGATCGAGCCGCCAGAATATGGTTGCGCTCTTTTGCGCTAAGCACAACTCCTCGAATGAGCCGCGCCGGCCGCGCCCAGCCCAGCACGCCAATAACGGCGATGAGCAGGAAAAAGGTCTGTCGCGGGCCGGTGTGCAGCGGCAGAAACGCCCGCAGAGCCAACAGCAGATACAACCAGGGCAGCGCCAGAAAAAGTTCGGCGACGCGCATGATAACCGCATCGTCCCACCCTCCATAAAATCCCGCCAGGGTTCCTAGGAGCACGCCTAGGGCTAGTGACAGCCCGGTTGCCAGCAGCCCGGCAAAAAGAGAGATTTGCCCGCCATACAATAACCGCGAGAAGACGTCCCTGCCGTAGTTGTCGGTGCCCATGAGGTAGAGATGAGCCGGGGCGGCCACGCCCAGTAAATGGCGATTCGAACTTAACATTCCTAGAATGTGATACGGAACCCCCTCGGTGAGGAATTGAATGGTATAGGGTGTCTGTGCGTTTTCGGTGCCGAGCTCCGCTTCATTCGTCGGCTGCGGCGAGCGATTCGACCGAATATGGTTCGACCGGATATCGTTTTCAGCTAACCCATTTTCATTAACGCCGTAGACAAAAGGACGCCAGTGCAGCCGTCCATCGGCAGTCGCCCAATGTACCCGCGTGGGCGGACAGTTCGGGGCCGCCCGGTTCTGCTCGGCAGGGTCGTAAGGGGCAAAGAAGCCAGCCGAGAGCACGATCAAATGAACGACCGCGAGCGCGACCAGGGGCGCTGTTAACTTCCGAGCACTGGTCAATTGCATAGTCAGAGTACCGCCTCTGCGCGAATGCGTGGATCGGTGGCAAACAGCAGAAGATCTCCGGCGGCCATGCCCGCCACTAAGAATAAAGTGGAAAACGTTACCGCTCCGACAACCACATAGATGTCGCGCGCCATCACTGCCTCGAGCAAAAGAGGACCGAGGCCCGGCCAACTCATGATGACCTCAGTCAGAAGAGAACCACTGAGCAGAGCGGCCAGTGAAAATCCGAACAACGACACCAAAGGATTGACGGCGGCCGGTAAGGCATGATGAAACAAAATACGGTGGCGGGAAACCCCATGCCCCAACGCGGCTCGAATGAAAGGGGAATCGAGGACCTCCAATAGCGCCGCACGCACGTGTCGCAACAGAACGGGCATGGTGCCCAATACTAAAACTGCGACCGGCAAAACCATGTGCCAGAGCAAATCTCCGATTTGTTGCGAGCGGTTGAATTCTTCGAAGGATGCCGAGACCATGCCACCCGCCGGGAACCATCCCGTGCGAACGCCCAGTGCCAGAAAGCACAATCCCAAAAGCAGTTCCGGGATGGCCAGCAGAGTTGACGTTACCAGCGAGCAGGCACGATCGAGCCAGGCCTCCGGGCGTGCTGCGCTGAGAACGCCCAACGGAACCGCCAATGCCCACGCAAAAAGTGTCGCCGTTCCGGTCAGCAACAGCGTGTTGCGCGCCCTGACCAATAGCAGTGGCGCCACGGGACTACCGTAAGCAAGAGAAAAGCCGAAATCCCCCCGCACCGCCGACGCCAGCCAGCGACCGTAGCGCACCGGCAAGGGGCGATCAAGGCCATATTCAGCACGAAGTCTGGCCACTGTGCTGGGCGAAATCTGGGGGTTCAGCCGCATTTCCTGGAAGAAATCTCCAGGGGCCAGCTCCAGAAAAGCAAAAGAAAGTAGAGAGACGCCAAACAGCAGCAACGCACCTTGGAAAAAACGCACGGCGAGGTAACGCATAGGGCCCTTTTGCGAGGAATTATCCGTGATAACCTGCACCTCTGCAAGGCAAAACGGCCTGGCAGCGGTTCAACCAGCCAGGATAACCGCAAACGACATGAAGTTTAGTAAGGAGGAGGTCGTTTTGAATTCAAATTTAAATTCAAAGACAATCGCTGAAGAGAGGGTTGGTCCCGCGGATTTGGCTGCGAAAAAAATTCGACACGCTAGCATGCTCTACAATCTTGCCATCGTCTATAACCGCCACGTTGTCCGAAAAGTGTCGAACTAAATCGAGATCGTGAGAAATATATAAGTAAGTCAGCGATAGTTCAGCTTGCAACGTCAATAACAAATTAACAATTTGTCCCCGAACTGAAAGGTCGAGTCCGGTGAACGGCTCATCAAGGATGAGCAGAGTAGGCTGCAATGCAAGAGACCGCGCGATGGCCAAGCGCTGGCGCTCACCGCCGCTGAACTGATACGGCCGCCGATTGGCCCAGGCCGGAGGAAGCCCAACCTTGGCCATGAGATCGCGCACTACATCAACGTCGGCCTTTTGAATGACTCGGTCACGGGTCGAAGCGGAGTGGCCTTGAATCACCAATGGTTCCTCGATGATCTGTACCGCCGTGAAATGCGCGGGGAGGGCAGCTGCCGAATCCTGAAAAATCAGTTGGATTCGCGGACGCAACATGGCGCGCTCTGACTTGGACAGTGATAAGAGGTCACGCCCGTTGAACCAGATTTTGCCGGAGTCGGGTTTCTCTAGCATCGCGACACACATGGCCAACGTCGTCTTGCCCGAGCCCGACTTCCCCACCAGCGCGAGAGTCGTTCCCGCTTCCAATGTTAGATTGATCCCATCCAGCGCTTTGGAAGTAAACCGTCTCTCCCACCAGCGGCCCTGGGTATAGGTCTTGTTTAATCCTTCGATTCGCAGCAATGGCTGCGAGTTGGGAGCTGTGAGCAACGGTTCAGCCTCCATACTTAAAACAACATACAGTGCGTGTCGGCGATTGCTGAATCTCTGCTGGAAAGCGCGTGGTGCAAATGGCCATTCGATCCTGGCAACGTCTTTCGAAATCGCAGCCAGGCATGATGTGCATCAGGTCGGAAGAGCTTCCCGCAATGGTCGGTACCGATCTCTTGCCAACTCCGGCGGCATTTGCTTCTTCCTGCGACAGAGCACACGCGAGCAGAGCCCGCGTGTAAGGATGCGATGCCTCATGCAATATTTCATCGCGCGTTCCTTGCTCGACGATTCTTCCTGCGTACATGACCATGATTCGATCCGCCAGGCGCTTCAGTGGAGTGAGGTCGTGGCTGATGAGTAGAAATGCCGTCTGGAAGCGCCTCTTGAGACGCTCGAGAAGTTCGATGATATCGGCGGATGTTGCAGGGTCCAATGAAGCCGTGGGCTCATCCGCGATCACCAGAGCAGGCTCGCAAGCCAAGGCTTGGGCAATTACGATTCTCTGGCGCTGGCCGCCACTCAATTGGTGCGGATACGCTGAATAAATTCGTTCGACCTCTGGCAGTTCCATGTCTTCGAGAAGCGTGATTGCCTTCTCCCGGTAACGCCGCCGGGGCCAACTATAATGCGCGCGCAGGATTTCCACGAGGTGTTCGCCCACGCGCAACACGGGATTCAACACGGCAGAATCTTGATAGATAATAGAGATTCTTGAACCTCGCATTTGCCGCAATTCATGTTCGTTGATCAACAAGAACGGTCGGCCCTCAAATTCAATGGATCCTTCGACGATTTGGCTGGAGGACGGCAACAGGCGCATTAGCGCGTTAGCCAAAGTCGACTTTCCGGCGCCGGATTCGCCCAAGAGGCCAACAACTTGTCCACGTTGAACCTGGAAGGTGGCTCCTTTTACGGGGCGAATTTCATGAGACTTATCGACGGAAGCTGCAGCGGCACGAGTTCCTCTGATTCGAGCCCGATCGGGGAAGATGCGAACGGTGAGGTTTCGAACTTCAAGCAGCGGCTGTGCAACAAAAACCGATAGCGTCATGAGTTGGAGATAGGGAACAAAGAATTTTACTCTCACTACGAGCGAGGAATATGACCTCCAAGTACGACCAGGTCAAGGGAAAAGGGTGGGCCTCTCAGCGACTCCCCGAGAGTGCCATTCTCTCGCAAGATGTAAGTTCGTATTTGCGCTTCTCAGCCGTGGTTCCTGCTTTCGAAACCGAACAGCCGGCCCCATCGGGTGCAAAATGCCGCCTGTTTTAGACCTCAGATAAACTAAACGACTGCGACCACAAATCGGCCAATGCGACTCACCCTGGTGTTGACGATTCGGGCTGCCGGGCTCAAAGTTTAGGGCCGTTGGTCGTGTCATATGACGTGAAGCGCGGAAATGCGGCGCTTGCGGGCTGGCCGTCCGGTTCCCCTCTGACCTCTACCTGCGTCAAGGTTGGCTTAACCAATGCTTACAATAACTTCCGGCGACGCCGCGTGATCGGACAAACGCAACCAAGTCGAGCGTGGAACCCACCTCTCCCCTCACGCTGAACCTTCGCTAATCTCGCAGATCATTAATACCGGTCCTCTGATAACACAGCATTTAAAAAATTTGACGAACCTTATATTTTCTCGCGCACATTCGACTCTTCCTTACCGGATCGTCTATTTAGATTTCAAATAAGGAGAGTTCCATGTTTCGTTCTGTCCTTCGCACGGTAGGTTTTCTGGTTTTGCCCGCTGTTCTTTGGGCTTCGGCCGAATTGGCATCTGCGCAAACCTGGGTCCCCACGGCGACCCAAGGAATTACCTTAGCCAACATGCCTTCGGCGACCGACGCCGGCCCCCTTAACCCTCAAACTGGTATTTCCGTGGTAGTCGGATTGAAAACGCAGAATGTCAGCGCTCTGCAGCAGTTGGTCCGTGCTGAAAACACCCCTGGCAATCCGCTGTATCAGACCACGATCACCCCGAGTCAGTTTCTGTCTAAATACGCGCCCACTTCCACGCAGGTGAAAGCCGTTACCAATTACCTTCAAAGCTTCGGATTTACCAACATCACGGTCGAACCCAACAATTTGCTGATAGAAGCGAATGGGACGGCCGCCGCCGCCGCGAGCGCATTCAATACCAGTTTCGAGCAGTACATCCTTAACGGTTCGACGGTCTATGCCAACACCAAGCCGGCGCAGGTTCCATCGTCGCTCAACGGCACAGTGCTGGCAGTGCTCGGACTGAATACTGTGAGTCGCATGTCAACGCCGCTGGCAGTGCGGACCTCGGGCGACTGCGCGGAATCCCTTTGCCTGTTAAACTCAGAAGCTCCACAGGGATTCTGGCAGGCATATAGCGTAGGTAGCACGCCCACGGGATCGAAGACTCCCATAGCGATCTTTATCTTCGGCAGCTCAGCTAATATCGAAAACGATCTGCATTTCGCCGAGCAAGCGAACGGCCTGCCGCTGGTGCCAGTCCAGATCCAGCAGATCGGCACTACTAACCCAAGCGATCTGGGCGGTGGGGAGTGGCAGCTTGACTCGCAATTCTCCACCGGTATGGCTGGGGCGGTGAAGAAGCTCTACGTGTACGACGTCAGCGATCCGATCGATGCCGATATCGCGCAGGGATTCAATCATTTTGTTACTGACAATCTCGCCCGTGCCGGCAGCGCCTCATTTGGCGAATGTGAATACGGCCCTTATCTGGACGGCGCGGCAGCCATTATCGACGGCGTCCTGCTAGAAGGCTCGTCGCAGGGCCAGTCTATATTCGTCGTCCACGGGTGACACCGGAGCGGCCTGCTCGGTCCTTCCGGTCGATGTAAACGGCACTCCAGACGCCGGACCACCGATGGTTTCTTACCCCGCATCTTCAATTTATGTTATGGGCGTCGGCGGCACATCGCTTTTTCTCAACTCCACTGGCGGCTATAGCGAGGAAATCGCATGGAATTCCGGTGGCGGCGGAATCGCCCAGTTCTCCTATTGCGGCTACTGGCAGCAGAATGCCGACGTCCCCTCCTGCGAAGACGGCGACAAAGGCGTCCCCGACATGGCCATGGACTCTGACCCGTACGAGACGGCAGCGACCATCTATTACCAGTGCGGTTCTGCTGGAGCCAGCGCCTGCGAAGAATCAGGGATTGGCGGCACCAGCTTGTCCTCCCCTCTGTCTTTGGGCGTGTGGGCTCGGCTGCTTTCGGCGAGCAACAACAAACTGGGTTATGCGCCCCCGAATCTCTACAAGTTCTATCAGCCCGGAACCTACGGAGTTGAGTCCAGCGACCCCGGTTTTAACGACATCACCGTGGGCACCAATGGCCTCTATTCCGCCCTTCCCGGGTGGGACTTCACAACTGGCTTGGGATCGTTCAATGTAAGTGCGATCAACGCCTTGCTCAATCCACCCAAGACAACCAAAACAAAATAGCCGTATTAGATAACCCTGTCGGAGGTAACCCCACTCATCGGGCTCTTTGCGATGAGTGGGGTTCCCGCATCTTTGTCACTCTCTTGGGATTTTACGGTGCCGAGCGGTTTTGCGAGATAACGTGATAAGGACTCCGTGGTATCGGTTCAGTTATAGGAATTCTTTCCGAGCTGAAACTGATTACGAGCGAGCCTTGGTTGGTATGGCAGAACCTTCACCTAGAGCGAAATGACGCGCTTTTCTAAGTGCCCGGGCTAGTGCGCCTCAAAAAGTACTTGACACTGCCGACATTGTTAGAGATGCGTTGGGCAAAGCCAAAGGGTCACAAGAAAAGCGTGAAGTGCGGAGAAAGGATGAAAAGCAAATTCGGTCGCGCTCTATGTCGAGGCCTCGACGGTGGAATAGGAGACGATTTGCAGGAACCACAGTTGTTGGGGTATTGCGGTCGGCGCGGTTGGGAATCTATTCTGTATCGGGACCGACGTCAGAGCGGAGCTAAGCAAAATCGTCCAGCGTTGACTCCGATCCTGCGGGTGGCAAAGATCATCGCCTCGCCCCAAGTGCGAAAAGGTATTCGTGGCATGAAGAAGCCCAACAAGAATAAGGGAAAGTCATACCTCGACATAATGAAAGAAGCCGGGGAGAAATACGGCGTTAAGGTCACGGATACGTCGGAGCGAGCACGAGCTATCGGGCTCCTTGCTGGAGTGAGGTGGCCAAAACGAGCGGCACCTACCCGGCCGCGGTGGGCAGATAAATGAACATGAGCAAACCAGCAAGCAATGCCCGCGCAATAGTGCGTTCGAATTGCCGCTTGGAGATGGCACACGTCCTATACATGGATATCGTGGGTTGTTTCCGCCTTCCGGGAGGCTCTGGCGCTTTCCGGCGACTGTCGTGGCTAAAAGGTTGAACAACTGAAACAGAAAACAACTGATAAGGGCAAAAGCGCGTCCTAGTCTCGTACTCGACTGAGGAGGCACTTTAATGGCGGCACAACCTTCATCGCGGCTAATTACCGACCGAGAGATATCCTTCAATGTGGGGAAGAACGAAGCCTCTTCCACTGCAGTGTCCTGGGCAGCGGTGATTGGTGGCGCTTTCGTCGCTGCCTCTCTCTTCGCTGATTCTTCTTTCACTCGGTACCGGGCTTGGATTCTCTGCCGTCTCGCCGTGGATTCATAATGGAGCGTCACCTGTAGCGGTCGGCGCAGGTGCGATCGCATGGCTTATCTTGACGCAGATCGCCGCCTCAGCCCTCGGCGGATATCTAGGAGGTCGGCTGCGCACAAAATGGACCAATGTACACACCGACGAAGTATATTTCCGGGACACCGCCCACGGTTTGCTGGTGTGGGCCGTTGGAATCGTGATAACCGCCGGATTTCTGGCATCGGCGGCGGCGTCCCTGGCCGGTGCAGAGCGAACCGCTAACGCGTCCAACTCTAGTCAGGAGTCTTCCCTTGATCCCCAAGCGTATTTCGTAGACACGTTGCTGCGCAGCAACGGTCCGGCTGCGGAGAAAAATGATGCATCCGAGCGGACTGAGGTATCGCGGATATTTGCTCACGACCTGCATCAGGGTGCAGTGTCAGAGGGAGACAGGTCCTATCTGGCTGAGCTCGTGAGCGCACGGACCGGACTCAACCCGACAGACTCGGATAAACGCGTTACGGCAGTCTTCTCGGAGATTCAGGAATCCGCCGAGCGCGCGCGAAAAGCCCTTGCGCATCTTTCGTTGTGGCTTTTTGTGGCACTCCTCAGCGGCGCATTTTCTGCGAGCTACGCCGGGACCATCGGCGGCAAGCAGCGCGATCATTTGCCGATTTGACCATGGAATTCAATAACGAATACACGGAGGCGCTATGCGTTCAATTATTCTCTTGCTCTTGGGTGTACCGATTCCGATTGTGATTCTCATTGCCCTTCTGAGTCACTGACCATTGAACCATGCGCAATTTCATGGAGTGGGACAAGGAATGTTACGCGGCATCAAAGCGACTCAACAATAACAATGAGTAGTTCAAAGATGGCTCGTAAAGAAGTCGCGATTTACGAAATTAGTGGGTGATCCGCACCACTATTGGAATTGCGCGTCATCTGAGCCGAAAGCACGATTGTCGGCAAACCATCCCTTTACAGGCTTGATCGCTGTCATAAAATGGCGGAATCAAGCCGCGGTCTGAGGGAGCAAACTTCTGGCCTCGTGGAGTAGCACGGATGAGCACTCCGCTTTCGAAACGACGGCGGCAATACCGAGCGAATTGGTTTCCTCCTCGCGGAACATTCCCCCGTAATCGCTCAAGATAATAATCATCGCTGTTGGTAGCAGCTGTCGGAGACAACGCGCTGCTTCGATGCCATTCATTCCCGGCATTGAGAGATCCATTACAATCAGCCCAGGATTTAATCCTTGAGCTTTCTCAATCGCTGCGTGGCCGCTTTCGGCCTCGCCACACACTTCAAATCCACCATCGATGAATAGCCTCACAAGAGCTTGGCGGACCACTGAATTGTCGTCTACAATCAATACCGACCTAGCCATCCGAAGGACCTCAGACCATAGTTCTTAGCCAGAGTGGCAACCCATAGACTGCGGATATGAGATGCCACAGACGAGTGGAGGGTTACCGCCGCATGGCGCGCCTGAGGAATGTTTGAGCAACATCCACCGCCATTCCGGCAGCCAAACCGCAACGATTCGAATCTCTCGCGAAGAGGGCCGTATTAGTCGACATCCGCATGCCCCCATGCAGGCTGCGTTCGTCACGTCGATCGACGAGTTACTGATGATGAGCACTTTTTTAGAGAGCGCAGAGGGGCGCGCTTGGCGGACAGTCACAAGATCGAACTTCTCTGCGGAGGCGGAATGATCTCCATGGGCCAAAAAGCGGGTGGATTCGCTGAAACCACCCGCCTGGACACCGGTTTGCTACCTACTAGAACATGTATATCTCTCCACTGGTGGTAATGGCCCACGTTGCGGAGGCTGTCGCCCCGGCCGCGACCTGTTTGAAGTTCGTGACTGCGGTGCATTCTTGTTGGAACGTGGTAGTGGAGTACTTGTACAAACTCCCAGACGTTTTACCCAGGCCCCAGGGAACGTCGCTGTTGAGAACGGAAATCGACGAGAGGTGCTGCGTTGGCGATACCTGGTCGAAGACTTCCGTGGTTTCGTTGTAGACGAAGATATCGTCGCTGGAGTTGATTCCCCACGCGTACAACTCGGAACCGACCGAGATGTGTGTGAGCACTTGCTCCCCGCCAGCGCTTGCGCCGATCGGTCCGTCAAAGAAGCCAGTGTTGTTGTTGAAGAGCCAGGCATGACCTTTGTTGTCGAGAATCCAGGGTGCGCCCTGGCCCACCGAGATGTATTTCGGGGTTTGCTTTCCGTCAACGATTGCACCTTGGTTGAACAATTCGAACGCCAAACCGTTCCAGTAGTGGATGCCCCCGGTGAGTCCGATGCCCCAGACTCCAGCACTGCCCGCCGATGTTGCTTCGCCCACTGAGATTTGGGAAAGTTGCAGGCTTCCGCCCTGGTGAACGAAAGCTAAGGTTGTGAAGTCGTACTGGTAAACGTCGCCGGCGGAGTTGATTCCCCAAACGACCTTACCTTCCCCTACCGCAATTTGGCTAAGGTTCCCGGGGATCTGGTTGAAGGCCTTCGTCGAATGGTCGTACTGATAAACGTTCCCATCGGCGTCAAGCCCCCAGACCTGGGTGGTCCCAACCGCGATCTGGGTCAGTGCGGGGCCGGCAACCAGCGTGCAGGTTACGGCGGATGCCGGCAGACTGCACAAAAATATCGCGACGAGGGCCAGACTGAGACCTACGACGTTCCATTTTAAAGGCGGCAGTTGTTTGACGCTGTAGCCGGAATGCGTATTGTTGTTTTTCGTTTTCATATTGATTCTCCTTTGTTATTTTTCGGGAAGCTTGTACCGAATCTCATTAGTGCTGAAGCGCTGTTCGCGAATTCGCCGCATCACCGTCCCTGTCGTCAGCCGTTTCCAGGATTCAACGTGACCGCTTACATCAGAAGGCGGAAAGGGTGGGCAAAACGCCTCATAGGCAAGAAAGAAATATCGGGGGACGCGCCAGGGCTTTAACTCGCAGAAATCACGGGTTAAGTCGAGGATGAAGCTGGCGATTGACCGCGGTTCTGGGGGCGAATATGCTGATCTTCCCCGGAAAAGGGGCTGCCGAGGGACCAATGCCCGAAGATCAGTTGCCCAAAGATCAGTCTGATCGGTTCAGCGAACTTCTGCAGCATTGGCAGCAAGGAGATCAGGAAGCTCTCCGCGCTATCGTGCCTCAGGTCTATAAGGAGCTGCGCCGTCTGGCGCACTACCATCTGCAATCAGAACGCCCGAATCACACTCTGCAGAGCACCGCCCTGGTTCACGAAGCCTATCTCCGACTGATGGGGAGCAAGCCGGTCGATCTGCAGAACCGGGCACATTTCATCGCTGTTGCCTCCCGCCTCATGCGTCAAATTCTGGTGGATTACGCGCGCGAGCGCCGCGCCGCCAAACGCGACGGAGGATGCAGGATTGCCTTCGAATATCTGGACGCCCTGCCCGTTGCTGGAGACGCCGAACTTCTGGCCTTAGACGATGCCCTGAACGAGTTGTCAAATATCGACGAACGACAGGGGAAAATCGTGGAGATGAAGTTCTTTGGAGGGTTGTCCGCTCCCGAAATCTCTGGCGTGTTGGGGATCTCGCGTGCCACCGTCGACCGCGACTGGGCCACAGCCCGCGTCTGGTTGCATCGCCAAATGCAAAAAACGGCATAGCACTGCCGTCGAAGTGTGAGCAGTATATGAGCGTCCAACGCTGGGAAACCGTTAAAGAACTGTTGCATCAGGCCATGCAACTTCGGCCGGAGGAGCGGGCACCGTTTCTCGATGAGGCCTGTTCTTCCGACGCAGAGGTGCGCGCCGAAGTGGAGTCACTTCTATTGGCTGAGGAAGGTATTCGTTCTGGCTTCATGCAATCCCCAGCTGACTCAGCTGGAGCCGACGGCTCGGATAAGAGCGAGACTGCTTCCGTGGGGGCCTTGGAACCCGGACAGGTATTCGCCGAACGCTTTCAAATCGTTCGGGAGCTCGGTGAAGGCGGCATGGGCCAAGTCTGGCTGGCGGAGCAGATCTCCCCAGTGCGGCGGCAAGTCGCGCTGAAGCTGATCAAGGCTGGGATGTACGACAAATCCGTTGTGCAACGCTTCCAGGCCGAACGCCAGTCGCTGGCGATCATGGATCATCCGGCCATCGCGAAGATATTTGACGCCGGTACGACTCCGCAGGGTCAACCCTACTTCGTGATGGAGTACGTTCCCGGTCTGCCGATTACCGACTATTGCGATCGCGAGAAGCTCAAGATCAGGGATCGGCTCGAACTTTTCATACAGGCTTGTGAAGGCGTTCAACACGCGCACCAGAAAGCGGTCATTCATCGCGACTTAAAACCGGCAAACATTCTCGTGGTGGAAGTGGACGGGAAACCGACGGCGCGAATCATCGACTTCGGGCTGGCGAAGGCTATCACGCCGGTTGTCGAGGGCGAGAGTTTGCTTACGCAGTTGGGACATTTTGTAGGAACACCCGGGTTCATGAGTCCAGAGCAGGCCGATCCCAGCGCGCTCGACATTGACACGCGCAGCGACGTGTACTCGTTAGGAGCTATTCTCTATGTGCTTCTCACTGGGGCACAGCCGTTCGATACGAAGCAGTGGAAGAATCAACCGATCTACGAGTTGCTGAGAAAGTTGCGCGAGGAGGACCCTCCGACCCCAAGTACAAGAGTGAGCTCGGATCGAGACACGTCGAGCGCGAGCGCCGAAGTGCGTGGTACGGCGCCCGGACAACTCGCAAGTCAGCTGCGCGGCGATCTCGACTGGATCACGATGAAGGCGCTGGAGAAGGATCGCGCTCGCCGTTATGGCGCGCCTTCAGATCTAGCTGCCGACATTCGGCGGTATCTGAACCATGAGCCGGTTATGGCGCGTCCGGCCAGTGCTGGCTACCGGCTATGGAAGTATGCCCGGCGACACCGTGTAGCGGTGGGCGTGGCGGCTGGATTGGTGCTGTTGCTGGCTGCATTCTCAATCTTACAAGCCGTCGAACTGCGCCGGATTACTCGTGAACGCGACCGCGCCAACCGGGAACGAGATCGCGCCACCCGCATCACCGATTTCATGACTGGGATGTTCAAGGTCTCGGATCCGAGCGAAGCGCGCGGCAACAGCGTCACCGCCCGCGAGATTCTCGACAAGGCTTCGAAGGACATGGGGACAGGTCTGGCGAAAGATCCTGAGGTTCAAGCGCAGATGATGGAAGTGATGGCGCAGACATACCTGAACCTCGGCCTATACCCGCGCGCTCATGAACTTGCAAAAAGCGCCTTGGATGCTCGAATGGGACTGCGCGGGCCGGATGACCCCAAGACTCTCGAGTCAATGACTCAGTTGGGTCGGATTCTGCAGCGCGAAAGACACGATGACGAAGCGGAGACGCTGGAACGCCAGGCGCTGGCGGTTGAGCGGCGCACTCTGGGCCCCGAGGACCCGCTTACGCTCGATACCATGGATGGCCTGGCTGCCATCCTAGACGACCAAGGTCACTACGACGAGGAGGAAAGACTGGAGCGCGTAGTGATCGAGGCCGCAAATCGCAGATTGGGTCCGGAGAGCCCCTTGACGCTGCACGCAATGAATGGCTTGGGGAACGCGCTCTGGCGGCAAGCCCGCTATCCCGATGCTGAACAGGAATATCGCCAGTGGCTTGATGTCGAGCGTCGCGTCCGGGGGCCAGATCACCCGGAGACTCTGAGAGCGATGTACAATCTGGCACTGGCCATCCAGTTGCAAAGTCGCCCGGCGGAGGCTGAGCCGCTGTTTCGCGAAGTCTTAGCCGCCTATCAGCGCGTGTTAGGGCCCGAACATCATAGCACCACCCGCGCGATGGAGAGCCTTGCGAACATTCTAACCAGGGAGGGTCACTTTGCCGACTCCGAGAAGCTGTACCGGGAAGTCTTAGAGATTCGGTCGCGAACCCTTGGGCCAGACCACCCCGACACATTGCAAGCTAAATATAACCTGGCTGAAACGCTTCTTCGGGAAGGCCAGGTCCACGACGCGGAACGATTGCAACGGGAAGCGCTTGCGGATCAGGCTCGCGTCGTGGGGCCGGAGAATCCGGAGACTTTGGTCTTCCAGTCTTTGCTTGCCGGAATACTGAATCGGGAAGGCCACTACGGGGAAGCCGAAAAACTCGCTCGACAAGCCTTCGAAGTCGAGCTTCGAACCATGGGACCGCAACATCCCAACACATTGTTCGCCCTTAGGCAACTCGGCGCAGCGCTGGCATACTCCGATCGGTACGCCGAGGCCACAAAGCTATTTCACGATTCGATTGGAAAGCAAGACAATTTCGTAGGACTGGGAAGCAGCTTCTCTGTGTGGTATTCCTTCGCTTGTGCGGCAGTGGCCGCGAACCACACCGATGACGCGCTTCAGTATCTACAGGAAGCGATCAATCACGGGTACAAAGACGCCGATATCATGATGAACGACGACGACCTGAAGGCTCTCCGACCCAACCCAAAGTTCCAGGAACTCATTGCCGCAATCAAACACCGGCCAACTGGATGACTCCCCGTTCAGCCATACGTGCGATTCTTGCTCGCTCGAACTTTCGGGGCTTCGAGGCAACGCCCTTGTTATGCAACAGCAAGAATGGCGCGCTCAACCCATGTCTCAATGAACTGACGCGCCTGACTTCTGCGCCGCGATCAGAACGATATGGATGAGCTCGCTTCGTTGGTGGCGGTTCACTTTTTTGATTCTGCGCCCGATGCCTGGGGCCAAACCGGCGAGACCAGTTCAACGCGCCACATTGGCCCTCCCATGTAAGACTGTGTCTCGGACTTTAGGACGAGCGGAGCTTCGCCGCCAAGAATCCAAATCTGCGCATCAGGCGGTTGCTTTCCTACCATCGGCGCCACCACGTCGGCGACGCCGCCAAGGTCAACCTTCGCGACGTAATGGATAGCCTCGCGGGTGAACCCTGCGAGGGAAAAAGGCTCCGTTCCCTCGACATTCACCACGATCTTTACCAGCCTCGGCTTCGGCGCAGCCACTACCATGGGGACTTCGATCTGTCGGGTGCCGTCTCGGATATTCATAAGCAGTGTGGGAAGCAGACCATTGCCTAGATCGGGCGGCAGCGCGAGATGCTCGTTCGCTACTTTCTCTTTGCCATCGTCGTCGGTGTAGCGAACCGTAACCTGCCCAGTCGCGCACGTGACCGAGAGATCGCTTGCGTTCTTGAAAGAGGGCCCCTTCTGCACCAAGTGATACGAGATGAGCCGAAAGTTGCCGCGCTGCGAAAAAACGGTGGTTTCCTCTTGTCGCGAACCGTCTTTGAAGCGGAATACGAGTTGAGTTGTGACTTGATCGCCCCGAGCTACCTGGGTCAGGTCGCCGGCGGCGATCGGGACGCCATCCAGTGTGCTCAGCACCAGAAAGCCGTGAATCAGGCCTTCTCTGTAGCGCACCGCGACCGGAGAGGCAGACGCCACAACGCCGAAAAGAATACAAAGAGAAGTCAGCAAAATGGCAAGAAAGCGAGAGCGCAAAACCGTAACCTCTTGTGCCCAGAGGCGGCACAATCCTTCGATGCAGTTACCGCCTGCGGTGTTTTGCGTAATTCGCTAGAGGGATCGAGGTGCTAAAAATCATGTACGTTGTGCCTGAGACATTGTTTTGCAGCGAATGTATAGGTGAAGTCATGTTTGGAACAATGCCAGCAGTAGTCAGTCGCAGGCGACGCCGGAAGCGGAGCTCAACCCGGCGAAATAGAATGTGAAAGCGATTGTCATGGAGAAGATCGGCGGGCTTGATGCGGACGGAGTACTGGAAATGGCTGGCCATCCCGACTCGATTCGTACTGCCTTTAACATTGTAAGGCGCGGCGAAAAAGCATTTCTCTACTTGCGACCGAAAATGGCCTGACCGCCCGTCAACTGTTGAAACATCTGGCCTCTAACAATGTCGGCAGTGTCCGGGAGACATTTGCAACTCGGTTCCGAGTTCTGTTGATAACAAATGACTTGTTGGGTTCGTTCCGTAAAAAATTGCCTAGTCATTCCACTCATTTGCCAAGCGAAGAGCCGAACTCCCCAAAAGGCCGCGCAGTCAGAGCTTTCGGCTCCGCCCGCAGTCTACGGCCGGCGGATACCGCACCGCCGGTCGCCCACTGCAGCAGCGCAAGCTCACTTTGGGTTTCAGCCAAGTTCGCACTTGTCGTCCCAAATCAGCGCTGTCATCGCCTTTGATATAGCGTCGTCTTCCCGTCTTCCCCGCCAGGCGCTATGAATCAGTATCCCCAGGCTTTTTAGTAACACTAGGTTTGCGGCCTGGGTCACGGAGTACGCTCTCCTCTGCGGCTCGCTCGCGACGGTCGGTTTGAGCGGCACGAAGCGCCTCTACCGCGCGATAGAGCTGTTTGTCGACGTCCTTTCTATAGCGGATGATTCGGTCAAGGGTCGACCCGAGGAATGCCTGTACCTCAAGGTGGCTTCCGCTGGTACCGTGGGAGGCGCTGGAGCTTTGGCACCCCGGCCGGGGCTGGCCCTGAAACATTGTGGGTCCGCGTAATCCATTGGTGCGGTTGTCGTCTTTCGTCGACGTGGCCCGGACGATCAGTCGTTCACATTCCCAGCCCTGCTGTATGGGCAGGTCCATGCCTTCAATCGGTAACGCAAGTCGCCTGGTCGAAAACCCTGCCGACATCACCCACTTGTCCCTGGAACCGAGCGAACTCCTCGTCTTCAAGTTTCTCCAATCGCGTTCGTTTTCGTTGGAGGGAAGTGATGTAGCGGACCAAGCTGTTTTCCCACATCCCGTGGGGTTGATAATAGTGCCGCCAGCGCTTTAAGTCGTGCTTGAAAGCGGAGTCGTCGTTCTGTGGTATGTCTTCTTTCGCGGTGAAAGCGTGCTTCACGGCGTTAAAGCGAGACGCCGCTTTGCCGCGTTCCGTCTTGGGCCTTAGTGACTTTTGCGTGTTCTCTTGATTGGCGGTGATAACCGCGTCAGTGACGGTCTTTTTTCTCTTCATTGAAATTCTCCTGATTCGCGATACGGCGCGAAAGACGCCGCGGTTTTTGTAGAAAATATGTTGAAGACTTTTCGGGGTGACGTGAAAAAAGTCAGACTGAGGAGACAGGATCGACCAGTTAGCTGCCGATCTCCACACATACTACCACTGCTACATCTAGCCCGAAGGCCCCCGCGCCGCGGCCGATAGATCTCTTCCCCGACCGCATCCACAGAGGCAGATTGCCGCGCGAATCCAGATCAAGTTGAGAATGAGGCCTTCTTGACCAATGGGCCCATATTCTTTACAGTTGAGCTGGCGTCGCTTCCTTCACTCTCTGACGCTCTGGGAGCGTCAGCTATCGATCCGCCCGAGTGTTCACCATCTACCGGCGGCGGCGGATCTTGTTCGGGGAGAATACCGAAATTTTCTGCGTTCAGCCCGAATCGTTTTCGCACGGCAGCAACCGAACGCGTCAGCGACGTTGGCAAGGGAAGTTTTTCATTTAGCTTGCAGATTGTGGTGAGCAGATCGAGTAGTATCGAGCGATAATTGGGCACATCACCGAAATCAATGGCTTGAAAGACTGCGCGTTGGTGATCGCCCTGAAAAATCGGCCTTGGCTTTGTTCACTTTCCGCTTTATTCCCGTTGTCTTCCGCCTCGAAGTGTCGGGAGGCTGCAGCGCAGGCAACGGCCATAAGTAGCCTTTCAAAGTCCTCGCTAGCGACCAGGGCTTCGGGCGCGCGGGAGGAGCCTTCGGAATAGTCTTTCCGGGTTCGCGCTTCTTTGTGTCAGAGGCTAACATTTTGTAGACGGTCTGTTCGCAACGGTGCAGGCGTTTTTCACAGAATTCGCGAAACAGCGGCCACCCTGCCAACGTAACCGAGCCTCGAATGCTCGCTTGGAAGTATGATCGAATCTGATCGATTTTGGGTTTTAGGTCGCTTAGCTTGACGCAAACCGTCCCAAACTCGGCGGCAACTTTTTCCGCGAGTTTCTCGATCTCGGAGTTGGGCCTAACTTTTGCGAGCCTCGTCGAATAGACATTGAAAAACGGGGCTGTTTTCCTTTGTTGGCCGCAAAATTTGGCTGCGGTGATACGTGTGCGAATTTTCATCCTCATCCTCCCGCCCACGGGTTGCTCGCGAGCGCCGATTTGATTTTGTGTACTTTGGGGACGAAATCGGAAGATGTTACAGAGTTCAAACCGGGGGTGAGACTTTACCGCGCGTTCAGGGAGTGACGTGGAAGACGGTTGCGGGATGACACGAACGAATCGAGCGATGCTTGCCCGATAATTAACAGTCTAAGTCAACAACGGAAACCGCAAGAGTGTAAATGCTCCAAGATAATGTCACTCCATAACTGCAACGAGACTTTGTCACCCTCACAGGATGGTGACGATGAGTCAGAAAGAGTTCCAACGGGTGAAAGTGATTGAGAATGCTGCGGGCGGGAGGCTGAGCGTACGCGAAGCCTCCCGTCTGCTGCAACTGAGTGAACGCCAAGTGCAGCGCCTCAAGCGCCGCTATCGCCCCGATTCCATCGGCTGGGTGCAACACGGCAATCGCGGACGCCCCATGCCTTGGGCTTTGCCTCTTCCCCAGAAGCAGTTGATTTTGACCTTGGCCCGCGGCAAGTATCAGGGCTTCAACGATTCCCATCTGGCGGAAAAACTTCGCGCCGAAGAGAACCTCGCGGTCAGCCGCGAGACCGTGCGCCGCCTCTTACGCGCCGCCAAACTGGCCTCGCCACAGCAGCGCCGGCCCCGCCAATATCGTTCCCGGCGCCCACCCCGCCCGCGTTTCGGCATGATGGCGCTCACCGATGCCAGCCGCCATGACTGGCTCGAAGGCCGCGGCCCCACCCTCACTCTCATCGGTTTTCAGGACGATGCCACCGGCCAGATCCTCGCCGCCCACTTCCAACTCGAAGCCGAAAATACTCTCGGATATCTCCGCGCTCTGCCCGCCATGATCACCACTCACGGCGTCCCGCTCAGCCTCTACCGCGATCGCCACTCCATCTTCCAGCGCAACGATCCGCACTGGACCCTCGCCGAACAACTCGCCGGAAAACAAGCTCCCACCCAACTCGGACGCGCCCTCGAGGAACTCGGCATCGAGCAGATCCCTGCCTACTCTCCCCAAGCCAAAGGCCGCATCGAACGCGTCTGGCGCACTTGCCAGGACCGCCTGGTTAGCGAACTTCGTCTCGCTCAGGCCACCACTCTCGAACAAGCCCATGCCGTGCTCGCCCCCTTCTGCGCCGATTACAATCAGCGCTTCGCCCGTCCCGCCGCTGAGGCCGCCCGCGACTTCCGCTCCCTGCCCCGCCGCTTCGATCTCACCCGCTGTTTGAGTTTGCACTATCGCCGCGTCGTCGCCGCCGATCATACCGTTACCTTAGGCGCGCACTCCATCGTTCTGCCCCCCTTGCCTGGCCGTCGCGGCTACGCTGGAGAAACCGTCGAACTCGCCCATCACCTGGACGGCAGGCTGCACGTCTATCGCGCAGACCAGCTTCTTCTCACGCTCCCGCTGCCGCTCCAAGAACACGCCGAGCCTCGTCCTAAGCTCCTGACCTCGGCGCAGAAAAGAACAACCCCGACACCGCGTATCTACAATCTCTCCGGCCGCCCTGCTCTGGCGGCCGTTACTTAATCGATAGGGGGTGACAGAGTCTCGTTGCACTTAATACGACATTTTCTCGTTGCAACAACACGGAAACCGCAAGAGCCGGAAGTATATCGTGAAAATAATGGCTTCGTCCCGGTGAATCCGTTCCTACGGACATCCTCGGTCATTATTCCACCCAGATGCACGTGGTCTATGTCGTCCGGCGCAGCAGGCTTTTCGACGGATTTGAGTTTGGCCCACTGACGGTAAATGGCGAGAACGCGATCCCGCGTCGCTGCTCACTAGGGTGGTACCCTGGCCTTCGCTTACTCTCACTCAACTTGAAGTTTTCTTTTTCTTGGTCTTCGCCCAACGGGTACGAATCGCTTTCTGCGCAATTTCGCCGCCGTTCCGGGGTCAACTTTTCCTGTCGCGCTTTTGCTCCGAGGCGACCCAAAGCTACGGCATTAGGATTTTTCTCTTTTTTAGCCGACATTGGACAAGTTCAAAGTTAGCCTCACCCCTATCAAAAATGCAAATCCCCTATTGACAGTAATACTCAGCGCTTAGTATACTTAGCGCTGAGTATGACGGAGAGGTGGTCGTTCATGAAAAGGAGAAAGGCCGCAGCAGGTCGGACTAGTATCCGGATGGCTCGAAAGATTTGGAAGACCATCTCAAGCGAAGCGATCATTCGGCTCAGAGAAATTTCAGCTAAGCACGACTTCTCAGTGGTTGCCGGTGATTTGATCTACCTGAATAACGGTTGGTATGTGACACACTCCGGACTAATTGGACTCGCGCGTCGGAAGAGATGCAGCGGCATCCATGTTGAAGCCGTCGATTCGCTTTGCGATTCGGGCGCGAGCCGGTTCGTACTCAAGGCTACCGTCTTTCCATCCAAGGGTTCGTCTGGTTTTGTCGGCTACGGCGACGCCGATCCATCCAATGTTTCCTCGCTGGTTCGCGGCGCCGAGATGCGCGTGGCCGAAACCCGAGCAGTCAATCGCGCCCTCCGCAAGGCCTACGGCATCGGCATCTGCTCGGTCGAGGAAATTGGGACATTTCCGAATCCAGTTGAGAAGCTTCCTCCCCAAAAGGCGAACGGAAACGGAAACGGCACTGGCCCGAAGGTGCGCGACCGTCTCTGCCAGCTCATCCGCCAGCACAAACTCGATCCCGAACTCGTAAAGGCCTATGCCGTCGACTATTGCGGCACGAAGACGCTCCGGCAGGCCAGCAGGGAACAGGTCGAGAACTTCGTCCGGCAACTTGCTGACTGGGCCGAGAAGGACCGAAATGCTCTGATCTGCCAGCTCAATAGTTACGAGCGCCCGAAGCAGGAGGTGGTCGCGTGAAGCGGCAAGTCGCGTGGTCTCGCCGAAACCGCCCGCGATTCGCGTCCGGAAATTCCTGATGGCATCTACCTGGTACGCGTCGACGGCGCCCAGTTCCGCTGGCACGCGACCAAACCGTTTTACATTCTCCGACTCTCGATCGTCGAACCGGATTCCTTCGTCGGCCAACCAATTGTCGGACGTCTCTATTGCACGCAGAAAGCAATGTGGAAGCTGGGCTGGTTTCTGCGCGATTTCTTCTATGACCCGGAGCTTCTAGCTCACGAACAGGTCGACGAGAAAGCTTTGCCCGGCCTCCGAGGCGTCGTCAAGATAAGCCATGCCGTGATCAACGGCATTTCGCTCATCAACCTCGATGGCTTCGCCCCAGCCAGCCAATGGGAAGAACTGTCTGCGGTCCAGTCATCGAGTGCTTCTCGCTCCACCACTGCGGAGGCGTCCCGATGACCTACTCCTACACCCAGATCAGCCAGTACCTCAGTTGCCCGCGCCGTTACCGGCACCGCTACCTCGATGGGTGGCACGAAAAAGATACCCGCGCGCCTATGCTTTTCGGTCGAGCGTTCGAACAGGCCATCGCCGCGCTTTTTCGGCGCGAGGACCCAGCCGCTGTGCTGTTTGAGCAGTGGGGCTTGTGCAAAGACATGGGTCTCACCTACTCCGCTAACGACAACTGGGACCGCATGCTGCAACAAGGCATCCAATTGCTGGAGCGCTTCGCTCAGGATGGCCGCGTTCGCATTCGTCGTCCTCGTTCAACCCAACAGATTCAGTTCAATCGGACCTTGGGTTTTGGCAACGATTTCGTTTCCTACATTGACGCAGTCGGTGAACTGGACGGCACGCCCTGTGTTCTGGAATGGAAGACTACTTCTGCGCGATATCCGGAGGAGCCGGCTGGTATTTCGGCGCTTGATCCGCAACTGGTTTGCTATTCGTGGATGACGGGCATAGAGGAAGTTGCCCAAGTTGTTTTTGTCCGCAAGCGGTTGGTGGAAGTTCAATATCTCCGAGCGAAAATTTCTGAGGACCAACGGCAGGAATTCGCGAGCCTAGTCGAAGACACCGTCAAGCGGATCGAATCTGGACTGTTCCTTCCGCATAGCGGCATCCGCTTCCCGCAGAATCCTTGCACCACGTGCCCATTCATCGGACTCTGCCTCGATAAGCCCGCGTTGGTCGAAGCTGGTCTTGTACGCAAACCGGGAGTCGATCTTGGTCTGTTTGACGAACTTGTTTACTAGGTATCCGCCAATGATGCCCAAGCTCAATCGTAAGCGAGCACTCTTTGTCCTGACCAAGATCGACGAGATTCTGGACTGGGAAAAGCAGAAAGAGGCAGAGCGCGACACACGTTTCGTCGAGCTTGGCAGGTACCTGTGCGAGGTGCGGGCCGGACAGTACTGGCGGCTGGAGAACCTGAAGTCGTTTGACGAGTTCCTGGGAAGGCGGTTCCCGGAATCAAGAAGGAAGGCGTACTACCTGATGTCGATCCACGAGCACCTACCGCCGCAGGCGCGGAAGGATCTGAAGGAAGTGGGATGGACGAAGGGGCTAGAGTTGGCAAAAATCGCACGCCGCGACGGTCAGGATTTCGATTGTGCAACCTGGTTGCACAAAGCGCGCGAACTACCTAAGGAAGACTTCAGGCGTGAAGTCGAGAGGGAACTAACGGGAAGGGAAGAGGAGCCATCGGAGCTAATCTACTTCAAGGTCTACAAGAGCCAGATTCCGGTGATCGAGCAGGCGATCGAGACCGCAGCCCTGATGCTCGGCACGGACAAGTCGCGTGGTTACTGTCTGGAGATGATCTGCGCGGACTTCCTAGCGGGCGCGCACCTGGACAATGGCGACCCGGAGATCCTGCTGAACTCAATTTCACGCTACTACAAGTTCTTGCCTGGCGAGCAGCAGCGGGCTTTCCTCGAAGACCTGCGCCAGGAAGCGTCCTGAGATGTTTCACGCCAAAGCTGCCCCTTTGAGGCTGGAATCCTTACAGTACGAACACCTACGCCAGCAGATCCTGCGTCGTGATGGCTGGCGGTGTCAATCGTGTGGGGCGATGTCGAATCTTGAGGTGCACCACAGAGAATTCCGCAGTCATTCGGGAGCTGATACGGAAGAGAATCTGGTCACTCTTTGCGCTAGGTGCCACTCTGGGCTGCATTCGACTTAGGACAAAACATCCGGGATGCAATTTACGATTTTAAGCAGACCCCGCGTCCCTCGGACGTCTACCTGACGGTTGCCTTTGCATCGAGCTTGACACGGTGGGCTATAACGGCTGCGGCTTCGCTCAGATCCTGCACGACGTAATCGGCTTGCACGCCGGCTGACGACGTTTGTTGCCCGTAGCCTGTGCGCACGAGCAGGGTTGTGGCGCCGACCCCGCTTCCCAACTCCATGTCGCACGCCTTATCGCCGATCACAAACGCGTTGCGCGGATCAAAACCGAGATCGCGAGCTGCACGCTCGACCATTCCTGGTTCTGGCTTCCGGCAGGCGCACCCCAGTTCCGGCAGATGTGGACAGTAGTAGATCGCATCGAGCGCAACGTCGGCGTCGCCTAACAGGGCACGAAGACGCTCGTGAATCTGCCAAAGTGTTTGGTCGTCTAGAAATCCTCGGGCGATTCCGGATTGATTGCTCACGAGTACAATGCTGAGTCCGAGGCACCGTAATTGTCGGAGCGCGGCGGGAGCCCCGGGGATCAACTCCACGTCGGAAGGGTCGCGTAGATAGTTCTTCTCGACAATCAACGTGCCGTCGCGATCAAGCAGCACGCAGCGCGCACCGTGGCTGTTCGGGCCAGACAAGACGGGCGCGAAAAATTTCTGGGCGGCCTCCAATGTAGCGGGGGTACCGATATCGAGAAATCTTCCAGGCTTATCGGTAGCGGCCGTATACGCAAACATGCCTTTTTCAGTCCAGCCCTGAAAACAATCGCGCTCGAGCGAGACTTGCGTTCGGTCCGGAATATCTGCAATCAGGCGCTTCGAAATTGCGTAGATTCCGGCGTTGATCCATCCCGAACCCGACTTACTCTTTTCGCCGAAGCGCTGGATGCGCTGTTCGCCGTCGAATTCTACGTTGCCAAAGCGGGAGACATCAGGTACGCGGGCCAATACTAGTGATGCTTGGGAACGCTTATTTTGGTGCCATCCCAGGAACGCCGTCAAATCGGTTTGACAATAGGAGTCGCCGTTGAGGACCAGGATGCTATCGCCGCGCAGCAACGGAAGCGCGTCGCGCAAGGCTCCTCCGGTGCCGCGCGGCTCGGACTCTTCGGAATAGCGGAGCTCCAGACGGCTGCGCGGAAAGATCGAAGACGTTCAGTTGGGCGACATCATGGGCCACGGGGTCGTTCGGGTCGGAGACAAGCTCATTAAAAGTGCGATCACCCGCCGCAGGAACTCAAGCTTCAGAAGTGAGGAAAGGTTCCAGTCTGATATCGTAAACGTTGGCTACAGCGATCTCGTCTTGGAGATGTTTCAAGGCCGATCGCTTGATCGATCTTTCCCCTTCCGAATGGGTGTCGAATATACCGCTCGAACTGGTGATCGCGCATCTTGGAATCAGCCGCGAGACTCTGGCTGCGATCCCGAAGCATAAACGGCTGATCACACCGCTATGAGCGACGAAGGTGATCACCCTGCATGCAGCATCCTACCAGTGGCGAGCATTGGCAGGAATGCGCTCTAGCGCCTGCTCGGAAAGGCGCGCAAATTTACTTCTGTTGATGCGAGTCATGCGGATCGATGACAGTGCCATCCTGAATTCGGAATATAGTTCTTCGACGCTCGGCTTCGTCGTGCTCCAGCCTGGTTGCAATCTGCGAGTTGAGCTTCAGCTTCCACCTTGCGTCCCACGCGGGCGAACGTCAAGCCGAGATAGTAGTGAGCCTCGCGTAGGGATTTGTCACTGGCTATCGCCTGCTGCAGCAAATCGATCGCTTCGGGATAACGCCTCTGTTCGAAAGCCACCCGTCCCAAAGCCGACAGAGCGCCGGCGTGCATCGGTTCACGAGCCAATACCTGTTTGAGGTTCGTGGCCGCATTGTCGAGGTCTTTCGCATCGAGATCGATGAGCCCAAGGCGGAAGTAGGATTCGGTTTGCGCCGGAGCCAGCGCGATGGACCGCTCAAATTCTTTGCGTGCCTCTGGCACATGCTCCAGAGCGGCGAGTGTCATTCCCAGGGCACAATAACCCGAGGCATCGTCCGGGCGCAGCGCGACGTAACGGGTAAACTGCTGGCGCGCGTCTTCAAATTGCGATAACCCCATGAAGGCACGCCCAAGACTGTACAGAGCGAGCGGATCGTCCCTGCGAGTTTTCAACGTTCGCTGGAAGGCCTCAACTGCGTCTTGCCACAAGGACTTTTGAAGTGCAATAGTTCCGAGTTCGGAGTTAACATCCGGATTGTCTGGCGCATATCTCCGTGCGTCAATCAACAACGCGAGGGCTTTTTCGGAGTCTCCCGTAGCCGATGCGGCGCGCGCCTGGTTCTTGCAAGATACGCACAAGAGCATCGGAGGCATCGCTACGCGCAGGGTCAATGTGCAGGGCTTCGCGCAACTGGGGAATTGCTTCTTCCAGACGGTCCATCTGCACATAGAGCAGGCCGAGGTGCGCGCGTGCCGGTGCGAAGTCAGGCTTTTTCTGAATGGCGCGGCAGGAAAAGTTTTTCAGCCTCCGATTCACGCCGTTGAAGGACGCGGACGACCCCCAGCAGATCGAGAGCGTGATACTCATCTGGCGCGGTGCGTAAGACAGACTGTAGATCGCCTTCAGCACGACTGAGTTTCCCGCCAGTGATGGCCTGAGCCGCATCCTGCAATAATGACGGGATCGAGCTCGGATGCGAAACCTGCGCTGCGGACATCAGGCTCGAGAGAAACAACATGCTGGATAATAATTTATTCCGCACCTTGGCCACGGCGTTCAATTTTTCGATGGCTCAGTGATCGTAATGATCCGGTCCGCCGTTTGATCCCGCAGCACCTGACGAATACCGCTCGGCCAGCGGATCTCAATCTCATGGATGGAAGTTGCACGGCCCAAGCCGAAGTGCAACCGCTTGTCGCTAGAGGACTGGTAGCTGCCGCTGGTAGTCACAGTGGCAAATTGTTCGCCCGCCGCAGTAGAGATTCTTACTTGCGCTCCGATGGCGTCGCGGTTGCTTTTCACACCTACCAAGCTAAGAGTAGTCCAATGGTTTGAAGTGTCCGTTTGATTCATCAGGACCCACGCTGGACCATTGTTAGATGTGACGACGGCGTCCAGTTTGCCATCATTATTAATGTCTCCAATCGCCAAACCGCGCGCGGCCCATTCCTGGCGGAACACATCGCCGGAAAGCGCCGAAACATCCACAAATTTCTTCCCCTGCTGGTTGTGTAACAACATGGGCGGTTCGCGATAGCGCAAACCGGGTTCGCTGAGCTGAATCGTGTCGATCACATGGGACTGTGCGATGAGCAAGTCCTTCCAACCGTCGTTGTCGTAGTCGATAAAACGCACGCCCCAGCCGGAATGCAGGAGAGAAATCGCACTCAGGCCTGTGACTGTCGTCGAATAGTCAAAGGTTCCGTCCTTCAGATTCGTGTAAAGCGCGTAGCGCTGATTCGCAAGGTCGGTGATGATGATATCGGCCCACCCATCGTTGTTGTAGTCCTCAAAATCAACGCCCATCCCGGCGAAAGTGTTGCCGTTGCTGTCAAGTCCGGCTCCAGAAGTCAATCCGACCTCCTCGAACCTTCCGTTGCCGCGGTTATGAAATAAATATTCCGGCATCGAATCGTTGGTAAGCAAGATGTCCATCAAGCCATCGTGGTCGTAGTCTGCGATGGCGAGGCCCAAGCCTTTTCCCGGCTTGTCGAGTCCAGCTTGATGGGCCACCTCGGTGAACTTCCCTCCGCCGTCATTGTGAAACAACAGCAGCGATTCCGGTTTGAATAAATCGGGATGGCAATAGGAGCGGAAGCCGTCTTTGCCTGGGCGCCCGCAAAAGATATCATCAAAGTCCCACTGCATATAACGTGCAACGACCAAGTCAAGCCGTCCGTCGTTGTCATAGTCTACCCATGCGGCACTCGTCATCCAGCCCGAGCCGCCAACGCCCGCCGCAGCGGTGACATCCGTGAATGTGCCGTTACCATTGTTGTGGTAGAGGGTACTGTGTCCGTATCCGGCTACATAGAGGTCTTCGAATCCGTCGTTGTCGTAGTCGCCAACCGCAACCCCTGTGGAATAGCCGAATCCGGTAAGGCCCGCATGTTCTGTGAGATCTTCGAAGGTTCCATCAGGTTTCTGGTGATAGAGCCGGTTCCAGTACTTGGGGCTGTCTTTCCTGGGAATTGAGCCTTTCGCCGTAGGATCATCGAGCCGCGCACCATTGGCGAAAAAGATATCCAAGCGGCCATCATTGTCGTAATCGAACAAGGCCACGCCTGAGCCCATCGTCTCCAGAAGGTATTTTTTGCTGGTTGGAGAAGCTTGCTGGCGGAAGTGGATGCCGAGCTTTTCGGTGACATCGACGAAATGCCCTGGCACAGGCGAGCTTTGAGTGTCCGAATCCCCAGGTCCTCTTAAAGCGAATGCAAGACCAATCCCGACGAGCAGGGCAATCCCGGCGAGGGCCGCGCCGAACATCTTTGTTAATGTCAATGTCAATGTCAATGCTCTCTGCAAGACCTGAGTTTGCATGGTTTTGTCCAGCTTAGCACTTGAGGCAGGGCGAGCTGACAATCCAATCCCGCCAGGTTCGAGCGGGGAGAATCGCAGCGGCGGCGCATAAAAGCAACTGATTCATGAGGAGCAGTAGCCGTATTAGGGTGAAAATCGGCACCGATTTGATCGTAAAAGAACAAGCTTGGGATCGTTTTGACGTAAAGAGAAAGAAAAATATTGACTATTGCTAAAGAACGGCATTAGCATTCCATTGGTTTGCACACTATTTACCTCTACGTGAAATTCACAGATGCGGGAGACCTCGCCATGACGCGAAATGTGCAGTTTTTCAGAGTGAGTTGGGCCACAACCGCCTTGCGTTTGATCGCTTTGCTGGTACTTCTTGGTTTCGGCTCGCTGCCGCTGCTTGCCCAGTTCGACACCGGGACCATTACTGGGACCGTGACCGACCCTTCTGGCGCGGTTGTTGCCCATGCCGCCGTCACGATCGTCAACACTGGGACGTCAATCCAGAGGACTTTGCAGGCCGATGGCAACGGGCGTTTCGTTGCCTCCGCGGTGCCCTACGGAAATTACATAGTTTCCGCGACGGCGAGCGGTTTCAAGGAGGCCAAGAGTCGAAGTATCGTACTGAACGTGGGCGCCACGGTTAACGTGAATCTTGCGCTTCCATTGGCGACCTCTCAGGAGAGTATTGAGGTTACGGGCACGCTCACGACGGTTGACACCTCATCCAGCACATCGGGAACGACTTTGGATACAAACCAAATCGCCAATCTTCCGGTCAATGGAAGAGACGTCAGCGATTTCCTTGAAATTAGTCCGGGATCGGTGGGTTCTACGGGATTCTTTCAGGGCAGCGTCAATGGACTGGATAACATTTTCACCGGACTGAATGTCACCCTGGACGGCCAGAGTGCGATGCGCGGCGATATTAACGGTTTTTTGGATACCGAGGGCCAGGAAGGAGCGCGGATCACGCGAGCCAGCGTTGATAGCATCCAGGAAATTGACTACGCCAATAGCGGCTATACCGCTGAAACCGGCCATTCACTCGGCCCGCAGATGAACATCATTACGAAGTCGGGAACGAATGCCTACCATGGCGAGCTTTTTGAATTCTTCCGCAATGACGCTCTGGACGCGAAAGACTACTTTGCGACGGGGCCCGCGCCTTTAAGGCTCAATCAATTCGGCGGCAACTTAGGGGGCCCGATCGTCAAGAACAAGCTCTTCTTTTTTGTGAACTATGAAGGTGATCGCACTCACGTCACCAACATCAACGCGTTGAACCATACGCTGAGCGCGTACGCCCGATCGCAATTCGTGCCGTCCATGCAGCCTGTATTAGCCCAGTTCGCGCCTCTGCCTGCGGCTTGTAGCGCCCTTTATATCGCGCCACAGTCGCCCTGTGCGTATCCCGGATTCATAGACGCCAATTCGGCGAATGGGTCAGACATGGTTTACGACCCGGCGGTTCTTCCTAATATTGTTAGCGAGAATACTGGGTCGGTGAGGGTCGATTACAACATCTCGGACAGAGACCGCGTGTTCTTCCGATACAACATCAACGATTCGTTAACCAACTACACCTACGGAATGAATCAGGGGCAGGTGTCGCCGCAGAAGTTGAGAACGCAGTTAGGGAAATTCGACGAGACCCATACATTTAATTCGACCCTACTGAACGAGTTCAGCGTGGCCATCAACCGCTTCTATTCCGACACAAATTCTGACACTCCCACGCCACTGGCGGGGTTCAACGGCTTCTTCACGGACCTCGGTTCGCTGCCCGGCCCGAATACCTTCAATCAGATCACTCCCTTTGCCGACGTTGAGATTTTTGACAATGTATCCAAGACCATCGGGAAACATACGCTGCATTTCGGCCCGCAAATTCGCATTAACCGGAATAACGAGTGGCTGCGGCCGCAACAAACCTACGACTTCGCGAGTATCCCGAATCTGGAGGACAACGCACCTTTTGTTCTGGCCAAAATCGGGTATCCGAGCTTTGTTGGCAACCGGAATTCCAATTGGGATTTCTATGTTCAGGACGACTGGAAAGTGACTCAGAGACTTACACTGAACCTCGGTCTGCGGTATGACTACAATACCGTCTGGGCCACGGGCCCGGGCCAGGGACAGAATTTCGATGTGGCCACGCAATCGTTTCTCCCGCTCAACCAAGCCGCATACACGGCGCCGAAGGGCGACGTAGCGCCTCGTGTCGGTTTTGCGTGGGATCCTTTAGGCACAGGTAAGACGGTCATTCACGGATACGGCGGGTTGTTCTACAATCCGATGCACTTTAACTTCGCCACAACCACCAACGTACCCGCACTTTCCAGTTACAGCGTGAACCTGTTCCAGGCAACGATCACTTATCCCTCGCCTAATCCTCCGTTGCCCGCCGGAAGCCAGAATGTGGTTGCATTTCCTCAAAATCCAAAAGACCAGGTCTCCGCCAACTGGTTGTTTGGCATCGAGCAGGAAGTCGCACCCAATACGATTTTGACGATCAACTACGTCGCCAATAACACCCATCACATGCAGGCTGGCGTCGATTTCTACGCTTTGAATGCCAACGCCGAGAACGTCTTCACCGGCGCTCGTCCGCTTATGAATTTTGCGAATGAAAGCATCGATGCCGACGGACTCGGTTCGAACTACAATTCGCTGCAAGTAAAGCTGCGCCGAAGCGTGGGGAATCTTGTCTTCGAAACGAACTATACGTGGTCGCACGAATTCGACGACATGCTCAACTTTCTGAGCCCCGGGTTCGAAAATCCGCTGAACCCCAAAATCGATCATGCTAGCGGAGACTGGGACGTACGTAACAATCTGACCGGCAGCGTGGTTTACAGCTTTCCTGCTCTAAAGGGCTCCAGTCCCTGGGTTCATGGAGTGCTGGGTGGGTGGCAAACTTCGGGTATTTTGCAAACTCGTTCTGGACTTCCAACCAATATCACGCTGGAGAGCGGACTTTTTGGCAATCCCGAGCGACCTGACTATGTGCCCGGGGTTCCGTTGTGGGTTCCTAACCATAGTTGGCCGAATTCGAGTTACAACATCAATGCTTTCCAGCCCAATCCGGCTTATGACGGAACGCCGGGGGAGAACATCGGCGATGTTGGGCGCAACTCTCTGCGAGCGCCAGCCTTCTTTCAATTCGACCTCTCTGGAATGAAGAACTTCCCGATTACCGAAAGGGTAACGGTGCAATTCCGGGCGGATATTTTCAACCTTTTTAACCACCCGAATTTTGAGGGACCCGACGGCGGCATTTGCACAGCACTCGCACCAGGCCCAATATGCACCCCCAATGCCAATTTCGGGCGCACTGGCCAAACGATCGCCGACGCGGATGGAACCCAGGTCGGCGGCGGCACCAACCGGCAGACACAATTCTCCCTGAAATTTATTTTTTAGTTTGACAGCCATAGTCATGCAGCGGCAACAATCGATCGTTGCCGCTTTATTTTTAGAAGGCACGAGTTGAAGGGCAAATGTCGGGGCGCTACATCTCGAACTACGATAAATATCCCGTGGTTCTTGTATCTGACTCGCGCAACGGCTGCGAGACGGGCTGGGAGGCGATTGCCCGGCGCCTGAAATCCAGCATACGGCCCGGCCGTTTCTTGATTTGCGTCGAGTGTTATCCCGGTTGCTTCGAAAAAGAAATTGAAAAGCAACTGGTCGACGCGCTCAAACCGCAGACGGTGGTGCGTGCCGCAAGATTGTTACCTGCCCGAAACCGCGATTCAATCGCTGTGCGCGCGCGATTTGGGCGACGATCCGGTCTTTGCCTTCATGGGCAAGTACGAACTCCACGAATTCCTGGACGAGCGCGAACTCGCAAAACAAAGAACTCGCGTGAGCCAGGCATCGGGCCTTACGCTCGTGATTGGCACCGGCGCAACCCTTCTCGCCGAACCGTGGGACCTGCTCGTTTACTGCGACATGGCGAGATGGGAGATCCAGCAGCGCCAGCGGACTGGCGAAATCCCGAACCTCGGTTTGCAGAACTGCGCGGAGCGCCCGCAGGTGAAGTATAAGCGGGCATATTTTGTCGATTGGCGCGCCGCCGACCGTTTGAAAAAAACGCTGATTTCAAGAATTGATTTCTTGCTCGATACCAATCAGCGTGATCTCCCTAAGATGATCACGGGCACGCAGCATCTGCAAGGCTTAAAGAATGCTGCGCATCGGCCTTTTCGCGTCGTGCCTTTCTTCGATCCCGGACCGTGGGGCGGGCAGTGGATGAAAGAAGTTTGCGACCTTCCACGCGATGCGGAAAACTACGCATGGTGTTTCGATTGTGTGCCGGAAGAGAACAGCCTTGCTGCTCGGCTTTGGCGACGTAAAGGTAGAGATTCCATCGATAAATTTGGTTTTTCAGCATCCACATGAACTCCTCGGCGAGGCGGTGCACGCGCGTTTTGGAACCGAGTTTCCCATCCGCTTCGATTTTCTCGACACCATGGATGGCGGCAATCTTTCGTTTCAGGTGCACCCGCTGACCGAATACATTCAGCAACAGTTTGGAATGAACTATACGCAGGATGAGAGCTACTACATGCTGGATGCGGGCGACGGAGGCTGTGTGTTTCTCGGACTGAAAGAGAAGATTGACGCCAACCAGATGATCGGAGATCTGCTGCAGGCGCAAGAAGGCACGATTCAATTTGACGCTGACAAGTATGTCAACCGATTTCCTGCCAAAAAGCACGACCACTTCTTGATTCCGGCCGGAACTCCGCACTGCTCGGGCAAGAACAGCATGGTGCTTGAAATCAGCGCGACTCCCTACATCTTTACCTTCAAAATGTGGGACTGGGGACGGCTTGGCCTGGACGGCACTCCGCGCCCGATCCATCTCCAACACGGGTTTCGAAATATTCAGTGGGATCGGACAACGCCCTGGGTCGAAAAAAATCTTGTCAACGTAATTGAAACGGTGGCCCAAGGCCCCGGCTGGCAGGAAGAGCGCACCGGACTTCACGAACGTGAATTTATCGAGACTCGGCGGCATTGGTTCACTGGACCAGTGCGGCATTCTACGAATGGGGGAGTAAATGTCCTTAACCTCTGTGAAGGGCGCGAGGCAATCGTTGAGAGCCCGGACGGGAAGTTCCCGCCACTCGTCGTCCACTACGCGGAAACCTTTATTATTCCTGCTGCGGTGGGCGATTATGTGATTCGGCCCCACGGTCCTTCTGAAGGGCAGCCGTGCGCGACGATCAAGGCTTATGTGCGCACGAATCCATAATCACGAATCCGTAATCACGAATCCATAATAACGAGAGATGCACACTTATCTTCTTTAAGGAATTCATGAAATCAGCTCATCGTTTCTATTTCACTCTCATCCTCTGTACACTGGGCGCCGTCCACGCCGTTTCTCAAGTCAAAACCACGCTGTCTCCGGCGGCCCGCTGGGCCTCCGTACTCAGTGCGCAATATTGGATTCATCCCGATATTACTTACGGCGTGGCGAACAATTACACGCTGAAGCTCGACGTGTGGCAGCGAAACGACGCCAAAACGCCGGTACCGACTTTGATCTATTACCACGGAGGCGGCTGGGTATTCGGCGATCGGACTGGCTCAACCCTCTTTTTGATGCCGTATCTCGAGATGGGCTGGAATGTGATCAACGTTGAATATCGCATGGCCAGTGTTTCGCTCGCTCCCGCCGCGGTCGAGGACTGCCGCTGCGCTCTTCGCTGGGCTATAAAGAACGCAAAAGAGTACAACATCGACACTAATCGAATCGTCTTGACCGGCCATTCTGCAGGCGGACACTTATCTTTGATCACAGGCATGCTGCCCGAAGGGACTGGACTGGATAACAACTGTCCCGGCAACGAAACGTTAAAAGTGGCGGCAATCGTCAACTGGTACGGCATTAGCGACGTAGCCGACCTGATTCAGGGGCCCGACCTCAAGAGCTATGCGGTCATGTGGATGGGCAGCCAACCGGATCAACTCGCGATAGCAAAGCGGGTCTCGCCGCTTACCTATGTTCGCGCCGGGCTGCCCCCGATTATCAGTATCCACGGAGATGCGGATCCCGTTGTGCCATACCAGCAGTCGGTGCGACTGCACCAATCGCTCACCGTGGCGGGTGTCTCGAATGAACTCGTGACGATTAAAGGTGGCGGTCACGGGCAGTTTAAAGAAGCAGAACTGGAAGACGCATATGAGAAGATTCGCGCATTCTTGGCCGTTCATGGTCTACAGTAGCGGGACTAATGGCGTCGATTTCCACGTTCGAGCCTGATTTCCTCATTGCCGTCACCTCGCACGATAAGAGTGCGATCGGATCGCCGAATGTCTTTGATTTGCGTCCACTGCGGCGGCGCCGGATGGAGGAATAAGTCGTACTGCACTTTTATACGCGAACCTCGCTGGGATGGTGGCCAGCACCGGCGTACCAAACAAACTTCGCATATTGCGCGCGTGATCGAGGCCCAGCGGCATAGGGCTCGTACCGAACTCCACCCCGCGAGCCCTGGTTCTTCCATTCCACGGAGCGTACTCTCGTGCGAGGTTTTCCTCCCACAGGGCAATCCAAGGAAAAAGGGCGCGATCAAAAGAGTAGCCGGCGACCAGTTCGTGGCGCCGGTTGTGCACGGCGACAAAAGCATTCTCCCGATCGGCATCAGTGAGCAATGCGGTCACGAAGCCGGTTCCGTTTCTCACAAATGGCTGGGAGAGATCGAGTAGCCCACCATGGGCTGATGGCGCATACGGCCAGGCGTATTCAGCGTCATTGCGGAGAATTTCTTTTCCCTCATATCCAACCGGCCATGTGACGCCGCGAGTGCCTGAGGCAAACAAGGTGGCATCGCCGCTTGTGAAGAAGGGCTCACCGAAAGCTGCGTGCTCCACCCATTGAAATTCGACCTCGTGATCGCTCTGGTTCGTTAACAGATTCTGTAATGCAAACGCTGAAGGCATCTACCAGTAGAAAAATCTCGCGCCGAAAATGCAGTCGATAGACGGGAAGTGAAACTTCCATCGTCACCGATGCGGAATGATCGTCGCATTCCGCCGAAACCACATTCCATCCCGTGCCGGCGGCTTCGCCATGGAGGGGAAGCCCTTGGTGAGCCTCGGCCGATGTCGGCATGCCGAAGTAGCCAAGCGCCAGTGCGTGTCCTGTGTAACCGCTCAGGAATCTGCCTGCCGGACCATCCCCATAGAGTGGGGCGTGCTCAGGCGAGGAAAAGTCTTGTGGTTCGATCGTCGGCCAAGGAGACTCCCAGAGAGCATTAATCGGAGAGCCATTGAGACGAAAATCCGCGACGTGGCCGCCGCCCAGTAGTGCCGTGACATCGACCGTTCCATTCGAAAGACGGTATGCGCGGCGATGCTTCCATTGAACTGCATGGGCGACACAGCGCGACATTCAGGTGCCGAGACCTCCGTCAATTTCTCCAATGCCATGGCGCGGCCGGTAACGATGCCGGCTTTGCCGGTTAAAATCAATGTTCATCTGCGTCGCCCGGCGTGATGTGCGGTGCTGTGCGGAGTCTGAGGGTACGCACCTGAAATGGTTTGATCGGAACACTGAGATCACCACGGTCGGTTTTGAGTTCTGACTGATTCTCTTCCAACAAATCGCATAGCCATGCGCGTTCAAATTTCAGGTACGGGCTGTGAATGCTGACCTGGGATGGCTCACCCAAAGTGTCTTGTAGCCGCAGGATGGTTCCATCGCCATCTTCCGCGCGTTTCCATGTCAACAATGTTATGCCGGGATTTGCTAACTCCAACAAGCTTGCTTCTCGATTTGGCAGTGAAGACGTATCCTCTGAAGCAGCAAGATCGTCGTGTTCGAGAGGAGTTAATGCTTCCAATCCGAACCGCGTGAGCGACTGAGGATTAAACAGCGAGTCGCTGGTGATGGCGTATCGAAAAGTGAAATCGCCACCCTGCCAGGCCGGAAAATTTGTTCCCCAATAGTTATTTATGAGCCAGGAAAAAATGGCGCTGCTCGTCGGCTTGAATTCTGTGGGCCAGTTGCCACGAACGATGTCTCCGAAGGCGACCAGAGGGGCGTCCAGCGGAACAACCGCCGCCGTCAGTTGGGGATTGGAAACTGAGGCCCAGGTCGTGGGTAGGTACCATTCGCGGCTTCCTCCAGCAAGCTCATCTTTCGCCGGGTTCACCCACGCCGTCTGAGAGCCGTAAGTGAACTCCGGATTGGTGACGGAAAAAGGAAACGCCACGTACGCCGACTCTCTTGTCAATACGCGTTCTTTATTCAAGCGATACGTAATCAGAATGGCTTTTTCGGAGTCCGGCACTAGGACCTCGGTCTGAATGGATGGGGTGTTCGGGGCTGATGAATTCATGGTCGCGACAATCCCGATCGAGGTTTTCTTCGCGGAAAGCAACATACCCGATTGCGCGGGGTGAACCGTCAACGATGGGGGTTTCAGTCCAGATCCAAACCTGTACAACGAGTTTTCGGGATAGTTGTCGCCGCCAGTCACGTAAAGATACTGCCCAAATTTGTAAGGGCTGGCTGAATCGACTAGTTCGCGTCCCAGTTGCTTGTCAAAAACGCTTGCAATCGAGCCGGATGACGGGTCCAGCCTAATTCGATAGTACCGGTTCTCAATGATGTTCCCCCGGATCTCCACGGAAGCAGCGGACTCTTTCAAGACTGGCTTGATGGTGTACAACTTGTAGCCCACAGCGGGCACACCAGCTGCCAGAAAGCGAATGCGAACATTGCCTGGGCCGAATCCTGGCAGGGAAATGCCTTTACCTTTCCAGAGTATCTCGATTGGAACCTCAGCGCCGCTCGAGGGATCGACGAGCATAGTCCCCCCCGGCAAGTCAGTCTCTACGATGCCGCTGCGTGGCCAGTTCAGAGAGTTGAACACCGCAACGGAATTGTCCCTGGTTTTTACGAGCGCCTCCAGCTGTGCCCACTCGCGCTGAATCGATTCGCTGATATCGTCGCGTGCCCGCGCAACGCGAGCGGCCTTGAGCGCGATTTGGTCTTCACTTTGGTGATGTTCCGGCTGGGTTGTAGCACCGACATACGTCCACGTGTGTTCGTCATAGGTGAGTTCGTTACGCCACGCATCGTCGAGCATGGCCTTGTCGGGGCGAACTCGCGGGTCGATCGAGGAAACGGCCGATCCAATAATCTCAGCTGTTGCAATGCGATGTTGGTTTTCCCGGTGAATCGCAGTGTGCGCGGCATCGGAGCCGTATCCATCCTCCCAGTAAGGGCCGAAATCGCCCCGAAACACTGGAAAACTGCTCTTCCATTCGCGTTCAATCCTCTGCATTGCGGAGTGAACGGTGGCAAATTCAAATTTTGGCCAGGCATATTCATGGCTGAAACTCGAAACGATTTCACTCTGCTCTTTCGCCAGTGGCGTGTTTTCGAGCTGTGTGCCAAAGACAATTACAGTACCGGCCGTGTAATCAGCACGTGTATAAGCCTGCAGAAAAACTGGAAGCGAATCACGGATCGATGCGATCCGCCACGGGCTGCCAAACAAGGTGTGCGCTTGCAGATAGGCGCGCGAGTACCACATCAGCACCCGGCCGCCATCCGGCCCTTCCCAGTAGAACGGCGATTTTTCGTTCCAGCGCCCGAGCAGCATCACCGGAGCCCGCCAGCTGTTGCTTGCCGCCACAAAATACTTGATGCCCGCATCATGCAGCACGGAGGCGTAGCTCCACGTATAGGCAGGAACATCGACAATTTGCGCGGCATCCGCCACCGGCAATTTGTATTCGCGGGCAAGGCGATGCTGGCCATAAAGCGAACGAGCAAGGCCTTCCCACGATGCGTTCCCGGTATGTTGATTTGCAAACTCCGGCGGAATAACGATGCTGCCGTCGCGAACGTGTTCGAAAAATTGCTGTCTTGCCTCTGAACTGCGTCCATTCAGATATTGATCGGCAACCCAGCTCCCATCGAGTGTCCAGCGGAAGTCCGGAGTCTTCTTGATGAGGTCCATTGCCTCGTCGATCGATTGTGAGTGAAGCTCGGCTACTTTAGCGGGATAGTCCGTGAATCCAATGTCGAGATGCTCGTGTGGTATCAGTTCGATCGTCCACTTTTTTGCCGGCTCAATGTTCACAGCAGTTGCTGTGAATTTGTTCACACGCACCGAGGCGTGGGCGGAGCCGCTCCATTCCGGAACTTCAAAGTCGAGCCGCACCTCGCCGAACTCATTTTTGGTTGAAAAAGCCCTGCTGAAGGAATGCCCGGCAACGCGCAGTTCTGCAGAGCCGGTGCTGGAAAGCGTGGAAGCGCTTATGAAGACCTCCACCAACTCCAGCACTCCCGTCCCTGTTTCGCGGTAGAAGATGGTCGGCTCAATTTGAGCGCTGAACGCTCTCGAGTCATACTGCTTGCCGTCATCCTGAACGAACTCAAGTGCGTCGTAGATCAGACCTGTGTGCCCCGGGGCAATTGCGCCGAGCGACATTTGGGAAGTGGCGGGGTAATCCATTGCCGTAAGGATGAAAGCGTTCTCGCCTTTCCTGAGCCAGGCCGCCGGAATGGAAATTGTTTTTTCGTCAGCGGAGGTTTGCGGAACGAACGTTCCTTCCCAGTCGCCGGCGCGAAAGTCGAGCTTGGGATGGAAATAAAAATATCCAGAATGTCCGTTAACATCGAGATTTAAGAACGAGAGGCGCGGCGTCTCGTACAGGATAGCGATCTTCAGGCGATACGCGCCGTGCGGCGTATCTTTCAGCGAGAATTTCACGGTGAAGGGATGGAGACGCCCGCCGGTCATTCCATTGGCGGGTCCAGGCTGAAAGCGATACCAATCTTTGTCGCGACTCTTGCCAACCACGAACACCGGGTTACTCTTCGGGTCGGCATAGTCAATGCCTTGGCTTGTGAACTCGCCCGAGGACCCATCGAAAGTCCCGATCTTCCAAAGCGTCTTCTCTGTTGCGTATCCATCCGCGGGCAGTGTAGCCGCTAACAAAAGAGCGGCCAAGACCGCCTTGGCGATGCTTCTCATGGTCACCATTTTCGGCTGCGTATCACGAGCAGTGCATCCCTGCGTCCATCCCCATCGCCGCGCACATCTGTCCCGCAAATCTCAACGGGACGAATGCATCCATACCAGCGCGGATGGAGCAGCACAGCATCGAGGACAGCCGGCATAATTGCCGGTGCAATATCCTTGAGCAGCAATTTTCATCAGTCTCCGCCAAGCTAGCGTTGGTTCGCAAGCAGTTGTCCCCTGATGCCAACCCGGACGCGACAGATATGCCAACGGCTTAGGTTGGCGAAGTACATTTCGTCGAAGTTTACACCGCCGAAGGCCACGTTTGTGGGACTGGCAATCATTGTCCCTTCCGGGTCGTGCGCAAACAGCGAGACAGCACCATTCGGGGCCACGCGGTACACATTATGTGAAGCGTAACATGTCACATACAGGTTGCCGTCCGCGCTAAGAGCCGCGCCATCTGGTACTTTATGCAATCCGGAAGCGTAAACACGCGGTTTCCCAATGGCGCCCGAGTTCAGAATTGGCACGGCGAGCACGTTGTCTTTCGTGCTCTGTACGACATACAGCGTCCGCTCGTCGGCGCTCAGCGATAACCCATTGGGAAATGAAAGCTGATCGAGCAGCTGTTCAATCTTGCCATTGGGTCTCAATACGAACAGAAATCCGTCATTCTTCTTGAATTCACCAGAATCGCTGAAATAGAGGTTCCCCTCGCCGTCGAAGACCGAGAAATTCGGGTTGCGCAAACGGTATCGCCCCGCTCTTTCCCAGGAGCGAATCGTCTTGCCTGATCGGTCAAGCTGTATGAGGGCGCCGAGTTTGAAGTTGCAAACAAATAGCTCCTGCCGTCGGGAAAAGGTAAGACCGAGGTTGAAGCCTCCGAGCGTGGCTACCGTTCGAGCTTTACCTTTTCGGTTGATCTTGTAGATTTGGCCCAGTTCGCCGCCGGCCCAGAGATTCCCGTCGAGGTCAAATGCGAGTCCCTCAGGATGGTCCACTCCCTCCGCAAAGATCTCGAACTTTTCCAATGGAACTTCAGGCCGCATTTCAAACCTTGTTATCCAAAATTCTGATTCCACTTGTTTGTAGGACATTTGAACATATATAGTGATTTTGCTTTCGGGTCAAGCTGCAGCGACGCTACTGAGACCCGAAGCTGAGCATCAATCCGCCAATCAATTTGTAGGACAAACTTCTTGTGGGACAAACTTCGGGACAAGAGCAAATGGCGTTCAACCGCGACATTGCGATAACTGCCACACAACTTGAGCCGATCCAACGCGAGACGGTAATGGACATGGTAGCGCGCCGGATCGAACAACTCATACGAAATGGCGAGCTCAAGGCCGGAGATCGTTTGCCGCCCGAACCGGAACTCGCGCAGATGCTTCACATAAGCCGCGGCTCGTTGCGTGAGGCCCTGAAGGGTCTGGTATATCTCGGCTTGATCAAGGCCCGCGCTGGTGATGGAACCTACATCCAGTCTTCGCTGAGTCATGTTCTCAACCAGCATTTCCGGTGGATGATTTTGCTGAATGAAGTGAAACATCTCGAAATCTATGAACTGAGAAAAATCATCGAACCCGATGTGGCTGCTCTCGCTGCAAGGCGGGCTACCCGAGCCGAGGTTGATCGCCTTGAGGCTGCTCTCGACGGGATGGCCCAGGCCCGTGGCAACCCAGAGATGTTTTACAAATTTGATGTCCAGTTTCAGGACGCGTTTGCCCAGGCATCCGGCAACGCCGCGATTCAAACCACCATGCGCATGCTGTATCACGCGACATCCGAAGCTCGAAAGGCTGTGCTGCCGTTCATCGACAACTGGGATAAGCACTGGCGGCGGCACGAACGTGTGTTCACGCTTATTCGTGATCACAAGCCGGAACTGGCCCGCAAAGCCGTGCTGGAAGATTTGCTCTATGCCGAGAGTTTGTTTCATAAGCATGTTGGCTCTCCACACAAAGAATCCTCCAAACGTCGCGCCAACGGGGGAATGGAGAAGCTTCTCGAGCCCCTGCGGCGAAAACGTCGACCACCCTCGCGGAACGGCCTCGCGGGCCGATCCCTTCGTCGGAGCGCGCATGATTCAGCAACGTGAAGCTATAACGAAGTCCGTCTATGAAGGAAGGAATGCCATGCGATTGGCTGTGAAACCCATTGTTTGTTGCATTTTCGCATTACTCTGTGGCGTATCAACGTTTGCACAAGGTCGCGACTCTGCATGCACCCCATCGTTTCCCCTGCGCCCACCGTGGCTCGGAGCAGATGCCGCCTATTCCATCCCCTTGCCCGACGGCCGCGACGTCTGGATATTCGGTGACACGCTCTATGGCGACAAACGTGTCGTCACCGGTGAGGTGCCCGCGATGGTGCACAACAGTCTCGGTATTTCCAGATGTGAGAACGGTAAATGGAACATCGACTACGCGATAAAACGCGACGCCAAAGGCAGTTTCGACAGCTTCTTCAAACCACAGCAGAACAAGGGCACCTACTATTGGGCGCTTGATGGCGTAGAGCATAACGATGAGCTTTGGATCACCCTCCTCTGCGTGCGGAATAGGCCGAATTCAAATGCCTTTGCGCTTGGCTTCGAGATTTGCGGAGCGGATCTGGCGCGCGTGACAGGCCTGAAAAAGAACCCGCAGCATTGGAAAGTAGCGTACTTTCCTCTTGTCCCGGAAGGCGTTCACGCCAATCCCTCCGCATCGACCGTTATAGACGGCAACTACCTCTACATTTTTACGTTGGACGAGAAGGGCAGCCGTCCCGAGATCCTGACCCGCATTCCGCTCTCTGGACTCGACGATCCCAGCAAGAACCTGCAATACCTCGGTGCGGACGACGAGTGGCATCCGGGTTTGATTCCCTGCAAGGCGAAGACAGTAATGCGCGGAGGGGCGTCCGAGTTGTCGGTGCGCTACCATCCAGAATTAAAGAAATGGATCGCAGTGCACGTCGATCCCACAATGTTCTCTGACAAAGTTCTGATGCGCACCTCGCCAAGCCTCACCGGTCCGTGGACGGATGGTGAAGTAATCTACCGGATCCCTGAACTTCAGAAAGGATCACCAGGCTATGATCCCGACACGTTCTGCTACGCCGGAAAAGAGCATCCGGAATTCGAAAAGCCCGGCGAGTTGGTCTTCACTTATGTGTGCAATACGATGAAGCCAAAAAAACTCGAGCATGAAGACATCTATTACCCGAAGGTAGTGCGCATGCCAATGCCGGCCGTGGCGAAAGAAATGGCAAAGTAGGGGCTTGCTGCAAGAGTCAGCCCTCTTTTTGAAGATCCGCGTATGGGGCCACAGCGCTACGCAAGAACGGCTTTACAGAAAGCCAGCGTCTCACGAATGTGCTCGGACCAATACGGCCAATCGTGGCCTCCAGGGAATTCCTGATAGTCGTGGGGAATATTCATTTGTGTCAAAGTTTGATGCAGTTCGCGATTGGCCTCGATGAGCGAGTCCTCGGTGCCGCAGTCGAATCGCACTGGAGGAAGATGATCGCGGTTTAGTGCAGCCCAGTGCAGCAAGTCCGTATCGTCTTCGCCCGCATACTGAAATGCCTGAGTCGGGAACGGAATGAACTGCGACAGCTGCGCCACCCGTGTGATCGAAGAATGAGCAGAAATTCCCTGCACCCGCGACGCATATTTCATGCCTAACCGCAAAGCGCCGTAACCGCCCATCGAGAGTCCCGCGATCAGGAACTTTTCAGGGTGCAATTGCGGAAACAATTCCCGCAGGCAGCGTGGGATGTCATCGACGACCCACTTCTCGTAATTAGCATGCGCATGAGGAACATATCCACTCCCGTCGCCCCACAATCCGTCGGAAGGCATGGCGATCATCATCGGGATCGTAGTTCCGCTGCGGAGCATATCGATGGCGTTGGCGTCAATGTTGCCGTTCAGCCACCAATTCCACTGGCAGCCATAAACTCCATGCAACAGCAGAAGCAGCGGAAGACGCTCGATCGATTCGATTCCTGGCGGGCTGAACAGCAAAACATCGCCGCGACACTCCAACGCTTCGCCACGAAAGTTCAAGAAACGCAGGCTTTCATTTCTGGGGATCGGACGCGAAAGCTGAGCGTTGGGAAATTTTTTCGGCATGCGCGAATTTACACGTTTCCAGTGAGCAGCGGAGTGGCGCCGAAAAGGCCGGCATCGTTTCCCAGTTGTGCGGCCACGACCTCAACTTTTCCCCACGGCGTCCACGCGTGTTCATTCACATAAGCTTGAATGTAGGGAAGTATGACGGCGCCGCTGCGCATCACACCGCCGCCTATCACAATCTTCTCCGGATCATACGCGTGGATCAATCCTACCGCTCCCGCTGCCCAAACCTTCAAACAATACTCGCGAATCTCGCCTGCGACCCGGTCGCCTGCATCCGCCAGTGCAAAAAGAATCTGAAAATCGATGTTCTGCTGCCTCGCCAGTTTGCTTGCAGCGAAGCCTATCCACTCGCGAGCCAATAGAGGCAGAGCCCATCCGGAAGCCTCGGCCTCAACGCAGCCAATCGCGCCGCAGGTGCATGGTCTCCCGTCAACTTTTGCCGGCAAGTGCCCACCCAGGCAACCGGCTTGAGCGTGCTTTCCGCGGAGCAATTTGCCCTCGATCATCGCGGCACCGCCGATTCCGGTGCCCAGAGTGATCATCACAAGATTGTCGCAACCTCGAGCGGCGCCCACGTGGCGTTCACCGAGCAGCGCCATCCGTGCATCATTTTCGATGCCAAAGCGCAACCCGAACTCCTCTTTGCACCACGCACTAAAGTCGATCGACGGGGCATCTTCATACTTCTTATTGGTCGATACCACTCGTCCAATACGCGCGTCGGCGAGTCCACAGAATCCAAGCGCCACGCCTTCGCAGTCACTTGCGGTCATCTGCAGTTCTTTAAGCAGCTTGCAAATGGCCGCTGTGAACACATCGAGTGCAGGTCGAAGCGCCTGCGCGCAATCAAGGGCAATCCGGTGTGAGGCCATTAACCGGTCGCCTTTCACGACGGCGATCATGGCATGGCTGCCGCCTAAGTCAATTCCAATGGCAGAGCGGGTCATATGGCTGAAATAATTCGCTCGAAAGCACTTAAGACGCAATAGTAGTCGTTTTTGATGTTAAGTGATCAAAATTTTGTTCTTTTCAGTTGCATTTGAGGAATGCTCTCGATAGTTTTTATGAGTATGAATCCCGTCTTCGGGTTCGTGAACTGGGCCGACGGCGCCCTGGATTCCCCTGGGCTCAAGATGTCGGAAAAGAAGCTCGGACAACTTACAGGAATCTTTCACGATCAGCAAGCCTGGGAGCAACTCGATCCCGAAACGATAGTGTATCGAGTCTGGTGGTGGGAACCGGTCGAACCCGGCACTGAGGGGGGCTTGTTCTGGGGGCTCACGGAAATCCAGCCTGGCCGCGTTGGCAACGAATACTTCATGACTCGCGGGCACTGGCATGTCATTCGCAATCGCGCCGAATTCTATGGCACAGTCGCCGGCACGGGGAAACTCTTGCTTATGGACCGCTCGGGCCGGACTTGGTTTGAGGATATGACACACGGGAGCTTGCATTACGTCGCCGGCGAAGTCGTTCATCGCATTGTCAATACCGGAGACGTTCCCATACGGGTCATCGCCTGCTGGCCCAGCGATGCGGGTCACGATTACGAAATTCGCGAGGGCCGCGGATTCGGCGGGCGTATCGTCGAAAATCATGGGACTCCTGTCCTTATAAACAACGAGGACTGATTCGTGAAACACGACCAGCCGGAGCCTTCCTCGAAGTTTGATCCAAAACTGGGTGTGCACAGCCGCACGGCCGACCTCCAATTCAGCTACGACGAAGATGTTTTCGGCCCCTCGCCCGAATTCCGCCGTCTCGATGACATCAGACACAGTTTACGAAACCCCAAATGCCAGGGCCCTGACCCGGTCTACTCGATCGTGATGGACGTGGGTCGTCGCGAACACCGCGCCGAGTTGCAGCGGCGCATGCTGTTATTTGGAGTGGTAGTTTACGCTGCGGGACAACTTGGAGATGAGCCGGTACGAAGCCAGGGCCATATTCATGCCATCGCTCCCCATTGCGGCTGGTCAACTCCAGAATTGTTCGAGATATGGGAGGGCAGTGCGATCATCTATGGGCAAGAAAGCGGCAACGACGATCCGGGACGTTGTTTTGCCGTGAAGGCGGGGCCAGGAGATAAAGTGGTCGTGCCGCCAGCCTGGGTGCATGCCGTCATTAATGCAGATCCCAACGCTCGCATGATGTTCGGCGCCTGGTGCGATCGTCAGTATGGTTTTGTTTATGATGCAATCCGCGCGCACCACGGTCCCGCCTGGTTTCCCATTCTCGACCGTGATCGCAACCTCGCCTGGGAGCCAAATCCTTCTTATCGGCCTTCGGAGCTTTCGGTCCGAGGTGCGCGCAACTACCCTGAACTGGGATTGGACCCGGGCACACCTATCTATGAGCAATTTGCAACCGATCCCGATAGCATCCAGTGGGTGTCGGAACCTTCACGTGTGGCGCACCTGTGGACCGGTTTCGAAATGTAAGGGTGCTATGGGTCAGTTGGCGACGCCGAGACGTTGCTCCAGTTGTTCCAGCGAGACGCCCTTGGTCTCGGGGTAAATTGCCGCTACGAGTACGAAATCAATCAGCATCATGGTGGCAAAGAAAAAGAACGGCGTTGCGCTCGATTTCTTTGCCAGAACCGGGAAGATAGCGGTGATCAAGGCATTCATTACCCAAAGTGTGGATGTCCCGATCGCCTGACCTTTGGCTCGAACCCGTGTTGGAAAAACTTCGCTGATGTATACCCAAATCACCGCCCCTTGCGAGATGGCGAAGAAGCCCATGAAGGCCATGACCATCCAGATCAGCCATCCCTGGTGGGTGCCGCTCCTGAAAATCTGTCCAATCGCGGCGAGGAAGATGCAGACGCCTGCGGTTCCGGTCAGCAAAAGCTTCTTGCGTCCAACCTGATCGATAAGGCTCATGGCAATCACTGTGAAAATCAAATTCGTACATCCGATGGTTACGGATTGCACGCCGGCCGAATATTTACTGGCGCCGGCCGCCGCAAAGATGTCATTCAGGTAGTACAAACAGGCGTTAATTCCGGTCAACTGATTGAAAGCGCCGGCCGTGACAGCAAGTACGATCGGCAACCGGTATTTTCGCTGGAGAATCGGCTCGGCCGCGGAACTATGCTCGAGATGAATGGAGGCCATGATCGCGTCGAGTTCTCGGTCGGGATTTTGATTGCCGGTGAGTGTCAGGACCTCGAGCGCTTCCTGCTTCCGGTTTTTCAGCGCCAGCCAACGTGGGCTGCGTGGAATAAAAAACAACATTAAAAGGAAGAAGAATGCCGGCACCGCAGCGACGCCCAATTGCCAACGCCATTCTGCCGGGCCAAAGTTCATGCGGCCAATGAGAAAGTTCGACAAGTAGGCCAGCAGAATGCCCAGAACAATGCTGATCTGAAAGCAACCGACAAGGCGCCCACGCCACTCCGGAGGCGACAGTTCGGCAATGTACATCGGCGCTAATACCGACGATCCACCAATCCCTAAACCTCCGAGAATGCGGAAGGCGAGTAGCGATCCCCAACTCCATGCCAGCGCGCAGCCCAGCGCCGACAGAAAGTAGAACACAGCCATAACGCGTAAACTGTCACGCCGGCCGAACCGCTGTCCGGGATAGCCAGCTGTCATCGCCCCCGCGACCGTGCCCCAGAGAGCGCTGGAGACTGTCAATCCCAATAGATATGGAGTGAGGTTGTAGACCTCGGTCAATTGGTGCGTGGTGCCCGCAATGACGGCGGTGTCGAAGCCAAACAGCAGGCCTCCCAAAGCGCTTACGAAGGTGCTTTTGACCACGTATCCGTTTATGCTCATGAGCCGGTTCCTCGGCCGTAATGAACGAATACTAGCGAAAAGAACATAATTGGTCTATGAAATACCGCATTTAGGCGGTGTAAACTTCCGAATGGTGCATTATTTAGTTCGCCGAATTCTGAAAATCGTTTGAGGACACCGATGAGCGCTGGAGATCTCAATCGCCGCACATTCCTGAAATTAGGAGTCGCCAGCACTGCTGCTGCTGCTGCTGCGATCAACCCTCCCGCGCTCGTAGCTGTAATGTGCGCCAATAGGATGCTCGCGTCTCCGCCGATTCTTGCCGACCTCGCGTCAGATCGACTGACTTATAGGCTGTGCGATCTATTCAACTGCCCCGTAGCAATGAACGAGTTTGGCTACGCGCAAACCGCGAAATCGGTTTCGGCCATTACCGCGATCTCCTTTCCGCCCTACGCCTGCTGTGGTATGCCGGAAACTGCCTGGAGTCCCGGCTTTCTTCTGACCTGTGAAGTTTTCTTGATGTAATGTCCTAGTTTACGGTAGAAGCTTTCTCTTTACAACTTTCCCCCTTTGCGCGATACTTTGGGTGTCCTAGCAGGGGGTAGCCATGAACATCGTTCAAATCTACAAGAAATTCCCCACCGAAGAAGATTGTATTAACCACATCGAAAACGTGCGCTGGCGTGGGTGTCCCGTGTGCCCCTATTGCGCTTCTACTCGCACATCCCCTAACCAACACCGTCATCACTGCAACAACTGCAACACCAGTTTCAGCGCGACGGTTGGCACGATATTCCATCACACTCATTTGCCATTGCAAAAATGGTTCTTGGCTATCTCGCTCGTCCTGAATGCCAAGAAGGGGTTTTCCGCTCGTCAGTTGGCCCGCGATATGGAAGTTAACAAGAATACCGCATGGTATGTGGGGATGCGGATTCGCAATGCGATGTTTGAGCACGGTGAGTTGCTTAAGGGCATCGAAGAGATGGACGAAACCTACATTGGTGGCAAGCCCCGCAAGGGAACTGGCCCGCACAAGCACGGTCGTGGTACCTCCGAGGCTCCGGTCGTCGGAATGATTGAGCGCGGAGGAAGAGTCGTCGCAAAGCCCGTGGACAAGAGCAAACTGGACGGCAAGAGTTTGGCAAAGTTCATTCGCAAAAACGTCGAATTTGCTGATGCCGTCCTATCGTTTTGGGGGTTGTTGAAGCGCGGGATTATCGGCCAATATCACAAAGTCGCTCCTCGCCATCTGCATCCGTACATCGCTGAGTTCTGCCGTCGCTTTAATCACCGCAAAAATCCCGCTCTACTTGATCGGACTATCGCTAGAGCACTAGGAGCAAACGCATGACAGAGAAGCTATCCAAAGCTACCCACACTGGCGATCTGACGATTGGAGAAAAAGTCATCCCATGCGCGGTATTGGAGGGCGGTACGCGAGTCCTGAATCAAGCAGGATTCCTCAGAGCTATAGGCCGCGCACGTTCTCCGAAGGCTGGCACCGGCGTTCTTAGCACGGTCGACGATTTGCCCTTTTTCTTGCAGGCAAGAGCACTTAAGCCATTCATAACAGAGGAATTGAAAGAGTCGACTAAGGCGATCTTTTACGATGCGGGCAAATCTCAAGCCGTCGGGTACGACGCCGAACTGCTGCCGCGTGTTTGCGAAGTCTACCTGAAATTGCGCGACCAATCGTTTAAAGACACTGGCAAGCTCCCCCGTCAATATGCTCACATCATCCGCGCCTGCGATGCTCTCATGCGCGGGCTGGCACATGTTGGCATCCTCGCACTCGTTGATGAGGCCACTGGGTACCAAGAGGTCCGCGATCGTCGCGCACTACAAGCCATCCTCGATAAATTTCTGAGAAAGGAATTCGCGGCATGGGCTAAGCGATTTCCCGATGAGTTTTACCAGGAAATGTTCCGCCTTCGGGGATGGCAGTGGCACGGGCTTAAAGTCAGTCGACCGTCGATTGTCGGGCATTACACCAACGATCTTGTCTATGAACGGCTGGCTCCCGGCCTTCTGGACGAACTGAAAAGGCGCAATCCGAAAGACGAAAGTGGACATCGCAAAAAAAGGCATCATCAATGGCTCACCGAGGACATCGGCCATCCTGCTCTTGCTCAACATCTGTACGCCACCGTTGGATTCATGCGAGCCGCCGCCACCTGGGACCAGTTTTACCGGATGATGCAACGCGCTTTCCCTAAGCTCAACACCACGATGCTCCTGCCAATGCCAGACCTAGATAACCAACCAACAATGGAGGGGTAACAATGCCAGAGCAGATTGACACGATTTACGTAAACTACTTTGATTCAATCAATGATGCCAAGACCAAAGCTCTCATGGCGATCTGCTCTGACATAGTAGCTAATCAGAAGCCGCGTTCGCTCTACTTCCTATTTTCTTCAGTGGGTGGGCAGGTAAATTCGGGCGTCACGCTCTACAATTTTCTGCGTGCATTGCCAGTGGAAATCGTGATGCACAATAACGGGTCAATAGATTCCATAGCGAACGTCGTCTTTTTGGCAGCATCGAAACGCTACGCTGCCAAACATTCCAGTTTTTTGTTCCACGGCATCACTTGGAATTTTGGCGCAGGTGCGGCCCTGTCTTTCTCCCAGTTGAAAGAAAGTCTGAGCAGCTTTGAACGCGAGGAAAGTAAGATTACGTCCATCCTCGCAGAGCGCACTAAGATGTCGGAAGACGAGATCAAAGAGTTATTTCGCCGGGAGAATCCAAAGACCTGAAGTTTGCTATAGATAAAGGTGTTATCAGTGAGATTAGAGAGCCCTCTATTCCCAAGGACGCACCACTTATCACCGTGAATCTCAATTGATGCCATCGGGGCGTCGAAAGCCCCCGCCACGAAATATCCCGCCGCTGGCTGGTCTGGCTCCAGAACTGTCGCAACCATATATGATCTCCCGATGGCCACATTATCGGTCAATTTGGATGCTCACTTTAACTCGATCGGTCATGCCCTGTGACGGCGAAAATTAGCATAACATTAGCGTCTACCTTAATCTAGGACATTCCGTTCTTAATGGTCGCTTCCTCGCGATAGCCAGCCCCGCCCGACGGCAACGTCAAATAGGAGTGATTTCCACAGTGCGTGGTTCGCACCCAAACCGCCGAGCATTTGCGGTTCACAACCCGCCAACAATGTATGGACTAACAGTGACCGCCTCAGACACGCATGACCTCGATGCCGAGCTTCTGAAAGGGGGCGATCATCTCGTCGGTTGCGGTCGTATCGGTCACCAGGATATTCAACTCATCCGTTCTGCAGATTCGCCAATTGGCCACGACACCTAATTTGCCGCTGTCCACCACTGCCACGCGACGCCGCGCAAGCTTCATCATGGTTGAATTGAGTTCCGCTTCGTCTGCATTGAAACAGCTCGCTCCCCACCCGGCGTCCATCCCATCTGCACCAATGAACATCGTGTTAATCAGCATGTTATCGAGAGAGCGCAAGGCTGCCGAGCCGACCAGCGAGAACCATTCGCCATGAAGATGCCCCCCGGTGACGTAAACATACACGTCCTTGCGCTTGGAAAGCTCCATTGCCACGTTGACCGTGTTTGTCACCACCGTGATGTTGTAGTTGATGGGAAGTCTTCGGATAACTTCTGTCGTCGTGGTGCCCGGCGTCAGAGCAATAGTCTCTCCGGTAGTGATCAGCGCGGCGGCGGCTCGTCCGATGCGGCGCTTTTCATCGGCGGCACGTTCCACTTGCGCCTGGAAAGACCGGTCGCGACGGAATGGCTCGTAAAAAAGGGGCTCGATTGACACCGCTCCGCCATGAGTACGCTGCAACAATCCCTTCTCCTCTAGAGCATCGAGGTCTCGCCGTATCGTCACCACCGAGACGTCCAGTTGCTCACTGAGCGCATCCACCGAGACCCGTCCCGTTTGCTGCAGGCTCGTCAGAATCGCGGTAAAACGAACCTGTTGCTTATCGCGAGTGACGCTCCCTTCGGATTCTGCTTGTCCATTCAGGCCAGCGCCCGGCTGGGGCCTGCGTTGACGCCTGATCATGTCGTTCCCCTGCATTACGTCGTTCCCTGCGCGCTAGGCAAAACTACAATTTGTTTGATTTTGATCGAAACGAAAGCGCGGCCAGTGCATGGTACTCCGAATCCCTGGAATTACAAGAAAAGATCGTATCCCGTATCCGCCAACCCGAATGCAATAGCCAAGGAGTTTATATTTTACTGGGTTCGATCAAAGACACTGTCTTATTGTCAAAATCTTTCCGCTGGCCCGGCGACCGCTCTGGCGATAGAATGCCGTCCGCGAGGAGCGTAAGACATTGGGGGAAGCAACGTCCGCCGAAAAATGCGACAGCCCTCATTGGCCTGGTTGTGCGCTGTAGATGCGCGGTACAATCAGCAGTCAAAAGGGAGGTCCTGTGGGAGAGGAGAGTATTCTCAGCCTGTTTCGGACTCTCGACCTTAAAACAAGGGTTGCTATTCTGCGGAAGAGCGCGGAGCAGCTAGAGTTAACGCTCCCGACGGATGTGGCGCGCTACATTGCGCAGAATCTGCGTTCCAATGCAATCGCGTTGCAAATTGCGCTCGCCCGTCTCTTGACCCATTCCTCGCTGACCGGCACGGAAATTACCGTCACCTCCGCACGACAGGTGCTGAAGGATTTCATTGACACGCGGGCGCGCAAGAGCACCATCGACCCTGTTCAGCAATTACCCTTTCAATCATTCGGCACAACAGAAGCAAAAACTAGACGCCATGATTCGACAGCGGCGGATCGCCATTTCGTTTTGTGCTTGCTGAAAACACGGGGCGGGAGAGACACGAGCCGAGTTAGGCACGAATTGGAAGTGAACATGCGCGAGAGGGAACGTGAATTCCTGGCACGCCGAGACGCATACGAGCGATGGTCGGAACGCCGTGCTAAAAAACGAAAACAAGGATGAAGCTTGCCCTGGCGTCATTGCCGATCGAGGAGCCCTATGGGCCTGCGAGCGACCCTGGAAATAGCGAATGGTCGTGGCAGAAAGTGGAAATCGAGTCGATCTTGGCCATTGTTGTTTTGAGGTCGCATGATCTAGCATCCGGCATCCATGAGGTTGTCATCGCAAACTCCATAAATGGTTTCGTCCTTGCCCTCGTGCAACACTTCACGGTACCAACGGTTAATCAACTCAATATTGTCTGGCTGCAGAGGCCTGCGAACCACTCGCAGCTTTCCATACACCGTGGAACGCCGCCGCAATTTGGCGGCGATTTCCAGCGCCTCTTGTCTTTTGCCCTGAACCGCGTAAAGATGCCGTAGCTGCCCTTTCTCGACCTCGGCGATGGCAGCCTGACACAACTCCACCTGCTGAGAACCTGTGCCAGGGAGCTCCGTGCTTGGACAAATTCGGGGGTATACGTGCGGTGTCTTCCGTCATCGGCAACGTGATAGCCGAGTCCAGGCCAAGACGGGCGCGCAGCAGCCTCACCTCAGACCCAGCCGGCTCAAATTTCCCACCGCAGGCGCGACAACCCCAGCGAACGTTCACGAGAAAGATAGGCATCGTCCAGCGCGCCGATTCGCTGAGTAACGACGCGGTTGAAGCGCCGAACCAAATCGACTTGATTTTGTGCAATTATCTGACTATAGTCAGAGAATGGCATTTTGGAAAGATAACAACTGGGACTTTAACCGGAAATCAAGATGTGAAAGGAAAATGCCAGAGGAACAGATGAACAAAAAGAAAGCGGGCGTAGTATTCATTGTGCTCCTTACGTGTGCCTTGGCTGGTCAAGCATTGGCGCAGGGCCCGAGATCGAATTCAAATCCAATGCCGATGACCTCACGAAAATTCGCAGCGTGTTGGAGGAGTTCCGTCACGATATTGTTCACAAGGACGGATACGCCCTAACGAAGCTCATGCTGAACCCCAATATTCTCTTTCATTCCAGCGACGACCAGGAAGATGTCGATAGCGCCCGCAAATACAACGCTCAGTTCGATGGGATTGGCCCGAGCCGTCTAGATGGATTTGCGAAATTACTCTCTACGTCGAAGGACAAACTCGAAGAGAAATTTCACAACAGCGAGATTCGCCAGGACGGTGATCTAGGGCTGGTGACATTTAATTACGATTTTGTCATCAACGACAAGGTTACCCATTCAGGCCTCGAACACTGGCAGGTGCGCAAAATTGATGGGCAGTGGAAGATCTTGTCCGTAACCTGGACTAGCTATGATCGCAACTGACAGCCAACAGCGAGGGGATTTTGGTGGCCACATTATTTCAGGACGCGCGGTACGGACTGCGGGTGCTTTGGAAGAGTCCCGGTTTTACTCAAAATAATGATCGCATTCGGAAACGTTGGTTTGGCGCACCGATTCAACGAAAAATGAGGACAAAAATGAACAGAACTATTGTGATCCCTGCCTTGCTATTCCTCGCGGCGGCGGCTGCACAAACAACGCCTGCACAGATGAAGAACCCGGTCAGCACCGCACTAAGAGACATCCTGCCCGGCCGACAGAAAAACACCGTTGCGGCCGTCGAGGCCATTCCCGCCGAGAAATTCAACTACAAACCAACCGCCGGCCAGATGACATTCGGCCATCTCGTCGTCCACATAGCCGAAACAAATGATCTGCTATGCAGCAAGGCCGCTGCTGTCCCCGCTCCCTAGGTCGACGAGGTGAAAGACACGGACTCGAAAGACAAGCTTGTGGCCGCCCTCAAGGCTTCCTTCGACTTCTGCTCCGACGCGCTGGCGAAAATGGACGACTCAAGACTAGCCGAGACCACGGAAATCTTCCCCGGACGCCAGGGTTCCCGTGCATGGGCCAGCATGATCCTCGCAGGTGCTTGGGCCGACCACTACGCCGAAGCGGCAATGCATCTGCGCTTGAACGGTGTGTTGCCGCCGACCGCCAAGAAATAAGAGGGGAAGAAGATTGGCAACTTCAATACGCTGCAGCTTTCTACGCATGAATCTGGGCGATCGCATTCCGGTTTCCATGTTAGTAGGGTAATCGTAACGCTGCAGAGCGGACTCCCGAACCCCGATATGGAGCGTTGGGCCGCGCCGGAAACCGAGATCGCACAGGTTCATCCGTGGTGCTGGCATGAACGGCGGGAATTTGCTGGACGTGGTCGGGGTCGGAACCGCGCTCCCATCTGCGCCACATGCCCACGATTGCAGACGAAAATCCGAAGCCGGGCAGTTCGGGACCGCGGGAAGTACTGCCTCATTTTCGCCCACATAGTCAACGCGCAACGATCCTTGGTAGTGGTCAAGTTTTGATTTTCACAGTCTCGCTTTCCGGCACTCGGGACAGGTCAGGTTAATCCGGGTGTTAGCCGAGCAGAGATATTTCGCAACAGGAGAAGAGAAAATGATTAAGACTATTATCTTATCCATGTGTCTCGCAGCTTCCTCACTTTCGCTTAATGCACGTGCCCAGGATGAGCGCGCGTATACGGATGGCCCGGTCACTGAGGTGGACTACATAGGAGTTGAGTACGGGCATTTTGAAGAGTACATCGATTGGCTAAATTCGACATGGAAGCCGACCATGGAAGCCACGAAGAAAGCTGGGCTAATCATCGATTACAAGGTCTTCAAGGCCACTCCAAAATCACCGGATCAGCCCAATATAATATCTCTGGATCACTTATAAAAACATGGCGGCTTTAGATAAAGGCGTCGAGTTAGAAGCAGTGGCCAAGAAAGTAATCGGCAGCACCGAGGTTCAGAACAAGGCCAGAGTGGGCCGGAATGAATACAGAAAAGTTCTGGGCACTGAATTGATTCGTGAACTTATTTTAAAATGAAATTGTTATACGTGTTCAAAGAGTGATGAGTCTTCAAGTGATGCCCTCTCAC
>CAWEPW010000012.1:0-55441 GCA_963810955.1 uncultured Acidobacteriaceae bacterium | reverse complement strand
CCTCATCCAGCACGGCGTAAACGGCAGGATTGGCGCAGACTTCGTAATAGCAGCTGTCTGTCCAGCGCAAAATCGAGAGATCGCGAACATCGACGCGGGCGATGCGATTCTGGCGAATGACGATCTTGCGAAACACTCCATTCGCCACAGGAACGGTCCCCGCGAAGAATTCACCCTGCTCGTCAAGCCACGGCCCGTTGAATCCAGGCCCGGTAAATTCTGGATCTCTTAAAGGTTTTGTCATTGCCGAGAGAGAAATTTCCTGCTGCAACTTCCGGAAAGCCGCTTCACTCAAGCAGATTCCGCCAACGTTGTAATTGAGCCGCATATCCTCAGCCCCACCATCGGCGCTAGCCGTGTCGTTATCGCCGCCGCCTCCGCTCCCAATCAACACCGAATACACGTGGAAGACTCCGGCATCGGGCGCAACACGTTTCCGCACCCGCTTGTTGCAGGATGACAGCCGGTCGCTCTCATTGATGGCGTCCGAAATCATGATCCGGTGCTCGCCGTCCATCAAATAAAGAGGAGGCGAATCCTGGTACGCGACACCGAGGCCGACTTCCATCTGCGGCAAGCCGGAGCGTTCCAGCAGTTGGTTGTATTCCCGCAGCAGGCTTACGATCTCCCAGGCGAGCACGCACGTGCGGCTCACGCTCAGCATGGTTTCGCCTTCGCGCTCCAGCAGCGCCACGATAATGGCATCGCCTTCCAGAAAGACTTTGGTGGCCCCGTACTTCGCCAGCAGTTTATTTACCGGACCATAGAAATTAAGGCTGAAATAAGAGGCCGCGTTCATGCCTCTCTCCATCAGTGAGCGCGTAAGCCGCGAAGAATCGCGCACGTCCGCCTTGAGAATCACGTGGTGGACGATCCGATCCTCGGCAGGCTTCTGGTCTTCGGGCGGCAGGAACTCGTAAAGCATGCCATTGAGGCGCGAAAGTTCGCCGACTTTCTCATCGTTCACCAGGTTGATGCTGTCGAAGCCGGCGCCCAGCGCTTCCAGGCCACGCATATCGCGGTGATAACAGCAGAGGTCACGCAGCAGCCGCGCGGCAAATCGGCTGCGGTCCGAGCCGCGGCACGATGCGACGCGTCCAATGGCGGCAAACAGCCGGTCGGAGTGCAGCCGGCTTTCTTCTATGATGGTTTCAACGCGCACCGATTCTTCGCGCGAGATCAGCGCATTCTTGATCTGCTGCGGATTCACCCGCGGCGCATAATCGGCGAGCAGCGGAACGGCCTCATACGAAGCGATGACGCTCGAAAGAATGTCTTCCTGGCGCAGCATACGCGTCCAGATTTCCAGCCGCTGGTTTCGCTGGCGATCTTCCGGGGTCAAGTCTTCGCCGTTCCCCGTGCCCACCAGCGTGGCTGCATTTTCAGGAACATTCAACGCCTGCTCGAGGGATTGGTCCAGTGATCGATCAACCGATGGATCGAGCGATTGACGGAGCGATGAATCGTCGGCGTCCGCCCCGTATCCCAGTTCCCGCAGAAAAGTCAGCGCCAGCTGGCGGAGGCTCGGAAACCGGTCTGGATCTTTCTCGAAGTTACCGAACATGTAATAGTGCTCGGCGCAGAGATAATCGTCCCGACCATCGTCGGTAAAAACCAGCGGATTGAGCAACAGGCGATAGCAGTCGGCCGGCAAATCACCGAGTTTTTCGCCGAGTCGCTCGCCCAGTAAAGACCGGCGAGTGCGCGCCAGAGTCTCTTTTTCGATCTCGCGCAGCAGTCGCAGCATCTCCTGCCCGGCGCGGCGGATTATGATCTTCTTCCGCACCTGAAAAGAGGAAACCAGTTCCTGCGTCTGCATCATCTTCGCCTGCCGCACGCCCTCGAGCGCCCTCAACTTCATGCGGCACTGTTCGAGCATCCGGCCAAACTGCGCTTGCAGTTCGGTGCGAATAAATTTGAGCACCGCCAGCCGTCCCAGCAGATCGATCGATGGATTCCCCTCTGCCTTGGCGCGATTCAGAATCGCAAGGTGCAGCGAGACCAGCAGCGTTTTCAGGTCGGCCGGGCCGGATTGGCCGCCCTGACGAGGCTTGGCGCCTCCCCCGGGCGCACCTATAAATTTGTTTTGCGTGGCGGCCGCGGGAACCTCCATGGCAAACAGCGATTCCACTTCGCCGAAACGGCAGATGTAGCGCGTGAGGTGAAAGCTTAAATCGGCAGTGATGCGGGGACTGAGAAATACATCGTAGCGAAGATTGTCGACGCCCAGTTGCAGGCCGCTAAGCGAGAGCGTGATTCCTTTGTACTGAAGATCGGGCAGGCTGAGGGGCTCATTGCTACGCAGCCGAAAAATCGGGAGCCTGGGCATCGCCTCTCGTCTCGCACGCAGGGGAAATCGCTGAAATTATGACAATAAGCAGCAGGCTAGCATGACGATGGCATGACCCAGAAGTTACTCAAGTGCCTCCACAGCGAAACCTCGGTGCGGACCGATCTCCGCCCTACTCGACTGTGATGGCGAGCGCATTAGCCTCGATGGTTGTTACTGATTATCGCTATCGGTGACCGACTATTAATGACCGACTATTAATGACCGACGACTAATGACCGACGACCAACGACTTCGCCTAACGACTGGCCTTCCGCGCCGCTTCAAATTCATCGCCCTTCTTCCAACCGATCAGCGGAGTCTGGCTGGCAGCCACCCAGCCGAGCGCGAATCCGAAGCGTGCCATGTCAGCATCCGACGTGTAATCCATGCCGGGATGATACTCATCGCTAGGCTGGTGGTAATGATGGGCGGTGTAGTCCGCGTCCTGGGCCCTGCCCCAATCTTCATCGTGCCCCTTAAACTTCATTCCTTCATTGACAGAGAACGCCGGAACCCCCACCCGCGCAAAACTGAAATGATCGGACCGGTAATAGTGACCCGCCTCCGGCCGCGCATCCGGACGAATCGCAAAATGAAAATCCTTTGCCATCGCCTCAACCACCGGATAAAACGTAGTCCGCTCGGCCCCCGAAACTTCAACCTCTTCCGCCGTCCCCAGCGGCTTCACGTCGTCGAAGTTGAGGTCGAGAGAAATCTTTCCCGCCGGAATCGGCGGATGCTTGCCCAGGTATTCGGAGCCCAGCAACCCTTGTTCTTCGGCCGTAACCGAAACGAAATACATTGACCGGCGCGGCTTCTCGGCAGCGCCGCCGTAAGCGCGAGCGATTTCCATCAGGATGCCGCACCCAGTTGCGTTGTCCATAGCTCCATTAAAAATGTTGTCGCCCGGCATGTCGGGCCGTATGCCGAAATGATCGTAGTGCGCGGTATAAAACACGCCTTCATTCTTCAAAACCGCATCAGCTCCAGGAAGCACCGCGATCACATTATTCGATTCAAAAGGACGAATCTTGCTCGTCATGTGAGCCGAAAGCCGCACCGGAAGCGGCACCGGCTTGAAGTCGCGCGAATTCGCGTCCTCCATCATCTTGTCGAGATTCAGCCCAGCGGATTCGAAAAGATTGCCCGCAACATCCAGATTGATCCAAGCCGCCGCCTTCAGCCGCGGAGTCGCGTCCAGCTTGAGAAATGATTTCTCGCCCGAGTTCGAATTACGCACCACCTCCCACGGGTAGCTCGCCATTTCCGTTTGGTGAATGAGAATCGCCCCCACCGCCCCTTTGCGGGCCGCCTCCTCGTACTTGTAAACCCAGCGCCCATAAAAAGTGAGCGCCTTGCCCGCGAAGAATTTCGGATCGTCCGAAGGCGGCTCGTTGACCAGCATTAGCAGAACCTTGCCCTTGACGTCGACACCCTTATAGTCGTCCCATTTGAATTCCGGCGCCTCAATGCCATACCCCACGTAGACGATGTCGGCATCTATATTAGATTCCGGCTGCTGCGTCTGGTCATAAGCGACATATTCGTCGAGAGGCTTGAGGTCGACCTTCGCCCCGCTGGCGGGAACAAAAGTGAAGCGAGTGTCAGCGCCCGGCGTAATCCCGACCATCGGAACTTTCTGCAGGTAGGAACCGTTGTCGCCCGCCGGCTTCAACCCATCCAGCGCGAACTGCGTCGCGATATACTCGGCCGCAATGTCGCCTCCACGCTGGCCGGTGCCGCGCCCCTCAAGCAGATCATGCGAGAGGAAGCGAACGTGCGTTTCGATGTTAGCCGGACGAATGCTCCGCATAGCAGCAACCGCCGTGGGTGGAAGCTCGGAGCTAAGCCGCGAAGCGGCGTGAGTCTTCATGGGTTTAACGTGAGACGCCTTATCCTGCGACGCGTTTTCCTGCACCGGTTGTTCCTGCGAATAAAGATTGACCGCAAGCAGCAAACCCGCCGCCAACATAACTCTGCCAATCAGCATAACTGGGATACCTCAATTACCCACTGGGTCGTCCTGATTGTAATCGAAGCCTGCAGCCCAGCAGGCAAGAAGAGGCCAGCGCCGAACAGTTCTCTGAAAGTTTTACGCGCGAAATCCCCCGTGCCACACATGTTCGCGTACCTCGGTAACTTGGTTTCGCATCGCGAATCGCACTAATCTGTATTCGATGCCTCCGGGAAAACAACGCTTTAAACGCACAAGAATGGTGCTGCCCCTGCGCCTCTGGCCCGAGGAAGACATGGGTCAAAACGCCGCGCCACAACTGGCCCACACCGTGGATATCAGTCCCATTGGCGGGCGTCTGGGCGGCCTGCGTTGCCAGCTGCAGCCCGGCCAGACCATCATGCTGCAGCGCGGCCAAAGCAAGGTTCCGTTCCGCGTAGTCTGGACCCAGGAACTCGGCCCGGGTGAGATTCAGGCGGGCGTTGAGTCGACGGCATACGAAGAAAAAGTCTGGGGAGTCGATCTTCCCAACGAACCCCTGTCGGCAGGCATGTCTCTCGCGCACAGCAATCCCGCCGCTCCCGAAGCCCGGCGCCCGCGTCCTCGTCCACGCTGGCTGGCGCTTGTCGCCGGCGCCCTTTCGGCAGTTTTGGTGGTGGCAGTTGCCGGTTACTGGATGCTCAGCGACTCCGACCGTGATGAAGCCACGATTTCTTTGCCGGCCAACGCTCCCGCTGTGGTTGAACCGGTGGTGTTGGGCACCCCGCGGCCCTATGGCAATGTCAGGGTAGTTTTTTCGAAGCACAACTCCGACTCCGACTCCAGTCGCCTGCAGGTGGCCGAGGCCCCGCAAGGACGAGTGATTTATCCTGACGCGCCCGAGGCCAATCTCACCGGCACAGTCGGGATGAAAGCGGTGATCGCAACCGATGGCCGGGTCAAAGAAATTCACGTACTAAGCGGCAATCGCATCCTAGCCGAGGCAGCGGTTCAGGCTGTCCGCTTCTGGCACTACACTCGCCACGAATTGAATGGCGAGGCTGTCGAGGCTGAAACCAACGTGAAGATCAGCTTCCATGGCGACGCTGTTAACATCAGTTTTCCGTCTGCTGCCAGCAATAACAATGACAATAACAACGACGGGCGCGCGCTGAAAAACAAGGTCTCCAGCTAGCTCACTGCCAACATCGCCTGCCCCGCGCCCCGCTTCACTTTTTTCCCGCGACCGCGGGATCAATTCTTCGAGCTTCAACCAGCGCGAAAGTCGCGAACGTCTTCTCCAGGCTGAAAAAGTACAGGAGGCGTAATCTTCCCGTCATCGGCGAGCCTGCGGTTGATGTCCTCCACTTCCTGCTTCACCCATCCCACGCTGCTGACTTCGATCTGGCCATCTTGTCCGATCAGGAACAAACTCGGCACGTTGGTCAAACCATAGGCATTCGACACCACGTATCCGTTCGGATCGTCAAGCAGCGTCGGAAAAGTGACTCCATAGTCCTTCAGAAAAGCGGCAGTGTCCGAATCGTTATTCTGCGAGATGCCCACGATCGCAACCTTGTCGCCGTGCGACTTGTGCAGCCGTTCAAGATAAGGGAACGTATATTGGCATGTTGGACACGAGACCTTGAAGAACGCCGCAAGAACCGGTCCTCGTTGAAGAGCGGCTTGCAACGAAAACTCGCCGCCGTCTTTGTCTTTCTTGCGGTTCAAAACGATAGGAAGGGAAAAATCAGGGGCCTTGGTTCCGGCCGGCAACGCAGCCATATCTCTACAACCTCCGAATAAGCGATCGAGCCACTTCATAACCAGAAATGCCTCACCATCTAGATGATCCCGCCCGCCTTCAGGATTTTCCGCGTCAGCCCGGTAATTGGCATCTGCGGAACGCGGGCGGCGGCGACCCACTTACTCTTGCCTTTGACGTACGCCGGTGGCGACCACGCATGACGCAGCGGCAGATTCCGTAAGACGTGAACAGTGTAGTCGGTAACGGTGATGGAGTGGCGAAACTTACGCCAGCGTGCCGAATCCGGCAACGGATGCGGAACCGCAGACAACAGTGGCAGTTCCCACATGCCTGGCATGAGCGAGAATTTCTTAGGGCGTTGCACAAGCAATATGGTGCCTCGCCGCTCGTTCAGCAGGCACCAGACATCCTTCTTGATCTGACGCATCGCCGATCGTATTGGCGCGTTGCCGGGCGAGGCCGCGCGGCGCGTTTTTGTTGGTGGGTCGCCGATTGAAAGAATTGCGGACTGGCTGGACTGGCGAGCGCCGCACCATCTCCGAACGGGGCACGCCAGACAGCGAGGCTCGCGCGGCACGCACACTGTCGCGCCCAGCTCCATCATGGCCTGATTAAAATCTCCCGGCCGTGAAGTTGCGAGAAGTGCTTGCGCATGATTCCAGATTTGCGTCGTCGACAGGTTCTGGGCACTTGATAGACTAGGACTGGCGGCGGCTGTCTTAGCACCGTTCGCATCGACACCGGCGAGCCTGCGCAACACGCGCTCGACATTGCCATCCACAACCGCGACCCCCTCGCCAAAAGCAATGCTGGCAACGGCGGCAGCCGTGTAGCGTCCGATCCCAGGAAGAGTCTCCAGATCTTTCGCCCGCTGCGGAAACCGCCCCCCACGCTTCTGCACGATTTCCCTCGCGCATTGGTGCAAACTGCGCGCGCGCCGGTAGTAGCCAAGTCCGCTCCAAGCCGCGAGCACCGCATCCTCAGGAGCTACAGCCAGCGCCTCGACATCCGGAAAACGTTCGAGGAAAATCCGGTAGTGCGCCAGCACAGCCGCTACTCGCGTCTGCTGCAGCATGATTTCGCTGAGCCATATGCGGTAGGGGTCGCAGGTCTCACGCCACGGAAGATCGCGTCGATTCCGGTCATACCAGCGAAGCAACGCCCGGCGAAAAGCGTCGAGGTTCTTGTTGTTCCCGTCCTTATTCTTATCCCCGCCGCGAGCGGGAGCCGCGTCGAGCCGCGTCTCGACAGGCATCACCATCTGATCGCGAGGAATGCCTGACTGGGCGCGCATTTATTGGCTGACGCTGTGCGCAATGGCGATCCATCCCTCTTTTTGCTGTTGCCAGACGGTCATCATCTGCTGCGGCGTCGAAGGCAGTGGTTGCGAGCCGCCGTTTCCCGAGGTGACGCCATTCAAGGTGATGGTGTAACTAACCACAAAAGTGTTTCCGTTCATCTCGGTTTTCAAGTCGCCGATCGCATAGTCTTTCAGTTGCCATGTGCGGTACTGCTCGAGCGTGGCCGCGCGGTCAAGGCTCCCCGCCGGAGTTACCCCCACATAATTCGAGGCGAGCGCGCGCTCCACTTCGGTCCAGTTCGCCGCCTGAATATTTTTCCAGAAAACACGCTCCAGTCCCTCGCCGCCGGTCGCCTCCGACATGGCGCGTGCAGGATGGTCGCCATAAAAAGTGCACGCCGAAGTAAACACCATCTCCAACGTCAAAGCGAACATCAGCATCAAAATCAAAAAAGGCAGACGCGATTCAGCAGCTATCGTTCTTTCGACTCTCCTCGAACGCATGGCGAGATTGTACCCTGACCCGCGACCCTGTGGTGACGGGGCTTCGCCCTGTCCAGGCAGGGGCGGATACTAGCTCCCACAAAGCCAATTGACCGTCCCGCGCCGGCCCTCGATAATAATAGAGCCTGGTAACCGCGAGACTCGCGTCAAGATCAAAGATCTTAAAGATGAACGATCAATCCCAACCGGCGGAGCCGCTATGACCGAATTCGATCGCAAGGTAGAAGATGTTTCCGCGCGCTTCAATCGCTCGGTAGCGAACATCGCCGAGACTCTGGAAAAAGAGACGTCGGAGCTGGTGACATATCTGAACGACGAGGTTGTGCCAGCGGTGCGAACCCATTCCTCGAAAGCCCTGCGAACCGCGGCGGGAAAACTCTCGAAGTTCGCCGATTTTCTCGATACACAACGCAAGAATTCTTGAATACCTCCGCCCCCAACACGCCGCCCGCGCACGCACGCATATCGCCGTGGCTAGTCGCAGCGTTGCTGGCTATCGCCCTGTGCACCACGTTGTTCACTGGCTGCGCGCATAAAGTCACGCCGGCCCCGGTTGCGCCGCCGCCCTCGCTCTCGCAGGAAAAACCTGCCCAAACTCCTCCGTCCGCGCCGCCGCGCACCTCCCAGCAAATTCCGGTTCCCCCCGAAGCCAAACCAATTTTCGAAGAAACCGGCATAGCCAGCTGGTACGGCCCTCCTTATCACAATCGCCGCGGATCGAACGGTGAGATTTATGACATGAACGCAATGACGGCCGCTCATCTTACCTTGCCCCTGGGCTCGATCGTGCGCATCACGAATTTGAAAACCAATCACTCCGCCGTCGTTCGCATCACCGATCGCGGACCATTCGTCGAAGGCCGCATCGTCGATCTTTCGCTGGCCGCCGCCAAGGCGCTCGATGTCTACATTCCCGGCACGGCGAAGGTTCGCCTCGAAGTGATGCAGTCGCCCGCGCCGCTCGATACCGGCGGACGCTGGGCAGTCCAGATCGGCTCCTTCGGGCACAAAAGAACCGCCGTTGAATTCGCCGGCCACCTGCAAAAGCGTTACCAGGCGGCCCAGGTGCTGAAATTCGAGAGTCCCGCCGGAGGCTGGTGGGTGCGTGCCCGCGTCCCGCAAGACGACCGCCAGCGCGCCTCCACTCTGGCCCGCGAGACCGCCACCGCCGAGGGAGCCGTATTCCTGGTTAGACTGGACTGACCAAATGGATTGGCCGACTCGATTGATCGCGTCGATTGACAAATTTACAGGGGCTACTACTACCCAGAGTAGTATTGTTGCAGCGAGAGATATCCATACTCGCCGGGAGATGGTAATCCCACGTAAGAGGAGACTTACTTATGGCGGACTGTTTATTCTGCCGCATTATCAGCGGTGAAGTTCCATCCAAAAAAGTCTATGAAGACGAGCACACGTTTGCCTTTGAAGACTTGAACCCGCAAGGCCCCACCCACGTGCTCATCATCCCGAAAAAACATATTTCCGGTTTGAAAGAAGCCTCGGCCGCCGACGCCGAACTGGTGGGCCGCTGTCACCTCACCGCCGCGCACATCGCCCGCGAACGCTCGATCGAAGACGGCTATCGCACCGTGGTCAACGTAGGACCGCGCTCCGGCCAATCGGTTTTTCATCTCCACGTGCACCTGATCGGCGGCCGCTCCTTGACGTGGCCTCCTGGCTAGCGTCGTTTGCGACGATCTCGATACACACGATTGTCATTCTGAGCGCGGCGGAGGATCTGCTGTTTGCCGCCGCACAATCCGGCAGATCGTTCGCCGGCGATACCGAATTCGTGTCCCCAACCTGAATCGCGCATTCACCTCACAATCTCTGGCTTACAATCGTGGCATGGCAAACCTGACACTGATTTACGGCCTGCGCCTGTTGCCCTCCGATGAGGTGACCGAGGTCGGCTCGGCCCCCATCAAGCTCAAGAACGGACACGAAGCGCACGTCACCATGCACACGCTCGAGGGCAGCAAAGACGAAATCGAAAAGCAGCTGAAGACGAGTCTCGCAGCCTTTTTCGACATCTATCCAGAGATATAACGTCAGCTCCGGCGGGCAGAAGATCCACATGCAGACCACCTGCCGCGCAGACGCGTAACGTCAGCAGATTCTGGTGATGGGGCGAAAGCGGCGTCTAATCGTCAGGCCGCAAATCGAGTAACGCAATGCGACTCATCTCTCTCGAACTCGAGAGCAAGCTGCGCGACCAAGGACTCTGGCCGCAGAGCCGCGTCGCATGGGCGACGCTCTACACCCTTGCGCTCGATGTCCTTCTGTTCGCGGTGCAAACGATAACGACAAGCGTGAGCTCTTCAACCTCGCTGAGCCTCGGAGGCTGGGTAACCTTCCTCAGCGCTCTCACGATCCTGTTGTTTGCCATTGCCGGCTTTCGCTGGCTCCGCTCCAGGCTCCTCTGGCGTCTGCGCAACCGCCTGATCGTCACCTACGTTTTCATCGGAGTGATTCCGGTCTTTCTGCTGCTGGCCATTTCGCTGATCACGCTCTATCTTCTAGCCGGGCAATTCGCCAGCTTTGTCGTAACTTCCGACATCGCCACACACCTGCGCAGCATGGAAGCGGCCAACCGCACCATTGCCCAGCATCTGGCCACGCACCTGGCGCAGGGCGAAAAGCTCGATGCCGCAATCCTCGACCGCACCCGGCCCCGACGCCAGGAGTGGTCGCGGCGTCAAATCTGCGCCTGGTTCGACAACCAGCCACATCCTTTCTGCTCCGGCCCGCAAGCAGTGGCGCCTTTCGATCTCCCTCCTTTTATTAAAGGCGACTTCGGAGACATTGTGCGCGACCACGGCACGCTCTATCTTCGGACCGCCACGGTGGTCGCCGCCGAATCGGAATCATCATCCTTATTGTCATCCTCGCCGTCATCCTCGTTGTCTTTGTCTTCACCTTTGCGAGTGATCTCCAGCGAGCCGCTAGACAAGGCCCTGGTGCAAGGGATGGCCGCCGATCTCGGCGAAATCACTCTCTATGCTCCGGTAGAATAGCGCCCTGGTAAACGCTGCCGCCGCAAAACACCGCTCCGCCAAACAACGCCCCGCAGAAAATATGCAGAGGCAACGCCAAGACCAACGACGCTGTCATTGTCCGATCCGGCGTGTCCCCCTCCGCGAACAGCCAACGCTTCGAGCCCACCTTTACCGCCGGCAAGACTCCACTACCGGCCAACGCGCTCGATCATGAGATCACCTTCGGAGCGCCGCTTTCGGTCGTCGATTGGGCTTCGGCTACCGGCGAACGCCAACGCGCCGGCGCGCTCGTCAGCGTGCATACGCGGCCATCTGTCCTCTACGCCAGGCTGTTCGCGGCCCTCGGCGATTTTGCCAAAGGAGTGGAATACATCCTGCTCTTCATCGCGGTCGTCTTCGCGATCATCGAAATTTTCGCGCTCTGGATCGGCACCAAACTCACGCGCAGCATCACCTCGGCGGTGGCTCAACTTTACGAAGCCACCACGCACGTCAATCGCGGCGATTTCAGCCATCGCATCATGGTGCATTCCACCGACCAGCTCGCAACGCTTGGCAAATTCCTTCAATTCGATGACCACGTCGATCCAAAAGCTGGTACAAGAGCAGAAAGAAAAACAGCGCCTCGAAGGCGAACTCGCGATTGCCCAGGAGGTGCAGGCCCAGCTCTATCCCAAGCTGATCACCCAACTCGATACGCTGGAGGTTCACGGCTTCTGCCGTCCTGCGCGCACCGTGAGCGGCGATTACTACGATTTCCTAGCGCTCAATTCCGACCGCCTGATGCTGGCTGTAGGCGACATCAGCGGCAAGGGAATTTCAGCCGCGTTGCTGATGGCGACGATCCACTCGGCCGTGCGCGCCTACACCATCGAAGACGTGCCTGTATTGCGCGAGCCCGTAGCTATTGGTGCTGGTGGAATTTCGGGCGGAAGTTCGCTCGGCAGTTCGGGCAGAGGTCCCGGAAGAAATTCCAGTCTGCTGCTGGCCTCCGAGTCGCGCGGAGCCGATGCCTCTCCCGCGTTGCTGCTGGCGCTGCTCAACCATCAGCTCTACGAGAGCACTCCCGCGGCCAAATATGCGACGTTATTCCTCGGAATCTATGACGGAGCAACCCGCCGCCTCACCTACGCCAACGGCGGACACCTGTCTCCAATCCTGATCTCCGAAGACGGATCGTCTCAATTGCTGGACTGTGGCGGAACCGTGGTGGGCCTGTTCGACAATCTGAGTTTTCCCGAAGCAACGGTGCAACTCCGTCCCGGAGACATACTGGTCACTTACACCGATGGAGTAACCGAACCAGAAAACGCCTACGACGAATTCGGCGAAGAGCGTCTAATCCAGCTAGTGCGCGAAAACCGCCATCTCCCCCTCGAACGCATAACCGAAATCGTAACCGCCGCCGTCCTCGACTGGATAGGCGAAAACGAACAGCCCGACGATGTGACGCTGGTCCTAGCGCGAGCGCGATAGCGGAAGGCTCTGGCAGCGCTGTTGGCGTGTTGGCGGGATTCTGGCCGGCTGAAAGTGGTCTGTACCACTGTTTGTACCCCCTCCCACTCAGCGCTAGCCGCGTAGTGTTTTGCGATGAAACGTAACTTTTCCAGGCAGACCGTAGAACCTATGGAGAACATTATTTGTGGCAGCCGGACCTGTAAGCCGAATTCTGTCTGCCGTTGCCGGCAGGACGGTCATTCCTCTGGGCCACGCATTACTGCGGGGCTCAAGCGACCTACCCGGAGGTTGTGGCGCACCGAACCGGCACGCGTCCCGGCAAAGCCGAAGCCCTGCGGGAAATCCCTCCCTATTTGGTCTTGCTCCGTGTGGGGTTTGCCCTGCCCGCCGCATTACTGCGACGGCGGTGCGCTCTTACCGCACCTTTTCACCCTTACCTGAGCCTTGCGGCCCGGGCGGTATGTTTTCTGTGGCACTTTCCGTCGAACCATCCCGCCCGTAAAAGCGCGGGGGCCCTCCCGGACGTTATCCGGCACACTGCTCTGCGGAGTTCGGACTTTCCTCCCGTTTTTCAACGAGCGACCGTCCGGTCCGGCTGCCAACAGATTCATTATAGGCGATAAGTCTCAGGTGTCAGGGGTTAGCAGAAGTTCAGCGGACCTGCTGTTAAACTGATAACCAAACGTCTTGGCAGGAGGTCCTCGCCTGCAGGCCTAACGCCTGAGACCTGACAGCTGAGACCTAAGACCTGCAAGACCTCAAGACCTGCTCTCATGAACATCACCGAGGCCACCAAAATCTCGTTCCTTTCGCTGTGGGCGAATAAGCTGCGCTCCGCGCTCACCTTGCTCGGCGTGGTCATCGGAGTGGCTGCCGTAATTGCCGTGGTCACGTTCGTCAATGGCATTAACGGATACGTGGCGACGAAGATCTTCAGTCTTGGTGCCGATGTTTTCATCGTCTTCAAAGTTTCCCCCGCCGTCACCAACGTCGACAAATACCTCGAGGGCGAAAAACGCAAAGACCTCACCATGGACGACTACCGGGCAGTGCGGGAAGGCTGCAAGCTTTGCGCGTATGTCGGTGCCTACGCGCGCAACAACTCCGGCCATGTTAAATACGGTGGGCAGGATCTCACCGACACCATCGTCCAGGGCATGACCCCGTCGGTCGCGGTCACGCAAGACGCCGACATCGAGTCGGGGCGGATGCTCGGAGAGTCGGACCTGGAGAACAACTCGCCCGTAGCTGTGGTCGGAACCGACATCGCGGATACGCTCCTGCCGGGCGTCGATCCGATCGGCAAAGAAATTCGGATCGACGGCTGGACGTACCGCATCATCGGCGTCGGAAAAAAGAAAGGCAAGACCATGGGGCAGAGCTTGGATAACTATGTCTTCATGCCCCTCACTTCATGGATGAAGCAGTATGGCAGCCACAACACCAACATGCGCATTTCGGCCAAGGCGGTCGGCACCGGCGCCACGCTGGAAGCCGCCATGGACGAGGCGCGCGTGATCCTGCGGGCGCGGCGGCACGATTCTCCGGATGTCGGCCGACTCGTTTGACATGGAAAATAACAGCAGCCTGCTCAGTATCTGGTCGAATTTCAGCGGCACATTTTTTTACGCGATGATCGGAATCGCCGCGATTTCGCTGGTCGTCGGCGGCATCGTGATCATGAACATCATGCTGGTCTCGGTGACCGAGCGGACGCGGGAGATCGGCATCCGCAAGGCCATGGGTGCGCGCCGCGAAGACATCCTGCTGCAATTTTTGATCGAGTCTGTCGCCTTGGCGCTGCTCGGAGGCGCGATCGGCGTGCTCTTTGGAATAGCCATCGCGAAGGTGGTCACGTTAGCCATCGGAATGCCCTCCGAGATCAAACTCTGGGCGGTAGTAGCGGGCGTATCAGTGGCGGCAAGCGTCGGCGTTTTCTTTGGAGTCTATCCAGCGCGCCGCGCCGCGATACTCGACCCGATCACAGCCTTGCGGTTTGAAACATAATAAGCTTTTTGATTTGTCATCCCGGAGCGGAGCGAGGGATCTGCAGTCGCCCTTACGGCTCAGTGAAAAAGTTTCGAACGTCCAATGCATGTTAAAGGCGAATTCGGCGAAGGCCTCAACATGGCGGTCGACACGATCCGCAGCAACAAAATGCGATCGTCGCTCACCGTGCTGGGCATCGTCATTGGAGTCGCCGTCGTCATTGGAATTTCGTCGATCGTGCGCGGCCTGAACGACAACGTCAGCCAGGTCATCACCAGCCTGGGATCAAATATCGTCTTCGCCTTCCACACGGAGCCCTTCACCTTTGGGCGTCCGACCGAAGAAATGCGTACGCGCAAGGAACTGACCTACGACGATGCCATGGCGATGCGAGACCTGCCTCACGTCAAAGCCGTAGGCGCGGGCATTCGCTATTTCCGGCAGGAACTCGGCACCGGAACCTACGCCGTCAAATACAAAGACCGCAAGGCCAAGCAGACCATCCTCGAGGGCGACACCACTTCTTACAAAGACGTTTTCGACATTAATCTCGACAGCGGCCGCTGGTTCAGCGATATCGACGAAGAGCGCCGCAGTCCAGTCATTATCATCGGCCACGATACCGCCGAGGAACTCTTTCCAAGCGAGCAGGCGCTCGGCAAAGAGTTGAACATCGAAGGCCAGATTTTCACCGTCATTGGAGTGGCGAAGATTCGCCCCAGCGTGTTTGGCGGAGGAAAGAATCCCGACGACAACATTGTTTTCTTCCCGCTGAGCACATTTCGGAAGTTGCATCCCGAACTGAAGCAATACTGGATCAGCGTCAAAGCCACGTCGCACGACGACATGCCCAAGGCCATGGATGAAATGCGAGAACTGTTGCGCCGCCGCCGGAAAGTTGCAACCGAGAAGCCTGACAATTTCGCCATCTTCACCCAAGACTCAATTTCCGACGTGTGGAATCAGATCACCGGCATGATCTTCATCTTCATGTTTGCGGTTTCGAGCGTCGGCCTGATCGTCGGCGGCGTGGGCGTGATGAACATCATGCTGGTCTCGGTCACGGAGCGCACGCGCGAGATCGGAGTGCGCAAAGCCATCGGCGCCCGCAAGCGCGACATCCTCGTGCAGTTCACGCTGGAGGCCGTTATGCTCACGATGGTCGGCGGAATCATCGGGCTGTTGCTGGGCGCAATCATCACGGCGATTGTTCCGGTTGCGTTTCCGTCACTGCCGGCGACGATGTCTGTTTACTGGTCGATGTTCGCCTTCGTTGCTTCGGCGGCTGTGGGCTTGGTCTTCGGAATCTATCCCGCATGGAAAGCTGCCAACCTCGATCCCATCGAATCGCTGCGCTACGAGTAACTCGGATATCAACTCTGCCCAATTATCGGCAGCCGAGCCAGCGCGATGGCAATATGGTTTGGCGCAGCCATAGTTCACTCCTCCTAAGCGGTGAAAACACAATAGTTTACTCACGTGCACCCATGTGGCCTTTCATATGCACTCGCGTAGTGTGTTCCCCAGGGTAGGAGTCTGCCATGGGTTCGTCCCGGCGTCTGGCGATCTCGAATGACTGTCTGAGTTGCACCCTGAGGCGGACGTGCGATTTCTGCAATCTGCCTCAACCGCTCTTGAGCGAATTCAGCGCTCTCGGTCGCCTCACCCTCTATCCCGCCAATGCCACTTTAATGATGGAAGGCGAATGCCCGCGCGGCGTCTACATCGCCTGCTCCGGCCGCTCCAAACTTTCAGTCGAGGCTCGCGACGGCAAAACGATCATTCTCAAAATCGCGGGCGACCGCCAGATTTTGGGCCTGAGCGCGGTCATTTCCGGAGGGCCCTCGCTGATCACCGTCACCACCATCGAACTGTGCCAGGTCAAGTTCATCGAACGTGACAGCTTCCTGAATTTCATCGAGCATAACCGCCATGCCGCGTTTGCCTGCGCGACGCTGCTCGCCCAGGAGGTCTGCGCCTCATTCGATGACGTGTACGAACTGTTGCTGGCCCGCAGTTCGACGGAGAAACTCGCCCGCTTGTTGCTCTCCTGGGTCGCGGGCGAGCCCCGTAACCGGGAACTCCGAGTGCCCACCGAATTTACGCATGAAGAAATCGCGCAGATGATCGGTTCGTCGCGTGAAACCGTCACCCGTTTATTGAGCGATATGAAACGAAAAGATTTAATTCGCCTGGAGAGCGGAACGCTCGTGATTCCCAATCGGATTGCCCTGCAAGCTATTGCTTCTTGAGGAAGGATCCCTCCCCCGGGCGGACGAAGCAGTCTTTGCGTCCGCCCTTTTTTAGCTCTCAGCTCTCAGCTTTCAGCCCTCAGTTAAATCGGAAAGCTGCTTTTGTAAGCCGAAAGCGATATCGCAGATTGATCCGAGCATTGTTTTGGGGAGCTGACGGCCGACGGCTGATGGCTGAAAGCCGAAAGCTGACGGCTGAAAGCCGAAAGCTGTTCTACAAGTTAAACAGTTCCCGCAACCGCCGCGTCTGCGCCCGGCTGACCGGAATCTCCGTCTGCTTCTTGTCGTCCATGCGCAGCTGATAAGAACTCTTGAACCAGGGCACTACTTCGCGAATGTGATTGATATTCACCAAAAAAGACCGGTGCGCGCGCCAGAAATAACCAGGATCGAGATTGTCGAAGAGCTCTTCCAGCGTGCGGCAGTTCGACTGGCCTTCCATGCCGGCATGGCCGCTGGTGGCCACCGTGATCACGCCGTCTTCGATCGTCGCATAGCAGATATCTTTCGGATCGGTAAGAAATAACCTCCCCGCCGCCTTGATCAGAATCTTCGCAGCCTGCGGCTTCTGCGCTTCCAGCATCCGCACCAGCGCCTCGAATTTTTCTTCCGGTCCGGCGCCCGCCTCGATCTTTGCCCGCGCTTTCTCGATGGACCGAGCCACACGCTTTTTGTCGAATGGCTTCAAGATATAGTCCACCGCGTTCACCTCAAAAGCCTTCACCGCATACTGATCGAAAGCGGTCGCGAAGACGATCTTCGGCAGCGGAAGCCTGCGGTCGAGCAGTTTCTTGATAACGCCAAAACCGTCCAGGCCCGGCATCTGCACGTCGAGAAATACCAGGTCAGGATTGTGTTCGCGGATCAGGCTGATTGCTTCCAGTCCATTCTTGCCCTGGGCAACCACGTTCACGTCGTCCAGATTCTTCAGCAGGTAGGCGAGTTCATCGCGCGCCAGTTGCTCATCGTCGACGATGACGGCGGAGAGAGGCATAGGATTTCTCGACAAACCCACAAAGCCGGTGCTAGCTGCGGCGATCGTCATATTCCTAGTGAGTATATCTATCACAGTTGGCACCCGCCAGTCGGTTCTTTGCCCGATCAACGTCGGCTTTGCAGATTGCTGAAAAATCGCAAGCTCTGAAGTCGGGCATTTCCTCGGCCCAATCCGCGAGCTGCGTTCGCCGAACGGCCGGGCCCGGCTGTCCCTACTGGCGGTTTTCTGCGGGGTGTGGAACTTGTGCGCTTCCTCAAGCGGTCGCGCCTGGAGTTTTCTTGTAAGCCATTAGTCCAGATGGTCTGTGCGGGAGATTCCGAGGCGCTGCATTTTATATTGCAGCGTGGTGCGCTTTAGGCCGAGGCGGGCGGCTGCGCCTGATGGACCCGACAAAACACCCTTTGTCTGCCGCAGAATTTCGATGATGTGCTGCCGATCGCGTTCGCGCAGCGTCATGTCCGAATCCGACGAATCTCCTCCCGAGCTTTCCTGGCGCAATTCGCCGAGCGGCGCGTTCAGCCGGTTGTCTTCCGACAGGATCACCGATCGTTCTATGAAATTTTCGAGTTCGCGGATGTTTCCCGGCCAACTCCAGTTCATCATGGCCTCCATCGTGGCCTCGGGGATGATGTCAATCTGTTTGCGCAGGCGGGCGGCGCATCTCTCCACGAAATGGCGCACCAGCGCCGGGATGTCGTCGCGCCGGTCGCGCAACGCGGGCACGTGCACGGGGAAGACATGCAGGCGGTAGAAAAGATCGCTGCGGAACTGTTTCTCTTCCACGGCGCGAGGCAGATCGCGATTAGTGGACGCGATTATGCGCACGTCGACCCGAATCGTTTTTGTCCCGCCCAGGTGTTCGAACTCCTGATCCTGCAAAACGCGCAGCAACTTGGGCTGCAACTCGAGGGGAATTTCTCCAATCTCATCGAGTAATAACGTGCCCTTGTCCGCCAATTCGAGGCGGCCCAGTTTTTGGCTTACCGCACCGGTGAAGGCTCCTTTTTCGTGGCCGAAGAGCTCGCTTTCGAGCAGGCCGGTGGGAATGGCGGCGCAATTCACTTTGATGAAGCTGCGGTCTTTGCGTCCGCTCATGCTGTGAATCAGGCGGGCGATACGCTCCTTGCCCGTCCCGGTTTCGCCGGTGATCAGGACAGTGGAATCGGTGTCGGCAACGATGGCGACATGTTCCAGCACTCGTTTGAGCGACGGACTGGCGCCGACGATCTGGTCAGACCGGGTAGCGCTGAGGACTTCATTCTCGAAGTAGCGCTTTTCCTGAAACAGGCGATTCTTGAGCTGTTCGATCTGACGATAGGCGTGGGCGTTTTGCAGCGCCGACGCAATCTGGTTGGCGACCTGTTGCAGATATTCAGCTTCGGCCGACCCGAACGCATTCTGCGTCACGCTGCTAACGTTGAGCGCGCCCCAAACCTTATCCCGTGCAATGAGAGGGACGTTGCACAGAGACTGAATTCCGATTGTCTGCATGGTTTTGGCGATGGCCGACTTCGAATTCCGCAAATCGTTTGCGTTTAGAAACTCGACCTTTCGCGTTTCGATCGCCTGCGCCGAGACTGGATTGCTCGAGCGGAATGACAGTTCCATGGTTGACGAAGGGTTCCCACTCCAGAGCATCGCCATACAGGTAGATGCTCTTGCCCTCGTCGTCGAGCAGCGACAACAGGGTTCGATCATAGCGCGCGATGCTGCGAAGGCTGAAAAGAATCGCGGGCAGCAGTTTTTCCAACACCAGAGTAGAACTCAATTCGCGGCTGATTGAGACCAGGCTCTGCTGCTCTTCCGCCGCGCGTTCAGCCCTTTCCTTCTCCAGAGCGAGCGCACCCATGAGGGCGACTCGAGAAAGGAACTCGACATCCTCGTCGTTGAGAGTCTCGGGAATCTTCTTGCCCAGGGCGAGCGCGCCAAAGCGATTTGAAGGCGTGCTGAGCGGAAGAACTGTATAAGATCGGACTCCGTGATTCAGCAATACGGGCATGCAACCGGGAAAACGCGACTCGCGCGCGGTGTCGGGTATGGCGATTGGTTCCTGATGTTTCCAGACCCATCCCGTGGCCGCTTCATCCACCGGCCCGGCTTCGAACTCTCCGCTTTCCTGGTTGCCCTTCCAATAGTGATTCAACATGCAGTCGCGGCGAGGGTCGTAGAGGGAAAGATTCAGCAACTCGCCGCCGGTCAGCGCCAGCACCGGAGGCGCCAATTCCTGGAATGCGTCGGGCACGCTGCTGGCGCGCGCTACCAGATCGGTGATCTCCAAAAGCAACCGATAGCGATTATGTTCGGACCACGACTCCGGTTCGAACCTCAACCCTTCTGCTGACATACAATCTCCCTTCCAGCCATCTGCCGGTGTTAGGTTGAATTACATTTTGTGAGCAGGGGTCTTCGCAGCGTGCCAGGCTGCGGGACTTTCTACGTGCGTCGCAGGCGTTGGTTCCTTCACTTGGGAACCAATCTCGTAATCCCCGGACGGGGACCCCCTCAGGTGTTGCGACGCGTTTTCCCGGATGTGTGCCTTTCCGGAAACGTTATTGTTACTCGATATTTGGAACGTAGGCAAGTTATTTGTTGTTACCATCTGGGAACTATAGATAAAATTCCCCAAACGGCACAATTTCTCCTTGCACCAGCATTCACGACATTGACGCCCCTACCACGATATAGGAGCGACTGTATAGGCAGGAGGTTGCCTGTAGTAATTAGGCAATAGTAAGTAGAACATAAGCCAAAGTTGCATACTTATACTACTTTGGTTTAGTTACACTCTATCTGCTGGCGCTGATTCGAGTTTTTGCACCATCTTGACTAAGTCCGCGAGAGATCGCGCGCCCATTTTTTCCATGGCGCGGCTGCGATGAACTTTCACCGTGTTTTCGGCAGTTCCAATCTCGGCGGCAATCTGTTTATTGAGCATGCCAGTTACGACCCTGGTAACAACTTCACGCTCGCGCGACGTCAGCAACTCGAAATGCTGCCGCAACGCCGCGATTTCTCCTTCGCGCTGGCGCCTGCCCCGATCGCGATCCAGCGCGACTTGAATCGCATCCAGAAGATCCTGATCGCGAAATGGTTTGGTAAGAAACTCGACGGCTCCCGCCTTCATGGCTCGCACCGTCATAGGGATGTCGCCATGCGCAGTGATAAAGATGATCGGAATGCGGACGTCACTCTCGGCCAGTTCCTGCTGGAAATCGAGGCCGCTGATGCCGCGTAGCCTGATGTCGAGGACGAGGCAACTGGGTAGATCCGGGCGCCGGGCCTGCAAAAACTGCTGCGCGGATCCAAACAGCTCGACCTTCAATCCCACGGACTCGACGAGGCGCTTGATCGGCGCGACGAACCGAGGGATCGTCGTCGACCACAAAAACAATGGCAGGTTCTGTCATAATTTGCCACCCTATTTGCGACCCCATTTGCTGCCCTACTTGCCAGCCTGCTAACTACCCTGGGCGCTCGGAAGGATGAGCTGGAAAATCGAACCCACCGACGCCGGTTCGGCCCATAAACGGCCGCCATGAGACTCCACTATGGAACGACTAATTGACAAGCCGATGCCGATGCCTTGCGGCTTGGTGGTGAAAAAGGGTTCGAAGATACGGTCGAGGGTATGCGGATCGACTCCGATGCCGGAATCCTGAACCCGAAGAATAACTCCCTCAGCATGCTTGCGTGACTGAATGTCAAGGAGCCGGAGGCGATCGGTGACGGTACGCATAGCGTCGATTCCATTCATAACCAGATTGATCAGGACCTGCTGTAACTGCACCCGATCGCCCAGCACGGGTGGCAGGTGCGCTCCCAGGTCGAGGCGCAATTCAGCGCCGCTTCGGACTGCCTCGCTGCGCACGAGAACGGTAACGTCCAGAATCACATCATTAACGTTCAGCTCAACTTGATCGGGAACATCCCTCGACAGTAACGTGCGAACCCTCGAGATAATCGCACTAATCCGGTTAGCATCCTCGACGATCTCAGTAATAGCCTGCTGCACTTCTACCAGGTTCGGATTGTTAGTCGCGAGCTGGCGCTGGACAAGACTGCCGGTGGTGAGAATCGCAGTCAGGGGTTGGTAGACTTCGTGCGCGATGGAGGCTACCAGTTCTCCCATAGTCAGTGCGCGCGTGACGTGAGCCAGCTCTGCCTGCGCCTCTTGCAGCGACTGCTCAGCGTGTTTGCGTTCGGTAATGTCCGTGATCATGCCTACGACCCGAACGATCCTTCCTTGTTTATCGAAATGCGCACGACTGTTCCGTTCGACCATGATCACATCGCCATCGGGACGGATCATGCGATAACTGATGCGAAGGTCTGGGCCTTCTCCGGAGTAAGATTGGCAACCGCAGCACTAACTCTTTCGCGGTCGTCGGGGTGAACCGCGGCCAAGGCTTGCTGGCCCGTCAAGGAGGCGGTCTCAGCAATCCGGAGAATCTGGGCGGCTTCCGCTGAGCGCACAATCACGTCGGTCGGCGATATCCCATTCATAGGCAAACATTTTTCCGGCCTGAGCCGCCAGACGAAACCGTTCTTCGCTTTTGCGCAGCGCTTGTTCAGCGCGTTTGCGCTCGGTGATGTCCTGCAGCACGCAGGCCACCCGGTCAATACCGCTTGGACCTTCGACAGGAAAGTACGAGATGGAGAGATCCCTCTCGCCGAGCTTGGGATATGTGTATTTCAGCTCATAGGTAACGACATTGCCCTGGAAACACCCGTCCAACTTTTGTTTCACAACCGTCTCGAAAACTCCGGGGTCCAACAGTTCGGGGATTAGATGCCCTACCACTTGTTCTCTATCCAAGCCTCGGTAGCTCAGGAACGCACGATTGGCGAACACGTAGCGGTAATCCCGGTCAACCACACAAATCATCTCTTCTAACCCTTCCATGGCTTCGTTGGCCATGCTAAGTTCTCTGGTCCGCTCGCTGACGCGGCGCTCCAACTCTTGGGCCTGAAGAGAAAGTCCACGATCCGCAGCGGACGTCACGATGGCTGCGCCGAGAACGAGAAGCGTAATCGTACCAACCCCGGCATTGGCAAGTGGGGAGACGTTCACAGCGTGGGACAGGTTTGGGACCAGGGGCGAGGCGAAGAAGCTTGCAGATGCCATCCCGGTGTAATGCATCGCGGTGATGGCTGCGCCCATCACGACGGCGCTGGCAATCCTTCGCGAAGGCGTACCTCTGGTCTCCTCTCGCAGACCAAACGCCAGTGCCAATGCCGCGAAAGAGAATGCGATCGCGAGAACAATGGACAGGATTACGATTCGAGGATCGAACCGGGTCACGGCGGCCAGTCGCATGGCGGCCATGTCCATATAATGCAAGGCCGCTATGCCGCTGCCCATGACAAGGCTGCCGGTCCAAAGTCGAACCGGGCCCATTTTTGGCCGACTCACTAAAAAGAGTGCGATCGCCGAGGTAACGGCAGCGACCACGAACGACGCCAGAACGGTCGGCCAATAGTAGGCGATCGGGACCGGCAGTCGGAAGGCCAGCATCCCCTTGAAATGCATCTCCCAGATGCCGAGGCCCATCGCAATGGCGCCACCGGCTAGCCATCGCGCCCGCGCCCGACCGCTTGCGACGGTCACGCGCCCGGCAAGATCGAGCGCGGCATAGGATGCGGCGAAGGCTATCAGTATGGAGCGTGCCACTTCGCCGTAGTCGTAGGAACTACTTAGCGCCGCGCCTGCAGAGATCATCGATCGAGATCTCCTTCGCCCGTTTGGTGAAGCCGGAATCGACCCCTGAATCGGCAGTTGAGTTGTCCCTCAACCGGACGACCGAAGTTGAGCGGCTGCTCTCTCGAACTGCCACATGCGAATGCCGACTAGCGTGCTTTGACTGGGAACTGGGGAATGTCGCAGCTGGTTAAGCTGCGGGGACTCAATTTCAACTTCTGCATCGCAGTGCGTTGGTCCCCTTAACATTAGGAACCAATCTCGTCCTCCCCGGTCGGGGCCCCCTCAGGTCTGCGATGCCGTTTTCTGGATTTGTGCTCCTCCCGGAACAGCCTACTCTTTACTACGTCTCCGGGTGCTTTGCAAGTTTTCTTGCGACTAGCTGCCCCAAAGCGCGCTGCCGGCCTTAATGCTCGTTTTAATGTTCATCGGAGTAGCTCCTTACAATTCTTTTGATTTTTTGTTTCTACTAGCTTGGATGCACCTTAGTAATGCACGCCGTGTGCCAAAAGTAACGCTTTGGCGATGGCAATGCCGGCAGCCCATATCTTATTGAAAATACGGTATCTAAGTGATGGTTGCTCGCGCGAGCGTGAGCGCATCCACCGGTGCTTATTGCAAGACGACCTAACAATCTGGGTTCGACCCACGCACTTATGTTAGGGATTTGACGTTTTCTGGGCCGCTCAGAGTACCATTCTTCGCATGGCGCGTGGCTGGGAAAGTAAGTCTGTAGAGCAGCAACAGGAGGAGCGCTCGGAGCAGCGGCAGACCACTCACGCTCCGATCTCGCCTGAGCATCAGCAACATAACCGGAAGCGCGAAGGCCTGCTTCTTTCTCGCCAACGCCTGATCCATGAACTGCAAGCCGCTGCCAACCCTCGCCGCCGCCAGATGCTGGAACAGTCGATCGCGGAACTGGATCGGCAACTACAATCACAGTTCCGCGCCGGCGATCGTGAAGCAAGCGCCGGATGACAGGTGACAAACTTATGTTGGTGCACTAAATTGCAAAACGAGAATCTTCCGTTTGCAATTTTCATCCTCCACAGACGACAATCAGACCGTGCCCAGCGCTAGTTTTTATCAGGAACCGCAAGCTGCCAGCCCTTTCCGTCCCGGAGCGCTCGTGATCGCGACGCTAACCAACCCGCGCGAGAAATTTTGGGGCGCCATTCTCCATCTTGGGGCCGAAGGCCTCAGCCTGCGCGGCGTCGACGTGTCGGGCTTTGACGATCTTGCCTCGCAGATCAAGAACGGCGAGCTCTTTACGTCGGGTGTCGTTTTCTTTCCCATGCACCGCGTAGAGCGTATGGAGTTGGATCTTCCTGAGGGCGACATTCTATCGCTGGCCCAGCGCTTCGCGCAGAAGACGGGGCAAGACCCCGCGCCACTGTTGGCGAGCGAGTTTCTGCACTCCGGAGGCAATGCCGGAGAGAAATTGCGGTGAATCTCCGGCAGATTCTGACCGCGCCCAACCAGTTGACCCTGCTGCGGATGATCTTTCTGCCGTTTATCGTCATCAATCTGGTCAAGCACGATTTCAAATGGGCGCTGGCGCTCTTCGTCCTCGCCGGATTGAGCGACGGCCTCGACGGCCTGCTCGCCCGCACCCTGCATCAGCAAACGCTGCTCGGGCAATATCTCGACCCCATCGCCGACAAACTGCTGATGAGCACTATGTTTCTTGTGCTCTCGATCGAACAGCGCCAGCTTGTGCCCTGGAAATACACCATCGTCGTTTTCAGCCGCGACATTTCCATTTTGCTCATCAGCGGCGTGCTGTTCATGATCGCCGGACTGCGCGATTTTCGTCCCAGCATCTTTGGCAAGGCCAACACTGCCGCACAAGTGGGAGCGATTTTCTTCGCGTTGGTGCTGCTCGTGAAACCGGTCGTGCTCATCGACTACCTGACCAGGATCTTCCTGCGAGCAACGTTTATCTTTACCATCGTTTCCGCCGTGCACTATGCGTTTCTGGTGCAGCACCGGCTGCACGCGTCCGGTTCGCCCCCGGCCATCCCGTCATAGTTTTTGAACAGTTAATGAACCAGCTGCTGAACCAGTTACCAAAGCCACCGCGATTCATTTGACCCCTTTTCTTGCGGCACCCTAGAATGAAACGTCGTAATCGTCGCGAACCCATTCATGCCCCTGCGCCTCTATAACACCCTCTCCGGAAAGATCGAAGATTTCCACCCGCTCGACGACAACCGCGTCCGCATGTACGCGTGCGGACCAACCGTATACGACTACGGCCACATCGGCAATTTTCGTACATTTATCGCCGTCGATCTCCTCTATCGTTTCCTGCGGCAGAGCGGATATGACGTCCGCTACGTCATGAACATCACCGACGTGGACGACAAAATCATTCGCAACGCCGCCCGCGACGGCGTGAGCGTGCAGCAATACACGGCCAGGTTTACGCAGGCCTTTCTGGAAGATTCGGCGACGTTGGGCATTGAGCAACCGGTTCTCGTGCGGGCGACTGAACACATCCCTGAGATGGCCGACTTCATCGCCGAGCTGGCGAAGAAGGGTTTTGCCTATCGCACCGACGACGGCTCCTACTATTTCCGGATTGCGAAGTTCCCCGAGTACGGCAAGCTCTCGAAAAAAGATTTTGCCGGGATGAACGATGGCGCGCGCGTCGATGTGGACGAATACGAAAAAGACAGCGCCCGCGACTTCGCTCTGTGGAAGGCTCCGAAGCCGGGCGAGGCGTCGTGGAACACGGCAATCGGGCCGGGGCGTCCGGGCTGGCATATCGAATGCTCGGTGATGTCGATGGAAGAGCTGGGGCCGAGTTTTGATTTGCACGCCGGCGGCGAAGACCTGATTTTTCCGCATCACGAAAACGAAATTGCGCAGTCGGAAGCGCTAAGCGGAAAGCCGCTGGCGCACTATTGGTTTCATCCGCGGTTCTTGCTGGTCGAAGGCCAGAAGATGTCGAAGAGTCTGGGGAATTTTTTCACCATCCGCGATCTTGTGCTGCGCGGCCATAAGCCGTCATCGATCCGCTGGTTGTTGACGCAGGTGCCCTATCGTAATCAGTTGAACTTTACTTTTGATGGGTTGAAGTCCGCGGCCAGTTCGGTGGAGAAGTTGCGCAACTTCCGCTTCCGGCTGACGAGCACGCAGTTCGCCGCCGGCGCGACGCCGCAGATGGCGCAACTGGCGGCCGAAGCCTCGGCGCAAATGAAGAGCGCTCTCGACGACGATCTGAACACCGCCGAAGCGCAAGCCGCCATCTTCGACATGTTGCGCAAAGCCAACACCGCGCTTGACGCCGCCCAAGCTGACCAGAATAACTTCCGCCAGGACGACGTGAAGCCGCTGCTCTGCGCGCTCGAGAAGTTCGACGAGATATTCGGCGTGCTGAAAGACGACGATCAGCCTAAGATGAAGGCGATTCTCGACTGGGCCCGCGCCGGAGGGCGCGAAAAGGAAGTCAGTCCCGAATTGCTGGAGATCGCAGGCTCTGCGCAACTCAGCGACGAACAAGTGAATCAGAAGCTGGCAGAAATGGAAGCCGCGCGAAAAGCGCGGAATTTCAAAGCCTCAGATGCGCTGCGCGCAGAGCTGACCGCGGCGGGAATCATCGTGGAAAATACGAAGGAAGGCGTGCGGTGGAGGAGAAAATAGAGAGATTTGTAATTGGTAATTTGTAATTTGCTTCGGCGGGCTGAGCGGTTTTAGATTACAAATTACAAATCGCCAATTACCAATGCTTGCCCTCGACGACTATCTCCGCGAAGCTGAAATCGCCCACGGCCATCTCTGCGCCGGGCAAGTCCTGGGCGTGCGCCTCGCAATGTTGGGAATCGAGAAGCTTGGTATCGAAGATCCTCGCGGAAAAGATCGCAAGCGCCTGGTCACTTTCGTCGAAATCGACCGCTGCGCCACCGACGCCATAGCCGTAGTCACCGGATGCCGCCTCGGAAAGCGCGCCCTGAAATTTCGCGACTGGGGAAAGATGGCCGCGACCTTCGTTGATCTCGGCGTAAAAGATCTGGTAATAAAGGACGTGAGCGGAATCCGACCCAGCGAAGCTTGGACGGGGCACCCGGCCATCCGCATCGCCGCGAAAGAATCGTCGAAGGCGCTGGCGCGCGCGATGCATCCCGAAATCGAAAACAAGAATCAGCAACAGATGCTCGCCTATCGCGAGATGGCGGAAGACGACTTATTCACCAAACAATGGGTGAAGGTCCAATTGGCTGCCGAAGAGTTCCCAGGTTACAAGGGTGAGCGCATCGTCTGCGCCGAGTGCGGAGAAGGCATCAATTTTCGTCGCGAAGTTGTGCGCGATGGGCGAGTACTCTGTCGCAGCTGCTCGGGTGAGCGGTATTACGAGGCGCTGTGAGCAGGGAATACCCGCGCATACTATCGCGGTTATCCCTTCAGAAAACGCTCTTTGAGGATTTGTTCCACGTTTCGGCGGCCGTGAAGGATAGAGACGACTTGAAGGGGCTTTGTGTCTGGCCGGTAAACAATGAGGTACGAATAGACCGGGAAGAACTTCACAGCCTCGTCGGTTAAGTTCTTGTTCCAGTGTCCCGCACCCGGTGTTCCAGCCAAGAAAACGATTCTCTCGCGGATCACCGCTTCAACTCGGTCCGCAACTGCACGCTGCCTTCTCTTCTGAGATAACGCCAGATTTGGACAAGGTCGAGCGCGGCCTCCGGCGCGAGGACGTAGCGCACGGTCATTCAGGCTCGGACTTTAATTCTGCCAGGTAGGTGTCGAGCCGGTCTTCGGGAATGCCTTCGCCGCGGTCGAGTTGCTCGATCCCGCGCCGGATTTTTGCGTTGTTCGCCTCCCGGTTTTCCAGGAGCCAGCGATCCTGTTCCTCCTGCGTCTCGAGCAAATGGAGCAAGACTTCTTCGACGCTTCCGGAACCGCTTGCCTGCATTTGTTTCTGAATTCTGGCCTCGAGGGCGCGGTCGCGGATTTCGATATTCATCCCCGGCTCCTGTTTGCCGCGGTTTCCGGCGTTTCCTGTATCCTAGCCGACAGGCTGGGAATGTCAACGGCCCGAACGAGCGGCATGATTGAGAAATACGAGTCTCGACGAATCAGGGTCGCAATCCGGCATGTTCTGATGGATGTCTGGGATCCGATTGGGGTTAAAGACGAGCCGAACGCTCAAGATGAATATGACGGCTATTTAGGCGGCGTGTACAAACTGCTGGTGACCGGCGCTTCCGATGAAACCATCGAAGATCATCTCTGGCGGATTGTCACCGAGAGGATGTGGCTTAGTGCCAAAAAATCTGACATGACAGATACCGTAAAAGCTCTCCGACAGATTCCGCTACCTCCCAATCCAAATTAACTCACTGTTCCTACGATCTTGCCCGCTCGTAAGCATGAGCCACCCGCAGCAGCGTTGCCTCATCAAAGTGCCGGGCAAACAACTGCAATCCAATCGGCAGCTTCTCATGATTTTCGCTACAGGGAACAGAAATCCCGGGAATGCCCGCAAGGTTCGCAGTTACAGTGTAGATATCGGCGAGATACATGGCCAGCGGATCATTTACTTTCTCACCTAACTTGAAGGCCGGAGTTGGCGCGGTGGGCGCGGCGATCACATCTACTTTCTTGAACGCGTGGTCGAAGTCGTGGGTCAGCAGCGTGCGCACTCTCTGCGCCTTGAGGTAATACGCATCGTAATATCCTGCACTCAGCGCATAAGTGCCGAGCATGATGCGGCGCTTGACTTCCATGCCGAATCCGCGGTCGCGAGACAAGCGATACATTTCAGAAAGCGTGTTCGCCTTCGCCCGGAAGCCGTAACGCACACCGTCATAACGCGCCAGGTTGGCCGATGCCTCCGCCGTGGCCACGATGTAATACGTGGGAATCGCGTATTCAGTATGCGGCAAACTCACCGGCACAATTTCGCATCCGAGTTCGGCCAGCTTCTGAATCGCAGCCTCAACCGCCGCGCGCACTTCGGGATCAAGGCCCGCTGTGAAATATTCTTTGGCGACTCCGACTTTCAACCCTTTTACCGGCTTCTCAAGTTCCGCCACATAGTCAGGCACAGGGAGATCGGCAGACGTTGAATCCATGGGGTCGCGGCCAGCGATCGTACGCAGCACCAGCGCGACCTCTTTCACAGTCTTCGCAAAAGGTCCGATGTGATCGAGCGACGACGCAAACGCAATCAGCCCGTAGCGCGATACGCGTCCATAAGTCGGCTTCAAACCGACCACGCCGCAAAACGACGCCGGCTGGCGAATCGAACCTCCCGTATCGGAGCCGAGCGTGGCGATGGCCATCTCTGCCGCAACCGCTGCCGCCGAACCGCCCGATGAGCCTCCCGGCACGCGGCTTCTGTCGCGCGGATTGTGCACAGGATGATAGGCGGAGTTCTCCGTGGACGAGCCCATGGCAAACTCGTCGCAGTTGAGTTTGCCGAGAATCAACGCGCCCGCCGCCTCCAGGCGAGCGACCGCCGTGCAGTCATAAGGTGGAACGAAGTTGTCGAGAATTTTCGAACCAGCGGTAGTACGCACTCCGCTGGTGACCATGACATCCTTGATCGCAACCGGAACGCCCGCCAAAGGCGGCAACGGCTTGCCTGCCGCCGCCATGGCATCGATGTGCCCGGCCTGCGCCAGGGCGCGCTCCTCGCAAAGAGTCAGGAACGCTCCGATCTCTGGATCTTCGCGACGTATGCGCGCGTAGCAGTCCTGAGCGAGTTGGGTTGCGGTCGTGTGCCCCTGGGAGATCGCTTCTCGAACTTCATCTATGGTCGATGCGGGCATTTTGCTGTCAGAGTTCCGACGCTTTCGTTTTTATCGTCTCTTTTCTATCTCTCGATCACCTTAGGCACTTCGAAAAATGTCCCGTCCGTGTCGGGAGCATTTTTCAGGGCAACATCGTGTGGCAGCGATGGCCGCAGGCCGTGCTCGATATCTTCGCGGATGGAATAAGCGAACCGGTCGCTGCCCCGGCGCGGCTCGTCCACACCGTAGCGGTCTGAAACCTGAGCCATGGGCGCGACTTTATCGGTCTCCAGTTCGCTGAGGCGGTCGACATATTCAAGAATGGAGTTCAGGTCGCGGAGCATGCGAGTGCGCTCTTCGTCGGTCAACTCAAGGTTGGCGAGGTCGGCCACGTAGGTGACATCTTTGTCAGTAACCTTCATAGGGTGTCGAGCCCCTAAAGGGGCAATTGATTTTCCAACCCGGCGGCATCGCTAAAGCGATGCCCTGATACGAAAACGTTATCCTGCAGTTTGTAGCGCCTTCATCGCCAAGGCGCTTCCGATGCCTCCGCTACGCCTTAATTACGAATTCAATTCGCTTCACGGGAGCAACGGAATACTTGTTGATTAAGGCCACATAGCGCGGCGCCAGGCTTGTGAGTTCACGGCGCCAACCCGCGTCCGCAACTTCGACCCGCAGAATGCCATCGGAGAAATCGAGAGCACGAGTACGGTCAGCTACCGTGCTGCCGCACGCGACAGGCCAAGCCAGCAGCGTGCTCTGACTTGGCGACGCGCGATGGAGCGCTCTCGCAACGATGGTTTCCAGTCCCGCGGAAGCGCGGTTCAAGGCATGACTCCAAAAAGTGAATGCGATCAGGAAAGAAATAATTGTAGCATCGGAAAATCCGGCGCTTGGGTTGGCTGACAGTCTTTCCGTTCTGGTGTTTGATGACTTGACTGGACTTGATCACCGAGACTCGATTGCCGACGCACGCAGAGGGACAAGAGTGTCCGCCCCATAACGTTATGAGGCCGTTGCAGCTTTAGCCTTGGCGCGCTTCTTCGCAATCTTGCGTAGGTGCGAGGCCGAATAGAGACTGCCCCTGCAGCGGTTGGTGCCACATAAGCACGGCGCGTCATCCTCTCCATCGTAGAGGTTGTAGTCGTAGGTCAATTCTTCTCCGGCCGCGATATCGCGCAGCGCGATGATCCACATCTTGCCGCGGATCTGATCGGTCTCGCAATTCGGACTGCAGGAATGGTTGACGAAGGCGGCGACGCCATAGCCGTCGATAATGCGCTTGCCTCCGTCCAGACCGAACAAATAGGTGTTCTCAAAGTCGTCATAAAGATCGTCGGCCTGTTCGCAGGTGAGATAGTCGCCGATGTACTCCAGGATCAACGTTCCTTTGCGAATGGGCCGCGTGGTATAGCAACCATGAGAATGAATGCGAGACTGGCGAATGACGAGCGTCATAGGGCGTCCTCTATCTTTAGCACAAGAGGTACGGCATTATGCAAGTGACGAACGTGAGCTCCCAGTTCTCAGCTCTCAGTTCTCAGCTCTCAGTCCCCAGCTCTCAGTCCCCAGCTCTCAGGTCTAAAGCCCCACAACGTGCTGGAGTCAATGGGATTCTCTTGAGAGCCGACGGCTGAGAGCTGAGAGCTGTTCCCCAACCTGCTAAGATGCTCACCGGGGATATTTCATGTCATGGCTCAACATCCGCCGCGCTTTCTGAAGATTGTCGACGACTCGAAGCAGCGCGTCCGCGAGACTAACGTTGACGCCGTCAAATCCCGGCTTGATCGCGGCGATAAATTTGTTCTGGTCGATGTGCGCGAAGACCGCGAATTCGATGCTGGCCACCTGCCCGGCGCCATCCACATGGGCAAGGGCGTTATCGAGCGCGATATTGAGGGCAAGTATCCGGACCTCGGAACCGAACTCGTGCTCTATTGCGGAGGCGGCTTTCGTTCGGCGCTGGCTGCCGACAATCTGCAAAAAATGGGATATACGAATGTGATTTCCATGGACGGCGGTTTCCGCGATTGGCGCGAAAACGGTTACCCGCTGGAAAAGTAACAGTGGAGAAGTAGCAGTGGAGAGAGTAACGGTAACGACGGCTTGCGACCCGCGCCCAAAACGAGTGTGGAGTAGTTTGCATACCATCCGCTTCTCTGAAAAAATACGGTAAAGGTAAAGTGGGGTTTCTGCAATGTCTGTAATCGGAAGCTTTGCGCTCATGGCGGCACTCGTCCTGAGCGGGTACTGTTTCCTGGCCGGTCTCCTGGCGTTGTTGTTCAGCAAGCGCCCTGCCTCAGGTCCTATCGGCGAGACGGCTCGCCGCGCCGGAATCGCCACTTTCGCGGCAGTGTTGCTGGCGGCCATCGTTCTGGTGGCGGCTGCGTTCCACGACGATTTCTCCATCGCCTACATTTTTCATCACAGCAACCGCGACCTGCCGGCAGCCTATAAGTTCGCCGTTCTGTGGTCGGGACAGGAAGGCTCGCTGCTTTTCTGGTCGCTGCTGCTGGCTGGCTACGGATTTGTTCTTCGCCTGCGTTATAAGACCGATCAGAAACTGTTCGCCTATGCTTCGGTGATCATGGCCTCGGTGCAGGTTTTCTTTCTGCTGATTCTGAATTTTGCGGCCCATCCCTTCGCCATCATGCAGGGGTCGCTTCCCGCGGACGGAACCGGCTTGAATCCGCTCCTGCAATATCCCGAGATGGTGATTCATCCGCCGATGCTCTACCTGGGATATGTCGGCTTCACCGTTCCCTTTGCCTTCGCGCTTGGCGCGCTCATCATGAAGTATCCCGGCGAAAAATGGATTCACATCACCCGCCGCTGGACGATGGTGACGTGGTGCTTCCTGACCGTCGGCGTCTTTCTCGGCGCGCACTGGGCCTACGCGGTTCTCGGATGGGGAGGCTACTGGGGCTGGGACCCGGTCGAGAACGCTTCGCTGATGCCGTGGCTCACTGGCACTGCGTTTTTGCATTCCGTGATGATGCAGGAAAAACGCGGCATGTTGAAAGTCTGGAACATGTCGCTCATCTTCGCGACCTTCCTGCTCTCCATGCTCGGGACATTCCTTACCCGTTCGGGCGTGATCAGCTCGGTCCACGCTTTCGCGCAATCCTCGATCGGCACGTGGTTTCTCGTCTTCATCGGATTGACCCTCGCGGTCTGCACCTATTTTCTGGTGGCGAACCGCTCGCATCTCAAATCCGAGCATAAGCTGGAATCGCTGGTCTCGCGCGAATCGAGTTTCCTGTTTAACAACCTGCTTCTGCTGGTCGTCTGCTTCACCATTCTGTGGGGAACGTTTTTCCCGATCCTGTCGGAGTTCGTGCAGGGACACAAAGTCACGGTCGGGCCGCCGTTTTTCAATCGCGTAGCCATTCCCGTCGCCTTGCTGCTCCTGCTGCTCACAGCCGTCGGACCGCTGCTCGCCTGGCGCAAGACTTCCATCGAAAGCCTGAAGCGCAATTTTCTGTTTCCGGCGATCGGTTCGGTTGCCATCGGCGGGATGATGATTCTTTTCGGCGTGCGGCCGTGGGAAGATCCCTCGTATTTCTATGCCACCATGGCTGCCGTCTTGTCGGCGCTGGTGATCTTTACCGTCATTTCAGAATTCGTCCGCGGAGGCCGTGTGATCGCGGGCAAGAGCCGGCAGAATTTGTTCGCCGCGATGATTCACCTCTACCATCGCAATACCCGGCGCTATGGCGGCTACATCGTTCACTTCGGCGTCGCGCTGGTTGTTATCGGAATCCTCGGCACTCCTTTCAACAAAGATGTGGAAAAGGAAATGGGATACGGCGACAAGATCAACATCGGTCCCTACACTCTGGTCTGCCAGTCCTACACGCAGGACGACAATCCCAACTATGCCAACGAGTGGGCGATCATCAACGTCTTTCGCGGCGGCAAGCTGATCACGACCATGTATCCCGAGCGCCGCTTCTACAAAGCCAGCCAGCAGCCGCAAACGCTGCCTCGCATTTATCCCAGCTTCCGCGAGGATTTGTTTCTGGTCACAGACGTCTATCTGGTCTATGAAGGCAAGAACGAAACCACCGGCAGGCCCATTATCAAAGCGCATTTGAATCCGCTGGTGCCGTGGATCTGGATTGGCCTCATCGTCATGGTCTTCGGTACTATCACGGCGCTGGTGCCAAACGCCGCTGCCGTTCAGGTCGCGGCGCCTGTGCCTGCGCGCACTCCGGCGCAGGTCGGGGCGGGGGATTGAGATGAAATCAGTATCCAGCAGGCAGTATCCAGCGGCCAGTAACCAGTATCCAGTTCCCAGGGTTGCGGTCCGGCGGTGGGTGCAGGCGGGCGCTCTGGCACTGGCCGTGGTTGTTTTCATGGGTGCGAGTGACGATTCCGCGCGCTTCAAAGATCTGGGCCATCGCATGATGTGCATCTGCGGATGCAGCCAGATTTTGCTGGAATGCAATCATGTCGGCTGCCAGTCTTCCGACAAAATGCGCGGCGAGCTTTTGGCCGCAGTCGATAAAGGGGACACGAACAACGACGACCTCATTTTGCAGGGCTTTGTGCAGGAGTACGGACCGACCGTAATCGCCGCGCCCACCGCCACTGGCTTTAATCGTGTCGCCTGGATTATGCCCTTCCTGGTCCTGGCGCTTGGCATCGCCTTCGCGGTTCATATCGTGCGCTCGTGGAAGGATCGTCCTGAACCGGCGCTCGCCGATGGCATCGTCATTCCCCAAGGCAACGAAAATATTCTCGAAGATTTCCGCCGCAAAGCACGCCGGGAGACCGACCTATGATGTCACCGTGTGCAATGACACCGTGTGGCGCGGACACTCCTGTCCGCGAGAAGCCGCGATCGAATAATGAAGCCCAGTGGATGGAGACTGCCCGATGATCATTTTCGTCTGCGCCGCCTTCACCCTCGCCGCCTTCTACTACGTTTTCTTTTTCCCCGGCGAGGTCTACGCCGGAGAAGAAAAGACTCGGCTCGGCTATCTGCGCGAGCGCAAGGATGCCGTCTACGAGAACCTGCGCGATCTGAATTTTGAATACAGGGCAGGTAAGGTGCCCGACGCAGACTACCAGTCGATGCGCAACTCGCTCGAAGAGGAAGCCGCCGCCATCATGGCTGAGATCGCGCGACTGGAGCAGGCTGCGGGGCAACTGGTGTAAGAGAAAACGCAATGCCCATGAAAAATCCTGTACATCCGGGCCGCATCGTGCGGCATGATTGTCTTGAGCCTTTGGGCCTATCCGTGACCGAGGGAGCGGAGGTTCTCGGCGTCAGCCGGCAAACCCTCAACAATGTGATTCACGGCAAGTCAGGCATCAGCCCCGGAGATGGCAATCCGGCTCTCGAAGGCCTTTGGCAGCACGCCGGAAACCTGGTTGCGCATGCAACTAGCCTACGATCTCGCGCAGGCCCGCAAAGGCGAGAGCAAAATCAAGGTCCGCCGCCAGCGCTTGCTCCAGGAACTCCACGCCCATTGAAGCCCGTCATGAGCCTGATCCACGAGAACTTGCGCGATTTGAATTTCGAATATAGGGCAGGCACCGTGCCCCGACGCAGACTACCAATCGATGCGCGCTTCGCTCGGAGAGGAAGCAGCCGCGATCATGGCTTGTGTGATCGGGCGGCTGGTCGAAGGGCTTCCTGACCGGCAGTTTGTCCGTGTCTCGGGTCAAGACATAGCATCGTGAGCATCTCGCGCCGTTTGGTTAATTTCGTATTGGTGAGCGTTGCTGTAATAATCATCGTTCTGCCCATATTCTGGGTTGAGGGTGGAATTATCTGGCTTGAAGCGAAAGTGTTCCGGCCAAGACTTCCACATCCTTATCGCCTTTAAATAATCGTATGAGTTTAAGAGGATTCAGGAGGTCGACCCGCTCTTCCGAATTTCGCTGGCGATCGATGGTTGGTGGTTTGGAACGTGGCACTATCGATCGTTCCGGCAGGGCCAACTACTGTCGGCTCGCTCACGGCGAACGGTGAATTGGTATATGGGGAAACGAATACTTAGCCCTTGCATCCAATGCATATCGCGCCGCACCGTGGAAGAATGGAAAGATTCGTCTGACGCCTCCGCCGCACGTTTTCATTCGAAGCAAATTGTGGCTCTTCGTTGCATTCGAGGGGAACGCCACGGGCGTAATAGGCTTTCTCGCGGGTGGCGGCCTACTGTTGCCAGTTTCAGCGCAAATGACATTTGTGGTTCTGGATCGGCTATATAAAGCACGATTGAGCCGCTCGCCAAAATGACTCTAAGATTATCCGCAAAAGGAGTGGAATTGACCAAATCCTCGCCGTCCGCATTGCTAACGCTTTATTTTCTCACTCTCCCTAGCAGCCTCCGCCCAGACCCTGACCGGCACCGTAACCAACGGCACCACGAACAAGCCCGCCGCCGGCGATGAAGTCCTGCTTATCAACCTGACCAACGGCATGGAGGTGGCTGGCACCACCAAGGCCGACAGTGCCGGGAAATTCAACTTCCAACTCACCGGCGGACCCGGACCCCATCTCATCCGCGCCATTCATCAGGGTGTTACTTACCATCAGATAGTTCCTCCCGGCACCAGTTCGGTCGAAGTGAACGTCTACGACGTCGCTACCAAAGTCACAGGCATCGGCGTGACTGCCGATGTCATCCGCTTCCAGGCTGATGGTGGAACCATGCAGGGCGTGCGGCTGTTTGTCGTCAACAACGCGTCGTCTCCCGCGAAGACGCAGATGAACGATCACAACTTCGAGTTCTACATTCCTCCCGGCGCTAAGGTCGAGCAAGTGCAAGCCCGCGCCCCCAACGGACAGCCGATCCGCGAGGAAGCCGTTCCTCAAGCCGAGAAGAACCGCTACGCGATCAACTTCCCGCTGCGTCCCGGAGAAACGCAGTTTCAGGTGGAATTCACTATGCCTTACTCCGGCGAAATCAAGATCGATCCCTAAGCCGCTGTATCCTGCCGCGCACCTGGTTGTTGTTCTCCCCAAGACCATGCAGTTCGCGGCCGCAAATCCTTCGGCCTTCCAGTCGATGCAGGATCCCAACCAGAGCGACAGTAACGTGGAAGTCGCGCAGCAGACGAAGCTCGGCGAGTCGCTGGGGTTTACGCTGAAGGGGATCGGCGTTATCAACGACTCTCAGGGAGAAACCGCCTCGGGCGCGGCCCCGCCTCAGGGTCAGCAAGGGCAATCTCAAGGCAGCGAAGGTCGTTCCGCCGACAATCGGCCGGGCGGCGGCCTCGGCATTCCCATCGATGCTCCCGATGCCTTGCAGAAATATCGCTGGCCCATCATCTTTGGATTTGCCGTGCTGCTGGCGATCGGCGGCTGGGTGGTGACCAAACGGCCGCCAGCCGCCAGCATAATGACCTCGACTGGGAGCGCCGCCTCTGCGAAGGCTGGCTTGCCGGCGACCGACTATGCCGTAGCGCCCCGCACATCTCCTCCGGCGGCAGCGCCCTCTCCACCGGCCTCAAGGTCGTCGATGCTGCTCGAGGCGCTGAAAGAGGAACTGTTCCAACTCGAAGTCGAGAAAAAACAAGGCAAGATCACGCCCGAAGAATACGAAAAGGCAAAAGGCGCCCTCGATCAGACGCTCGACCGCGCACTGAAGCGCCAGGGCTAGAGCTTATATCTTCATCCCACGCGTTGTTCGAAGAATTCTGCCGGCCTTCCCGTCAGGCGCTCGATTCGTTTTGCGGTCGGCGGATGCGTCGAGAACAAATTAGCGAAGCTCATCCCACCCAAGAACGGCTGAATGATGAAGAGATGCGCCGTCGATGGGCTCGCAATCAGCGGGCGCTGGCGCGCATAGCCATCGATCTTGGCCAAAGCGCTGGCCAGAGCGTAGGGATTGCCCGTCCAGTGGGCGCCGGTATCGTCGGCTCCGTATTCGCGGGAGTGGGAGACGGCCAGTTGGATCAGCATTGCAGCCAATGGCGCAAGAAAGATCATGGCAATGGCCGCAATGCCGCCTCCGCCGCCTTCTTCGCGTTCGCCGCTCATCCCGCCAAAAATCATGCCCCATCTAGCGATCGATGCGAGGTAAGTGATAGCGCCGGCCAGAGTGGCTGCGATCGAACTGATCAGGATGTCGCGATTGCGCACGTGGCCGAGTTCGTGCGCCAGCACGCCTTCCAGTTCCTCGTCATTGAGCAGCCCGAGGATGCCTTGAGTTACGGCTACGGATGCGTGGTTTGGATTGCGCCCGGTAGTGAAGGCATTGGGCGAATCGGTCGGGATCACGTAAACCTTGGGCGTGGGCAGCCCGACCTTTTGCGCCAGGCGCTCTACGATGTTGTAGACGCGTGGCAGGTCTTCGCGAGTTACGGCCTGCGCCCGGTAAGTTGCAAGCGCAATCTTGTCTGAGAAAAAGTAGGAAACAAAGTTCATGACGGCCGCGAAGGCGAGCGCGATCAACATGCCGTTCTGTCCACCGAAGGCGCGGCCCGCCAGCATCAGCAGCAGCGTCATCACGGTCAGCAGAAGTGTGGTTTTAAATACGTTGCTCATAAGTGGCTCTATCTCTATTTCACCCAATTAGATGCCGGATGCTGGTCATCGGGTCCAAGTGTACGACTATGGGGATCAGCGTGGACCCATGACCGCCGTAACCCCTTGCCCAACGGCCGCGCATAGTAGAATCGCCAAAATGGCTCCTGAAACGCTGGTGGCGACCGCCCGCCGCGCCGCCGAACTCGAAAACAGTCTGCGCCGCGTAATTCGCGGCAAAGACGACGTCCTTCGGCTTGCCCTCGTTTCCATTTTCGCCAAAGGCCATCTGCTGATCGAAGGTGTCCCCGGAGTAGGCAAGACCACGCTCGGCCAGGCGCTCGCCCGCGCCATCGACTGCTCGTTTCAGCGCATCCAGTTCACCAGCGACATGTTGCCGTCCGACGTGCTGGGCATCTCGATCTACTCCGCCATCGAGCAGAAATTCGAATTCAAACGCGGGCCGGTCTTCGCCAACGTTTTGTTAGCGGACGAAATCAACCGCACCACTCCAAAGACGCAATCGTCTCTGCTAGAAGCCATGAACGAGGGCCAGGTCACCATCGACGCGCACTCCTACGCGCTGCCGCAGCCGTTTCTCGTTCTGGCCACCCAGAATCCCATCGAGCACCACGGCACTTACCCCTTACCCGAGTCGCAGCTTGATCGCTTCCTGATGCGGGTTCGCATGGGATATCCAGAAGGCGATGCCGAGCGCGAGATCCTTGCGCGCCGAAGCCGGAGTCGCCCAACTTGAAAGCCTGCGCCCCGTGCTTAACGCCGCCGATGTGGTCGAAATTCAGCAAGCGGTGGCGCAGGTTCATGTCGACGAATCGCTGATCACTTACTTGCTGAATATAGTTGGCAAGACGCGCGAATCCGAGTATCTCTCGCTGGGAGTGTCGCCCCGAGGCTCGCAAATGCTCTATCGCGCCGCCCAAGCGATGGCTTTCCTAGAAGGCCGTGACTACTGCACGCCAGAAGATTTCAAGCCGTTGGTCGTCTCCGTCTTTGCCCATCGCGTAGTCGTAAGTTCCGCCTACACGTCCACTCTGAAAAAGTCCGAACAGGCCGAGCAGGTGCTGCGCGAGATTGTCGAGAGCGTGCCGGTGCCGGTGTAGTTAGTTCTCAGTTGCCGGTTGCCAGTTCTAAGTACCCTTCTCTGACCGCTGAAGGCATTGTTTAGGTCCCTGGGATAACAACAGCGGCTACAATGTCGCGCATGCGCATCCCGCTCTGGCTCAAACTTGGCTGGACTGTCTGGGTGATCGTCTGGGCGCCGTTTTACTGGCGGCAATACGGGCCGGCGAACTTCCTTTTCTTCTGCGACCTGGGGAACATCTTCATCATGTTCGCCCTCTGGCTGGAAAGCAGCCTGCTCTTCTCCTGGCAAGCAACCGGCCTGCTTCTATTTCAGACCCTCTACACCATCGATCTGGTTGGCGCCGTCCTCACGGGCCGGCACATCATTGGCGGGACCGAATACATGTTTGATCCTCACCTGTCTTTACTGGTCCGACTGCTCAGCCTGTTTCATGTCGTTACCCCGTCGCTCCTGCTGTGGGCGGTGCGGCGGCTCGGCTACGACCGCCGCGGATGGCTCTGCCAGACCCTGACCGCCTGGGTGGTTATCCCCATCAACTATTTCTGGCATCCGGGACTCGACGTGAACTGGGCCCGCGGCCTTTTCTTCCGCCAACAGCACGCCGTGCCTGGCACGGTCTACCTGGTCGCATATCTGGTTGTCGTGCCGCTCGCGGTGTATTTTCCCACTCACCTGTTGCTGGCGTGGTGGATGAAGACACGGTAAGGTCCGGCGACGCGGTAAAGCGCCAATCGGGGCGCGGCGATTCTACCGGGAACTGACATCCGTCAACTGGGAATTGTTTTCTACCGCTGGTTGCAAGCTGGAAAGCCGCGAGATCGTAGCCACCATCATTCCTGAGAGAAACTGCATGGTAGCCACGTCGTTGTTGTCGAACGCCCCGGGCGTCGACGACAGCACCTCGAAAACTCCGAGCGTTCGCCGGAAGTGGCGCAGCGGAGCGACGAGAATTGACCGCACACCCATACGCCGGCAACTTGCCCAATCCACCCGCGGATTCGACTCCGCGTCGTTGCAGAGCAGCACTTCGCCCGTCCGCACGCATTCGGCTGACAATCCGCTATCGGTTTGCAAGCGGACTCCAATGTCAGGAGCGGTGCGGCCCGTGCGGGCGCGGCAGACGATTTCACTGCCGCGGCGCAATGCTATGGCGGCTCCGGTGGCGCCGGTCAGCACCTGCGCTTTTTCCGCGATGATGCTGATGCCCGGTTCGAGATTGATGTCTCCCATATTCAGCAGCGGGTGCGGCATTGGCGACGGCCCATGATGTCGCGGCCTCATGCGGTGCCGGCTGGAGAAACCCGCCGCGACCGGAAGCTCAGCGGCTTCTTCGTCTCTTGCGTTTTCACCGATCCGATATTCGTCTTGATTCCGCTCCGCTTCCGCAACCTGCGGCACGGTATAAAGCAGCGAGCGCACCAGCCTGTCCAGTTCCGCATCTGCGATGAGGTGTGCGGTCGGCTGTCCGCGCAGTGATCCGCCGAGCACACGCGAAAGACTGAGCACGGCGGCGCTGCCGCAGGCAAGGCACCGCGTCGTGTTGTTGTCGCTCAGCAACTCGCACTGCACGCAAAACACCGCTGACTGCAGAGAAACAAAGTTAACGTCGGTGGCCGTCAGCGCGCGCTGCATGTGCATGTAAAGAACCCCTCCGCACGGAATGCGGAAAATTGAGGGTAACGAGTTGTGCACACAGTCAGTAAGTGACAGCGCTGGTTCTCCTGTGGATAACTCGTCTGGCGAGGATCTCGGCTCCGCGGCGAAACGGCCCGCCGGGCAAGGCTCCCGCGAGATTCGCCGGAGCATGAACTCAGGCATTCCTATAACGGGAAATGTTGGAGCACGCACGGCCGCAGTCACACGTTGGCGCGTGCGCCTATAATCTCGTTAATGTCATTTCTGCGTTTTCTTATGCTGTTGTCGCTCGTGGTCTGGCTCGGAGGCCTGATTTTTTTCGCGTTCGTCGAGGCGCCCACGGTCTTTTCTCCCGGGCTTCTCCCTAGCCGCCACATGGCAGGGTCAATCGTCGGCCGCTCGCTCGATGTGCTGCACTATATGGCCATCGTCTCGGGAATTGTTTTTCTGATCGCGTCGATGCTCTATAGCCGCATGGCAACGGGCAATGCGCGGCCGCTGGCGGCCAGGCACGTTTTGATTGTGCTGATGTTGCTGCTGACGGCCGTCTCCCAATACGCCATTTCTCCGAAAATGCACGCCATTCGCGCTGATATCGGAGTCATCGATAACATGCCCCCGGAAAACCCTCAGCGCCGGGAATTCGATCGCTTGCACATGTGGTCGGAAAAGCTTGAAGAGGCGGTGCTCGTGCTGGGGCTGGTTGCGATGTATACAACGGCGCAGGCGTTCAGATGAGCGAATCGATGGCGGCGCCTGCATTTTGGGATCTCTCTAGTCTGCGTCCATAAATTCGCAAAACAAATCCGTGACCCCGACGGCAGTAATACCTCTGTCATCCCGACCGGAGCGAAGCGGAGTGGAGGGACCTTGTGTTTTGAACAGAGCATCGTGGCCCGGCGAGGCCCGGCGCTCCCATAATCAAATCTGTAACTTTCTCCTTGCTGCCGACTCTATTTAGTAGGCGCTCGAACGGTGCCGCCCGATCTTGAGGAGTTCGTCATGTCGACCTTATCCCGCGTATCCGCCTTGTTCTTGCTCATCACCCTGGCAGGCGCCATCGCCTGCAATGCCCGGGAGAAGTCGGCTGTGGCCGTCCCCAGCCCCACCGTGGATGCCCCGCTGGCGACCGCCAAATCCGAGCAGACCGCCGTCCTTTCCGGTGGATGCTTCTGGGGAGTTCAAGCCGTCTTTCAGCACGTGAAGGGCGTGATCAGCGCGACCTCCGGCTACTCCGGCGGCGCGGCCAATACTGCGGAATATGAACTTGTTAGCACCGGCGACACCGGCCATGCCGAGTCGGTGAAAATCGTTTACGACCCGTCGCAGATCACCTACGGCGAGCTGCTTCGCGTGTTCTTCTCGGTCGCGCACGATCCCACCGAGTTGAACCGTCAGGGACCGGACACCGGCAGCCAATACCGGTCATCTATTTTCTATGGCAACGATGAGCAGAAGCGAATCGCCGAGGCATATATCGCCCAACTCGACAATGCCAAGGTCTTCCCGCACAGTATAGTGACTCAGGTCGTCGCCTTGAAGGCTTTCTATCCCGCCGAGGCTTACCACCAGAACTACGCTGCCCTCCATCCCGACAATCCTTACATCGTCTATAACGACGCGCCGAAGGTTGCCCGCCTGCAGCAGGAGTTTCCGAACCTCTATACGAACAAGTAAGAATCCATCGCCTATAATTTAACCGGCTGCGAAGGGCGGGCCGGTAGCGTCGTCTTCGCCGGCCTAGATCGTGGACTCTGCTATGGCCGTCGCGCCGCTCTCCAGCTCTTCCGCTTCACCGCCAATAGTCTCCGCGGCGCGCGTGTTTCGCGAACGCTTTCACAGTGAGCCTGCGGTTTTTCGCGCGCCCGGCCGGGTCAATCTCATCGGAGAACACACCGATTACAATGACGGTTTCGTCATGCCGATGGCTATGGGGTTAGCCACGCATGTTGCCATAGGCCCGCGCCATGATAATGATAACGATAGCGGCAACGACAACGATAATGGTAACGACAGGCATCTTCATATCTTCTCCATAGATTTCGATGAGCTTTGCGTTCTCTCCCTTGATGACAACGATCCTTCGCCCAGGCAACATTGGAGCGATTACGTTCGCGGAGTAGCTGGCGTTCTAGAAGGTGTTCTCGCAGCGCGCGGACTTAAGTTGCGAGGCGCAAATCTGGTGATTGCCGGCGGCGTGCCCATTGGCGCGGGGCTAAGCTCATCGGCTGCGCTCGAAGTCGCCACTGCGTTCGCGCTGCTTCACAACTCCTCTTGTACCCTCGATCGCAAGCAGATTGCGCTCGCCTGTCAGCAGGCCGAGAACCAGTACACCGGCGCTCGTTGCGGCATCATGGACCAGTTCATCGCCTGCTTCGGACGAGCCGGCAATGCTCTCCTCATCGACTGCCGTTCTCTCGAGTCCCAATTACTGCCTCTAAAGCCGGAGTATCGGATTGCGATCTGCAACACCGGCGTAAAACACGAGGTCGCCGCGGGCGAATACAACCGGCGCCGCGCCGATTGCGAGGAGGCTGTCGCTAATCTCAAATCTCACTTGCCTCGCATCACCGCCTTGCGGGACGTAACGCTCGCCGAATTGCAAGAGCTTGGACGCGCAATGCGTCCCGTTGCTTTTCGGCGCGCCCGCCACGTGATTACCGAGAATGAGCGTGTCACAAAAGCGGCCGACTCGTTACTTGCCGGAGAGATGAATCGCTTCGGCGAACTCATGCTCGCATCGCACAAAAGCATGCGCGACGATTATGAAATCAGTTGCGAAGAACTCGATATCATGGTCTCGCTTGCGGAGAAGATCGAGGGCGTGCTCGGCGCGCGCATGACCGGCGGCGGCTTCGGCGGCTGCACCGTCAACCTGGTTCATCAGAATTCCGTTGCGAACTTTCAGGAAGAGATTGCAGCCGCGTATCAATCGGCGACAGGCATTGCTCCGCAGATCTATGTATGCGATGCGGCAGATGGCGCTGGACGCGTGATGGAGGAGGGCGGTTAGAATGGAACGGCGGTTACCATGAAAACCCACAAATACGCTCTTGGTTTGGTGCTCTTCGTCTCGCTGCTGGTCTCCGGTCTGTTTGCGCAAGAGAACAATGTTCCCTCCCCAACCGTCGCTCTCACTCCGCCGATGGGCTGGAATTCCTGGAACAAGTTCGGCTGCAACGTCAGCGACGAACTGATCCGCGGCATGGCCGATGCCATGATCAAGTCGGGCATGAAAGATGCCGGCTACCAGTTCGTGAACGTCGACGACTGCTGGCAGGTGAGCCGCGACGCGAACGGCAACATCGTTGCCGATTCGCAGCGCTTCCCGCACGGCATGAAGGCCCTTGCCGACTACGTTCACTCGCTCGGCCTGAAGTTTGGCCTCTACTCCGACGCAGGTTCGAGAACCTGTGCAGGCCGCCCCGGCGGCCTCGGCCACGAGTATCAGGATGCCTTAGCCTACGCCGCGTGGGGCGTCGACTACCTGAAGTACGATTGGTGCAACACGACCACGCAAGACGCGAAGGCTTCCTATGCCAACATTCGTGCCGCTCTGAATGCTGCTAGGCGGCCTATCGTCCTGAGCATCTGCGAGTGGGGCACGGCCAAACCGTGGCTCTGGGGAAAAGAAGTCGGCGGCAACCTATGGCGCACCACCGGAGACATCAGCGATAAATGGTCAGGCCAAACTAAGTGGCCGGACGGCAGTTGCTGTTCCAATGGCATGCTCGCCATATTGGATCTGCAAGTTGGCCTCGAGTCTTATGCCGGACCCGGACACTGGAACGATCCCGACATGCTCGAAGTGGGCAACGGCGGCATGACCGACACGGAATATCGCTCCCATTTCAGTTTATGGTCGCTGCTCGCCGCGCCGCTGATTGCCGGCAACGACCTGCGCACCATGCGCCCGCAAATCCAGCAGATTCTCACCAACAAAGAAGTGATTGCCGTCGATCAAGACCCGCTAGGCCGCGAAGGAACGCGCGTGAACAAAAACGGCGACCTGGAAGTCTGGGCAAAGCAGCTTAGAGATGGCAGCCGCGCAGTCGTGCTGCTCAATCGCAGCGGCACCGAGCGAGAGATCCCAACCAGCTGGGAGCAACTCGGCTATCCGGACTACTTGAGCGCATCCGTGCGCGATCTCTGGGCGCACAAAGATCTAGGCAAATTCACCGGCAAGTTCACAGCTTCCGTGGAGTCTCATGGCGTGGTCATGATAATAATGAAACCGACTGCGCCAGATCGTTCCAAGTAATTTCTTCTCCACTAGTCTCTTTCCCAATGATCGATGGAAACGCCCCGGGGTCTGATCGGCGTTGCCGGCTGTGAACGTGTTCCTGTGCTTAAATCAAGTCATGTTTGCGCGGAAGATCCGAGTCGAATATCGCCACGAAGGCCAGCTTCAACCTTGTCCGCTGAAGTGGCTCGACAATTTCAGCATGCGCAATTTCACCAACGCCTCGGTTTTCGATGACACGCTGCCGGTGTCCGACGGCTTACTAGAAATTGGAGCGCATGTCCCAATCGATCAGCTTCAGGACGCGATGGAAGACTGGTTTCACCGCAAAGGCTATCTGCCGAAAGAGACAAGCCTGGTTCTCACGCTGTTGAATTCCTGAGAGCTGAGAGCTGAGACCTGAGAGTGAGACCTGCCCTGCTCAAATCTTCGCCGGCATCTTCAGCAGCCGGGCCAGCAATCGCACGATCATGCCATCAAATCGTGTGCCGCTCTGCTTGCCCAGTTCCGCCATCGCTTGCTCGTCGCTCTTCGGAGGCGCGAACGAACGGTCGCTGGTCATGTTCACGTAAGCGTCGGCAACCGCGAGAATGCGCCCGTAAAGCGGTATGCCCTCGCCCTTCAGCGCCAAAGGATAACCGCTGCCGTCGAAGGCTTCGTGATGACATTCGATGGCTTGAGCGACGCGATCGATTTCAGGAATCGCGCGAACCACCTCGGCCCCCATCCGCGGATGGTTCTTGATCACGGAGAATTCCTCTTCCGTAAGCGCGCCGGGTTTGTTCAGGATTTGCGCGGGTATGAAGAGCTTGCCCACATCATGCACCCGACCGGCGAAGGTGACCTCATCGACTTCCCGGTCAGAAAGATTAAGTCCGCGCGCGATCATGCCGGCGTAGTGGGCGCACTGCTCGCCATGCCCAGCGGCGTTGTGCTCCCTCAGTTCGGCGGCGCGCGACAGCGCTTCGACCGCCTCCTTGATCGCGCGGTGATCCGCGTCTGCTTCGGTCTCGCGTTCGCACAGTTTGCGGAGTGTGCCCACGAGTTCTTCGAGATGCTCTGGCCCGTTGTGTTCGCGCTGCAGAAAACCTTCGATATAGCCGGAGACAAGTTGCCGTTGCACGGCCGAACCCTCGCCGAACGCATCCGACGTAGCGACCTTATTGCCGCCCGCGTGCTTCGAAACATACATGCCCGCATCCGCCACGCGAATCAGATCCTCCATGGAAAATCCGTGCACGGGGAAACTGGCGACGCCGAAACTGCCGGTGATGTGGTGCTCTTCGAGCATGGGATCGGTGGCCAGCCACAGCCGCAATCTCTCCGCCAGAGCCTGCGCCTGGTCGATGCCGGTCTCAGGCATAAGGATGATGAATTCGTCCCCGCCGTAACGCGCGACCACATTGGATTGCCGGCACTTCTGTTCCAGCAGGCGGCCCACGCGGGCCAGCACCAGATCGCCTTCAAGATGGCCGAGAGAATCGTTGACTTCCTTGAATTTATCCAGATCGACGAGCACCACCGAGAACGGCCGCCCTGAGCGGGATGCGCGCCTCCACTCCGAACTCAGCGCCTCCCAGAAGAAGCGCCTGGTCTTGATGCCGGTCAAGCCATCGGTGATCGATTGCTGTTGCAGCTTCTGGAATACGAACGAATTGTGCAACGCTGTCGCCAGCAAATCGGCCAGCGTGTTCAAAATCAGAACGTCCTGGGGCGCGAAGGCATTCTCATCGCGGCTTTCCACATTAAGCACGCCGAGCAGCGACTCGCCGTAGCTGATGGGCAGGCAGAGCACGGCGCGCGATTCGGGCAGCACGCCGGCGAGCTGCCCTGGACCGGCGTTCTGCACCAGGGCGCTCACTCCTGTGCGTGCGACCTTTCCCAGGACCCCACTGCCCAAGGCGATGCGGCGGCCCAGCGTTTGCGATGTCGTTCCCGCCTCTGCTTTGATCTCAATATCCTTCGTCGCGTAATCCAGAATGCCGATGCCGATGTGATCGTAGCGGAAGTTTTTCTGGATCTCGCGGACGATATTGGCCATCATCTGCGCCGCGTCCTCGCTCGAAATCGCCAGCTTCGAAATGTTATTAAGAAATGCAAGATGCCGGGAGCGGCGCTGCTCTTCGGTAAACAGGCGCGCGTTTTCGATGGCGATCCCCAGCTGGCGGGCGACCGTTTGCATAACCTCGAGGTCCCTGGGCTGGAACTGGAATTCTCGCTCCGTGCTCAGGGCTGCCATCACACCCGCCGGCTTGCCGCCCTGCAGAATAGGCACCGCGCAGAAGGAGCGCGCGGGCCGCGGTGGCACAAAGTCTATTCCCAGCTTTGAGCGCACCTCTTCGAGATCGGACTCGATCAGCAGCGGCTGACCCGTCCTCAGCACATATTCGGTCAAACCATTGGCAACCTTGCGCGACCGCTTGGGAAAAATAACGCCGCCCTCAATCTCCAACTCGAAGCGGATCTCATCTTCCTCCTGAAACGCGATGTAGAACGTGCTGGTATCGAAAATCTGGCCGAGCTCCACCTGAACAGTGCGAAGCACCTCATCCTGGTCAAGATGAGAACTGATGGCCTGTCCGATTTCGGTGAGCAGTTCGTATTCCTTGGTTCGGCGCTGCGCCTCGTGCATCACCACATAGTTTTCCAAGGTCAATGCAATCTGGAGAGCCAGGCCGATGAGCAATCGCAGGTTCGAAGAGCCGAACATGCGCCGTTCGGCGTGAGGAAAGAGCAATACGCCGAAGTTGTGCTCGCGTGTTTGCAGGCTCACCGCCATCAGGTTGGTGATGCCCTCCGCCAGCAGCGTTTGCTTGCAGGTCTCGAACTTTCCGCCAGAAAGCGCTGGCAAAGGCTCTTCCAGATCGGCGAGATCGCGGAAGGTGACCACGCCGCCGCGCCGATATGCGAGTTCGGCTATGTAGTCTCCCGCCTGCGTCTTCTGCAGCTTTTCCAGAAACTCTGCCGAGAAGCCCCGTTGTATGGACGGCAAGGTGCCTCGCCATTGCTGGGAAACAAAGAAAACGGCGCGCCGCGAAGGCAAGGGAGCAACTAACCGGTCCACAAAGCCCTGCAGCGGGGGCACCAGATCGGATGCCGAGAGCAATCGACGCGGGTCGATGCCCAGGGTCGAGAAGGTGAGCGCATTTTCCTGCACCGCGTTGCGCTCGTTCTCAAAAAGCACTCCGACCATGGAAATGGCGAGCAGCATTTGCGGAATTGAATTGAGGAATCCCCCGAGCTGGCCAACGCTATCGAGAAACGGTTGACGCATCTGCCCCGCATACATCAGCGCCGCCCACAGCGCCAGCGAAAATGCGAGAGTTCGAAAAGCTACGGAATTCCGGCGATGAGCATAGCGGTAAAAGTGAAAAGAGCAATAGAGCAGGATTAGCGCGAGCCCCGTTTCCAGCCGCAAATAAATCGGCAGCGGGGTGCCTTTCTCGCTGAATACACCGTTCGCGAACTGCGCCCGCAAGCTGACATACGCCAGCACAACTCCGGTTATCGTTAACGCGACGTCATACCATTTGAGCTGGAAGGGCTCCTTCATCAGCCGGGTCGAGATGAAGATGCCCATCGCCATGCCGACGAGAAAGAGGGAACTCAAAAAGAACAAGAATGGGGTAGGCCCTCGAAAATATTCGAGCGCCTTGAGCAAATAGTGGAGTGAGTATGCCGCCCAAGCCAATTGCCACGCGCGAAAGTAACTATGACGATTCTGCTCGTAGAGATACGTGAAGACGACAAGCACCAGCAGGGCCACGGCCCCAGGGGTTAACGCCAAGCCTGTGGCAACGCTGTACATTATTTAACGACCCTCGATTAACGGCCCTCGATCGGGCGCCTTCGCACTCGCAATTGCGGCCCCGATGCGACCTCTGCGGATGTTTAATCCTGACACACCAGGCAGATCGAAACAACAGGTGTCTTCCGGCAGGTTGGGCCCTGGGTACGGTGTTTCCATGAGTATCTTCTTATAAGATGCGAGACCGCTATAACGGCCTGCTCTCGCAGAGTTACCTTAGTAACCAGCCGGTTATTCGCCGGATTCCGGGCGGAGGCGGCGACGCGCGCAACCGACGAACCCCTCAACCACCAGGGACTCGAAGGAACACGAGGGCTTTTTGCCTACGATGTTCCTTCGTGTACCTTCGTGGCCTTAGTGGGTAAACGATTTCGCAAGTTGCACCACTGCCGAAGTCCCGATCGCTAGAGCCAACGCTTCACTCCCGCTATACTCAAACGTTATGCTTCGTGTTCGATTCGCCCCGTCCCCTACCGGCTTTTTGCATGTTGGCAGCGCCCGCACCTTCATTTTCAACTGGCTTTACGCCCGCCACAACGGAGGAACGATGGTTCTTCGCCTCGACGACACCGATGTCGAGCGCAACACCGACGCCTCCGTCAACTCCATCTTCGAAGGCCTGCGTTGGCTCGATCTTGGATGGGATGAGGAATATAAGCAGTCCGAGCGCCTGGCTCTGCACCGGCAGGTCGCCGATGCGATCTTCCAGAAGGGATTGGCTTACCGCGACTTTACTCCGGCCCATGCGGGTGACACCGAAAAATCCGGCGCAAGCTCAAACCTGGCTCTTCAATCCGGGCATGCGCGAACTTTCACGCGCAGAAAGCGACCGCCGGGCCGCGGCGGGAGAATCTTTCGCGCTGCGCTTTCGTGTTCCGCGGGGCACGAGCCAGCAAGTCCGTTTCAACGACGCTGTCTACGGTGAGCAAAGCAAAGCGGCCGACGATATCGAAGACTTCGCCCTGCTTCGTTCCGACGGTATGCCCACCTACCACCTGGCATCGTGCGCCGACGACATCGACCTGCGCATCAGCCACATCATTCGTGGTCAGGATCATCTCTCAAACACCTATAAACACGTGCTCATTTTCGAAGGCGCGGGCGCCCAGCCGCCACAGTTTGCCCACTTGCCGCTGCTCGTCGCTCCCGATGGATCGAAACTCTCAAAACGCAAGCACGGCCCCGTGGTGAGCGTCACCACTTACCGCGACGCTGGATTCCTGCCCGAGGCCTTCATCAACTTTCTCTGCCTGCTGGGCTGGTCGCCAAAAGATGATCGCGAAAAAATGACGCGCCAGGAACTCACCGACGCGTTTTCTCTCGAAGGCATCAATCGCGCAAATGCCGTCATCAATTTCAAGGAGCCCGCACCGACGCCCGACGAAGCTTTTGATCCCAAAGCGGTCTGGCTCAACTCCGAGCACATCCGCGGGCTTTCCGTCGACGATCTCAGCGCGCGCCTGCTCCCCATAGTCCATGCCGCCGGATTCCCGATTGCTCCCGGCAAAATGCTCGCCATCACCCCGCTGATCCGCGAGCGTATCAAGCTTCTGCGCGACGTTCTGACCGCCGCCGATTTTTTCTTTGTAGACGAGCTTCCGCCTTACGACCCAACCGAACTTATTCCACAGAAGGGCGACGCTGCGATGGCGCGGAAAGTCTTGACGCGCGCTCGAGAAGTCCTGGCGCAAACGGAATTTCAACATGACCCGCTCGACCACGCCCTCCGCGCCGCCGCGCAGGAGATGGGCCTGAAGGCGGGACAAATGTTCCAGCCGATTCGCGTAGCCGTCTGCGGACGCAAGAACGCGCCTCCATTGTTTGAGACACTCCAGGTTCTAGGGCGGGAAACTACTCTGGCGAGAATCGAGCGAGCTATCGAAAAGCTCTAGCCGGTCGCGAAAACTCATCGCGCAACGGTTTTGGGAAGGGCACCAGCTCTAGTGGTTGCCGAAAACTCGATGTAGAGACGGGGCTTGCCCCGTCTAAGTCCAACGGTGAATTATGTTCGAGCACGAATAGGAAGATCACGACTTCAGTGCGTCCACTACGTCGCAGAAGATACTTCCGCGCTTGAGCGCCTGAGATCCGCGATGCCGTCGTCCATCTTCCGGTGGTCGAAAAGTCCGACCCCGTTTTGTCCATGGAGCGGATACGACCGCGAGTGCTGCAGCCACATCACGCCGCCGAACACCAGCAAAGCTCCAACCAGCAACACGGCGATGCGGCGCAAAAATGTCGTCATGTCCCGGAGCCACCTTCGCGATCAACGCGCCCAGCAGCAAGCCAATAAGCAGGCCTCCGATGTGCGCGGCGTTATCGATGTGAGCGATCACTGCTCCAAAAAAGAGGTTGTAGCCCACGAACACGACCACGCTTCGCAGCGTCCCGCTGATCGCGGCGCGCGGCAGAGAAAATTCGCCGAGATAAAAAGATGAGATCAGCGCTCCTGCAATTCCGAAGATGGCGCCGGAAGCGCCCACGCTTAAAACCGCGGGATACCAGATCACGCTAGCCACGCTTGCCGCCAATCCGCAGATCAGGTACACCGCGGCGAAGGTCCAGTGGCCATAAACCGACTCCGCAAGCCTGCCGAGGTCCCACAGGCACCACATGTTGAAACCTATATGCAGCAAACCGCCGTGAACGAAAACGCAGGTCAGCAAACGCCACCATTGTCCACTGACGGTAAGCGGGCCAAAATTTGCCCCCCAGTGCACGAGATCCTGGCCGGAAGGGTTATCGAGCATCGAAACGCCCGCCAGCATCATGGCCACGAAAACCGCGACGTTGATGCCGAAAATAGCCTGCGTGACAATCATCGAACTCGACTGCTGTCGCATCCACGGCACGGGCTCCACTCGTTGGGGGGAGACATCCTCCCCGCGCTGCGCAGCCTCATGCTGCTTGCACCATTGACATTTCCTGCCGAAGCCAAAGGCTGGAAGCTGACGACCGCATTGTGACGCACTTTGCCATGAGAAATTGAGCCCGTTTCCGCGGTCCCGTCTGAAAAGCGGGGTCCCGGCGTCGGTTCGCCGCGAATCCGCCTTACCCATATAAAATACAAGGAGTATGAGCGCCACGAACTTATCTTCACCTAAATCCGGCGAAGCTGCCGCGAGCACGCCCTCGTCTTCCGATCCTCGCCCGTCAAACTTCATTCGCGACACGGTCATTGAAGATATCAAGACAAAGAAATACGGCGACGCCATTATCCAGACGCGTTTTCCTCCCGAGCCCAACGGCTATCTGCACATCGGCCATGCGAAATCCATCTGCCTCAACTTTGGATTAGCCGACGAGTTCGGCGGCAAGACCAACCTGCGCTTCGACGACACCAACCCTGAGAAAGAAGAGCAGGAGTATGTGGACTCCATCATGAAAGATGTCCGCTGGCTGGGTTTCGATTGGGACGGCCTCTTTATGCTTCTGACTATTTCGATCAGCTCTACGAGTGGGCAATCAAACTCATCAAAGACGGCAAAGCATATGTTGACGACCTGAGCGCCGAAGAAATTCGCAAATATCGCGGCACGCTCACCGAACCGGGCAAAGAAAGTCCGCATCGCAACCGCTCGGCCGAAGAGAACCTCGATCTTTTTGAGCGCATGCGCAAAGGCGAATTTCCCGACGGATCGCGCGTGCTGCGCGCCAAGATCGACATGGCGTCGCCGAACTTGAATATGCGCGATCCCATCATGTATCGCATCCTGCGCGCCGAGCATCATCGCACCGGCGGCAAGTGGTGTATTTATCCGATGTACGACTACGCGCATGGCGAGTCCGATTCGATCGAGCACGTGACCCACTCCATCTGCACGCTGGAATTTGAAGATCATCGGCCGCTTTATAACTGGTTCATCCAGCAGCTCGGAATTTTCCCGTCGCAGCAGTTGGAGTTCGATCGGCTCAGCCTCACCTACACGCTGCTCAGCAAACGCAAACTGCTGACTCTGGTGCAGGAGAATCGAGTTACGGGCTGGGATGACCCGCGCATGCCCACGCTCTCCGGCATACGGCGTCGTGGTTACACCCCGGAGGCGATCCGGAATTTCTGCGCGGCGATCGGGGTTTCGAAGACGAATGGAACGCTCGAACTCGCCATGCTCGAACACTTTGTTCGCGAAGACCTCAATAAGCGCGCGCCGCGTGTGATGGCTGTGCTTCGGCCGTTGAAAATGGTGATCGACAATTATCCCGAGGATCAGGTCGAGGAGGTTGATGCGATCAATAATCCGGAAGATGAAAGCGCGGGGACGCGCAAAGTGCCATTTTCCAAAGTGCTCTATATCGAGCAGGATGATTTCCGCGAAAACCCGCCCAAGCAGTATTACCGCCTCTCGCCCGGGCGCGAAGTGCGCTGCGTTACGGCTATTTCATTACCGCGAAATCGGTGGTGAAAGACGGCAGGGAGAAGTGGTCGAGGTGCACTGTACGTACGATCCGGCCACGCGAGGCGGCAATTCTCCGGATGGGCGCAAGGTGAAGTCGACGATCCACTGGGTCTCAGCCGCTCATGCCCTCGACGCCGAAGTGCGCATCTACGACAAGCTTTTCAGCAAAGAAGACCCGAATCAGGCGGACGATGGGCAGGACTTCACCGCGAACCTGAATCCGAATTCGCTGGAAGTGATCGCGCAAGCCAAATTGGAGCCATCGCTGGCGAAAGCGGCCATCGAAAGCCGTTATCAGTTCGAACGCCTGGGGTATTTTTGCGTCGACCCGGATTCCAAGCCCGGACGTCTGGTATTCAACCGCACTGTAGCTCTGAAAGATACCTGGGCAAAGATTGAGAAGAAAGCTGGATCGTAGGCGTCGCGATTTCGGAGGATTTGTGAATGGAGGGAGTCTGAACCGAGGCGATCTAGTGCAAGAGGACTACTCGAGCGGCAGCCTAGCGTTGAGCCGATACAGGCTCTCGCCCCGCGTTTGCTTGCTGCCTTATGAGGGCGAACTACCCCCGAATCTGGTTGGATTATTCTTGCGACTGCGCTTATCTCGCAAGCCCCACAAGAATATTCCTAAAACCGCGACAGCGAACATCCCGAATGGAACGACAAAGCCCATGGTTCTAGCCTTTCTCCAACAAGATTCCTGCGACTACTAGAGCCACTCCAGCCACAATCATGGCTGCCAGGGCGATAATCGTTGCTCGTTTGAGTCACCCTGGTAAAACGCCGCGTCTAGCGGAACAAATACGACGAGTGTATCCGAATCTCTCGCAGAGATTCCCCAACCAACTCGGAGACGCTTCGCAAAAAGAGCCGCCTTTTGGCATCTTGCACCCCCGCGCGCAAGCAGCAAAAGATGCCTTCGGTAATGGCCTAATTTCTAGATAATGGAAACCCATGCATCAAGAAATGATGCTCCATCGGCAGCGTGATGGATGCCTTCAGCTGCGCCTGGTCTAACCAGCCATCCTGCCCTTTACAGCACCCGGCACGCCTCATCAAAGTCAAGTCGCGGACTCCGCGGAAACAGCTTGCTCGGGTCGCCGTAGCCGAGATTGCACAGAAAGTTTGCTTTCCATTTGCCATCGGGGAAAAATTCAGCGTTCACTTTGGCCTGGTCGAAACCCGCAGATCGGCCCGCAATCAAGCCCCAGAGCGCGCGCGCCGCCAACATGAAGTAAGCGCCCTGCAGCGTACTGTTGCGGAAGGCTGTCTCATCAATCAAGGCCTTCTTGCCCACGAAGTGAGATTTCATGTCAGCGTGTGGAAACAGCCGGTAAGCTTCTGCGGAAACCGGTGTCCCAGGCGACAATCACAGTGACCGGCGCAGCCTTTGTTTTTTCGACGTTCAGCGGAGCAAGCGCTGGCACAAGACGCGCCTTGGCAGCCTCGCTTTCAAGAAACACGAATCGCGCCGGAGAGGAATTCGCGCTCGTTGGCCCCATCCGCGCGAGGTCGTAAATCTCGCGCAGCTTGGCGACGGACACTCGCTTATGCAGCCACGCATTATAAGTGCGGGCCTTGCGAAATAACTGGTCCAGCGCATCGCTCGAAATCTCGGCCGCGCGGGCCGTGGCATCTTGTGTTGGTGTCATCATTCCTGCCCCTACTCTAAAGTGGATTTTTCGACAGGCTTTTAGATGCCGGAGACCATCGAGAGATTCGAGATTGAAGCAAAGTGCGGCAGCTCATCATGCGAAGCTCATCATCCAAGATCGCGCGAAGCCATGCAAAAACC
>CAWEPW010000011.1:0-195482 GCA_963810955.1 uncultured Acidobacteriaceae bacterium | reverse complement strand
AGAGGCTGAGGAATTATTTATTGAGACCAGGGTTGCAGCGCTTATTGCAAGACAGCATGTTTCGGGTTGAAATTCGTCGAGCAGACATTGCGAAAAGACGCCTCCGGACGGCACCGACATGATCTTGGCCGAGACGCCCATCAATGTAGCGAAGGCCAGGAGGCGACAATCTTCCACGGTTGGTTCGGAGTCCGACAGTATGATCAGGTGATTAAGCGTGTGCATAATCCGGGAGGCAAGCCCTCGATCATTGCAGTTTGTTGGGGGAATCTTATGACGTGATGATAGCATCCGAAGTGTTTGCACGCGATGCTTTTTGCCCTAGGTAAGTTGTCCACATAGGAACGCAGATGAATTGCGAGGAGGTCGATGAACGGCGCTGAAAGCCTGATACGCACGCTGGCGGCGGGCGGCGTTGATACCTGCTTCTCGAATCCGGGCACATCGGAGATTCACGTTGTTGCTGCGCTGGACCGAATCGCGGAGATCCGTTGCGTGCTCGGACTGTTTGAAGGTGTCGTCACCGGAGCTGCCGACGGCTACGCGCGCATGGCGGAGAAACCGGCGTGTACTCTGCTTCACCTCGGTCCGGGGCTGGGCAACGGCCTCGCGAATCTGCATAATGCGCGTCGGGCGCAGGTACCGATCGTCAATCTGGTGGGGCAACATGCTACTTCACACCTGCAATATGACACTCCTCTCACTTCTGACATTGAGGGCATCGCTCGGCCTTATTCCAAGTGGGTGCGCACATCTGCTGCGTCTTCGAAATCGGCCACGACGCCGCCGAGGCAATTGTCGGCGCGCGCACGGCGCCTGGACAGATTGCCACGCTGATCGTGCCCGCCGATGTCGCCTGGAGTGAGGGCGGTGTGGTCGCGGCAATCCCTGCTGCGCCGGAACCTCGAGCCGAACGCTGACGCCGTTGAACGCGCAGCAACTATGCTCCGGTCAGGTTTGCGAACCGCGATTCTGATTGCCGGAAATGCGCTCTACGGAAGAGGGCTTATCACTGCCGGGCGCATCGCAGCGGCTACGGGGGCGAAACTGCTCACTCCGTATCCACTTACTCGTCTGCAACGCGGCGCAGGACTTCCGACAGGTGGATCGTGTCCAGTATGTTCTTGAACAGGGAATCGAACAGTTTAAGGAATTTCGTCAGCTGATTCTGATGGGTGCGCAGGCTCCGGTGGCTTATTTCGCCTATCCGGGGAAGAGCAGCGTATTCACTTCGCCGGAATGCGCGATCCACACACTGGCGAGCACTGGCGAAGATTACGTGGGCGCGCTCGACATGACTTGCCTCAGCCCTCTCGATTCGGGGCGAAGACGCACTGTTGGAAGAAGCGAAACCTCCGGCGATGCCTGGCGGGGAAATCACCTTGCCGGGCCTCGCTGCGGTGGTCGGAGCGCTTCTGCCCGAAAACACTATTGTGGTTGATGAGTCGATGACGTCCGGCCGGGGATTGATGGCGGCGACCAAGGGATCGCCGCCGCATGACTGGCTGGGAAATACCGGCGGCTCGATTGGAATTGCCTTGCCGCTGGCACTGGGTGCAGCGGTGGCCTGCCCGGATCGGCGGGTGTTGTGCCTGAGTGCCGATGGCAGCGGCATGTACACACTTCAAGCCCTGTGGACGATGGCGCGGGAAGGCCTGAACGTTACCACGGTTGTTTTTGCCAACCGGGACTATGCAGTCCTGAAGAGAGAGTTTTCTTATTTGAACGCGGGCGGACCGGGAGTTCGCGCCGCAGCCATGTTCGAGATTGGACGTCCCGATCTCGACTGGACTCTCTTAGCGAAGGGAATGGGAGTGCCCGGCATCCGGGTTACTTCGCTGGATGCATTCGGGAAGGCGCTGCGGGCAGGGTTGGAGGGTGAGGGGCCGACGGTGATTGAAGTGCCGCTATAGAGTCGCCCTAGTCTGGCGGCATGACGTCGTTAACGGATGTGGGCGACTGGGGCTAAGTTGGCGAGTTCGGCCTTAGCAATTTTCCCGGTCGGAGTTAGAGGCATGGAGTGTACCAGAAAGATCTGCGATGGCCGCTTGTAGGGAGCAAAGTGTTGCGCGGCGTACTGCGCCAGTTCGCTCTCAGAAGTCGACTGCGGACGGCGCGAGTTGCACGTAGGCGATAACCTCCTCGCCGGCTCCTTCGACCGTTCGTCCGATGACCGCGGAGCGTGCGACCGCGGGATGCGAGTTCAGCACCGCTTCGACCTCCGCGGGATAAACATTCTCTCCGAAACGAATGATTAGTTCTTTGGTTCGGCCGATGATGAAGAGATATCCGTTCTCCAGGCGAACCAGATCGCGGGTGTTGAACCATCCTTCGGAATTGACGGCGGCGGCCGTTTCTTCCGGGGCGCGATAGTAACCTTTCATGATATTGGGACCGCGCACCCATAATTCGCCAACTTCTCCATCAGGCACGGGCTTGCCGTCGGGACCGACCAGTTGAACTCCGACTCCTGGAAGGATCTTGCCCACGGAAGTGTCGGTGCGGCGCTCTCCTACCACGGCCTGAGAAATATTGGGAGAGCATTCGGTAATGCCGTATCCGTTGTAAAGGATTGTGCCGAACAGGCTCTCGACTTGAGATTTGAGCGCGGGCTGGAGCGGAGCGCCGGAAGACGAGATGATGCGAAGACTCGGAAAGTTTAGCGAGCCCATTCCCTTGAGCTTGGCGTAGTCGGCAATCAGGGAGAACATCGATGGAGCGCCCAGCATGACCGTCAGACGCTCTTTCTCGAGCGTAGCGAGAGCCGCTACGGGATCGAAACGCGAGGCCAAATACAGCGTCGCGCCGCTCAGCAGGCAGCCCAGCAGTACGACGGAAAGGCCGACCGCGTGCGTTATTGGCAGAACGCCGTAGAGGCGGTCATCGGGAGTGAGGGAGCGAATTTTTGCCGACACCTCCGCGACGAAAAGCAGGTTGCGGTGTGTCAGCATCACGCCTTTAGGAAGGCCGGTAGTTCCGGACGTATAAATCAACGCGGCCACGCGCTGCGCGGGTTCGACGTCGACCGGTTCGGGTTCGACTGATTCGTGAAGCGGTCCAATTGCGATTGGGCCGAGGCCTGCAGCTTCCTGAACAGTGGCGCCATGGCGCTTGGCGTGCTCTCTGGCTTGCGGCGATACGGTAGTGGTGTAGAGGACGCGGCGGGCGCCCGAATGGGTGCGAATCTCGTCGATTTCGCGCGCCGAGAGGCGCGAATTGACCAACGCGGGCCACGCATCGACTGCGGCCAACGCCAACAGAATCGCAACCAACGCGCGGCAATTCTCGCATACGATCATGACCCGGTCGCCAGGGCGCACACCGGAATCGACGAGCCACTTCTGCGCGTCGGACACGGCAGCGGCGAGCTGGCGATAGGTCCATGTGCCCGATGCTTCCACCAGCGCGGGCCGCTCTGGCGAAAGCTCTGCCCATGGCCTGATTACGTCGCAGATGCGCTCAGGAGGGGTCATTGTAGGAGGATCGTCAGAAAATATTTCGTCGGTCTTATTCGGCCTCACGAGGCACGGTTAGCGTCGCAGTTCGAAAGGGAAACAGGCTGACTGCGAAACCGCCGCCTGCAAAACAGGTCCTTCGCTTCGCTCGGAATGACAATTTTTCATCTACGTTGGCTGAGACTCTGCGTGCCAATCGCGCGGCTTGTCGCAAGCAAGAACCTAAGCTGCGGCGCCTTTATCTCCGGGAGCTGCTGGTTTCGACGAGGCTCTCGCATACTGCTGTATGCGGTCCATCGGTTCCGCGATGCTGGGCGATCGGGAGATAATCCAGATGATTGCGCGATTGAGCGGCGCCAGCAGGACGGGCAGCGGGCGCTCGACGTCGACAAACAACACTATGCGCTGAGAATCGCAGTCGTTCCACACCTCGTGCGGATGGCTGTCGTCGAAAATCATGCTCTTACCTTCTTGCCAACACTGAACGTCTTTTCCAACCCTGATCCTCGAACTCCCATCCGGGCCGGGAACAACTAATCCCAGGTGGTAGCGCAGGACGCCCTTCCATAATCCGCGATGTTCCGGGATGTGTTTCTTCGGCGCGAGAATCGAGAACATGGCCGACGTCATGCCGGGAATTTTCTGCAAAACGCGTACCGTCTCCGGACAGCGCGCGCAGTTCTCTTCGGATTTTTTCCCGTAGGCGTAAAGCCAGAACGTCTTCCACTGATCGCCTTCAGTGAGGCCCTTTTGCGCGTCGGAAATATCCTGGAAATTTGGTATTTCTTCGCGGCGGGTAAGAAGAGCGTCCAGTTCTTTGCGAACTACGTGCCATTCAGCCTCGACCGAGGCCACCCATGGGAATGAGTTAGGGTCGAAGAAGGTCTTCTTTCTGTCGGGGAAGAATAGAACCTGTTCTATACGTGTGCGCACCTTCATCAACATATCTCTTGCTCCACGCGAACGTCGAAGCCTCTTTGCAAGGCATCCCCGGGAAGAACGCGAAAGCCTTGGTCAGCCGAGGTTTTACCTCGAGGCTAGAAGGGAGAAAGTATAGCGCAGAGTTCGCGTTTGTGCTCATCTTAAGTTCGATATAGGGGTGCATTAGGTTGGAGAAACCCTTACCAAGGGCACCAAGGCACACGAAGGAAACCGGAGAGATGAAAATGCTTTCGGACTTTTGTTAGCTCGCAGATGTTGTCAGGTCAGAAATGTCTTCGAGGCGGAGATCCAATCGGTCGTTCGTTCAGCGTTTTTGATGTGCAGCCGTGGCTGCGGAGAGTTTTGATATGCCCGCTTTTTTCTCTCCTATGTAATTCAGCCAATTTCGGTAAATGGCCTGAGCGGAGAAGTGCCACGTTTTTTGCAGGGTCGCGACCAAAGCAGCTTCGGGAAAGCGACCCATTACTTTTTCCGGTTCAGCGGACTCGCCGCCGGAGAGCACCGCTTCGCGAAAATCGGCCTACGGTTTCTCGCCCGTCGGCGTCGAAGTAACTCCTAGGCATTGAGGGATAAGTCTCTCGTTCCTTCTTTAGAAACCTTCGTATGTCTCTCCGGTATTCCTTGAATAAGGTCTCGGCGCCATACTCCGGATGGCCCTGGAAATGAACGAACAGGCTCCGCTTCTTCTTCTTAACGAAGGTGTCCACTCCGCCATCGCTGGATTGCGTCAGGACGAGATAGCCAGAATCTGCCAGCGCGTGGGCTTGCACTTCATTCCATCGCGAGTGAGAAAATCGGACCTGTTCTTCGGTGCCACTGATCAATTCGTGGTTGCCGGACTTGGCAAAGGTAAAGACGCCAAATTGCTTATCCGGCAGCGGGTGCCGGCTGATACCATCGCTGTGCAATACGCTGGCGTGCGCCGCCAGACAGGAAAGCACGGCAGAGATCGTATTTCGTTCCGCCCAGTCAAATACTTCTGCGAGCACTGCCCAGTAGGGTTCATCCCGAAGATTGGGCTGGCGCGGTTCTGTGCCAGTGATGATCACGCCGTCGACGTGGCTTAGCCAGAGTTCGTCGAGGTTCCAATAGAAGCTGTCGAGATGGCGCTGGCCGCGGTCGGTGCGAGAAATTCCAGTGAGGGAGTAAAGCTTCAAGTAGATGGGAAGGTCACGGGATGCTTCGTCGAGGAGAGAGAAGAATTGTAACTCGGTATCTTCGAGGGCGGCGTCCGGCATGTTATTGATTAAGGCGAAGCGCAAGTGCTCCGCATCAGGGATCGCTACCGGGCAGTGGGTTCCCCAACGCGGTGGTACTCGTCCTCCTTCAATAATCAACGGCATGTTACTTCTCCCTGCAATAGCGTCCGACGCTACTTTGCGCTATCCAGCGCCTGACCCAGATCTTCGAGAATATCATCGATATGCTCGATGCCTACACTAAGTCGAATCATCTCCGGTGTGACTCCGACCTTAGCCTGTTCTTCTGGAGTTAGTTGCCGGTGGGTAGTTGACGCCGGATGACAAGACAGCGATTTGGCATCGCCCATATTAACCATGCGCTTAAATAGACGGAAAGAATTAAAGCACTTTATGCCGCCCTCGTAGCCGCCTTTCACTCCAAAGGTCAGCAGAGAGCAGAAATTCGAGCCCAGGTATCGATGCGCCATTGGATAGAGAGGGTTATCGGGGAAGCCGACGTAGTTCACCCAATCGACCATGGGATGCGCGCGCAGAAATTCCGCGACTTTACGTGCATTCGCGACGTGGCGCTCCATGCGGAGAGCCAGCGACTGAATCCCTTGCAGAAATAGAAATCCGTTAAACGGAGAGAGCGTTGCGCCGGTATTTCTCTGGCAGACAGTGCGGCAGCGCGCGACGAAGGCGGCTTCTCCGAAATGGTCGACATAGACCACGCCGTGATAAGCAATCTCCGGCACATTCAACATGTAGAACTTCTCTGGATATTGGCGCCAGGGAAACTTACCGCCATCGACTATCATTCCGCCAATGCTGGTGCCGCCGCCGCCGATGAATTTGGTCATGGAATGCACGACCACATCAGCACCGTACTCGATAGGCCGTAACAAGATCGGAGTTGCCACCGTGTTGTCGACCACCAGAGGAACGCCGTGCTTGTGCGCCACCCGTGCCAGGCCTTCGATATCGGCCACGTTTCCGGCCGGATTGCCGACGCTCTCGCAGTAGACGGCGCGTGTGTTCTCGTCAATCAGCTTCTCAATGTCTTCGGGCTTATCCGTTTCTCCGAATTTTGCGCCGATGCCGCGCTTGCGAAAGATATGGGCCAACAGAGTGTAAGTTGCGCCGTATAACTGCGGAGTAGAAACGATGTTATTCCCCATTTCGGCGATGTTAATAAGTGCATACTCGATGGCGGCCATTCCCGAGCTGACGCTGAGTCCATCGACTCCGCCTTCCATTGCGGCGACGCGCTGCTCCAGGACGGTATTGGTGGGGTTGCCGATACGGGTATAAATATTTCCTTTAACTTCCAGATTAAACAGAGCCGCACCGTGTTCAGCGCTGTCGAACTCGAAAGCGACGGTTTGGTAGATAGGAACAGCCACAGCCTTTGTCGTGGGATCGCCGTCATAGCCCGCGTGAATTGCGATGGTCTCAAGCTTCATGCGTCAGCCTTTCCGCATTGATTCGAGCCGGCTCACTTTGCTGTGGTCGCGACGCTGCGAACCGCAACCGATGACGGACTGTGCGCCAGAGCTCTTGGCCATCACTTCGGTTAAGCGGCGCGCCACGAACCCGGCTCCGAAGGCGAATCGCATCACCGGTCCGAAGCTGGCTGCGGCGGCGAGCTCCCACAAAATAATACGCCGGATGCCGAGGACTCGAAACTCGAAGAGAGGACTGGGCTTCCCTTCGTCGTCTTAACATGCGAACGAATTTCCGGACTGAGAAATTTCAGCCGCTGAACATTCAACTACATAACCGGTAGCGGCGATCATGTGCTCGACGTTCACGTTCTTTGCGCTTCCGTCGTGCGATCGCAGGTGAAGAAGGACATGGCCGTCATTGATTTCCGCGCCTTCCACGTTGTAGCCAAGCAGCAGAGGCACTTTGCCGACGATCTTGTTCTTGATGAAACACCCTCCAGAAGGTCCTAAAGCGCGCTGCACAATCTCGAGCCGGAGGTTTTCCGGCAAAAGGTGAAAAGCCCAGGGAGCATTGGCGAAGAAACGCGATCTCCATCCGGGTCCCAATCCCGATCTCGGGATGGCGAAGAGTCTGCCATAAACGTTCGTGGCTTGCCGGTGGGGTCGCTGTGGAATTTCAGTTCCGGGCTACGACCGATGATCTGCACTTTAGCTCCTGCTTCATGCAGCAACCCCGCCAAATCAAGCGCGGACGCGCCAGCGCCGATGACTCCGACAGTATGTCCTCGAAACGGCTCGATCTCCCGATGGCTTGCAATGTGTGTGACATACTGTTCGGGCAAGCCCGATAACTTGTCCGGTATGAAGTTGAAATGAGTAATTCCGACCGCCAGTATGACGTTTCTGGCCGGGAAAATTTCGCCTCCTTCCAGACGGACTCTAAAGCCATCTGCGCCGCGCTCAACCCATTCGACCTGCTTTTCCTCGAGCTCCGGTACCATGCGCTCACGAAAAGCGAGCCCGTATGAGTTGAAGGTGTCGAGACTGACCGGAATTCCAGTGTCGGCATACTGAATCCCACGCTCTGCGCAAAACTGCTTAAGGGTGTAGGCACTCTCTGGATCGAAGATATTGGAGGCAAAACCATCCGACTTGAGCATCATGCCGAGGGGCATATGGTTGCGCCAAGTCTCCATGGGACGGCCAAAAATCCGGAATGGAATGCCCTTATGGTGGAAGTGCGCGGCTACGGACAAGCCGTAAGGACCCGCACCGATGATCGCGGTTTCTAACATGACCCGACTAATACCCCCTTAAAGAATCTCAAGATTCATTACTCTTGACGTTTATGTTGATGAATTGGAAAGATTTCTCTGAAAAAGTTTACTCTATTAGTGCCCGGCAGCCAGTGAACGAAGGTCATGTAGGTTGTGTCGTGCAGCGACAACCGGTCAATGCTTTTTCAGCAGGCACACGCCCGTCCAGGGAAAATTTCCGGGATTGCCCTTAGGTTCGGGCAGCAAGGTGAGCAACTCGGCGGGCGCGCGATTGAATTCGGCGGCGGTTTTCAGCATGCCCTGCACATCGCTCGGTTCCCAGCCGTAGGGAGTGAAAAAGCCTACGCCTTCGGGAGGGCCGAACTTGAAGGCCGCTCCCGCCTGACTCAGTTGCTTGCCGGTCGTACGCTGCATCAATCGGAGTTGCCCAGGGGAAGCGAGGTCGATGATCCAACTAGCAAAATGTTGCGTGGCGGCCAGGTCTTTCGCCAGCGACGCAACCGCTTCGGCGGCGAAATAGATGAGCAGTCCCTCCGTCGCAACCACCGCTTTTGCTGTCCGCGCGTCAAGGTTTGCGAAAAGCTCGCGCCGAGCCGGCAGGTCGGAGAGATCCAGAGAAATGCGCTCCAGCCGGCAGCGCGGCTTCTCATCCGCAAGAATCTCTTCTTTGTAGGCAACGATCTCGGGAAAATCTACCTCGACCCACTGTAGAGTTGCGGGCAAGTCCATCCGATAGGGCCGAGCATCGAGTCCGGCAGCTAGGTTCAGGACGAGGTCTGCACCTTCTTGAATTGCGCGGGCAAGAAACTGATCGAAAAGGTAAGTGCGCACGACCCAAGCCCATTCTTGCTTGTTGCCGCCAGTCAAGGTGTTCGCAATCTGGAATCCGTACTGGCCGGCCAAACGTTCAGCGTAGGGGTCCCGAAAAAGCGCATCAGGCCGCTGGGTTTCAAGCGCGCGAAAATACGCCACCCAGCGAGCGGTGTCGGAAACTCCGCGAACTGCAAGATTTTGCTCAGTCATAGTAGGCCGTCTGGACCGCGTTCTCAGTGATCGATTCGATTCATAGGCGTCTACAACACCGATGCGGAGTTCCGGGCTTCCCACAACCGCTCAGGCATGAGCTTGAATCTCTTCTTTTGTTCCCACCGGAAAAACCCATGCGACGCCGGCTCGTTCGAAGCAGCTATGCTTAACGCACCAGAAGTACGCAATCGCTCCGAGAGCTGTCCCAAAGGTGTTGGTAATGAGATCGGTCATGCCGGAGTCTCGCGTCGGAAGAAATGCCTGCGATACCTCGATAGTGAGGCTGATAGCGAAGCCAAGGGCGATGGTGAGCCAGATCGTGCGTTTGGATCGTCCCATGGTCGAGAAGTAAGCCCGGAAAAAGAAGCCAAGCGGAATGAAACCGGCGATATTGATCCCTACATCCTTCCAGTAATGCCAGCCAGGTTTGAATTCATCCCACGGCCGCTCTAGAAACTGTTCATGCAAGATGAAGAAGCGTTCTGGAATAAGAAGGCTGGTCGCAGGACCTACCTGGTTGTGGACTACGTTCCCCTCACCTTCATTGAAAAGATAGCGCGCAACAACGCCGTCGTTTTTAGCTGTATCCGATCGACCGGTTGTATTCGAAGTAGCTGTCCAGCCTGCGGTCCAGTTTGCAAAATCCTGCGACACCTCACTGGCCGAAAGTTCGCGATCGTAAATCGCCAGTCCCTTGTACCTGTCCAGACCAGCTATACGCCGTCAACGGGCTATTGCCGATACGAATTCACCGGACAAATCCTGACTTATCAATTTGAAATCTGGAGCCTTCCTGACCAAGGCGCCGTCAACATAGACAGCGGTGCCTGCCTCCCCCGAGCTGATCGTGAACAGGACCGGCTCGGACCGCGAAACACATCGCCAACATAGATAGTGGCTTCCCAGGCCGAGGAGCCGCGGCTTTCGCGTTCCAGCACCAGACCGTTTTGGTATTGGCGCAATGTAAACGCTACAACCCTTTTAGCCGGCCAATAAAAGGCGAGAACCGTGCCCTCCTCGGAACTGAGCCGGCGCGGTTCCAGCCAAATCTCAAGACTGCAGGATTTGTCAGTTTGCGATGGGTTAGCTTCGATGGGGCTCGCGCTTAGTATGCTGCCATGCTTGCCAAAAAGAAGGCCGTTCTCGTCAGTCGACCAACGGACTTCATTCCGCGGAGCATGAAATGGCCACAGTCCCGCTACCAGAATACAGAATAGAACGCAGGCACAGATCACTCGCAAAGGCATCATTCAAATCTTGAGACGATAACCGCGGGAAAACTGACTTAGAGATTGTAACTTAAGATTGTCACTATAGGTCGAGCAAAACTATCTGGTAGTCTTCAAAAGCCCCGCTTGATTGCGAGATAGGGTATGAGCGCCACCTCGGCCAAGCCTGGGAGGGGGTCCTCAGCGCTGAACACTGCTTCGACATCGCAGTTTTTCAGCGAGCGGAGATAACTCTTCCAATTGGTGCCGCCGCTAAGAATCGACAGCATGGCGGCAGGAACATCCGTCGTCATGCGGACCCATGCCATTCCTGAGTGGGCCTTGCTAGCAGGACACCGGCAAACCAACTTGGTCCAGGTAGAGCATGTAGCTGAAGTCCACGCCAGCGCGGGCCCCTATGCTGTGATAGCCCCAGGTTCTGGCATTTACGTCGAGGAGCTTGTATTGGGAGTCGCGCGGATCGAGTTTATATTCGATCTCGATCAAGCCGTAGTAATCGATCGCGCGCAGGAAGCGCTCGGAAAGTTCCTCCAGAATTGGGAGATCCACCGTCTCTACAAAAGTGCTGGCTCGTCCAAACTCAAGCGGGTGCTGACGCGTGCGCCGTGCCACCAGCTTGCCTACTGCTTCACCTTTACGGAAAAACGCGCAATAGGAAAACTGCTGACTGCCGCCACCCGGAATGAACTCCTGCACCATAATTTCTCCGTCACCGGCCAACTCAGCGGCTTTTTTATACAAGGTCCTTAACTCGGAATGACTGTTTGCCCGCCACGCTTTGGCTTTGGTGGCGTAGAAAAAGTGCTCCTTGATCGCGGGCTTGATGGCAAATGGCGGTGTAAGGCTATCGAGTTCGCCTAGCTGGTCTATATTCTCGGGACAGTGTGTTACGGGCGTCGGAATACCTAGTTGATGGGCAAGCCGATAGGTATTTCTTTTGTCCCATGCCCACTTCACTCTTTCCCAATCGGGTGTAGGAACTCGGAACACCTTACTGAGTTCTGAACGATGGTGCGATATGGCAGCGACGAGTTCCTCCCGGGTTGGGTAGAGAACCCAGCCTTCTAAGCCTGGTCGTTTCCCGACCTCCAGCAGGCTATCGACCGCCCTTTGCTGGTCGCGTAAGTCTGGCAGGCTCACAAACGATTTACAGTATCTTGAAAATCGTGAAATCGAATGTTCATCATCGACAACGCACACAGGAACTCCCTGTCGCCCGAGGCTGCGGACAATTCCTAGCCCCTGATAATCGCCGCCGATTACAATCGCCCCGATTGTATGAGGCGTGGCGGGCCGACTTTGGCGACGGGTTGTGCGAAAGCGATGTCAGCTGCTTCCATTGTTTCGATGGTTACCGTTACGAGTAATCGAACGAATCAATTCATTCGAGGCGAACTCCGCGCCTGAAACAAACCCGAGCAATGGTCCGAAGCTCCATGCTGCGGGCTTGCCGAGGAAATGCAACCCCGGGATCGAAGATTCCAGTCCAAGTTTCAGCACGGGGAAGCCCTCCACTGTATCCAAGATGTTGCCATAACGACTGCGACAGGAACGGATAACGTGAAACGTCGACGCGGTATCCAGTGGCGAGCAGTGCGTGGTCAACGAGGCGCTCTGACCCGTCGTCTAGGTGAAGACGAAGCTGGCTGCCAGCGATGGCCATAGAAGTCACCTTGCGGCCCAACGCTATCGGCACTCCTGCAACTCGCGATTGCAGCCAGCCCGCGCCAGCCGGCCGGATGGCGCGGTAAGCGGCGCGATCCTGGAAACGTCGCGGGAAACGGCGGAACAGATGGGGCGCGGCAACGAGACGGCTGAGACCAGCCGGGCCGACGTCCCGTTTCGAATACAGCATTTTGGAAATTACGCCTAGATGATGCAATCTCGGATGTAGCCCAACCCAATTTAGAATCTTCGTGCGTGCAATGACCTCGACCTCAATGCCGGTCTCCTTCAGCAACGCAGCGGACTCCAAAGCGCTTTGCCCGCCACCGATAACCACCACCGCCGCCGGCCCGTGAACTTCTTGTAGATCCGCGTGCTCGCTGGTATGCGAAGCCAGTGCTGGAGGGATGCTGGCGAACTCCGCAGGCCGAGCCGCAAATACGCTGATTCCCGCTGCGACGACAACCCGCCGTGATATGAGTTCTTCGCCATCCACCGTCGTCAGCTTAAACCCGCGCGCATCGATTTCGACGCTGCGGATCTGGCGCTCGATCCAGCTCTGGGACAGCATTGCGCTGGTACCACCGACCGTAATTGACAAAGCCTTCCAGCGGAATCGGCTTGGACAGAGATTTGCCACTCTGACGGCAATACTCGTCAAGAGTCAGTTTGCTCTTCGGATCGGCAATGTGCGAGGCTCCCCAATTTGACCTCAAACACATGCCCGCCGGCATCTGATTCTGCCAGAATGCCATAGGCTCGCCAAAAATTCGGGTATCTACCCCCGCCGCCCGCAAGTACGCGGCAGCGGAGAGTCCGTAGGGGCCTGCGCCGATAATGGCTACATGACAATCCAATGATTTGCTGTTCACGATCTTTGGGCATTTAATGAAACCGCACCTTTACGCTTACGCTTGGCGATCTGCGCTCGCCGGACAATGGAGGGCGGCTGTCCTTACGCGGGATCAGGCTTAGCCGATGTGTGGGTACAAAAGCGTACCGACGGCCTGCAGCACTAAATCTGGCGAAGCCTGCACGAAAAGACGAGCCATTTTTTTCTGCCAGGCGCTTTGCGGAACCTGCGGCCGCGGCGGATAAATCCAATAATTGATCGTAGTGGAAGTTGCTCCCAAATGTTCTTTGAAGGCAATGAGTCCCAGATTGTCAGGGTCGGAGCGCCCGAGATCAAGTTCTTCGAGCCCGTTGTCCTTCGCCTCTTGAATCGTCTTCCAAAACAAGAACGGCATTCCCTCCGAACTTGTTGAGGGATGCGATGCTGCCGCCGTACTTATAGACCACGCACCTCTGGTTGGACAGGGTTAGAATGCCCGCGACGGGCACGTCTCCCTTGGAGGCGATCCGAATCTTGAGATCGCTGCCAAAGGCGGCAACCAGCCCGCGGAACCAGGCCAGAGGCTGGGGCGGCAGGTACTGTCGGCGTCGAGTCGTTACCAGGAGCCTGTAGAACTTCCGAAGCAAAGCTTCCGAGTTCCCGTCTTCATATTTCAACTCTTCACGTTCCGCGCGTCGAATCTTTCTCTGCACGCAGTCTTTGTGGAAGTTATGAAACAGTTCTAGTGCGCTTTTGCGCAGATCCAGACGATGAAATTTATAGCTGCAGACTTTCCTTCAGTCCGATATGGCTGCCCGGTCGATGCGCCACGGGCCGGATCTCGATGTACCGCCATTTCCGTTTGTCCAGATCTTGCTTCATATGCAGAAACATCACGTCGAGCTCGTCCTGACTATCCACCAGAGCCGCGCAATGGTCAGAAAATGGCAAGGACACGATTCGCCGACCTGTCAGCCAGCTCTCGATGCGGCAGAAAACGAGCCCATTCGTCAGATCCGCTCCCGGCGGAGAAGTGGTAATGGCAACAGGTTCGTAACCGTAGACGGTCTGTAAGGTTCTCAGCCAATTTGTGCTATGGAAAACTGAAGACCGAGGATGGCTCTCGACAAGGGCCGCCCAGCGTGGATCGCGCAGGGGGTCGATCTCGTATGCGGCAGGCGCGGAATATTCGATTTTCAAGGAATGCGACACTTCAGGGGATGCAGCCACGGAGGGTCCTTACTCTAACGACGCGAAATCTACCGAGCTGGATTCTCAATTTTCACTTGTCACATCATCCCCGCTCGGGCTTGCAAAGCTTGCCGGCCCCGCTTCTTGCTGAAAGCCTTCTCGTAGGCTGCCAGGAGGTTCTGCACGGAGTACTCCCAAGCCAACTCTTTCTCGATCCGCCTGCGGCCGAACTGGCCCATCCGGTCTCTCTCTTCCGGATGATCCAGCAGCCATAAGATCTTTTCCGCAAAATCGGCTACTCGATCCTCGCCGTTGCTGTAGAGTGAAGCGTCCTGCGCGCTGAACCGGCCCTCTTTCCCGTCGAACTGCACGATGGGCTTGCCCAGGGCCATATATTCCATAATTTTGATCATGGTGGACATACTGTTCATCTGGCAGGGCCGGTCCGGATTGACGCACACGTCGGCAGTCGAAAGGATCTCCACCAGTTCTGCATCGGGGACATATCCGGTGAAGGTCACCATGTCATCCAGTTGTTTTTCCTGGGTTAGCTTCCGGAGAATTGGCAACTCCGGCCCTCCGCCGACGCAGGTGAACTGAATATCGTGGCGCCCCAGGTTCTTGATTCGCAGCGCAACATCGAGCAGAATGTCCAATCCATCCTGACTGTTCATCACTCCGACGTATCCCACGAGATAACGCTTGCCATACTTCAATGTCGGATTCGGCGCAACCGCCCTAAACTCGGGACTGGGGCCATTGCGCACAACAAAGATGTTGTCCGCGGGCACGCCACCACGCGTCATGGCAATCTCTCGATAGCTGTTGTTGGTAGACATCACGACATCGCTGCAGCGAAACGTGCGCCTTCTCCAACTGCAGCTGCACTTTGTAGAAAAGGTCTTTCTTCCCGTACTTGGAGAGGTACAACTCGGGGTTCACATCGTGGTGATCGAAGATGTATTTCACGCCGAACAGTTTGAAAGGCAGCGCCACCAGGAAAATATCGTCGGGAGGGTTGCAGCCTTGAATCACATGAAATCCGCGGCGAAGGTAAATCCACCACGAGTACAGAAACTCCCAAAACAGAGCGAAGGTGTATTCCCGAAGGTATCCCCAAGCCCCATTTCCCTCTTTGGCCGTGGGGTGCCGATAGATGTGCACTCCGTCCAGGAATTCATACCCTTGTTGAGCACCCTTATTTCTCGGGCACAAAACGGTTACTTCATATCCCGCCTCGCGCAGGGAACGAGCTTCTTTCCAGACGCGGAAGTCCATGGGAACCGGCAGGTTCTCCACGATGATCAGGACTTTCCTGGTCAAACAGACCTCGCTTTTCTAAAGAGACTCATAGATCTAAAGAGACTCATGGAGCCCTGCTAAGGCGCACATCATCGTTGCTTGTCCCCAGTGAAGGGTTGGAGTCTTGTTCACAAGCGATCGCGAATACCGCCGGTAATAGAAATAACCTGTCCGGTCCTGCATGTTGTCGATCGTCCATTGCGCGACTCGCATGGCGAGAGGTATGGCCTCTGGATCGGAGTCGCTGAAAAAGACCAGCGTATCGATGGCCTGCGAAGAACACTGAATGTCGATGGGAAGTGTTTTGTGGTTGTAATAGCGGGGCGTTCCATCTGCCAGGAAGAATGTTTTTTTCCAGTATTCATACCCCGTATCCATGGTTGACTTGAAGCGATCGTCTCCGGTGGTTTCGAAGTAGTGTTTGAAACAATCGAGAACATAGCCGGTATGAAAGTTATCAACCCAGAGGCAGTTGGGATATTCGGCGTACCACCAGGATCCGTCGGGCCGCTGGCGCTCCGCAGTATATTGGAACGCCTTCTCCGCCATCTCGCGGTAGGTTGGGTTGGGAATGTGGGAATTGGTCCGCACCAGCACGCTCGCGGCCAATCGTGCTCGCGTTATGGACCTGACTGTTGTAGCCCGGCACGTAAGTGAAGCAGACTCCTTGGCCATGAGGATAGGCCTCGTAATCCCGGAGAATATGTTCACAGGCGCTTTCCGCAATCTGTAAATACTCGTCCTTCTTAAAGTGCTCGTACCCATCCAGAAACGCGTGGGCGATTAAGGATGTCCATACGATAGTAGGGACTCCTTTCGGAAGGTAAAACCCTCTCGATTGGTAATCGAAGTGGTTGCCCCAGCAGGCTCCGCTATACCCCTTGGACTGGTTCTCGATGAGCCACTGCAGCGCCATCTCGGCCTTGTCTGCCCATGCCGCGTCCCCCGTTGTTTTGTGCAGGCGCATGAAGCCGCGCGCCAGAAACCCCATACCCTTGCTGGAGTGTTCCATGGGAATTCCAAGCACAGGGCGCAAATTCACAAGAAGCCGTCTGACCGATTGCTGGAGCACGATTCGCAGATATTTGGTCTCGAAGGTCAATGGACGCAAGAAGGCGCTGAGGCCATCGAAAGTGTCGTAGCCGCGATAGTCATTCTTTTCCAGCCAGCCGGAAAGCCGATTAATCGATTCGTAGATCGACGCCTTGACAGCCGGGTTCGCACCTTGGGCTTGGCCCGGACCCACTCGTTGCGCTTGCTCACCAGCAGATGCCGTCATAATTGCCATTCTTGCTCCTCCCCTCGATAACCCGCACAAAATCTATCAGAAATTGGCCTTCACGCAGCCGCTGCGGCACCGCCGTGAATTCCGGATCTTTATTTCCGATCACGATGGTCTGGCCGTGATTGAGCACCGCGTCAATATCGCCGACCATAAGCTTGGAGATGTGCGGAATGTGGTTGAGAATGAAATCGCGGTTTGCGCCAACCAGGCTGGCAATGTTCACGTTCTTGTCATAGATGCGCAGGTCGTATCCCTTGCCGATCAGGCGCTCGATAATCTCAATCAAAGGGCTCTCTCGCAGATCGTCTGTGCCCGCTTTGAAACTGAAGCCCAAAAGACCAACTCGCGTGTGCCCCTTTGCCGTAATGAGTTGCAGGCCGCGAGCGATCTGCATTTCATTGCTCGGCAGAATGGAAGCGAGAATCGGCAGGTGCAAATCGTGCGTTTTTGCCTGATAAGAAAGCGCCCGGAGATCCTTGGGCAAGCACGAGCCGCCGAAGGCAAAACCCGGCAACAGATAAGCAGGAGAGATATTGAGCTTTCGATCCTGACAAAAAATGTTCATGACCTTGTGCGCATCGAGGCCCAACGACTTACAGAGATTGCCGATTTCGTTGGCAAAGCCGACCTTGAGGGCATGCCAGCTGTTGTCGACGTACTTGACCATCTCTGCCGACTCGATATCCGTCCTGATCAGGGGCGCTTCAAGCTTTTTGTAGAGGCCCGCCAGAATATCGCCGCTCGCTTGATCGAGCTCGCCAATCACAGTCTTGGGCGGGTAGTGGAAGTCCTTCACCGCCGAGCCCTCGCGCAGAAATTCTGGGTTGTTGCAGACCCCGAAGTCAACTCCGGCTTTCTTCCCCGATTGCTCTTCCAGGGTAGGAATCACAATATTGTGCATCGTGCCCGGCAGAATGGTGCTGCGAATAACGACGGTGTGGCGCGCACTTTTGCTCTTGAGCGCTTCTCCAATCTGTTCGCAAATCCGCCGGATGTACCGCAAATCGAGATTGCCGTTGGCCTGGCTGGGGGTGCCGACGCAAACGAAGGACAACTCCGTCTCACGGATCGCCTGCACTGGATCGCCTGTGGCGCGCAGCCGGCCCGCTTTGACGTTGGCCGCTATGATTTCACCGATGTCGGTTTCGACGATGGGAGACTGTCCGCGGTTGATGAGGTCGACTTTGGTCGGGAGCGGGTCGACACCAACCACCTCATGTCCGTCATGGGCGAAGCACCCCGCCGAAACGGCCCCGACATAACCCAATCCGAAGATGCTAATTTTCAAGATGCTGCCTTTCGCCTTTGGCTATCAGGGTTAGAAATTGTAATGCACGAACGAGTTCAGTATCACCCTTTGCCGCCTGGTTACAGCTCTTACGTGCACAACTGTTGCGGGACGACCGATCCGGCTGTTCCGGCTCTCACCGGCGTCCCACCTTAAACAAACTTGGTTAGGTTGCAATGAAGAATTGACACAATCTGGTGATCATCAGAACGGCTGCGGTTTGTCGTTCGCTCACTACTCCGCCATCTCTGACTCTTCTTATCTTCGTTTAGAAGCGCGGGATTGCATATACCGTCTGTGAGACCAACTGCTTGATTTTCTTGTCCGGGTTCGCAACTCGTCAGTTCGCCGCCTTCTGCTCCAGGGTAACAGCGAGACGGCCGTCTACAGAACTGGCATAGGCTATCCGGGCTCGATCCCTGCCATCTCCTTCGATCCGCACACCTTTCTCGTCCTCGACAATTCTCATTCCCGCGCGCTGCCTCCACCACCTGTTCACCTCGCGTGGAGTCGCGATCCACACTCCCCGCGCTTGTCGCAATTCGGCTAAATGGGAAAGCAGTGCTTCGTAGACCTTCTTCTCGGGGCCAGTTGTGGCATAGTCGGGATGAATGATGAAACTCAGAAGACCATGTTTCTCCATAATGAGTTCAATTTGTGTCTTCCAGAGGTCGGTATTGTAGTCCTGAAGAATGTGAAACAGGGTGTAGTCTTGGGTCGTAGTCACCGGGATTTCAAGCAGGTTGCCGATAAAATACGGCATTACCGTACAACACCCTCCTCGCTGCGGATCGAGGTGCGCCACGTTGGGCACGGACATTTCGTAGGAAAACTCCAGGTCGCCGAACCACTCCTGCCGGCGATATAAAACCGCGGCGCGAAAGCCATCAGCTTTCCACTGGCGCCCGTAGGAATTAATCTTGGCAACGCGTTCGGTAAAGTATCGGCGATTTCGGTACAGTCGCCCATCATGGTTCAGATCGTGCACCGCTAGTTCGAAACCTCGCTTGGTGATCGAGTCCAGAAAAGCCTGCGGCACATCGTATCGCTGTTCGGGTATCACATCGAAGCAAGCCTTGATACCGTATGTGTCATCGATATCCATCAGCGTGCTGCATAAGTCTCTTCCCCGAGCCGTCTCAACATCATGGGTCATGATCGCGGAACTCGGCGCACCCTCAGGCCAGAACCAAATGAACGGTACTCTCTCTACGTTCTGCGATTGGAGAGAAAATATCATCAGGAGATCAAACAGGTCGTTCACGGTACAGTCGACCGGCCAATGCGGGAAGGAGATGCGATTCCAGCCGCGCAGATGCACTCTTTGGAGGTGCTTCCTGACACCGACCGGAAAGAGCGGGCGGAAGTAGTAGTAAAGGGCGGCAAAAATCGAGTTCATTACCGATTGTTGGTTTCGCCCTAACGATGGGTAGAGCTCACCTCGCAAATTATCGACCACTTCTTTGATATCGAAGGGCAGGCTGACCGCGCCTCGCTCGATTTTCACTTCCTGAACCACGTCTCTCGTCGTCCCGGCGTCCGAGCCATTCTGAGGCTGGCAGAGGCGCCCGTAACAGACGTTTGGCCCAACATGGAAGTACCGCGTCTGTGGCGAGAGTGGTCCTCTCAGACCAAACTGGCCATAACGATCCGGACATTTGAAATACGCTAGAAAAGGATCGTGCATTAGACGCTTAGCCGGAGGAGGCTGATGCGACCACTGCGCCATGGAGGCCGTAGCGGAGTCAGAGGTCGCGTTCAAGGGCTTTTCTCCTGTTCCTGGCAACGTGGTGATAAAACGGCAGGGAAAGCGTGCTTACAATAGCTATCACACAATTTTGCGCCGCAAGTCAATGGCAGCGGGCGATTACCCTGACGCATCTAGCGCAATTGCGCAACTTCGGAAGCATCGCTCTCTTGGCCCCGGCCAATCGGAGCGACTGCCGGCATCGGAGGCAGAGCTGCGATTCTCACATTTCCACGACCGGCCGCATAGCTTCGGCGTTCGACGCGAAAAAGTATTTTGTCCCAGAGCCTTGCCGCCGACCACTTAAGTTTTGGCAAAGCCCATTGCGCGCGTCGAGCAAGACGCCATCCGAACAGGACCCTGATCCAGGAATACTTCCAGGACAAGTGCGGCACTTCCAATTTGCCGCCCAGGGTCCGGCACAGTTCCTCGGCGTGGCGGAATATATCGAGCCGTTCCGGATAGAAAATAAACATCCGGTTTTGCAGGTAACTGACGCAAGCGGCACGAACCCTCGCGCTATCTTCCAGCCATCGGATGTATCTAACATGAAGCTTCAGGGAGCGCCAATGCGCCTCCCTTTTTCTGTCAGAGCTTCCGATGTAGCTCAAGCTGCCGTGCCCGGACGCGCGATAATAGACTTTCGCTTCCGGCACGAACCGGACGCCATCGCTTGCCAGCAGGACGCGACAAAAGTACTCCTGATCGTCATCACTCAACAGCATCGTGTCCCAGGGACCGGCCGCCTCGGCTAGTTCGCGACTCACCAGCCAGGTGGCCGTCTGCATGTAGAGATTTTCTCCCATCTTAAGCAGCAGCCATTCCGCGGGGGAACGATCAGACCACAATGCGGTCGGCGTAAACTTCGCCCGCTCGGGCCGGTGCATGAACCGTCCCCACCCGGAGGAAAGAAGAGTGCGCTTGCTTCCGCGGTCACCGAGAGCTTCCAGCTGCTTCTGAATTTTGTCGGGAGATAACAGGTCGTCGGCGTCAAGCCACTGCATGTAATCTCCCCGGCTTAACGATAATGCTTTGTTCCTGGCAGCAGCCGCTCCCTGATTTGGCTGCGTGACCACGCGTACGGAGTCCGATTCAAACTGTCGCGCGACAGCCAAAGTTTCATCGCTGGAACCATCATCAACGACGATGATTTCCTTTGGCTCCCACGTCTGTGCAAGCGCGGAGCGGAGAGTGTCAGCAATCCATCCCTCGGCATTGAAAGCAGGAATCAGAATTGAGACCAGGGGTTTCACGACATTCCCCTCACAGTCCTGTGTATACCGCATGGGTCAAACGACCGACGATATCCCATGAATGTTGCGTGTAACCGTACTCTCTTATCTCCCTGCGCCGCCGCGGCAACTCCTTATAGAGGTCGCTCTGGAAATAAGTCTCGAGGGCTTTGGCCAAGTCGACCGGATCAGTCGGCTTACATACAAATCCCGTCCTGCCTTCTATGATTTCCTCCCTTAACGATCCCACATCGGTCGCGACCACAGGCAAACCGAAGCTATACCCTAAGAAAAGCACGCCACTCTGGGTGATGTCTTTGTAAGGGAGTACCAGGACGTCTGCTGCTTTGAGAAAGAGCTCCATCTCTGTGTCCGGAATGTACTGCATTTTGACGATGATCTGGGCGGGGCTGAATTCTTGATTGATTATCCGGCGGATTTCATCGAAATAGACCTGGCTTTGCTTCGTAGGCTCGCCAGCGATGATCAGCCGGTAGTTCGATCCTCTGGAGCTGAGCAGTTGAAATGCTGTCAGTAGGTATTCGAGACCCTTATAAGGTCTAATTTTGCCCAAAAAAAGAATCGCCTTTTCACCGTCCGCCACGCCCAATCTTTGCTTTGCCTGCGCAGGAGTCAGGTCAGTGTCAGGAACAGCGTTGTTGATCCCGTAGGGGATGACCGTGATGCTTTGTAGCCGAACCCCAAAGTCTTCGAGCAGTTCGCTCTTCATCTTTTCCGTGTGGACAAAAATGTGATCGACCAGCCGGTACTGGATGGTCAACGTAAGACGATTGAGCCACGAATCGTTCAAATCTCGTTTCCCCGCATTAACGTTGTGGGCGGTGAAAACGATCCTCTTCCCGAGGAGTTTGTAGTAAAGCATGAGCGCGGTTCGATCGAAGTACTCAAACTTGCCGTTCCACAAGATATGAAATATCTTCGGCTTTGCGCTCCTCGCATATCGCATAAGTCGCGCGTAATAGCTCAGCAAATCCCACGCTTTCATCGCGACACTGATATTTTGCGGCTGACTCCCGCGCAAGTTTAAAAAATTTACCTTGGGAGTTGTATGCATCTCAGGCCCGTCCACTTCATCGCTGCCAATGACCTCCAGACTTATGCCTTGGGAGACAAGCGCCATGGCCAAGCCGGATGCGTAGTGCCGGTCCCGTCCGGCTGTGAGCAGCGTGACTTCGAGCGCAGAAGCAGGCACGGCTTCGTTAGTGGGAGTTCCGATAGCTGTCGCCGGGTTCGTGGGTTGAAAACATGTGGCCATTGCGAACTGGGTATGCACCCGAGGTCCCCCGGGGTGCGCCGGAACTCCTCGATTGTGCTGGCTTGGTCGTTGCTACCGGGAGTGGTCTTCATTCGAAGCCGGGTGACCGGCTTCGTAAGTTGTAGCCGCAGACCTGCGACCGCGGAGTTGCGATCGAGGAGCGCGGAGCACAACACGCTGAAGCCCTAAGGCAGGCGGGAACTTAGGAAAGAAAACCCTCCGTGACCGGCATGGTCCGTCATCCTCTGCCCCACACCTGCTCTTAGTCAGCGCCTGGGGCGGTCGATACTACCAATCGATACTACGAATCGATACTAATAGGGGTCTTCGATGCAACTTCAGTGCACGGTGGCGGTTAGACCTGTCGGGGCCGGCGGAACTGGCCCGCCGCCGCCAGCCAGCGGATGAGGATAAGTATAAGGAGTATAGAAAGCTGTCCAGGTGTTCGCCGTCTTGCAGAGATAGAGGGTGCCTTGGCTGCCTGAGTCGTTGGCGAAATATCCCACAGTCGGCGTGCATGAGGTTGGACGATTCGCCAGAGTACCCCAACCGACTCCCTTTCCACCCGATCCCGAACCGTCAAATGGGGACGTAGGAGAAGTCTGCTCTTGCGGTGAGCCTGTCGCATTTTCTGTGTAGTAGTCGCGATTAGCGAGGACCCGGGCCGTATCCGATTCAAAGTTCTGCTTGATGTGTCCTGCCGGAACTGAGTTGTCCCACTCATATACCGGGTCCAAAGCCTCGTTCAAGGCATTGGTCTGCGATGGAGTATCGCCAGAGATGTAATTCCCCATCCCTCGTCCGCCTTGGTCCGCGCAAACCGTAGCCCGGATGATCTCATAGTGATCGCCCACGCTAAAGGAGTTGGACTGTTCTGGAATTCCGCCCACCACGGTAAGTGAATTCGCGGAGTTGGATGTGATCTCCGCCGTAAAAGTTTTCGTTGTATCGTAAACCGAGTAGGGCGCGCCGCGCGGAATGAACTGGTTTGCCGTCCAGCTTTGACTCGTGTCAGACATCGTATTGCCGCCGCTGCCGCTGGTGGCCGTGCCGCTGTAATAAACAACGTTGTCAACCGTATCCCACGGATCCAGGCTGTTCAAACCGCCACACGGTCCAAAAGGGATGTTGTTATAGACGTTCCGGTAAACCGTGATATCGAAGATTTGGTTGAAGTAAGTGCCGGTGGCAGTATTTCCCCACACCAACCCAGTACCTCCCCGATAGCTCGCCAGGTCTTGACACGAATTCCCAACACAGTTGACCGTGTTCTTGTAGGCCTCGGTGTGACGCCCGCTGCGCGGTCTGCCGGATGTGTCCAGGCCGTGAACCGATGCGATCTGAAAGCAACTGTTGCAGGTGACTTGGTTGTAGCGGTTCACGACCCTGCAGCCGCCCTTGTTCTGAAATGTGTCTGCGGTCTCGCAATCGTTGACTTCTTCGGTAACATTCAGCAAGTTGTTTTCGTTGAACCAATTGTTGGCTGTGCCATAGGAGTCGGGCACTGCCCACGATTCGTCGCCGTATTGACCTATGCCGAGCCAAGAAGAGTAATTGCCAGTGAATAACTCCACACTGCTGTCGCCGGGTATCGTATTATGATCCGCCACTCCATTCACGTCGTCTTGCACGATCATCCAGCCAGCGTTCCCGTTGCCGGTCCACTGCGTCGAGTACCCGAAGGTAACATTATCGACGCGCCCTTCCGGAAATCCGCTGGAGGTAGCAGTGCCGATGATGAAGATGGGGCTGTAGAGCGATGTTCCCGGCTTAGGATCAATGTTGAGATTCTGGATGGTGGTGACATTGTTGGTCGCGGAATAGGTCGGTTTGAAGTAAAACAAACCTCCATTGGCAGTAGCACCATCGATGATTGTCAGACAATTTGTACCCGCCCCGACGGTTGAGGCCCCGGTGTTCGGGGTGGCTCCTAACCCAGAGAGAGTGATACTGGCTGTGACAATAAGCTGACTGCTCCAGGTTACAGATTGGGCGCCGCTGCATGGAATCTGAATTATGTCGCCATTGACGGCGACGTGCGTTGGGCCGTTGATAACGGCTGCCACATCAGACTCGGCGTTGGATGCGGCGGTGTAGGTGCCCTGAGCAAGAACCAATGTGCTAGAAAAAAATAACAACAGCGAGATAAGGGGGAGTATGCGTCTCATTTTATCTCTGATCTCCAAAGAGGACGTTTTTCTTGCGTCGTGAGGAGAGTTTAGCTATACAACCGAGCAAGCGCCAGACACGGAAGTACACGGCCAGCAAAGAGCAGTGGCCTCTGATCGAGTAGGTATTGAACACCGCCCTTCGCCCAGAGACCATCGCCACTTTCGACGGCGGCGCATGGCGCAGCTATTTAACCAGATTGGCCAATACCGGCAGCCAACGCCTTGGGCGGTGTAAGATCCGGCTTCGGACCAGAGGCCATCACCCAGCGCAGGATCCGGGTAACGATTTGCGCCTTTGCCTCCCAGGTTAAGCTTTCCCGAGCGTAGGACATACCTTGCAGCCGCAGTCGTTCCAGAAGGCTGCGGTCGTGCACCAGTTCGCCCAGCGCCTTTTCCATCTGCGCCACAAGATCCTCCTCATTAGTAAGTGGTACCTTGTACCCCACATCGGGGTGAACAATGTCGCCGGGTCCACCGAAGTCCGCGACCAGAGGCACTGCACCGACCGCCAGAGCCTCCAGGACCACGCCTCCGCCGAATTCGCGAACCGATGGAAATACCAGCACATCGGACGAACGTAACCGCACCATGGCTTCGGCATGAGGGAGCATACCGCAGAATGAAACAGCCTTCTCGATGCCAAGCGATTTCGTGAGCTGCTCAAGACGGCTCCGCTCCGGCCCGTCGCCAACGACCGTAAAGCGGGCCAAGCCGCCGCGCAAAAAGGGAGCTGCAGCACGCAATGCGAGATCGCACGCCTTATAGGGAACCAGTCCCCCGAGAAAAATCAACTCTAGTTTGCTGTCGCTCTTACCACGGGGCTGGTCGCCGGAGCAAAGGGAAGGGCTGAGGCCGTTCTCCGGAACAAAGAAAAGCTTCTCGCGATAGCCGGCAAATTCGGCATAGGTCTGTGATGAACCGGCAATGATCGCAGCCGCTCTGCGATAGGTAGATCGCGCAAAAGGCATAAGTCGGTACAGATTCCTCAGGTTGTCGATCCATGATTTTTGGTTATCAGCCTGGCTGAATCCCTTCGGCCAGGGCAAGCCGCCATTGATCGGCCCGATGATGAAAGGTATCGAACAATTCCGCAGAAAAAATGGGAAGGCGCTGGGTATGACCGAGATTACCGGCGAAAGGCGCAAAACGATGTCGAACTCCCCTGCCTTGATGCGAGATCGCATTCGCCGCCACGCATGCCATTCAAAAGCTATCGAAAAAGGGTAGCCGAAGACCGTCAGAGCGCGGCTGTGGAAATTATATTTAAAGATCCTACGCAAACTCCATTCCAAGATGCGATCAAGCCACGGCATGCTGATGGCCTCAATGGCGTGAAAAGGCGCCTGCGGCCGGCGCAGGGCTGCCTCGTAGCACGACCGACCGACCAGCGTCACCGAATGCATTTGGGCAAGGGCTTCAGCGTGGCGATAGCAAACCAGAGAAACGCTTATGGACTCTGGGTTGGCATCGGGCGCTAAGACCAAGATCCGCAATCGATTCAAGTATTACAATCTCCCCGCGAAAGGCTCTTTTTCAAAGTCGGATTGGAGGGCGGCGACTGGGTGAGTTGTTCGCCGTTACTAGGGATCAAGGACAGCAGAAAACTCCGCCGATGCAAGTTGTTTTGAGCACAACAACGGAACGGCAATCAAGCTTGCAGTTGAAGCGACCATGTGGCGCTGGAGTTCGGAAGCTTTCAGTTGCTTCCGTTAACAGTTAGACGGTCAAATCGTACACTTCAATCTCTTTGACGGGATTCGCCGTCCGTTCCGGCAGCAGGTCGCGCAGCAGGTTAACGGTATCACGGAGCGGGCTAAGCCCTTGGTGGAGCGCAATCACTGCGACGACATACAGCGCGAAAAATAGCAGAGAAACGAATACCATTCTCACGAAAGCGCCGGCGGCACCGAACGCCACAGCAAAATATGGCATCGCCCTGATGATCAGAAAGGTCGCAATGGCAGCCCCCACCGATGCTGCAAAAAATTTCCAGACGACGGCGAAGACCGGTCCCATGCCAAGTCCTATGGGCTTTCCCGCATACCAGAAGCCGGGAAACATCAACAGAAAATACGAAGCCGTCCAGGCGAAAGCGATTCCGGAAGGGCCCCAGCGCAAAGTCAGCGCGAACAGACTCACGGTACAGGCAAACTCCATCAAACCCCAGCGCAACCATCTTTCGGGGCGGCCGATTGAAAGATGAATCCACCCGTGGGTGTTGTACAAGAACATGACTCCGATTCCGGGACCGAATAAGGCAAAGATTCGACCCGCCTCCTCCCAGCCCGGCCCTAGAAGTAGACGGAAAAGATCCTCGCCTACTAGAGCGAAATCCGCGCCAATTCCCATCCCCACCAGCGCCAGAACCGATATTGTCCGCAGAAAGTAGCGTTGGAATTGTTCGCGGTCCCGCTGGACGCGGCTCAGCGTACTCACGACCACCGCCGACAGCGGCGACAGCAATTGCGTTTCTGGCAGAACGAACAAATCATATGCCTTCTTATAAAATCCAAGGGCACGAGCGCCAAACCGCCAACCCACGAGAAGGTTGTCCGTGTTCCGAGTCAAGTAGCCGAAGGCAAAATGCGAATAGACGTTGAGCGCGAACTTCAAGCTGGAACCGGTGCCCGGGGCGCGACCCGGCCGGCCGGGTCGCCACCGGCACATCAACCAGGCGCCCGCCGACATGACTGCCGTCTGCGTCACGCTCCCCAAACCAGCGCCCAGTAGTGCCAGCCTGCCATCGCCAGAACAATAGAAACAATGACCAGGAGTAGCTGTCCAACAAAACCGATGATGGCGGTCGTCCTGAAAAGCATGGCGCGCTGCAAGAGCCCGGTATGAATGTAGCCCAGGCAGCCAATCCCAATCGTCAGCGACATGCCCTCACTTACGCGAACGACGGCCGAGTTGTGATAGAAAAGCGCCAGCAACGGACCCGAGCTGGCAAAAGCCAGAGTGAGAATCGCGCCGATGCCTAGATTAATCCAAAAAAGGTTGCTCGCGAGAGAGTCCGTGATCTCCTCGCGCTGCATGATCAATTCCGTGAATCCATTCTGGCCGAAACTGCGCATCAGCAGGCTAAAAGTCGTGACCATGGTCACGATTCCGAAATCAGATGGAGTCAGGAGCCGCGCCAAGACGACTACCGACCCGATCTGCACCACGAAGCCACCCGCCGAACCGGCAATCGCCGCCCCGGCGCCGCGAACCGCAGTCCGGCGAAGTCCCTTGCCGGTGGCGATCGGGTAAAAGGAGCCATCGGGCTGAAAAGGTTTCAACGATTATTCCTCGAGCGAGGTTGGCGTACCGCTGGCTGCCGCGGTGGTGTCTGCGATATTTAGGGCCCCAATCATTAGCGGAAATTATTTACGCCGGTGTTTTGAAATCGCATCGATTCGCGCCGGACGTGGTCACCGCTTCCCGCTCTGGGATGAATTTGTTGCCGGCGGGCCTTCTGTCCGCCGCGCCGCCATGCGTCGTCAATATCCTGGGCGCTTTGCCGCCAAAAAGACCGGCGGCAACGCCACTAGCAGTGACCACGGCCAGCAACAAGAAGATCCAGATCGGGTCGAGCATTCTGAAACCAGCTTCAGTTATGCCGTAGACTGCGGAAGTGGTGATATAGGCCAGCATCAGGCCGCCGATCGAGGGATTCAGCCGGAATGCGGCCACGGCGCGCCTGTAGCCACTGATTAGGATGAGTGAGATCAGGCAGACGCCGATCCACCCCAGATTCAAGTAGACTTCGATATAGCCGTTGTGTGCTTCGTTGAGACCTTCACCCCCTTGCCACCAACCCACAAGGCCGCGCCGAAATTTCTCTACGCTGGGGCTGATCCAAAAGCTCTCGAATCCGGCGCCAATCAGTCGGTTCGGGGCCGCCGGAATCACGGCCGCCCAAATTTCGGTTCGCCCGCTAAGATTCGACTGCCTGCCAAGGGTTTGAATCATCGTGTCCTGGCCGCCCAAAAGCATCGCGAGGGCGCCGGCGAAGACGATCGATCCGACCAGCGCATGCACGGCGCCGGGACGGCGTCTGAAAATCGGCAATCCGGTGACCAGGATCAGGGTAGTGCCCAACACGAAGCAGGCCAATGAAGTGGCGGAGTTAGCCATTTCAAAAAGTGCGACGGCGAACGCGAGCAACACCCCTTGTGCCAACAGGTGCCGACGTCGATTTCGCGCAGTCTTGTCGCGCAGCAGCGCCACGAGGCGCCAAACCAGGCCAAGCGAGATCACAAGCAGTATGACGCCCAGCATGTTCTTGTTGGTGGTCACGCCGGTGTTCATCTCGCCCCCCTCGGGGTCATATCCGCGACCGAGCTCGCCGTAATACTTGATGAGGAGCACCGAAGCGGGAAACAACAGGAAACCGACGCGCGAATAGAGACGGCCCAGAGCATCAGGCAGCCGTGGCTCGGTCACAATGATGAGCACCATAGCCAGATCGCCGATCGCTTTAATCCAGCGCTTGAACGAAACATCTGGATGAAAAGACCAGGCAACGCTGATCAGGCAATAGCAGAAATAAATCAGGATCGGCCAGTTGGAAGTGAGGAAAGCGCGCGTCCGCTTGCCCCGCCGAAAAAGCACAACTACGGCCGCAGCCAACAGAACTCCAAAAACAGCGGCGTCAAAGGGGCTACCGTCAAGCTCATTTCCTCCGGCGGGCGTGAGACCGAACCATCCTGACACCGGCCTTGATCCAACGATGCAGATCCAGATGACCGCGAGCCAGAGAGCTTTGGAGGTCCGGATCTTCCGGTCGCGCTCAAGCGCGAACAGGCCGACGATTCCCACGACACAGATGATGGTGGCAATAAAAGGAGGCATCAGCGGTTCGCGGCTACGATCTTAACTTCGATTCTGCCGCATCATTGCGCATCCAGAAAAAGCCGATGTATAAGTTCCAGCGTAAGCAACTTGTGGATGGCCGAGGTGTGGTTTCTAGTTCCCCGGAGATGGTCTTCGACGATGGTCTCTACCGTTTTCTTCTGCAGATAGGGACGCGATAACGTCAACGGATCGAGCAGCATCTGGCGCACGTACTCCGCAAGTTGCTGGCGATACCAGAGCCTGAAATGCAGGAACTTATGGCGTCCTAAAAAAAAGCGTTCCAGATGCAACCCGGAGAGCAAATGATCGACGTAGGCCACCGGCTGGGGCATTCCATAATCATAAGCGTACTCGGCCTTGAACGTGAATTCTTGCAAAGCGCGCGCCAGGACGGAAGCGACGCGGTCTCCATTGCCGCCAACTCCTCGGTCCGACCGGATGCGACCCAAAGCGGGGCTTCCATCCTGGATCAGGCGGAGGCGGACGTCGCCATTGGTCGTGCTCAGCTGCGGCGCCCGATAGACGGTTCTCACAAAGTCGTTGTCCATGAATGGGGAGCGGACAGTGAGTTGGCTTTGTTCCAGGGCCAATATGCCATGGTGGTACCAGGGCGATTGCCGAAAAGCGGCGAAGGTCACCGGATGCTGCTGGCGCAGTTCGCCATAGGTGGTTCCCGCTGCATGAATCTGAGGGAGGAAGTCCGGACAGAATAAGCCTGGCATGGGTTCGGCTGGTTTGAACATGACAGCCTGCCGCAGGATCTCGCTGCCGTAGGTTCCTACAATTTTAGCGGGGGCAATCTCTCGAGCTTTCTTACTGACGTAGAAATCGGATGCGCGGTAGACATCAAGTGTCCCTTCGCTCAGGTAGACGCTGCGCTCGGCGTAATCCGCAAAACCGGCCAAGAACTCGTCGCCGACCTCTACGACCTGATGGGGCTGCCGGCAAATGCTTGCGATTTGCCGCCCAATACGCACATCTTGCGAATCACGGAAGCTGCTGCCGAAGGTGTAGCTGGGCAGCGATCCCGGCATTGGCGGATGACACGCCAAAATGACCCGGGTGTCTAAACCCCCGGTCATCGCGATTCCCATCCGTTCCCGTCCGGCGAAGTAGCGCGGAAGCGTGGACGACAGGACGGAGCGAAGCTCCTCATAATAGGGGTCCGCCGCCAGTGGAGTCTGGCTCTCCCACTGCTGCGGATCGAAGTACGTATTCTTGACAGCTGAGATCGGCGTTCCTAAATGTCCACGAGGAAGCGGCGGGCAACAGATGAATACCCTTGAAGATTGTCCGGTTTTCGAGAACACAGCTGCAGGCAACAAACTCTCCTAGCCCTCGCAAGTCGCTTGCTCGTAGTTCCGGACGCACCGCTAAAATGGCCTTGGCCTCGGTTGCGAAATAGAAGCCATCATTCGACTGGTGGTAGTAAAGCCGGTGCATGCCGTAGCGATCGTTGAAGAGGGTGACAAGGTGACGCGCCTGGTCAACAATCAGCCCGTGAAACATCCCGTTGAGATGCTGAATAAAGTTTGCATCTTCTTCGTACAGATGAACCAGGTATTCTGATTCGGCGGAAGCCGAACCGCAGTCGTGACGCCTTGGTTGGCCGCCGGTCCGAGGATTGGAGTACTCTTCGCCCGAGAAGAACAGGAAAATATCCTCTCGCTCGTTGCGGAGCGGCATCCCAGACGAAAAAGAATTCTTCAACGCCGTCCACCCGACGTAAACGCCCGCGGGTTCATCGTTCCAGGTTCCGCTCTCATAGAAAGATTCGTGGCTTATGGACTGGACCATGGATTGAAGCTGCGCTTCAGAAGCCGGTCGAGATTTTCTGGTGATAATGCCGACAATGCCGGGCACAAATACCTTATTAGACCGTTTTCAGATCAGGCGGTTCAGGTGGTTTCAGCCGAGGACTGCGTGGTGCGGGCGTACCAGGAACTCCGGACCTCCCGGAGCTTCGCAATCCAAGCCTCGGGAAGGCGGTCCATCAGCTTGCGATGCATCCCCGAATGAAAAGCGGCGTCCCCGATCCAGGTCAAGGGCACGTAGTAGCGAGGCACATCGATGCGCTGAAAACCATTACGTTCCTTGAAGTCGCTGAGAGTGTCGCGCTGCTTGTTGCCGTAGGCGAAGTTCGAGTAGATGAGGTAGGGAATCTTCCTCTCTGCGCACGCTCGAACGGCGTGAGAGATTAATGCGTTGGTGGGAGCTTTGTCGCGGTGCTGCACCATCGAGACGATGTGCATCAGTCCGGCCTGAGTCCCGGTCTCGTCGACGGTCAGCTTGGCGAATCCGACCAGATCGTTACCCAAAAGCGCACCGATGAAGACGCTGCGCTCAAGAAAAGTTCCGGCGTATTCCCGCACCCGCTCCAGGCTCATGCCGTAATGCGGGAAGCGCTTTCCCTGCCGGATCGGACATTCGTTGTAGATCGTCCAAATCCCCTGCACCAGGAACTCGTTGAAGGGGATTTCTCGCAGTGTCACCCCCTTCTTCTCCGCTTGCTTCGCCTTGTTTCGACCCTTGAAACCCAGCTGTTTCGTCCACCAATGATCGAATGTGGAAATCGGCAGCGCGGCGAAGTTATCCCATTCCCAAGGGTAAGGATGCTTTGGTTCGGTGTCGGTTACCCGCTGCACAAACGTGAACAGGTCGACCCGCGTGCTGGACCTCTGAAGGTCTTCCATGATGGAGGACGGTTCTTGCTCGCCTAGAAAACAGTACTTGTCGCCTTCAATCCTGGCCACGCGCACCAGCCGGCCATCAACCCTGATATCTCGTCCGCGGATCTTTAGCATTGCATCCTTGTACGGCTGTTGCCTGCCGGCAATTGCCGGTTCGTTCGTAAAAATGGCGGAGAGGGAAGGGATTCGAACCCTCGAGTGGTGTGACCCACTACGACCGATAAACTGGCCGCTGCCTTAGCCAACGGCGACCTCTCCGTTGCTCCTAACATTTGCTGGGCTTTGAAACCTTTGAAATCTGCGAGGAAACGCAAGCCTAAAAAAACCGATCCTAATAACTCAGCGGACGACAAGATCGTCAACCGACGACAGGCTGCCCGATTGTGGGTGCTGGAGTTGAGCGAAGATCTGGTCCATGATTCTCGCGGTCAGCAAAATTTCGCGATGGGAAATCGGTTCCGGGGCATCGCCGCGTGATCGAACCGTAGAAAGCCTCGATCAGATGCTTCATCCCAGACTTCATATGAAAATCCTTGCGCGCAAAAGTTCTGAGGTTAGTCGTCACGTTCGCGCAATATTGCTTGGCTAGTGTCAAGGGGGCGCCGAATTTCTCGACGTAACTCTTGAATTTTGGACCTCGAAGCCGGATCAGCGTCTCCTGATCCTGATCGAGTATCAGACCGTTCTTCAGACCATAAATGCGGAACTGATGCAGCGAGGGCCGCATTTGCGAGGAAAACGTGAAGTACGCTGTCGTTCCATCAGGTTCGGAAATAATCGCCCTTAGTTCGTCGACGATCTCGGTTTCTCCTAGTTCTCTGAGGAGCGGACTGGTGAAGCCATGCGCGATCACCTGAGGCGAGTCAGTGCCCAGATACTCCGCAATGCGGGCGATGCCGTGACTGATGATGTTCTGCAGCAGTTTTCCCGGCAGCCGGCGCACCCAGTGCGACTTGTCGCCTAGAAGCGCGCTGGTGTAGGCCGTGTTCCCAAGCTCATAGCCGTAGTAACTTTCCATGTGGACGGGCGACCCGCCGAGATAGCCTTCCTGGATGAGCGCCCGCATACGTAGCGCGACATGGCTGAACTGATCGTCGTGCCCGGCGGTAATTTTCAAATTCCTGGCGACCGCCAGCTCGATCAACGAACGGGCATCGGCCTCATAAAGCGTGAAAGGCTTCTCGACGTAGACGTGGCAACCTGACTCCAGGCAGAGCTTGGCGATGCTGAAATGGCTTTCCGGTGAGGTTGCCACATGAATAACGTCAGGACGGGCTTCTTCGAGGAGCTGCGTCAGGTCGCTGAAGTATCTCTTGACCGGAAACCTTTCATAGAGTTGTTTCGCCATCAGGGGTTCGCGGTCGCAGACGCCGACTATCTCGCATCCCTGAATCCTCTGGATTTGCCCGGCATGCGAGTCAGCGACTTTGCCGCAACCTACAATAGCGACCTTAAGCATGTGCCCCCCGCTCGCGGCAGGCTTCAAAATAGCGGCGAAGCCCTTCGGTCATCGGAACCTTCGGCACCCAGCCCAACCGCGTCCTTCAGTTTCCGTTGCTGTACCGGGTCTTCTTCCAGAACGTATGCCACCGCTTGCGGTTGAAGGCGGGAGGCAACTGCCCTTCTGACCAGGCTGAGAATCTTTCCCACGGCCAACAAAGCATGTAACTCAAAAAGTGAGGAAGATACAGCGACTTAAAGCCAACCACGTTGTTCTTATAGAGCCGTAAGAAGTGGCGGCTCGATGGCAGGTCGTCATCCACGACATTGAATACTTCACCTTCCACCCCGGGTTTCAGCCCGGCCAGGACAATCGCCTCTGCACAGTTATCCACATAGGTGAATGGTATCGTGTTCGATCCGCCAAGATGAAGAAAGGTGCCGAATGTGCCGACACCCACTCGGGCGCTGATCGCCTCGTTTCCCGGGCCATAGACGTGCCCCGGCCTGACGATGACATACGGGAGTTTGAACTTATGGCCATACTCCGCAACCATTTCGTCCTGCTTAACTTTCGCGAAAGTATAAGCGTCACCACGCAGCTCCGGCCGCGTTTCGACGGGGCACGACTCATCGAGAAGCCGTCTCCGCGCTTTATTGGTGTTGGTGTAGACGGCAAAAGAACTGATGCTGACAAATCTGCGCAGGCAACCGTTCGAGATGGAAGCCTCCATAAGATTGCGAGTAGTGACCACCGAGTTTAGTAACGCGTCCGGGTAGGACTTTTCCCCGCGCCCCGCGGCCAAATGAAGGATGACGGCCGCATTTTCGTGTTGCCCGGACGCAATCTTCACGGGAAAGAAGATTGCCCGTGAACACTTCAATCTCCGCTGCGCCGTGGACGCCGCTGGACAACGATTTGAGCTTGGCGCTCGAACGCGATGGTCTTACAAAACAGCGCACATTGCAAAAGCCCATATCCAGCAGTCGCTCGACAACTCTGGAGCCAATGAAACCCGAAGCTCCGGTCACGAGAATCAAATCCTGTTTCCCGATGATGAAGCCATTATTTTCCGTGGGATTCATAGATTGCAAGACTTACGCAGCGTGCCTACCGATTTCCTTACTGCCGCATATTCGCGGTTTGTGCTGAATTGAGCCAAGTCAGCGCCGCCGACTTCATGCTCGACCTTCGAGCAGCTTAATTCCTCAGTCGTGCCTTTGGCCGAAAAACAATCACAGTAGGGTGCCCGGGCTTCTCATAGCGGCATTTCTCGACCACTTCGAATTCGTTCTCCATGATGCTCAACATCGCGGCCGGCCGATGCTTGTCCTTGGCATCGGGGCTGTCCGCGCTTGAAGTGAACAATCTGACAACGAAGACCCCAGCCGTCTTTCAGGTACTTTGAATAGCGATCCAAAGTCGATTTAACCTTGCCCAAGGGGACATGGTACATCGACTCGCGGAATAGGATTACGTCGTACTGGCCGGTGGGCACGTAGCTGAGGAAATCGCCGCATTCAAAATGATTTTTGTCCTGCCGCCCACACTCCTGGCTGCGCCGGCGCGCCTTTGCCAAGGCCGCCTCCGATATGTCTACTCCGAGGTAACTCCGATACGATGTCTCGGCCATTTCAGTCGCGGTATTGCCAGAACCGCACCCGATATCCAGGATACTTCCGCCCGCTGCATGCCTTTCCAGGTGAGGATACACGCAGTCCCCAACCGTGTTATAGGCAAAGGACCACTTCTCCTCTGAATATTCTTTGTCCCAAAAGCGTCTCTTGATATTCGACGGGCCGTAGCTTAGGAGAAACCCACGCACGAATCGCAAACTTCGATCCACAATATACATGCTCTAATCTCCACTCAAATTTTTGCTCTGCCGGGGACAACTTCAAACAGAAAGAAACTTTTTTCAAGTTCTCGTGACCAACTTCTTCAGCCTCCGCATCTGTTCGCGATGGGTGAAAGCAACCACGTCGCTTGATACCGAGACTTCCGCTCCCCGCGCCATCGACCAAAAATATCCCGCGCCCAGGGCCAGGCCGCCGATGACGAACGGCGAGTTCTTCGTCTGATATAACGTCCGGAACAACTCCCAGAGAGGATGGTTCCCCAAAGAGTAATCCTTGGCACCCTGTTTGAATGTGGCCTTCAGCGCGCTTCGCTGGGCTGTACCCATGGTCCGGTGATGAATGCACACCTTATCGGTGAACGTCCTGGTCTTCCATCCCTTCATTCTTGCGGAAACCACCGCGATATGGTCGATGCCGCCACCCTTGACCGGCGTATATCCGCCGATGGCTTCATAGCACTCCCGCCGAAACAACTGGCAGCCTCCCCAGACATTCTCGATGTTCGAAAAGCGGTAGTCGTACTGTCGCGACCCTTCTCTGAAAGGCGATCCCCCGACGCCGAGGTCGGGGTTCTCGGCAAACTTGCCGAGGAGATACTGGAAGTGGTCGGGTTCGATCGACACGTCGGCGTCAACATTTCCGATCACGTCCGGGTTCAGGTCTTTCGCCTTGGCATAACCGGCCTTGAAGGCATGAACCTTGCCGGCGAAGTGACGCTCGGTGCGCTCGGGCATGCGAAGCAGTTCGATCCACGGATTGTCCACCGTGTATTTGCGCACAATGTCGTCGGTGCCGTCGGTCGAGCCGTCGCTGACAATCACCCACTTCAACGGGCGGTAAATCTGCCCGGCCATGGATTGCAGCGTCAATTCGATGAACTGCGCCTCATTCCGCGCCGGCGTGATCAGGACGTAAGTAGGAAGCGCCATTTTGAATCGGGAAAATGCGTTGAGAACAAATCAGAACAATGGACGCATCAGGTGGTAATCAGCGGCTGCGAAACTTGCGGAGTGGCTGAGATTCCGCCGATGCCGACGTAGTGGAAACCTTGAGATGCTACCTCTTCGCGCGACAGAGTGTTTCGCCCATCGACGATCAATGGTCTCTCGACCAGCGTGCCCAGCCGGCTGCCAGTCTATCTTGCGAAATTCGTCCCACTCGGTAAGCAGCAGAACGGCATCGGCTCCTTTGGCGGCCTCATAAGCATCTCTGGCAGTAGGTTATATCTGGAATTTCCTTCCTGGTTTTTTCCATGGCCTCGGGTCGTAGGCCTGAATCCGCGCCCCCTCGGCCTGCAGGCGGCGAATGATCGAAAGCGCCGGCGCGAAGCGAATGTCGTCGGTATTGGGCTTGAACGCCAGTCCCCACACCGCGATTGTTTTTCCTCGCAAAACCCACATTTCGTTTCGCACCTGTTCGACGAAACGCTCAACCCGGCCCAGGTTGATCTTCTCCACTTCTTTGAGCAGGGAGAAATCGCAGCCGGACTTTTCGGCGATTCGGATGAAGGCCTGCACATCCTTCGGAAAGCAGAACCCGCCAAACCCGATGCCCGGGTTCAGAAATGCCGGGCCGATTCTCGGGTCCAAGCCCATCCCGTCGGCCACCTTGGTTACATCCGCTCCCACCACTTCGCACAGGTTCGCCACCATGTTGATGAACGAAATCTTCATCGCCAGGAAGGAATTGGAGGCGTGCTTGATCAGTTCCGCTGAATTCGTATCCGTAGCCAGGAGGATGGGTTCCTTGCGCTTAGGGCAATCCGAATGGATGGGGCAAGTAAACTTCTGCTGCACGATCGGCTCGTAGATCTCGCGCAGAAGTTTTTCTGCGCGCGGCGAGTCGGCTCCAATGACGATCCGGTCGGGATGAAGAAAATCCTCAACCGAGGTTCCCTCCCGCAGAAATTCCGGATTGGAGGCAACGTCATACTGCAGCCCGTTCGAGCTGTGTACCGATAGGTGCTTGCGCAGTTGTGCGCCAGTCTGAACCGGCACGGTGCTCTTCTCGATGATCAGGCGATACCCGGTCGCGCGCTTGGTAATCGCCCGCGCCACGCCTTCGATGGCGCACATATCCGCGTCGCCATTCGGCAGCGGCGGCGTGCCCACGCAAATAAAGATCGCGTCTCCCCAGGCAATAGCCTCCTCGGTCGATCCGAAACGCAAGCGGCCATTTTTTCGAACCGCCGCGATAATGTCCTCGAGATGCGGCTCAAACAGCGGCATCACCCCCTTCTGCAGTTTCGAAAGTTTCTCGGTGTCACTTTCGCTGCAGAAGACATCGTGGCCCACCTGAGCCAGGCAGGCCGCCGTCGTTAGACCCACATACCCCGCGCCAATCACTGAGAGCTTCATCTTTATTTATTGTCCGATTTATTGTCCGTTATCTTCGTTCTTTTGTCCGTGATTCCGAATTTTCCGAGGCCAGGTAGCGGAAGCGGTGACCTAGGAGGTCTGGTCGGCCGCTGCCAGGGTCGTGTCATCGGCCCCATCGAGGTTGCGGGTGAACTTCGAGTTGAACACCACCACCTCCTCAACCACCCGCGCCTGTTGCGCCGCGGTCAATTGCGGATACATCGGCAAGGACACGATTTCAGTGGCAATCTCTTCGCAGACTGGGAAGTCTCCTGCTTTGTATCCCAGCGTTTCATAGGCGCGCTGGCGGTGCAGCGGAATCGGATAGTGGATACCGCTGCCGATTCCGGCTTTGCCCAGGTGCGCCATTAGGCCTTCGCGATCTTCGGTCCGCACGACATACAGGTGATAAATGGCCCGCGACCAGGAGGGTTCATAAGGCGTCTGCGACCCCGGCTTCGGACGCCGCCAGCAGTCGGTTGTATTCCGCCGCCCTTTCCCGCCGCTTTGCGTTCCACCCGGCCAGGTGTTTCAATTTCACGCTCAGGATTCCAGTCTGGATCGAATCCAGTCGGCCATTGTATCCCTCCATGTCGTGATAATACTTTTTCGCCTGGCCATGATCGCGGATCATCTTGCAACTATCCGCCAGCTTCGAGTCATTGGTCGTGATCGCGCCGCCTTCGCCGCACGCTCCCAGATTTTTTCCGGGATAGAAGCTGAAGGCCGCCGCCCTTCCCATCGAACCCGCCCGGAACCACCGGCTCTGCTTGCGCGAAAAATATTCGGTCCCGTGCGCCTGGCAAGCGTCTTCTACTACCACCAGCTGATAGCGCTCGGCCAGCTCCAGAATCGCATCCATATCCGCCATTTGTCCGTAAAGATGGACCGGTACAATGGCCGTCACCGGACGCCCGCTGCGGTTGCTGATGAGCTTACCGTCTTTCTGCGTGCACCGGCTTTCGAGATAGGCGCGCAGTTTGGCGGGATCCATGTTGTAGGTGCGTTCGTCGATATCGACAAACTCGGGCAGCGCGCCCGCCTGCGAGATGGCCTCGGTCGTGGCAATGAAGGTGTGGGGAACGGTGATCACCACGTCGCCCGCTTTCACTCCCGCCGCCATGAGCGCGAAACGGAGCGCATCCGTGCCGCTGTTGACCGCGACCGCGCGATCGGTCCCGCAGAACGCGGCAAACTCTTTTTCAAAATTCTCCACCATCGGTCCGCCGATGAAACCCGCGCTGCGGATCGCCTGTTGAAAAACCGCCGTCAGCTCCGCTTCGAGTTCGACATGCGGCGTGACCAGATCAAGAAAAGGAATGTTTTGCTTATGATTGTTGTGCGACTGACTCACTGTGCTACCCCCGTTTCGACTTGACGCAAAATCCTGGCTGGATTGCCGGCCACGATGGTGTTGGCCGGAACATCTTTGGTGACGACGGCGCCTGCGCCCACAATCGCGTTTTCCCCGATGCAGGTGTTGGCCAGGATGGTCGCTCCCGAGCCGATCGAGGCTCCCTTTTTCACTACCGTCCGCTCCACCTGCCAGTCGGCTTCGGTCTGCAGGCCGCCACTGGCCGTGGTTGCCCGCGGATACAAATCGTTGATGAACATCACGCCGTGGCCGATGAAGACGTTGTCTTCGATCGTTACGCCTTCACAAATAAAGGTGTGGCTGGAAATCTTGCAGCGTTTGCCAACGGTCGCGTTCTTCTGAATTTCGACAAAGGCGCCGATCTTGGTTTCGTCGCCGATCTCGCAGCCGTAGAGGTTGATAAACTTGGAAAGCTTGACGTCCCGTCCCAGCTTGACGTCGGGCGCGATACATACATAAGTGTCCATCAGCGAAAGTACATCCTTTCTTCCGGCTTATCTGGCCGCGATCCCGGCTGCGGTGCTGTTCTCAGCCGGCGCCTGTAAGGGCGCAGGAGCGAGGGCCGCCTCGTGATTCCGGTCGCCGCGGGAATACCAGGATCTCTGCTTGCGGCTGCGGCGGATGCAGGCATGAACTAACTCGGGCGTCTCCCAGGGAACATCGTGATATCCAGTGCGCAGGAATTCGCTCTGCGGATCCCGTGCCCACTCATGAGGGAAAAGCGCGATAGTACGGTTCTCCGTCACCGCCGTGGTGAGCGCGCTCGCCTGTCCAGTGACGGCCGCGTATAAAGCTGCGGGAAGATCGCGTCCTCGACCGAGCATGAGGTGTCCAACCTGCGTTGCCCGGGGATTGATTTCGATGAGGTAGGCGTTGCCGGTATTCGCTTCCAGCATGAAATCAAATCCGCAAAAACCGGAGAGGCCCATGCGCCGCACCATTTTTTCGACTGCAGTCGAGATCTCAGCATTTTCCAGCAGGCGGACGACGGTAGCGTGTCCCGCAGCGTGGCACTTGCGCAGCACCTCAAAATGGAGACTCGGCCAGAACAGTGCCCTTCCAGCAAGCGATGGTGCTGGTGGCTTCGTGTCCCGCCACGAATGCCTGAGCGCTGATGGCCGGCCGGCGCCGAGACAGCGATGGCCGGATCAGAGAGCTGTCGCGGTCAATCAGCGCCCGCTTTAGCGCTCGCGCCAGAAGCGGCGGCGCTTGCAATTTCTGTAAAGCAGAATGCGCTTCGGCGGCGTTGCGGACCACTCGCACTCCCTCGCCTCCCGAGGTGCCGTCGGCCTTCAGCACGACGGGAAAACCAACTCGCTCGGCCCAGCGCTTAATGTCTTCGTCGGTTTCAACCGCTCGTGGTTTCGGGCACGCGAACGCCCTCTTGCCGGGCCAGTTCCATGAACGCAGCTCTGGAGTGGATGATCGGGAAGTATTCGGGCGACCCGAGCGAGCGCTCGAGCAAAGGCGCGAAATCCTCGCGACGGGAATCGAACTCGGAGCGGCGATAGAGATCGTGCAGATGGCGGGCGGCGAGATCGTCGCCGGGCAGCACGAGATCGGGTTTCGAGGCGGCGATGGCGCGGTCAACCGAGCGCAGCGGCGCGAGGCCGTAGTAGCGATGGATACGGCTGGCAGCGTGCGTCTGGTTGACAGCGTGTCCGAGAGGACAAAGCGCTTCCACGCTGAACCCGGCATGGGCAAGCGCCACAGCCAGACGAGCCGTGGGCACCCAATTCGTTGTCGTTACCAGTAAGGCAGTTGGTTTCAAGGGGGAAATCTTTGGAAATCGATATCGGCAGGAGCCTGGTTAATCAGAGGTAGACAAGCTCGCCACGCTTGGCGAGCGATTTGGTGGCGGCTTCGAGCATGCGTACCACTTTCAGTCCGGCATGGCCGCTGTTGAATGGAGTTTCGTTTTTCTTGATGCAGTCGACAAAGTATTGCAGCTCGATATGGAGCGCTTCCACCTGCTCTACCTGCGGCGCCCACATGTCTCCCGAACGGTAGCTGACCAGAAGGTTGTAAACCCCTTGCTGGTTCTTTACATCCACGCCCTTGTCGTAAATCTTGAGTTTCTCGTCCGCCTCAAGATCATTCCAGACCAGCATTTTCTTTTCGCCGCCGATCAGCGTGGTTCGAACCTTGACGGGAGAGATCCAATTGACGTTGATGTGGGCAATCACGTTGTCAGGGAAATAGGCGGTGATGAAGGCGATGTCTTCATGCTCGTTGAGGTGGGCCTGGCCGGTGGCCGAGATGGCCTCCGCGTCTTTATGCAGCAGGTGGTTCATGATCGAGAGATCGTGGGGCGCGAGATCCCAAATCACGTTGCAATCATGCTGAAACAGCCCCAGGTTCACCCGCGTCGAATCGTAGTAGTAGAGCTTGCCGAGCGTCCCTTCCTTGAGCAATTTCTTGATCTTGCGGACCGCACCGGTAAACAGGAAAGTGTGATCCACCATGATCTGGAGACTCTTTTGTTCGGCCAGGCTGATGAGTTTTTCCGCCTGCTTGACATTGCTGGTAAAGGGCTTCTCGACGAACACGTGCTTGCCATGCTCAAGCGCGGCTTTCGCCAGTTCATAGTGCGACCACACCGGCGTGATCACCGCAATGGCATCCACGTCAGGCGAACGCACCAGTTCGTGGAAGTCGCTATGCACCGGAATCCCGGGATGAGCCGCCTGTATGCGTTTGCGGGCTGCGGGAGTCTGATCGCAGATCGCGACCACCTGGCAGCCTTCGAGGGCGCGCAGGTTTCGCACGATATTTGGCCCCCAATAACCGTAGCCGATGACGCCAAACTTAAGCATAGGAGTTTGCCGGTAAGACGGTGGGGTAAGAAATTCCGACTCCTCAGTAAGAACCGACACTGGTCACCGCTTTTTCTGGGGGAACTTAGGATTGAGAACTGGACTCCAGGGAATCAGCAGGCTCCATCGCCGCCCATGACTGCCTTCGGAGTCTGCAAGAGAATTTTCAGGTCAAGCAGGGGTGAGCAATCGCGCGCATAACGCAAGTCGAGGCGCACCATATCGTCAAACTGCACCCTGCTGCGGCCATGCACTTGCCAGAGCCCGGTGATCCCCGGCTTCGCTTCAAGCAGACGACGGCGATGCCAGGTGGCATAGAATTCCACTTCGTAGGGCACCGGCGGCCGCGGTCCGACGAGCGACATTTCGCCGCGCAGCACGTTGAATAGCTGCGGCAGTTCGTCCAGGCTGGAACGTCGCAGGATTCTGCCCACGGGCGTAATCCGCGGATCGTTGGTCAGCTTGAATACGCCCTCGGTTTTGCCATCGGCGGATTTCCGTTGCGCCTGCCCGGCAATCAACTGGCGAACATATTCACGATGCTCCTGGGAGTCGTTATTCATATACATCGAGCGGAACTTGAAAAAGGTGAAGGGAGTGCCATGCTGCCCGATTCGTTTCTGTCGAAAAAGTACGGGGCCGCGCGAAGTCAGCTTGATGGCGGCCGCGATGATCAGAAATACGGGCGATAAGACGGTCAGCAACAACAGGCTGCCAAGCACATCGGTCAGGCGCTTGGTCGCCAGCCGCAGCCGGTTCGAAGTCTTGCGCTTTTCCAGGTCCGGGTAAAGCGTGGGGTTGCTGGGCCGGCCGGGATCCTCCGGATTCCAGTCATCGGGAAACACGTGAAAGGAAAACTTGACCCGGCTGAACTGATCGGTGTCGAGCCGGTTGCGCACGACGGTGCCGATTCTGGAAAGGATGGTGCTGAGTACGGCGTTGTTGTCGAGGACGATTTCGGTGAACATGACTCCCACCACTGCGTTAGTCGTATACCAGCCGGTAACGTCAGTTTCGCGGGTCGCTCCCTCAATGGCCGAAAGCAACTCGAGCAATAGTCGGCCCTGATTCGAGCCCGACTGATCCCCTCCGGTATCGATCAGCAGAAGCACAAAGGGCCGCTGCGAGCGCTCGCTGCGCTTGCGCTCCCGCGCGATGATGCGGTGAAAAATGGCTTCGCTCAGTACTTCGGCCGGCGCTGCAGGCTCTGCCGATCGAACCGGCTTAGAAGAACGAAATATCGATGCTCTTTGACGGGTAGCCAAGTGGAGCTCCTTGCCGGGCATCACAAGCGTGAGGCCGGACACTTCGTGCAGGATTAAAGGGGGAGGAAATTACTAACCTAGCTCGGGGAAAACTAGGCCTTATAGAACCGCGACATTATAACTCAGTTTCTATCTTTACTCGTTTTCATTCTCGGCCGAGCCGGGAGCTTCTCCGGCCCGAACCGCTTGTCCATAGCGCGAATAGTAATTATTGTGCTCGCTGCGGCTGCAACTGTTCACCACCACTCCCAGCAAGGTTGCACGATCGAACGCATCCAAAGCGCGCTCGACCACTTTCTTTTCGCTGACGCCTTCACGAATCACCAGCAGTACCCCGTCCGCCTGCTTCATCCAGAACGTGGTGTCCGCCACGGGAACCACCGGAGGAGTGTCGATGATGATCCAGTCGAAGAATTCGCCCAGTCGTTCGAGCAATTGCGGCAGACGCCCGCCCTGCATCAGTTCGAGCGGGTTCTCGGGCGCGCTGCCGGCGGGAAGGAACCACAGACCGGAGCCCTTCAGCTTGTAGACCACATCGGAAAGCTGCCGCTCGCCGCGCAAACACTCGCTCAGCCCGGGCAAGGTACGCTCGCACCCGAAACGGCTGGCCACGGTCGGACGCCGCAGGTCTCCGTCTACCAGCAGCGTCTTCAGAACCTTGCTTCGCGACTGATTGAGCGCCAGATTGGCCGCGACCATGCTCTTGCCTTCTTCCGGAGCCGTACCGGTCACCACGATGCGTTTGAGTTTGCGCCGGTCGCGCATGTGCCGCAGCTTCAATCCCAACACGCGAAACTTTTCCGCTGCCAGGCCGCCCTGATCCGTCAGACAGATGAGCCGGCGATCCAATTTGAGTCCCGGCGACAGCACCTTGGCATTGGCAAACGTCTGCGAACTCGGGGGAATCCGCTTTCTCGGCCGGGGCCACCGCGGAAACCGATTGCTGGTGCGCGACTTCCGCCACGCTGGCGCCGGATCCGCGATCAGGTCAACGCTGTTCGGAAGATCGTCGCCAGTCCATTTGCCTTGCGACTGTGCGCGCGCGATTTCCTGTTCGACTCCTTGCAACAAATCCGCGACCGAGTCGGCGTTCTTCGGCGGGCTTCCTCCCGACCGCTCCGCTTCCGCTCGCTGCAACGCTTCGAAGATATAGCTCATGGTGGAGGTTCCTAAACTCTACTGCAAACGGCCCTTGTTGTAAGGCTTTCCATCCTGCATGCGGTCATGGATCTCGAGCAGCGTCTTCACCGCCAGCAGGATTTCGTGCGGTTCCCGATCTTTCAGTTGCAGGTTCCCGGCCGGTTTCGGCTCGCCGGTCGCGACGACCCAACCGGAGATCGCGCGCCACTCCATCAATGATTTCCTGCGAAATCGTGGCCTCCTGTTTAGCGTAGCCGGCGAGCAGCGCGCTCTCGCAGATGGTGTTAATGAGCCGCGGGATGCCGCGCGAGTGGCGGAACACGGCCTCGATCGCAGCCTCGGAAAAAATCTGGTTGGCTGCTCGCGGCGCCCGCAATCATCAGCCGGCGGCTCATATACTCCCGGGTTTGCTGCAGACTCAGCGCTTCCAGGTGGCAGCGCAGCGCGATCCGCTGTTTCAGCTGCCGCAGTTCATGGGAATCAAGCGTCTGATCGAACTCCGGCTGGCCCGCCAGCACGATCTGCAGCAATTTTTGCTGCGAGGTTTCGAGATTGGTCAAGAGCCGGATTTCTTCCAGTATCTCCGATGACAAATGGTGAGCCTCGTCCACCACCAGCAGCGACGTCAATCCTTTTTCGTGCTGCTGCAGCAGAAAGTTATTCAGTACGTGGATCAGCTCGTCTTTGGCCATGCCCGTCACCGGCAATCCGAAATCGCTTGCGATATAGCGCATGAATTCCAGTGGCGAGAGCGTGGGATTGAAAATCAGCGCGAACGACACGTCACGGCGCTGCAATAGCCCGAGAAGCGAGCGCAGAATCAGAGTCTTCCCTGTGCCCACTTCACCCGTCAAAACCACAAAGCCACGGTGCGCCGTCACTCCGTAATAGAGCGAAGCCAGCGCCTCGTTATGACGTGTCGTGGGAAACAGAAACGAGGGGTCGGGCGTGATCTCGAACGGATTCCGATCCAGGTTGTAAAAGCTCTTGTACATGCTGAGTTTCTTCTTAAGCTTCTTCTAATTAAACTTCGTCCTAACCGTATAAAAAAGTCACGGCCGATCCCAGCAGGATGAAGCCCAGGATCAAAGCGGCGGCCACGGCGGCGATCCAGGTGCTGCGCCGGCTGGACGACTGTTCCTGCAAACTCTCAATGACTGGAATTTCCGCGATCACATCAAAGGGAACCAGCTTCTTGATCTCGCGCTCGCTGTAGATTTTGTTGCTCAGCTTCTCCTGGGCGAAGGCGAAGCCGCCACCGAGAGCGAGGCCGACCATGAGTCCAGCGGCGCTCAGCAGCAGACGGTTCGGCTTGTAAGGCCTTCCCGGAAGATTCGGCGGGTCGAGCATGCGGAAACGCTGTCCCTGCTGCGTCTTCTCCAGATCGGTCGACCTCTCCGACTCGTTTTTCTTGGCGAGCAGAGCTTCGTAGTCAGTTTTCGATTGATCGTAGTCGCGCGTGATCTCGGCGAACTGTTGCTCCATCACTGGCGCCATGTTTAAACGCGACTGGTACTGATTGATCTTCGCTTGCCCGTCCTTGATTTCCGCCTCCCGGTTGGCGATCTCGAGGCGATTGGCCTTCAGTTGGCTTTCCATTTCGAGCAGCGGAGCACTCTTCGGATCCAACGAGGCTGCGGCGGTCGCTTCCGGGCTGGGGTTATTGACTCCACTGTTCATGTCCGCAACGACACGCTTACGCGTGTTTTCGAGAAGCACGATCTGCTCTTTAGTTTTGCGCACATCGGGATACTTATCCGTGTAGTGCGAGGTGAGATCGGCGAGTTGCGCCTTCAGTTGATCGAGCTGTTTGTCGATGTCGGCTAGACCTGGCTGAATACCCTCGCCCCCTTTGGGAGCAACATTCATGGCGCGATATTGGTTGAGCAGCGATTCCAGATAGGTGTTCTGCTGTTTGGCCCGGTTGAGCGCATCTTCGTTCGCCCCCAACTGTGTCTGCAGGCCGGACAGGATCTGCAGATTGCTTTGTGTCTGCGAGGGCAACTCGCCGAGATGCTGATCTTTGAAGGCGCGCATCTTCGCTTCCTGCGCCGCCAGTTTCGCGCGCGCCTGACTCAGTTGATCTTCGAGAAATTGGGTGGTGTTCGAGGAGTTCTTTTCCCGTTCTTCAATACTCTCGGAGATGAATAAATTTGCCAATTCGTTCGTCGCCTGTTGCGCCGTCTTTGGGTTGTGGCTGGAGAAATAGATATTGAAGGCGGTGACCCTGCGGTCGTCGCTATGGGATAGCTCGATTTCGATGTCCTTGCGCATCCTATCCACCAGAGCGTCGTCGCCCATCTGCTTCCTTTCGCGCGGATAGAGATCGAGGTGGTCGATAATGCGAAGCAGACGGGTGCGGCTCATGATCTGCTCGGTGATGTTGTCCAGCTGATGTTGGACGTCGGGGTCGATATTCGAGACCACATATTTCTCGGGTACCGAAGGCTGCTCCACCAGAATGAGCGTGCCCGACCGATAGGTGGGACGGATCAGCCAGCTCACTCCCCAAACCAGCAACCACCCGCAAAAAAAGGGCACCAGGAATTGCCACCGCCGGCGGCGGACTATGCCCTTGATCTCAACAAGGTCGATGGGTTCGCTTGTTTGTTCTAGTTGTTCTTCCATCTTAGGCTCGAAGACTCACATCCCTAAAGGCTTGGCCCACTGGTACGAAAGGGTAACAAAAAATCGGTTCCGGTGCGCATCGAGAGAAGACGGATTGGGGGCAGGCAATCCTGACTCCTGTTGAAAGTCGTGCGCGTAACCCATTCGGAAGCCGAAACTCTTCGCCATGTTGCGCTCCAGTGAAATGCCCGCCGAGGTTAACGCGATTGAGCTCGCGCCGGTCGGTGAGGGTAATATCAGTGACTGGTTGGTTCCATGATTGGCGGTAAGCGCCACCGTCCAACTCGGCATGAATTCGCGGCGCACCGTGCCGTAAACGTTCTGCAAACGCACCGGCCCCAACAGGCCGCCGCCGTCGCTGATGGTGCGTGAGTAGCCGGCGGATACGCCGGTGCGCTCGTCCCGCCAGCCGCCCTCTGCTCCGCCGGCAACGGACCAGTCACTCGATAGCGTGGACTGTTGAGCAGCTCGTTGGCAAACCCTCGTTTTCCGTATATTGCGGGCCTACGAAACCAGTCAGAGTGAAACGGTGCGAAAGATCCAGAGTGTCCACCGCGAGGAAGCTATGCACCCGGGTTTCTTCGCCATTGGGGCTAAAGGTCAGCCGATCGAAACGGTAGCTAACGCCTCCCCAGTCTGCATGAAAGACGCGGTGCAGCCAGAAGGCTGAGCCGGTCGCGGTTTCGGAATCCGTCAGCAGTGGCAGGATTCCCGCGGAGCCGCTGGCCGGAAGATTGCCGAAATGCAAATCATAGAATGACCCGCTGGCCCCGATCAGATCGTTCAAGGCGAAATGATAATTCGTCTCTACCGTCGTCAGGCTCGATCTCTCCGTGGCCAAAGGCGTGATCAGACTGGCATTCGGCGCTCCGGCTCCGATGCTTTCGGCGCCCGTGCCCGCGTCAAAAAATCCCGTGGTCAAGGCAAAAGTCTCTGCCACCCGCAAGTTAACATGCGGGCTCAGCCGGAACTGCGAATTGAAATTCAAGTTATGCGATCCCTCGTCCTGACTGGTGATCTTTTGGTTTACGGTCAGTCCGCCCGCGTAGGCGAGGATCCAGCGCGCACGCGACGACGTCTGCTCGATGCTGATATTGGGAAAGATGGTTTCGCTGGTGTTACTGAGTTGCTGGCCACTTGGAGCAAGCAGGGCATTGTCATCGTAGGTGGCGCCCACATTTACGCCGCCGCGCAGGTAATTCGATCTTTCCATCTCGGAGAGAAACTCCGGAGAAATTCCCATTCCTCCGAGCAGCGCCGGTATCTGGGGCAGGTCTTTGCTTGTGTCTTCGCCATCGGCGCCGTTCTGCAGTCCGGCCATCGACGAGAGTGCGGTTGCGGGAGCCGTTCTGACGCCGTTGTCCACCGAACTCTCGACGGGCGAGTTTGGTTGCGGGCTCTGGTTTTGAGCAGGCTGATTCGCGCAGGCTGGTTCTGTCCAGGTTGCTGCACAGGCTGATCCTGCCCGGCCGCGAGAACCGCCAATCCGGCAGCCATAAATCCGACAAGAAAGTGAATTCGAAAAGTCATCGACATTGTGGAACCACTACTACCGAACCATGACTACGGAACCACCACGGTGTCGCGCGGCTGGAGTCGGACATTCTGGTCCGGATCGCGGCCCTTGATCACTTCCTTATAGTTAAACGGAATGCGCTTTTGGGTTCCGTCGGGATTCTGCCGCAAAACGTAAATCGCCTTCTGTTTGGCGAAGTCCTTGAAGCCGCCGGCCATGGCGATGGCATCCAGAACCGTTGTTCCTGATCCCGTCAGCAGGTAAGCCCCGGGCCGAACAACCATGCCCAGAATATTGATGCGCTGGCTTTTGCTATCCTGGACAATGACGGTGACTTCGGGCTCGGAAATAAAATTCGCCAAGCCCTTGGCGATCTCCTGCTCAAGTTGCAGCGGCGTTTCGCCGCCCGCCATCAGTTCGCCGACCAGCGGCAGAGATATCTTCCCGTCAGACCGCACCGTAACCGAGCGCGATACTTCTGGCTCTTTCCAGACATTGATCGCCAGCACGTCGTCCGCCCCAATCACGTAGGAATTATCAGAATGCGCGGCGGGTGGGCGTTGCGCTTGCTTCTGTTCAGCTTGCTTATCGGCTGGGGCGGCGGGCGGCGCCGGCGCGGAATTGGGATGCGCCAGTGCTCCAAGCGATACCAGAAAGAGAAATGCAAGGAACGGCCCGGCAGGATGCAGTCGCGCGCGTTTATTCTTGGTCATCAGCTATGCCTCTCAAGCTATTCTTCCTAGCCATCAACCGGTCCACTGACCTACTTCGCCTGCCGCAGGTCGCCGGTGTCAAAAAATCGCGCCGTCTCGGCCGGGGGTGCCAGACGGTATTCCTGGATCTTGTAGAGCAGCGCCCGGTAACTGACATTCAATAAACGAGCTGCCGCCTTGCGGTTCCAGCGTGTTTGTTCAAGCGCCTGGGCGATGGCGCTGCGCTCGGCCTCGCCCTTCGCGTTTCTTACCAGCAATTTCAAGGACGACTTTTCTTCGATCGAATCCGGGTGCAAAATATCGACTTTATTTTTGCCGTTACCGTTTCCACTGCCGTTCCCGCCTTTGTGGGCGGCGCGTTCCTGATACCAATTCCCGGAGCGCGGTTGCTTCGTCGCGGTGAGCGAGGAAGCGCTTGGCAAAATTATCCAATTCGCGCAGGTTGCCTGGCCACGCATACCGCTGGCATGCATCGAGCAATACGCTGGAAAAGTTCGGAGCCGGAACCCCATAGCGCCGGCTGAGCCGGTTCATCAGGTGCCCGAGCAGCAGCGGGATCTCTTCCTGCCGCTCCCTGAGGGGCGGTATGTGCAACTCGAAAACACTCAACCGGTAAAACAGCTCTTCTTTAATTCTATTCCGTGCCTCTGCCAGTTCGAGATCGCCGCTTATCGCCGCCAGGATGCGGACATTGGCCCGAATCGGATTTTGGCCGCCGCGCCGGACAAATTCCCCGGTCTCCAGCAATCTCAAGAGATGTCTCTGCACCGTCTCGGGCATGCCGTCGAATTCGTCCAGCAGGATGGTCCCCTTGGCACATTGCTCGAGCTTCCCTAACGTCGATGCCGGACGCCCGCTGGCGGAAGCGTGTTCGTACCCGAACAGTTCGTTCTCGAGCAGGTCGGAGGTGAGCACCGCGCACTGCACGCGCATGAACTGAAAGCTGGAACGAATCGACATGGAATGGATCAGCTGGGCGGTGGTCGTCTTCCCGCTGCCTGGCTCTCCGGTAATCATCACCGGCACATCCGTCTGCGAGAGAAACTGCGCCTGTGCGCGCAGTCGCCGCGTGGATGGACTGGCCGCGATGAAATACAACTCGTCGCCGATGCGCTCGATTTCTGGCTGATACATGTAAGAGAGTGACTGCCTGGGAAACTGAAAAGGAATCTCGATAGCTCACGAAGGAATTGATTTCACGACCGCGATAGTTTCTTCGTTCGAAAGTTCCGCGCCTTCATCGAATCGAAATGGTTGACTACAATCTATGATTGAGGACTACAAACCTAAGAGGAACAGCGCGCGACCGACCGACAGTAAGATGACTTGTCGTCCGTCCAGCAAGAAGGAAATTGGAGCCGCACAAGAACTCCCTCCGAGATCAAGGCGCCATAGTTCACGTCCGGTTGCCGAATCCAACGCAAACGCGGTTCCTCCCTCGGTCCCAATAACCAGGCCGCCGCCTGTCGCAAGCAGGCCACTGTAATAGCCAGTTTCCAATTTTGGCGCGAAGTGTTCCCATTTTCTTGTCCCGGTCGCAACGTCGAGCGCGCGAACGACAAGAGTCAGTGGTTCTGAGTGGGATACCCCACTGCCATACCACGGTCCCGGGAGCCGGTTTTTTGGACTCACAGGTCGGAGAGATTTCACAAAAACGGCAGCCGCTTCAGTTGCAGGCACGAATACCGACTGTCTACGCTGGTCAAACGCCGGATTTTGCCACGTCGTGCCGCCGTTCTCAGCTGGTTTCGTAAGTTGCCCGATATTCGAAACTTCGTTGGCATCTGACAAGATCGGTCGTCCGTTTGAGTCGAGACCCTTCGCCCAGGTCTGTTCGACGAAGGGCACGCCTACCAGGAACTTTCCCGTGACTCTGTCCAACACATAATAAAAGCCATTTCTATTGGCCCAGCAGATTACCTTATGTCTTAGGCCGTCGATCGAAACGTCCGTTAGTATTGGAGTCTGATTGGAGTCCCAATCATGTTCGTCGTGGGGAGTGAATTGGAAGTACCACGCCAGTTTTCCCGTGCTCGCGTGCAAGGCGATCACACTATCTGTGAACAGGTTGTCGCCCGGACGAGCGTCTCCTGAAAAGGCTGGCGCCGGATTGCCAACACCCCAGTAAAGAAGATCAAGCACCGGGTCATAGCTCCCCGTGATCCATGTTGCACCTCCGCCGGTTTGCCATGCGCCGCTTTTCCAAGTCTCATAACCGGGTTGGCCCGGACCAGGGACGGTGTCGAACTTCCATTGTTGCTGGCCGGTGGCCGCATCGTAAGCGGCGAGGAACCCGCGCACCCCATTGTCGCCCCCGGTCATTCCTATGACAACCGATTGATTCACAATCAGCGGCGCTCCGGTTAACGAGGCTCCGTCGGAAGTGTCTACTACCCGGGTTTGCCAGATCATCTTTCCCGTGTTTGCGTTGATGGCAACTAAATACCCATCCAGACTTCCCATGAACAATGCTTGACCGAGAACAGCGAGACCTCGGTTGACTCGAAAACCAAAAGCTGGGAGTTCGGCGGGAATACTTCTGCGATACCTCCAAATCAACCGACCGGATTCGGCGTCGATGGCGACAACATTGGCGGGGGGCTCCGTAGTGAATATTACTCCGTCAACCACAAGTGGAGTGGCTTCGATCATGGAATCGCTCGTATCAAGCTGTCGAACCCACCGGATTCGAAGTTGCGAGACATTTGCAGGAGTAATTTCGGTTAGTGGCGTGTAGCGTCGCCCGTCGAACGAGCCAGAGTAAGTCAACCATTCTTCGGGACTGCTTCCGGCGGAGCGCAGCTGTTCGCTGCTCACATTGATCTCCAGTCGGTTCTTCCCACCGGCGCCCACCCCGACACCATGACTCATCAGGGTTCTCAGATACCCGATGACTTGCCAGCGCTCTGAAAAAGAAAGCGGGGGAGGGAGCATGGCCGTGCCAGGAATACCGTCTCTCAATACTTTGTAAATCGATAGGCTACTGTCACCACGTTTGAGTCCCGCGTGATTCAAGGGAGGACCACTCAACCCGGTTCCATCGACGCCATGACACATCGCGCACCGCTGGTTAAAGATACGCGCTCCAACCTGATGATCGTCGTCGGTATTGTACTCATTCACCACGGTGCCATCCGCGCTTACTCCGTGCACGATACCTTCTAAACCGAAACCACCCGGATGGTGCGTCATTTGCCAAAGCTCGCTCCAGGTGAAGTCAGGGACACCGCCTGTTGCTTTGCGAGCATATAGCTGCGTGCGCCACCAGATCTTTTGCGCGATGTGCTCGCTCGGCAGCGAAGTCGTTGCCCTAAGCGAGTTCCAATAAAAAGTCGCCGCCAGTGTCGCGCCGATTGCGACGACAACCACAGTGACCGCAACCCAGAGCGCAAAGCGTTTTGTCATCCTCACTGGTCTTGTCTCTCATAATAGTGTCCACCAAATAGTGTCCACCAAGTAATGTCTACCAATTTCTACAGATCGCAGCCTCCGCGCGGAAGGGGTGGCTGCAATGAATTACAACTCGTCGCCGAGGCGCTCGATTTCTCGCTGATACATGTAGAACGGGGGCTGCCGGAAGATGAAGAAATCTCTTTTAGCTTACGAGGGAATCGATTGATCGGTTAAGTGCAATCATCGTCGGATGATCTTTATCTGAGCTCACTTTTCAGCCGACCTTCAATCGGCTCGTTCAGACCGGCTCGACGTGGTAGCCGTCGATGCGCACGGCCATCGACCGCTGAATGGCTTGGACGGAAACCACCAGGCTGTGGTCGCCGTTTTCGGACAAGAAAATGCCTTCGACTCCGTCCATCGCTCCCCCGCGTATCCGTACTCGCTGTCCTGCCTTGAGAAAGGGGTAGGAGCGCCAGGGCGCCGATTGCGCGAGAATTTTCTGAATGCCTTCGATCTCTTCATCGGGAATCGGCAGGCTTGCCCCGCGAGCGCCCACAAAACCATGGACGTTTTCCAGTTGATACACACGCGTGCGGTCCTCCGCACTCAGAGCGCAGCGGATAAAAACGTAACAGCTGAACAATGGCACTTCGACTTTCTTCTGGCGATCGCTCCAGCGATGCACTTCCATTGTGGTCGGCACGAACGTCCCCATGCCTTGATCGCGCAACCGCTTCTCGATTACCCGTTCGTGGCGCGCTCTAGTGTGCAGCGCGTACCAGCGTAGCTTCGGCTCGGCACTAATGCTGACTGAGCCCTTCGCGCATTTCGCAGATCTGAGTGGCACTGCTCATATTAGCTTAGCCTGTTCACAGCTTCGCCCTCTGGGTCCCATAGCGCTAGGGCGCCTGGATCGCACGGGAGACACGTCTAGCCTTTGGGGGAGTAATGACAGCAATAACGCAGCAGGGGAAGTTTACTGGCGTGAAAAACTCTAACGCCCCTTGCAAGAGCGTGCAAGTGGTAGAACTTCCTAGGGCATACTACCCTGTGTGTGCGAGGGTCGAATGTCTCACAGAGAGCCCGTACATCTTAGAGACGTTATTCTTTAGCACGGCAGTGGTACATGTACTTTCGGTCGCCGGGATTTCCATGCGCGAACACCACTTCCAAGGTGGAAATGGCATACTATCTTATTGATAACAGGTAAATTATGTTATAGACTCGATTCCCACAACTGAGCCGAGATGAGCCGACCGCTATGCATTGCTTTGCGAACAGCCGGATCGCAGAAGAGTTTCGACTACGCTGCATCACTCCTATGCATAGGTTGCAATTCGTTAGCTTGCCTGTGTCTCAGTTTGATGGTACATTTTGGGGGACCAAGGAACTCTGGCCGGTTTCTCCCGCCTATTTTTCCTCTCCCCCGCGGTTATAGTACGTATTCGTGCGATTTTCTTGCATATGGAGTGTTTTGCGTGCCACTCCGATTCGTACTACAAGGTTCTAACTCAGTTGAGGAAGCGAAATGCCATCCCACGAGAAAGCGGGCTCGGACTTTGTCAGTATTGTGGTTGCCGATACCACTAGCATCCACACGCAACTCTTAGCCGATGCTCTTCGCAGTGATCGCGGCCTGCAGGTTGTCGCTGCCACATCGAACTCCGAAGAACTGTTAGCGGCCGTCACCCGCGTGCCGATCGATGTCGTGGTTCTCAGTCACAATCTGGACGACCGGCCAGGGTATGGGGCCCAGGTGCTGCGAGAGATGCGCACGCTCCGGCCCCAGATCAAGGGTGTCATTCTGCTCGATTCGTCCAAACCCGAGGAAGTTTTGGAGTGCTTTCGCGCCGGCGCCAAGGGAATTTTTTCCAAGTACGAAAGGATCGAGAGCCTCAGCAAATGCATTCGCAACGTTCACGAAGGCCAGATATGGGCGCGCAGTGTCGATCTCGACCACGCTCTTGAAGCTCTCGCCAACACGCCGCTGGTCCGCTCGACCAATCACAAGGGAATCGAACTCCTCTCGGCGCGCGAGCGTCAGGTTATCCAACATGTGGCAGGGGGCATGTCCAATCGAGAAATTGCACGGGCTCTGGATCTCAGCCCGCATACGGTCAAGAATTATCTTTTCAGCGTTTTTGATAAGTTGGGCGTTTCGAGCCGCACCGAGTTGCTTTACTTGACCATGGCCCACTCGACAAACGCGCGGCCCGCCGCCAACGGAGAGAATCCGGTCGCTGCCATCATTGAAGCCGCCGAGGCGGGCGACCCTGCGGCGCAACTCCGCATGGCTGAACATTTCTCGCAGATCAAGAATAAGGATAAAGGTAACGATATTACGATAAAGATAAGGACACCCAGACCGTTGCCGACGGAGAACTCCCTGGCCAATCGGCGTTGGTTTCAGCTTACATGTGGTATCTGCTGGCAGAAAAAGCGGCCGTTCCGTTGGTTGAACAAATCGGGACGGGTAAAGAAACCATCCGCCAAACATTATCTCCTCAACAACTCGCCGAGGCCGAAAGCAGAGCTACAGCCTGGATCCGCCAGCGGCACGAGATCGGGACTGACGGAAAACGCAGCATGCATGTCAGCGCTCGATAGCGCGTCCTTCCGAATCGGCAGACCTACGCCCTGATACTCTTCAACTCTCTGGCGGGATGATTCCCAATTTTCTACGGGGCAGCAATTAAAAGTAGTCCCCGATAACGGGAATACAGCGGAGTGCTTAAGATCCTCTCTGCCCCATTTCCGCTGATCATGAGGTCATGGTCCTTAATTGCGCTTTCCACAGATATTCCACAGGGCCAATCGCGATCTCGTATTACTCTCACATGTTACCTTCGCACCACAGTTCAACCGGCCCGTGTGATTCGGCCGCGTCCTTTCGCAATCTATCGGCTCGGCTGCCGCCGGGAGACACTGCTTTGTGCGGGGGTCCAATGTAGGGGCATCGGGCGGCCACCAGCCCGTCCTTCATCTATTAGCATGTCACAAACGGCAAACAGACGTGACGGTGAACGGCTATCGACTCTATTGTCGGTCGGCGGCTACTCTTTCAGTTACCCTTGGACTATTACTCCTCGCTGGGTGCGGAGGCTTAGGCGGAAGTGCGACTTCTTCCACGCCCGCAGCCGCGGTCAGCCTCGCCAAAGGCAGCCTGAGCTTCGGAAGCGTGGCCATCGGCAGTAGCGCGACGATGGCCGATTCGATTTCCAACAATACTTCTTCTTCTGTCACTGTCAGCTCGATCACCGGAGTGGGTTCCGGTTTCCAGGTTACCGGAGTCACCCTACCGCTGGTGCTGGCCTCGGGACAAGCTGCATCCTTTACTGTCAAGTTTCAGGCTTCCGCTGCTGGCGATCCGTCCGTAACGATCTCCTTTGTAGACCAGAATTCGCAGACCCTGGCTTCACTCTTGGCCTCCGCCGATGCAGTGGTGGCGAGTACGCTCTCCCTGAATCCGTCGCCGGTTGCTTTTGGCAGCGTGGGCGTTGGGTCGAGTCAGAACACCACTGTGACTCTTTCGAATAGCGGCGGAAGCGATCTCAGCGTTAACCAGGCGACGCTGAGCGGCGCAAACTTTGCCATGGGCAATCTCTCGCTGCCGCTAACCTTGCATTCCGGAGACACAACTTCGGTAGCCATCACCTTTGCACCCACGGCCACCGGCTCTTTCAGCGGAGGCGTGACCTTCGCCACCACTTCCGACGGGGTCAGCGGCACAGCGGTGCTCAATCTCTCGGGCACCGGCGTAGCTGGCGCCCAAGGAACCCTGTCTCCCAGTCCGGCCAGCCTGGCATTCCCCAATGTTCAGGTCGGCAACAACTCGAGCTTGTCCGAGACGCTGACCAACACCGGCGGATCGGGAGTCACCATCTCGCAGGCGAACTTGACCGGAGCGGCCTTCGCGGTCAGTGGATTGACCTTGCCCCTCACGTTAAAGGCAAATGGAAGCGTGACGTTTACTGTGACCTTCACGCCGGCCGGTGCCAGTGGTGCGAGCGGCAGCCTGTCTGTGGTTTCGAACGCCTCGAACTCGCCACTCAACAATCGCGCTCTCCGGAACCGGAACAGCTGCGGGCCAGTTGGCGGTATCTCCTGCCAGTCTTAGCTTTGGCAAAGTGGCCGTGGGATCAAGTTCGTCGCTGAATGGCAGCTTAACGGCGACTGGCACCGCAATCACGGTTACATCGGCAAGTCTTAACAATAACGAGTTCGCCGTCTCCGGAATTTCGCTGCCGGCAAATATTTCTGCCGGGCAGTCCGCATCTTTTACCGTCACCTTCACGCCGCAGTCCAGCGGGAGCACGTCGGCTTCTTTGTCATTCTCCAGCAACGCATCGAATTCGCCCTCCGGACAATCGATGACCGGCACGGGAATGGCCGCGGTACAGCACACCGTGGGTCTAGGTTGGAATCCCTCGGCCGACGCAGTCGGATACAACATCTACCGCGGCACCGTCTCTGGCGGTCCGTACACCATAGTCAACTCTTCCCTCGACGGAACGACCTCGTATACCGACGCCACGGTCGCCTCCGGCCAGACCTATTATTACGTAGTGACCAGTGTGGACAGCAGTTCCAACGAAAGTGCATACTCGAAGCAAACCCAGGCTGTGATTCCAAATCCGTAGGAATCGCGGACCGCACACGAAGCGCCAACCCGTAACATTTCCCGGTTTGACTTATCACGTCAGGGAATTACAGCTTGGGTTTCGGTGGAGAACCCGCTCTCGTGGCCGCCCTGATCCACAGCTGTCACAACATAAAAGTAAGTACGGCCACTGGCCACCTGTTGATCCTCATAATGTGGTTCTGGAACTCGGTAGGCGATTCTTAAGAATGGGCCGCCGGACGCAGGGCTTCGATAAATGTTATAGCAGACGATCGAGACTCCGGGCGAGACCCGAGGCTCTTTCCACGTAAGCGTGACGCTGTGCGGTTTTTTTATGGCAGCCCGCAAGGCCGACGCAAAGCACAACACATGCGGCCAACAGGATTCGGATTACTTTCCTTCTCATTGATAGTTCTGTCCCGGAGAGAGGTCTGGCACAGACTGCTTTCACAGATTAACCTATTGGTCGTCGTCTGGCAGTTATCTCCCATGACGACCACGCCGCTGCCAGTCGATGCAACGAAGATTCGCGATTGACCCCTGGCCTAGATTGGATTGGATGATCGCGCCCGATCGGTTGACGAACGGCAGCAAAGTATGTGCCGCTAGATTTGGAGCGGGCGGAACGGAGTCGGCACCGTCGCTGTGACCCTGGTCGGGTCCATCGCCTGCTTCACCCGCGCTCGTCAGCCATGCCTTGCTGTTTCCCAAAGGCCGTCTGCTGACTCTTGGAGAATAGCGGCATACCCTGCGTTCATCAATGGCCCAATAGTCACAAACCCCGATCCTTGCAGATCGGGGCTGAGATTGCGGATTAAGCGTCTGCTTAATCAGTCCGTGGATTAAACAGCTGCCGGTAGCTCAGGCTCTCCACGTCGCGGAACAGCGGCGTTCCCGGCGGCAGGCCTTCCGGCAAGGTGAAGTCCGAGTCGAAAATATAGTTGCGGGTTGGCGGCTGATACACCGAGTAAGTGCAGCACTTGAATAATCCGCGTGGTATAGGTTGCGTTATACAGGCTGACCAGCGAGCCTCCGTAATTCAGAGTGGCTCCGCTCCAGTCTTCCAGGAAGCGCAGGAAGTTATCCGACTCCTCCATCGGTGGCGAAAGGATAGTCAGGGTCGAATTCGCCCACGATGGGATGCGGGAAAGGCGAGATTCCGTCCGCCTGCGACTGCCATCCGGTAGTAAGTGGTCGTAGCGGTCCGGTTGCCTGAGGGCTGCGTGAGCGTGCGTCGGATCATGCTGTTCTTGGGTCGGTACTCATGCATTGGAGAGGATGGTAACCGCGTCGGCAATCACAGCGGCTGCGGAATGCCCGGCTTTGTCCGATAACCCGTTTGTACTCCGCTAGGCCAGAAATTATCGGCCGAGTTGCTGTTGTAATCGCCCTGGATGTACACCGGATTCTCCGATGCGACTGTAAATCCGCCGTTGTAAGTTACGCCGTTCACGGTAGTTGAAACCGGACTCAACGGCACGTTGCCGAGCGAACCATCCACCAGCTTCAAAACGTGCCGCGCCCCGCTTACCCAGTTCTTGCGGGCGGTGGTGCCGCAACTTGTAATCCGGGCGCTGGGGGCCACGGTGCCGTAGGGATTGTCCGGGCTCGCAGCAACGATCATGGCATTCAGGTTGTGGGTAGAGTCGTTCCAGAATCCAAGCCCCAGGTTCGCCGCGCCGAAGTTGTCCAGCGCGCCGTTCAGATTAACGTCTTCGGGCGAACTGGCTGTCGGAGTCTGCCAGCGCGCCGTCCGGCGTGCCAGCCGCACTGCTGGCATTCACTACATCCTCCAGCCCCGAGTCGCCGCTTTTGCTGTTTGCCGGGTGCGAAGAAGTAATGTTCGGATTCAGCAGCATTCCCCGTCGATCTGAGAAATACAGCACGTATCCGTTCTGCGCGGCATAGTCCACGCTTCACCCGCTGGTTCCGATGGTTCCCGCCAGCCATTGTCTTCAGGTTGCCCACGTCGATTTCGACGGCGTTCATCACTCCGTTTGTCGTGCAGGTATCGTTGTTCACGATCTACGTCCCGAGGCTCGCCTTCGCGAGCATCGTAGAAGTTAATCGGATACCAGTTGTATTGCGTGATGCTCTGGGGTGTTGTTGTGGTGGTAGTGGTGGGAGTGAGGCCAAACGCCCAATCCGCTGTTAACCCTGCCGCGTAGGCCGCGACGTCCGCTACAACTTCCGCCGGCGTGCCCGGGGAATACGTTGAGCAGGGGCTGTGAGTGCAAGCCGGTCCAGTCGCGGTGGAGGTTAACGTGCCATTGCCGTTGCGATCAGCCGGTTCTTGAAGCAAGAAGAATCGCGTTTGGATTGATCGGATTGGGAACACCTGCGCTAGGCGGGGTGACACCCCGCGCAAATCCCAGCCCCAGCCATTCATTCGTGACCCCAACCCAGGTGCCCGACACATTCTTGTATTCCACGCGCAAGTAGCCATCAATCAGACTCCAGGAATTGGAATTGGCCGAGTTATAAGCCGTCAAGGCGCTGCCGACGACGGGAGTGTAGGGATTAGGAAGAGAATAGTAAGGATACGCGCCCGTTGTAGGGCATCCGGCTGGCAAACTACCGGTATAGGTTGAGGGCGGGCAAAGAGAGATCGTCGGGCTCGTGCCGTTGTTCAAGTAAATCGGAGCCAGCGTCGAAGGTTGGAGCCCCTCGAGTGCGGGACTCGGATTGGCCGTCCATTGCGCTGGAGCGTACGGCCAGTCAGGGGAACAGGTAGGGCCGGAGCAACTGGACGGAAGCGGGATCGCATTCGACGCTGCGGCGAAATACAGACTGTAAGTGTTCCCAGTCGTCGGCGTTCCGAAGGTCCCCGAGACGTAATTTCCGGCAGTCATCGTAATTCCCCACGGATTGCTGGCCGCGGCGCTTCCACCCTGTAGAGTAGCTTGTGTCGCAGTGATGTTCGCCAGCCGGACATTATTCGAATCCGAAGCTCCGCCTGGCAACTCTGCCGGATTGTCGGCCAGCAGCACGTGAATCTGCGCCATGTTGTATTCGCGCGATGTGCCCACCGCCGAGGTCGTTAGCTCGCCCGCCGGTGGCTGGCGAATGATCTCGTAGGGCTCGACGCCGCCCCCAACAAATGGCATCGACAGTTTCTTGGCCCCCGTTCCCGGGTTGGTTGTGCTGCCATAATTTCCGTTGATGATCATGTTGGCTGTAGTGGTATTGGAAAACGTATTCCAAACCGTGCCGTTATAGGCCGATGCCGGCGGATTTCCGCCCGCGCCCTGCACGCTGCCATCTCCATAAGGACTGTTAACCGGGTCGCTGTTTGCGGTTTTCAGCACGCAATTTACCAGCGGAGTGGTGCTGCTGCAGCCGCCGCTGGCAGTCGGAATATAAACGTTACCCGTGTCGGCCCCCGCGCCCGCGTTAATCGTCAATCCGTTCGGAATCGCCTCCGTGACGACGTTTCCGTAAGCCTCCAGTTTCTGGTGAAACGTCAGCGTGTTGCCGGTGTAGACGCCGATATAGAGATCGCCGTTAGCATGCACGCGTCCGGCAAAATCCAGGTTGGGGTTGTCGAAGAAAGCGCAGATCGCCTTCGCAAAACACCCCATATTGGAAGACTGGAATCAGCGCCACCTGCGCGGTCCGGATCATATTCACTTCCTGGCCGCCCAACATCGCTGCAGTCGCCTGCATATTCACGGGAATGACCTGTGCGTATAAACCAGCCTCCGGGCCGCCGCTGAGCGTTTTCCAGTTCGCCGTCGGCGTGGCCGGCGCGCTTGCGCCGCAACCCGACCCCGGCGCCACAGAATATGTGCTCCATGAGACTCCCACCATGCTCGGAGGCGTGCTGCTCACGTTGCAGATTTCGCTGGTGGTCGGGGCCTGCGAATTCTGGAACACCGCAGCTCAGATCGGAATACATTTTCTCGATGCCGCCCTCGGCCGCGTGGTAGGCGATATTGTTCTGCAGATCGGTTCCGCCAACTTTGCTTTCGGTATTGGCCATCATCAACAACCCGATCGCAATTCCTGACAGAAGCAGGAGCATCAGCAGCGATGCGATTAGCGTGAATCCGGCACTGCGTCGTCTCCCGCCGCGCCTCCCGTTGGGTTGACTTGCACTTTCCATACCAGGGTTCTCCACCTCTTCAATCGGCGCTGGTTCCTCATTCGTTAATCTGCCGTGGACTAAACAGCTGCCTAGCTCAGGCTCTCCACGTCGCGGAACATAGGCGTTCCAGGCGGCAGGCCTCCCGGAGAGGTAAAGTCCGAGTCGAAACTGTAGTTTCGCGAGGGAGGCGAATATACGGTCGTACAGCACTTGAAGACCCCCGTGGCGTACGTCGAGTAAAACAGGCTCACAATCGATCCCTTGTAATTCAGAGCCAGGCCTCCCCAATTTTCGAGGTAGCGAAGAAAGTTATGCACACCACCATCGGTGCCGAAATCCTGCGCGGCTCCCCATGTCGGCTGCGGGAAATTGATATTCTTTCCGCCCGCAATCGCCAGCCGGTAATAGCTCGTTTTAGCGGTACGGTTGTTTGGCTGGGTGACCGTGCCATCGCCGCCGATGCCGAAGCTTGGGTAGTCACTCCACCCATCCGAGAGGAAGGTGACGGCGTCGGCGATCACAGAGGCCGCCGAATGTCCGGATACGTCGGTTGAAGTGGAATTCCAGATCGTGTCGGCCGGGCTGGAGTTGTAGTCGCCCCAGATGTACACCGGATTTTCCGCAGGCCACGGTAAATCCGCCGGGGGCGGCCAGCGTTGCCGCAGCGTCCGTTCTCAGCGGGATATTCCCGAGCGTGCCATCCACTAGTCGCAAGACATGCCGCGCTCCGCTGACCCAGTTCTTGCGCGCGGTGGCGCTGCAGCTTGTAATGCGGGCGCTGGGGGCCGCGGTGCCGTAAGGATCGTCCGGGTTCGCCGCAACGATCATGGCATTCAGGTTGTGGGTTGCTGTCATGTGCCCGTGAATCCGAGTCCCATGTTCGCCGCACCGAAGTTGTCGAGAGCGCCGTTGCCATTCACATCTTCGGGAGAATTGCTGGCCGGAGTTTCCAAAGCCCCGTCGGGTGTGCCCGCGGCACTGGAGGCGTTAATCACGTCTTCCAGGCCCGAGTCGCCGGTCTTGGTATTCGCGACGTTCGGAGAAACCACATTCGGATTCAGCAACATTCCCCGGCGGTCGGAGAAATAGAGCACATAACCGTTCTGCGTCAGATAGTCCACGCTGGTGCCGCTCGTCCCGGTGGTTCCCGCCAACCATTTCTTCAGGTTGCCCACGTCGATTTCGACGGCGTTCATCACACCGTTGGTTGAACAGCTGTTATTGGTGACCTGGTTGTCGCGAACCTCGCCTTCACGGGCATCGTAGAAGTTGATGGGATACCAGTTGTATTGGGTGAGGCTCTGCGGCGTCGCCGAGGCCACGGGGCTTGCGATCGGCGTGTTAGGAGTAAGGCCAAATGCCCAATCCACATGGTGGACCCTTGCCGCGTAACCGACGGCCAAGTCTGCTGGCAACTTGCGGAGGGTACCCCCTTCCAGGTCTTGCATTTGCCACTAGAGTTGGTTCCGCTGCCCGTTGGCGTAGTCGCATTGCCAGCCGTCGCGAAGTTAAGCGCAGCGGTTGTAACGCTGCGATCCGCCGGCTCTTGCAACAGAAGGATTGCGTTCGGGGTGATCGGGTTGCTCCCGGCGGTGGTCGGTGGTGCTAGGCCGCGTGCGAATCCCAGTTGCAGCCATTCGTTGGTCACACCGTGCCAGTTGCCGCTCGTATCTTTGTATTCCACGCGCAGGTAGCCATCGATCAGGCTCCACGCCTTCGAACTCGCCGAGTTGTAGGTGGTAGAACCGCTGGCATTGGGTGGAGCAAAATACGGATATGCGCCCGTGGTGGGGCAGTTGGCAGGTTGCGGAGGCGATACAGTAGAAGCGAGATTTGTCGGCGGACAGAGATTGATGGTTGGCGTCGTGCCGTTCGTCAGGTAGGACGGCGAAGTAGGCTGCGGCTGCAGACCCTCAAGCGTGGGACTCGGGTTTGCCGTCCATTGCGCGGGTGCGTAAGGCCAGTCCGGAGAGGTGCAGGTCGGCGGATTTGCTCCAGGCACACAACTGGATGGAGTCGGAACCGCGTTGGATGCGGCGGCGAAGTACAGGTTATAAGTGTGACTGGCCGTCGGGTTGCCGAATGTGGTCGAGTAATTGGGCGAAGCAATCGTAATGCCCCACGGGTTAGTGGCCGCGGCGCTCCCGCCTTGTAGCGTGGCCTGCGTAGTAGAAATATTCGCCAAACGGACGTTGTTGCTGTCCGACGCTCCCCCCGGCAATTCTGCCGGGTTGTCGGCCAGCAAAACGTGAATCTGTGCCAGGTTATATTCGCGCGATAGCGCCAGGGATGATGTCGAAGACTCGGTGGATGGCGGCACGCGAATAATCTGGAACGGCTGTGCGCCACCCCCGACAAAGGGCATGGAAAGTTTCTTCGCGCCTGTCCCCAGGTTTGTCGTGCTGCCATAGTTGCCGTTGATCATTTCGTGATTGGCGGCGGACCCCGAAAAACTCGGCCAATAGCTGGTGTCATAGGCTGACGCCGGCGGATTCCCGCCCGCGCCGATCACGCTGCCGTCCCCGTTGTAAGAGCCGCGGGGCGCATCCATGGCCACACAATTTGTCAGAGATGTGCTCGGCGCGACCGCCGCGCTGCAGCCGTTGTTGGTCGTCGGAACATATACCGTGCCGTTGTACTGCGAGGTCGGGTCGTATCCATTGGCGAGTTGGTAGCGAATCACGTTGCCATAGGCCGAGATCTCGTTGTGAAAGGTCAGTGTGCTCCCCGGTCCCACGAAGGGATACAAGTCTGAGTTCGTGTGTATGGGGCCGGCCATGTCGAAATTGGGACCGCTGAAGAATGAGAGATCGCTGTCCGAAAAGACTCCGAACTGAAAAACCGGAATCAGCGCCACCTGCGCCGTCCGGGTCATGTTCACTTCCTGGCCGCCCGACATGGCAGCCGTCGCCTGCATATTCACGCCTATGATTTGCGCCCACAAACCGGCTTCAGGGCCGCCGGTAAGCGTTTTCCAGGTCGCCGTCGGCGGGCTCGTCACGCAACCCGACGCCGGTGCCACCGAATATGTGCTCCATGTAACTCCCACTATGCTCGGAGGCGTATTGCTCACGGCGCAGATCTGGGAGGTGCTCGGAGCCTGCGAATTCTGGAACACCGAGCTCAGGTCGGAATACATTTTCTCAATACCGCCCTCGGCCGCGTGATAAGCGATGTTGTTCTGCAGGTCGGTTCCGCCCACCTTGCTTTCGGTGTTCGCCATCATCAGCAGCCCGATCGCGATTCCCGACAGAAGCAGCAGCATCAGCAGCGATGCGATCAGCGTGAATCCTCCGCTGTGCTGTCTCCTTCCGTGTTTCAATTTTGCTTGCAGTGTCTTCATACGCTAATTCCCCAGATTTCGAATGTCTGTAATTACTCCTGTTTGTCTTAGTCGTCTTTCTTCGCTGCTATTGGGGATAGTTATTGACGTAGGTCAGATTTCGCGCACTCACCGATGTCTGCAAATCCATTCGCTGATACCCGTTCTGGCCAAACATTCCGCTCTTCACCGTGCTGTCGATATCCATATGCGCAATGTTGATCTTGGTGATCTGATTGGGGAGCAGTCCCACTGAGGTTCCGCTGGCACAGGCTGGGGGGCTAACACCGGGGCTGGGGCAGGCCAGCGCCGGCGTGGAGGTGCCGGAATTGAAAAGGTCATAAGTGAAATTCAGGTAAACGATATTTTCCGCCACCGGCATCGGATTGTGGCCGCTGATCTGGCGCATGAGTCGCGACGGGCTCACGCTGGTGTCGAGATAGTAAGTGATCACCAGAATGCGCTGTCCCGTCCCCGTGACGCTGCCGCTCTGCGTAAACGTGTAGGCGAGGCTGTTGGCGGCAGTGGTTCCCTGGTTCATCTTCAGAACATCGCTCGAGGCAAACGTAACTACGCTTCCGCTGATGCTGGTGACTTCGGCGACCACTTGCGTCGTGCCGAAATTGAAGTAGATCAAATCGCCCGCCGTAAGACCCAATCCGCCGCCGCTGATGGCTTGTGGCGTAGCGACGCCGATCGGCAAGGTGCAAGTCAGTGTGCCGGGCAACGCGAAGCTCACCGTCGTCGTGCTCGTAAGAGTGGCCGTGTAGCAGTTCAAAGCGAAACTGGGGTCTGTATAGACCACCGTGACAGTATCGGTCGACATCGTGTTCACGGTCGGCCCCTTGGAATATCCGGGGATCAGCCCATAAATAAACGGCGTGCCGCCGTTCAGAGGGTAGTTCACTCCCGAGGTGCCGTTGATGTAGCAGGGAGTTGACGTCTGATCGCAGCCATACCTCGGAACAGTCGCGGACGTCGCCAAAGGAATCGCCGCGCCCTGGCCCAGGCCCGCGCCCGCCAGGCTCAGGTCGTTCTTCAATAAGTTCGAAGCAGCGCGGAAATCCTGCTGCATCTCCGCCCGCTGCGTAACCGTCCAGGTCGCATTCACGCCTTGGATGTAGATCGAAACCGCGGCCCCCAGCACAATCGTGCCCAAGGCCGTGGCGACCACCATTTCTACCAGGCTGAATCCCCTCGCGCGCTTTTTCGAACGATTACTCATAACCCTCTTTACTCATACTCCGAAATGTAACTGCTCAAAATGTAAGTCGCTCGCGGATTTTGGGGGGTCGAATACTGTATGGTGATGGTCACGCCTCGTAGCGTGGGTATTGTATTGCCGTTTGAATCCAGCAGCGGTGAAATCAGAATCGTGCGCTGGTAGTTAGTTAAAGGGATAACTTGATCGTCAGTCGTGTTATAGATGCCATCTGCCCCCGGGTCTGCCAGCGTTTGCAGTTGTGGCGATGAACCGGAGTCGTCGCACGTGCCAAAGATGCCATCCGCTCCCGAGTTGTAGATCTGAGTCTGGCCCGTCATGAAGATGCCACCACTGGCTGGATTGGTGCCGCCGCTGCAGGCAGTCGCATTCTGGATTTGGCTCCAGGTGATCTGCGATGTGTTGCGTGCCGTGATGATGCTCTCGAGTGCCTCATTCGCCAGTTGCTTGGCGATCAGGTTTTGCTGCGACGCCTGCGTTGTGGCCATGGCCAGCCCGAATACGCCCAGTAGACTAACCATTCCTACCGTGAGAATAGCCATCGAGATTATGACTTCGACGAGAGAAAAGCCCTCTTCCGATGGTTTCAGACCTCGCGAATACCGGCTGCGGCTAACTCGCGATAAGTCGAACTTCGAGGGGCTGATCCTTGCTGCACCGATCATTGGTGAGACTCGACTCATTAGTGATCCGTTCATTGACGAACCCATTGATAGCCCCCTCCGGACTTGCTGTAGAGCCGCCATCCATGAAGGCGGCCGGTTCCTCCCCACAGCGTGATCGCCCGCGTGCTCAGCAGATCCGTGCCCACCTTGCGCCCTAGGTACACAACGCCGTCGTCCCAGTAATTTCCACCGGCACAAGTAGACGAGGTCTGCGCCGAACCATCAGGGCAGAAATAAATCGTGTTAGCCGTAGCTCCACCAGCGTTTCCGCTTGCCGTATAACCGAAGTCGATCGCGTTCAGGCCCGTGCCGAAGCTCGCCCCCGCGCTCGTGTCAGGTGCGGTTGTGCTGGTGATCGCTGAATTGGTCTGAAACGTGACATCGGTCGGTAAGCTATAGGTCACAGAGCGCTGGTCGCCGGCAAATGTACTCGTGCCGGTCAGCGTAGGAGCCACAACGATCGTGTTGGGGGTGACGCTGTTGGAGAAAGTTACCGAGTAGGACGTCGACTGCGATACCGCGTTATCGCGCGCCTGCCGCAGGGCCGATAGCGTTTGGTTGTACCCGTTGACCACGTGCTGGGCGTTCAACAACGGCATCAGGTTGACGACCGATACAACCGTGACGACGATGCCGATCGCCATTACCGTAACCATTTCGACTAGGCTGAAGCCGCTCGCCGGCCTCCGGCGATACCGTTTATTCGTGTCCTGCCTTCTCATAAGTATTCGCATTTAGCCTAAAAGTAGATCTTCGAAACAAATCCATCGCACAACTACAGAACGCAACCGGCACGACGCAACTCAAGTAATCGCGTCGCATAACTGTAAGTGGCCAGCTTGGGTTCCCGCGATGGTTTGCGGATCGCTATTCCAACTGGTCTGAATAACTCGATGGTAGGAACTGTACCGGGGTACGTCAAAGTACCGGGGTACACCGTCCTTTCGGACATTGTCCGTTAGTAAGTAACCAAAGGTAAGTTACGATCCTGCTGTTTCCTCCTCGAGCGGTCGATCTTGGATTTAGGAGCAACGCCGCAGAAGTTTCACTCGAAGCCCGTTTGCTCCCAAAAGGTTTCGGCCAACGGAGGACAACAGATGAGCTAAGGATTGCTTCCGCCGGCCTTACCTCCGTAACTCTTCCCGCCGTTAACGTGCAAGCTAGAATGCTTGGGTGAGCGCATGAATCGGCAGACGTTCAAAGAAGAGATCAGCCCCGAAACGATTCCGGCTTGACTTGCGACGGATCGAAAATCGAGAGTGGAGCCTTTGGTGGTTTGCGGTTGCCGTAACCCTGGCCCTGACGCTGGGAATTGTTTCTTTCACCTTCCCCTGGATTTATCGACAACAAGACTTTGCCTACTGGTTTGAGCTCAAGGAATGGACTCGCGGGTTAGCGGGTCTGGTGTTGCTTTTCGATCTCTACGTCATCTACCAGCACTTCCAGCTTCAAGGCGTTCGTCGCCAGTTGACCGAACAGCAGGCACTGCGGCGTGCCGAAGAAAAGTACCGGGAGATGTTCGAAAATGCCGTAGTTGGAATCTTCCAGATCACACCCGATGGCCGTCCTCTACGCATTAACCGGGCGCTGGCACAAATGCATGGCTACGATTCCCCGGAGCAGCTTCAGGCGGAAGTCTCGAATATAGCGTGGCAACTTTTTGTCGATCCTAACCGGATGGGCGAGTTGACGCGCGAACTGGATAAGAGTGGCGTGGTGCGCGGCGCCGAAGTGGAAGTCTACCGCAGAGACGGCACGAAAAAGTGGTTGATGGTGAGTTTGCGCGCGGTGCGCGACGTCAGCGGCGATCTGTCGTTCCACGAAGGGATCGTCGAGGACATCTCGGACCGCAAGATGGCCGAAGAACGCATTCAATACCTGGCTTATTATGACGCGCTCACGGGCCTGCCAAACCGCACTCTGCTGCAGGATCGTTTATCCAATGCAATGGCGCGTGCGCGGCGGCAAAAAGACAAAGTCGCGCTTCTCTTTCTCGATCTCGACCGTTTCAAATTCGTCAACGATTCGCTCGGGCACTCACTCGGTGATCTGCTTCTGCAAGCGGTCGCCGACCGCCTCAAGAAATGGGCGCGCGCGCAAGACACCGTTGCCCGTCAAGGCGGGGACGAGTTCCTCATCGTCATGACGGATGTCAAGGACATACCGGCCGCGGCCATTGCGGCCGAGCGCCTTATGGACGCGATGACCGCTGAATTCGTCGTCCATGGTCACTCGCTGAATGTTTGTTGCAGCGTAGGCATCAGCATCTTTCCAGATCACGGCGCAGACGCCGACACTCTCATCAAGAATGCCGATGCCGCCATGTATTCCGCCAAGGATTATGGACGAGACAACTTCCGCTTCTTTACCGAAGAGATGAACGTCCAGGTTGCGGCTCGATTGAGCCTCGAGAACAGCCTGCGGCTCGCGCTGGAAAAAAAGGAACTTTTTCTCGTCTATCAACCGCAGATGGATATCGGCACGGGCAGGATTACCGGCTTGGAAGCCCTCGTGCGCTGGCAATCCCCAGAATTGGGTCTGGTGTCTCCCGCCGAGTTCATACCCATTGCTGAGAGCAGCAGGTTGATCATGCCCATTGGCGAATGGGTGTTGAGGACGGCTTGCGCTCAGGCAAAGAAGTGGCAGGACGACGGGCTCCCGGCATTGCCGGTCGCAGTCAACGTGTCCGCGGCGCAGTTTCTCCATGGGGGCTTCCGCGAACTCATTAGAAAGGTGCTGCGTGAAACCGGACTCTCTTCCGAATACCTCGAACTGGAGCTCACAGAAAGCCTTCTGCTCTCGAATGCCGACGCAACCTTTTCCGTCCTGCAGGAATTAAAGGCGATGGGGTTGAAGCTGGCGATCGACGACTTCGGCACCGGATATTCCAGCTTCAGTTACTTGAAACACTTTCCGATCGGGAAGCTCAAAATCGATCGGTCGTTTATTCGCGATGTCGCAATTGGTCCGGATGACGCCGCGATCACCGCCGCCATCATCAGCATGGCAAAAACCTTGAATCTCAAAGTAATCGCGGAAGGTGTCGAAACCGAAGCTCAAATGTCATTTCTGCGCGCCCATCACTGTGACGAAATTCAAGGATACTATTTCAGCAAGCCCCTGTCGGTCGACGCAGTTGTCGACAAGCTGAGAGGTGCGACAGAACAGAGCCCAAGCGCGAAGGCGATGCACGCCGTCTGATTCTATCCGCCAAGCGAGATGACCGCTCCGCCCATGCAGATGAGCGCTCCGCCAATCAGAATCGGTAGTGTTGGCGTCTGGCCGAATTTTACGCGGGCGACGATCTGCGCCAGCAGAAAGAACAGCACGACATAGACGCCCAGCAGTTTGCCGAATTCCCAGCGCGGGCCGTTGACGACCAGTCCATAAGCGGCGAGCGACGCCGCCCCACCCGCAAACGCGAGCACGCGGCCGGCTCCCGAAGCCCGATACAGCGCCGACTGAAAGCATGAGTCGCCATAAGCTTCGAGCAAAGCTGCGATCGCCAGCAGCAACAATGCACCGCTGCGGTGCGCAACGAGGTTGTTGAACATGTCTCTCATAGGTCAGTTATCGCGTCGCAGAGGTTAACAGCGCGCACGGTCATCCTAACAGGGACGCCTTCCTCCCCCGTGTCTTCTTGTTTGCTTTTTCATTTCCTTTTTCATTTCTAGGTACAATTAGAAAATTCGATTGGACGCTGCAAGAACGACGCATTAGCCTGAGCGGCTGGCCCGGCGTTTCGCGAACCAGACGTTTTGCGGACAGGCGTTCGCACAGAAGTTTCGCAGACAGACGTTAGCAAACAGACGATTATGAAGCTCGCAGGTTTCCTCTTGCTGATCGCAGGATGGGCGATCGTGGTCGCTGCGGTGGCACTGCTGCCATTGGCCGGCGCGCGTGTCGGATTCGTGCTCGCGGGCCTGGCGACTGAGCTGTTTGGGCTTGGGCTCGCGGTCCGTTCTCATCTGGTTCTGCCGGCGGAAGGGGAGTGACGCCCTTCGTGGCTCCTTCGCTGCCGCCTTTCTCCGAGTTATCCGCGCTCTTCTGTTTGCTTCTCATCCTTCTGGTTCCATTCGCCGGCGCGGGACTGGCGCTGATCAATTCAGGCCTGGGCAGATCGCGCAGCGCCGCGCATGCCATGATGGGCGCGCTTTGCGTGGTATCTGTGGCCGCGCTGGTCTATGTGGTCGTAGGCTTCGCCTGGCAAGGCGTCGCGGGCCGCCCCGATCACGCGCTCGTGAGCGCAGGAAAAACTTGGGGATGGATTGCGGCGGAACCATTCTTTCTCCGCGGCTTGCGTCTTGATTTTTCTCCGGCCGCCCTGGTGGTACTGCTGCAGATCTTCAGCGTCGGACTGGCCGGGATGATTCCGCTGAGTTCAGGCGCCGACCGCTGGCGCCTCGGCGCGATCTGCGCTTCGACGGCGCTGCTTGCCGGCTGGACTTATCCGTTGTTTGCGCATTGGGTCTGGGGTGGAGGATGGCTGGCTCAACTCGGCGTCAATTGCGGATTGGGGCGAGGCTTCGTCGATGGCGGAGGCTCCAGCACAATTCAGGTTGTGGGCGGAGTCACGGCCTTGTCGATCACCTGGATTGTGGGCCCGCGGCGCGGAAAATTTTCAGCCGAGGGCATGCCGGCCGCGCTTCCCGGACACAACGTCGTGCTCGCGCTCCTGGGATGCATGCTGGCGTGGATCGGATGGATGGCGCTGAATTCCGCCGGAGCGCTGCTCTTTCTGGGCGTCGAACCGGGGCGCGTCGTGCTGATTGCGGTTAACACTACGCTGTGCGCGGTGTCGTCTGGATTAGCGGCGGCTGTGGTGACTCGATTCCGGTTTGGGCGTCCCGACGCGTCTCTGAGCGCCAATGGATGGATCGCCGGCCTGGTCGCCAGCAGCGCCCCCGCAGCATTGTTGAAGCCGGCTGCGGCCATGATTGTCGGCGGAGTGGCGGGCATATTAGTGGTTTGGGTCGCCGATTTTCTGGAGTTCCAGCTTGCGATTGACGATCCAGGCGGAGCAGTTTCCGTACACGCGGTTGCCGGCCTTTGGGGCGTGGTGGCCGTAGCACTGCTCGGCGACGTTCGTGTGGCGGGTCCTGTCGCACCCGACCTGACTTGCTGCGACCGGGCCTGTTGCATCCGGACAATGGCTGGCGCAGTTGGTGGGCATCGCGACCCTGCTCGGCTTCGTGTTACCGCTTACCTACGGATTGAATTGGCTACTCAACCGGGTCTACCGGCAGCGGGTTACGCGCGAGGGCGAGTTACAGGGAATGGATCTTTTCGAGTTGGGGGCCGGCGCTTATCCCGAGTTTGATATTCACGGCGACGATCCGTTGCAGCGTTGAGATTTTTGATCGCGGGTGGATTCAACTACATGTATCCAGCTGCGCGGCACGCCGGGGCCCCGTTCTGCGTGCCATCGCTAATTACGTCCGTGCAAGCTTTCAAAGAGGAGAACAATAAACTTCGCGCTTGGCTTGTGCGTAGAAACTCTGCGGGAGCAAGAGTTGGCCATTCTCCAGGTAAACGATTGGGGCGTTAATCCGTTTGTCGGGTGACCGCGTCCATGTGTTCCCGGTCGATCGCTTAAAGACCAATTCGCTTTCAGGAAGTGGGCTTTGGCCTGCGCATGGGAGGAACGCATCCTCAAATGTTCCGTTGCCCTTTTCATCCGTGAGTTTGCATCGATCAACATTCTCGTGCCGGTCGAACCAACAATCCAACCAATAACCTGTTTTGTGCAAAGTAAACGGAACATTGTTTGGTAAGACATAAAGTGCATTGGACGAGACCGTGCTCGGCCGTCGAGGTTTATGTCCTGCCCACCAGAGCATGAGGGCGGCGAGGACGATAACTGTCCCTACTGCTAGCCGGCTGAACTTCTTGGGAGTGAAGCGGAGCAACAACGCGACAACGACGCCCAGCGCGATGGCTCCGAGCACGAAGCCCGTGGCGATGGGCATACTAACGAAGCCCATTACCAGAAAGCCCACCGCGACGAGTAGTCCGGCAAACTCTGAGTCCATGTGCATCACTCGCCATGGACCGGGATGTCGTTCGGCGTCGTAATGCTCCATCGCCTAATTGTCCCACCAGTTCATGCCAAAAACCACGCTAGAGTTCCGACTGTGACCTACGGTTTGAACTGGCTACTCAACCGGGTCTACCGGCAGCGGGTTCCGCGCGAAGGCGAGTTGCAGGGAATGGATCTGTTTGAGTTAGGGGTCGGCGCTTACCCCGAGTTTGATATTCACGGCGACGATCCGTTGCAGCGTTGAGAGGTTACCGTCGCGGGTGTATTCATTTACGCGAGACAGTCAAGATTTACCCGTTCTCATAGCCAAACTTGGCGACAATTCCGGCAACTTCAAATTGATCGCCGCTTTTGAGCTCCTGTTGGCTGTGGGTTACTTCGCTATTGTTGACTTTAATAAGGATGTTCTTTGTGGCTCGCACCAGGAAATATCCGTCTTCCCGCTGGTGAATCGAGGCGGCAACCCGCGGAGCAAACCATCGCTTCAGCCGAATGCTGGCCATCGTCGATTTGCCGATCACGCTGAGCTTGCTCGAAAGAAGGTACTGCTGCCGGTCGGTTCGGCCGCCGACGATGGTAAGTACGCCTATTTGTCGCCGTCTCACCGCCCTCGGTTCGCAGGCCGGCACCAGTGCGATTCCCGACGGCTTGGCAGCCGCAGCGGCCGAGGCCATTTTGGCCATCATCTCTTTGAGCTTGACAGTATCCAGCACCATGGTCGCGTCTAGTTGCGGGGGCGCGGCTTTTTCTACTTGAGCCTGCCAGCCGCTGCTGCGATCCTGGGTCGCGGACGAGGACGACACATCGCGTTTTCCCACCTCACTGTGAAATTCGATTCGGTGTTTGCCGATTACGATGATGTCGCCATCGCTAAGCACGGCCCTCGATACACTGCGATTGTTGAGGTAGGTGCCGTTGAAGCTTTCATTGTCTTCAAGAACATAGTGACTGTTCTCCCAGAAGATCCGGGCATGGTAGCCGGAGACAATGGGATTATCGATCTGGAGAACGTTATCCGGCTGGCGGCCGATCGTAGCCACGCCTCCGCTCAATGCGACTTCCCGCAGGACGTTATCGTAGAATTTGAGCGACAACTTTGCCGTTTTGTCCTGCCAGCGGCAGGTTTCCGGCGCCGGGGCTTCTGTCGCCAGTACTAGGTTCTGCGTCATCGGGGGCTCCAAAATAAGTTTCAGCGATACCATTCTTTCTAGAGCAATCGTGGGTCCAGGAGAAGATTTTCTAAGTGGCTAATTCCAGACACGAACGAAAACAACCTAGCGTGCCATTGGGACAAGTTGTCCCGTGCCTCAGCGCCACAAGACAAATTGTCGCGGTTGGAATTGTTTGCGTAGCGTTCCCGTATCATTCATTCGCCGTGCGCGGTTTCAAGAAGCCATCCAGCCTGAGGTTTTCCTTAGTGAACCTTCGTGGCCTTCGTGGTCAAAGGTTTCTCTAAACTGCCCCACGACTCTCCGGATAGCTTGACAGCAATTGATACAATTGAAGAGATAGAAAAAGGTTGAGAACCGAGAAGGTGCAGAAGAACTGCACACCCATTTTTCTTCAGAAACGAACCAGAGACCTGTATCCGAAACATGGTCCTCTCGGCAACCCGAACTGCTTGATGAAGTCATTATTAATCAGGCATTTACAGGTAAGTATTTTAGAGCCAATATTTTGCGAGTGTTGCAAAAAAGCCACGCCTCTAACTCTATGATTCCAAACGAGCGAAAATTCGATTGTTTCAGTAACCCCTTATGATCGAACATTTTACAAGCAAGTCCTTTGAATTTAATAACTTGACGAAAAGTGGGGGGGAGGGGTAGGGGGCGGTACAGACCGGAGCATACCAGACAAGAGTAAGCCGGGCGGGGAGCCCAGTGCTCTGTTACTCCTAGCTGTGGCGGGCCACGTAGAGCAAGAGGCCGAAAATAATAATCGGGATCAGCGCGATCAGGATGTAGAAGAGAACCCGCTTGCCCCAGGGCGTGCGGCGGTCTTTCCAGTCGCGGAATTCGGGGCGGTCGGTGATTCCGACTTGCTCGGGATGTTCCAGATCGCGGGCAAAATCGCGGGCGCTGGCATAGCGATTTTTGGGATCGCGTTCGAGAGCGCGATAGATGATCTCCTGCAATTGCGGGGTGATCGAGGGATCGACTTCGCGCGGCGGAACGGGATTATTCAGCAGCCGGTCGTTCATGATCAGAAATGGATTGCTTCCGGTAAACGGCACCTTGCCGGTAAGCATTTCGTAGAACATCACTCCGAGCGCATAGAGGTCGCTGCGCTGATCGCCACGCTTGCCTTTGACCTGCTCAGGAGAAACGTAATCCGGAGTGCCCATGGTCGGAGAGAACTTGGCAAAGGTCAGCCGCCGCGAGCCGGCGTTGCCGGCGATGCCGAAATCGATGAGCTTGATGTTGTCCTGCTCGTCAACCATTACGTTTTCGGGTTTCAGATCGCGATGCACCACGCCGCGCGAATGAATGTAGTCGAGCGCGTTGAGAATATTGAGAGCGATGCGGATGGCGCGCTCCGTGGGCAATTTCGGTTGTTCGCCGAGAATCTTGCGCAGCAGCCGCCCATCGACCCACTCCATGACCATGTAAACCTGGCTGCGGTCGTCGTCGGAGAAAACTTTCATCACGCCGGGATGATCCATGAGCTTGCCGATTTCTTCTTCGCGGCGAAAGCGGTCGAATAGAGCAGGGTCGCTCTCCACTTCGGGATGCGGAATCTTGATGGCGACAGGCCGTCCGTTGTTGAGATCGGTGGCGCGAAAAATAGAGGCCATGCCGCTGCGGGCAACCAGGGCTTCGATGCGGTAGTGATCGAGCTGATCGCCTGCGTGGATGCTCATCATTAGTTGATCTGTTCAGAGTGCAGAAAAACCCGGTTTTACAGAGTACTGAAAAAACTCAGTTTCGTATCAGGGCATCCATTCAGCGATGCCGCAACCGTTTCAAAATCAATCGCCCCTTTAGGGGCTAGCGTAACTTATAAGGACGGCCGCGGTACATCCCCATGCGTTCTACGGTGCGGACGCGAACCAGTTGCACGCTGATGTTATCGCTGCCGTCCTGCTCGTTGGCAAGGTCTACCAGTTCCCGCGCGGCAGAGGCCAGATCGCGATGGCGGTGCGTGGCGCCGGCCAAATCCGCGGCAGTGACTGCGCCGTGCAATCCGTCGGAGCAAAGCAGCAGGATGTCGCCCGACAATAGCTGCACCTCGTCGACATCGATGTTGACGAAAAGATTCATTCCCAGGGAGCGGCTGAGAACGTGGCGCTGCGAGGATTCAGCGGCCTCCTCGGCGGAAACCAGGCCAAGACGCGCCTGATCGGCGGCGACGGTATGATCGCGTGTGAGAGGCTTGGCATCGCCGCTGCGGATCAGATAGCAACGGGAATCGCCGACGTGAGCGATGGTAGCGCGATCGTATCGTAATGCCGCAACGACGATGGTAGAGGCCATACCCGGACCGGAGCGGCCGGAAAGGGCTTCGGACTCGCACACACGCGCATTGGCAGATTGCACAATTTGCGTAACCACATCTTTGTGCAAGGCGCCTTCTTTGGCGCGGCGGAATCCGGCTAGCGCTTCCTGTACTGCGGCGCGCGAGGCGACTTCGCCCTGGCGCTGGCCGCCTACGCCGTCGGCGAGGGCAAAGAGCCATCCGTGGGACCGGGCTTGCGCCGGGGAACCGGGAGTGACGTGGCCGAGGTAATCCTCATTTCGGGAGCGCACGCGGCCGGGATCGGAAAGTTCGGAGAATTCGAGATCTAACATGCAACGTTGCGGCCGCCGGCAACTGACTGCCGGTCTGAGCGATTCAGGTTCGGGATGAGAATATCTTATCGAAAGATGTGAGTGGAGCGACGGCGTCTCGCCCGGCCTGACTTAGGCCGCAGCTATTGGGTAGCTGGCGAGGACTCCCAGAGCTCCACTAGCGTCGGCCACGCGGAGGCTACATCATGGCTGTCGTTGTCAAACGGTCTTGCACCAGGGTGGAGCGGCCGGAACCCTTGCTTACTTTGAAGAAATAAATTCCGCCATAGATACCCCAGACGGCTGCGATTCCAAGCGCCAGCAACGGTTCCAATTTTGTGCCGTAGCCCATGAACGGGCCGATCAGATAGAAGGCCATGCAGGCTAAGTTTGCGAGCAATCCGAAAATTGGGATCACGAGGTGACGAATCAACTTAAACTTCGGATGGCCGTGATAGGCGACGATGCAGATGATGCAACTAAGCGCGTAGAGCAGGAATGTTCCGAAATTCGAGGCGAGGGTGACGGTAAGCAGGGAATTGGGCATCGCGGCCATTTTGTCGTGAGTGGTATAGCCAAAGCTTGACCAGAATCCGTGCGGCAGGCCCTGAATCGCCGAGTCGGCGGGAGCGCCGGCGTCGCCGAATGCCATCACGACAGCGAGGCAACCGACGATGGCGGAGATAACGGCAAGCGTCCAGATGGCGCGATGCGGAGTCAGATTCTTCGAATGCAACATGCCAAAGTGCGCGGGGGCTTCGCGATCTTTGCCCATGGCGTAGGTGACGCGCGCTCCTGTATTCATGCACGAGAGCGTAGTGCCGATCAGGGCGAGGAATACGGTGAAGGCCTCGGCCAGCATGAAGGTGCGGCCATGACCGTTGAAAAAATGATTGCCGACAATGACCATCATGTCGCCGATGGGAGCGGCCGAGCCGGATGCGCTCTGCATCGTATAACCACTATTCAGAAAATAATTGGCGGCGAAATATTCGATCAGATAACAGAAGGCCCCTTGCACGAGCAGCGAGGTGATCACGGCAATGGGCACGTCGCGCCTGGCGTTCTTGGCTTCGGCGCCCATGGCGGTAACGGATTCGAATCCGACCAGGATCAGAATCGCCACCGTTGCTTGAATGAAAGCCCAGCCAAAGCTGTGGATTCCGACGACCGACTTGGCATTGGGATGACTGAGGAAATTTCCCTTGTCGTCAGTGGTCGGATAACTGATGCGATAGGGCACCGGCTTGCCGGAGGCGTCAAGTTTAGGCAGCGGAATGCCGTTCGCATCGCGCACGATCGCGTCCGTCGGTTGGCCGTTGACCATCTCCGACGTAGTGGCGAACTCGTAGTTGTAAGCATTGCCCGCGGTTGAATCGAACTGGTAGGCCTCACTGCCGGGCTTGTGACTGATGCGGTAGCTGAGCGCGAAAAATGAAAAAATCAGCAAGGCGCTGATCTGGATTACGTTGATGGCGATGTTGATCGAAGTGGAGCCGCTGATCCCGCGATGCGCGATATAGGCGATGGCAAACGAGAACACGATGGCTACCGCCATCATGAAGGCTGGACCAGGATTCGAGGCATTCATGAAGTTCGGCCAGAGAGTGCCGACGAGGTAGCCGCAAAGGATACCCATGACGGCGACCATGACGCCGGGATAAATCCAATAATAAAGATGAGACGCCCAGCCCACGATGAACTTGGAGAGGCGGGCGAAGCGCCATACTTTTTCGTGATTGAGAAAGGACTGTTCGGCGAAGTAGTAGGAGCTTCCCGTACCGGGATAGAGCTTGGCCATTTCGGCGTAGCATACTGCGGTTGCCAGGCAGAGCAGTAGAGCTACTACGATGCCGATCCACATGGAAGGGGAAGTTAAACCCGTGGTCGCCTGAATGAAGAATGTCAGCCAAAGGAAAGCGCCGGGAGCGATCAGCGCCATCGCATTCATGGTCAGGCCGGTTAAGCCTACCGTCGGTTTCAATTTTACGTCGTCTTCGGCCATTCGGATGCTTGCTCTCTTCCTCTCGAAGTCACGTCCTGAGTGCGTGCGGGAGGCACACGTACACTGTTCAACCCCTCGAAGCCCACCTTATCGGCAGCGGAGGCTCAAGTCCAATGCGTATTTCTGATGCAGCGGATAAGTCTTTCCGCTGATGACGAGATTCATACGAAGGTACTGGCGGGGTTAGCACGCCGCCCTGTAACCTGTTGCCCGGCGCTGCATCCGCAAACTAATTTGCGGACCGACCGCGCCGACAAGGAGATGCATGTCAACAGAACTTAGGAATTTTCTAGCGATCCCCTACGACGAGCTCGAGCAACTGAATCTGAGAGCTAAAGAACAACGGAAAAATCACATTGCCCTCCACAAGATTCAGGAAGAACGCCTGAAGTATCTGACCGATGAGAAGCGGATCAAGGCGCTCACGGTGCTCTTCAGCGATCTGGAAGGGCGGCTGCACATGCTCGACTACGATAAAAAGTTTCTGTTGAAGAGCTACGACAACCTGACCTTTGATGGGTCGTCGATTCGGGGGTTCACCGCACAGCGCGAGAGCGATTTGCGGCTTGGCGTCGACTGGAGCGCATTCTATTGGGCGCCGGCCGACATATTCGGTCCCGGCAAAGTGCTGGTTTTCGGCAATGTGATTGACAAGGGTGGAGAGGCGTATGCGGCCGACATTCGTGGCGTGCTGAAGAGTTTTGCCAGCGAATTGCAGAGCAAGAAAAGCTATACGCTGAACGCGGCAAATGAGATCGAGGGCTTCATCTTTCAGGGAAAGGATGCGGAGCAGAATTATTACAAGACGGGCAGGTTCGAATATGTGAACACGGGCGGATACTACCACTCGTTGCCGGGCGATCCGCTGCGCACGTTTATCGATACCAGCGCCGAGGTGCAGCGCGCGATGGGTTTTGAGAACGAGAAGGATCATCCCGAGGTTGCGCCTTCGCAGTTTGAAATCAATTATAGCTACGGGGAAGTGGTGGCCGCGGCCGATCAAATCCAACTCTACAAGTTGATTTGCCGGCAGGTGGCTACGCACCTGGGGTTGACCGCATCGTTTTTGCCCAAACCGGTGGTCGGAGTGAATGGCAGCGGCATGCACACGAATGTTTCGATCACCAAGGGCGGAAAGAATCTTTTCTGGGATGCTAAAGGAGAAGAAAACCTCAGTAAATTCGGGTGGGAGTTTCTGGATCGGATTCTGACGCACGGCAACGATGTCTGCCTGATGCTCAATGCGAGCGTGAACGCTTACCGGCGGCTGGATCCGCACTTTGAGGCGCCGAATCAGCTGAAGGCTTCCGCGGTGGATCGTGGCGCGATGGTTCGCATTCCGATTGGCAATGAGAAGAGCATGCGGGTCGAGGTGCGAGCTGTTAGCCCTGACGCCAATCCTTATATGGTGATGTATTCCATTTTTAAGACGGGGTTGGAGGGCGAAATCGCGAAGATCAAGAACCTGCGGCAGGCGGAACGATATTTGCCAGACAATATTTACGACGCGATCGACAGTTTCCGCAAGGCTAGGTGGACTTCGGAGATTCTTGGCGAAGATGTCAAGGGAAGGTACGCAGATCTGAAGCAGGCTTCAGCGGACCGCTGTCCACGTCTTTTGGGCACGTTCGTCAAGACGCAGGAGGTGCAGTATCACCACGATGTTTACAACCAGTTTTTATGGAATTTATTTTAGGGTTCTGGCGAGTGCGGTGGAGTGAATTCCACGCGCACGGAAACAATTTCATAAGGATGCAACGGGACTCTGATCTGGTGGTTAACCACGGCGAGGGGCTCGCCGGTGGCCTTTTCCATCAGGTCCGTCAACGATGCGGCGCTTGCGCCTTCGGGCAGAGTGATCTGCACGTCATCCGACTTGCCTGCCCATTCGTAGAGACGGAGTAGCAGGGCGTTGCCGTCCTCCGTCTTTTTAAGAGCGGTGAGGACGACATTGTCTGCAGTTACGCCGATAAAAGAATGCTCGCGAGGCAAGTTGCCTTCATGAGCTTCTACCTGGAACGCGCTGAGCGGGTAGTTGAATTCATAGCCGCGACGCACAGTGAGAGCCTGCTTCCAATCTCCCGAATGCGGATAAAGAGAATAGTTGAACTGGTGATGGCCGCGGTCGGCTACAGGATCGGGCCACGTCGGGGACCGCAAGAGCGAGAGCCGCAGCACATTGCCTTTAGCGTCGTATCCATATTTCGATTCATTGATCAGGCTGAAACCGTGCGCGCCATCACCGAGGTCGGCCCAGCGAAGCGCGGGCACCTCGAATTTAGCTTTTTCCCAGCTGTTGTTGCGCGTCGTGGGACGCTCGATAGAGCCGTAAGGAATTTCGTAGGTCGCTTGCGGCGCAGACGCGGCGAGAGGAAATGCCGCTTTCAATAAGACATGCGTTTCGTGCCAATCGATATTGTTCATTACATCGACGCGATCCATGCCCGCATAAAGGCTTACATCTTGCACGAACTTGGAGTTCTGCCAGGTGCGGGAGATTCTGACCGTGGCTCGCACGGGGCCTTTTTCGATCAATTCGACCGAGTCGGCCGTGTCGAGCTTAGTGACTTTCTTTTCAAAGTCGGCGTCGATGTTCCAGGCGTCGTATTTTTGTGGAGTGTCTTTGAAGGCCTGGAGTTGATTGCCGCAGCCGCCTTCCGCGATCGATTCGAACTTTGCGGTCTTGTCGTAGAGACTGGTGATGCAGCCCGTCTGCTTATTGACGGTCACGCGGAGCAGCGAATTTTCAAGGGTCAGTCCGTCGGCTTGCAGGTCGGTCGCTGCAGAATTGCCGAGCGGGGCATCATTGGGGATAACGCGCAGCACCTCATAGCCGAGAGAGGGAACATCGGTTGCTTCAACGAGAAGATGATAAGTGTGAGTGGACGAGTCTTTTGAGAGTTCCTGAAATGGCAGAGGTTTGCCTTGAGCGTCGAGCACCGCCAGCCCCGCACTTGAAGCGGGCATTTGCACGTCGACGGTTGCGAGATCGGTTCGCGTCCAGGCCAAAGGGTTGACCACCATCACGGGCGCTCCAGCGGATGCGTTTCCGGTTTGAATGCTTCCGGTTTGAACGTTGCCCGTTTCAACCCTCGCCGCAATTGTCCTGAGCGCGTTGGTCGTTGCTTCTTCTGTGGCCCAGCGGACGACGTCGTAATCGCGCTGCGCGTCTTTATAGATCACGCCAATGCCAGAACCGGCGGCTAGATCGTGAAACTGGTTGAATAAAGCTTTCTGCCAAGCTTCGTTGAGACGGTCGTGCGGGTAGGGCGCACCGAAAAGCCACGCGAGGGAGGAATATTTCTCGGCGTTCAGCAACTGCTCTTCGCTCTGGCGCATATTGCGTTTGTGATTGGACTGAGTGGTAAAAACGCCGCGGTGATATTCAAAATACAACTCGTCGTTCCATACAGGAAGGCTGAGTTCGCCGGCGGGAGGAGCGGGTAGGTGCGCGTCACCGGCGGCCATAACTTTGTAATTCCACATTGGGGCATGCTCGGTATCGAGCCGGGTTTCGATCTCCGAGAAGAAATCCTGGGCGGTGCCGAATCTCATTGGTGGATCGACGCGGTTGGGAGCGGTCCAGCGCATTCCGCTATCGAGCATGCTGCGGGTGGGCCCGCCGCCGTGATCGCCGATGCCGTAGAGATGCATCATGACTGGTGTGCCGGGATTCAGCTTCCGGGCGATGGCAACGTCTTTTGAGATTTTGGCCGGGTCAATATCGTTTACGTAGTCGTGGGGAAAGTAAGTTAGGACTCGGCTTCCGTCGGGCGATTGCCACCAGAAAAGTTTCAACGGCAACTTATTAGTGTCGTTCCACGCCATCTTTTGAGTGACGAAATAATCGATTCCTGATTTCTTGTAGATTTGCGGTAGCTGCCAGTTGTAGCCGAAGGAATCCGGGTTCCAGCCGATGCGCACATCGACACCGAATTTGTCTTTGAAATAATGCTTGCCGATCAGCAACTGCCGCACCAGCGATTCGCCGTCGGGCATGTTGAGGTCGGGTTCCACCCACATGCCCCCGACCATTTCCCAGCGCCCTTGTTTTACGCGATCGACGATCTGCTGATGGATCGTGGGATATTTTTCTTCCATCCACTGGTTGTAGGCGGCAGCGGATTGGGTGTAGGTGTATTTTGGGTACTCGTTCATGAGTTGCAGCGCAGTGCCGAAGGTGTGCCGGACTACGTCGACGGTTTCAGTCCAGGGCCACAGCCAGGCGGCGTCGATGTGGGAGTTTCCGGTCAAGACCACCGACGTGTCCTTCAGATCGGGCTTCACCGCCAGTAACAGTTCATGCGCTCTTTTGAGTGACGCGTCGAATGCGCCCTGTTTTGCTTCGCTGAGCGCAGCCAGATCGACAGTCTTCGCGGCCGTTTCCACTCCCTCTTCAACCGATTGCGATTTTGCCCCAAACGATGGAGCTACCGCCATGGCGGATTCGATTTCCTGCAACAGATCGAGTGGACTGGGCCGAGACTTGGGGAAGTCTACGCGGATGACAGCCTCATCGAAATGTTTCTTGTCGACGGTTTGCAGAAGTTTGACTGCGATCAGAAGTTTTTCGCTGTGTTTCACGGGATCGAGCAGAACGATCGGTTCCAAATCCTCACCCATGGCCACGCGGCGGCCGTTGAAATAAATGATTTCGGGGATCGGGCCATTGCCGTAGGCGGCAAAGTGGAACCACAGCCTCGCGCCGGTGAGATCGTATCCGTTGAGCGCAGAGGGCACTTCAATCCATTTGCGATACCAAACGGCTTCTTCCGGAGCTTCGTTTCGGCGCTTCACTACCTCCCAACTGCTGTCGTCGAGCGTTAAATCCTCGCCGTGCGGCAGATCGCCGGCGTGGTAGCGCCAATCTTCGGCGGGGAGTTGCGTCAACGAGCGCAGTCTGGAAGTAACTTCCTCGATGGCCGGACTGGCGGTCTTCGGCGGTCCGCTTTGGGCGGTGGTGGGGAATGCCGCGGCGCAGATTGCGAGAAGTGAGAGAAAGTGAACTGCCGTTTTGATCACGAATTCGCCTCCGACTCAACCAGATTAACTTAGATGTGCCGGCGTGGCTGTCCTGTCCTCGCGCTGAAGCAAAATGGGGACGGCTCCACGACCATCAAGTGAGCGGCGTTCGTCGTGGGCTATGCCTTGGCGACGCGCTCGCTGTTCGGCTTCGATCCGCTGAGTGCGAAGAATAGGATGTAGAGGTAGCAGACGGTGGCAATGATCAAGGAGTAATGGATGCCCTGTCCCCAGCTCGTCTCTCCCTGGATCATGGCTGGATAATAACGACTGTTGATGAAGTCGGCGGTTTGTCCTACGAGCCACGGAATCACTGCGCCTCCGACGATCGCCATATTCATGATGCCAGAGCCGTCGCCGGTGAGCGGGCCGAGCTCAGCGATTCCCAGAGTGAAGATGCAGGGAAACATGATCGAGTTGAAGAAACCTACCGCCAGAATGGACCACATTGCCACGTGTCCGCCGGAAAGCACTGAGACGGTGACGAGCAGAGCGGCCATGACCGCGCAGAGTGCGAGCAGCGTCCCAGCCTTGATCTTCTGCAGGAGGGCCGATCCGATGAATCGTCCAATCATAGCGCCCAGCCAATACACGGATATGAAGCGCGCGGCTTGTCCGAGGGCCGCATGATAACGGGCAGCAGCGTCCGGGATGGTTGAGGGGGAGATCAGGTGGCCGATGTTGTCGAGCGCCAAATAGTTCGAGATGGAGCTGCCAATCGCGACTTCTGCGCCGACGTACACGAAAATCCCGATCGCGGCGAAGACCAGGTTCGGATGTTTCCAGAGGGAATCATTAACTTTTTCGCCTATATGGTGCCCGGCCGACTCCATCTTGGGCAGTTTGAAAAATCCAATGGCAGCTGCCAGCAGCAATAGGGCGACGGCGAAGAAATATACATAGAGCTTTACCACGGCGTCCGCTTCCTTGGAGGTGTTTTCAGCGATGGCCGTAGTGGTGGTTCCGAGAATGAGGTGGGCGCCGATCCAGGGAAAGATTGCGGTACCAAAAGAGTTAAAGGCCTGGGAAAGATTCAGACGGCTGGAAGCAGTTTGCGGCGGGCCCAGGACCGCGACATACGGATTGGCTGCGACCTGAAGAATCGTGATTCCGGTTGCCAAAATGATGAGCGCGGCAAGAAAGAAAGGGAACGAAGGAAGCTTTGCGGCAGGATAGAAAGCCAGGCACGCCGCCACCATCGTGAGCAGTCCAACGACGATCGCCCTCTTGTATCCGATCCAATCGATGATCTTGGCTGCGGGAATCGAGAAGATGAAATAAGCCGAGAAAAAGGCCGTTTGAATCAACATGCTCGCGGCGAGCTTGATGTTGAACACATGCTGAACGTATGGAATCAGGACGTCATTGAGCGAGGTGAGAGATCCCCACATGAAGAAGAGGGTAGTGAGGACCACCAGCGCGCTTTTGTAGCTAGTGGCAGGGGCCTCTGTTGTTTTGACCGGAGTACTGGTGCTTATTGTCGTCATAGATTCGAATTACCTGCTGAATCCGCGATGCGATTTTGTGCGCTGAAAATCTGGCACAGTATACACTCCGGCGTAGCCGATGCAGCGGCTCGTAATGAGCTCGTTTCAGGATCCCAATCCGCGAAAGGCTGAAAGACCAAGGCCACCGTTCGACTGCGCTCTGACAGGCTCAGGATCAGAGGGCTTTTGGCCATGGCGTTTTCACTTTGCCGCAAAGGCGTCCGTCAGGGAAACGATTTTCAGCGAAGCTTTCAGCTGCTCGATACTGGCCGATGACTTCAGAGTGATAGTCACGGGCTCTCCGGGAAGCAGATCGAAGTAATTATCCGAACTCTCAACATCGAGGTCTCCGAAAGAAAGATAGACGCTGCGAGCGAGTTGCGGCGACTGCAAGGTAATTCCGTAGTCTTTGCCGGATGGGCTGAACGCGGTTTCGATTTTCGGCATCACGGGCAAGTGCAGATTGTGCGTCACGTCGAAGAATACAAGGTTGCGGGAAATTTTTTTGCCGCCCATTTCCAGATCGACTACCAGGAAGCTGTTATCGGGATCGCCTTTTGCCGCGAGATCGGTTTTGTTGAATGTTAGATAGATTGCGTTCGATTGCGCGGGAGCCTGAATCTCTTTCGTTTGGTCGAGCAGGGTCTTGCCAGAGAAATCCAGAAGCCTGGTGTGGATGGTTCCAGAAATCGGCTGCAGTTTGTCAGAGATTACATAGACGTCGACCTTGTCGTCGTGCAAGAACGGCGAGACCAGCACATCATCGTAGAAGCGCCGGGCGTAATAGTGCAGAGCTTTCCAACGGCCGTAATAATCGATGCTCGACCAGGACGCGACCGGCCAGCAGTCATTCAATTGCCAGTACAACGAACCCATGGTGCGCGGACGCTGGCGGCGCAGATGCTCGGCGCCGATCTTGATGATCTCGGCCTGTTGCACTTGGCTCAGGTAGACGAACGACTCGAAATCCTTGGGCTGTCGGTATTCCCGCAACATGTAGGTCAGAATGCGTTCGTTTCCGCCTTTGTTTTTCTGGTGCGCCTGCATCACCGTTGAGCGAATGTCAAAATCGCCGGGCTGGTTGGCAAACGAGCGGATGGTGCGCATTTCGGGGAAAGACTGAAAGCCGTATTCGGTCATGAAACGGGGAAATTGCTTGGTGTAGTCCTCCGCCGGAGCCTGCTGGTGCCACACTGCCCAATAGTGCATGTCGCCATTGTGTTGATTATCGGGAATCTGCTCGAAGTCGGCGCTCGGAGAACTGGGCCAGTAGGGCGTGGGGTCGGCATACTGATCGACCGCGCTTTTGAGGATGTCGGCAAACATAATGATGTAATCCTGCCAGACTCGATCTCTAGTTTCCGGAGAGATGGACTCCTTGAATTCCTGGCGGTCAGCCCAGTGATACCAGCCGGTTTCTACTTCGTTATTTCCGCACCAGATCACGATGCTCGGATGATCGCGAAGACGCTTGATCTGCTCTATGGCTTCTTCGCGAACATTCTGTTGAAACGGCACGTCGCCGGGGACCATGTCTCCGCCGAACATGAATTCCTGCCAGACCATGATTCCAAGTTCGTCGCAGATATCGTAGAAGTCGTCAGATTCGTAGTAGCCACCGCCCCATTCACGAACCATGTTCATATGCGCATCACGAGCGGCCTGCAGAATTTTGCGGTGAATCTCTGGAGTCACGCGGTCGGGGAAGCTGTCGAAGGGGATGACGTCGGCACCTTTGGAATAGACCAGGATGCCATTCACTACAAACTCAAAACTCTTTCCCCATTGATCGAGCACCCGGCGCAGTTCGAGCGAGCGCAGGCCGGTTTTGACTTCGGCATGGGCGGCCTCGATTTTCTTGCCCAGTCGGATTGAGGCGGAGAAACGATAGCGGTCTTGCGCGCCGTATCCGACGGGATACCAGAGCTTGGGTGTGGGGATGCGAATCGGAAATGAAACGTGATTCATGCCAGCGTCGAGTTGCAGTGCCTGGGTTCCGTCGGCGGTCTGCGGCCCCGAGGGCTGCGCTCCAGAAACATCATCGTGCGCCAAAACGAGGGTGGCCGTGGTGGGCTGGCTGGCTTCAATGTCAAGTTCTGCCGTGACCAGGGCTGTGGCAGTGGTGATTTTTTCCTGATGGATATGGAAATTGTCGATGCGCAGCGCATCCCAGGTTTCGAGGCGCACCGGGTGCCAGATGCCCTCGGTCATGAAACGCGGCCCCCAATCCCAACCGTAGTTGTAGGGCGCTTTGCGGGTGTAAGGAGCGGTCGCTATGTCTTCTTCGTTTCCGTAATTATGAGTTGAGATCGAGGGTAGTATGTACGGAAGCGTCTTGACGTAAGGAATCATCTTTTCGACGGCGGAGTAAAAGACCACGCGGAGCGTGTTGGGGCCGGGCTTGAGCATCGACTTTGCGGGGATTCGCCAGTGGCGAAACATGTTGTCGGAGTGAAGAATGGCTTGATCGTTGAGGTAGACATCGGCGAAAGTATCCAGGCCATCGAACACTAAATCGACATGGTCGTGAGCGAGTTCGGCGGGGTCGGCTTGAAAAACGGTTTGATATTCCCAGTTGGTCAGACCGATCCACTGCAGGCGGAACTCATTGTCACGATCGAAGGGGTCGGGGATGAGTTTGTTATGCAGCAGGTCGGTTTGCACCACGCCAGGCACCTCGGCAGGATGCCACTGCTTAACGTCGGGTTGCTGCTCACCGCTAGCGATACCAACGATGTCACCGGCGGCGCGGAACTGCCAGCCCGAATCGAGGTTTCGCGAGGAAGGTTCGGCCGCTTTCAGAGGCAACGTCGCGAGCAGGAAGAAAGAGAAGATTAAAAGCGCTGTGGTCCAGAGTTTGGACAAAAGAGTGGACAAGAATTGCCGCCGAGGCAGGTTCATACTTCAGAGCTCCTGTTTGAGTGTTCAAGAATATTCTCACAGAGGTTGGCGACTAACATCGCCGATTCAATCCGATGCTGCCCATCATGCCGTCGAGACCTCCGAGCACAGCGCGGCTCCGCCCGCGATTCCGGAATCAGCGCCGTAACGCGCCTTGAGCAAAGGAATCTCCTGGCTGCGTGTGTTCACGCAATACTTCGCGATCCCTTTGGAGAGTTCATCGAAAAACGGAAACAACATGGCAGCTACGCCGCCGCCGATGATGATGACATCGGGTTCCAACAGATCGATGATGTTGCTTAGCCAGAGAGAGAGCAGATCGACGGTTTCGAGCAAAGTCTCTCGGGCTAGCAGATCGCCGGCGAGATAGGCTTGGCCGACCATCTCGCTCGAGACGGCGTCGATGTTTCCACGAGCCAGGTCAATCATGCTGGAGCGTGGAACCGGCTGCGACGCGGACCGAGATGTCTGCTGTGAAGCGAGTTTCGCGCGCGCGCGGCGGGCGACTGCGGGGCCTGCGGCAAGGATTTCGATGCAGCCGGGCTTGCCGCAATTACAGCGCGGGCCGCGATAGTCGATGCTCATGTGTCCGCCTTCGCCCGCGGCGCCGGTCCGGCCATTGTAAATGTGCTTATCGAACACAATGCCGGTGCCGATCCCTGTGCCCATGGTGGCATAGAAGATGTGGCGGTAGCCGCGGCCCGCACCCCAGTAGGCTTCAGCGAGAGCGGCTGCATTGGCGTCGTTTTCGAGTTTCACCGGCACACGAAAGACTTTTTCCATTTCGGCGGCGAGGGGAAAATTTCGCCAGCAGGGAAGATTAGGCGGGTTGACGACGACTCCTTTTGCCGGATCAAGCGGACCGGGCGCGCAGGTGCCAATTCCGCGAATCAGAGAACGGGCTTCGGTGTTGCGGGCGAAGAGCAGCTCGATGGCGGACACCACCGCCGCCAATCCGTCGGCGCCGGTTCCGTTTGCCGCCATCGGCGTGCGGATCTGGTTTTTAATTTCACCCTTGCGGTCAACCAACCCGGCAGCAACTTTGGTGCCGCCAATATCCACACCTACAACTAATCCATCGTGGGATTCTTTCATGCAGGCTTCTCGGCCCTAATTCCCGGAGTGTGGGGGTGCAATCCCGCACCACGAATTGGCACAGTATACGCCGCCGATGGAACGATTGCGGAAACCTTCTCAGAGCAGGGCCGACCCCGTGTGGTTGGCGAGTGAGGAGTCGGGGTGGCTGACCGCGGGAGGCGCGGGTTAATTTGGAATGACCAGTGTAGAGTATTTGGAAACCCGGAGGGTACGTTCAGTGTCTTCACCGTTGCAAGAGGCGAAGGATCAGCACGATGGTTCCCACGATATCAAGGCGGTAATTCTCGATTATGGCCAGGTCCTGGTGCGCTGCCCGACAGTACCGGAGTTCGGCCGCATGGCGGAAATGTTTAACGTCAGCTTTGAGTCGTTCTACAAGCTCTGGGAAGACAGCCGAAATGTTTACGATAGGGGGGATGTTTGCGCAGAGGAGTATTGGTTGCAGTTGGCGGCGCAGACGAACACCACGCTTAGTCCCACGCAAATCGAGATTCTTCGCGAGGTGGAAGTGGAAATCTGGGCCCATTCTGATCAGGACATGATCGATTGGCTGAGCCGACTTCACGGGTCGGGAATCAAGACTGGCCTGCTGAGCAACATGCCGCTCGACCTGAGAAAGTATGTGCTGGCGAACCTGCGATGGATGGATAACTTTGATTTCAAGACATTCTCGGCGGAAGTGAGGCTCATCAAGCCTGACCCGGCGATTTTTGAGTACACGCTTCAGGGCCTGGGAGTGGTGGCTACGGAAGCGGTTTTTGTCGATGATCGCGCCGCTAATATCAATGCTGCTCGGGCGCTGGGAATTCACGGAATACAATTTCGCACGGTGGCGCAGCTTGGGAATGAACTGGAAGAGTTAGGTTTCCCTATACGACCGACGGCCGCACCATCTTCGGGAGCCTTTGGTGCGGCCAGCCCGACAGAACGTTCCGGACAGGGAATCAAGTTCCAACTTTGATTTGACTGCCGCGATTTCGACTCCCGCGCTATGACCTCGGCCCTCTTACCTCACCGAGGCAATAAGCAGTGCGGCTGATTAATGCTGCGTTTCGGGCTTGGCGGGAGCTTGCGAAGCATTGGAGCCCTGCAGCCTCTGGAACTCCTGCATTTCACTCTGCGCGGCCGCTGTCTTTCCCTGCTTTCTGTAGAGACTCGCCAACCCGAAATGGGCCTGTGCCGCCAATGAACTTTCTTTTTCGATGGAAAGCAGTTTCGTCCATTCTTTTTCCGCCGCGGCCGCATCGCCCTCAAGCGAAGCGGCCTTGCCCAGCGAATAGAGTGTCTCAGGCATATCGGGCATCAGTTTGTCGGCGCGCGCGAGTTCAGTGCGTGCTTCGCGTACTTTTCCCTCTTCCAGCAACGCCGCTCCCAGACGGTAAAGCGCCTCGGCGTTTCCGGGTTGCAGTTTGACTTGCGCGACGAAATTCTTCTTCCGCTTTCGGCCACTAGGAAAGCGCCGGCATAGACTTCGCCCAGTTCCAGATGAACTTCCGGGATATCCGGACGGAGGCGCAAGGCGTCGCGATATTCCTTTTCGGCTTCCGGCATCTGGCGAAGGACGAAGTAGTTTTCTCCCATTGCCTGGTGAGCGCGGGGAGAATCGGGATAAGCCGCGAGCAAAGTGTCGATCGATTGCTTCGACAGCAAACCGCTGGCGCGGCCAAGGTAATACAAGATGTCGGGATCGCCGGGATGCGCGGCCAAGGCCGCTTGCAAATTCGCGACCGCCTCGGGTAGTTGTCCAGTCTGGATCTGCGCGATACCTATTGCGGTCCTGTCTTTGTCGGTCGCTCGTTCGAGGTGCGTAATGGCCTCGGCAGCGTAGCCTTCGACGAGCAGGTCATAGCCCAGAAGTTGATTCGCGGGCGCTGAGTCTTTATCCAGTTCGAGAGCATGCTTCAGCGGAGCCATGGCGGAGGCGTAGTCGCGTTTCTGCATGTATGCCTGGCCGAGGCTGATGAAGCCGTCGACGTAGGAGGGATCGAGCTCGGTGACCTTGCGAAACTCTGTAATGGCTAGATCGAACTGGCGCTGTTTTTCGGCCGCGATCCCTGCCTGCATGTGTTCGGCAGCTTCTGGCGAGGGAGTGTGCACGGCGAACGCTAAGGTCAGGAATAAAAGTGCGCGGGTCATTTGAATTCAATTTTGGTCACGTACTGCTGAATTTTAGATGTTATCTGGCGCGTTGACATTCTGCTTGCCGGATCGTGCGCCGGCGGCAGGAATGCCTTCGCCTGCGGTCGCTTCGCCTTCGCGAAGCCTGATCGTCGCTCCGCATGACAGGACTTGGAGGGATGTCAAGAAGGCGATCTTACTTCCGATTCTGTTTCTCTGGCGCACCGGTTTCCGGTTCTTTTACCTCCAAGAACTGATCGGCATGGACGTCATTCAAGCTTTGATGAATGCCGGAAGGCCAGACGATCTCTATCTTAGCTTTATCCGCGGTGCCAAGTCCGAAATGAAGGCGTTTGTCACTCGCCGAGAGGTAACCCACGGTCGAGGTCGCGAATCGTGTCTGCCCGTTGACCTCGACGCGGGCGCCGTATCCATCGCGATTGCTGCGCGTGCCACGCAGTGTAATGACAAGCCAGTGCGCCTTGCTGCCCGATTTGGCCCCATTGTTCATGAGGACTTGAGGGTGGCCGCCGAGACAGGTCATCACCACATCCTCCCACCCATTGTTATTTAAATCGCCGAACGCAGCGCCGCGCGCAGCCACGGGAGTGGTAACCCCGGAATCGACGCGTTCGAAGCGGTTATTGCGATTCATGGCTAAGAGCGGTACATCACGATAGTGCAGGGAAGGGTCGATGCTCTCCACGTTGTCGAGCACATGGGCTTGGGCGACAAAAAGATCCTTCCAGCCATCGTTGTCGAAATCTTCCAGACCGATGCTCCAGCCGGAGCTTCCGCTGGAAAGTACGCCCAGGCCAGTTTCGAGACTGCGATAACTGAACGAGCCGCCGCCGTCGTTGTGATAGACGGCGTAAATTTCCCGGGGCAACAGAGTAACCATAATGTCGGGGCGGCCATCGTTGTCGTAGTCTTGAAAAACTACGCCCATTCCTGACATGCGCCGCCCGTCCTCGGAAAGCGCAGCACCGGCTTCCATGCCAACTTCGGAGAAGGTTCCGTTGCCGTTGTTGTGAAAAAGATACTGCTGCATACCGTCGTTGGAGACAAATATGTCTGTAAAGCCGTCTCCATCGTAGTCGGCAAATCCTACACCCAGAGCGCGACCCTTTTTTGATGCGATACCCGACTTTTGACTTACGTCGGTGAAGGTGCCATCGCCATTGTTGTGATAAAGGATATTAGTCGTGGCGGGAAATTCCTCCGGCGGACAGTAAGTGTGATAGTTGCCGCCGCAGTCTTTGCTGTGCTTAGTGTCCCAATCCATGTAACGAGTCACAAATAGATCTAATTTTCCGTCATTGTCGTAATCGAAAAATCCTGCGGAGACGGACCAGCCGCCCGCAGCCACTCCGGCCTTTGCCGTGACATCGGTGAAAGTGCCGTCGCCGTTGTTGTGATAGAGAATGTTCTTGCCGTAACTGGTCACATAGAGATCTGGATAACCGTCATTGTCGTAGTCGCCTACCGCCACTCCCATGCCGTAATTTCCATCCCCGGCATTTGCCAATCCAGCCTGTTCGGTCACGTCGGTGAAGCTTCCATCTTTGTTCTGGCGGAAGAGACGATTCCAATATTTCGGATCATGACGGCCGAAATTATCCGGCGATGGCAGAGGGCTGGTCAGGCGTCCTCCGTTCACTAAAAAGATATCCAGCAATCCGTCGTTGTTGTAGTCGAACAGGGCGACCCCTCCGGGCATGGTTTCGATCAGATGCTTCTGGGGAGTGGGAGAATTCTCGAGCGTGAAATTGAGGCCACGCGGCAGAGTGACCTCGAACACCGGCGGCGCGAGCGGCGCGCCGGGCAAACTCAGCGTTGCGACGAGTAGTGCACGCAGCAAAGAATTCAGCAATATTAGGATTCCTTCAGTTGCCTAGCATATCGCGGGGGGGACTTCGGCGCACGCGGCGCCCTGATCATTGGGTCGTCTAATTTTCTAAGGCATTCGGCGGGTCGATTCGCGTTCCACTAGCTTCGGGGGGATCAGAATTTTTCGAGGTCGCATGGGCCGACTTTGACCGATTCGTTCGAGCAGGATTTCCGCGGCCCGAGTTCCCATTTGGCGAGTACCTTGATCGATGGTCGTGAGTGGAACCGCTAAAAAATCGGAGTAGTGAACATTGCCTGCTCCTACTACCGCGATGTCGTGAGGCACGCGCAGGCCAGCCTCGCGGATCGCCTTGATGGCGCCGATGGCAACCGGGTCGTTGAAGCAGAAAACCCCGTCCGTAATCGGATGTATAGCCAACAATCGCCGCATCGCCTCGTAACCCGTCTCATCTCCGCGGCCAGCCGTTACGACGTAGCGCGAGTTTACCCGCAGGCCGTGTTTCACCAGCGCGCGGCGGTAACCTTCGAAGCGCGCTGCAGCGATTCCCATCGCAGGTCCGCGCAAGTGGCCAATGCGGCAGCAGCCTTGCTTGATGAGATGTTCAGTCGCCAGCCTGCCGATGGCGAGATTATCGGCACCAACGAAAGTTGCATGCAGCCCAGGGACAGGTCGATCCACTAACACATAGGGTATGTTTCGTTCTTGAATTCGCCGGAACATGGCGAGGCAATGAACGGGCTGCGCCGAAGCAATTATTAGACCATCCACCTGTCGAGCTAGTAACGAGTCGGCTTCGCTCAGTTCCAGTTCGGGATCTTCGTCGAAGTACGAAGTGATCACATGGTATCCGTGCGGTCGCAGGGCCTGTGCTGCGGCACGCGCAACCTCAGCGAAGAAGGAGTGAGTGAATTCCGGCAGCAGCAAGCCGATGGTGTAGGTGCGCCGCGTCACCAAGCTGCGGGCTACCCAATTCATCTGATAATTCAGTTGTTTTGCGCGACGTAAGACGCGCTGGCGAGTAGCTAAGCTGATGCTGCCCTGATTTCGCAGAGCCTTGGACACCGTTACGACCGAGACCTTCAAGTCCCGTGCGATATCCATCATGGTGACTGCCATAGCCGCGCAAGGATAACACCGAAATGCTCAAAATCTACAATTCCCCATATTTTAACGTTTACCCTAATGGAAAGAAGTCATTTTTTTCTTGACAACTCTGTTCCAAATGTTCGAGACTTTCGCAATTCAAGAAACGGGGTTTGACAAGTATGACGTCTTCCAGGTTGCAGACGCTGCTGTTTTGTGTAGTCCTAGCCCTCACGACTTCTCTCTCCCTTCACGCGCAGAGCACTGCTGGCACCGTCGATGGCACGGTGGTGGATTCCACCGGTGCGGTTGTGGCTGCTGCTGAAGTCACTCTTACGAACACCGGAACGCAGGAGAAGCGTTCCCAGCCCACAGGCGCTGAGGGTTTGTATTCGTTTGTGAACGTGATTCCCGGTAACTATCGACTCGATATCGAGAAGGCTGGTTTCAAGCATTTTGCCCGAACCAATGTCGTGGTTCAAGTTAATCAGGAAACGCACATCGATGCCACCTTGCCGGTCGGCCAAGCCAGCGAGACGGTCGAAGTGACGGCCGAGACGCCGCTGCTCCAGGCTGAGACCTCATCTCTTGGCCAAGTCGTGGAAGAGCGCAAGGCCAACGAACTTCCGTTGAACGGACGAAATATTTTCAATCTACTTTCGATCGCCCCTTCCGTTGTCACGCAGGGCCAAGCGGGCGGGACTCCAGTAGGCGAGAATCCTTTTGGCTGGGGCAACTACCAAATCGGTGGCTCGTTCGGTAACCAGTCCGCTGAATATCTCGACGGGCAGCCGCTGAATATCGGCTACATCAACCTGCCCGTCGTCATCCCCACGCAGGATTCGGTGGGAGAGTTCAAGGTCCAATACAACGACCTGGGCGCGGAGTGGGGTAAGTTCTCTGGCGGCATTGTTAACCTGAGCACCAAGTCTGGAACGAATCAATGGCACGGAGAAGCCTACGAGTTTTTGCGCAACAAGAAGCTCAATTCGAATGACTACTTCGATAAAGCGACGGAGTTGTCAATGGGGCTGCCCAATACTACGCCACCGTTTGTGCAGAACCAGTATGGCTTTAACATCGGTGGGCCCATAATTAAGGATAAAACGTTTTTCTTTTACAGCTTCGAGCAATACCGTTTGCGGCAGGGTGTGGTATACGGCACAACCGTGCCTACAGTGCTTGAACGAACCGGCAATTTCTCCGAGTTGTGCACGTCGGGCTTCACGAACGGCATATGTAATACCGCTGTAGGGACTATTTACGACCCATATACGGTGAACCAGACCACGGGAGCCCGCCAGCCTTATGGGCTGGATCCCGGCGATCCATCATGCCCGGGAAACTGCATTCCAGCCGCGGAGATCAACTTCAACCCAGCAACGGCGACCTTGGTGAATCTCTACGCCTTGCCGACGTCTCCGGGGATCGCCAACAATTTCACCGCGGCAAGCAGCGGCGGTGGGAACACCAATCAATCCGACGTCCGCATCGACCAAAACATAAACAGCAAATCCAGAGTTTTTGGCCGCTTCACCTATAATGGTCTTCTCGACTTGGCCCAGAATCCCTTTGGAACTGGATTGTGCGCCGACCGCTGCGACGAAAATTATCACACCAAGGCGGCGGCAATTGACTACAACTACTCCCTTACTTCCAATACGATTCTAGACTTGAACTTTAGCGCCAGCCGGTTTATCTACACGCGTGCGCCCATTAATTCTGGATTCGATCTGACAACCATAGGGTGGCCAGCGGCCTACAATGCCGTTGTCCCGACGGCGGCCAGAACTCCTCCAACACCCTGCATTACCGAAGATAAAACAGTGAGTTGCTCGCAAGGAAACAGCTTCATTCAGGACTACAACACGCAGTTCAACTTCTCTCCGTCGGCCACCATGATTCGCGGACGCCACACCATTCAGTTTGGCGGCCAACTAGAAGAGGGATTCGACAATTACGCCCAAACGAATATTGCCAGCGGCTTTTTTGGTTTCAACGGTGCCTTTACGCAGGATAACCCCCTCAACCCGACGCCAGGCACGGGTGAGCCCATCGCCGATCTGCTGCTTGGATTGGGACAGGGCGAAAGCCAATCGGTTGGGAACCAAACCTCGGGTGTGGCTGAGGTCCCGGCCTTAACTGCGGGTAAGCAGACCTACCGCGCGCTGTATGTGAACGACACTTTCCATACCACCAGCAAACTGACCCTTAACCTAGGCCTCCGCTACGAATTGCCGGGAACTTGGTCGGAGCGATTTGACCGCCTGTCTTACTGGAACGCGAACGTGACAAATGCTACTGTCACAGGTTGTTCGGGTGCTGCAGGCTCCAGTTGTCCGGGCGATGTGTTCCTCGTGAACACTGGAGTCAACAATACGCGAAATAATCTCCCGCTGGACAAGAAGGAGTTTTCGCCACGTGTTGGGTTTGCTTACGCGCTTGACCCAAAGACCGTCATCCGCGGCGGTTACGGCATCTTCTGGATTCCGAACTATGTCGCGTTCAACACAAATCCTGACAATGACATCATTAATCTGGCCACCACGGCCTATGTTCCTTCGACCAATGGAGGTTTGACACCCGCGAGCACCGTCGACTTCAGCGGTTGCACTTTGGCCGGAACAACTTTTGCCTCATTTACCTGCACAATACCTGGGCCGTATGGAGCTGGGGGTATCGTTGGGCCACCTGGGCGCACCATACCCGTGTCTCAATTTGCGGCGGGTCAATCGCTGAATCAAACCACCAATTACACCGATCCTAAAGAAGGTTACGTGCAGCAATTTAACCTCGACATCCAGCGCCAATTGCCGGCTGGATTCTTCGCAGACGTAGCTTATGCCGGGTCAATCGGTGTGCATCTCCAGCAGAACACGGTTCAGATCGACCAGATACCAGATTCGGATTTGGCGCTGCAGGGTGCTCTCGTTGCACCCGTGACCAACCCCTTAGTTGGAATCGCAACCGGTCCGCTGGCACCCTCTGTGGCACCAACGATCGTTGCCGGTCAACTGTTGCGCCCCTATCCGGAATACACCGGTGTCAACATAACCGGGTACGGATGCTGTGAGAGTTCGTATCACTCGCTGCAAGTCACAGTCACTAGGCGCTTTCAGGGAGGGGGGACACTACTCGCGGCTTACACCAATGCCAAACTGATGAGCAACACTGATACGCTAACCAGTTGGCTCGAAGGCACCACCGGCGGAGTCGGGGATGTACAGGACTGGAATAATTTGAAGGGAGAACGGTCGCTCTCTTCGCAGGATGTTTCGCAGCGTTTAGTGATTAGCTATGTTCTGGATCTTCCTTTTGGCCACGGCAAACAGTTTCTCGGCAGCGCCACCGGAGTGGAAAACGCCGTTGTCGGCGGATGGGGCGTTGACGGCGTGACCACCTTCCAACGCGGCTTTCCACTGAAGATCAGCTATGGTGGAAGCACTCCACTGTCAGGTGCCAGCTTGGGGACCGGGAAGCTACGCCCGGATGTGGTAGGCGGATGCAGCAAAGGCGCCCCCTCCGGTGGCACGGCGGCGAAGGTAGCTGAGTGGTTCAACACGGCATGCTTCGTGGCTCCAGCTGACTGGGGCTTCGGCGATGAACCGCGCGTGGATGCGACTCTTCGCCAAGATGGCATCAATAATTTCGACTTCGCCATCTTCAAGCGGACGAGATTCGGACCGGACGATAGATTAGGCCTGGAATTCCGTACCGAATTCTTTGACCTCTTCAATCACCCGCAATTTGGGCCTCCCAGATACGACTTGCTGCACAGCGAATAGTGCTGAATTCGGATCCGTGAACACGCAGATTAACCCGCCACGGCAGATTCAGTTTGCACTGAAGTTTGTCTTCTGAGCTGACGCTCGAAGAAACCGGGCTGCGCATTTTGCTCAGCCCGGTTTTTACTGTTCATGAGGCACTCTCATCATCGAGTAATTATTGGTATGTTTGCCGCCCCCGGATGTTCTGGCGTCATCCGACCCCGCATGAGAAACGTTCCCGTTGTTGACTACTCCGACGCCAAGAAGATCATTGAGCTGATTATCGGGAAAGCCGAACAGATGCAGAAGTCGGTGGTAGTTGCCGTCGCTGATCCTCATGGTGAGCTCATCGCTTTTGCGCGCATGGACGGCGCTCCGGTTTCTTCGGTCCAGATTGCTGCGAATAAGGCGTGGACCGCTGCTCGCGAGAGGAAGGCGACCAAGGAGATCGGAGAGAAGGTACGGCATCCAGAACAGGGGCACGACATTGCTTACTATGGAGATCACAGATTTGTGGGATGGGGTGGCGGCATACCGATCTGGAAGGATGGCGCCGTCGCGGGCGCGGTTGCAGTCAGCGGTCTGTCGTCGCGCGAAGATGTCGAGTTAGCTACGCTGGCGCTGGAGGTCATCGGCTCGCAAAAGAGTCCGTAATAGCGGCGCTTCTTAAGTAGTATTTCCGCTTACTCTTACCCAAGCTTGTGTGGCGGAAGATCGTTCGACTGCGTGCAGTAGTCTTTGCACCGCGAGGGCATCTTCAAAGTTTGCATGAAAGGGTTCTTCCTGGGCTATCGAATTGAGAAAGTCTCCCAGCGTGGCGATGAAGGGATGTTCGTATCCCAGAACGTGACCCGGCTTCCAGAAGTTCTTGCCATAGGGATGATCCAGCCCGGTGACCGGGACACGCCGTCCGCCTCGTAAATCAGCTGATTCAGTGGCGTCGAAGAAATTCAATTGGTTCATATCGTCGAGAGTGAAGCCGAGCATCCCCTTCGAGCCATTCACTTCAAACGTATTACGATTCTGGCATCCAACCCCGAAGCGGCTTGCCTCGAATGTGCCGATGCTGCCATTGGCAAAGCGGGCCAAGAGCAGCGTGGCGTCGTCGACGTCACGGTTGGGGGCGAAGGTGTGCATCATCGCCGACAACTCTACGATGGCTCCATTTAGATAAAGCGCAAGGTCAAAGCAGTGGGAGAGCAGGTCTCCAGCGGCTCCCATGCCAGCTTCGCTCCGTTGGTAACGCCATGTGTTTGCCTTGCTAGGATCGTTTCCAGATTGATTCAGATAAAGGGCACGATAGTGAAACGGCTGGCCGATTCGCCCCTCGGCAATCAGCTGTTTCGCGAAGACCACGGCTGGTATGCGCCGGTAGTTGAACCAGACCGCGTTCGGCACTGGCTGCACGGCCTTCGTCATTCTTTCCGCTTCTTCCAGCGACGAAGCCAGCGGTTTTTCGCAGATGACGATCTTTCCGGCCGCGGCCGCGGCAATCCCAATCGCCGAATGCAGCGCGTTCGGGACGGCGATATCGACTGCGTCAATATCGTCTCTCGCGACTACTTTCTGCCAGTCTGTCTCCACCTCATTCCAGCCCCAGCGGGAGGCCGTTTTTTCCAGCTTCGCGGGAGAGCGGCCACAGATCACCTTGCAGCCAACCTCGTAAGGAATATCAAAAAAATGCCCAACCTGGCGGAACGCATTGGAATGCACGTTGGCGATGAATCCGGAACCGATCATGGCTACATTCAGTTTCGTTTTAGACATTCACAATCCTTGTGTTCAAGATTCGAGCTCATGATTTCTAACCGAGACTAACATTTCTGCCACGCTGTTCCGGCGGTTCTGGAATGGGCTCGATGCGGCCCAGCAGGAAAACATAGCCTACGATTCCGAGCAGCAGGATTACGGTGGCGGCCACGAAAGCGGCGGCGAAGGAGTGCGTCCCTGAGACGATGTAGCCGGTTACGATGGGCGCGGAGATGGCTGCGATCTGACCACAAAAATTAACCGCGCTGGCCAGCGTGCCTACGCTTTCACGCGGCGAAATGAGAGAGGGAACAGTCCAGGCCACGGGCGCGGCCGCGGCCAGTCCTCCCAGGGCGAGGCTGATCCAGACCAGCGCGGCAGAGGGACTGTGAGCGCCGGCTGCGCCGAAGATCGCCAGCCCGAAGGCCATTCCCGTTACCATGACGGTTTGGCGAACCCGGTTGGCATCCCAGCCACGCTGGATCAGAGCGTCCACCAGCCATCCTCCAAACAGAAGGTCGGTGAAAGTGGCGAACAGCCAGGGCACGCTGGTGTAAAAAACGGAGTGCAGCAAGTCCACATGAAGAGAGACGGAAAGATAGCTGGGCAGCCAGGTCAGCAAGAGAAAGAAAGTGTAGTTGTAGGCGCCCCATCCAAGCGCCAGGCCGTATACCTTTCGCTGGCTTAGAAGATAGGCTAGCGAGCTGCCACTTTGCGCCTTGGCTTGATCTTCGAGTTGGGCGCCGCCGCTCAGAATAAAGTCGCGTTCCTGCGCCGACAGTTTCTTGTCTTCGCTGGGGTTGCGGTAGATGAGATAGAACAAAACAAAATAGAGAAAGCTGATGAAGCCCGTCGCGGCGAAGCTCCATCGCCAGCCAAAGTACACGAGCAGCAGGCCGATGAATGGGACTCCGATGGCGCTCGAGAGTTTTGCGGCCGCATCGGTGATGGCCGTAGCCAGACTTCGCTCCTCGCGCGTAAACCAGTAACCCAAGGCTTTGGCGTTTGCCGGGAATGTGGAGATTCGCTCACGCCTAGAAGCAGGCGCGCTCCGAAGAACCAATTCAGGCCGGGGGCAAGGGCGGCTGCGAAGGAGGCCGCACTCCACAGGAACGCGCTGATACGGCCGACGCGGCGGACTCCGAGACGATCCAGCAAGACTCCGGCAGGCATCTGCATGGCGGCATAGGTCCAACTGAAGGCGCTAGAGAGATAGCCGAAGGCGACGAGCGAGAGGCCGAACGATTCGTGCAGTGCGTCACGGGAGACCGAAAGGTTGATTCGGTCGAAGAAGTTGACCAAGACTCCAAGAGCAAGCAGGAATGCGATTCGCCAACGTCGGTGGGGCACGCCTTGGTCGGTAGAGACGGATTGGGGCAACGGTTGAGTCCCCTCAGGACAAGGTCGCGTACCCTACTGAACGCCGATGCCGGCGAGCAGTCCACCATCGACCAGGTAATCGGCTCCGGTACAGAATCCGGCTTTATCCGACACCAGGAATGCCGCCAATTCTGCGACTTCTTCCGGAGTGCCAATACGCTTCAGAGGATGCGCCGCGCCAAATCGCGCGAACACCTCGTCTTCGGGCAGATCCGCTGCGAAGTGTGCCGCCGATCGAGCCAGCATGGGAGTGCGAACCGAACCTGGGCTGATCGAATTGACGCGGATGTTATCGGCGGCGTGGTCGAGGGCCAAGGCGCGTGTGAGACTGAGAATCGCTCCTTTGGACGTAGCATAGGCGGCGACGCCGCGCTGGCAGGCGTATCCCTGAACGGATGCGATGTTAATGATGGACCCGCCACCGCGTTTTTTCATCTCCGGGATGCCGAGGTGCGCCAGGAGATAGATGCTGCCCACATTCACCATCATGCAACGGTTCCACGTTGCGAGGTCGGTTTCCAGAACCGTGCCGAAGGGATGAATGGCGGCTGCATTGACAATGATGTCGAGCCCTCCCAGTTTGCTGACGGTCCTAAAAATGACCGAGCGGACCTGGTCGAGACTGGTAACATCGCAGGTTTCGACCTGCAAAGTCAGCGCAGCTTTTGTCGCATCGCGCGCCAGTTCCCCGTTGCAGGCCGTTTCAATACCGCAGGCGACAACTTGGGCGCCTCCCGCAGCCAAGCGCATTGCGATTCCTCGGCCAATTCCCGTGGTGCCTGTGACCAGAACTACTTTCCCAGCAAATTCTTGCATGAAGGTCGAATCCTCGCTTCGCAGATCGTCATTAATTATTACTAATGTGAGTGCGACTAATAATACCGTGATTAGCGTGAGTGCCGGCGCCAGCCACGTACTTCTACCCTGACAATTCTGGAATTGCATACTTCAAGCCTTGCACGACGCCGCGCAGCTCGGCCAGCCCTTTCAGTCTGCCCACCAGCGAGTAGCCGGGATTTACCTTCCTGCCGATGTCGTCAGTCAACAGGTGTCCATGGTCGGGACGCATGGGAATCTCATGATCAGCGCGGCCCAAGCGCCGCCGATGCGCTTCTTCTTCTATCATGGCCCGAATCACGCCCGCCATATCTGAACTGCCTCCAAGGTGTTCGGCTTCATGAAAGGATCCATCAGGCTCTCGTGTTACCTGGCGAAGGTGCAAGAAGTGAATACGGGCGCCGAATTCGCGAGCCATGGCCAGCAGATCGTTATCGGCTCGCGCTCCGTAGGAGCCTACGCAAAACGTCAGCCCATTTGCCGGCATATCGCAGCCCTTCAGAATGGCCCTCACATCTTCGGCAGTCGAGACGACGCGCGGCAGGCCGAATAGCGACCAGGGTGGATCGTCGGGATGGATGGCGAGGCGCACTCCCAGTTCCTGGGCTACCGGAACAACCTCCCGCAGGAACGTTATGAGGTTGGACCGCAAGTCGGCAGCGTTCATCGCCTGATATTCGGCAATCAATCCGCGAACCGCCTCGCGATTATAAGAGGCCTCGGCGCCGGGGAGACCGGCGATGATCGTCTGTTCGAGGTCGTTTTGGCGCGCTTGCGGCATAGAGCCGAAGCGGGCGCGCGCCGCTCGGACCCGGTCTTCAGCGTAATCGGCTTCAGCTCCCTTGCGGCCTAATATAAAGAGGTCGTAGGCCGCGAAGTCGACCGCATCAAAGCGCAAGGCATAGCCTGTCGAGGGTAGACGCCATTTCAGGTCAGTCCTTGTCCAGTCCACTACCGGCATGAAGTTATAGCAAATGACCTCAATGCCCGCCTTTGCGATCGCGGATAGGGTGTCCTTCCACGCCGCCATGAAATGTTTATACGGTCCAGATCGAAGCTTGATGGAATTGTGGACGGGAATACTCTCGATCACTGACCATGCGAAGCCCGCCGCAAGAATCTTGTCTCTTCGCTCGAGCACTTCGTCCAACGGCCATCGCTCGCCACGGTAAAGCTGATGCAGGGCGGAGACGATCCCGGTGGCTCCCGCTTGCTTGATGTGGTCGAGAGGAATTGGGTCGCTGGGCCCAAACCACCTCCAAGTCTCCTTCATGTTGTGGGTTTATCCTCTGTCTGTCTTTTGTCTTTCTTTGTCTTGAACTCTGCCGTCTCTCTGCATCAGCGCGCAATGCGCGCCGAGTCTCCTCGCATCACAGCTTCAACTTCCGAGAGCGTGGCCATGCTTGTGTCTCCAGGCGTCGTCATAGCCAGGGCACCGTGTGCGACTCCGCACTGGACAGCCCATTCAGCGTCTTTGCCTGCAAGGAGTCCATAGATCAGGCCCGAGGCGAACGAATCGCCGCCGCCAACGCGGTCTAAAATCTCCAGCGGCCGCTGCGGGACGTGAATGGTCTTACCTTCATAGAGCGCGATCGCTCCCCAATCGTTTTGTGTCGCCGTGTGCGCCGTGCGTAGGGTGGTGGCAATCAGTTTGAGATTTGGATACAGCGCGGCGACGCGGTGCAGCATCGCTTCATAGCTGGCAACGGGCAGTCGGCTGAAATCGTCGCCCACGCCTTCGATCGCGACGCCGAGTGTCGCTGAAAAATCCTCCTCATTGCCGAAGAGAATGTCTACGGATGAAACCAGTTCCCGGTTCACATCCTGCGCTTTCTTTTTGCCGCCAATGCTTTTCCACAGCGACTCCCGGTAATTAAGGTCGTAGGAAACTACCGTGCTGGGGGATCGAGCGGACTGAATCGCGGCCTTGGCAACTAAGGCCGATGAAGGAGAGAGCGCAGCGAAGATACCGCCGGTGTGCAGCCAACGCGAACCGCTTGCCACAAAAATGTGCTGCCAGTCGAAGTCACCGGGTTGGCAGTTCGCGATTGCGCTATTTCCGCGGTCGGAACAGCCGACGGCGGACCGCAGGCCGAAACCGCGCTCTGTGAAGTTCAGGCCATTGCGTACGCTTCGGCCAATGCCGTCATAGGGGACCCAGCGGATGAGCGATGTGTCCACTCCGCCCTGCAGGATCAAGTCTTCGAGCAACTGGCCGATTGGATTTTTCGCAAAAGCCGTAATGACCGCGGTGCGCATCGCGAAGCAACGCCTTAGACCGCGCGCCACGTTGTATTCTCCACCGCCCTCACAGACACGAAAGCTTCGGGCGGTGTGGATGCGCTTGTCGCCTGGATCGAGGCGCAACATTACCTCTCCAAGGCTGATGCAATCCCACTTGCAGCTTTCCGGCGCTCTCAGGACGATCGGTGCCATGGCAAGCATTCTAGCTGGTTCTAATGCGCATCATGCAATTTTCCAGGTTGTGGGCTAGTCCGCGAAAGCTCAACCACCAAAGGCACAAGGTGCACGAAGGAGAACCGGAGAAAGGAGCTGCTGTGATACTCGCTTCCTCGATGTCTCGTGTCTTTCTCGTCGCTATTGCGAAATCGTGGTCGAGCGTTGGCGAACTGCCGCAGCGTATAATCGCCGATTGCAGACCCGTTAAGAACGTGAAGATTCTCAGGCTAAAGACCGCGGTGGTAGAGGGAAATTTCGATTGGACCTTCGTCCGCATTGAGACGGATGAAGGAATTCGCGGTCTCGGAGAGTGCTTCTTTGCTCCCGGGCTCACGTCCATTTTGCGATCGCTGGAGCCCTTGCTCGTGGGCGAAGACCCGCGTGACATTCATCGTTTGTTCCGCAAACTGCAGTTGGCAACTTCAGGCGCCGGGTCGGTTGCAGGCATCATTTATAACGCGATCAGCGGTATCGAAGCTGCGCTTTGGGATGTGCTGGGCCAGTGGCTGGATGTACCTATTTATCGTCTGCTGGGAGGGAAGTTTCGCGACAAAGTCCGCATCTATGCCGATTGTCATGGCGGAGAAGCGCTGGAGGGCCTCGACGAGGTGCTGCGTTCTCGCCCCGCGTCATGGGAGTCCAAAGGCGAGAGTCATGTGGCGAGAGATTACTACGGAGAGATCGGCCACGATCCTCCTTCGTCGCCGGATGATTGCCGCCGCCAGGCTCTCAAGAAAAAAGCAGAAGGATTTACCGCCCTGAAGTTTGATCTAGACGTGCCCGGCACCGAAGGTCCGGATCCTCATAATCGGGCGCTCAGCAACCGAGCTATCGACCACATGGTGAGTTTAATCGGAGCCGTGCACGACGCGGTGGGTAAAGATACGGACATTGCCGTCGATTGCCACTGGCGCTACAACGCGAGCGATGTGGTGAAGGTCGCGCATGAACTGGAACCATTCCGGTTGATGTGGCTCGAAGATCCGGTTCCACCCAACAACGCTGCGGCCCTCAAAGAAGTAGCTTCGAAGGTGCGGGTGCCGATTGCAACCGGGGAAAATCTTTTTCTCTTCGAAGGCTTTCAGGAAATCATCGCGCAACACGCGCTTAGCGTGGTTACTCCCGATCTGCAGAAGGTCGGAGGTCTGTCGATCGCCCAGAACATTGCGCAGTTCGCCGATGTGCATACGATGCCGGTTGCGCCGCACAACATCAGCAGTCCGGTCGGCACGCTGGCCTCGGTGCACTTCTGCGCCGCGATCCCAAACTTTCTGGCGCTGGAGTTTCACGCTTCCGATGTTCCTTTCTGGAATGATCTGGTGGATGGGGTGCGCAAACCTCTGATCGAAAGCGGCTTTATCGAGGTGCCCGAAAAGCCTGGCTTGGGAGTGACGCTGAACGAAGAAGTGGCGCGGCGTTATGCGCGCCTGGGCGAACCGTTCTTTGAGTAGGGAGACGATGTCAATCGCGAAACTGGAAATTCTTAGCAAGATAACTGACGCCGGGTTGGTAGCTGTCATACGGGCTGAAAGTCCTGGTCAAGCTGAACGAATTGCAGAAGCCTGCGCTCTGGGTGGCGTCGCGGCGCTGGAAATTACGTTTACCGTGCCGGGCGCGAGTGGAGTGATTGAGCATCTTGCCAAGAAAACTTCCGCCCAGATTTTGCTTGGGGCGGGCACGGTTCTCGATCCAGAAACGGCTCGCATCGCCATTCTTGCGGGTGCACATTTTGTGGTCAGCCCAGCGCTTAATCCTGAGACTGCGCGTCTTTGCAATCGCTATCAGGTGCCCCATATGCCCGGTGCGGGAACGATCGGCGAAGTGATTGAGGCGATGGAATGCGGAGCTGACATTGTGAAGGTGTTTCCCGGCGAGATTCTCGGGCCCGCATTTGTGAAAGCGGTGAAGGGCCCGCTTCCCCAGGCGCGACTTATGCCCACGGGCGGCGTGAGCATCGAGAACGTCGCCGAGTGGATCAAGGCCGGAGCGGTTGCCGTCGGCGTGGGAGGCAATCTCACGGCGGGAGCCAAGACCGGCGATTTCGCTTCCATTACTCAGTTGGCGCGGCAGTTTGTTGAAAAGATCAAAGAGGCGCGCGGCCAATGACAATGAGAATGGGTGGGAGTAAGAAAAAACCCGCGGCGATTGGCCCCGCTAAGCTTTGGAAATCTGACGACGAGCTTTTCAGCATCGTGCAGCGCGAGCTATTTACCTGCGTGGTCGGCGATGTGATGGATAAGATGGGATTGCAGCACCAATTTCTTCCGCCGCAGATTCAGCCGCTTCGGCAGGATATGGTCGTAATTGGGCGCGCTATGCCGGTCCTTTCCGTAGATGTGTTCACCGAAAAGATCGCCGGCAGCGCGAATAAGTTGATGGACAAGCCATTTGGGCTGATGCTGGAGGCGCTCGACAATCTCCATAATAATGAGGTTTATGTAAACACGGGCTCGTCGCCGCGCAACGCTCTCTGGGGAGAACTCATGAGCACGCGAGCGCGCAAACTGGGAAGCCGCGGCGCGGTGTTAAATGGATACGTGCGCGATACCAAGGCCATCCTTAATATGCGGTTTCCGACATTTGGTTTTGGATCCTATGGACAAGACTCGGCGCCGCGTTACAAAGTTGTCGACTATCGCATTCCGCTTGAAATTGGAGCGGTGCGCGTGCGTCCCGGAGATATTATTTTCGGCGATATTGATGGTGTATTGCTGGTTCCCGTCGAAGCTGAGAGCGAGGTTTTCACGCGAGCTCTAGAGAAGGCGCGCGGCGAAAAACTGGTGCGTAAGGCGATCGAAGCGGGGAGCAGCGCAGTTGAAGCGTTTGAGAAGTACGGCATCATGTAAGGATAGAGACCAGATCGTGAGTGCAAGCCTCGTGACTACAAGCCCGCCGTCCCGCGCAGAGCAAGTCCGCTCCTTTCTTCAGCAGAATGATTTGAAAGCGTGGATCGCATGGCGCCCTGATGAACTCCTGATGCTGTCCGGATATTTTCCGTACTGGGGCGCATCCGTGCTGCTTTATTTCGCGGATGCGGAGCCGGTTCTGTTCGTTCCCCTGCTTGAACCGCGAGACCATGTTCCCGTCGGATTGCGGGTCCGAGAATATCCCTGGGGTGATCTCAAGTGCGCCGATCCTTATTCTGTGCTGGTGTCATTAGTTGGCGAGGAATTGGCCAGGGCGGGCGCTAAGGCTGAGGATGTGGGAATGAATCCGGCCTCGGCGAGGATATCTCTGCCAATTCAAGCAGGAGAGCAGATTCCTCTACCAGAAGATTTTGCCGTGCATTTTTTCCCTCTCGCTGACAAGGTGGACGCTCATTACCGAAAAGCTTTTGCGGATCTCTACCTAAGAAAGTCCGATGAAGAGGTCGAGGCGATCCGTTTGGCCAATCAGGTCGCCAATGTAGGGCTACGCTCGTTCTTTGAGAATTTGCAGGCGGGCGTCGCCGAAGCGGAGGTGGCGGCTGCAGTTGAGTCAGCCATTTACCGGCAAATTGGGCGCGACGGCATATTTCATTCCCGAGGCTGGGCCATGGTCCAATCGGGGCCGAACAGCGCACTTGCGGGACAATTTAATCGGTCGACCGGGCGGCGGCTGGAGAATGGCGATCTGGTCTTGATTGAGCTTGCCACTTGCGTCAACGGCTATTGGAGCGACCTTACGCGCACGGGCGCCGTCGGTTCTCCGAAAGCGGCAGTTGCTGAGATACTTGCTCTTGCCAGAGACGCACAACAGGCGGCGATTGATGGCATCCGTCCTGGCGCTTCGGCCGGAGACATTGACTCGCTGGCGAGAGACAGGATTGCTGCACGCGGGCTCTCGGCTTTCTTTACTCACCATACCGGCCACCACGTTGGATTTCGCTATCATGATCCGGGATTTATCGTCGCGCCCGGAGAATCCGCCAAGCTCGAACACGGGATGGTGATTACGATCGAGCCGGGAGTGTACGTTCCCGAGCGGGGCGGGGGCGCGAGAATTGAAGATAACGTGCTGGTCACGGAGTCGGGACACGAAGTGCTTTCGCGAATTGCCGGGAGCGGATTAGAGAGGAACGAGCATGATTACGATTGACCTCTCGGGCAAGGCAATTCTGATCACGGGATCCCTGGGCGCGATTGCGGAGCACATGGTGCGGAGATTGTCTGCGAGCGGTGCGACGCTCGTGCTTACCGATATCAAGGGCGGGGATGAAGCTCGAAGTACGCTTAGCGATTGGCAGATTCCGCCGTCATCCTATTCCTATTTTTCCGCCGATATAACCGATTCGAGACAGGTTAAGAGCGTCGTCGACACGGCATTCGAAAAGTTCCCGGGCATGGATACGGTCATTGGCCATGCCGGCGGGTGCGGACTGCATCCATTCGCCACGACCTCAGAAGCCGAATATGAACGCATCTTCCGCTTCAACTACTTCGCGCAAACTTACCTGGCCCGGGCTGCGCTTGAGCAATGGACGACGCGCAAGGTTGCCGGACATCTGCTCTTCACATCTTCTTATGTTGCTCGAATGCCGCATACGCTGATTCCTTCGTATTCGTCGGCCAAGGCGGCTCTGGAAAACTTTGCGCGCAGCCTAGCGCTCGAGTACGCTCTGACTGGAATTCGGGTGAATGTGATCTCGCCGGGGAACGTTGCAGCGGGCAGCTCGCTAAAGGTTTTTGACGAAGACCCCGCCTACCGGGAGTTTGTGCTCCGGGTTTCGCTGGGCAGGCGCAACAGCCCTGAGTCGATCGCGAACGCATTTGTTTTTCTCTGCTCGCCGCTGGCCGCCGAGATCAACGGACAAATCCTCAGCCCGGATTATGGCGCAGGCATAGGGAATCGACTATGAAGATTGGTCTTGGCCTTTATCGTCATATGCTGACGCGCGCCTATTACGACTTCGCGCGCCAGGCAGGCTGTACGCATGTTGTGGTTCATTTGGTCGATTATTTCAATCAGGGCTCGTCCAATCCGCGTAACAACCAGCCCACGGGCTCGAAGTATGAGCCGTGGGGACTGGCCGGCGATCCCGATCGGCTCTGGACGGCGGAAGAACTTAAAACTCTTCGTGTTGAGATTGAAGATGCGGGGCTTGTCCTGGCCGCCATCGAAAATCTTGATCCCGCGCACTGGCACGATATTTTGCTGGACGGACCGCAACGTCCGCAGCAGGTCGAGAAGGTGAAGACCATCATTCGGCGACTCGGTGAGGCGGGCATTCCGGTGCTGGGCTATAACTTCAGCCTGGCTGGGGTGTGCGGGCGCGTAACTTTGCCCCAGGGGAGGGGGCGTGCGATCACGGTGGGAATGGACGGTCCGTGCGACGATGTGGCTATTCCTAATGGAATGATCTGGAATATGGTGTACGATCGCGGCGCGCCTGGGGGCACGCTGCCCCCGATTTCGAGTGAGGAACTCTGGGGACGGCTGCAGAGATTTCTGGAAGACGTGATTCCCGTGGCCGAGCAGTCGGGAGTGCGGCTCGCTGCTCATCCTGATGATCCCCCCATGCCAACGATGCGGCAGCAGCCGCGTCTGGTCTACCAGCCTCATATGTATCAACGATTGATCGATCTTGCTCCAAGCCGCAGTAATGCCCTTGAGCTTTGTGTTGGCACTCTCGCGGAAATGACCGAAGGCAATATTTACGACGCAGTGGATCGATACAGCAAGCAACGCAGGATTGCCTATATACATCTGCGCAATGTTGTGGGGAAGGTACCGCGCTATCGCGAAACCTTTATCGACGAAGGCGATGTGGATATGATTCGCATTCTCGGTATTCTCCGCCGCAACCGCTTCGACGGGGTTGTAATTCCCGACCACACTCCGCAAATGACTTGTGCGGCGCCGTGGCATGCGGGAATGGCGCACACCCTCGGTTTTATGCTGGCCGCGAAGGCCGCTCTCGAATCTCCGGAGCAATACCTGGCCGAACTGGCGCCCATCACTCAGGGAGAGCAGTAGCCTGAACGCCCCCTCCAGCCCGGCGCAATCACGCGCTCCGCTCATTATTGCCGCCAGTGTCTCTACGCTCGGCGGTTTTCTGTTTGGATACGACAACATTGTGATCAGCGGCGCGATCGGCTATTTAAGCCAACTGTTTCACCTGGACGCACCGGGAATCGGCTGGGCCGCGGGGTGCGCGCTGGTGGGATGCATTGCCGGTTGCGCGGCCGCTGGAACCGTGGCCGATTATCTGGGCAAGAAAAGGGGTCTCGCGCTTTGTTCGCTTTGCTTTGCGCTCTCCTCAGTGGGCATGCTCTTCACCACCGATCTCCATCAGTTTGTTCTATGGCGGCTGATCGGCGGGGTGGGAATCGGGGCGGCGTCGGTGATTTCTCCAAATTACATTGCAGAGATTGCTCCGACGAATGTTCGCGGCCGTTGTGTGACTCTTTATCAGTTGGGAATCGTGGTTGGAATTCTCGCTGCCGTGTTCGTCAATATGCTGATTCAACGCATCGGCAACGAGGCATGGAACATATCCACGGGCTGGCGCTGGATGTTTCTCGCCGGGGTGGTACCGGCGATTTTGTTTGGATTGATGATTTTTCCTGCGGTCGAGAGCCCGCGCTGGTTGATGAAAATGGGACGCCGGGATCAGGCGATCGACGTGCTGACCAAAATCAATGGCGCCGATATTGCCCGGCAGGAGGCCGCTGAGATTGAGAATTCGCTGGCAACTGAAGAGGGACATATTGCGGAACTCTTCACCACCTTCCGTCGTCCTTTGTTGCTTGGCATCATGCTGGCGGGGTTGCAGCAGATCAGCGGAATCACGCCTCTTTTTCTTTCTTGCCGGAAATTTTTCGTGCTGCCGGAACGGCTACCAGCGACGCATTTTTTCAGTCGGTGCTGGTCAGCCTCGTCAATCTTTCGTTTACCCTCTTCGCCCTCTGGCTGGTAGATCGCGCCGGACGCAAGACGCTGATACTGGCGGGCACCTCCTTGCAATTCGTGTCGTTTGCCCTGGTCGGTTGGATCTATCATATTCACGGCAGCGGACTGGCAGTTTTGATTTTTGTGATGAGCTTTGTCGCGGGCCACGCGTTTGGCAATGGAGTAGCTTGCTGGGTGATCATCTCGGAAATTTATCCCACGAAGGTACGCGGGCGCGGCATGTCTATCGCGACTACCGCACTCTGGCTGGTTGGCTACCTGGGAAACCAGACGTTTCCCATCATGCAGAAGCGTCTGGGATCGGATGGCACCTTCTGGCTTTTCAGCGCCGGGGCGTTGCTGACCGTCATTCTGGTTGGCTGGCTGGTTCCAGAAACGAAAGGCCGGTCGCTCGAAGAGATCACGAAATTGTGGATGGAAGAGAAATCGGCAGTTGCGGGATAAGCATTTCGCAGCAGCCGGCGAGAAGAAAACCAATGCTGAAGCAAAGAGGCAATCGCTTAGAGGGATCTTGGCAGTCGCGAGCTTTGCGACGCGGTTTGCTTTGCCTAACGCTGCTCTGCGCGGCCGCGTCCAGCCAGGAAGCCGCGAACCCGGGATTTCGATCTTTGCACGTGGACGCCGGCAAAGTGACGGGGACGATCCGGTCATTCCAGGGATTGAACGGGGCGCCCAGTCCGGTGATGGCAGGACTGCCAAACCTTGTCAGGCAATACAAAGACCTGCGCGCGAACATGGTTCGTACGCACGATCTGATGGGGCCAACGGAACTCGACTCAAAGTTCAGCGACGGAGATGCGTTGCTTGCCTGGCTGATTCCCGATTCCGCCCAGCGTGCGGGGGTGGTGAAAGCGGGCAATGCGAGCATCATTTTTCCCGACTGGAGCGCCGACCCGGAAAAATCCGCGAACTACAATTTTCCGCCTACCGACAAAGTGCTCGCAGCCATTCGCGCCAGCGGCGCAGAGATCTATTACCGCGTTGGGCGCAGCTGGGGAGCCAATATTAATCCACCGGCGGATTTCGACAAGTTTGCCAGCGTGGTGAAACACATTGCGATGCATTACAACCAGGGATGGGCAAACGGCTTTCATTATGACATACGCTTTTGGGAATTCTGGAACGAGCCTGACGGTCTGTTTTGGTCCGGCACGCCGGAGCAGTTTTACTCGTTATACGGAAAAATAGCGCTGGCTTTGAAATCGGTTGACCCCACGCTCAAAGTCGGCGGCGATGGCAAGGCGTTCGCTTATGACGACGGACCTTACCGCGAGGGATTGATCGACTACTGCGGCGCACACAAACTGCCCCTCGACTTTTATTCCTGGCATACGTATGCAGACGCCTCAGCTGATCCTTATGATGCGGTTCGCCTCGCGCGGCTAATGCGCGGCATCCTCGACAGTCACGGGTTTCCGAAGGCGGAGAGCATCCTCTCGGAATGGAATCTTACTCCCGACTTTACCAACGCCGAGAAGGCGCGGCTGCGAGGGGTGGAAAACGCCGCTTACATTGGCGCCGTACTCACTTACTTTCAAGACGCGCCTGTTGATCACGCCGAGTTCTATCGCGGCGATGCCGCTTGGATGGGGCTTTTCGACTTGCAGGGAAACTATTTCAAAACCTCTTATACGTTCCAGGCGATGGGCAAGATGCTTGACACGCCGCAGCGGCTTGCGGTCGAGGGCACAGACACTTTTGGTTTTGCAGCGCTTGCGGGCCGGTCGGCGGACGGCGACACGGTACAGATTATTATCAGCAATTACGCGATCCCTGCGGGTTTTAAGCTGAACCCGATGCAAATTCCGCCGGAAGTGGCGAAAGCGTTGCCCCCACTACTGGACTTTTCCAAGGTTAAGTCGCTGCCGCGTCGTACTGACATTGTGTACCGCGATAACGCCGGCTACACGCTCACGATCGACAAGTTGCCGTGGGGTGCGTTGCCGTTCAGCATTAAGCGCTACCGCATCAGCAAGGCCGAGAATCTCCGCCTGGTGGAGGAAAGCACTGGCGCGGGAAGTAGTTTCCACCTATCCAGCCCGCTCGCGCCAGATGCTGTAGAACTCATTGTTTTGCGGCGTCGATCTGGTTAGCAACTCTTAGGAGCGGGAAGGGTACTAACAATGATGGTCCTCTGATCTGCAATCGCCGGGGCAGTCGCGTCGCGCGTTGCCGGTGACTTGGAAAACCTTGATGCCAGTAAGTGAACAGAACGCGCCCCAAAAGAAGAGAACTGGTCGTTGGCGATGGATTGCCGGGATGGGTCTGCTCGGCCTGGTCGCAATTGCCGTACTGGGCATTGTCGTTTACCGCGCCGAGCCAACCATTCGCGCCATGGTGGTTGAAACCTTGTCGACCAGATTCAAGAGCCGGGTTGAGCTTGATGCCTTCCACGTTTCACTTATCCAAGGACTCGAGGTTTCGGGTGCCGGGCTCAGGATTTTCGGAGAAATGGACCCGAACAATCATGAACCGGGATTTCAACCGATTATCAATGTCGGCGAGTTTCGGTTTCATATGGGAATACGCGATCTTTTTCGCTCTCCTATCCACGTCGACACGGTATTCGCAAAAGGATTGCAGTTGAACTTGCCGCCTCGGGAACAGCGCGGCGAATTGAAGGACATGGGGCCGAAGAAGGGGAAGATAGAGATCGTTGTCGATAAACTCGTCTGTGATCAGACACGACTGATCGTGAATACCTTGCGGCCGGGCAAACTGCCGCTGGAGTTTGATATTCAGAGCTTGAAAATGACGAGGATCGGAGCCGCGTCTCCTATGCACTTCGACGCGAAGCTGACGAACCCTAAGCCAGTGGGACAAATCCTTTCCAGCGGATTGTTTGGGCCGTGGCAGCCAGATAGTCCGCGCGACACGCCGGTGAGTGGCACCTATTCATTCGACCATGCAGACCTGAGCACAATCAAAGGGCTGGGTGGAATTCTCTCGTCCACCGGGAAGTACGGCGGCGTTCTTGACAAGATTGTTGTGGATGGCGCCACTGATACTCCGGATTTTCGCATTGCGATCAGCGGTCGCAGCGTTTCCTTGCATACTGATTTTCACGCCATTGTGGATGGAACCAATGGCGACACCTATCTGCAACCTGTTAAAGCTACGATTCTGAGTTCATCTCTGGTGGCGAACGGCTCGGTGGTGCGTCTAAAAGATCCTAACGGCCATCGTGTGGAACTGGAAGTTGTGATGGAGAAGGGAAGGATTGACGATCTGCTGAAAGTAGCTGTCAAAACGGACCCTCCCATCATGACCGGCTGGGTGCGTCTAAAGACGAAGTTTGACTTGCCGCCAGGCCCGGACGATGTCGCCAACCGATTGAAGCTGACAGGGAATTTTGAAGTGTGGGCGGCGCAGTTCAGCAGCGATAAAATTCAGGGGAAAATCGACGACCTCAGCATGAGGAGCCAGGGCAAACCGAAACTGGCTAACGACAAAATGGCTGAGAAAGTGAGCTCCGACATGCAGGGTAGGTTTAGCCTCGACAATGGAATCATTTCTTTTTCTCGGTTGCAATTCAAGGTTCCGGGCACGCAAGCGAATCTGACAGGGACGTATAGCCTGGATGGAAAGGTGTTCGATTTTCATGGCAAAGCACGAATGGATGCGAAAGTTTCGCAAATGGTAACGGGTTGGAAGTCGATACTGCTGAAACCCGTGGACCCGTTTTTCAGCAAGAACGGCGCTGGAACCGAGGTTCCCTTTAAGATTACCGGCACGGAATCAGAACCGCATTTCGGCGCCGACTTTGGCCACAAAGATGAGCCCAGCGCAAACGGTGAGAAGCCCTAATCGAGGCTAACGCGCGGAGAAGAAAGCCGCCTTATGCGGCAGAAGTCGGGTTGCTTACGAACATTTACTTTCCATTACCAATTCTTTACCCTGCCAGGCGCGGAAAAATGTTCCCATCGGAACAACATCGTTAAGAATCCTATACTCGTTAGCCGTGGAGTTTGCGGTAGCCGTCAATCGGCTAAGATAGATGAATTCGCATCAGGTAGGGGTTCCTCCAGGCATGAGACATTGTGCCGTCGTGGGCCATCATGATCACCGCCGATTCACTGGGGGAACGTCGTCGGATGAGCCGGTGGTTTAGTCGAGTAAGCTTTAAGCAAACTTCCCTCGTCGTTTTGAGGTTCCCGGGCGCAGTCTCAGGGCCACGAACGATGCCGCAGTCTGAGATAGCGCGCTAGACTGTTAGGCTGTAATCTCGCGCTTGACCGCATTAATCAAATAACGCCGCTTCGGCAGGCTAGAAGGCTACGACAACGAATGCAAGAAGATCGGATCGAAGCTAAAGCTCCCGCCTCGCATATAGAACCCTCGCACCAGCTCCCGCCAGCGAGTTCCGAGAATACCCACAAATCCAGGTGGCAACGGTGGTTCATCTGGGTCGCGGTTCTGGTGGTTTTCGGACTTATTTTTTGGCTGGTGTTACGTCATCACGAAGAGGGCCAAACTGCGACGCCCAACCGCCGCGGGACGGGCGGTCCTGTGACCGTTACGACAGCCACCGCGCAAAAGGGAAGCATCGGAGTATATCTGGATGCGATCGGTACCGTCACTCCAATCTACACCGATTCTATTACCAGTGAAGTCACGGGATTGGTCAGCCAGGTCCACTATAAAGAAGGTGAACTGGTTCATAAGGGCCAGTCGCTGATCGATATCGATTCCCGGCCCTTCGAAGCGCAGCTCATGCAGGCCGAAGGCACTCTGGAGCGCGATACCCATGTGCTTGGACAGGCGCAAATGGATCTAGAGCGTTACCGCGAAGCGTGGGCGAAGAACGGCATTCCCAAGCAGACGCTCGACGATCAGGAAAAGATCGTGCTGCAGGATCAAGGCACAGTAAAACTTGATCAGGGTACGGTGCAGTATGACAAAGTCCAGGTCGGCTTCTGCCATATCACCGCGCCAATCACCGGCCGCGTAGGGCTACGCTTGGTGGATCCCGGTAACGTCGTCCAGGCAAATGGCACCAATCCGCTGGTCGTTATCACGGAGGTGCAGCCCATTACCATCATCTTCACCATCTCCGAAGACGACCTCCCTCAGGTGCAGGAGCAGACGCGGCACAAAAAAAAGCTGGAGGTGCAAGCTTTTGATCGGACCCAGCAGACCAAGCTCGCCACGGGAAAGCTGCTGACCTTCGACAATCAGATCGACACCACTACGGGCACGGTGAAGATGCGGGCGAGCTTTGACAATAAAGACGACGCTCTTTTCCCCAACCAATTTGTGAATACCAAGCTCCTGGTTAAGACCCTGGAAGGGGTCACATTAATCCCAACCCCGACCATCCAACATAACGGCCAGACAGCTTTTGTCTACCTGATTCAAAATAACACCGCCCAGATCCGCAACATCAAACCAGGAGTCACGGACGGCGGTAACACGGCCGTCGAGGGCATCAATCCAGGAGACATGGTTGCCTCAAGCAGCTTTGAGAAATTGCAGAATAACTCGAAGATCGTAGTGTCCCAGAAACCGATTCCCGCTTCCACGAATGAGGGTCCAGCCCAGTGAGTCCGTCGCGACCATTTATTCTGCGGCCTGTCGCGACCTCGTTGCTGATGGCTGCCATAATGCTCGCTGGCATCGTGGCCTATACCCAATTGCCCGTGTCGGCTTTGCCGGAGGTCGACTACCCAACGATCCAAGTGGTCACTTTCTATCCGGGCGCCAGTCCGCTCGTGATGGCGACCACCGTGACCGCGCCGCTGGAGCGGCAGTTCGGCCAGTTGCAAGGACTCAGCCAGATGACCTCTACCAGTTCAGGAGGCACGTCGGTCATCGTGCTGCAATTCACTCTCAGCCTCAACATCGATGTCGCCGAGGAGGAAGTGCAGTCGGCCATCAACGCGTCGCAGAGTTATTTACCCGCCAATCTGCCGGCGCCGCCGGTTTATAGCAAGACGAATCCCGCCGACGCGCCTGTGCTCACCCTCGCGATTACTTCCGGTTCCGTGCCATTGTCGCAAGTGGAAGATCTGGTCGATACCCGGCTGGCTCCGAAGCTATCGCAACTGAGTGGAGTTGGCCTGGTGAGTATCAGCGGCGGCCAGAAGCCTGCGGTGCGCATTCGTGCCAACCCGGTGGCTCTATCTTCGTACGGCATTAATCTGGAGGACTTGCGCACGGCGCTGATCCAGACGAGCGTGAACGCCGCGAAGGGCAACTTTGATGGGCCGCGCCAGGATTACCAGATCGACTCGAACGACCAACTCGTCAGCAGCGCCGACTATCGCAGCGTGGTGGTCGCCTACCGCAATGGCGCGCCAGTTATGCTCACGGACGTGGCGGAAATCATCGATGGGGTCGAGAACAACAAGCAAGCGGCATGGATGAACCAGACGCCCGCTGTCATTCTCAACGTGCAGCGCCAGCCTGGGGCCAACACGATCGACGTAGTGAAGAGCATTAAGAAGCTGTTGCCGCAGCTCGAAACCAACCTTCCGGCCTCGGTTCAGGTCACCACACTCACCGATCTGACCACGGCCATCCAGGCTTCGGTCGATGACGTCGAATTTGAATTGATGCTGACCATCGGGCTGGTCGTGATGGTGATCTTTCTATTTTTGCGAAGTCTTTACGCCACCATCATCCCCAGCGTTGCTGTGCCCCTATCCCTGGTGGGGACTTTCGCCGCCATGTACGCGCTCGGCTACAGCCTCGACAATCTTTCGCTGATGGCACTTACCATCTCCACTGGTTTCGTCGTGGATGATGCCATCGTGATGATCGAAAATATCTCGCGCTTCATCGAAGAGGGCGAAAAACCGATGGAAGCGGCGCTCAAGGGAGCGGAGCAGATCGGCTTCACGATCGTGTCGCTGACCGTTTCGCTGATTGCCGTGTTAATTCCTCTTCTGTTCATGGGCGATGTAGTCGGCCGGCTTTTCCGCGAATTTGCCGTGACTCTGGCAGTCACCATTGTGATCTCCGCCGTGGTGTCGCTGACACTGACTCCCATGATGTCGGCGCGTATTTTGCGGCATGAGCCCAAAGAGCAACAGGGACGGATTTACAAGTGGTCGGAGAGCGTCTTCGAACGCATGATCGCTTTTTACGGGCGCACCTTAAAGAAGGTATTGGAATATCAAACCATCACGCTTCTCGTGGCTGTCGGCACGCTCGTGCTTACCATCGTTCTTTACATCATCATTCCCAAGGGATTTTTCCCGGTGCAGGATACAGGTGTCATTCAGGGTATCTCGCAGGCTCCAGAAACCATCTCTTTTGAGGCTATGGCGAAGAAGCAGCAGGAACTTGCCGACGTCATTCTCAAGGATCCGGCGGTTCAGAGTCTCTCTTCGTTCATCGGCGCCGATGGCACCAATACGACGCTCAATAGCGGCCGCATGTCGATCAACTTGAAGCCGCTGGCCGACCGCCACCATACCAGCGCGTCGGATGTTATCAGGCGGCTGCAATCCAATCTGCAGAAAGTGCAAGGCATCGCGCTCTACATGCAGCCAGTGCAAAATATCACTGTCGATGACCGCGTCAGCCGCACCCAATATCAGTACACGCTCGAAGATCCGGATGCGAACGAACTCAATGACTGGACTAATCGATTCGTTACGAAACTGAAGACCCTGCCGGAACTTGAAGATGTTGCCACCGACCAGCAGACCGGAGGGCTGGCGGTTTCGCTGATCATTGATCGAGTCACTGCGTCGCGGCTGGGCATCGCTCCTTCGACCATCGACAACACACTTTATGACGCTTTCGGGCAGCGGCAGATCAACACAATGTACACTCAGCTCAACCAATACCATGTGATCCTCGAAACCGACCCGCGATTTCAGACAGATCCGAATACGCTGCAGCGTCTATACATTCAGGCGAACGCATCGGCAGGCACCTCGGGACCGGGAGCTTCAACCTCTTTTTCGGCCTCAGGATCAGCTTCCGCAGGATCGAACGCGACCACCACTTCGGTTCTCTATACTCCATCCTCCGGCGTGCTCACAGCTCCCACGAACGCGCTTGCGCCGACGAGTTCGACAGGTTCGACAACAAGCTCGTCCGCCAATACAACTACCAGCTCCACGATGGCGAATGCCGTGCCGCTGAGCACCTTCGCGCATTTCGAACACGCCAAGGAAGCGCTCTCTATTAACCATCAGGGACAGTTTCCCGCAGTTACCGTCTCGTTCAATCTTGCGCCCAATGCCGCGCTGGGCAGCGCCATTTCTGCAATCGACAAGGTGCACGCGGACATGCATATGCCGCCAAGCTTGCAGGCGGATTTTCAGGGCACTGCCGCATCGTTCAAAAACTCTCTCTCGAACGAGGCTTTGCTGATTCTGGCTGCTCTGGTTACGGTCTATATTGTGCTCGGTGTGCTCTATGAAAGCTTCATTCATCCCGTCACGATCCTTTCCACCCTGCCCTCCGCCGGAGTGGGCGCACTGCTCGCGCTGATGCTGTTCCGGCAGGATCTTAGCGTTGTGGCCATCATTGGCATTATTCTGCTGATCGGAATTGTGAAGAAAAATGGAATCATGATGGTGGACTTCGCGCTCGAGGGGGAGCGCGAGCACGGCAAGAACGCGACCGATGCGATCTATGAAGCCAGCTTGCTGCGCTTTCGCCCGATCATGATGACCACTATGGCCGCGTTGCTGGGCGGCCTTCCGTTGGCGCTTGGGACGGGCATCGGTTCGGAGATTCGACGCCCCCTCGGAATTGCCATGGTCGGTGGACTTCTCTTAAGCCAGGCGCTCACTCTCTACACCACGCCGGTGATCTACATTTTCTTCGACAATCTCGGGCACAGATTCTCGCGTTCGGGGTCACGCTCGCGCAACGATCGCGATCAAGGTGAAGCCTCAGGCGGCACTTCGCGCGGCCCAGCGCAGCCTCCGGAGCCGGCATGAACCCCTCGGCGCTTTTTATCCGGCGGCCGGTGGCAACGACGTTGCTCACCATAGCCATCGCTATCGCCGGAGCAATAGCGTTTACCGTTCTGCCGGTTTCTCCCCTGCCTCAGGTCGATTTTCCCACCATCTCCGTGGGCGCAGCACTGCCCGGCGCGAGCGCGGAGATCATGGCGTCTTCCATAGCTACGCCGCTTGAGCGGCAGTTCGGTCACATTGCGGGAGTCACGGAGATGACCTCCGCAAGCTCGCTTGGTACTACCTCGATCACGATTCAGTTTGACTTGAGCCGCAATATCGACGGAGCGGCGCGCGATGTGGAGGCGGCAATCAGCGCCGCCCGCACTTACCTGCCAACGAATCTTCCCGGCAATCCTACTTATCGGAAGGTGAATCCGGCCGACGCTCCGATCATGATCATCGGCCTCACTTCCACGAAATTCGATACCGGCAAATTGTATGACGAAGCTTCGACTGTGATGTCGCAGAAGCTTTCTCAGATTCAAGGCGTGGGCCAGGTGTCGGTTGGTGGTAGTTCTCTGCCTTCGGTGCGGGTTGATGTCAACCCAACGCAACTTAACAATTACGGGCTGACCCTGGCCAATGTGCAAGCGGTGCTAAGCACGCAGAATGCCGACTTGGCCAAAGGACAAATATCTGACGGCTACGTCACGGCCGATATCATCGCCAACGATCAAATATCCGAAGCCGAGCAGTACAAACCGATCGTCATCGGGTATCACAATGGAGGTGCGGTGCGGCTTTCTGACGTGGCCCAGGTTACCGATGCGGTCTCGAATATTCGTTCCGGCGGTTTCCTGAACGGCATCCCCGCGGTCATGATCATAATCTTCCGCCAACCAGGCGCGAATATCATCCAGACGGTCGATAGCATTCGCAGCGAGTTGCCATTCTTAAAGGCTTCGATTCCGCAAGGTATCGACACCACCATCGTGCTCGACCGCACTACCACGATCCGGGCTTCAGTGAACGATGTCGAGCGCTCGTTGATGATCTCGGTAGCCTTGGTTATTTTGGTAGTTTTTATCTTTCTGCGGAATCCACGCGCTACTCTGATTCCGAGTGTCGCTGTTCCCGTCTCGCTGATCGGTACGTTTGCGGTGATGTATCTGCTCGGCTACAGCCTCGATAACCTCTCGCTGATGGCGCTCACGATTTCGACAGGTTTCGTCGTGGATGACGCGATCGTTGTGATGGAGAATATTTCGCGCCACCTGGAACTCGGAATGAAACCCTTTGCGGCCGCCTTGAAGGGGGCGCAAGAGATCGGATTCACCGTTTTCTCCATCAGCATGTCGCTGATTGCGGTTTTCATTCCTATTCTCATGATGGGTGGCATTGTCGGCCGTCTGTTCCGCGAGTTCGCGGTCACCCTCTCGACGGCCATCATCGTTTCGATGGTGGTTTCGTTGACCACCACCCCGACCATGTGCGCCTACCTGCTGAAGGAAGACAGAGCAGAAGACCATGGTCGGATGTATCGGGTAAGCGAGAAGTTCTTCGCCTGGGTACTTGAAACCTATCGCCGCACATTGCTTTGGGTGCTCGACAACTCCGGGCTGACTCTCATGGTGTTGCTGCTCACAATTGCGTTGAATGTCGCAATCATCGCGAAAATTCCCAAGGGATTTTTCCCGCAGCAGGATACAGGGGCGTTGATTGGCCAACTGCAGGGCCCGCAGGATGCGTCGTTTCCAGTGATGGATGACTCCATCAGGCAACTGGTCAGAGTCATTAAGGCCGATCCCGCGGTTGCCAATGTAATCGCCTTCACCGGTGGCGGCGGTACGCTGAACTCCGGTTTTGTCTATATTGCACTCAAACCGCTCAACGAGCGGAAGATTGGCGCCGCGGACATTCTGAACCGGCTCCGTCCCAAGATGAACCGTCTACCAGTGGCTTCCGCTTATTTGCAGCCCGCCCAGGATCTCCGAATAGGTGGTAGGGGAAGCGCGGCACTCTACCAGTACACGATCCAGTGCGATAACGTGCAGGATCTTCACCAATGGGGGCCGATATTGTTGGCCCAAATGAAAAAGCTCCCTGGCCTTCAGGATGTCAACTCCGATCAGCAGAATGGCGGACTTTCGGAGCTTATGACCTATGACCGGACCACTGCCGCCAAACTGGGATTCACGGCGCAGTCACTCGATTCTTCGCTGTACGACGCCTTCGGCCAGGCCGAGGTTTCAATTATCTACACACAATTGAATCAATACTATGTGGTCCTCGAGGTGGCTCCGCAATACTGGCAAACGCCGCAAGGTCTGAAGGACATCTATTTGCGAACTGCAAACCACGGCAACGTGCCGCTGAATACCGTTGCCACGGCCGCTTCGACCACCACGCCGCTCTCGGTTAACCATACCGGACTGTTTCCTTCCGTAACCGTGTCATTCAATCTGGCGCCTGGAGTTTCCTTGAGTGACGCCACGCAGCGCATTCAAGCGATGGAGCAGAAACTGGGGACGCCTTCGACCATCCACGGCTTCTTTGCGGGCACGCTGCAGGCCTACCAGCAATCTCTGAGTACCGAATGGGTGCTGGTCATTACGGCGTTCCTCGCCGTCTACATCGTGCTCGGCATTCTCTATGAAAGTCTGGTGCATCCACTCACCATCATTTCGACCATACCCTCCGCCAGCGTGGGCGCGATGCTGGCCCTGAAGCTGTTCAAGATAGATTTGAACGTAATATCTATCATCGGAATTATCCTCTTGATCGGTATCGTGAAGAAAAACGCCATTATGATGATCGACTTCGCCCTGGTCGCCGAACGCCAGGAAGGCAAGAACACGCGCGAGGCGATCTTCGAAGCGTGTATGTTGCGCTTCCGTCCGATTCTGATGACGACTATGGCTGCGCTTTTCGGCGCGTTGCCGCTCGCCTTCGGAACTGGAACCGGTTCGGAGTTGCGCAGACCGCTCGGGATCACCATCGTCGGCGGGTTGATTCTGAGCCAGATGCTGACGCTTTATACCACGCCGGTGGTTTACCTGTTTCTGGATCGCTTGCGGCTGTGGCTGCAAAGGAAGACGCACGACGACTTCGTTACTCCGGCGCCGGAGGCCACCTAGCGTCATGGGTTTCACGATTGGCGGTACGAGTGTTTCATAACCTTGCTGGAAGCGAAGCCGAAGGGGCCGAGTTTCGTGGTGGCCGGGCGAGGACACCCGGCACTCCACCGACAAAGTAATGAGACGATGTGTTGCTTAAATGGGACATTATGATCTTTATGACTATCTTCCGGCGAGGAATACGACGCACTAGGACTCGCCTGAGCGCGACCCCGCTCGTTTTGGCGGCGATTTTGGCTGGGATGTTATCCGGCTGCGTGGTCGGGCCGAAATACCATGCGCCCTCGGCCCAAACCCCGGCCGCTGTTTACAAGGAGTCACCCACCCAGTTCAACGATAACGGACCGTGGACAGTGGCTCAGCCGTCGGATGCGAAACTGCGCGGCAAGTGGTGGGAGATCTTCAACGATCCTGAACTGAACGCCCTCGAAGAACAATTGGATATTAACAATCAGAATATCAAACAATACTTTGAGAATTTCATGTCAGCGCGCGCCATCGTGCGCGAGGCACGCGCGCAATACTTTCCAACGCTGACGGCTGCGCCGGCGATCACTCACTCTCGATCTTCGGCGAACCTGGGTGCCGCGCAGTTTGCAACTACGGGCACTCTCTACACGCTACCGCTGGAAGGGTCATGGGAACCCGACCTTTGGGGCAAGGTGCGCAACACCGTGCGCGAAGCGCAATATGCCGCCCAAGTCAGCGCGGCCGACCTGGAGAATGAACGCCTGACAGAACAAGCCAGCCTGGCGGAGTATTTCTTCGAGATCCGCGGGCAGGACATGTTACAGCAGATTTATGACAAAACGGTGGAAGCGGATCAGAAAACGCTCGAATTGACCCAATCGCTCTATGACCTTGGCATCGACGACCAGATCTCCGTGGTCGAAGCTCAGACCACGCTGCAGAGCGCGCAAGCCGGCGCGACCAATGTCAAAATCGCTAGGGCGCAGTATGAGCATGCCATCGCCGTGCTAGTGGGCAAAGCGGCTTCAGGCTTTTCGATTCCGGCCAGACCTATGACCACTGCTCCGCCTCCGATCCCCATTGGCGTGCCCTCGGAGTTGCTCGAGCGGCGGCCGGATGTCGCCGCCGCCGAACGCACCATGGCCGAAGCCAATGCGCAGATCGGGATTGCTTATGCGGCGTATTATCCCAACCTCACTTTGACCGGGGAAGGTGGCTTTCAGAGTTCATCTCTGTCGCACTGGCTTTCTTGGCCGAGCCGGTTCTTTTCCGTCGGCGCGTCGGCGTCGGAAACCGTCTTCGACGCCGGCTTGCGCCGCGCGACCGTTCAACAATATGTCGCGACTTACAATGCCGATCTTGCCAGTTACCGCCAGACTGTGCTAAACGCGTTTCAACAGGTTGAAGATGCTCTGGCCGAAGTCCGAATCCTTTCCAAAGAAGTCCAACAGGAGCAGGAGGCGGTGGGATCCGCACAAACCTACCTCAAGCTCGAAGAGTCTCGTTACGAGACCGGAATCGATCCTTATATCGACGTGCTGATCGCGCAGACTACGGTGCTGGCGGATCAGCAGACCCTGAATAACCTTCAGGTGCAGGAAATGACCGCTTCTGTGGCGCTAGTAGAGGCTTTGGGGGGGGGCTGGGATCGCTCGCAATTGCCCAGCCCGGCGCAAGTCACGCAGAAGCCGGATAAGGCCGACACGACCATTCAGCCGGATACAACCGGCCAACCGTAAGCGCGACAATAGAATTTGTCGACCTGTAGTCTAGATCCGCTTGCGCTGCCGCTCGGCATTGCAGAATCAGGTCTGTGCCGGCGTGGAGCTCATGGATTAGTAAGGAATCCTGGCCCATAATATCCAGATGGCTGCGATCGATCACGCTGCAATGCTGGCCGTAGCGCTGGCGGAAGCTCGCAAGGGGCTTGCGGAAGGCGGCATTCCAATAGGCGCTGCGATTTTTGACGCCGAGGGCAGACTGATTGGCTCCGGTCACAACCGGCGCGTGCAGACCGGAGATCCTTCGCTGCATGGGGAAACCGATGCGTTTCGCAACGCGGGACGACAACGCAGCTATCGCGCCCTGACTATGGTTACCACGCTTGCGCCCTGCTGGTATTGCAGTGGATTAATCCGGCAGTTTAGGTTTGGCTCGGTGCTGGTCGGAGAAAGCCGCAATTTTCAAGGTGGCGTCGAGTGGCTGCGGTCGCTTGGAGTGCGAGTCTTTGATCTGGATTCTGCGGAATGCGCTTTATTGCTGAGTGACTATATACGCAAGAATCCCGCGGTGTGGAACGAAGACATCGGAGAAGAATAACCGCCGCAGCATTTCGACGACTTTTTGGAGTTCAGCCGCGTAGAGCCATGCAAAAGTCCCAATCAATTCGAAGGCTGCTCCTGGCAACGTTGGCGGTACTGTTCGCCCTCTGCACAGTCTTTTACAGCGCTCTATGGACGCTCTATGCCGAGCAACCAGTGCCGGTGGAATTGGGCTTCGACAATGAGTACCTTCCCCTGGATCATTCCCAGTTGGTGCGGAGCGTGTTGCCCGGCAGCCCCGCCGAACGGGCCGGCATAAAAGCGGGTGATCGCATAATCCGAATCAACGGAGCGCCGCTTGATGGCAGATACGCTCGTTCGTACCTGGATTCAGCACAAGCCGGGAGACAGCGTTGAGTTGGCCATCCAGCGCCCTGGTCTTTCGCCGCCAATAGACATACGCGCTACGTTTCGCTCGAGCGGATCGGCCATAGCGGACGTGGGGGTGGCGGCGCACGTCGGTCATGGCGTCCTTCGACTATATCCCTTTACTTTTCTAACCGTGGGTTTGGTAGTTTTGTTCCTTCGCCTGGAAGATCCTAACGCGTGGTTGCTCGCATTGATGTTTGGCGGCTTCATCGCCATACCGAATTTTGACAATACGTTTCTGGGTGTCCCTTCGCCGGTCAGATGGTTCGCGATTGTATACCGGGCAATCTTCGACAACATGGCTGCCCCCTTGTTTTATTTCTTTTTCGCGGTATTCCCAACGCGATCTCCGATCGAGCGGCGTCTTCCCTGGTTCAAGTGGTTTGCTCTGGTGCTGGGACTGTTTTTGTCGGTGCCGCACGGAATAGCTCTTCTTGTTCCGGCATCAGGCGGAACCGACCCCAGTCTGGTCCCAGGCTTCGGGTGGATCAAGATCCGACACATGCACCTCTCCATCTTGTCGTTCAACTACGGATTGGTAGCGCTGGGCTTAGTTTCCCTGATCTGGAACGCTGCCACTGTCCGCTCTTCTGAGGCGCGGCGAAAGATTCGAGTGATTCTTTTTGGAACGCTGGTCGGCGTGGTGCCAGCCACGCTGGCGCTGGCCGCTGGCGACTTCCTCGGGTTCAATATAGGCCTGTGGCTGAGCGCAACGGTGACCTTCGTGTTGTGGCTTTTTCCCTTGTCCTTTGCCTACGCAGTCGTCAAACTTCGCGTGCTCGAGATTCCGGTCCTCCTCAAGCGCAGCGCCCGCTTTCTTGTTGTGCAGTGGGGAGCTTATATTCTGGGCCTGATCGCGACAATCACCCTGGTTCTAATTCTGGGACGCACGTTCTCGACCGAGATTTCGGTGCACCCTCAGGCCGCCGTCCTTCCGGCCTTTGGTCTGGGCGCGGTTGCGATGTGGCTGGGAGTCGCGATCGGGGAACGATTCAACAAGCGGATTGACCGGGCATTTTTTCGAAGCGCCTACGATGCCCGCCTGATTCTCGAAAATCTCGCCGAAAAAACACGTACAGCGACCACCCGACATGAACTCGCAACATTGCTGCAGGAAGAGATCAAGCAGGCGCTCCATCCTCGGATGATGGTGATGTACCAAAGCGTGAGCAACGGCAACGGCAAATTATGCGTGTTGAGTAGTAATGGGCTGCAAGAGCCGCAGGCGATTTCCAGCGATTTACCGCTGCTTGTTGATTTATCGGGCCGCGGGCAGCCGTGGGAGGTTCCGCCACCCGATTCGATTGTGGCTCCCGAAATAGCAGCGTCACTCCGGGCATTTGCTCCGTTGCAGCCTGAATGTCTTGTGCCAATGCCGGGCCGGGGGAGCCGGTTGGCGGGTTTGCTGGTCCTGGGCACGCGACTCTCGGAAGAGCCTTATTCGCGCGAAGATAAACGGCTGTTAGCGTCGGTTGCAAGCCAGGCGGGCGTCGCGCTCGAAAGCATACGGCTGACGGAGCGGATTGCAGAGCGCGCGGAGGCGGAACGCCGCTCTCTTCATGAACTGGAAATGGCGAAGCAGGTGCAGGCGCGGCTGTTCCCGCAGAAATTGCCTGCGCTCCGCAGCCTGGAATACGCGGGATGCTGCATCCAGGCGAGGCAGGTAGGCGGAGATTATTATGATTTTCTCGAACTCGCCCCCGGGCGGGTTGGCTTGGTTCTGGCCGATATCGCAGGGAAGGGCTTTTCCGGAGCGCTGCTGATGGCCAATCTGCAAGCCAATTTGCGCAGTCAATACGCCATGGCGGTCGATGATCTGCCCCGCCTGCTCGCCTCGGTGAACAACCTGTTCTATGAGAGTACCGGTGATGCCAGTTACGCTACGTTATTCTTTGTGGATTACGACGACTCATCCGCTAGACTCCGCTATGCCAATTGTGGGCATCTTCCCGCACTCCTTCTTCGGGCCGGCGAAAGCTCGCAGCATCAGGTTTCGGCCGCAACGCACCTTGAGCGGCTGACTTCCACATGCACAGTGATGGGCTTGTTTAAAGATTGGCAGTGCGAGATTGCCGAAGCGGAGCTTTCCACAGGTGACACGCTGGTGCTCTACACCGACGGCGTCACCGAAGCCGCGAACGCTGACGGGGAAGAGTTTGGCGAGTCCCGTTTGGTGGATGTCATGGCTGGTAACTCTCACCTCCCGCTGGAAGGCCTTCTTCAGGCAGTAGTTGGGGCCGTCCAGCAATTCAGCAGCGGAACCGAACAGCAGGATGACATCACCCTGGTCATCATGCGAACCCGAGCGTAAGTGAAGCCGGCGCAGGTAACCTGTGGGAAATCTCGGCAGCGATTAGCTCGTCGGCGCAGCAAAATAGGCCAAATCATCATTCACAAGAGCCAAATCCGGCATCCAACACTGGAGAGGAATTTCGCGTTCTAGTGACTGTGGTGCCCACCGTTTACCGTAAAATGTCGCTATAATCAACGTAGTTTTCTCCCCCTCCAGCGTGTATCCATGGACAAAGCCCTAGGGGTTTTGATCGCTAACCAGGGAGTTGCGCGCCCGGTGCCCGCCGCGCCGCGGCTCAAGCTGCTTGTCGAATGGGAATCGCGCCACCGTGTGTTCTTCGAGAATCTTGGGGATCTCCTACTGGCGCGGCGAGTCCCGCCAATCCTTCTTACATCAAGCCCCGCGCATTTTTGGGACGACGTATTCGTCCCTTCCGGCACCGCCTGGTCTGCGTTCGTAGAGTCGATGTTGTGGCATCTTCTACTGATTGTTTTATTTGTGTGGGGCCAATCCAGAATATGGACGTCGGTGCAGCTGTTTCCAAAGCGGCATGTGCCCCACCAGGCCATCACCTACTATCCACCCGCCCCATCCTTTCCCGCCGCCGGGGCCAGAGCAGCGAGCGTTCGGGCACGGTCCCGAGTGACTCATGCCCAACAGCCTGTTCATCAAGCTGCTCGTCAAGCGATGCCCGTGACGCCGCAACGAAAACCGAGCCTCGTCGCACCGCCCGATATCAAGCAAGCCACCGCCCAGGCTCCGAACTTGCCGGGCTCGGATGCGGCTGCACCCATGGTGCCCTTCTCCGCTACAGCGAACCTGCGGCGGAATGCCCAGGCGGGACCGTCCGGCGTAGTCGCTCCGCCGCCCCAGATTGATCAGACTATAACTCGCCGGCTGGCCGTGCCTCGTGGCTCGCCGGTTGCTCCCGCGCCTGACCTGGGGGATTCTTTCGCAGAGCGAACTGGTAATGTGCCTAACTCAACTGGAACCCGGGTTGTGCCGCCGCCTCCTGCAGTGCAGAACACAGGGACCTCGATTGGAGGCGAACGGTTAAGTCCATTGCCGGGTGCTGCGCCGAATGTTGTACCCCCGCCGCCGTCGGTTCGGGTTGCGAACTCTGCGGGGAATACACGCTTGAGCTCGTTGTCTGCGACAGGACCGAATGTTGTGGCCCCTCCGCCAACAATTCGCGGCACGAGCGATGCCCGCGGAAACGCGCGGTTGAAGGCGATGGCCGGGGCGGGTTCGCAAGTGGTTCCTCCGCCTCCATCGGTTCAAGGCGCAGGCAGCAGCGGGCTCTCCAGTTCGTTGCCCGCTTCGCGTTCCGATGTGGTTCCACCTGCTCCCAGCATTGCGTCCGCGAGCAAGTCTGGTGCCGGTGGGCGCTTGAGTCCGTTGTCCGAAAGTGATTCACAGGTGGCGCCTCCGCCTGCATCGGCCAACAGTAGGGGTAACTCTGGTACGAGTGGACCAGCAAAGCTTTTGGAGCCAATGGATCCCCTGCCGGTCGACGCTGCTTCGTCGCCACCTGACGGCGCCAACGAAAACAAGGCTACCTTCGAAGAATTGCCTCTTGGTTTGCTTGGTGTGGTATTCATCCCGCCGGGCACCTCATATTTTTCCAATTTCGAGGTCTTCGTAGCCAAGCGACGCATGGGCAAGGAGCAGCTGCAACTCATCAAGCTGGTTTACGAATTTCTTCCCTATCAAAAGCGGCTGTCTGAATATAATCTCAATAACCTGCCAGCGCGGGTGATCAAACTCAAGGTGACTCCAGATCCAAGCTGTGATGAGTCGCTGGGGCATATGATTCAGCCTTACACGGACTCCGCTCGTTCGGCCACGGCATACCCGGACATCCCAGAAGCGTTGCGTTCTTCGGATCTAAATGCAACGCTGCCTTGTTACCGCACCACCGCAAGCGATTTCGAAAAGGCGATGTCGCGAGGGCATTAAGCGTCACTCCCTGCGTAGCGCGCGAATCGGCTCCAGGTTAGCGGCCTTGCGCGCGGGCAGTATCGTGGCGGCCAGCGCCGCCAGACTCAGCACGATCGTTGTCACTAATAAAATTCCCGGCGAGTAGGGCTTTACTCCGAACAATTTGGCGGTCATGGCGTACCCCGCGAGAATTGTCGCCGGAATGCCGATCGCCAAACCGATTCCAATCTGTGCAAGCGCGCCCCGCAGGACCAGCTTCAGAACATTCTGCCGATCCGCTCCCAGGGCCATGCGAATGCCGATCTCGCCGGTACGCCGTTCCACAGAGTATGCGGTCACGCCATAAAGCCCGACCGATGCCAGCACCAGCGCCAGCAATCCAAATAACGACGTCAGGGTGGCCAGCATCGCATTCTGCTCAAAGTTTCCATCCACCTGATCGGCGAAGCTCTTGAAGTCGATCACCGCCAGATTGGGATTCACTTGCGCCAGAGCGCTCCGAACCTGCGGTTCCAGTCCGGGCACGCTACTTTGCGTTTCAAGCACTGCCGCGTCCAGAAAGTGATTGCTGTCTTCAAACGCTTTGAAACGCACAGTGTCATAGGCAGCCCACTGGGAAGCAGCCAGGAAGAAAGTTGGCGCAATTTTTCTGGTGGGACTACGGTATTGCGTATCTTCAGTGACCCCCACGACTTCGAAATTTGCGGAGTACTTTTGATCTAAATCCCCAAAATGCTTTCCGATTGGATCTTCGTCGTTGAAGAATTTCTTCGCGAACGCCTGATTGACCACGGCAACATTCCGGGTGCTGGCTGTATCTTGTTCCGTGATCCCGCGACCCTTCACAATCTTCGTGCCGATGCTTTCAAAATAGCCATCACTTACTCGCACCCAGGATGCCTCATTTTGATTAGTGCCGGCCGGGGGCGGAGCCTGACCCTCGATGTAAACTTCCTCACTCCAGTTATCTCCCTCCATAGGGGTGTAGAGCGCAAAACTCACGCTGCTCACTCCCGGAATTGCGGCCAGATTCTCCCGTAGCTGGCGATAGAAAGCGGGCAGTTGTTCCGCCCTATATCCGGCCATTTGTGGATCAAAATGTAGGATGTAGCGGTTCGCCACGTCGAACCCGAAATTCTGATGCTGCATGTTGCGCAAGCTTTCAGTCAGCAGTCCCGCGGCGCAGAGCAAAACCAGCGATAATGCCGCCTGCGTGACGACCAGAGTTTTTTGCGTCCATCCAGCTGCGTGTGCTGTCGAGCGGTGCGCTCCCCGCAAAGCGTCAGCGGGATCGGCACGCGCTGTCATCCATGCGGGCGCGACTCCAAAGAGGATTCCGGTCAACAGGCAGACTCCGAAAGTGAACCCGAGCACCGGCAACGAAGGCATGGCGCTGATCGCTACATGGTTGTCTCGAAAAGCGAGCCGCAGAATAAGGCGCGTGCACCCGAACGCAAATCCCACACCCACGATGCCGCCGAGCAGCGCCAGAACCGTGCTCTCCGTTAGCACTTGCGCGATTTGCCGCGATCGAGGTGCACCCAGAGCCGCTTGCACGGAGGTATGCTGCCTTCGGCTCGCTGCCCGAACCAGCATCAAATTCGCCACGTTGGCGCATGCGATCAACAGCACGAACCCTGAAATCCACATGAGCATATGCAGGCCCGACTGATATTCGTCGCGCATCGTCTGCACCCCCGCCCCACCCGGAGAGAGATAGAGAGTCTGCTTCGGCACCAGTTCCCGTTCGCCCGGCTGCAACTTGGCATCTGGACCTAAAAGCCACTGTTTCAATTCAAGCTGCAGCTGGGCTTCGATGCTCTTTGGATCGGCGCCTGGCGCGAGCCGCCCGATCAGGTCAAGCCAATTCGCTTCCGGAAATTGCACGAAATTGATCGGGCCATCGATCATCACTTCCGCATTCAGCGGAATCCAGAAGGCGGGAGTTCTGTCCATTTGAGCGCCGTAGAATCCTGGCGGGGAGACACCGACAACAGTAAATGGCATCCCGTTCAGCATGAAAGTTGCGCCCACGACCGACGGATCATGGCCGAACTTCTCTTGCCAGGTGGCATAACTCATCATGACGACCGGCTCAGCTCCCTTGCGATCATCGTCCTGCGTAAACGCCCGCCCAGCGTATGCGGGAATCCCAAACATCGAGAAGTAGTTTCCTGAAACGTACTGGACCCGCAGCGATTGGGCAGGGTGGTCGCTGCCGCTGCGCCGAACGCCCAGCAGACTGTTACCCGCCTGGAATGCTGCAAGTTCGGCGAAACCGTGAGTCTCGTCACGGAATTTTCTGTACATCTGATAGGAGAACATCGACCAATCATGTTGCAGTCCGCTGCTGACGCAGCATTTCTCGACGTCGCCTACGCGAATCAGTTCGCTGGGCTTGGCTACCGGCAAAGATTTCAACAATACGGCGTGCACCAGCGTAAAGATGGCCGTGGTTGCACCAATGCCCAGCGCAAGCGTCAGTACGGCCGTGCCGGTGAACCCAGGAGCGTGAATAAATTGCCTGAGCGCATAACGGACATCATCCATGAATTGCACGACGCCTCCGACTTATACGAAAAGATTTTGGTCACGTTCCAATTCGCAGGAAAGAAAAAGGTCCTCCGATCATTCATCAGTTGGACGCTCACTATAGCCCTTGGTGAGCAACTTGCCGAAAACGCGTGCCTTACAGTTTCATTAGGCCATAATGGTAAGCATGATTGATGCCACGAGAGTGTGTGTGCTCCTGCGGGCAATCTTTGTAGTAACGCTGACAATGGTTAGTTCCTCCTCCCCGGCGCGGGGCGAAAGTTCGCGGCATTGGGTTGCGACATGGATTACAGCGAACGCAGCCAGCGACCGTCCGGCAACGTTCTCCAACCAAACGATACGCGAAGTTGTGCATACCACGATTGGTGGCAGCGCGATTCGACTCCGGCTAGCGAATACGTTTGGCCCGCGTGCAATTCAGTTTCGACGCGGTGTGTATCGGGACTACAAAAAGAAGGCGCGACGCTGGTTCGCGAGTCGAATCATGACGTAACTTTTGGCGGCAGCCGATCGATAGCGATGCCCGCCGGCGCGGAGGTCATGAGCGATCCAGTTTCGTTTGCTGTCGGACCTCAGCAAAATATCGCCATCAGCCTGTTTACGGCGGGCGAGACCGGGCCCGCCACGGTTCACGGCTCGGCATTTCAAATCAACTATGTTTCCGGCGCGGGCAACTTCGCGGCTGACGAAGGCGCGAGTGCATTTGTAAAGACCATGGGATCGTGGTATTTCCTCAGCGCTGTGGAGGTGCTCGTGCCCGCCACCGTGAAAGGCGCTGTAGTTGCGCTCGGAGACTCGATCACCGATGGTGCATCTTCCCGGCCAGACAAGAACGAACGCTGGACGGACGTGTTGGCCCGGCGCTTGATTGCCAATCACAATGAGATCGCTGTTCTGAATGCCGGTATTGGCGGAAATCGAGTGCTGACCAGTTCACCATGCTGGGGGCAAAACGCTCTCGCCCGCCTGAGACGCGACGTTTTGGCGCAGGTCGGAATCAAGTCTGTAATCTTATTCGAAGGCACCAATGACATTGGTCAGCCGGATACTCCGGCAGCGGCAACGAATCCTTGTCTCAGCCGGACGCAAGTTACAGCAGATGAAATTATTGCAGGCTACAAACAGATCATCGCTCAGACCCACGCCGTCGGCCTGAAGATAATCGGCGCCACTATTCTTCCCTACGAGGGCTTCGTCGGATGGACCGCAACAGGCGAGGCCAGACGTGTAGCCGTAAATCACTGGATCAGAAACTCAGGCGCCTTCGATGGTGTCATCGATTTCGATTCTGCGCTGCGCGATCCGGCGAATCCCGTCCGCCTGGCGCCTCAATTTGATTCTGGGGATCATTTGCATCCTGGACCGGCGGGACATGAAGCTATGGGGAATGCTGTTAACCTGGCGTTGTTGCCATAATGGAGAGCCGGACGTCCCTGTCCGTCCAGCCCCGCGCGGAACTTTTTCTCAACGACGCTTAGCGATCCGCATAATATCCGTCTCTGGTCTGCACAGTAAGATCTTTTTTCTTCACGGTCAGTTGAATGTGGTGATATCCCGAGGCCGTACTTTCTTTGTCGGGCGTAAAACCCATGTTGTACTGCGTTCGCAGTTCTTCGACAATGCTGTCGTAGATCTCGCCCACCGTCTGTTTCTTGGAAACTTCAAAGAAACGACCGCCGGTTTCTTTGGAAATCCGTTCCAGAATCTTCTTTCCATCGACGCGCGGTTCTTCGGAACGCCGCTGGCCGCCGCCCCGACCCCCACCGCCACCGGGATATCCACCTCCTCCGCCCCCGGGCCAACCGCCACCGCCCCCAGGCCAACCACCGCCGCCACGCCCCATCCCTCCGCCGTGCCTTCGCCTTCTTCGCGATGAGGTTCCGCGAAATAGATGGAGTAGACGACGGTATCGGAGCGTTGGGCCGCCTCGATCGCGCCCTCTAGATACGTCTTGCTGCCGCGGTCGACACCGTCCGAAAGAATAATGAGAGCTTTTCTTCCCTGCTGCTTCTTCATTAATTCGTTCGACGCCAGATAGACGGCGTCATAGAGCTGGGTGCCGCCGCCATGATGCGAGCCTGAACCCGAAGGCGAATTCGATGGATCATTGGGATCGTTCGACCGCTCGCGGTCGTCTGAACTCTTCAGCAAATCGAGCGCCTTTTGCAGCTTCTCACGAGATGAGGTCAAGTCCTGCAGCAGTTCCACTTCACGATCGAAGTGAATCAGAAAAGCCCTGTCCTTTTCCTGCACCAGCATCTGCTCAAGAAAGCTGCGGCTGGCGTTGCGCTCGGCGTCGAGCACGTTGGTCTGACTGCGACTGGTGTCGACCAGCAGACCGAGGGTTAGCGGGAGATTCGTATCCTGCGAAAAATACTTTATGGCCTGCGGACGGCCATCTTCCTGCAGCGTGAAGTCGTCTTTAGTGAGGTCGCGGATGATCTTGTCATGCTTGTCGCGAACCGTTACCGGCAGCGTGACGACATTGACATCCACAGCGATGGTGGCGGCCGGCTCCGACGCCGGTTTTTTTTCACCACTATCCTGCGCCTGGAGCGGCCGGCAGATTCCGATAATGGAAACCAGACCCGCAATCAAAACACAGGAGGCTGGCTTCGACAACCACGACGGTCTAACCATTATTTTTCCTGGTTGGCCCTTTATTTATTGGCAATCCACTTAGAGACACACGTTAACCCGATTCTGAGTGGATGCGCAGAGTGTAACAGGCAGTTGCCAACGACCCTGTAAAAACAGCGTCAATCCCCGGTAAAACTTCGTAAAGGCATAAGAGCGAGGAGTCGGGCGATGCTAGAGTTAATAGATGCGATGTTTCTGGCAGAGGCCGCTGCGCGTATGCCTTTCTGTATCGCGCCTGATGAGCGTGTCATGGGCGCTCGCTGTTTTGATCGCGGCGCCAAACGATGTTTTGGCGCAGGATAAACCGCCTGCCGGTCCGGGAAGCGCGCAAGTATCCAAGGCTGTTGGTGTCATCAAGAGCATCAGCGTCGATCAGCATTCCATCACCATCGCGGCTGAGTCCGGCGGGGAAGTGACGGCCAAAATGGCGTCCTCGACGAAAATCCTGCGCGTGCCTCCGGGAGAAAAAGACCTGAAGAATGCAACTACCCTGCAGGTTCAAGACTTGCAGCCTGGGGACCGCGTCTTGATTCGCGGGCAGGCGTCGCCGGACGGAGATGCGCACAAAATCGCCGCTCTTGCCGTGATTGTGATGAAGCAGGCCGACGTGGCTGCCAGGCAGCAACACGACCGCGAAGACTGGCAGAAGCGCGGCGTGGGCGGGCTCGTTACTAAAGTGGATGCGGCAACTGGAACAATCACAATTTCATCCGGTGGATTGGGCACCAACCGAAACATTACGGTCCGTGTCGCGAAGGATACGATTCTCCGCCGCTATGCCCCCGACTCGGTGAACTTCGATGATGCGAAACCGATGCCCGCCTCCGAATTTATGGCACAGATCAAGGCGGGGGATCAGTTGCGCGCGCGCGGTATTCGAAGTGCGGATGGCAGTGAATTGAGCGCCGAGGAGGTTGTCTCCGGCACATTCCGGAACATTGCGGGGATCATCAAGGCTATCGACACCGCTAGTAACAGCATGACGGTGCAGGATGCAATCAGCAAAAGCGCGGTGACGGTCAAGGTGACTTCCGACTCGCAAATCAAGAAGCTGCCGGCGGAAATGGCACAGCGGATCGCCATGCGATTAAAGGCAACTTCGAACGAGAATAGCGAACAAGCAGGCGGCAACGGTCAAGGTCAAGGCGCGGGAAGCGGGCACGGGTCAGCGCAAGCGTCGCGCGGTCCGGGCGGGAACGGCCCTCCGGATTTCCAGCGGCTCTTGAGCCGTTTGCCGAATAGCTCGCTGGCGGACCTGCAAAAAGGCGATGCCGTGATGATCGTCTCGACCGAAGGAGGGAATTCGGACGCGGTGACAGCCATTACGCTGCTGGCGGGGGTGGACGCCATTCTGACGGCGGCGCCAAATCGAACCGCATCGTCCCTGCTCTCACCGTGGTCGCTGGGCTCGGTTGGTGGAGAAGCTGAGGCCGCACCCTAAGAACAAATTTATCCACGATTCGTGGTTTCAGTCGATGCTCTTAATCGACGTAATCTGCACGGAAAGAAAAGGTGTGTGTTGAAGCAATCAGTCTTCCTACCTACAAAAGTGATTTTGGCGATTTTGATCCCGATGGCGCTCGTCGGAGTGACCCTGCGTTCCTCGGCGCAGTCACCTGCGTCGTCATCTGCAGCGACTGGAACCCTGCACGGGCAGGTGACCGACCCGTCGGGCGCTGTTGTTGCCAATGCAACGGTTGCAGTCCTGGTCTCCGGAGGCGAAACCCACTCCGCTACCAGCAGTCGCAGCGGCGGCTACGAAATCGGCAATCTGCCACCGGGCAAGTACACCGTCACGGCCAATGCCCAGGGATTCGCCGTTTTTGTGCAGAACGATGTTGACGTAGCTGCGGGACAGGTTTCGCAATTCAATATCGCGCTCGACATCAAGGTGCAAGAGGAGAAGGTCAACGTCGAGGGGCAATCGACGCAACTCGACGTCAACCCCGTCAACAATGCCAGCGCCATCGTGCTCAGCGGTAAAGATCTGGAGGCCCTCCCCGATGATCCCGATGAGTTGTTGTCCGACCTACAGGCGCTCGCCGGACCTTCGGCCGGTCCCGATGGCGGGCAGCTTTACATTGACGGATTCACTGCCGGGCAGCTTCCCCCGAAGTCATCGATTCGCGAAATTCGCATCAATCAGAATCCATTTTCGGCCGAATACGACAAGCTGGGATACGGACGAATCGAAATCTTCACCAAGCCGGGAACGGACAAATACCACGGACAGTTTTCGGTTGTGGGGAACGATTCGACATTCAACACCCGCAATCCTTTTCTGGGCGACGCTGAGCAGACACCGTACGACTCCGTAATCTACATGGGAAATTTCGGGGGGCCGATCAACAAAAAGGCGTCATTCTTCTTCGATTTCCAGCGCCGGAACATCGACGAAATCGCGGTGGTAAATGTACCGGCGCTCGGCTTGAACGAAAGCGTGCCCAACCCGCGCACCCGCACCAACCTCAGCCCGCGCATCGATTACGCGCTCACCCCGAACAATACTCTCACTGTGCGCTATCAGTATTTCCGTGACACGTGGATGAACGACGGCGTCGGTGCGGAGGTGCTGCCAGAGGCTGGTTACAACACGCTATCCACCGAACATACAGTACAAATCAGCGACACGCAGGTGCTCGGGACGAAGGCGGTGAACGAAACCCGCTTCCAGTATTTGCACGAAAACACCTCACAGAATCCGATCAGCAGCGCTGTTGGCCTCAATGTGCTCGGCGTTTTCACGGGTGGGGGCAGCAGTTTAGGAGCGGCAACTGATCACCAGGATCATTACGAACTGCAGAACTACACGTCCATCTCGCAGGGCAAGAACTTCGTGAAGTTCGGCGTGCGTCTAAGGGCGAATCACGAAGTCAATACCACCAACGCGGGATTCAACGGTACCTATACCTTCTCATCGTATTCGAATTACCTGGCTAATATGCCAAGCCAGCTTGCAATCAATGCGACCGCAACATCGAATGACGCCGTTCCCGCGGTGCCCGTTACCGTTGTGGATGCGGGATTGTACGTACAGGACGACTGGAAGGTGCGCCCCAACCTGACGCTGAGCGGCGGACTGCGCTTCGAAACCCAGAACGACATTCACGATCACGCGGATTGGGCGCCACGCCTGAGTTTTGCATGGGGTCTTGGAGGTGGTGGAAAAAGCGCGCCGAAGACCGTACTGCGCGGGGGCTTTGGGATTTTCTATGATCGATTCACAAACAGCTATGTTCTCAATGCGGAGCGTCTGAACGGCGTGACAGAGCAACAGTATATCGTGGATGATCCGTCTTACAGCCCCAATCCAACGCCTCCGCCAATGTCTTCGGCAGCGCAACAGGCGATTTACCAGATCAGCCCCAATCTGCACTCGTCCTATATCATGCAGAGCGCTTTCAGCATGGAGAGGCAGGTCACAAAAATTGCAAACATCACGCTTACTTATTTGAATTCCCGCGGCGTGCACCAGTTTCTATCGCTCGTCGCCAACGCACCAGACTCGGTGGCCTACCCATATCCTGTTGGACCGCTCCCAAATCCGGCCATCTATCAATATGCATCAGACGGAGTCTTCTGGCAAAACCAGTTGATTACACAGTTCAATGTCCAAGCAGGAGCCAAAGTGTCCCTACGTGGCTACTACGCTCTGAACTTCGCCAACAGCGATGCTTCTGGCGCTGGAAACTTTCCTTCGGACTCGCATGACTTGGGAATCGACTACGGACGCGCGTCGTTTGGCATCCGAAATAAGCTGTTTATGGGGGGCACCGTCGCGTTGCCGCGCGGATTCCGCCTCAGTCCGTTTATGATCTTCAACTCCGGCACACCCTACAACGTTACGGTGGGCCAGGATTTGAGTAACGATTTACAGTTCAACGATCGTCCCGCATTTGCCGCGACTGTTTCGGGTGCATGCCCCTCGCCGACGCAGGCTTGTCACTATGCGATCCCGAGTACTCCCTACACCCCGATTCCCGTCAACTATCTGACCGGGCCGTCGCAGTTCACGTTGAACCTGCGGCTGGCCAAAACATTTGGCTTCGGTCCGGAAGTTGGCAGAAACAGCGGATCGCGGCAGGGCGGTGATGCTGGCGGTCACTCGATCGGTGCGCACGCCGGTGGCGGGGGGGGCGGCGGTAATCTTGCGCGACCCGGCGGCGGAGGAGGGTTGTTCGGCGCGCCCGCAACCAACCGGCGTTATAGCTTGACGTTCAGTGTTAATGCACGCAACGTTCTGAATAAGGTAAATCCGGCGACGCCCATCGGCGTCCTGAGTTCACCGAACTTTGGGCAGTCAGTTGCACTGGCCCAAGGCGCGTTCTCAAGTGCGGCAGCCAATCGGAAGATCGAATTGCAGGCCATGTTCAGCTTCTAAGTGGAATAGTCGGCGTTGATCCGCACATACTCGGCGGTCAGGTCGGTGGTAAGAAACCTCACTGATCGCCGTCCACGTCCCAGTTGCACACGAATATCGCATACTGACTTCGACAAATCGCGGTGAGCTTGTCTCTCGTTGAATACGAAAGCCATGCCATTGCGGCAGACCTGCTGACCACCGATAAATATCTGGACGCACTCTGAATCAATGGATATACCACATCGGCCCACCGCCGCCAGAATGCGTCCCCAATTCGGATCGGCGCCTGCCCATGCAGTTTTGACCAGCAGGGAGTGAGCGATTGTTTGCGCGACCTCGAGCGCTTCTTCCCGGCTGCGCGCCTCTTCTACAAAAAGACGGATGACGTGTTGAACGCCTTCACCGTCGCTAACGATTTGCTCGGCGAGAGATCGGCACACAGCCCTCAGCGCGGCAGACAGCTGCACTCTAATGCCGGCATCCCTCACCCGAGCGCCGCTCGCCCCACTCGCCAAGAGCAGCACGGTGTCGTTTGTGGAGGTGTCGCCATCAATGGACATGCAATTGAACGAGTCCTCACAAGCCGCTCTCAGCAATGGCTGCAGCTCACGCGGACTTGCTTGCACGTCTGTGAACAAGTAGACCAACATGGTGGCGAGTTGGGGATGGATCATACCGGCGCCTTTAGCCACACCTAACACAGTCACTTGTTTCGGGCGTTGTTTCGACGCGGAGTTGAACCGCGCGGATGCGATCTTCGGCCGCGTGTCTGTGGTCATGATGGCGCGGCTAAAGGCAGCGACACCACGCTGACTGGCAGACAGCGATGCCGTAAGCTCCGGCAACTTACTAAGGATTTTTTCCGCAGGCAGTTGAACTCCGATAATGCCGGTCGAGGAAGGGAAGATTTCTTGAGCGGCCGCTCCGAATAGTTTTCCCGCTTCACGGCAAACCAGTTCGCAGGCTTTAATGCCAGCGTGGCCGGTCGCGCAGTTCGCGTTTCCAGAGTTGACGAGCACCGCCCGAACCCGCGCACTGGCCTTGAGCAACGATTTGCGGCCAACTTCTATTGGGGCGGCTACTACCCGGTTCCTGGTAAACAACGCGACCGGGCTCGCGCCCCTGACCGCAGCTGAGCTTTGCTTAGCTATGAGGCTGGGGTCACCTGCCTCAACGCGACCAGAGAGTCTTGCCCCCGAAGGCGCATTTCCGCACACCTCAACCAATGCAAGGTCCGGCCGCCCGCTGACCTTAATGCCGGCAGCGACTGCGGAGAAAGAGAACCCGAGTGGCAATAGAATCCTCTCGGGTGAATTTCTTAGGGGAACAGCTTGCCTGGTCATGCCTGAATCTTCAACCAGTTCTTGGGCGGCGGCAAGATGGCGAATGTGGGTAGATCTCCGCGGATCATCGGTACTTCGTCACAGCGATAAAGCCTCGGGCATTTGTAGCAATCTTTGTGGATCTTATCGGGAAGATCCTGATGATTCGCAACTGTGAATCCCATGCGCGAGAAGAATTCAGGGATGCGCGTGAACAGACATACACAGTTGACTTTGTGTTTTTCCGCCTGAGCTAGAAGCGCCTTAACCAAACGCCTGCCACCGCCGCCACTTTGTCTCGACGGCTCGACCGTGATCGAACGAATCTCGGCCAGGTGCACCCCGTAGAGGTGGAGAGCGCCACATCCGATGATGCGCCCATCATGCTCAAGGACGACGAAATCGCGGACGTTCTCGCAGATTTCCGCCAGCGAACGCGGCAACAGGGTACCGTCGCCGGAGTAGGCTGCGATGAGAGCGTGAATCTGCTCAGCGTCGGGCAAGACTGCCTCACGCGTGCGCATGGGCTTCCTTGCGCCGCGGCGCGGTTTTTTCTTGTTTGAGCTTGGATTCCGCATGCTTGTGCAGCGCCGCGTCCAGCGCCTCGAGCAACTGATCCACGTGCTTCTTCTGAATCACGTAGGGGGGCAAAAAGCGCAGCACGGTTTCGTGCGTGCGATTGATGATAATCCCATCCTGCAGCAGTTGCCTGGCGACCGCTTTGGCGAGATCAGGCGAGTCTAGGTCCACAGCCTGCATCAGGCCAGCTCCGCGAACGTCGCGAATCGATTTGTGTTTCCTACCTAATGCTTTGAGCTCGGTTTGGAAGTAATCGCCGATTACATTGATATGTTTCAACAACTTCCTCTCTTCACGAAGGAACTCGATCGCGACGGCGCAAGCGAGGGGACCTCCGCCGAAAGTTGTTCCATGCATTCCGGGATGCATGCATTTTGCAACTCGTTCCGTGGTGAGGATGGCTCCGAGGGGTAAACCGCATGCCAGCGGCTTGGCCACCGTAACTACATCCGGCAACACATCATAGTGTTGGTAGGCGAAGTGGCGTCCGGTGCGGCCGAGCCCGCACTGAATCTCGTCTAGGATGAGCAATGTGCCGCTCTGTTTGGTCAGGCGCGAGGCGAGTTCGAGAAATTCCTGAGTGACAGGACAGATGCCCCCCTCTCCCTGGATCGTCTCGATGCACATGGCGCACACGCTGGAATCAAATTTCTTTCGCAGGTCGTCGAGGTCGTTAAACTTCACGAATGTTACGCCGGGCACCAGCGGAACGAACGGCGCGCGGTATTTTGGCTGACCGGTTGTGGCGAGCGCACCGAAGGTGCGTCCATGAAAGGAATTTTCCATGGCCAGGATGCCGGTCTTTGGCGTGTTGCCGTTCTGATTGTTCGACTGTGCAAAAGCGCGCGCGAGCTTAAGCGCACCTTCCCATGCTTCGGTACCGCTATTGCAAAAGAAAGCACGGTCGAGTCCGGAGATTTGCGTCAGCATTTGCCCCAGTCCGGCCTGATATTCATGGAAGAAGAGATTCGAAACGTGAATCAGCCGGCTGGCTTGTTTCTTGATCACCGCTTGGATCGCAGGATGGTTATGGCCGAGCGCGTTCACTCCGATTCCACTCAGGAAATCAAGGTAGCGCTTGCCTACTGAATCCCACAGATAGACGCCGCGCCCGCGAACAAAGAGGATGGGCTGGCGCTCGTAGGTCGGAAGCAGGAGCTTCGCTTCCAGGCGCGAGATCGAAGCCAGGCTCATGGCCTCAGCACCTCGGTGCCGCATTCCAGCTTGGTGAAATAAAATAGCGGCAACATTTCGACCTGCGATGCGGGAAGAATGCGCACACGTCCCACGCCTGACTTGAGAGCCTGCGTGCAGGCTTCGAGCTTGGGCATCATGCCGCCGCTGACTACCGACTCGTCGATAAGTCCGGCCACCTGCTTGGTGTCGAGGCGCGCCATTACCGAACCATCGGCTTGCTTTACGCCCGCGACGTCGGTGAGAAAGATCAGTGCATCGGCCTCACATGCTATCGCACAGGCGGCGGCCATTTGGTCGGCATTTACGTTGTAGTACTGTCCATCGCTGCCTAGCGCAAGAGAGGAAAGCACCGGAATGCCGCCTTCGGCCCAGATGGCTCTGAGCCAGCGCGGCTCAGAGAAGCAGATTTCGCCGACGAATCCCAGGTCGTGCTCGGCGTCCTGCTTTTTGCGGGCACGAAAAACGCCGCCATCTCCTCCACAAAGGCCGATGGCCGGAGACCCGGCTGCGGCGATCGCCGCTACCAGGCTCTTGTTCACAATGCCCGCGAGCACCATCAGAGCAACGTCGCGTGTTTCAGCGTCAGTCACGCGCAAGCCGTGGACGAAATCACTTTTCTTTCCCAGGAGCTCCAGCGTTCGCGTCAGGGCGCTGCCTCCCCCGTGCACTACCGCGACTTGATGTCCATCCTGGGCCAGTTGTACCACGGCTCGCGCGCACTTCTTGAGGGCCTCTTTATCTTCCAGGGCCGCGCCGCCGATCTTGATGACAATTTTCATTGCAAGCCCTCGGTCTCATCCCAACCGTACATGAGATTCATATTCTGCACGGCCTGGCCGGCCGCGCCTTTGAGCAGATTGTCGAGACACGAAACCACGACGAGCCGGCGTCCATCGCGTGCGAGGCAGAAACCTAGATCGCAGTAGTTGGTGTGCACCGAGAATTGGATTTCCGGCAAACTCGATGCTGGGAAAATACGAATCCACCGCCTGCCATTGTAAAAATCCTGGAAACAACGCTGGATTTCAGCCGCCGCGATTTCGCGGTTCAGGTACACATAAATTGTGGAGAGAATCCCGCGAGGGATGGGCAATAGATGAGGAGTGAATATCAACTGATCGGACTTGAGCGCCAGTTGCTCCAGGATCTCGCCCGCGTGACGGTGTCCGAAGACCGAGTACGCGGAAAAGTTATCGGCAACAGAGACGAAATGAGTGCGCGCCGTGGGTTCCTTCCCCGCGCCCGAAACGCCTGACTTCGAATCCGAGATGATGCCGCGGTCCGTGTCCACGCTGCCGGCTGACAGCAAAGGCGCAAGCGCGAGAATGATTGAAGTCGCATAGCAGCCGGGATTGGCCACTAGAGCTGCATCGGGTATTCGGTCCGCGTTCGACTTCAGTTCGGGCAGACCATACACCGCGCGCTCCGTCAGATCGGCTGCAGTCTCGGCGTCCGCGTCTTTGAAGCCGTAGACGGCGCGATGCTGTTCATCTTTTAGCCGCCACGCTCCGCTAAGATCGACAATTCGCAGACCTCGCGAAATTGCTTCGGGAACGAACTCGCGTGAAACCGAATGTGGCGTCGCCAGGAATAACAGCTTCACGCCGCGCTGCTCCAGCGTGGACCATGAAAATGGCTGAACCGGCAAATTGCCGTTGCCGGCGACGTGCGACAATGCAACGATGTGTGACAATTCGGCAGCAAGCTCGCCGGAATCGCTCGTCTTTTTTCCGTTATCAGTCTCCGCGCTGCGGCGCATAAGCAACGGAGTTTCGGTTCGCGGATGGCGGCTGAGGAGGCGAGCCAGTTCGAGGCCGGAATAGCCGGTCGCGCCGAGTACCGCGGTTTTAAGTTTTGCCGCCATCAAACTTTAAGTCTCATTCCCTCCCAGCCTCAATTTTCTTGGTTGAGGCATATTTATCCATCATTGTGCATAAATATTCACTATTCTAAATGGTTCAGCCGCGGTGTCAAGTCGAAAGCGAAGATTTTGTCGAACTCTTTCCGATTGCTGAGAGGGACTTTTTGTCAGAACGAGTTGATCGCCGCGGAGCTACGCTCGGCTTGGACAGCCGGCGGCGGCCTACGCCGACGAGGGTAGGAACGTGAATGTAGGCACGAGGTGGCCGGGCGCAGACGTCCGGCTCTCCACCGGCAAAAGACTTGCTAGAGCCTGAGCCTGAGATCGCTCGAGGTGCCCCCGGCGGCGGGAACGTAGCAATTCAGCGCGTAATCCATCACCATGCGATCGGCGTTGAAGCGCCAGCCGAGGGTGCGGATGGTGCGTTTCATGCGCTTGATCCATCCGCGCGGAAGGCCGTCGCGATCGCGCTGATAGTAGAGCGGGATCACTTCATCGCGCAGCACGCGCATCAGGTCGTCGCCGTCTCGGGAGTCGTGAATGTTCATGTCGGAGTGAGTGCGGCCGTTGCCAATCGCGAAACCGTTCATGCCGTCGTAGGCTTCCGCCCACCAGCCGTCGAGAACTGAAAGGTTCAAGCCGCCGTTGAGGACGACTTTCTGGCCGCTCGTTCCGGAGGCTTCGAGGGGGCGCCGCGGATTGTTGAGCCAGACGTCAACCCCTTGGGTCAAATGGCGGCCGACGTTGATGTCGTAATCTTCGACGAAGACAAATTTGTCGGAGAACTGCGGGTCGCGCATCACCTGCGCAATCTGCTGCAAGACGCGCTTGCCGGGTTCGTCCAGAGGATGCGCCTTGCCGGCAAATACGAACTGCACCGGACGCTTCGGATCATTGACCATGCTGGCGATTTTCTGCAGGTCGGTCAAAATCAGATTGGCGCGCTTGTAGGTGGCAAAGCGGCGCGCAAAACCAATGGTGAGCGCGTCGGGAGTGAGAACGCGTTCCAGTTGCTGCAATACTTCGCGCGGTTCGTCGCGGCGCGCGGCCTGTTTGACGGCGCGCCGGCGCACAAACTCGATCATGCGTGACTTCAAATTGAAATGTGTCTCCCACAGCTCGCCGTCGTCGACGTTGTCAATTCCGTCCCAGATTTTGGCCTCGCTGCTACGGAGATGCCATCCTGTGCCAAGATGGCGATCATAGAGGCGAAACATTTGCGGGGCGAGCCAAGTGGGGACATGCACACCGTTGGTGATGTGCCCAATCGGAACAGCATCCTCGAGTTTGTTCGGAAAAAGTCCGGTCCACATGGCGCGGGAGACCTCGCCATGCAGCGAGGAAACAGCGTTCGCGCGCCGCGAGAGTTTCAAGCCAAGCACGGTCATACAGAAGCGTTCGTCGCTGTCGGGATTCTCGCGTCCCAGGGCCATAAAGGCTTCCTTCGGAAAGACCAAGCGCCTCGCGCAAGGGCCCGAGATGCTCTTCGATCAGATCGGCATCGAATCGATCATGGCCGGCGGGCACGGGCGTATGCGTCGTGAAAACCACTTCGCGGGCAACTTGCGGCACAGCCTTGTCGAAGCCAATGCCCTCTTCTGCCATGCGCTGGCGAATCGCTTCGAGCACAGCAAATCCGCTATGTCCTTCGTTCAGGTGCAAAACTCCGGGTGTTATGCCGAGCGCTTTTAGAGCGCGGAGGCCGCCCACGCCCAGAAGTATTTCCTGATGCACGCGTACGCGGCCGTCGCCTCCATATAAACGCGAAGTCATCTCGCGGTCCTCGGGAGTATTGCCATCCACATCGGAATCCAGCAGAAATAGATCGCACCGGCCAACTTTCACTCGCCAGACTTTGGCGTGGATTGCACCATGTCGAGTCTCGACCTGCACCACCACGGGCCGGCCGTTAGTGCCAATGGCGGTTTCCATGGGCAGTTGATTGACATCAATTTCCAGATACTCCTCGCGCTGCCAGCCATCGCGATCCAGGCGCTGGCGGAAGTATCCCTGGCCATAAAACAAGCCAACGGCGACGAGTGGGATGCCAAGGTCGGAGGCGCTCTTGATGTGATCGCCAGCGAGAACTCCGAGTCCACCGGAATAAACCGGCAACGATTCATGTACGCCAAATTCGGCTGAGAAATACGCGACGGGACGGGGCCGCAACACGCCCGCGCGGCGCGCGCCCCAGGTATGTTCCGTCTCTTCGTATTCGCGTAGGCGGCGATAGGCATAGTTGATCCGGCTGTGCAGGGCGAGCTCGGTGGCGCGGGCTTCGAGTTTCGCCAGAGGATACTCGTTCAACAGCGCGACGGGACTGTGATTGAGTTGGCTCCAGCGCAGGGGATCGAGATCGCGGAAGATGCCGGCGGCATCGTTATCCCAACTCCACCAGAGATTGCGAGCCAGCGCCCAAAGCCGTTCCTGGGCAGGGGCGATGAAACGGTCGAGAGTGCGGGCTTCGCTGACCACGTGCGCGACCCGGCTGGCGGCCTCTGTGAGCTGGCGAATTTCGTGTTCCGGAAAGGCGCGCGCCTCGACGGTTTGCACCACCAGCACACCCTGCAGCACGCCGCGGTCAATGAGGGGAACTCCCAGGAACGAATGGTAATTATCCTCTCCAGATTCGGGAAAGTATTTGAACCGCGGGTGATTTCTCGCCTGCTCCACCGCGACGGGCCGTACTTGTTCGGCCACCAGGCCTGCGAGGCCTTCGTTGACCGCCATGCGCAGTTTGCCGATCCACTCGCTCCGCAAGCCCGAGCGTGGCGGCCAGAACCAGATTGGCGCGATCGGGTTCGAGCAGGTAGGCGGAGCATACATCCGTGCCGAAACGTCTGGCAATCAACGCGACGACGTTCATTAGAGTCTCGGCCGGTTTGCCGGGTTCCGCCGCCAGGTTCGCGATTTCCTCCCATGTCAGGACGTAGTTAGCATCGAGGGAACAGGCTGCATGGCTCTGAATCTGAACTTAGACCACCTCGTGCGGTCGATCTAGTTTTGTCTCCATTTGCTTAAGTTCTCCGGACGCGCAACCGCTAGCCAGTTGTCAAATTCCAACTACGCGAAAGCGGTCGAGAAAAACGGCCCTACAACGATTCTATCGGGTGTAGACGCAACGGCTCCACTTTCGACAAAGAGTTGTGATTACCTCGGTGCAGCGCCTCTGGCCAGAATGGTCGTTCGGGGCCGGCTTTTTGCCGATGCTTCCCCATATTTCGATAACCTTTAATACAAACTTTAATAGCCGGTTCACGCCAAGTCCAATTCGAATTGTTGATGGGAATTCATCGCAGCGGGAGATTATTGGCACTAGCCTTCAGAAGCGCCCGAAAAAAATGCGCGCCGCACCCCACCCACCAGGAGGTCGGGTGGAACACAGCGCGCAACCAGGGATTACTTTGGCTCCCTCAGCCCTGCGAAGGATGCAGCACGCGGAATGTGCTGCCCCCTTGCGACCACGACCAGTACGAGCGCATCCTGGCCATTCGGCACGCCTGATAACGCCTGGGCTACGTCAGCGGCGGATTTTACCGGATGACGATTCACTTCCATGATGACGTCCCCACGCTGCAACCCCGCGTTATCGGCCGGGCTGCCCGGCTTTACTTCTTCCACGACGGCGCCGTGAACCGCCGGCTCGGCTTGCACTTCATTGCGCATGTCCGGAGTCAGATCGCCGAGACTCAACCCCCAGCGACGCCTTTCCATGCTCGTTGCCGGCAGCCTCCGTGCCTTTTTCTCCACCTAGCGCTTCGAGCGTTACTGCAATGCTCTTGGCTTTGCTCGTCACGCATGACCTGGAGATGGATGGTTTCGCCGGGCCGTTTTTGTTCTACGAGCATCTGCAATTCGCCGGCGTCGGTAATCGGCTTTCCGTCGAGTTCCGTAATCACGTCGCCCGTGCGCAGACCCGCCTTCGCTCCCGGCGAATCCGGCGTTACGCCGCTGATCACCGCGCCCCCGTGGCTTTCTTCATGTCAAAAAACTTGGCATTGTCGGGAGTAACGTCCGCAATCTGAATTCCGATATACGCATGCGCGACTTTGCCGTCGCGAATAAGTGTCTCCACTGTCGGCTCGACAATCTGCGTAGGAATCGCAAAACCCATCCCGGAGAATGATCCCGAAGTTGGAAATCAGGAAGGTATTGATCCCGATCAGCTCGCCGCGCGCATCAACCAATGCTCCGCCCGAATTTCCGGGATTGATGGCGGCATCCGTCTGGATGAATTCGCCGGGCTTATGTCGATCGCTCGGATCAGGATTCGGACGGTTCAGCGCGCTGATGATTCCGCGCGTTACCGTGAAACGAAACCCGTACGGATTACCGAAAGCCAGAACCGTCTGTCCCGGACGCAGGTCAGCCGAGTTACCCCAAGGCACGCTCGGCAAGTCGCTTCCCTTGATCTTAATGACCGCGAGGTCAGTCAGCGGGTCAGCGCCGACTAGCTTCGCTGGGTAACTTCCTTATTGCTCATGGTGACGCGGATATCGACGGCTCCGTCAATCACGTGATTGTTGGTGACGATATATCCGTCAGGCGAGATGATCACGCCGCTGCCCAGGCCGTGTTCGATCCGGTTCTGGGGCTGCGCTGGAAGTTGAATTGACGGCCGAATTGACGTCCAAACTGACCGCCGAAAGGGCTGTCCGGCCCGAAAAATTGCTGCATGTCCGGCATGCCCTCCGCCTCCTTTGCTCCGGAGTCGCCTTCGATACCACCGTTACGTTGACCACGGCCGGTGTCACCCGCGCCGCCAGAGTTTCCATCGCGCGGTCAAGCGTCAGCAACGCTCCCACGCTATTGTCGTCGAGCGCAGCCGCTGCTGGAGCCGGAGCCGCCGCTGCCTTTGCAGATCGTGTAAATGTGAAGGTCGCCACGGTCCCCACTAACCCTGCGGCCAAGACAGCCGCTACCAGCCGCTTGGTCGCAAGCTTCTTACAACGCGCTTTACAACTTTCTAGCCACATCTTCATTTTCTTCTCCTTGTACGTCTGATTGTCTTTACAACTAAATATCTAGTTGCTTGTTGCAAAAAATTTTTGCCCGCTAAATCGAATTCGCCGTCGCCATGCTCGTCGGCCGTCCATTGACGCTACTGACAAACGTCACTTGCCACACCTGGACGCTCCACACCGGCGAACCATATCCCGGATACTGCGTGGCTTCAATAAAAACCAGTGTTTCAAATTGAGGCACAGGGTTCCGCCCATTTTTTGCGCCTGCCAGCGTTACTTGCGCCGGTGCAGAACTCATACTCCCTGTTCGACTCCCGTGCCAATTTCCATTCCAGCGAGCAGCTACCGCGCGAACCGGAACAGGCTGATGCGCAGGCAAAGCACGCGGGCGCACACTAGATCGACGTATGTCTTGTAAGCCCGGCGCAAGTTCAGTCGAAGTGTTCATCCCGGCAAGGACTCCCGGCGCTCCACTGGGCGAGGCAGAGAATGGGACGCGTCCTGGCTGATCGCAGCCGTAGACGCATACCTGGAACCGGCCTCCATATTCGGGCCGCGATCGAACGCTATGACCTGCGGCGCGTGCGGAAGCACAAAAAGACAGAACATGGAAAAAACGCCAACCACTCCCAATGCAGGCTTCCATACTCGAGTCGCCGCGGGCCGATCGGCATCGAGAATTCGTGCCAACCGCAGGGAAGCTTCGCGCGCTCGGTCGACAACGGCCTGAGCCATTGTCCAGCGTTTTTGCGCCAGATGCTTTTGCGCTAGACCGATGCGCCATGTTCTTTTCCAGCAGCGAGACCAAGCAGCTTGCGTACCCCCGTGGGTTCGAGGTTTCAGCAAGCACAGCATCGTCGCAAGCCATCTCGCGTTCCATCGAGAGCCGGCTTTCAATCCACCACACCGCAGGATGAAAGAAGAAGATTGCGCGCACAATTTTCTGAATGAGATTGGTCCAGTCGTCGCCGCGCCTGAGATGCGCAAATTCGTGCAGCAGGATGACGTTGAGATCTTCGGGCGGCAATTCACGCAACGCCCAAGCCGGCAGAACGATAGTCTTTTTCCGAAAGCCGATGGCAGCCGGCACCCGCACCTCTTCTGAAGTCGCTATCGTTACTGTCTTTGATCCGAGCGAACCGGAGGATTGCAGCGCCTCCACTGTTTTTCGCACGATGGGATCAAGATCGGCCGCCGCAACTGCCGTGCAGCTTCGGCGTAATTGCCGGACGTGCCAAAGTCCGATGGCCAAACGTGTCACAGCAACGCCCATTCCCAGCGCCCAGGCAATTAAGGCAAAAAGCGCCCAGTTCCAGGGGACTGTAATCGCGGGGTGGAGATGTCCCCACGCCATGCCGGAGCCGAGAGTTTTGCCTCGCTACCGCCGCCGGTCAGCAAAGGAAGTAAAGCAACCATCATCAATGCCAGGAACAAGACTGCGAAACGAGTACCCGAATTCTGCCTGCGCAGGACGCGCAACAACACCCAGGCAAAAAAAGCGATCAACATTCCTTCAGGCAGCGCGTTGAGAACGTGCTCGACCGAGAACTGCGCCACCGTTTGAGCGCTTATTCGCGTGATCGCGTGCATTAGGAGCAGGTTCATTTTGAGTCGCTCCGGATTGTGTCGCTCTGAACCCTATTCTTGTCCTTCTCAGTCAACATCTGCCGCAGGCGGCCGATTTCCTCCGGCCCAATTCCTTCATCCTCCAGCAGGTTCAACACGAGTTGCTCACGGGAGTTCTCAAAGAAGCGGCCAACGAGATGCCGGATTTCCGAACGCGTAGCCTCTTTCTGCCCCACGACCGGCGAATAAACATGCGCCCTCCCATCTTTTAGATGCCTCAGGTATCCCTTTTTCTCCAGGACACGAATCGTAGTCAAAACCGAGTTATAGGCTAGCACCGGCCTTTCGATCATAGAATCAAGCACTTGCTGGACCGTGCCCGAGCCCTTCAACCAGAGTACGTTCATGATCCGCAGCTCGGCTTCAGTTAGCGTTCCCGATTGTCTCGGCGGCACTGGATCCTCCTGCGTTTTCCTTAGACGCTTCGCGAAGCGAATGGTAACTAATTGTTTAGTTGCAAAGAACGGAGTCGCGGGTTGCCTGAACATTGCCTTTGGGAGAGAGAGTTAAAGGTTACCGGCCGGTCAGCTTAAGCGATAACCCCCAGCCACTTCAGGCCAACCCTGTATTGAACCTGCTAAGTCAACATGTTATCAACATCCGGCAACTACTATTAACTCACTCTTTTCCAGAATTTAGCGCGTGATTCTGATTTGAGTCACGATCCGTTGAAGTCATGTCTTTGCAACCACGAGGAGTTTCCATGAAGCGTCATAGTTTGGCAGTCCACGTTGCACTGCTGACCGTCAGCATCGTTGCCTTGAGCGCACTTGCCCAAGCCCAATTTGGTGCAAGCATTCAGGGTACGGTGACCGACAGGACCGGTGCCGTCGTATCCGGAGCTAATGTTACCGTCACTGATCAGGCCACCGGCGTGATCCATAACGCCGTCACGGACGCCTCCGGCTTCTTACCGGGTCAATGAGCTGCCCTTCCGGGCACGTACCGGGTAGACGTGGATGCCGCCAGCTTCAAGAAGAGTTCCCAGTCCGATGTCGTGGTCAGCGCCGAACAACCTACGCCCGTGAATATCGCCATGAGCGCCGGTTCCACTAGCGAAACTGTGACCGTGACCGGGACGCAAACGGCGCTGCAAACCGAAGATGCCACCGTACAGGGCACCCTCTCCGCGACCGAGGTCTCCAGCCTGCCCGCCATCGACCGCGATCCCTACGAACTGGTTCGTCTCGCTCCTGGAGTTTTCGGCGATGGAGCGCGCGCTGGCAACGGTACGTCTGTCGGCTTTCCCAACGGCCCCAGCCCAGGAACCGCGCAAGGGTCGGCGGGGCCGGGAGGATCCAACACGGCCATCTTCCAGATCGAGAACCAGCAACCCATCAGCGCCAACGGTCAGCGCATTACGTCGAACGATTATCTGGTGGATGGCGTCAGCGTCAATAGTCTGGAATGGGGTGGTGCTGCCGTCATTACCCCCAGCATCGAATCAGTGCAGGAGATCACAGTTCTTGCGCTCGACTACGACGCGTCCGATGGACGCAGTTCAGGCGCCCACATCAAGACCATCACCAAGAGTGGAACGAATGCCCTACACGGCGGTGGATTGTTCCTTTATCACGACCCGAATTTCAATGCCTTTAATAAGTTTGGCGGGTACGAACCTGGTGTAGGCTTCACTCCGGCGGTGCGCTACGACGATTCTTTGCGCCAGTTTGCTGGCACCGTCGGCGGCCCCATCATCAGGAACAAGCTGTTCTTCTTTTTTAACTATGAAGGTGCGCGCGATCACCTCACCACTTTCGAGGACAATTGGGTGAGAAACTCCGCAGTACGACACGACGGTTCTTGGTCTTACTCAGGGCACGCCGGTGGGAGCCATCCTTTCGCAGAGCAGTCTGGCGCCGCGCATTGCCAAGCTCCTGCCTCCGACTTGCTCTCTCTTCGCTGCCGGTGCGTGCAATATCGCGGGTACGGGAGTGGATATCGGCTCTCCCGTTGGTGCCTATGGTTCCTACGATCCTACCAACGGCGGGTTGGGCGGAGGCCTCGACGGTGTCCCTGATATAGAATTCGCGGAGATAGCCTTGCCCGCATCTACCCAGGGCAACCAGTACAACATTCGGGTTGACTACAACCAGGGAAAGAACCTCTTTTCCGCCAGTACCTTCCTCACATTCCTGAACACCATTTCCGCGGATGGTCAGGCGCAGGGTCGCCCCAGCGCCGACTTCGGCACCAAGGAGTTCAGTCCGAGCGGATTTCTTTCCTGGGTACGAACCATTTCGCCCACCTTGCTGAACGAGGCGCGCTTAAATTTCACTCGCTATGGTTACAACGGCATTACCTCCAATCCCCAAGCGAATTTCGCCTTTCCACGCGTCGAAATCCAGGGTCTCCCGTTGCCCGCCGGACAACGCATTCGCTACGACGACGCGCAGGGTGACACCTCGCCCGCGATCCTGGCGGAAAATACCTTTGCGTTCCGCGACGTGCTTTCCAAGATAATCGGTAACAAGGCGCTGAAGTTTGGTTTCGAGTTCAGCCGAGAAGAAGACAACGATTCTCTGATTGGCGGCGCTCGCCCCGACCAGGTTTTCCAGGGTCTGTGGAACTTTGCCACCGGGGCTCCGATCTTCGAGGTGATTGAAGTGAACCCCATAACCGGCGGACCACCCTCCACGAAACCGCAGTATTTCCGCTCCTCGAATTATGGAGTGTTCGGGCAAAACGACTGGAAGATCCGTCCGAACCTGACCCTCAACATTGGCCTGCGCTGGGAATACTACCAGCCCCCTACCGAAGCTAGAGGGCATCTCACGAACTTCATACCGAGCAGCGATCCCGTCAATGGGCTCGTGGACGGATCGGAGGTTACTCCCGGTCGCATGTGGAATCCCACATGGCGTAACTTCGGTCCTCGCCTCGGTTTCGCCTGGGCTCCCAACATGTACAACGACAATATCGTCTTTCGTGGAGGATTCGGGATCGCTTATGACCGCTTCGACGACAATATTTTCGATCAGACCCGCAACAATCCTCCGTATGTCGCGAACTATGGTCTTTGTTGCGGCACGCCGGGCAGCCCCTACGCGGGTGGCACGATTGTCTTTGACCTTGGGACCAGCAACAACCCCTTAAGCTATCCAGCGAACTCAGCTTTGGCCACTCCCCTTGGCCCCAATGGGCTTCCGGTTATCTCCGGGCCCTACGGCTCCGTTTCTATTTACGCGGACCCGATCCACATGCCTGTTCCCTACACTTACCTATACTCCTTGCAGATACAAGACAGCCTACCGAAAGATTTCGTATTCACGATGGGTTACCAGGGCAGCACTGCACACCGCTTAACCCGTATCGTTAATTTGAACTACCTTTATCCCGTGGCCAATCCTGGTCTTAACTCGATCTACAGCTTCTTCCCGGATACCAATTCCAGTTTCAACGCGCTCATCGCCCAGCTTGAGCATCGGTTCCATCATGGAGTGTCGGCCGATGTGGTTTATACCTACAGCAAGTCAATCGACCAAAGTTCGGCGGAGGGGCCGGGCTACACCACCAACCAGACCTATCCAATCGACGACCACACCGAGCGTGGCCCTTCCGACTACGATGCCACTCACAATTTTCGCGCCTATGGTGTTTGGGAATTGCCGGTGTTTCACGCCCGCAACGATTTCCTGGGCAGAGTGCTGGGCGGCTGGGCGATCAACGGTATCTTTCAGTTTCATTCCGGATTCCCTTGGACGCCTGTAGCTAACAATGTCTGTCCCGTGCTCGGGACCACCGGCCTCTGTCCGCTCCGGCCGATCGGATACAACGGAGCCGCCGGAAATAGCCACCAAACATCGGCATTCTTACCGCCAACTTCGGGGAATTTCCCGGCCCTCGCCGGTCTTCCAACCACCACTGCAAATCCATATTTCACGCTCCAAACCAACACCAATGCTCCGGACTTTCCAGGAATCGGACGCAATAGCTTTCGCGGCCCGCGGTATCAGGATATTGATATGGGTATCCTGAAGGAATTTGGCCTGCCGTCTATGAAATTGGTTGGGGATACTGCGAAGATCCAGTTGCGGATGTCCGCTTACAACGTTTTCAACAAACTCAATCTCGCTCCGTTCCAATTCGGAAGCCAGTCGACTCTTATTAACTTATTCGGCGGTTCAACACAGTACAATCCGCTGTTCGGCAGCGCATCGCTGGGGCTGCAGGGGCGCACTGTGGAACTTCAGGGCCGCTTCATTTTCTAACTCTCAAGCAACGCGCATTCGGATTCCGGATGCGCCCTTACTCTTCGTTGTAGCTAAGCCACGGCGAGATAGACGTATCGCAGAATAAAAAGCGCGGTAAGAATCCAAATCAGCACCGTAATTTCGCGAACCTTGCCGACGGCGATCTTGACCACCGTATAGGCGATCAACCCCAGGCTAAGTCCGGTGGCGATGCTGAAGGTCAGCGGCGTGGCCAGCATGGTGATAAAGGCGGGAACCGCCTCGCTGAACTCGCTCCAATCGATGTGCGAGATGGATTGCGTCATCAGCGCACCTACCAGAATCAGCGCCGGCGCGGTGGCAAAGGCCGGAATCGCTGCGGCCAGCGGCGCGCAAAATGTAGCCATCAGGAAGAGGCCGGCGACAGCGACGTTGCTGAGGCCGGTACGAGCGCCGGCTGCGACTCCAGCTACGCTCTCTATGTAGCTGGTGACAGTAGAAGTGCCGGTCAGCGAGCCGAAAATCGTACCCACGGCATCGGCGACCAGCGCCCGCCCAACGCGGGGAATCTTGCCGTCTTTGATGAACCCGCCCTGCTCGCATACGCCGACGAGGGTGCCGACATTGTCAAATAGATCCACAAATAAGAATGCGAACAAAATTTCGAGAAAGCCGAGGTGGATTGCCCCCCGAAAGTCGAGCTTAAGAAATGTAGATGAAGGATGAGGAAACGACACGATTGCCGCCGGCCACTGAGAAATGCCGCGCCAAATTCCGACCAGCGTGGTTCCGAAGATGCCGATAAGAATCCCGCCATTGACCTTGCGGGCCATCAGTACGATCGTCAGGACCAGGCCGAAGCAGGCGGTTTGCACCTCCTTGTCGGAAAAGCTGCCCAGCCCCACAAAAGTAGCCGGGTTCGCGACCACCAGCTTGGCATTGCGCAGGCCGACGAAAGCGATAAACATTCCGATTCCCGTGGCGGTCGAGTGCTTCAGGCAATCGGGCATCCCATTGACAATTTGTTCGCGCACCCGCGACACAGTTAACAGCAGAAACGCGCAGCCGGAAAAGAAAACCACGGCCAGTGCCGTCTGCCACGGCACGTGCATGTTGAGACAGACAGCGTAGGTGAAGTAAGCGTTCAGCGACATACCCGGCGCAAGCGCGATAGGGTAATTCGCGTAGAGTCCCATCACCAGCGTCGCTGCGGCAGCGGATATACAGGTCGCGAACACGACGCCTTCGGGAGGCATCCCCGCTTGCGCAAGGATCTGCGAATTGACGACGATGATGTAAGCCATCGTCACAAAAGTGGTGAGGCCCCCGAGCATCTCCTGCTTGATGGAGGTCTGATTTTCAGCGAGTTTGAAGTAGCGCTCGATCAATTCTTTGCCTCGGGTAACTACCAGTTCTCAGTTATCAATTCCGAGAATCGCGCTCGTAGTAATCATTCAGTTATTAATTCGTTGCTAAGAGCTGAGAACTTCAATAAAGAATTTTGCCGGGATGTTCTTCCCATGCTCGAAACGCCGCCAGCGCCTCTTCGCGCATTATCTGAATCATGGGTATCTCCCGTTGCGCGTGCGGCTGGGTGATTTCCGCATAGATAGCGGAATCGTCGAATCCGGATTTGGCCGCATCGGCCGCGAGGCTGCCAAAATATACCTTATCGATACGCGCCCAATAGATTGCGCCAAGACACATGGGGCAGGGTTCGCACGATGTGTAGAGATCGCAGCCCTTGAGCTCGAAACATGCAAGCTTTTGGCAGGCCTGCCGTATGGCCAAAACCTCGGCGTGCGCCGTGGGATCGTTCGTAGCCGTGACTCGATTGGCGGTTTCTGCGACGGCGTTGCCATCTTTAACGAGGACAGCGCCAAACGGACCGCCGCGTCCCGAGCGGACATTTTCCAGTGAGAGTTGAATGGCGCGTGCCATGAAAGCTTTGTTCATGGGGTTCGGTACCGTCATGTGTTACGCGCGCAAAATCGGTCGTCGGGGACTTGTTCGCGGCTGCGATTGAGAGAGCAAGTATAAGCGTGGACGAGGAATACGCAAAGTTTTTCTCGGGGAAGGACCGGCCCGGTTTCGCCGCTCAGCTTCCACAAAAGTTGAAAAAGGCAGAAAGGCGCGATAGGCTCGGACATGGACGAGCAGGCTTTTGTTTCGCGGCGGGTCGCGACACCGGATGGACTGAGGCCGGGAGCCGTCCTGGTGCGGGACGCGAAAATCGCTGACATCGTCTCTGCCGACCCGTTGCCCGCTGGCGTCCGCGTCCATGACTTCGGCGAATCCGTGATTCTTCCAGGACTAGTCGATTCTCACGTGCATATCAACGATCCTGGGCGAACGGAATGGGAAGGATTTGAGACGGCAACGCGCGCGGCCGCGGCGGGCGGTTACACGACGCTAGTCGATATGCCGCTCAACTGCCTGCCGCCCACCACCACCGTCGCCGCCCTCACTGCCAAGCGTGACGCGGCTAAGGGGCGATGCTGGGTCGATTGGCTGGCCTGGGGAGGCATAGTCAGTGAAAACGCCGGCGAAAACGCCAAAGATGATCAGGGGCATATTGAAGCGCTCGCAGCAGCGGGCGTGCCGGGTTTCAAGTGCTTTCTGATTCATCCCGGGATCAGCGGCTTTACGATGGTCACCGAAGCCGAGCTGCGCACGGCGCTGCCTCAAGTGGCTCGCACAGGTTTGCCGCTGCTTGTTCACGCGGAACTCCCTGGCCCGGTGGATGAAGCCACGCGGCGTCTGTTAAATGAAGGCGCGGATTGGCGGCGCTACTCGACCTACCTGCAATCGCGGCCGGAAGAGGCGGAGCTCATGGCGATCCGATTGCTGCTGGCTCTGTGCCGTCAGTACAAATTCCGCTTACACATCGTCCATCTCTCGGCGAGTTCGGCATTGCCAGAGTTATCCGCTGCGCATAAAGAGGGCCTACCAATCAGCGTCGAAACCTGCCCACACTATTTGCATTTCTGTGCCGAAGAAATTTCCAGACGGAGCGACCTTGTGCAAGTGCGCGCCGCCAATTCGTTCGGGTGAAAATCGCGAACGATTGTGGCAGGGCTTGAAAGACGGAATCATCAATTTGGTGGCGACAGATCACTCACCCTGCCCGCCGGCGATGAAGCGGCTCGATGAGGGTAGCTTCAGAACCGCGTGGGGCGGGATTTCGAGTCTTTCGCTGGCGCTGCCTGTCATGTGGACGGAAGCCAGCCAGCGTGGATTCACCCTAACTGATCTCACTCGCTGGATGGCGGAAGCACCGGCTTGGCTCGCGGGTTGCGGCGCTCGTAAAGGCCGCTTGGCGGAGGGGTACGACGCCGATTTCGTCATTTTCGAACCGGAAGCGGAGTTCGTTGTCACTGAAGACCGGTTGTATTATCGGCATCCCGTGTCTCCGTATTTGGGGAAAAGGCTGCGGGGCGTGGTCAAGGCGACTTATTTGCGTGGGCAGCCGGTATTCAACTGCGGCAATTTTTCCGAGAAGCGAGAGGGCAGGAAGTTTTGGTAGCGGCACAAAATGTGGCGAGTAACGGAATCCTGCGCTAGTCTCACGAGCCGAACGCGCTAAGGATCGAGAATGGCAATAGAAATAGAGAAGATCATCGGCAAGTCGGTGCCGCGCAAAGAAGGCCGCGACAAAGTTACGGGCGCGGCGCGCTACATCGATGACATGACATTGCCCGGCATGATCTACGGAGCGACCGTGCGAAGCCAGATTCCTCGCGGCATAATCACGCAAATCTCATTCGATCCGCAGTTCGATTGGAGCGAATTTGTAATCGTCACCGCAAAAGATATACCTGGCAAGAATTGCATCGCGCTGATTGGAGACGATCAGCCCTGCCTTGCGGACGGGAAAGTCAATCATCCTGAAGAACCAATTCTGTTGCTTGCGCACGAGGATCCGCATCTCGCTGCGCAAGGCCGTCGATGCCGTCTCCATTGAATACGAACCGCTGCCAGCGATCTTCACCATCGAGGAGAGCGAAGGGCATTCGCAAGTCATCTGGGGAAGCGACAATGTCTTCAAGACCTACTTAATTGACAAGGGCGACGTCGACAGCATCTGGAGCAAAGCCGACCACATCGTCGAGGGCGAATATACAACCGGAGCGCAGGAGCAACTCTACATCGAAAACAATGGAGTGATCGCGGCCTTCGATCGAGAGCAGGGGATCACGGTGTGGGGTTCGTTGCAATGTCCTTACTACGTGCACAAGGCGCTGATGGCATTGTGCGGTCTGGCGGAAGAGAAAGTTCGCGTTGTGCAAATGGAAACTGGCGGGGCCTTCGGCGGCAAGGAAGATTATCCGTCGATCATCGCGGGCCATGCGTCGCTATTGGCGATGAAGTCCGGGCGGCCCGTGAAGATAATTTACGATCGCATGGAAGACATGACGGCTACTACTAAGCGTCATCCCTCGCGCACGCGTCATCGCACCGCGGTGAGCAAAGACGGCAAAATTCTCGGCGGAGAAATTGACTTCACGATTGATGGCGGCGCGTATGCGACTTTGTCTTCTGTGGTGCTATCGCGCGGAACCATTCATGCTGGTGGTCCTTATTACTGGCCTAACGTCCGTATTCGAGCGAAGGCTGTGGCCACAAACGCTCCGCCGCACGGTGCTTTTCGAGGTTTCGGGGCGCCGCAAAGTATATTCGCGATGGAGCGGCACATGGATCGCATCGCGCAAGCCGTCGGGCTTTCTCCCGTGGAAATTCGCCGGCGGAATTTTCTCCAGCCCGGCCAGAGCACGACCACCGAACAAACAATTCGCGAAGATATTGATCTGGGAAAGCTTCTCGATCGAGCGCTCGAGATTTCCGACTACAGCGCAAAGAAAAAACGGTTTGCGCAAGAGAACGACTGTGGGTGAAGTCAAGAAGGGAATGGGGATTGCCGCTTTTCTGCATGGTGCCGGATTCACCGGTTCGGGCGAGCGTTATCTGGCCTCCGTTGTGGGGGTAGAAGGTTGTGATGACGGCACGGTTCGCGTGCTGGTTTCGAGCACCGAGTTTGGCCAGGGGACCAACACTGTGCTTTGCCAGATCGCTGCCGAAGCTCTCAACCTTCCGTATGACGACGTTCGAATCGCGCCGCCGGATACCAGTCAAGTTCCGAACAGCGGGCCTACGGTCGCCTCGCGCACAGCGATGGTCGTTGGAAGTCTGGTTCGCTCGGCAGCTCTGGGGATCAGGCAAACCCTAATTGCCGGCGGTCTACTTGACAATGCCTACTCGGCGGAAGAGTTTCGCGCCGCCTGCCGGCATCATATTTCCAAATACGGCGAACTGCGTTCGTTTGCGCGCTATGAAGCTCCCGAGGGCGTTTTTTGGGATGATCAGAAATATCGAGGCGAAGCCTACGCGGCTTTTGCCTGGGCCGTTTATATAGCGGAAGTTGCCGTGGACCTCTCCACCTACAGCGCGACAGTCGAAGATTTCGTGGCCCTGCAGGAAGTCGGCCGCGTTCTGCACCCCGTTCTGGCGAAGGGCCAAATCGCGGGCGGCGTAGCTCAGGGAATCGGATTTGCGTTGTACGAAAAAGTCAATTGGCAAAATGGACGCATGCAAAACGGGCAGATGACGAATTACATCATGCCAACCTCGGCCGATTTGCCGCCGATTCGAGTATTCTTCGAAGAAATGGGCAATGTTCACGGGGCCTATGGCGCCAAGGGAATTGGCGAGCTTCCAATGGATGGCCCGGCGCCGGCCATTGTCAACGCGATTGAAAATGCGGTCGGAACTCGCTTCGATTCCATTCCGCTCTTGCCCGAGGATATTTTCGAAGCGCTTTCTATGAAATCCGAAGCCGAGTTACAACTCGCTGATGGCAAGCGATGACGACCCACTGCAGAAAACGCGAGCTTTCCTTTACGGTGAACGGCAAGCCGGAAACCGTCCGCGTTTATCCCATGGAAAGATTGTTGGACGTGCTGCGGCACGAGCTCAGGCTGACTGGCACAAAAGAAGGTTGCGGCGAAGGCGAATGCGGCTCTTGCTCCGTATTGATGAACGGCGAGTTAGTCAATAGTTGCCTCATTCCGGCGCTTCAGGCGGTGGGTTCGAATCTCACTACGATTGAAGGAATCGCCGAAGGTCCCAAATTGAGCGCGTTGCAGTCAGCTTTTCTGGAATGCGGCGGCGCGCAGTGCGGTATCTGCACACCAGGCATGATTCTCGCCAGCCGTCAGCTGTTGAACAAGAAACCCGAACCGACACTGGATGAAATCCGCGAAGCCTTGGCGGGCAATCTTTGCCGCTGCACCGGATACATGCAGATTTTCGAAGCAGTCGCGCAGGCAACTCGCCGCGGGCATGCAAACCCCGATTCCAATCTGAAGCCCATCTCCAATGCGATCTAATCCGGCTGATTACGAACTTAGAGCCCCCGGCAAATTACAGTCGGTCGTGTCGCTCCTCGCGTCGGAGCCGGGCCAATGGCTCCCCATCGCTGGGGGCACCGATGTAATGGTGCAATTTGCCGCGGGTAAGCTCTCGGCGAGAAAGCTGGTGAGTATCTGGAATTTGCCGGAACTCCGCGGTATCAAGGTCGCGCCAGAAGAAATCGCTATTGGGGCGGGATCGACTTTTAGCGAACTCCGCGATCACGAAATCGTAGCGCGCGAATTTCCCCTGCTGGCAACCGCTGCCCGCTGGACGGGAGGAATCGCAAATCAGAATCGGGGAACGCTGGGCGGGAATATCGTCAACGCATCGCCAGCCGCCGATTCGCTTCCGGCGCTGCTGGCTTACGAAGCAGAATTGATTCTCGTCTCGGTGCGGGGCGAGCGCAGGGTGCCTTATATCGATTTCCACGCAGACTACAAAAAAATGAGAATGGCGCCCGATGAGTTGGTTCAGACCGTTTGCCTAGCGCGAAAGTTTTCGCAGTATTTTCATTATGCGCGGAAAGTCGGATCCCGCAATGCGCAGGCGATCTCAAAAGTGTGCATTGCTGCATTGGGGCGGATTCACGGCGGCCTGATCGACGATGTTCGAATCGCGCTGGGCAGTGTGGCACCCGTTCCGATTCGTTTAGCGGAGACAGAACTAGCGGTGAAGGGGAACCCTGCGCAGCCTGACCTGATTGACTTCGCGAAACGGACCACAGCCGCTGCGCTCCGGCCAATCGATGACATTCGATCCACGGCACGATATCGCTCGGCAGTTGCTGGCAATCTGGTTGCGGATTTTCTCAAGCAATTAGGCGGAGAGCGGGAACGCCGCATGAGTGATGTATTGGCACGTTGGAACTTTCTTTCCGTCGCGGCAGCTGTCAATGAGATACTGCCTTGCTGTGGCTCACGGGCCTGGGCAAATGGAATGGTGACACGAAGACCGCTGATAAGCGAATCTGCCCTTTTGACGATGTCAGATGAAATCTGGCGCAGCTTAGCGGAATCGGACTGGACGGAAGCATTTTGTAGTCATCCTCGGATCGGTGAATCGCATCAGCCGAAGACGGCCTCGAAGCTTTCCGGGGCGTGGTCGGCGCGGGAGCAGGAGAGCATCGCGGATGCCGGTGAATTCACAAGGGTCGCGCTCGCAGAAGGCAATCGTGAATACGAACGCAAGTTCAACCGCATCTTCATTGTCTGCGCCGCAGGTAAGTCGGCAGACGAGATACTGACGATTTTGCGAGGACGGCTGCAAAATGATCACCGCACTGAATTACAGGAAGCGGCGGAGCAGCAGCGGCAGATCACACAGATTCGGCTAAGAAAATGGCTTAGAGAGGGATGAAAGGATGACCGGTGTTTCAACGCATATTCTCGATATCGCCGAAGGCCAGCCGGCGAGGGATGTCCCCGTTCGACTGGAGCGGCGCGATGCATCCGGCTTCTGGCAACTGCTGGCCGCGGCCAGCACCGATCACGATGGTCGCTGCCCTCAGTTGCTCCCGGCGAGTCAGGCGCTGACTCCGGGACTTTATCGTTTGGGTTTCGAAACCGCGATCTATTTTGCGGCGCGCAAACTCGACGGCCTGTATCCTCTGGTGGAAATTACGTTTCAGGTTCGGCAGGGTGAAGAGCATTTTCACATTCCTTTGTTGCTGAGTCGTAATGGCTATACGACTTATCGGGGAAGCTGAAATCGTCGTGGAATCTGAAGGGACCGACCTACGTGACCTTTTCTGCACGAGAATGGATTCACCTCGCGGTGCGATGGTTCCATGTGTTTGCGGGAATCATGTGGGTTGGCCAGACTTATTACTTCACCTGGCTCGACGGCCAATTCGGAAAACTCGAGAAAGAAGCCGCTGTAGTAAAAGGGCCTCCGGCAGTGTGGATGGTCCACAGCGGCGGATTTTATAGCGTCGAAAAACAGAAGTCTCTTGGCGTCGCTTCGGAGTTGGTTCATTGGTTTCGTTGGGAAGCTTTGATGACCTGGCTCAGCGGCATGGTGCTGCTCTTCCTCGTCTATTATTTCACCGGGGGACTCCTGGATCCCGATGTCGCCAACATCTCGCAACTTACCGGAGTTGTTATCGGCCTGGCCGTTCTGGCCGCCGGTTGGCACATATATGATCTCGCGCTGCGGTCGTCTCTCTCGAACTCTGGGTGGGCGTTTGCGGCATTTTCGCTGGTGATGACGGCCGCGATCGCCTGGGGACTGATGCATGTCTTCAGCGGGCGTGCTGCTTACATCCACGTGGGCGCGATGTATGGAACCATCATGACAGCTAATGTATGGTTCCGCATTCTCCCCGCACAGCGCAAGATGATCGCTGCGGCCGCCTCAGGCGCGAAGTTTGATCCCGCCCTCGGTGCGCAGGCCAAGTTGCGCTCGAAGCACAATACTTTTATGGCCGTGCCCGTAGTTTTTCTCATGATCAGCAACCATTTTCCTGTGGGTACGTATGGAAACAGATATGGCTGGGAGATTCTAACCGGTCTGGTCCTGGTCGGCTGGGCGGCGGCGAAACTCATTCGCGAAGCCTAGAAGCAGCGGAATGCTCGCCTGCGCGGTTCAGCGCGAGTCGTCGCAAATGTTAGTCGTGGGTAAGGTGAAACAGTGCAAGCAAATCGTGACAAGGCAGACTTCGCCACAGAAGTCATTGCCCGTTGCCAGGCTCTCGCCCGCTTCAGTGAAGATTCAGGGTAGCATCCGCCGCACTTTTCTTTCTGCCCCCATGCGCGAGTGCCATCGCGAAATTGCCGGGTGGGTCGCTCCTCTGGGAATGGCTTCAAGGGTCGATGCTGCGGGAAATTTGCGCATGGTCTACCCGGCGTTGAAGCCGGATGCGTCGCGCGTGCTGATGGGCTCGCATCTCGATACCGTACCCAACGCCGGAGCCTATGACGGTATTCTGGGAGTAGTCCTTCCCCTGGCTATTATCGGTGCCTTGCAGGGCCGAAAGCTTCCCTTTGCGATCGAAGTTGTAGGCTTCTCCGAAGAGGAGGGTATTCGCTTTGGCATACCATTCATCGGCAGCCGCGCGCTCGTCGGCAGTCTCGATGACGAAGTGCTCAGCCGGCAGGATGCGCACGGAATTTCGGTACGTCAGGCGATTGTAGATTTTGGTTTGAATCCGGCAGAACTTCCGCAGGCTGCGATAGGAAACGACGTCGTCGCCTATTTGGAGTTCCACATTGAACAAGGCCCAGTGCTGGAGACTGCCGGCCGGTCGCTCGGAGTCGTCGAGGCAATTGCCGGCCAGAGCCGGCTCGAGTTCACCTTCACGGGCCAAGCCAACCATGCGGGCACGACGCCGATGAACCTGCGTCGCGACGCGCTCGCCGGCGCTGCCGAGTGGATCTCTGCGGTCGAACGCCATGCGCAGGATGCCGCGCGCGACAATCTCGGGTTGGTGGCTACGGTTGGGTCTATTCGAGTCATGCCCGGAGCGGGCAACGTGATTGCCGGAGAGGCGCGCTTGAGTCTTGATGTGCGCCACAAGAACGACGAAGTGCGAACCACCGCAGTAGACTATTGTATTCGCCAGGCTCAAGATATTGCCAGGCGTCGTGGATTGGGCGTGCGATGGAATATCTTGATGGATCAACGGGCAGTTCCCATGGATCCATTTCTGGTAAGCCAGGTTGAGCAAGCTGTCGGCAAGGTTGGATGTGAACCCTATCGCATGGTAAGCGGCGCAGGACACGACGCTATGATCATGGCCGCGAAGGTTCCTTCCGCCATGATTTTTCTGCGCACTCCCGGCGGCATCAGCCACGATCCGGCGGAGACGGTGGAAGTGGGCGACGTGGCCAAGGCCATCGATTGCGGGTTGCATTTGCTGGATCAGTTGGCTTTGTCTGAGTTGTAAAGTTGAGTTTCAAGTTTTTAATTTCGATCTGGGTCCAAGCGGAGTTTCATAGAAAGAACGACATGCATAGTCTCGGCCGTACACGAAGTTCGCAACAGGCCAATCATCTGCTGCAAACGCCTGACACATTTGTCCGCACAATATTGCCGGGCATGAAAGGGTGCGCGGCCGTCGTCCACGCCGGGTCGGCGATGGGCGCCCGGTTTACCGAATACACGGCGGAATTTGAAGCTCGTGGCGAAATGGTAGGAACGCGCACGCAGCGCTTTATGTTCGTGCTCGAAGGCGCTGTCAAATTGGAGACTACGGACAAGAGAAGCAAACTCGGCGCGCAAGGTTACGCCTACGTGCCTGCGGGGTTAGCGCACCGGATTACTGCGGCGGCGAAGAGCCGCGTGGTCGTGATTGAAAAGGCGTACGAGTCGCTGCCTGGCGCGGCACCCCCGCATTTAATCGTGTCGCACGAAGATAAAGTTGCATCGCATCCGCTAACCGACGATCCCGCTTTGCAGGTCAAGTGTCTTTTGCCCGACGAGATGAGTTTTGATTTTGCCGTCAACACCATGGTCTATCAGCCGGGAGCGGCACTGAGCATGGTCGAAATGCACGTGATGGAGCACGGACTCATCATGCTCGAAGGCGGAGGCATCTACCGCCTCGGGGACTCGTGGTATCCAGTCACGGCCGGAGATTTCATCTGGATGGCGCCGTGGTGTCCACAGTGGTTCGGCGCGCTCGGCAAGGTCCCGGCGAAATATCTCATTTACAAAGATTGGAACCGTCATCCCCTGGCTGGTCAGCAACATGAAACTCGAAGTTGACGGAGCTCGGCTGATATCCGAGATTGAGACTCTGGCCTCGATTTCTGACGCGCCGCCGCCAGCCGTCACGCGAATTGTTTTTAGCCCTGCGGACCTGAAGGCTCGCGCGTGGCTGAAAGTGCGTTGCCAGGATGCCGGACTTTCCGTTCGCACTGATGCAATTGGCAATACCTTCCTACGCTGGCAAGGTTCCGATCCCTCGCTTTCGGCAGTCGGCACCGGGTCGCACATCGACGCGATTCCAAATGCCGGGAAATACGACGGCGTGGTCGGCGTTCTCGGCGGTCTCGAAGCGATTCGAGCCTTGCAGCAGGGCGGATTTCGCCCGCGACATTCCATCGAACTGCTAGTGTTCACTTCCGAAGAGCCGACCCGCTTCGGAATCGGATGCATTGGCAGTCGCCTGCTATCTGGGGTTCTCCCGGCCGATGTTGCTCGGCGTTTACAAGACAGCGAGGGCACGTCGCTCGATGAAGTTCGCGAAAAAGCCGGCTTCAGCGGAGAACTGGAAACGGCCAAGCTGAAGGATTCCTGCTACAAGGCGTTTATTGAATTACACATCGAGCAGGGCCCCCTGCTCGAGCAACGACGACTACCGTTGGGAATCGTGACGAGCATCGCAGCGCCGGCTAGCCTGCGTATCTCTGTCGAAGGCTCAGGCGGACATGCGGGCGGAGTACTGATGCCCGATCGCCGCGATGCCCTCTGCGCCGCGGCGGAGTTGATCGTCGCAGTTGAAAACGCCGCGCAGAGCGACGGGCGCCATCGACACGGTCGCTACGGTCGGCATCTGCGAAGTGTTTCCGGGGGCGATCAACAGCATTCCCAGTCGCGTTCGCCTCAGCGCCGATATTCGTGACACGAATCTCAAACGGCGTGACGGCGTTATTCAAAAGTTGGAGGAGGCCCGTCAGACGATCGCGGCGAAGAGGCAAGTTTCGATTCACACCGAGATGTTAAACGCGGACGCGCCCGCCGAATGTGATCCCTCCGTTGTTGAAGCCCTTGCTGCCTCCTGCCGAAAACACAATCTTGATTTTCTTCCCATGGTCAGCCGTGCCTACCACGATTCGCTTTTCATGTCACGGATTGCGCCCACCGCGATGCTATTTATTCCCTGTCGCGATGGATACAGTCATCGTCCGGACGAGTATGCATCCCCGGAGGATATCGTCCGCGGAACCTTGGTGCTGGCAGAAACCCTGGCGGCGCTTGCGCAATAACGCGATTGCAACACGTATACGAACGAAGCGCGTGACGGAATCCGCCAATGTCGAATTTAGCCAACAGGGGGAGTTCGCTCGTCTACTGTTGTGCGTACACAGGGGTCGTCGACTTACGAATTCTGGCATAGCCAGGCTTGATCACCGAATAGATGAAATCGCAGCGCTGCCGGTAAGGCAGGAACGCGCTCTTCATCGCGTTAATGGTGATCTTCTCGAAATCATCGATAGACAAACCAAACGTATCTGCCGCCGCTTCGAACTCCTGTGTCATGCTGGTGCTGCTCATCAGTCGATTATCGGTATTGAGGGTGACGCGGAATTTTTCCTGATAGAGAATCTTGAAAGGATGCTCAGCCAGACTGGGCGTGGCGCCGGTATGGACGTTGCTAATAAGGCAAATCTCCAGCGGGATTCTCTTGTCGAGCACATATTGCGCAAGATCGCCTAGTTTCACCGCCTTGCCATCGACGACCGCGATGTCATCGATGAGGCGCGTTCCGTGTCCAATGCGATGTGCTCCGCAATACTGGATTGCCTGCCAGATCGATTCCTTGCCGTACCCTTCGCCGGCGTGAATCGTTATGTTGAAATTCTCGCGCTGAATGTAGTGGAAAGCATCCACATGTTTTTTGGGAGGATAACCGCCTTCTTCTCCGGCGAGATCGAACCCGACGACTCCGCGCTCGCGAAAATCGACGGCAAGTTCGGCCATTTCGAGCGACACATCCATGTTGCGCATGGCGCAGATGATCAATCCCGATGCAATTCCAAAATCCTTGCGGCCGCGTTCCAGTCCCTTCAAAACCGCCGAAACTATCTGTTGATGCGTTAAACCTTTCTGCCTGTGAAAGACCGGTGCGAAGCGGGTCTCGAAATAAACCACGCCATCCCTACTCAGATCTTCAGCCTGTTCATAGGCGACGCGCTCCAGAGCCTCCTCCGTTTGCATGACCGCAATCGTATGGGTGAAGCCCTCGAGATATTTCGAGAGACTCCCCTGGTTTGCGCCGCGATGAAACCACTGCGCCAATGCCGCGGGATCCGAAGTTGGAAGTCCGCCATAGCCTGCATCTTTGGCCAATGCGATTACGGTTTGCGGGCGCAGCACGCCGTCAAGGTGCTCGTGCAAAAGAACTTTTGGAAGACTCCGCAATAACTCTTTGTCAGATTTCATGGAATGCTCTTTTCCCTGCGTCAACTCTCAAATCAGCGACTTGGAACGAAGGTTCTGGAACTTGGAAAAATCATACACCGCTCATTCTGGAGGATGCTTCCACCTGCCCCGCGCGGCCCCAGAAGGAATGCCGTTACGGGCGGCCCGGGCGGTTGGAAACGGCGACTCGGCGCTCGGGAGTTGGTGCGAGGCTTTTTCTGCAAGAATACCGAACAGGAGTTCAAGGGGCCCCGGATTCCTTTGCTCCGGATTGCTGGTTAGAGTCTCAAGGCAATATCTCACGATGATTTTGCAAGAAACGATCGCGATACTGCGAATCTCGAAATGCCTCCGTGCCTCCAGGCCGCGTAGTCGAGAGTGCTCCGGCAAGATTTCCGGCGGCCAGGCAACTTTGCAGGTCGCCCCCTTGCAGGTACCGATGCAGAAACCCTGCATCGAAGCTGTCACCGGCTCCCACCGCATCCATCACCTCCGACTTCATGGCCGGACTTATGAAACACTCAGCGCCTCGCCTAGCCATGGCTCCCTCCTCGCCCAGTTTCACGACCACAAGGGGCACAATGGAAGCCAGCTTCGAGACAGCATCGTCAACACTTTGGGTTCCGGCAATCTTCTTTGCCTCACGCGCGTTCGGCAAGAAAATATCCACGTGGCGCAAAGCTTCTTCGATGTCATCCTTCCACGCATCTTCCGGGTCGTCATTGGGGTCGAGAGAGATCGTAAGTCCGCGTTGTTTCAGCTGGCGAAAGAGACTTGCCGCATGGGGCCGCAAGCCGCGTTGCAGGTAAAACGACGACAAATGAAAGTGCCGGGAGGCAGAAATGTAGTCAACATCAATGTGTTCAGGTTTTAAATCAAAAATCGTTCCCGGATAGGTCAGAATAGTGCGCCATTTTTCATGCTGCAGGATCACGCTCAGGCCGGTTTGAGTGGCGGCGCTGCGGAAGACTTTTTCCACATGCACTCCACCTGCTGAGAGGCGTTCCAGTGCGATGCTTCCCAGCGGATCGTCGCCGATGCAGGAAACAAAACCCACGCGACTGCCCAACGCAGCCAGATTATGGGCCACGATGGCGGAAGAACTGCCGAGCGTTACCATCATATTGTCAGCTAACAGCTCACGTTCCGGAGGCAGAGTTTCAGGAAGTCCGTAGAGAATCAAGTCAAGATTGAGTTCCCCCGCGATAGTTACATCGAATTGAGGCAATAGACTCTCCTAGGAGGGGTGTCGCTCGCCGCCGTGAACCTGGGTGATCTCGATACCGGCCCGGCGAAGCTGATCGATATCTTTCTTGGGAGCAAAATTGTCAGTGATCACATGGTGAACCGCCGATGGAGACGCGATGAGCGAGAGGCTCCGGCGGCCAAATTTGCTCGAATCGCAAACCGCGACGACCAGTCGGGCGACATCCATCATGGCGCGATTTACTTTGGCTTCCAGAAGATTCGGTGTACTCAAGCCATATTGAACATCGAAACCATCCACTCCCAGGAAAAGAACGTCGGCATTCAGGCGGTGTAATGTTTCTTCTGCAATCGGCCCCACCAGCGAAAAAGAGTTCTTTCGCAGAGTTCCTCCGGTCAGAATCACATCCAGCGACGCACCGGCCAGTTCAGCTGCGATATTCACGGCGTTGGTGATGATCGTCAGATTGTGATGATGGCGAAGCGCTCTGGCAATCGCGGTCGTGGTGGTTCCGGAGTCGAGAATCACCACCTGCCCTTCTTTCACCATATGCGCTGCGGCAGATGCGATCTGAATCTTCTCCCGCCGATGCAACTTTTCCTTTTCCCACAGCGTGGGATCTTCAAGCGCCCCCTCGCGCGAGGGCAGGGCTCCCCCATGAGTGCGATGAATCTTTCCGGAGGAGTGAAGGATCTCGAGATCCTTGCGAATGGTCACTTGCGACGTGCGCAGGCGCTGCGCCAGTTCGGCAACCAAAACACGCCCGTCCCGGCGTAAGGCCTCCAGAATCGCCCTTCGACGTTCTTCAATCAGCAAAGGCTTACTCGCAGCAGTGAAAAGTGCCAGGCGACGACAAGTCGCGGGCATTCCTTTCTATCGCTTGCAAGTCTGGTTTGTCTATCAAAAAGAGTTCAAGGGGTTATGGCAGCCATAACTCCTGAATAAGTACGCCGCGCCGCCATGATTTGGCTATTTTGCTCTTGACTTTCCCGGTCAACCGCAAGTAAAAGTATATGTTCGTAAGAAGTCGCAAGCATGACCAAAGCTATCCGGTGCGGGCGAGCGACAGTTCACTTTGTTGCCTTGGGAGCTCATTATTAGGGAAGATCGGCAGCTTTATGAATCGCGTTTCAAGAGAGTTTCGCCCGAGGAGTCTCTGGACGTGAATGCTCTTGCCAAGCTTCTGGATCTTTCGAAAGAAGAGAAGATCGAAACCGGTCTTTTATACACTCCCATGGAGATTGCCCAGCAACCTGACACTTGGAAGTCGACCTTCGCACTGTTTCAAAAACGCCGAGCGGAACTTGTGGAATTTCTTGCAGATGCGGGACTCGGTCATTCCACGCGGCCGAAACCGACTGTTTTTCTCATCGGAGCGGGCACTTCCGACTACGTGGGCAGAAGTCTCGTGCACGTACTCCGCCGACTTTGGCAGTGTGAAGTTGTTGCCGTTCCAAGCACCAGTCTTCTCACGCACGGGGAGCAGTGGTTGATCCCGGGTCATCGATACCTTTGGATTTCGTTCTCGCGCTCTGGCGACAGCCCAGAAGGTGTTTCCGCGCTGGAAAAAGCTCTAGTGAATCGTGCAGACATCCATCACATCATCGTGTCATGTAACGCAGCAGGACGCATGATTCATTGCGCCGCCGGCCAGAAACAAGCGTTCACCATCGCTCTGGACGATGCGGTCAACGATCGCGGTGTGGCCATGACCAGCTCGTTCTCTAATATGGTCGTGTTCGGACAATGCATGGCTCATGTTCATAGGGTCGAGCAATACCAACCGATACTCGACCGGCTCGTGGAGGCGGGAAGGACTTTCCTGCCACGTGCCGCTGACCTTGCGGCCGCGCTCGCTGCGGAGCCATACACAAAGGTTTGCTTTCTCGGATCGGGCGCGCTCGAAGGTGTAGCCGTTGAATCTGGGTTGAAGGTGTTGGAACTGACTGCGGGCAAGACCTTGACTATGTCGGAATCCGCCCTGGGACTGCGGCACGGTCCTATGGCAGCCCTCGATAAAGCCACGCTACTGGTTGCTTTTCTGTCGAGCGATGAAAAAGTTTCGCTCTACGAAAAAGATCTGTTGCAGGAACTCCAAAGGAAGCGGCTGGTGCAAACTCAGATCGCTGTGGGCGGACATTCGGAACTGCCACTCGATGGGCTTGCGGATCGCTATCTTTCGCCGGAAACCCGCATACCAGTGCCGGATGATTGTCGTCCGCCGGTCGACGTCATGTTTGGTCAATTGCTGGGTCTGTTTTTTTCTTTGCGCTGGAACTTGAATCCGGATCGGCCCAGCCCCAATGGCGCGATAAGCCGGGTCGTTCAAAATGTCAAGATTTACGCCTAGTCTCCCTTTACCTCCAGCAGCAGGTGACCCGTAAACGCCGCCATCATTCTTGCCACGCCCCGCGTGTCTGCCTCGACTGTGCCGAGATCTTTTGCCTCGCTGTAGTCACTCACCCGATACTTGCCGGGCTTTAGTCCGCGCAATTCGACCTCTCCTCTCCAGTTGGCCGGAGTGAAGAACGCATAATACATTTTGCCGTCTTTCGCGATGGCGTATCCCTCGGGCACGTCGTAGCCAGTCACATAAAGGTCCCTGAATTCTCCCTTTGACAGCATCTTCTCGTTGTACAAACCGATCCACTTCTTCCAGTGTTCTTCTTTTGCGGCGGTCAGATTGACGTCCTTGAACTTTGGGCCGGGATCGGGCCAGACGAACTTCGTTCCCACCACACCTCCGGCGCCAATCGTGGATGCGAAATCGTCGCCGTGTTCTTTCCAATCGTTGCCCACTTTTGTCATCGCAGAAAGTTCGACATGATCGCCGTAGACCGCCGACTCAGGCCCGAGCAATGCCTTATACATCTTGATCCGCCGCCGAACCTGCTCCCCTCCCACCGGGTCGGCCGTCACCGCCTGGTCGATGAACGGCAGCCACGCCAGGGAGGGCGGCGTGCCGCAGGGACAGGCCTGGGTCACGCTCTGCGGTTTCAGCGCCCGCGTCGTCTGGAAGATTTCTTTGTACACGTCCCCCATGGCATTCACCGAATCCTGCGGCGACTTGTGATGGTGCGCCGGGTTGTAACACTCGGGAACGCTATAAATATTGTCCAGTTTGCTGCCGTCGAATCCCCAGTCGCGGATGAATTTTTCCGTCAGTTGCTTGTAATACGCCCGCACCTCCGGCACCGCCGGGCATAATGTCGCGAGCCCGCGCGTCATACGCGCATGTTTGCCGTTCTTGTCGAGGATCAGCCATTCAGGATGCTCTTGCGCGATCTTCGAAACCGCGTACTTGTGCGATTCCCATTTTCCTTCGCCATCCTCCACCCCAAGCGGCAGCCACCACAACTGCGCCAGCATGCCTTGCTTGTGAAAGTCGTCCACCATCTTTTTAATCGAATCTCCCGGAAAAGTATCCGCGCGCGGATTCCAGTCTCCATAGGCGTCGAACCAGCGATCGTCAAGCGTCACCCACTTGATGCCCATTTCCTTGAGCTTCGGTACAGTGCCCAGCATCTGCGCCGGCGTGACGTTGAACTCGTATCCCCAGCCGCACCAGCTCACGTTGTAGGCTTCGCTCGAGGGCTTAGGCAGCTCCCAGCCTTCTTTCTGCAGCACGCTCGACCAAATCCGCAGCGGCTCATAGAAGTCGCCGGCGAAAACGGAGACGAAGCTGCGAGGCGTGGAGTAGGTTTCTCCCGGCTTCAGCGTAATGTTTGCTGCGTAATCCACTTCGGTATTCACCCGTCCATCGGCCGTGACTTTTGCCGGGATTGCAGCCGAAATCGGAAGCGTCTCCACGTGGCCGACGGCTTCTCCAACCTGCCGCGTCCAGAATGCCACGACCGGAATCCCGCCACCGTAGCCGCCTTTGACCATTTCTCCCATGACGTTGGGCTGCGAAAACGTGGGCGTCAGTTTCACCACATCATCTTTTCCCCAGTCATAACTGGAACCGTGAAACGACCACATTTCCCAAGGCTGCGCCTTCGCGTCAACCAGCCGCGCATTCAAACGCCTGCGCTGATTCACACTCTTTTCGATAGCCACATCGCCCGTACCAGTATTCTTGTATTCCACCGTGCTCAGAAGAATGTTCGGAAACTGGTCGTAAACTTCAAGTGCCAGCACCCGCTCCAAACCCTCCCCCGATGGCCCGAGCGGACGTGCCGGAACCTCCACTCGTTTCCCGACGCCCATCTTTCCGATCGCCTCGTGAACCTGCGCCTGCTGAAAATCGAGAGTGAAATGTACGTCCTTGCCCGCCACCTGGACAAAATCGCTCTCCGCGGGAGCACCGACGCGCGATTCATCAAGCGACAACTTCTCGCCCATCCTTCAGCAGAAATGCCTGCACATAACCGTCCGGTCTCAGCTGAAATTCGGCTGCGCTTGTCGTCAGCACGACCGGGCCCCCCGCGTTCACCTCTACGGTGATCGTCGAAGGCTGCGTAGGCGTGCGGTTTCGGGGTCCTACTCTTCAAAGAAACTTCAGAGGCGATTTCGGCAACTTCGAGCAAGCTGTCAACAGCAGGCGTGAGACCAAGCGCCATCCCAGATAACGCAATTCCGTACTTGCCAGCGATCATGAGCAACCTCTGCTCCCTTATGCGTGTCCTTGACTGTCCCGCTTGCGCCGTCCCCGATTTCGTCACATAAAAATATCGCAGTTGACAAACGCTACCAGACGAAAGTAAAAGTAATGGTTCGTAATAGTACACCGAAAGTTTGTACTTTTAGAACCCGATTTTCGGTGAGGCCCGACCCACGGTCTCGCACGCATTCGGGTTTAACGTCTCAGGAGGCTCGCCATGCCCATCCATGTCTACCCCGCCAGCAAACTAAATCGGCCTATTGTTGCTTTTCGCTGTTGTTTCTTGCGCTGACCCCGCCGCTGTGGGCGCAAAAGGATGCCGGAGCCATTGTAGGACGTAGTGCGCGACGCGAGTGGCGCGCTGATCCGGACGCGAAGGTCACCGTAACCGATGTGGATCGCGGTATCGAACTGACAGTCTCTCACCAACAACGACGGAGAATATGTCGCCGAGCCCGCTCCGGATTGGTCGTTATAAGGTCACTGTGGAGAAGAAGGGGTTTAAGAAAGCGGTTGCCGGACCGATGCAAGTGAACATTCAGGATCGCGTCGGGGTGGATCTGAAGCTTCAGCCGGGCATGGCCACGGAACTCGTCACGGTCACCGGCGAACAGTCGCAACTCGAAACCGAAACCTCTGAACTCGGCCAGGTTGTCGACAGCCGGCGCATCAATGCGCTTCCCTTGAACGGACGCAACTACGCCCAACTCGCTCTGCTCGGCGTAGGCGTCGCCACGGCCGAACCCGGATCGCGCGTCGAAACCACTTACGGCTTCAGCGCCAACGGCGCTCGCTCTCTGCAAAATAACTTCCTGCTCGACGGCATCGACAACAACGCGAACCTGGGAGACGTCTTGAATGGCGCCGCTTACGTGGTCCAGCCAGCAGTCGACGCCATCGCCGAGTTCAAAGTCGAGACCAATTCCTATAGCGCAGAATTCGGCCGCGGCAACGGCGCCATCATGAATGCCGTTATCAAGTCCGGCACCAACCAACTCCATGGCGATGTGTGGGAATTTCTGCGTAACGAAAATTCGACGCTACCAACGACTTTGACATCTTCGGACGGCAGCCTTACAAGCAGAATCAGTTCGGCTTTACGCTGGGTGGCCCCGTCGTCAAGAACAAAATGTTCTTTTTCGGCGACTACGAAGGTCTGCGCATTCGCCAGGCCCTGCCGCAGTTGTCCACGGTTCCCACGCCAGCCGAAGTCGGAGGAGATTTCTCCTCATTTCTCGACCTCAGCACGCCCATCTCGGGTGTTCTCGACTGCAAGGGCAACCCGACGTATTCGGGAGAGATCTTCGATCCAACCCAGGCAAACCCTAATTCCCCATACAATGGCGGACCTTGCGGTTTCCCCATCGGAACTACCGGCCCGAACTACACCGGGACCCCGACCAACAAATTCACCAATCCTGGCGGCACCAACACCCCCATTGATCCGCTCGGCCAGGAATTGGCTAATCTGTTTCCAGCGCCCAATAACAGCATCTTTCTCGGCGGCAACTACCTGGCCGATCCCAAGCGCAGCGAAACGGAGAACAAGTTCGACATTCGCATCGACCAAATTATCAGCGGCAAGGATAATTTCTTCGCCCGCTTCAGTTACGGCAATGACAGTAATTTCCTTCCCTCGCCCTTCAACAACATACTCGACGGCGGCAGCTTTCAGGATGGGTATAGCAACAACACCGCCGAAGGCCTGGCTGCCAGTGAGATCCATACTTTTCGCAACAATCTGATCAACGAATTTCGTTTCGGCTTTAATCACCTCGAGTCCCATCGCTACAACCTCTTTTACAACGAAAACGTCGCCCAGCAAATTCCCGGTGGCATTCCCTTTCCCGGAGTTCCCTTCGCAGCCGGCCAGAACATCGGGGGCCTGCCTTCGATCAGCTTCGGCGACGGCACCGCAACCATCGGAGCCTCTGAATACCTGCCCGCTCTTGAACACCAGCACAGCTACGTTTTTACCGATAATCTCAGTTGGACCCGCGGACGCCACGCCGCGAAGTTCGGCACCGAACTGCGGTTCGAGCAGTTCACCATTCTAGAGCCGGCCGCCGCTCGCGGCTCCATGGATTTCGGCGGCGGCTTCCTCATTAACGACAATCCCGGCGACCCCGGCACTGGTGGCGAAGCCTTCGCCACATTCATGCAGGGCATCTCGCGACGGCGGGTCCATTACGAGCGTCACCCCGAACATCATCTATAACCGCCAGATTTACGCGGTATATGCTCTCGATGACTTCAAAGTAACTTCGCGCCTGACCCTCAACCTTGGCCTCCGCTACGAACTCTTCACCACCATCAAGGAAGCCAATAACAACCAGGCCACTTTCGATTTCAACTCACTCTCGCTGATCGCCCCCAGCGGTGCCAACCGGCAGCTGACACCTACTCTCGGCACCGAACTCGCCATCCAGAACAACGGTTCTACGGGACTTATCCATCCCGACCTCAACAATTTTGCGCCCCGCATCGGGATGGCTTACCAATTGTCCGACAAGCTCGTGTCTGCGCGCCGGCTATGGCATCTTCTATGGCGGGCAGGAAAACGGTCCCTTTTCCAACCCCAGCCCCGGCTTCAACCCTCCATTCTTGTCTTCAGAGGCATACAACACTCCCTGCGGTGCGCCGTTCGCGAATCCTAGGTTCCCCAATTCTGATTGCTCGATTTCGGCCGCGAATAACGGTGGCTTGCCGCTCAACGTCCTCTCGCAGGGCTTTGCCAACAATACCAACACCGGCCTTAGTCCACTCAGCGACCCGAACGCACCAGAACTCTATTCCCTCGATCCGCATCTGGTCACGCCCTACACTCAGCAGTGGCACCTGGGTCTGGAATATCAATTGCCCGCCGACACCGTTCTTGAAGTTTCTTACGGCGGCTCGCGCGGATTGAAGCTCTTCGCCTTCTACAACGGCAATCAGGCCGTTCCGGTTCTTGGGACGGACTCTCTTCCAACCGCGCCGCGCCGCCCCGCCAACGATGAAGCGCCCGGCGGTACTGGCCCCTGCACCCTGGCCGACGGAGGAGCGAATTGCAATCCCGCGCTCGATGTCGGCATCGATACCTTCCGTTCGAATGCGTTCTCGAATTACAACTCGCTGCAAGTTCGCCTCGAAAAACGTTACTCTCACGGACTCCAGTACGAAGCGGCTTACACTTTCTCCCACGCCCTCGACAACGCTTCCAGCGCCAGCCTGGGTTCGGTGAACAACGGAGACTTTCAGGATCAGCGATTCCCCAACCAGGACTATGGCAACGCCGATTTCGACGTGCGTCAGCGCTTCGTCTTCAGCTATGTCTACGACCTGCCTTTCGGTCGCGGACGCGTATTTGCCAAGGACGTTTCCGGAGTCGTAAACCAGATTATCGGCAACTGGCAGATGACCGGGGTTTTCTCCGCCACCACCGGCAATTACTACACCGCCACTGATATCAACAGTATCTCCGGCAGCGACTGTGGCGGAACCGTCGGCTACTATTGCTCGCGCCCCAACCGGGTCGGCAATCCCAACTCCAAGCCCTGCATTCCCGGAACCCTGTTTAACACCTGCGCCTTTGTCGACAACACGATTCTCGGAACCTTCGGCAACGCCGGACGCAATATCATCGAGGGCCCTGGATACACCGAGTGGGATACCTCTTTCGTCAAACAGTTTCCGATCGGCGAACAAAAACGTCTCGAATTCCGCGCCGAATTCTTCAACATTCTCAACCACGTGAATTATTTGTTTGGACAGTTTGGCGCGATCAGTGCCGAGCCCACGCCGCTCGAGCTCAATCCCTTTATTCCCCAAGACCAGAGCAACTTCGGCTTTCCCCTGGCAGCTCGGGCGCCCAGGCAGATCCAGTTCGCGCTGAAGTTTTACTTCTGATTGCCGGCAGGAAATTACACTCGCGTGGTTCGAAACGCGACCATCGGCCCAGCAGGCCGGCGATGCTTCGGCATTCGATCTCGAGAATTGACCTATGACCCTGACTCGCGCGCTTCCATTCACACTACTCGTATCGATTCTTTTTGTATTCGGGGGCCTTGGTATTGCAGCTGAGAACCCGGTAAGAATCGCGAACGCCACCGACGTTGTGGAAGTCGATCAGCGGACCGGCAATTACACGATTCGGCCTGGCTCTTCGGCGAAAGTTAGCATCACCGCCGGCACCGCCGCCAAGATCGAGGAGCACTGGATTTCTTCCAGCGATTATCCACAACATCAGGCTGTTGTTTCATCCTTCACAGATGAGCTTGGTTCTGGCACCGAGATCCTGGAGACGAACACCGGACTTGCCGGGCAACCAGACTTGCTCTGCGTCCTGCGGCTTCACACAGAGCCGGCCTTCGCAGAGATTGAGGTAGAGGTTCGGAATACCACGGGAAAGCCGATCACGGTACAGGCCCTCCGCATGGTGAACTCAACCACAACCTCCGCGATAGATCTGGATGGCCCGGAGGCCGCAGGCCGCGTGCTCTCGGACAGTTTTAGTGAAGATCGTCCCGCGATGAAGATCCATGATCTGGGCGATATCACTGAAGGCGTGCATCGTGCTGTTGGCAGCCAGCTGATTTACAACCGTCAGAGCCACTTCAGCGTTTTGCTGGCAGCTTTGACTTCCGAGCGATGGCTGACCGTATTGCGCCTTCGCGTGAACTCAAAGCAGCCTCAGGTTATTGGGTATGAGGTTGATTCCACCGGAACGACTGAACTCGCTAAAGAAAATTCCTTGAAGCAATCCTCCTCCGAAGATCGGATAGAGCTAAGTCTGCCGGTCGCGCCCGGGGCGAGCCTTACTTCGGAGCGCCTGCTGGTGAGCATCGGCCGCGATTACCACGCGCAACTGGAAGCGTATGGAAGTCTGGTGCGCCGTCTGCATCACGCTCGCGTTTCCGCTTCTACCCCGATGGGCTGGTGGAGTTGGACCGCCTACTATTTTGGACTGTCCGAGGGGACGGCCTTGACCAATGCGGAAGTCCTGGCGTCGCACCTGAAGGATCTCGGTTACACATTCTTTCACATGGACGAGGGATATCAGTTCGCCCGCGGCGAATACAGCACTCCGAATGCTACTCTCTTCCCACGAGGACTCATTCCACTCGAAGACAAGGTTCGCAGCCTGGGCCTCATTCCTGGCATTTGGACTTCTCCCTTTCAAGTTTCCGAGCGATCCTGGGTTTACCAGAACCACAGAGAGTGGCTTGTTCATGACGCGCAGGGTCAGCCCATTCACGCGGGTTTTGTCATCGAGGACGCCGAAACCAAACACAACCTGGACCCGCTCTTTGTGCTCGACGCTACTAATCCGGCAGCTCAGGAGTACTTGCGCAAGACCTATGTCACTCTGACCCGAGATTGGGGCATTCGCTACATCAAGCTCGATTTCATGGACGACTCTGCCGTCGAAGGCTATTACTACCGTCCCCAGACCACCGCCATGGAGGCGCAGCGAATTGGCCTGCGGATCATTCGCGAAGCAGTGGGAGACGACGTCTTGCTCGATAAGGACGGCAGCGTCATGCTGAATCCGGTTGGCCTCGTGGATGCCGGACGCATTTCGTGCGACACGGGCCATATGTTCGAAGCCACGAAAGAAGCGGCCCCGGGCGTGGCTGCCCGCTATTACATGAACCGCAATTTCTTCATCGCCGATCCCGACGCTTTCACCGTTTCCCGCCAGAAAGTGGGCGAAGAGGGATGGCATCGCGGCAAGGCAGAGCTGACACTCGATGAAGCGCGAGCCTCCATCGCGCTGTCTGCGGTCTCGGGAGGAATGTTCGAGATCGGCGACGACCTTTCGACGCTGTTTCAGGATGCGGACCGGATGGCTTTGGTAAGGAACCAGGATTTGATCAATATGGCCCGCTTGGGACGCGCCTCGAAACCGATCGATCTGATGAGCTACGAACCGGAAGACGGGATGCCCAGCGCGTTTCTTTTGCGCGAGAGTAAGAGGCAGAGCGTCCTGACGGTTTTCAATTGGACGGACAAGCCACGTTCTCGTCAGTTTTCTTTGGCTGATTTGGGCCTCGCGGGTTCGAACCAGCGATCGAACTATGAGCTTATGGACATTTTCGAGAACCAAACCATCGGAGGCAAGCCCAACTCACTTGCGCTGGACCTGCCGCCGTTTTCCGTGCGCATGGTGAAAATACTCGACAGTTCGATTGCCCCAGCGGCTCCTACGATCAAGGCACAGGTTCCGAAGAATGTGGCCACCGGTTCGCCGGTCGCCTTCTCGGCCGCGACCGATCCCAGCGGCGTTCCGGCCCTCGGCTATCGCTGGGATTTCGGCGATGGATCGGGTACTAGCGGGTCCTCTGTTCTGCACACCTACACTCATGCCGGAGATTTCCGGGTTCATCTGGTGGCTGAGGGTATCGAGAATGTGCCCTTCGAAGCGAGTTATACGGTTTCGGTCAGCGGGGAAATCGAAAAGCATTTCCGACCCGACCGTAACCGGCGATTCGGCTCGGAGCCATAAATCTGGGCGTTCGTTTCTATCGGCCTGCGCCAAGGAGTTGATCCCATGTTCATGTTAAAGACGAAGTTTGCGGCCATGTTTCTAGTGCCGATGCTTTTGCCACTCTCGCTCGTCTCCCAGAATCAGCCCAAGCCCGCGACGCAACAGCCAGCGTCGATCGGCTATCAGAGCGCACCCGATGCCGAACAGAAGAAAACGCTTCTGCTAAAGGATTTTCATCCACGCTCCATGCTCCATCTGCCGGCGCACGATGTAGACCGTGCCAAGTTTTATGTGATTGACGTGCACAACCACACCAATGACGCCGCGCGGATTGAGGAGCACATGCCGCCGGAGCGCATTCTTGAGGTCATGAACAGCACTAACGTCAAGACCGTCGTAATTCTCACCGGCATGTGGGGAGACAAGCTCCAGCACGTGATCGATGAGATGGTTAAACCCTACCCTGGACGATTTATGGTTTTCGCGCAGCTCGACTGGAGCAAGATTGATGATCCAAACTTCAGCCAGGAGATGGTCGCGCAACTCGATGATTCAGTTAGTCGGGGAGCGCGAGGTCTTAAGTTTCTGAAAGATTTTGGACTCGGAGTGCGGGACAAAAGCGGAAAGCTGCTCGCCATTGACGACGGCCGCCTTGACCCCATCTGGGACGAATGCGGTAAGTTGGGAATTCCAGTATTCATTCATACTGGCGACCCGGAGGCCTTTTTTCATCCGACCGATGGGACCAACGAACGCTATGAAGAACTCATCGAGCATCCGGACTGGAGCTTCTACGGATCTGATTTTCCCGGCCTGCCGAGAACTTCTCGAAGCGCGGAATCGCGTTTTTTCGAAACACCCGAAGACGAGTTTCGTATCTTTGCACATGGGCTGGCCGGAGAATCTCGATTGGGTCGCCGAGATGCTCGACCAACACCCTAACGTGATGGTGGAATTCGGCGCCCGTGAAGCGGAACTCGGAAGGCAGCCCCGCCGCACCCGCGAGCTATTTCTGAAATACCAGGACCGCATCATGTTCGGAACCGACAGCGGCATCGAAACGGCAATGTATCGCAATTATTTCCGCTGGCTCGAAACCAGCGATGAAGATTTCGACTATTGGGGCTACCCCGGTCAGGGACGATGGGAGATCTCTGGAATCGGGCTTCCCGACGAAGTGCTGGAAAAGGTGTACCACCGTAATGCCGAAAGACTGTTTCAGGAATTCAAGAAGGCCGGCTCGGAAGCAAATGAAAAGCGATAAGAGGCGGAGCCTTGTGCGGTCAGCCTAGAGGTTGACTTGCTCCGGTAACAATAGCAACTGATTTGATCGTCATCCGACTGCTAACTGGTCTTTTCCTAACTGATCTTCGCAGTTCGCCCCTCCAAAATCCCGGATGGCGAAAGGGTTTCGCGCGCAGCTTCCATGATCAGGTCGATCACGAGATCTGGCGCTGTAATCATCGGACTATGATCTACGCTCTTTGATCGGATGCGGGCACCCATTCGATCGGCCATGAAGTGTTGTGTCTTGGGGTTGATCATGCGGTCTTCTTCTGCCACCAGGAACCACGACGGTTTCACCCTCCATGACGGCGCAGGAGCCGGCTCTTGAATACACTGAATCGCGATCGGCTGCTGAACCGCAGCCATGATGCTTGTTTGGTCCGCCGAAGCTTTGTGGGCAACCGCTTGCTGAAACCCGTTTTCCGCCATCCAGATAAAGCCGTGTGCATCAGGCGCCAAACTGGGGGCGCTCGGATGCGGTTCGTCGCGATAAAACACCTTTGCAACTGTCTCGCCCTCATCGGGTGCGAGCGCGGCGATGTATACAAGCGACTTAACCCGGTCCTCGCGCGCTGCGGCAATCACAGCGCCTCCGTAGGCGTGGGCGGCTAGGACCACTGGGCTGCGCGTTCGTTCGAGTGCACGATTCAACGCGGCAACGTCGTTACTTAAGGACGTGAGTGGGATCGGAGCGCAGATTACGTTAAGGCCGTGCCGCTGTAAGGGCAGAATGACATTGCTCCAACAGGACCCATCGGCCCATGCTCCATGCACCAGAAGGACGGTAGAGTTCTCTGGAAATGTATTCATCTCTACGCTGCGTTTTCTCCGCCGCGGCGTCCAATGCCATTTGCTTCAAGAAACTCTTGCATGGCGGCAGCAATTTCTACGACGTGTGTCTCTAGCGCAAAATGTCCGGTGTCAAGGAATTGGACCTTTGCGTTTGGCAGGTCCTTCCGAAAGGCCTCTGCTCCCGCGGGAAGGAAAAAGGGATCATTCTTGCCCCAGACCGCAAGCAAAGGCGGTTTCGACTTGCGAAAATATTCCTGGAATTTCGGATAGAGCTTCACATTCGAGGCGTAATCCAGAAACAAATCGAGTTGAATCTCTTTATTCCCCGGACGTTCGAACAGCGCCGTATCCAAGGTGTATGACTCAGGTGGAACACTTCCTGGATCGGCTACACCGTGGGTGTACTGCCAGCGCGTTCCTTCCAGTGTCAAAATATTCTTGCGGATGACCTCCCGGTTCTCTGCTGTGGGTTCAGCCCAGTATTTGCGGATCGGACCCCAGGCATCGGCGAGGCCTTCTTCATACGCATTTCCGTTTTGTGAAACGATCGCTGTCACTCGGTCGGGGTGGGCCATGGCCAAGCGGAAGCCTGTTGGTGCGCCATGATCGAAAACATAGATTGCATAACGATTGATCTTGACTGCTTCGGTGAAGGCCTCGATTGTCGCAGCCAATCCGTCAAACGAATAAACATATTTTCGCTCGGCTGGAACCTCGGTAAATCCGAAACCGGGGAGATCCGGCGCGATCACACGGTAGCGATTGGCGAGGCGTGGAATGAGTTCGCGGAACATGAACGAGGAGGCCGGAAACCCATGTAACAGGAGAACCACGGGAGCAGATGTATCACCAGCAGCCCGATAAAAAACTTGGACGCCATCGGCCTCGACCTTGCGGATGGACGTGGTAGGGACACTGAACTGGGCTTGCGATGAAGTTGTTTTAGTCATAAAGAGGGGCCCTCATTCTCTTGGATTGAATTGCCGTACCTGCATTCAGAATGCTAAACCCAACTGCCAAATGCTTGTTGACACAAATGAGCGCTTGAGCCTTTTGACCGCCTCGCACTCACCTTATCCGGCAACGATCGGCGTTCGGCGATCGCCGTTGCGTTCTGAACTTGAGTGTGGGGCATCCTGCAACTACGGTAAACGATTTTCTGCATCATGAGCCGCGCCCGCAGCAGCCTGGTTTTTACTGCGCCTTTACTCACGCCCAGCAGGGCAGCGGTTTCTGCAGTGCTCAACTCTTCCAGATCCCGCAACTGCAGCACCTCGCGATAGATTTCTGGCAAGCTGGCCATCGCGTGCTGAAGTATCTGGCCCAGTTCCTTCCGCTCCAGCGTCTGCAGCCGAATCTCACGCAGGTCGGTAGTGGTCGCGGCTGTGAAGCCGCCGCGCTCGTCTTTCGCGGCCTGTTCCACCGACTCGAATCTCAGAACACGACCGTGACGCAGACGGGCGCGCGCCTCGTTCACTGCAATGGAAATTAACCAGGTGCTGAACTTCGACTCGGCACGAAAGCTGTGCAGGTTCTTGAGTGCCTTCAGCATTGTCTCCTGCGCAGCGTCTTCTGCCTCCTGCTCATTGTGCAGAATGGGGAGAGCCACGTAGTAGACGCTCCTTTCGTAAGGGCGTACCAGTTCGTGGAAGAGCTCACGCTCGCCGGCGAGGATGCGCCCGATAAGCTCTCGATCCCGTGACGCGGGGGGCACAACTCGAGCGGGTTCGGCATTTTGCAGTTCTGCTATCATGTTGCCTCGATCGCCGGGAGCTCCCCGTGGACGGCAAAATGAAGCATCCAGATTTTAGGCGCCGCTCGGGACACAGCGTTCCAAGCGCAAATTACATGCCAACAATCAGACAGACTCAGATCGAGTGCATGTCACGGACGTAACTTATTCCAGCCTTTCAAGTTATCTTCGCAGAAAAACGAAAAAGTTACGCGCCACGACTGACGAATTTGTGACGGATAATGAACACTGGTGGATTTCGGTCGCGACTCTCGTCGCATCACGCGACGCCCCTACCCGACCCTTAAACCAATGCTCGCATATAGTCAGCGTCGATTTTCAGCGCCTCCATCGGAGGCATGTCAAACTCTTCTTGTTCGACAAAGGCGTGCTTGATGCGGGCTTTCTTTGCAGCTTTGAAGATAGGGCCGTAGTCGATTGAGCCGCGACCCATCTCCGTCGAAGGCGGAGGCTCCAAACCCGGCGTCCAGCCGCTCATCTTAAACTCCTTCACGTGTAGCATCGAAATTCGCGTGGGATAGTGCGTGAGATAATGGACGGGATTCTTGCCGCCTACGACGACCCAGCCACAATCCATTTCGAACGTCACCTTCGCCGGATCGGTCAGGTGCATCAGTTCGTCATAGAACACCACGCCTTTTTCCTCGCGGAACTCCGCCGTGTGGTTGTGATACGCGAACCAGATTCCTGCCGCATTCACGCGCTCCCCGATGCGATTGAACTGCTCCGCATTCCAGCGCCAGTCGTCGAGCGTCATTGCGTCTCTGGCCGCGCGCGAGCCAGGGTCTTTCACCCGCGACGGATCTTTGAGCCAGGGCGATGCGCAAACGATGTACTTCAGCCCCAAATTCTTGCCGTACTCGATCGTTTCATCCACCTTCGGCAACAGATCCTTGAGTGGATAGTGGGCGCTCACACAGTTCAGCCCAGCTTGGTCCATGGCCAGCTTTACCTCGCTGGGAGAGCGGCCGAAAAAGCCCGCAGCTTCCACTTCGCGATAGCCCAGCGCGCCCAATTGCCGCAGCGTTCCGTCATAGTCTTTGGGAAGCAGTTCGCGGACAGAGTAAAGCTGCAACCCCAGGGGCAGTCCCAGTGGATTAGCCATGAGCCGTGGTGTCCTGCTCCACACCGCGGCGAAGGCAGCCGAGGCGGAGGCGGTTTTCAGGAACGTCCGTCGTGAAATCTTAGGCATAGAGTCCTCAATTCGAATCGTCTGCAATATTTCAAAACCGGTCCAATTTTCAAATCGGAGTGAGACGCTATCCCCGAATCGTCTTCGCGTCTGCATCCCAGGTCGCAATCGTCTTCTTGAAATAGGCGTAGTTGGCGAGGTGGCAGCCGATTGCCGCATGGTTGCCGAAATCTTCGTTCTCCACGGTTGGCTTGCGGGTTCGAACTGCGTTGAAGAAGTTTGCTTCGTGAGCGGCCACGTCGCTGTATCCTTCAGGCGCTGTGAAAGTCTCGGTTTCGGCCGCCTGGTAGTCGAGCGGCGAAGGCTCCGGATGCTCAGCCGCCCACTGTGCCAGATATTCTTTGCGCAGACGCGCCGGCCAGCCGATCGTCGAATATTTCTCCGGCTTGGGACTGATGTCCTGCGGCGTGAAGGTCAGCGTTTGCCCTATGATTTCCATCGTGCCTTTGGTGCCATGGAATTTGATCGGCTCGCCTCCAGCATTGTTTAGATTGCACCGCAGCACCACGCGAAATTTCGGATAGTCATAAAGCGTCTCGATCACATCCGGAAAGTCGCGTCCATCTTTCCAGCGAAACAGTCCGCCGCTCGTTTGCGCGCGCTTAGGCGCCTCATTAATTCCCGAGATGAAATAAATCCCGGAAAGCAGATGTACGAATAGATCACCCGCCAGCCCCTCGCCATAATCGGAGAAGCAGCGCCAGCGGAAAAAGCGCGCCGCATCAAACGGGCGCTTGGGCGCGCCTTCGAGAAAGGCGTTCCAGTCGATAGTCTGCTCGCTCGCGTCCGGCGGAATTGGATATACCCACGCCCCGCTCGGCGAATTGCGGTCCGACGAGCCTTCGATAAAGAACACTTCGCCCAGCGCTCCCGACGCGTAGAGTTCACGCGCCTTCTCGTAGACGATGGAACTTACACGCTGACTGCCCACCTGCAAAATGCGATTTCCCTTGCGGACCGCCTCCACCATCGCGAAGCCGTCTTCTACCGTGTGCGACATTGGCTTCTCGCAGTAAACGTCCTTGCCCGCGGCGCAAGCGTCCACCACCACTCTGCGGTGCTGGTGGTCGGCGACGGCCACAATTACTGCATCCACATCTTTGCGGTTCAGAATTTCCCGATAATTGCGCGTCGCCGGAACCTGCTTCTGTAGAGACTCCTGCGCCGCCTCGTGCCGGCTGTCGTAGAGATCGCACACAGCGACACACTCGACTCCCGGCACCAGCAACGATTCTTCCAGCAACTGGCACCCGCGAGTTCCCGTGCCGATCGAGGCAAATCGGACCCGGTCGCTCGGCGCCACTTCACGATTAGCGCCCGCACGACCTGCGCCCCCGCGATCTGCGCCCCCACGATCTGCGCCCCATAGCGCTGCTGGTTCCAGCACCGTGATCTTTGCCGCGGCTCCCGCAGCCACTGAACCCGCTCCAATCCTCATGAATGTGCGTCGTGTTAAAGAGCGCATTACTGTCTTCACCTTTCTCCTGGAAATCATTTTCCCCGGCGATTTTTTCTCGCGCCGGATACAGCAGCTTGAACTCTGAAGAATACGCTGACGTGTGCAGATTGCGCCAACTCAGATTTCAGACACTGGAGCGGCGCGGCGCGAATCAATCGCTAAGAACCCAACATTGCTTTTCGACTCTCACGCATTTAACCTGCAATGGCGAAGTTCGCGCCTCCACAGATTCATTCAATGCTATTGGTAATTGTTTGGGTTTAAGTCTTGGGGTTAAGTTTCAAAGAGAGACATTATGAAACTGATGCTTCTGCTCATGCTCGCTTTGCTTTCCGTGCCTGCGAAGGCCGCGATTGGCGCCACTCCCGATTCTCCCATGAGAATCGGCATTGTTGGCATGGTGCACGGCCATGTCGAAGGGGATTTCTGAAAGGCGGCGCGCTCACGCCGGCCGGTGGAATCCAATTCCCACGAGTTGAACATCGGCGCGATTCAGCCTCGCGGACTCCGGTGATCTCCTGCAGCAGTTGCAGCACCGAAGTGTGATACTGCCAAAGAAACGCTTAGCCGCCTCTCACAATATTCAGCCAGCGGTGTAGGGGTGAGCAGACGTTCGGTCATTTTTCGTCGTTCCTCACTTTTCCGTGAGGGTCCCCACAGGTTCCATTTGCGGAACCGACTTCAAGCGGCTCAAAGCAGCAACCGGGGGTGCGAAGCGCATGGGTTCGTCCCTGCTGTACGCGCGCAACAGGTGGTACGTCAGCAGCAATTGGGTGAGCGCCAGGGGATCGCTGTGCCTGACCTCCACCCGGTCGTTGTAGTCGCCGAATTGATCGGCGCTCAGCGGCCGCAGATCAGGCAAATGTTGCCAGATGGTGTTTTCGAGCTGTGCAGCATGGCCGCGGGTGACGTTCCCGTCCACGCACAAAAAGTCGACCGGACGGCCCGAATCACGGCCCAGTTCCAGGCGAACGCCATCAGCCGACCCGTCTCTTTCAAAAAGATAACTCAGGTCAGGATGTGGAATCGTCGGACGCAAGACCAGCTTGACGTTGAGACATCCATCGGCCTGCTCGGGAGGCGTACCCGGGTTGGGAAAGAACTGCACTACGATATCAGCAAATTCTCGCTGTGGCCGTATGAATTCGCGTGAGTCTCGTTCCCTCCGCTGGAGTTCCTTCAGCACTTGCTCGGTGTTATACCCCCGCTTCGCCGTGTCGCGCTTGATCTTCCACACGCGGCGCAAATCTTCGGGTGGATCAAGATAGACTTTCACGTCGTAGAACTGCCGCAAAGTGGCGTTGTGAAATCCGTGCAACCCTTCGACAATGACGAACTCCCGCGGCTCGACGTATTCCGGCCGCACAAGGGTGCCCGTGCTGTGGTCGTACACCGGTTTGAGCATGGCTTGGCCGTAGTGTGTGCGCTCCAGATGCAGCGCAAGAATATCGAGATAATTGCAATCCGGATGCAGGGGTGTGATATCCAGACGCTTCCGCTCCTCGCGGTCATACTTGTGATAGTCGTCCGTACAGACGTGTGTAACTCGCTCCGGGCCAAGTAACTGTGTCAGTCCCTTGGTGATAGTGGACTTACCGACGGCGCTATCGCCGACTACGCCCATGAGTATCGGTCGCTTGATCATGACGTCACCTTCGCAGATGGCGAAGTCCCGCTGTTTATGGTGCCGCTGCCACCGTTCTCACCGCCCATGCCTTCGCAGCCCTCGTTCAAGCCCGACTCGAACACGCGACTCTGCAAGACTTCCTCCGCGTCGATGCGCATCAACTCGGCTCTAGCGATGCTGCCGCCTTCTTTCACCAGCCGATTAGCCTGGCGCAGCTTGATCCGGTCAATGGCGTTTCGAACGCTGCGAGCGTTGGCAAAGTGTGGCTGCGTCATGCGCAGGCGCAGATACTCCCTGAACGCCTGGCGGGATTCATCATCGAAGGCATAGTTCTGTTGGCTGACCATCAACTCCGCGATGGTCATCAACTCTTCGAACGTGTAATCGGGAAAATCAACGTGATGCGCGATGCGGGAATGAAAGCCGGGATTATATTGAAAAAAAGTGTCCATGCGATCTTTGTATCCCGCCATGATAATGACCAGATCCTCGCGCTGGTTTTCCATAATCTGCAGCAGCATCTCAATTGCTTCCGGGCCATAGTCGCGCTCATTTTCGGGACGATACAAGTAATAAGCTTCGTCGATAAACAGCACGCCGCCCAACGCCTTCTTTAGAATTTCCTTAGTCTTCGGTGCGGTATGGCCAACGTACTGGCCCACTAAGTCGTCCCGGGTGGCGACCACAAGATGCCCGCGTCGCACGTAGCCCAGATGATGCAGCATCTTAGCCATGCGCATGGCGACCGTGGTCTTTCCCGTGCCCGGACGTCCGGTGAACGACATGTGTAACGTAGGCCGGTCGGTCGAAAGCGCCATCTGCTCACGCAATCGCGCCACAAGGAGCAACGAGGCAATCTGGCGTATGCGGGCCTTCACCGGCCGCAAGCCCACCAACTCCCTCTCCAGTTCCCCCAACACCTCCTCGATATTGGAATCGCGATGGGCAGCGCTAATGTCAACCGTAGCGTCCGCCGGGTTGCCATTCGCTTCCAGCGCGATTTCTGATCCCGCTTTCAGACCTTCCATAGCATTCTCCGAAACCTGTCTACCGCAATCATGCGTGCTTATGGTCTTACTTTTGTTGACTAACTCTGTCGACCATGGCCGGTTTTGTGGCCACTGAGTAAGAACGAGTCGTATAGCTGATCTGTCGATTCTTACTTTCCGTTCGCTCTAAATAGAAGCCAGGTTCTTCCTTAGGGCGCTGCACAATGAAGCTGAGCGTTGTAGACTGCCTTCCTTTGGTACGGTCGTAGCCGTTCAGCTTGATGTAATGGTCAGGAAAAGCTTTGCGGCATTCATTGACTTCAAGCAAAATCGCGTGCGGATCTTTCTGGTCAAACAAAGGCAGTCCCCACATCTCCCAATAGACATTGCGCGGATGCGGATCGTCGGTGTGCTCAATCGACGCAGCCCAGCCATTGTCCAGGCAATACCGTACCTGGTCCTCAATTTCGTCATCGGTAAAGTCGGGCAAGTAGGAAAAAGTACCTTGAGTAACTCGCATAGCATCTCCTTTCGAGTCGGTCTTAGCGTGGTAACCACCCCACGAACATCACACCGATACCGTCGCCAGTGCATCGGGTACATCGGTCGATTCAAAGTTAAATGACACGTCCTTCCAGATTTCCAGCGCCTTGCGCAGTTCCGGAGACCAGCGCGCCGCTCTTTCCAGAATGTCCGGCCCTTCGTTGAAGTAATCGCGCCCTGAATTGCGCGCCTGTATGATCGCTTCGACCGCAACGCGATTTGCAGTGGCGCCTTGCGCAACGCCGTCAGGATGGCCAATCGTGCCGCCGCCGAATTGAAGAATTACGTCATCGCCCAGATAGTGCAACAGTTGGTGCATTTGGCCCGCGTGAATGCCTCCCGAGGCCACCGGCATCACGCCCGGCAGAGACGCCCAGTCCTGATCGAAGTACAGGCCCTGCGTCAAGTCGGCTGCGAGCTTGTTTTCCCGCAGTGTGTTGTAGTAACCCCGGACAGCATTCGGATCACCCTCGAGTTTTCCCACCACCGTTCCGGCGTGTATGTGGTCCACGCCGGCGAGGCGCATCCATTTCGCAATAACTCGGAAGTTGACTCCATGCGTCTTTTGTCGTGTGTAAGTGCCATGGCCCGCTCGGTGCAGATGTAGAATCACACTGTTCTTGCGCGCCCACTTAGCCATCGATTGGATGGCGGTATAACCAACAGTCAGGTCGAGCATGACGATCACGCTGCCTAACTCCGCGGCAAAGTCAGCGCGCTCATACATATCCTCCATAGTCCCGGCAGTTACATTTAGGTAATGCCCCTTGATTTCGCCGGATGAAGCCACCGCTCGGTTCACCGCCTCCATGCAGAAGAGATACCGATCGCGCCAGCGCATGAACGGCTGGCTATTGATGTTCTCGTCATCCTTGGTAAAGTCGAGTCCTCCGCGCAGCGCTTCATACACCACACGACCATAGTTTCGGGCTGACAAGCCCAGCTTCGGCTTCACCGTCGCCCCTAGTAGGGGACGCCCAAACTTATTCAGGTATTCGCGCTCCATCACGATGCCATGTGGCGGACCTTGAAATGTCTTCGCGTAGTGCGGTGGAATCCGCATATCTTCCAGCCGTAATGACTTCAGCGCTTTGAACCCGAATACATTTCCAATGATCGACGATGTCAGGTTGGCGATCGATCCCTCTTCAAACAGATCCAGGTCATAAGCAATGTAGGCAATATGCTGATTCGTACCCGGGACCGGATCGACTCGATAGCATTTTGCCTGGTAATTTTCGTAAGGCGTAAGGCGATCGGTCCACACCACCGTCCATGTCGCAGTGGAAGACTCGCCAGCCACGGCCGCCGCCGCTTCAATGGGATCTACTCCGTCCTGTGGCACAAGACGAAAGGCGCAGAGGATGTCAGTATCTTTCGGCTCATAGTCGGCGTCGTAATAGCCCATCTCGGCGTGAGTTGTGATGCCCGCGGCCCGCGGCTCTTCTTTTTTCCTGAGTTTGCTCTTAGTGCCTGCCATTGTGATCTCCTTGCATAATCAGTTGCCTGGTACCTTAAACTGGCCGCCCCAATCAGGCAAACGCCTCCGCTCTCCTCTTAGGGAGGCCAGCAACGCTGCTGAACTGCACATGCACCTTCTGTCCTGGACGAACATCTTCGACGGCGCTCTTCACCGCGATAGCGGCTTCCGCGAATCCAGTGGCGATAAGCTTAATCTTTCCTGGGTAAGTGGCCATGTCGCCCCCGCAAACACGCCCGGCAACTCTGTCTCCATCCGAGAATTGACGACGATCTTTTTGTCATCAAAAGCCAATCCCCATAGTTCCATCGGACCCAGATTGATATGAAATCCAATCATCGGAAGCAGCGCCTGCGCTTCGAGCGTATGCTCCACTCCCCCAGAATTCCTCAAAGTGACCAAGTCTGGGTTGCCGTTGCCGCAAGCCGCCTCGGAGGTCAAAACCCCAGGTGGCCGAGATGGACAAGTTATATAACATTCGATTTTTTTTTAAACAAATTCCTGGGCATTGCGCGGTGCTTGGGCGTAAGTTGAGAGCCCAATCCAAAGCGGAATCCCCTCCGCCCACGATCACCACCTTCTTCCCGCGGAACATCTCAGGATCGCGAACGGCATAGTAAACCCCTTTTCCCTCGAGTTGATCGCAACCTGCCGCGTCGTGTCTCCGCGGCGTAATCACTCCAAGTCCGCCCGCAAGAATCACCGCTTGGGTGAGATAAGTCCGTTGGTCGGTGATAACTTCTATCTTTCTCCGGTCGTCGCTCTTTGTCTCAAGCTCACCAGAAAAACGCAATGCCGTGACGGTCTCCCCCAGACGGACCTCGGCGCCGAACTGCAGTCCTTGCCTGGTCAGATCGTGTACCAGTTCTTTGCCCAACACTTCTGGAAGACCGAAAACGTCGTAAATTTTCTTTTCCGGATAGAGCGCCGTCACTTGCCCTCCAAGCTGGGCGGCGGTGTCGATGATTCGAGCCCATATCTTGTGCATTCCCGCGCGGAAGGCTGCTGCCAACCCGGTTGGCCCCGCGCCGATAATTGTGAGATCTCTCGTCTCCATAAACTCTCTCGTCGACACCTCCCGCTCCGGCCTTTGCCCCTCGGCGTTCAACAAACTTAGCCCTCAAAACCCTCCCCTTCAAACACCTGAAATTCTTCCTTAACGTAAGCTCGCAAAATGTCGGTTCGCGACACGATGCCGACCAGCTTTCCGTTACGAACCACCGGAATACGAATGACATGATGCCGAGTCATTAATTCAATCGCGGCCTCAACCGTTTCGTCCGCGTCCAGGCAGATGGGTTCTTTGGTCATGATGTCGTTGGCCACCGCCGACAATCCATCCTTGCCATTTCGGAGCACTTTCAAAATGTCGAACTCAGTCACCACCCCTATGACGCGTCCTTCATCATCGACCACCGGCAGGCCGCTGACGAACCCAGACAGCATCTTTTGCGCGAGACTGGTGCAGCTGGCATTCAACTTCGCCGCCACGACACGGCTGCTCATGATTTGGTCGATCTTCATACTTCATGCACTCTTTTGGCGCTTGGCTAACTGCTACCTTATAATGCAGTTGTCCTGCCAAAATATATGAGTCGAAAAGATCGGCCGACTTTGGCCACAATAAGTGGAGTAGTCGCCAGCAGTTAGCAAGTTAAGAGGAGCATGAGAAGAGATCCCGCCCGCACCAGGAAATGGGACATCTTCATCACACCGGTCGGAGCCGTAAAGTGAGGCGCACGGCTAGCACGCAGAATGGAAAGCAGATCCTTCCGTGACAAAACTGGGACACTAACGTCTCTACCTGAGCGTCACCGCTGTCTCACTTGTCGCGAGGCTTCGAAGTCCGAGCGGAGGAGATTCTGTGCTTCAGCATCAGGCGGTGGAAGGTCCGTCGGGGAATGTTGGCCAACAATGCGGCTTTTGATATGTTGCCTTGGGCTTCCCTAAGATAGCTGGAGAGCGCGTCCCTTTCAAAACGTTCGATGGCAAGAGATTCCCCCCCCCATAAAGCCATCTTGCGGTTTAAATGCGGTGCTGTCCTGAACATGCATGGGCAAGTGTTCGGCCTCGATCTTCGGCGAAGACGCCAACACAACCGCCCGCTCAATAATATTCTCCAGCTCACGGAGATTTCCAGGCCAGGAATAATTCCGCAGCAGCGTGTAAGGGCTCTCGGCGAAATGGAGTTTACCTTCTTATTGACTTTAGCTTGAGCTCGCTTAAGAAAGTGTTCCGCCAGCGCCGGAATATCCTCGAGGCGCTCCCGCAATGGGGGCAGGGTGATCGTGAAGGTGTTGATACGGTAGAGAAGATCTTCGCGGAATCTGCCTTCCCGAATGGCTTTCTCCAGTTCCTGATTGGTGGCCGCGATGATTCTCACACAGACTTTTTTTGTCCGCACGTCTCCGACCGCCCAGACTCGCCGGTCTGCAGCGTTCTCAGCAGCTCCGCCTGAATCTCCAGCGACATGTCCCCGATTTCGTCGAGAAACATCGTTCCGCCATCGGCTTTCTCGAAGAGCCCAACCCGGTCGGCGTAAGCACCGGTAAAAGCGCCGCGCTTGTAGCCGAAGAGTTCGCTCTCCAGCAAAGCCGGAGACAGTGCCGTACAGTTAAGCGTGACCAGCGGCTGGCTGCTGAGGGCGCTGTGTGCATGGATGGCCCGGGCCACCAGTTCCTTGCCAGTCCCACTCTCGCCGCGAACCAAAACCGTGGTTGGAGTCGGCGCCACCCGAGCGATCAACTGCGACAACTCCTTCATCTTGGGATTACTGCCAATGATGAACTCACCTTCCGAATGGGCCTCGAGTTCTCTTAGCGCGAGTTGGTACTTATCTTCGAGAGCTTTGCTCTGACTCTTCGCGGTGAGGAACTCCCAGAGAAAGCGAGCCGCGACTCCGGCCAGAAGCCCGGTGTGTTCCGACTTCAGGGAATCAATATCCCTGCTGACTTCTGGATTACCCGTCGCGTCAATAATGACGTCGGCCGCGTCGGCGGCGAGAAGTTCGCGATAGTTGGGGGTCGCCGGCAGCCCAAGTTCTCGTGCCAGGGCCAGACCGGGCGCCCGTTCATTGATGTCGGCGACGCCGACAATCTTGACGGTCGAAACCGCCCCCCCCCCCCCCTCCGCCCTTGCCGGCGCCGACGATAATGATTCGCGTCATGCCGCTTCTTACTTTGGGTTCTCGGATATCTGGTCAAGAACTGGCGGCATTTTACACTGTGGACGTGCGTTGCCGGACCTTAGAACTATTGATGACTAGTTCCAGTAGTTCGGCGCGCCCAGTACCGAGTTCAGAACCGTGATTCTGCCGAGCGTGGGGCTCGCGATTACCGCTTTGTTGACCCTAGGCGAAGATAGGCACTGTCCGCAAGTACAAAGGTCCGACCAGCTGAGCGGCGCAATGCTTTATCGCACGGGTCGTGTTTGGTAAACTGCGCGTTGGTTCGCGATTCG
>CAWEPW010000010.1:0-128118 GCA_963810955.1 uncultured Acidobacteriaceae bacterium | reverse complement strand
CGCGAAGCGAGTTTGCGGAGCACGGCGCGCGTATCGAAGGCGCTGCTGTCGGGCATAGTGCGCAAGGGATGGATTGCGCGCGAGGATGTCTCCGCGGCGCGGGATGCGGCGCGGTTGCTGAAAGTGGCGGTGCTGCGCGGCACCGAGGAGCAGGCGGAGGCGTCGCCTCCGCTGGACGGGCCTGAGGCCCGTCACCACACGAGCTCGGCGAGGTCGACGAAGAAGCTCAACGAGAATCAGCGCGGTCTGATTGAAACTCTGGCGGCGGCAGGCGGCCGAGTGCCCGTCGAGGTCTTGCGCGGGCTTGATGTGCCGCACACGACACTCGGCACCCTGGTGCGGCGCGGATTGATTGAACTGGTAGACGAGCCCCAAGACTTCGCCACCGCTTCAAAGCTCAAGCCGCGGCAGTCTCCATTCGAGTTCGAGTTTAGCGCGGCTCAGAACGAAGCGCTCGCGAGGATTGGCGAAGCCGTGACCTCGCGCAAATTCTCCGGCCTGCTGCTGCACGGCATCACCGGCTCGGGGAAAACGGCTGTGTATCTGTCTTGCATGCGCAAGGTGCTCGACGAGGGGCGTTCTTCGATATTGCTGGTTCCTGAGATTGGCCTCACTCCAGCAGTTGCAGCCGATCTGCACCAGGTGTTCGGCGATGAAGTTGCCATTCTGCATTCCGGTTTGTCGAATGCGGAGCGCGCCGAACAGTGGCATCGCATACGGCGCGGCGAGGCGCGGGTGGTGGCGGGAACGCGGTCAGCGGTGTTCGCGCCGGTCAGCGATCTGGCGCTCATCATTGTCGATGAAGAGCAGGATTCGTCTTACAAGCAGGAAGAAACGCCCCGGTACCACGCTGCGCGATGTGGCGGTGATGCGCGCGAAAATGGCGGGAGCGGTCGTGGTGCTCGGTTCGGCAACGCCTTCGCTTGAGTCGTATTACAACACCAAGAAAATAAATATGCGCTCATCGAGTTGCCCGACCGCGTGGAGCAGCGTCCGCTGCCTGAGGTCGAGATCATCGACATGCGGCAGGAAATTCAGGAAAGTGGCGAGGAGCAGGTCATCTCGCGCAAGCTGGCGGAAGAGATTCGAGAGCGGCTGGCGAAAAAAGAACAGATCATGGTGCTGCTCAACCGGCGCGGATATTCTCCCGTCGTGTTGTGCCGCGCCTGCGGCAAGACGCTGCAGTGCAAAAACTGCGCCGTCTCCATGACTCACCATAAGCGCGAGCACAAGATGGAATGCCACTATTGCGGCCATGTCGAGCACATCCCCGATAAATGCGCGCAGTGCGGCAGCGAGTATGTATACTTTGTCGGGACGGGATCGGAAAAGCTGGAAGAACTATTGCACGGCATGTTTCCTCAGGCAAGAATCGGGCGGCTCGACCGCGATACAGTGCGCGGGCGTGAAGATTTCGAACACGCGCTCAACGGGCTCAACGAAGGCGATCTCGACATGCTGGTAGGCACACAGATGATCGCCAAAGGTCACGACATTCACGGCGTTACGCTCGTTGGCGTGATCGGCGCGGATATGGCACTGGGTCTGCCGGATTTCCGCGCGGCGGAGCGAACGTTTCAACTGCTGACGCAAGTGGCCGGGCGCGCCGGACGCGGGCAGTCTCCGGGGAAAGTTGTGCTGCAGACCTATTTCCAGGATCACTATGCGGTGCAGTTTGCGGCGCGCCATGACTTTGCGGGATTCTATGAAAAAGAGCTGCAATTCCGCGCCTGGATGCACTTCCGCCCTACAGCGCGATTGCGAATGTGCTCATCCGCTCCGAAAAGTTAGACGAGGCGCTGACCTGGTCAGGCGAGATCGGACGCTGGTTTGAGAAGACGCGGCGCGAGGGCATTCGTGTGCTTGGCCCGGCAGCGGCGCCCATCACGCGCCTGAAGCGCGATTACCGTTATCACTTCATTCTGAAATCGCCCAGCCGCGAGAAGATGAAATGCGCTGCTAAGGGCGATGCTGGCCGAAGGGGCGGCAAGAAAGATTCCGCGCACGCAGGTGATTGTGGATGTGGATGCAGTGTGGCTGATGTAGGAGAGCTTCTGGCCCAAGCCCGCCTAAATCGGGGCTGTTGTAAGCTGGTGGAACTGACCAAGAGAGGAGATTGCGATGACGGCACTGGCTGAGCTGACGCGGATGATCGACTCTTGTTACACCATCTTCGTCCGCGAGATTTCGGAGCCACAAGAAAATGTTCTCCGATTCGTTCTACAGGAGGCCGACGTAAGCTCAGAAACCGTATCTCACAAAATAGGTGGCACTGTCATTGAGAACCTGCATCCGATAGAGCCGACAGATTGTAGCCGTACGTTCGAGCTGACGTGGAAACAGTACATCGCCTACAGTGTCAGAAATGAATCGTTCGCCTCGCCGGACGACGATTCCGAAGTAAGAGCGTCAGGTCGACGGTTTTGCACCTACTCGAAATCGCATTTCCTGGATTTTGTTTCACGCGCGACAATTGCAAACGAGCAGTACCCGGGCCCCTTTCAACACTTTTGCGTGGTTTCCGAGATGCACGTCATCGACATTGTTTCGACGCAAATTCCTGAGATCAAAATGCTCAGAACTGGCTCGGTCGAAGCTGGCGATCTCAAATCATTTGTGAAGTAGCAGATGCCGAACCCGCTCGCGGACAACGTGTCCAGCCTGCACGCTCCCATCGCGTATGTCTGGCCATTTCTCCCGGCCCGAAGCGCCGGTGATCGGCGTCGCAGTAAAAGACAGCGCCAACATAACAATGGCAAAAACTGCGAGCCCCTTCCGTCCCGCGGAGAGTTCCGGACGCCTGCGAATCGGAGGGTGCCGATGGGTCAGCCACAGCACCACCGCCCAAATCAGCCAGCCGATCCAGCAGTATTTCGCTAGTGGCACGAGCGCGATCACCACCGCCAGCGAGACCCATCTGTGCAATTTAGGAAACAGAGAAAACAGAATGTGTCCGCCGTCAAGTTGGCCGCCGGGCAATAAATTCAGCGCCGTGGAAACATTCCCACCCATCCCGCGACCGCAATCGGATGCAAAGAGAGAGACGTCAGCGGCATCTTGAGATGCAGAAGGCGCGCGGCCAGATAAAACGCAGCGGGGAATCCGGGCTCATTGTCGAGCGTGCCAGCAAACACGAGCGGGTGCGACAACGAGAGCCCCACCACCACGGCTACGCAGGAAGGAATAAAGCCGGCAATCGGCCCAGCGATACCAATATCGAACAAGGCGGCGCGCGTAGGGATCGGGCCCCTAATGCGGATGAAAGCTCCGAAGGTTCCGATCAAGCTGGGAAACGGAATAAAAAATGGCAGCGTGGCATTCACCCCGTAGTGCCGGGCGTAAAGATAATGCCCCATCTCGTGCGCCAGCAGGATGAACATCAGCGCCAGCGAGAAGGAAAGCCCATGCATCAGTCGCGCCGGAGCCTGCCACATCCACTCGATAGGGAATAGCGGGAGGTTCTCATCGTTGAACGAGAAAGCCGGCCGGTGAAGAGCAAAATTGGCATAGATGCGCGCGCCCACCGTCAGAGTGCTCAAAAAAGTCGCAGCCAAGAGCACCAGATGTAATCCCCAGCGCTGGCGTGGTGGCGGCATGACCCAGACAGCAGGCTGAGGCGGCTGTTCCCACTCTAAGGCGGAGGGCGGAGAGGACGTAATTTCGGACATACGTTGTCGGTATTAATAGGTCTGTATAAATATTACCTGTAAAGATCGAGATCATCCGAGGCCGGAAGTCAGAGGTCAGAGGTCAGAGGTTAAAGGTCAGATTGCAGAGGTAAGAAAACACCATTGCAGTTGTCACTTCTGCAATCTGACCTCTGCCCTCTGCAATCGCTTGCGGGCGGACAGCTAGTCGATCGACTGCAGTTCCTTGCCGGGTTTGAACCGCACGGCTTTGCCGGGTGGAATGGAAACTTCGGCGCCGGTGCGCGGATTCCGGCCTATGCCGGTCTTGCGCGGGCGCACGTTGAACACGCCAAACCCGCGCAGTTCAATGCGATCGCCGGTGGAGAGCGCCTTCTTCATGCTCTCGAAGACGGTTTCGACGGCGAGTTCCGCCTTCGTCTTGGTGATCCCGGTGCGGTTCACCACTTCGTTGATGATGTCAAGCTTGATCACGGGTATCCCGTCCGCCCGAGGATTGCTACTCCTCAAGTCATTGATGCTAAGGGACATAGGCTGGATTGTCAACGGGGGACCATTCTCGTAATATGACAGCACCAGCCGAGAGAAATTTGCAATTGGTAATTTGTAATTTGTGATTGAAGACCCCTCTAATCCGGCTTTCGATCCAACGCAGAATTGCCAATTACAAATTACCAATTACAAATCCCAGGGAGTTTCATGATCAAGAGCGACCGCTGGATCCGGCGCATGGCGCAGGAGCACGACATGATTAATCCGTACTCTGAAAAGCAAGTGAGCGCGGGAGTGATTTCTTATGGCGTATCGAGCTACGGGTACGACTTGCGCGTGGCCGATGAATTTAAAATTTTTACCAACGTCAACAGCACCATCGTCGATCCCAAGCATTTCGACAAGCGCTCGTTCGTGACTGTGACCTCCGATGTCGCCATCGTCCCGCCAAATTCCTTTGCCCTGGCGCGGTCTGTCGAGTACTTCAAGATTCCGCGCGATGTGCTGACCATCTGCGTCGGCAAATCGACCTATGCGCGCTGCGGCATCATCGTCAACGTGACGCCCTTCGAGCCGGAGTGGGAAGGCTTCGTGACCCTGGAGATTTCGAACACCACCCCGCTGCCGGCGAAGATCTATGCCAATGAAGGCCTGTGCCAGATTCTCTTCTTCCAGTCGGACGAGGTTTGCGAGACGAGCTACAAGGATCGCAAGGGGAAGTATCAGGCGCAGAAGGGGATTGTGCTGCCAAAATTGTGAAGGCAGCTCTCAGCCATCAGCGTTCAGCCATCAGTTTTTGCTAACCAGCTTGGAGCGGCGTGCGAGTCCCTACGGATAGCGGGATGCGCGAGTTTCTGTCGTGGCATGATGGCTCGCGATGCGAGGGACGCGATTCCAAGTTCGCCACGTCAGACCCTACTTGAAGACTATCCTCCCTCCTCTCCGTCCTGCTAGAAATAGTAGTGCCGAAGCGTCGAACACTCGTTCCCCTCATCTCGCTGGTGCTCTTTTCCGGCACTCTGATTCTCTACTATCCGGCGCTGCAAAACGGATTTGTAAACTACGACGATCCCGCCTACGTAACTTCGAATCCCCACGTTCAACAAGGCCTGACCAAGCGCAGCGTGGCGTGGGCTTTCACTTCGACGGCAGAAGCCAACTGGCATCCGCTGAGCTGGCTATCGCACATGCTTGACGTTCAGATGTTCGGACTGCATCCGGCAGGGCATCACGCTCAGAGCGTCTTTTGGCACGCCGTCAACGTGGTGCTGTTGTTCTTGCTGCTCGCGAAGTCGACCGGATTCCTGGGGCGTAGCGCGGTCGTGGCCGCCCTGTTTGCCGTCCACCCTCTGAACGTGGAGTCGGTCGCGTGGATTGCGGAGCGCAAGACCGTGCTCTCGACTTTCTTCCTGCTTCTGGCGTTGGCGGCCTATGGCTGGTATGTGAAGGGGCCGCGCGCGCGTCGCTATCTTTTGTTAGTGGTGCTGTTCGCACTGGGCTTGATGGCAAAGCCCATGGTGATCACGCTCCCGGTTTTGCTGCTGGTCGTGGATTTCTGGCCGCTCCAGCGTTTTCCGCGGAGGCCACTCTCGAAGCTTGCGCTCGAAAAAATTCCTCTGCTGTCTCTTTCGGCAGCCAGTGCCGTCATCACGCTCTACGCGCAGCGCGCTGGTGGAGCGGTCGGGTCGACCGACCTGCTCCCACTCTCAATGCGGGTAAAGAATGCCGTTTACTCCTATTTCATTTATGTAGATAAAGCATTATGGCCATCGCGTCTGGCGGTCTTTTATCCCCATCCCGAACGCTCGCTCGCGCTCTGGAAAGTGCTGGGCGCGGCCATAGTCCTCATCTCGATTACCGCAGTTTTCTGGCGCTTCCGCGAACGCCGCTACCTTTTGATCGGCTGGCTATGGTTTCTCATAACGCTGATACCGGTCATCGGCATCGTGCAGGTCGGGCGCCAGGCGTGGCCGACCGCTACGCCTACTTCGCTCTTTGGGGATTGTTCGTGATCGGGGTCTGGCTGCTGTCTGAAGCCGCCGCGCGAATCAAGCTCAACCGAGCGACACAGGCTGCCCTGGCATCAATCATTCTGCTCGCGTATTGCGCCACGACGCGCAACCAGATCAAATATTGGCACGACAGCTACAGCCTGTTCACCCACGCCATTCAAGTGACTGGCGCAAATCCGATCGCCGAGGGGAACGCGGGATCGGCATTGATGGATATGCAGCGCCCGGATCTGGCCATGCCGCACCTCGACCGGGCCATCCAGTTGATGCCGGCTTTTGCGGCCGCGCACTATGACCTCGGCACGCTGTTCCAGCGTCAGGATCAGTTCGATCGGGCGCTGCAGGAATATCAACTCGCGCTGAAATATGCGTCGGACGAGCAGGAAGCCGCGCAGACTCACAACAATCTAGGCGTATTGTTCAATCAACTCGGGCGGCGCGGTGAAGCACTCGGCGAGTTCAACGCGGCTCTTGCGCTGAATCCCTACGAACAAAATAGTCTGATCGGCCGAGGCTTGATCGAGTGCGAGGAAGGCAAACTCGACGCCGCTCTGCAGGATTTTGTACGGGCTGCGAAGGTTGTGCCTTCTCCGTTAGCTTTCTATTGGGAAGGCCGCGTACTTGAAGACAGAGGGCAACTCTCCGCCGCCGCCGAAGCCTATCGGAGCGCGTTGAAGTTATCGCCGAATTTTGGCGACGCGCAAGTGAGATTGGACGGTTTGGAGAAGGTCGCGAAGTAAAGGGCAGATTGCGCGCCGAGCGAAAAGATTTAGGTTGCCGGGCCGCCCGTTGGCTGAACTGGCGGCTGGATTGGCGACGCGTGCGACGTGAACCACTGCAGCACACGCCGTTCGAACTCTTGAGGCGCAGCCTGATGGGCGCCAGTGTGAACCGCTCCGGGCACTTTCCACACCGTAATCATATCGGGGTTTTTCGCCTGAATCATATCGGAGTGGTGGGGAGGAATATTCCGGTCTTGCAGGCCATGGATAAGCAGGACCGGAATCTTGCAGTCGATGACTGCGTTTTCAGGCGACGCAGATTCCATGTTCAAGCCGTAATGAAATCGCACAAACACAAACCCAACATCGACCGCTGGCCGAAAGAAAGTTCTTCCCAGCCACGGCCCCGTGTGGAACTGGCGTCCAAAACGCGCATACGCCACTTCGCGAAATGTGGCAAAGGGTGATTCCTCGACCACCGCGCAAAAGCGAGTTTCATTTGGCAGCGACTGCAACAACTGTGCGGCGCCCATGGACTCGCCCAATCCGAACATGCAGTGCGGATGTGCGACAGTCTCAATCCAATCTACCCAGCGGTGAATGTCGTCGGCCTCTCGCAAGCCATACGTCGCCAGTTCGCCGCCACTGCTGCCGTGCGCGCGCGCATCGGGCATCAGCACCATATAGTGGTTCTGAACCAGCCACTTCCCGTAGCCATACGTGCCTATCCGATTGTCCGAGACACCGTGCAGCAGAATGACGGCATTGCCATTTGCTTCGGGAGGCCGCACGAACCATGCCCTTAGCACTGCGCCATCCTGCCCTCTTATCTCGACATCTCGGAACTCGACTCCGTCTTTCTGAGCAGCCGCTTTCGCGTTGCGCTCCTCACTGCTTCTAATCGGATGGCTGTAAGGGTGCATTGCGATCCAACCCAGCCCGACGCCGCCGACGATCGAACCGGCGGCGTAGAGCACTGCCAAAGCGTAGACAAGCTGCCGAATGCGGGAGTGGCGTTGTGGAGGGATTTCTTGGGACGAGGCGTCCTCAGGAGGCATGGTAGTGATACGTCAGCCGCTGTTTGGTATTTTACTCAGGGCCGGGCTTGGGACCAAACAGGCCCAAAACGGCAACGTTCTGAGTGGTATCCGTTTCAACGGCTGCTGTATGCATTCGCCATTGGGGGCGGGAAGCGGCGTTGGATAAGGGTTGGTTGAGACAAGGCGTACCCGGGAAGCATGATAGTGATAGGTCAGTCTCCAGAATTTAGTTCCTGATGGCTGGCAGCCTACTTCCGCCCGTTCTCGCCTTCCTTGAACATGTATTTGATGGCGGGTTTGTAGATCATCAGGTTGGCGGCGCCGTTGCGGTTCAGCTTGATGCAGTTCTTGTCGTACCACTCGATGTAGCCGTGGACCTCTTCGCCGTCGCGCAGCACGACGACCATCGGAGTCTTGCTTTGCATCTGCTTCTGGTAGTAAAAGTTCTCGGCGTTAGTCTGTTCGCTGGGTACGCCCTTTTTGACCGGCCCTGCCGCAGAACGCTCTCTGTCCCTATCCCTATCCCTGTCTCGCTCGCGATCTCTATCCCTGTCCCTGTCTCTGCGTTCGGGGGGGACGTGGTTGTGGCCATGGTTATTGTGCACGCCATCGGTGCGATTGAGGGTCGGGCGGATCAGCTTGCGATTTGCGAAGTTATCCTGATCCGTAACTTGTTCGGCTGGCATGGAGTCGAGCGTATCTTTCACAATGCACCACCTGCGCGCTGGGCGGGCAAATCTGCCACAACACTTGAGTCTAGATTGTGGTCCAGAGGTGTAAATCTGACGCTTACGGTATCACAGCGGGCGGGGGATGACAATAATATGTGCAATGTCTTTTGTGCACTGCCCAATGGGTGGCAATCCTGCTGGCGAGACGGGGCTCGCCCCGTCTCGTTTCGCAGTGTCCGTGCACTTTCCAGGAAGACGCGGCAAGCCGCGTCTCTACGGGCGAAGTGTGGTTACGAAACGCTCTCCAGCGCGGTTGCGAAGGCATCCAGCGACAGCGACCGCAGCAAGTTGCGGCGCAGTCCCCGTTCAACTTCGCCGAGGCCTTCCGCGGCGCGCTGCAACCAGGCAAAATCGGCGGCTTCCGACATTTTCTTGAGCTCGCCCAGAATGTCCGTATTTCTCACCAAATGCGCCGCCCCGGACTGGAGAAACATAAGATCCTCGAGCAGCGAGTAGAGGGTGCGGAAAAGGCTTTCGATTTTGGCGCGCCCTTCGGCGCCCGACCGATAACTCTCGGTAGTCTTGAACAACTCGGAATGATCGCTGTTCTTCCCTCCAGCTCTCGCCATGAGTGCGGACTTCAAGATGATGAGCGCATGGCTGCGAGCGGCGACATAGCCCTCGAGATCGAACGATAACGCCCTGCCAATGCCGCCCTCGCTAAGCCGGGCGACGAGCGCGCGCTGACGCGCACTCCAGTCGGGACGAAGTAGCGCAAGCCGGCTTTCGATCTCCGCGAAAGGAAGCGCCGCCAGATGAAAGGTCATAGACCGGGAACGAATTGTCGGCAGCAATTCTCCGGCATTCTCAGTAAGCAGGAAAATGGTGGCAAACTCCGGCGGCTCTTCCAGAACCTTGAGCAGCGAGTTCGCGGCCTCTTTCATAAAGGCTGAACCCGTGAAAATGTAAACCCGTTCGCGAGCCTCGCCCGGCCGGTAGTAAATGGTGTCAATCACATGGCGAACCTGATCGACCTTGATCATCATCTGCGGAGGATCGGGCGGAATGATGAGCACGTCGGGGTGAGTCTGGACGAAAAGGCGCGTCTCTTTTTTATCTGTATCGCGAAGATTTTCGCGGGCCTCGACCGCTTCGGCGAAGCGAGCGTCCAGGTCCAACGATTGCGCGATGCGCGTGCAGTTCGAGCAGCGCCCGCAGAAATCGGGCAAATCGCCGCCGGTTCCGGCATTCGCGGCCGCCCCGATAGAAGCCCGCTCCAGGCAGTTCATTGCCCTGGCCAGCATCAGGGCTAGCGTGTATTTGCCTGATCCGTCTGCTCCCGAAAGAATTACGGCGTGCGGAAAGCGATCGCGCGCCAACATTTCGCGCAAGCGATAGACGGTTTCCGCATTCCCCGCAAAATCAGAAAAGGGCATTTGAGCAGTCCAGTAGCTCTTTCGGCGAAGTGAACGAATTTATTTTCGCGCCGGCGCCGCCAAATTCACGAAACAAGTTCACGAAAGACGGTCACCGCGTCGAGAACTTGTAAGTCGTCTGCGTGCTGTAGAGCGAACCCGGACGCAAGATGGTCGATGGAAATGCCGGATGATTGACCGAGTCCGGAAAATGTTGCGTCTCGAGGCAGAATCCCGCGTGTTTCTCATACGCGACTCCGCCCTTGCCAATGTTCGTTCCGTCGAGAAAGTTTCCGGTGTAGAACTGCACAGCCGGCTCGGTCGTAAAGACTTCCATCTGCCGCCCTGAAGACGGATCGTCAACGCGAGCCGCCAACCTCATTTTTCCTGGCTCGCCATTGATTACAAAGTTATGATCGTAACCGCCGGGCGTTCCCGGAATCTCGGCGATGTGCGCGCCGATGGCTACAGGCTTCGTGAAATCGAGCGGCGTTCCTTTCACCGGTCGGATCTCGCCCGTGGGAATGAACCCAGAGTCGGTCGGCGTGTACTTATCCGCATTGATTTGCAACACCTCCGGCAGAACATCCTTCGCCATGTCCGCACTGAGGTTGAAATAGCTGTGGTTGGTCAGGTTGACGGGAGTCGCTTTGTCAGTCTTGGCCGTGTACTCCAATTGCAATTCGTTGTTATTGGTCAGCCGGTAAAGCACCGTCACGTGAAGATTGCCGGGGAAGCCTTCATCTCCATCAGGACTATCGATCGTGAAGCGAACGGCGGCGCCATTACGGTCATGAACCGGTTCCGCCTTCCAGACCTTGCGGCTCAAATCGTGCGTCCCGCTGTGCAGCGTATTCGGCGGATCGTTGATCTCCAGCGAATATTCTTTTCCGTCCAGAGTAAACTTGCCCTTGGCAATGCGGTTGGTTACTCTCCCAACGGTCGCTCCGAAAAAAGGCTCTTTACCCAGATAACCCTTGCAGGTTGTCGAATCCAAGAACTACGTCGCCCAGCTTTCCGGTTCGATCCGGCATCCACAGTTCAGTGAGGGTCGCGCCGAATGTAGTGATCTTGGCGATAGCGCCCTTTGTATTCGTGAGGGTGTAAAGCTCAACCGGAGTACCATCTTCCGTACTGCCAAACTTACTGGTTACCACTGTTGCCTCCGACTTTGATGCAGATTCGCTGCATAATGATCGGCCGCCCAAACCGCGCCGGACCCAATCCAAAGCAGAAGGGTGAGCAGCAGGATTTTGCACCGTGCTTCATTAAAGCACCTTGTGATTGCAGCGTTGCTTATCACGATCACTATTGCGCCCCCAATTCTATGACGACAGAGCCCGAAAGCGTCCGGCACTAACCCTAAACGTTTCGCTTCGAAGAAAGCAAGCTGCGGTCTGGAATCGGGCGCGTATCCCGTACGCACCATAGTAGCGCCGCCGTCCCGGCGGCTACCCGAAGGCAAAGGCGCCCAGCGACAGCAGCCAACGATACCGCCGCTACTTCACGCGGCAAGACGCCAAATTACGGCATTATCGGTCCAGAGCGCCCCTTGACCGCCTTCGCCGCTCCGGGTAGCCTCAGCTTATTACCCTTTCATGGCCGCCTCCGACATTCCCGAGGCTCGACCTGTAACCGATTCACAGGAAAACACTTCTTCGCGTCCGCCTGACTCCGAAGAGACGCAACTTTGTCCTCCCGGCGGGGTTTTTACTGATGTGAGCAGCATCGCCATTGGTCGCGAGCTACTGGGTCGCGGAGCGCTGGGTCCTGGCGGGCACACTAACTTCATTGGAAATTCACCGTCCGCCTCTGCGCAAGGTGCCAGGGCAAATTCCGGCGTCACTTCAAGCGAGACCCTGTCCGATGTCGACCTGATGCTGCGGGTCAAAACCGGCGACGAGTCCGCCTTCGCTTACCTGGTGCAGAAATATCGCCGGCCGATGGTTGGATTCATGTATCGCATGTGTCACAATCCGTCGACCGCCGAGGAACTGGCGCAGGAAGTATTTCTCCGCGTCTACCGTTCGCGTACCAGTTACGAACCGAGCGCAAAATTCACCACTTGGCTGTATCGCATCGCGACCAACCTGGCGGCGAACCACGCGCGCGACACGCGCCACGAGCGCCCGGAAAATACGCTGCGCCTCGATGAGCCAGATTCGGAAACGGGCGCCACTCCCGATCTGGCCGATGAATCGCCCAGCGCCGAAGAAGAAATACTCAGACGCGAGCGGCTGGCCGCCATTCGCAGGCGGGTCAACGCGCTGCCTGAGCGCCAGCGCGTCGCGGTCATCATGCACAAGTATCAGCAGATGGATTACCGCGAGATTGGAGAAGTTCTGAAACTGAGCGAGTCCGCCACCAAGTCGTTGCTATTCCGCGCTTACGAAACGCTGCGCGAACAGCTAAAGGAATTCGTTTCTGGGAATATTTCGGGGAATAGAGGATAGCTGTATGAATTGCAAAGAAATTCGCGAACTTTTGCCGGACCTGGCCGCTGGCAGAGAAGCGACGCCGGAGGTCAATCAACACGAGGTCAATCAACACCTGGCATCGTGTGCTGCCTGTGCCACTCACCTGCGCGAGATGCAGAATACTATGGCGCTGCTCGATGAATGGCAGGCGCCTGAGCCATCGCCGTATTTCGATACCCGCCTGCAGGCGCGGTTCTCCGAAGAAAGACGCGAAGAAATGGCGCGCCCCGCGGCGGGTTGGCTCGGCGGACTAAGTTGGTCGAATTGGAATTGGTTGCGGCGTCCGGCATTGGCAATGTCGCTCGCCGCTGCGCTGCTTGCCGGAGCCGTGGCGATTGGCGTCAATAACAAATCGTACTTTGTCGAAACCGGCAGGATAGCGACTGCTCCTCCCTCGCTCGGTTTACCGGTGCAGCCCGGAACAGCCGTCGGCGATCTGCAGGCGCTGGACCGGAACGACGAGTTATACGCCGATTTCGATATGCTCGACGACTTGCAGGTGCAGGACAACGTAACTGCAAATCCGTAAGATTCGCAGGCGGCGGGGGCACGTGCGGTTCGACGATGCGCGACCCACGAAACCCTGAACCGCCAAGGCCACGAAGGTACACGAAGGAAACCTTTGAGACCTTCGTGATACTTCGTGGCCTTGGTGGTCAAAAGATTTCGCGAATTGCACCGCAACCGGGCGGGAGACTAGAACATGTTGGCACAGGGGATCATCGCGGGCTGTATGACAGCGTTGCTGCTGCTCCCGTCGTTCGCCCAAGTCCAGCGTTCAGAGCCGCAACATCCCGCCCCACATGCCGATGGACAATGGCATCGGTTTCGTAAGGAAGACCGCTCCAATGCCGGCCGCTCCAATGGGGCCCGCCCGCCGCAGAACCACCCCGGCCACGCCGGCGACTGGCTCCGCCACTATAGAGACTTGCCGCCCGCGCAGCAGCGCCGCGCGCTCGAAAACGATCCGCAGTTTCGCCGGCTTACGCCGCAACAGCAGGCGCGCCTGCGAAACCGCTTGCAGCACTTTTCCAGCCTGCCTCCGCAGCAGCAGGAGCGGGTGCTCAACCGCATGGAAACCTGGGAGCATCTGACGGCTGACCAGAAGGTGCGGGCGCGCCAGCTTTTTCAGGAATTCAAGCAGTTGCCGCCCGACCGCCGTCAAGCCGTCAACCATGCCATCCGCGAGATGCGTAACCTCACGCCCGAACAGCGCGACCAGCTCATCAACTCGCAGCAGTATATGGACTCATTCTCTCTGCAAGAGCGGGTCATCCTAAGCGGAGCAGCACATCTTCCGCTGGCTCCCGGCGACGGCCTGCAAGCCGGACCACCGGAGTAATGACTCCGAAAGATCCAGCATTCAGACCTTCGTGATATTTGGTGCCTTGTTGGCCAGCGATTGGAAATTGCCTCGCCACTGCAGCGGGATTCCCTCGGGAAAGCCATCAGCTATCTTTGCGGTAGAGCAGGTCACGCATGGCTTGCCTCCTAGATTCGTTTGCTTCTTTCAGCGTCTTGCGTTCGTCTGCTTTCATGCCCTGTTTCGGTGCGGGTTCGGAGCGCTCGAGTTCGCTGCACGCCGGGCAGCGGTTGGCAAAGCCGGGCTTATCGGGCTTCAGTTCGAATTCTTCTGAGCAGACGGCGCACACTCGGATAGGAAATGCCATCAAAATATCATGCCACAATCCGCATCCATAATCTCCTGGAAGGCGCCAATGGTCTTATCATTTTCTTCTGTCGAACTGGTTCATTTCGACCTTCGTCTCGATCTGGTTCATTTCGATCTGGCTGTCTGTAAAACACGATGCAATTCATCGATGAGGATTTCAAATCACAACACTATAAAGGTCTAATGAAACGAGAGATCTCATGAAAACGCGTCTGAAATCGATTTTCACAATCACTGCTTGCGCACTGCTAATGGTTGACATCGCCATGGCGCAGGAAACGCCAAAACAGGACCGCAGCGCAAGTGTAACCATCGTTACCGCCGGCGATATCTCGGTCACGAGAGGGGCGAATGGCAACACCGCGGTGTCCATCAACTTCGTTCCCGGCAAAGCGAAGTCGAGCGACATTCGAATTACTATCTCAGGCCCGTATTCTCTGGATGTGAACGGAGGAGTGAAGGAGGTTCAGGGATCTCAGGGCACCGAGCTTCATGTGCTGAATCATGAGGCCTTGCGATTCGAAGCTCCGGAAGTCGCTGCATGGGAGCAGTCTCACAAATTTTCCCAAAACTCTACCTGCATGAAGATTCCCAAGTTTTCCGGATGTGGCAATCCAGCTTGCGACCAACCCGACCATCCAGAGGATCAGTGCCGATATAACAGCGATTCGGGCTGCTCTTGCGTGGCTCCGGGCGGGGGCCCTTGCTCGGAGACGCCCACCAAGCGGTGATCAACTATTCTTGCTCCGCCGCGGCTGCGATGACGTGTTCCTCAGAGACGAAGTAAGCAACTTTGTTGTGGTCGATGAAGTTTTTTTCGTCCTCGGTTGAGGCTTTCCATTCCGGCGATTGACGAGCTGCCAACAAGGACTCCAGGTTGTCGAACCAGAGCTCGGCCATGCCATCGTAATCGGGACGGTATTTGTCTCCGGGGATGGTGATGCGGTGGCTCTGCACTAACTTGCGGAGGCGAGGAATCCGAGCGCCGATAGGACCGTGGATGTTCTTCCAGTAACGAAAGAATTCCTCGTCCGTCAATCCCGGCTTCTTGGCGATGCAATAAACGAGTTTGATCATAATCTTCCAAGCCCTAAGTTCAAGTTGCACGTCTTTTAAAAAAGGCCCGGTTATCAACACCCCGCAGACTCTAATAATGATTCAATAGTACGCGTCTTGATCCAGCGGCGCCTTAAATTGACCCCGCTCATGAGAGAGGACTACACTTTGGCTCCGGAGGTGTTCCATGCGCTGTTTAATGAAGGTTGCGATTCCTGTTGAGACCGGCAATGCCAGCATCGGCGATGGCAGTTTACCGAAGACCATCGAGTCCATTCTTGCCGACATGAAGCCCGAGGCGGCCTACTTTGCCGGAGACAATGGCAAGAGAACCGGGTTTATCTTCTTCGATCTGAAAGATGCGTCTCAAATTCCTGCCGTGGCGGAGCCGTGGTTTCTGGCCTTCGACGCCCAGGTCGAGTTGTATCCCGTTATGAACTTGGAAGATTTGAAGAAAGCGACGCCTGGTATCGAGAAGGCGGTCAAGAACTACCATCGAGGAAAGCACGCGAAAGCGGCGTGACCCGATTTCATTCCGGCGGGCGTCCCGTGAAACTGTCTAATCGCGGAGCGCTCGATTCATTCCCTTCCCTATTCCCAGGGAGACTTTCTCTTTGGGGAAAACCCTGACCTTTGTGCACGGCCATTTTGTGCGTGGCTATGGATCGCAGATTGCCTGCTGTGTCTTGCCTTAACTCATAGTTTCTTAGTCCGCACTAATCGCATCGGACTGCCCGGCTCGAGGGGTATTCTGCGTACGAAAACTGAAAGCGAAAGCTCGCAACGAAGAATGGAACGAAGTGGCAACGTCGACAGAATGAGAACGAAAAGAAAGACCAGAGAGTGAATGCCGGTCTATGACGGCGCGTGCTGCTTTCGCCCTTGATCATGCCGATATGGCCGTGCTTCGCGAGTCACTGCGCAAGCTCGCCGCCGCCGGATATTGCGAGAGCTGCGTTCGCGAGCGTCTCGGTCTGGAGGATCTCGCCGATCTCCAGTGGCGCCTTCTGCCGATCTACCGCGCCGAGAACTTACGCGCTCGCGATGCTCTCGCTCTGGCCATCGACCTTTTTCTTCTGCAAGGATCTCTCGCGGCTGCCGAACTCGCTTGTCTGTTCACGCCCACGGAACTCGACGTCCTGGTCCGCGCCGGACTCGTCGCTGTCGTCTCCGACAAGGTTCAGAACGTCCTTCAGAACAACGTCGTTCAGAACAATGACCAGAACGCCAGCAAGAACGACCTTCAGAAGGATAACAAGGATAAAAAAGATGACCCGGGCCTGGCGCGGGCCTGCGCGTCGCTCTTCCCTGTCGGCGAGCGCCTGATCTTCTCCGACCACGCCTGGCCTGAACTTCCGCACCCGGGGTATGCCAGGGTTCCCTGCGACCACGTGATGGCGATCGGGCCCGACAGCCGCAAACTGGCACGCTGCACCGTGCGCCGGCGGTTTCGCGGCGCGCTCGACCTTTGCACAGGCTCGGGTGTACAAGCGCTGCTGGCATCGGCCCACAGCGGACACGTGATCGCGGTCGACGTCAATCCGCGCGCGGCTCAGTGCGCGCGCTTCAATGCCCAAGCCTCAGGCGCCACCAACCTGGAAGTCGTAGTCGGGGACCTCTTCGACGCGGTGCGCGGCGAACGTTTCGATCTGATTACGGCTAACCCTCCGTTTGTGCCTTCGCCCGCCGATGCCGTGCAATTTCGCGACGGAGGCCGGTCGGGAGAAGATATTCAAAAGAGAATTGTCGCCGGGTTGCCGCACCACCTTGCGCCGGGCGGCATTGCGCAGATGGTTACCGAACTCGGCGAGCGTGAGGGTGAACCGCTGGTCCGCCGCTTGCGCGAATGGCTCAACGGAGCTGCGATGGACATCCACATCCTTCGCTTAGGCGAACACGCCGCCGCGAAGTACGCTACCGGCCACGCCAATGGCGATACCTATGAGGCATTTCTAGATTCGGCCAGCGCCTGGGCAAGGAATCTACGGGCACAGGGTTACGTGCGCGTTGTCTCCCTGGTCGTTTCCTTTCAGTGGAGTGACAGGGCTTGTGGGCCGCCTTGGGAGCGGGTCGATGAATCGCCGCCGCCGCATCGGTGCGCGGGTCACGAGATCGATGCCGTCTTCTTTGCCGAGCGTTGGACCCGGCAGCGGCATTGGCAGCAGATTCTCCAGCGTAGCTGGCTGCGTCGCGCCGGGCCCATAGCGATTCTTGACGCGCAACTGATCGGCGCAGACCTTCGCGCAAATAAGCTGACCGCAAGGAGCCTACGATCAAAGAACCTATGCTCAAAGAACCTACAGTCAAAGATCAGTGCAACCTTGCTGGGGCAGGCATTGAAGATTGACCATCCGCTCGACCCGCTCGAGCGCGACATACTGCAACATATCAATATCGGCGGGGATAGCAATCGCAATGATGACGGGCGCATCCCTGTGCCGGATTTGATCGCGAGTTTTTGCCATCGCAATATCGACGAACCTAGCATTCTCGCGGCGGCGCGGTCACTGCTGCGCCGCCAACTGGTTCGCATTGAATTACCAGAAAATTGCACTCGTGACAGCGATATTATCCCTATTCCCGAACTTCGCTAGCGTCTCAGTTTTGATCGCCATAGAAGATGATTGGCATCGCGATTTCGAACCCAGCGGGGAGGCGGAATGGCATCTGTTTGCCGCGGTAACAGCGTGGTCCACTTGCCTCTTTCTCAAACTGCGACTTTGGTCCGCAGCCGCATTTACCGAATATTCAACAAACTGTAATCAATTTTTAACAAATGGGAGTCTAGGCTGGCAGTTCACCAAAAACACCTCACGAAAATATGAACCATCGTAAGTGAACAGTGATCCGAAATGTTCCCTGCGCACATTGTGCCTGCAATCGAGAACGCTTATTTCTCAGGAGACGAAAACAATGAAACGATTCATGGCTGTGCTGCTCTCAACAGCGCTTGCGGGAAGTGTGATCGCGGCGCAGGCCCAGCAAGATGCGACTACTGCACCTAAGGCGAGGACCCACAAGAAAGTCGTCAAAGGGCCGACGATCTCAGAGCAACTCAGTGAGATGAAGGCGGCGATCGATGCTCAGCAGCAGCAGATCAAGCAGTTGAGCGATCTGGTCCAAAGCCGCGATCAGAAAATTCAGCAACTGGAACAACGCCTGGATCAGAACCAGACGGTCGCGACCCAGGCTCAGACCAAGGCGGAGACTGCCGCGACGCAGACGGCCGAGCAGCAGCAAACCGTGGTCGCGCTCAAAAGCGACGTTGTCGACCTGAAATCGAACGCCACCAACACGGCGATGACGCTGCAGGAAACGCAGAAGAATCTGAAGGATGCGATCGAGAGTCCGATGGCCATCCATTTCAAAGGAATCACCATCACTCCCGGCGGATTCCTGGCGGCAGAATCGGTCTATCGCAATCGCGCTCTGGGTTCGGATATCAATACTCCGTTCAACAGTGTGAATATGCCAGGCGCCGGCCAGAACGCGGTTTCAGAATTCTTTGGATCGGGCCGCCAGTCCCGAATCTCCATGCTCGCAGAGGGTAAGATCGCGACCGCCAAACTCAGCGGCTACTACGAAGCTGACTTTCTTTCGGCCGGCATAACTTCCAACAACAACGAAAGCAACAGCTACACGCTGCGTCAACGGCAGGTTTGGGCGCAGGCTGCTTTGGATAGCGGCTGGACCTTCACCGGCGGCCAAATGTGGAGCCTGGTGACGGAGACGAAGAAGGGCGTTGATAACCGAACCGAAGCTTTGCCGATGACCATCGACCCACAGTATACGGTCGGCTTCAGTTGGGCGCGCCAATACGGTTTCCGCGCGGCCAAGAACTTCAACAATAAGCTTTGGCTGGCGGCATCGCTGGAAAATCCTCAGACTACGTTCTCGGCCAGCAACAATGCCGCGAACTTTGCTCTCGGCAGCGCCGGAAACGGCGGCGGTCTTTACAATTCCGGCATCACTACTTGCACCACCACCCTCAACTCCCTTGGCGCTCCGGTCACCACCTGCACCAACACCGCCAACTACTCCTTCAATGCAATGCCGGACATCATCGCTAAGGCCGCGTTTGAACCGGGCTTCGGCCACTATGAAGTCTTTGGAATCTACAGCCGCTTCCGCGACCGGGTCTATCCCTGCGTGGAATATATTGTCCCCTCGACTTTGTGCGGCAGTACCGGGACTCCCTCCGCCTTTGGAGCCTATAACGACTCGAAGAACGGTGGCGGAGTGGGCGGCAATGCCCGCTTCACCATGTTCAAGCACGTGGATTTCGGCCTCCACGCTCTCTACGGGAATGGCATAGGCCGATACGGTACGTCGGGCCTGCCCGATGCCACCGTCAATCCCGATGGCACCCTGGCACCGCTGCGCAGCTACCAAGGGCTAGCCACGCTGGAATACCACACGCCGCGGTTGGATGTGTATCTCAACGGCGGCGAGGAGTATGTAAAACGGCGCTATCAGGTCGATCCAGTGTCCGGCAAAACCGTGGGGTACGGTTCGCCGAGCTTTAACGACGCGGGATGCTACTCGGAGACTGTTCCGTCAACCGGGAGCGGGTTCAATTTCGGGGGGCTTAGCGGCTGCAGCGGACAGACCCAGAGCACTGTCGAGGGTTCGTTCGGTTTCTGGGTGCGCTTGTATCACGGTCCCAAGGGAAGGCTGCAGCTCGGGCCGCAGTATTCCTACCTGGTGCGAAACGCTTGGGCGGGATCCAGTTCCACGGCGGGCGTCTACGTTGAGCCACACGGAATCGACAACATGTTCCTGACCTCGTTCCGCTATTACTTGCCGTAATCTGTAGGGACCCTCGCCCCCGGAAAATTCCCTCCTGATTACAAACGGGGGCGAGGGGTCTCCTTCAAAAAGGGAGGGATGGGCGTCTCGCCCGTCCAGGTCGAATCGCAAGCTCTAGTTGATTCAGATCATTCACTTCGCGGCATCGCGGCCGGGCGCCCGGCACTCCATCGAAACTATTCCATTTCGAACGCCAGCCACAGGAATCCGCCGCCGCGCTCCACTTGCAACACTACCGCATCGTGCGGCTTGATTTGCCGCAGAGCCGCTCGCAGCGAACTCAAAGAGTCGATCGGCGTCTGGTTCACTCTGTGGATGACATCGCCCGTCTCCAGACCCGTGGCTGAACTCAGGAAGTCCGCGACTCGCGCCACTACTACGACCCCCGATGGATCGCGCAACGTGCCCAACATCCCGCGGAGTTCATCGTTCAAATCAAGCGCCAATATTCCCAGCCGGGCGACCACGTTTTCGCGCGAAGTGGCCATCTCGGAGAGCGCGTCCATGGAGTCCTTCATTTCCATCGCCGCGATGTAGAGTGTCTTGCGTTCGCTGCCGCGCAGAACCTCCAGCTTCAGCGATTGATCCAGAGGATGCAGGTAGAGGGCTGCGGTGAATGAAGGCAGGGTAGCGATGAGGCGGCCGTCGGCGCTGACTACTACATCGCCGATCTTCAGCCCGCCCGCATCAGCCGGGCCTCCGGGCGTGACATCGTCGATGATAACGCCCCAGTTTTGCGCCAGCCCTAGTCCTTTGGCCAGAGTTTCTGTGATTGTCTGTGCGCCTGCCTTGACCTCTATGCGGTGCACGTGCCCATACTTGCGCAGGCTGTGGTAGACGAAACTCACGATGCGCGCGGGGATGGCGAATCCCAGACCCTCGCTGCCGCCGCCAGAAGAGAGAATAAAGGTGTTGATCCCGATGACGTATCCGTCGCTATCGACCAGCGGGCCGCCGCTGTTGCCGGGGTTGATGGGCGCATCGGTTTGAATGTAGACCATGGGCCGGCTCGGATCCGCCTGCCGGCCGACCGAACTCACCACGCCCATGGTGACGGAATTCTCCAACCCCTCAGGGCTGCCCATGGCAAACACTAATTCTCCTTGATGAACCAGCCGGTGGTCGCCGAGCGAAAGCGTGGGCAAGCCTTTTTCGTCGATCTTGAGTAGCGCGAGGTCGGTCTCTTTGTGGAGTCCGATGAGCTGCGCCTCGACCACCCGCTGTCGGCCTACCGGCGCGATCTGGTCGGGATCGTCGAGCGAGGGCATGGCCAGAGCCACGTGGATACGTTGCGCTCCCTCGACCACATGAGCATTGGTCATGATGTAGCCGTCGGGATCCACGATTACTCCAGACCCGATCACATGCTCGCGGGTTACAACCGCCGTTTGACCATGAGTGCTCTCATCGAGAGCGCCGTAGCTTGTGACCAGAACCTGAACCACTGCGGGAGATATTCTCGCGGTCAGCCGCTCGAGCGCGGAATTGAGTTGTTGGATCACCGGAGGCGGCGGCTCGGGGTGGGTTCCCATGGCCTTGGCTTTTTCTGTCTTGTCGGCTTCAGGCTTCGGCGTTTGATCGCCGACGGCTGCTGGAGCTTCCGGTGCTGTTTGTTGTCCCCAGCCGGGGACTGAAAACATCAGGAAGCAAAACGACGCAACCACCACGAAAATCGAGGCGGAAGTAATCTTCGAACGGCTAGCGGAGAACATATTTAAGATAGACTCCTCCTTGAAATGCCGCGGCGGTGCGATCTCTCAGACATGATATTCCGGAAGTCGAGTCTCAACTTAGATTCGGAATGCACGGGCTCGGTTGAAATATCGTTGGCGGGGCTGATTATTTGCCCCTACAGGACCTCTAAATTCCGAGAACTCAGGGTATCGCTTTAGCGATACCCTGATACGAAGCGATGACGAAACAATTCACGAGGCGATTGACGAACCAAATTGAGGCGAACCGATTTTCTGCCGTCCTGAATGCCTCAGTTGCCGCCGGTTCCGCATGAGCAAATGCCCGCGCCGCTGCCCTGTTGCTGAATCATGCTGCACTCACCCGATAACACAGCCGCTTCCGTGCTGCTCAGATGCTCCTGCGAAAACGATTCCTCGGTGACCTGGACGTTATCCGTTGAGGGCAGAACATTCGTACCCCACGCCAGGATTGCCCCATTCGGCGATAGCGACGCGGCATTGCACTGTCCATTCGGCGGAGGATTCGACGACACGACCTCGATGACTCCGGCGACCGGTTTTCTCCCAGTCAGAGTGTTTGCGGTAAGATCGTTGGCCAGCGAAAGGGTCCGTATCCCGCTATCCGATATTGAGCATCCACAACACTCGTTCATCACCTGGTTCGAGAATACATACACCATTGCACACAGGTTTCCGGCCGTGACACCCGGATTGACGAGTCGGATTGTGGAATCAAAACCGGTTGCCTTGACGTTGGCGAGATTAAAGTAACTCACCGCCACCAGTGGGATCACAGTAAGGCTGGCCGATCCGGTGACGCCGTTGATTTCCGCCTGAATCAGCGTGGAGCCAACCTGTTCTGCAGTCACGAGTCCGAAACTGGTCACGCTGGCAATGAGAGGCTGTGCCGAACTCCACGCGACGTTCGGGGTGAGGTCTTGCGTTGTTCCATCGCTCATGGTCCCTATTGCATAGAATTGGCTGCTGTTTTCGAGCACGAGGGATAGCGCTCCCGGAATGATGTTCAAGTCGACTGCCACGGCGGGTGTCACTGTCAAGTTCGCCGACCCGGTTACGGATCCGACTCGCGCAGCGATAGAGGAAACACCGGCTGCATCGGCAGTCACCATACCTGTTGCGCTCACACTGGCGATCGCTGACCATGAACTCCACGTCGCGGTTTGCGTCACATTTTGAGTAGTTCCATCGGAAAAGTTACCAACGGCGGTCAGCTGCCTGGATTCTCCAACTGGCAATGAGACTTGGCTCGGGCCGACCGTAATACTAAGCAAGGCCGGTGCTCCTACCGTCACAGTGGCGCTGGCGGTTATTCCCTGGCAAGACGCCGACACCTGCGCGATGCCCAGGCTAACAGCCGTTACCAGTCCCTGATTAACCTTGGCGATTGCCGACGACGAACTCCAGCTCACCGATAGAGTAAGATCCCGAACGTTCCCATCGGAAAAGTTTCCGGTCACAGTCAGTTGTTCGGATTCGCCCAGCGGCAGAGACGATTGGCTGGGGCTTACAGTAATCGCGACTAATGCCGACCGCCCCACGGTAATCGAAGCGCTGCCGGTCACTCCCTGATAAGTCGCGGACACCTGCACGACGCCCACGCCTACCCCGGTCACGACTCCCTGGGCGCTTACCTTGACCGTTGCAGGTTCCGACGAACTCCATGTCGCGGACTGAGTCAAATCTTGAGTGCTTCCGTCGGAAAAGTTTCCCGTCGCGGCCAGTTGCTCCGTTTCGCCTAAGGGCAGCGCAAAAGAAGAAGAGGAAGAACTCTGGTTCGGAGGGTTGATCGTGATACTGAGCAATGCAGGCCCGCCCACGGTGACCGGCGTGGCGCCGGTTACTCCTTCGTAGGTTGCGGATATTTGTGTGACACCCTGGCCTACTGCGGTTACCATACCCTGCGAGTCGACCGTGGCCACTGACGGTTGACTCGTCTGCCAAGTCACCAAAGAACCCAATGCAACCTCCTCGGCCACCTGGCCGCCGTTCGCTGCTGACGGTTGACCTGTGCGCGGATTTGCCAAAGCCTCCGGAACAGCCATCCCGATTCTTTCGTCCTCGCTCCTCACCACCAGTGGATCGGGATGCAAAATCGGCGACGAACCCGATGTTCGCACGCCATCATCGTCATTAATGTAAATCCCGGTAGCGCTGAGTTGCAGGGTTGTGGCTTTCTGAATGGTCTGGTTAGCGGGAGAAATGCTGATTTTAGCGAGCCTTTTGCCGTCCCCTGCAGCGCTGCCTGAACCGCAGTTCAGCGACATTCCGACACACAGGAGTGCGCTGAGCACAGCGAAGACACGAGCGGCGCCGTTGGACTTCATCTCTAGAACCTGGGCAATTGCGGGGGAGGAGAAACGGACTAACCTATATGAACTATACCTACCGGACTACCCCTTATAACAGCCACTTTCGTGTTAACCCATTTGAATTAGCCAGCAAGACGAGGGCCTAATCCAAAGCGATTAATAAGCTCTTACCCTTCAAAGAGATAGCCGAGACCTACCTAGACAACAAACTGCAGGCCGCTGATGTAGCTTGCAGGTTTTTGTCCGCGCTTGACCGTCCAGCGCACTTGCATGAGCGTGGGAATTGAAACCGGAACATCGGGCGCCGCCAGATTGCAGCACACAAATGTGTCGGCCTGGAGCGGGCTCGAACTAAGAACGCAAACCCCGCCATTGCTCAGATTATGAACACGACCATCGAATTCCTTGGGCTGGGTGCCCGACGACTGGTTCGATATCAAACTCCGTACATGCACCTCAAGCACCTGGGGAAAGCGCTCATGCTGACGTCGTTCTTGATCTGAGGATTGCTTCACAGCATCGGATGATGCCTGAAGTCACAACATTCGTAAATGCTGCAATTGAACTAATTCGCGACTAACCCCTTAGCGCGGCAGAAGAAACGCAATCGTCAATCACCAATCATCGTGGGATCAATCGATGATCAATCGTTAGCCCGGGACGATCCGGCAATTTTCCCGGCAATTCCTGAGCGCGTCGAGACCTTCATTTTAACCATGACCAGTCGCAGGAATGCTTTTACCGTGTTGGGGCTGATCCCCATGCGGTTTGCGATTTCTTTGCTGGTCAAACCTTGCAATAGAAACTCCACTGTTTCACGCTCTCTTTGCGTGAGATCGAACTGCTCGGAGATTTCTGAGAGCGCCGAAGGGCTGCTTGAAGCGTTCCGCTCCAGAAGCAAAGCGAACGCGGGCTGAACGGAAGAGGCCTGCCCGTTGCAATCGACTTGAAAATTCTTGCAAATATAACGGCGCTTACCCGACTTATATTCCCGGACGAAGACCGGATTGCTCGGATTGCGATGATCGATAAGTGCGGTGCGTACTCGATCCGCCAAAAAGACCTTCGGCTGCTTGATGCGGTCCGCCCCGCTGGGGAAGCAGAGAATCTGGAGGGCTGGACCATTCGACGCAATCAAATTCAAACCAGCATCCAAGAGCAAGAACCCGTTGTTGCTCGGAGCCATGGTCACAATATTCTCCCGTATTCGAACCAGGTTGTCATCGTCAGCCTCAGAGCCCTCACAATGCGAAGGTTTCCGCGCTGGGCGAATTAGCCCTGTCGAACCTGCACTCAGAATAGACAGCTATCAATTGAATTTCCGACTCTTAGGTGGGGGAATGGCTCACAACTGGCCACAAAACCAACGGCCGGAATCGCGCTGCCATTATCTGGCAGTTTGTAAGGGATTGTCAACCCTTTCCTTTCCGCGACCTCGCTGGTGCGGTGCAGCGGAGAATTGTTCTGTCATTATGACGCAGAGATTTGCGGTGATTCCGCAAAAACACCGCTAGAAAGCCGGGATTTGGCTAAAACTTGGGAGCGAGTTGACCGTGGAGGGCCTAACCCATATGGACTACTTCTAATTTGTTAGGCATGTTGGTTACGCCAATCGAGTAGTTGTTGTTCTGGGAACTTCCGTAGTTAACTGGGTAAGCCTAACGCTCCCCCTAGCAGCGCGGCATCTCCCTCAAACCGTGGCGGAGCCGCATCCACGAGAATATGCGTGCAACTCTGCGCGGTGGTACCAGGCCGCGCACGTAAGTGAAGGCGGTTATGCTCAGGGATAATCCAGCAAAGCACGATTGCAGCTTGGGTAATTCGCGAAAACGAGTTATTCTCGAATTGCACTCTTGCGTCCAAAGCGTCATGCGCATCGCTCTTGCCGCCGGCCTTCTCGCCTGTTTTGTGTTGCCGGGGTTTTGTGCGTCGCCGCCTCCTGTTTCACCGGGCCTCACGGTAAAGCGATCAACGCGTGTGTTCCCGCACAGGTTTCTTGTTCATCCCGATGGAGCCACGGTCGCCGCCAATCAAACGCAGCGCTTTGAAGTGACTGACGCTCAGGGGAAAACAGTTGCCGTGCATTGGAACATCTCCGGGCTCACTTGTTCCGGCTTGGCTTGCGGAAGCATAGACTCCGAGGGAGTTTACCGCACGCCGTCCGCGCTTTCGCATCCCGAAGTGGTGATTCTGGAAGGCGTTCTGGATTCGAATCCCAACTATTCCGTGCTTACGCAAATCGCGCTTGTGCCTACGGCTGCGTCCAGTGAAAGCCCCGGCGGCGTAAGTTCTAATAATAGAAGTGCCGCTCCGGCTCAAGTCGCCGTTGCAAAAACGCAGCCGATGCCGAGCGTGGCCGAACAACAGAACCTTCGCACCACCGCAGCGCCGCCGTTGCCAAGAGCGGTGGCGGCAGCGCCGGTGGTTGAACGACAGATCACAGCGCGCGCCTCCGTTTCGTCACAACCGCAACCGGAGGTTACGCGACCGATGCCGGTGATCGAAGCCAGCAACGTTGCTCCCGAGCACTCCTTGCCGCCATTGCCGACGGCGGTGACCGCTGCTCCGAATGTGGATCGACAAATCGCTGTGCGTGCATCGGTGTCGCCGCCAACTCAGAATGTAACCGCGCCACCGCCCGCCATCGAAGCAGAGCACCCTGGTCCGGGTCGCTCCTACTCCTCCTCGTTGCCGACGGCAGTGGCCGCTGCGCCAGTTCATTCGTCGCCGACTCCACCGCCTCCGGCGACAACGCCACCTGTGGCGGAAGCAAAGACGGCGGAGGCTAGCTCCCGGGAGTCGTTGGCTATGGTGTCGGTTCCCCAGTCGCCTGCAAGTGCAGTGGCCGCTCCAGCCCCAAAGAGTCAGATCGGTTCCAGGCGTCAGACCGCCAAGAGTGAAACCATTTCCCTCGACTCCGTGGCGCCGGCTGCCAGCGTGATGGTAAAAGTCCCAGTGAACGCGGCTCCGGCAAGCGCAGCAAAGACCACTCCAGCAAAAGGCTCGTCGCCTCCCCAGCCAAAACCTGCAGCCGTGCCGCCCGCCGTTGAAACCCAAATTGTCGCTCGCGCCGCTGCGCCGCAGCCACCATCGAATATTACGGTTCCGCCTAGTTCGGTACCGCCGCCGGCAGCCAGCCGACCAATGCCGACGCAGAATGCGGCGACTGCCGCTTCCTTGGTGGAAAAGCAGACTATCGCTTATAACACCCCTGTATTGCCATTACGATCGCCGGCTGCCGTTGCTTCGGAACGCGCTACAGCGCAAATCTCCATTGCGAAGACGCAGAGACACTCTCCCAGCGCCGGGAAAAGACACGAGCCGCGGCGTACTGTTGCCATTGCCTGATGAAACCGCCGCGGCATCGGCGAAGTCCTCTGCGGCGTCAAGCGAACCCATCGTTACTTATCACGACGGTCAACTCACGATTGACGCACAAAACTCAACCCTCGCTGAAGTGCTCAAGTTGGTGGCGCAAAAGAGCGGAGCTAAGATCGAGGTTCCGCCCGGTAGTGGACTCGATCGCATTTTCGAACACGCGGGTCCGGGACCGGCACAAGATGTATTGGTTAGCCTGCTCAATGGCTCTCCATATGATTTCGTCATCGTCAGCTCGCCCCAAACCCCGAACAGTCCGACACAGGTCTTGCTGACCTTGCGGGGAGCAGAGCCCGCGCCGAGCGCCCCGGCGGCCAGTGAACCTGTAATCAGGGCGGCTGCCCAACCGAGACCAGCGTCAGGCGATCCTTATCTTTGGACGCCGCCAAGCTCCGCTCAGCTCTATTCAGGCGATCCGAATCCGGTCATCCCCCAGCCGCCCGCAGTGGCGCCGCCGACCGAACCGATACCCCCGGATGTTCTGGAGCAAAAGTTAAAAGACTTTAACCGCCAACTTCGCGGCGGCCCCCCGCCGTCGCAATAACGTCTTATGGATCTGGTCCGTAGGGGTTAGGGACTAATCCATAAGTAGTAGGACGATGCGCTACTGTTTTTGACTAAGCCACGTGGGTACTAGTAAAGAATACAGAAACAGTTACATTTAGCTCCAGCGCCCGGCAGCTGATCCTCCCCCAGCGTACGGCGCCACAATCAACCAGGAGGATCCACCAAAATGAAAAAGATCGGAATAGTGTTGTTTATGCTGGCCTTGGCCCTGATGCTCGGGGGGAACGCCTTGGCTCAAAACATCGGTGACAACAGCGTGTATTTCGTTTCCTATTACTCCAACGCGAATACCGCTGGGGCGCCGGATGCGGTCGTGCGCGCGATCAACGATGGCGATCAGGCCACTACAGCTTTTGAGGGCGTGGAAAACGGGCCACTGTGGGCCGCTTTCTACATCTTCGACGATAGCGAAGAGCTACAGTCCTGCTGCTCTTGCCTGGTGACTTCCGATGGCATCGTTTCGGAGTCGGTGAACAAACAGCTGACCTCGAATGAATTCACCGGCCGTGCGGAAATCTCGCGTGGCGTGATCAAGGTTGTTTCGTCTTCGACGAATGACCCGACCAACCCCGTGGCGGCTCCCGGACTGCGCGTATGGGGAACCCACATCCAAGCCACCACGAACGTCCCCGAAAAAGGGCCGTTCTTCGTAACCGAGACCAAGTTCGCCGATGCCAACCTGGGCAAAGTTGAGCTCGGCAACCTGGCGCTCTCCTGCTCGTACGGCATCACGCTGGGCAGCGGCTACGGAGTTTGCCCCTGCACGCCGGAAGATCACGACTTTTAATCTTCCGACTTGAAGGGCATTAAGGCTTGACTGGAAGCAGGTTTGCGGGATTCCGGCCGGGTCGAAATCTCCAAAAAACACCCCGGACGCCGGTTTACAATCGGCGTCCGGGCCTTTACACTTATATCACTCTGTCTCCCCCCAAAAAATGAAAAGAGGAAATAGACAATGCTTACCAAGCACGCTCTGATTGCGCTTGGACTGGGAATAGCCATGAGCGCTCTTTCCGTTCCGGCGATGGGCCAGGATGACACCAACGTGGTAGCCGAGATTAGTGGTCACAAAATAACCGCCGATGAACTCGATCAGAAAGAAGGCTCGAAACTGCTTCAGGCAAAGTACAAGTACTACCTTGCCGAGCGTGACGCCCTCGAGCAGTACATCGATAATCAGTTACTCGAAATGCAAGCCAAGAAGGAAGGCGTGACTCTCGACGAATTGTTCAAGCGCCACGTTGAGAGCAAGATTCCACAGCCGACAGAGGACGAACTCCGGTTCTACTTCGAAGGCGTGCAAACTGAAGACACCTATGAGACGGCGCGGCCCAATATCATTTCTACGGTGCACCAGATTCGCGCCAAGAAAGCTCAAAAAGCCTATATCGAGGAACTGCGAGCGCAATATGGCGTGGTGGTTGAACTGAGTCAGCCCAGTGCCAAAGCTGAAGTGGCCAGCGAGCCGCGCATTGGTTCTGAAAACGCTCCGGTCCAGATCGTCGAATTTGCCGACTATGAGTGCCCTTATTGCCAAAAGGTGAATGACGATCTGAAAAAGCTGCGGGAACAATTCGGAGATCAGGTGTCGTTGGTCTACAAGGATTTTCCTCTTCCCATGCACCAGTTCGCGCAACGGGCTGCGGAAGCCGCGCGCTGCGCCGGCGAGCAGGGCAAATTCTGGGAATATCACGATTCTTTGTTTGAGAACAAGAAGCTGCATACTACCGAACTGAAGCAGGAAGCACGCGCCCTGAAACTCGACGGCGACCGTTTCGACAAGTGCCTCGACTCCGGAGCGCAGACTGCCGTTGTGAAGAAGGACGGCGATGAAGCCTTAAAGCTTGGATTAAGCGGCACCCCGAGCTTCTTCATCAATAATCACTTCATGACCGGTTCCATTGGATACGACAAGCTGCGGGAAACGGTGACGCTGGCGCTGGCGCAGGCGAATTCCGCCAAGAAGCAGAGCTCCGCTTTGTTGGTGCCCGCGAAAGATGGTGTCGAGAAGAAGTGAAGTTTTTGTTTCAAACTTAAGTTGCCCTCCCCCCTCCCCCGCCGCTCATGCGGCGCTTGGATGAAGACAAAGAGTTCTCTCTTCGTCTCTTCCATTTTTCGACGCAAGCAGACTAAGCTATTTTGAAAGCGTTCTGAACTGCCGACACCGATCCGCAGTTGGTTCGCGATTACGCTTCAATGTTGGGCCGGCTCACGCCGAATTACTGAATTAGGAGACCTATGACGACAATCAGAAACGTTATTGCGTTGTTTTGTATGACGGGCCTGTCGTTTTTCGCCTTTGCTCAAAGCGCGGCCCCACCGCGCGTCGCTCCCGCCGAGGCCAAGAACCATGTTGGCGAAACGGTGACCATATGCGGCAAGGTGGTCGACTCGAAGGTTGGAAGGTATGGAATCGCCGGACGCGGCAAGCCGGTGAGTTTCGATATCGATCAGCCGGAACCGAATCCCGTGTTCTACTTCGTAACCTTCGGCGAACAGCCCGCCGGACCGCAGGAGGCGATTGCCGCCTACCAGGGTAAAAACCTATGCGTAACCGGCAAGATCGCGGAGGCGGAAGGTACGCCCTATATTATGGCGGCTGATCGGACCCAGATTAAGCCTCACGCGGGGACTAAGTAAGGAAGGTTTCGAAGGGTTCTGCACGCGGGCCGTTGTAAGCCTCCCCCGACCGGCTTTAGCAGGAGGTGGGTGTGGGGTTGGCTCGAGTTTCCAGGTTTGTCTGCATTGCAACATATGTCTTCTCAGCGTGCCTGATGCTGGGCGCGTTTGCATTGGCGCAAGTAGAAGCGCAGACGGCTGCGACTGTGCCCCGGTTGATCCGGATCAACGGAACGGTGCACGATGAGGCGGGGAAGCCATCAGCCGGCAACCTTGACCTTACGTTTACCCTTTATCAGGACCAGAGTGGCCAATCCGCGGTCTGGCAAGAAGTCCAGAACCTGCATGTCGACGCCAATGGCCATTTCAGCGCTCTGCTAGGGGTCACGAGCGAGGCGGGCCTGCCGCTGGAGATTTTCTCGGCCAGTGAGGCGCGATGGCTGGGCATTCGCCCCGAGGGACTAGCGGAACAGCCCCGCATCCTGTTGCTGAGCGTGGCTTATGCGCTGAAGGCCGCAGACTCCGAACTACTGGGAGGTAGGCCGGCCTCGGCGTATGTTCTCGCCGACGGTCAAAATGCCCCGGCACAGCCGGTATCGAGCGTTGCGGCGCTTGCTGCGAATGCGCAATCCGGTGCGCAAGTTCTGGCGGCTGGCTCGGGCGGAATCCTGTTAAACCCGACACCGCAAACAGCCTGTTCAGGTCTTACCAGCGATGGAACTGCCACGGTCAATCAACTCGCCAAGTTCACGACCGCCTGCAACATCGAAAATTCGGCCATCTTCGAATCCGGAGGCAACGTAGGAATCGGCAACACGGCGCCAGCCGCCACTCTCGATGTTTCGGGGTCGGCTTTCGTTCGAGGCACGCTGACGTTGCCGCCCGTTAGTACGGCCACGACAACGACGGCTTTCAATTCCAACCCGCTCGTGATCGAAGCCTCAGCCTATAACACGACGTTATCGAGAGCGGTGCCTTACATCTTCGAATGGCAGGCTGAGCCGATCGGCAATAATTCCGTGGCCACCTCGGCAACTATGAATCTGTTATTCGGCGTTACCGGATCGGTAAGCGAGACCGGCGTGAGCGTCAATAACAAGGGCATCATTTCCTTTGCCCCTGGGCAGACCTTTCCTGGGGTCGGCGGCAACGGGACGGTGACCAGCCTCGCTACCGGCGCGGGTTTGACGGGTGGGCCCATCACTACTAGCGGCACAATCAGCATTCCATCGGCTGGCGTAACCAACGCGATGCTCGCCAATAATTCGATCACGGTCACGGCCGGATCAGGTTTGTCCGGAGGCGGAACTGTGGCCCTGGGCGGAACAGTGACACTCACGAACGCTTCTCCCAGTTCCGGAGGAACCGTGATCAGCGTAGCCAGCGGAACCGGACTGAGCGGCGGTCCGATCACCGGCAGCGGCACGCTCAGCCTGAATACCAGCTACACCGATGCGCGTTATCTGCAGCTCACCGGGGGCACCCTGACCGGAGGACTCACCGGCACTACTGCCGCTTTCACCAGCGGCACGTTCAGCAGCACATTATCGGCCGCAGGAGCGCTATTGCCAGGTACTGGCACCGCTACGGCCAGCAAAGGATTCATCTCCAACCCGTTTGATCTGCAGACGTCGTCGTTCAGCAGCTCGACCTCGAAAGCGGTCGCGCAAGATTTCCGCTGGCAGGCGGAGCCTACCGGCAACGATACGGCAAGTCCGTCAGGATCGTTAAACCTGCTCTTCGGATCGAATGGAACTTCGCCTGCGGAGACCGGTTTCTCCATCGCCAGCAATGGCGTCGTGACTTTCGCCGCGGGCCAAACCTTTCCCGGTGTGGGCGGCAGTGGGACGGTCAGCAGCGTTGCGACGGGCGCTGGCCTGACGGGCGGACCGATCACATCGAGTGGCACAATCAGCATTCCATCGGCCGGCGTAACCAATGCGATGCTCGCCAACAATTCGATCACGGTCACAGCCGGACCCGGCCTCTCTGGCGGCGGCGCTGTAGCTCTGGGTGGCACGATCACGCTTACCAACGCGTCTCCGAGTTCGGGAGGCACTGTAACCAGCGTCGCGAGCGGAACCGGACTCAGCGGCGGCCCGATCACCGGCAGCGGCACACTCAGCCTGAATACGAGTTACACCGATACGCGTTACCTGCAGCTGGCCGGAGGCACGCTTACCGGCGGATTGGCAGGCACAACGGGAGCATTTATTGGCCAGGTGACCGAGGCAGGGGCCGTGTTGCCAGGTACGGGCACGGCAACGGCCGGCAAAGGATTCATCTCCAACCCATTCGATCTGCAAACCTCCTCGTTCAGCAGCTCAACCGCAAAGGCCGTAACGCAGGATTTCCGCTGGCAAGCGGAGCCGACCGGCAACGACACAACAACCCCATCTGGCTCTTTAAACCTGCTCTTCGGATCGAACGGAACTTCACCCGCGGAGACCGGCTTCTCGATTGCAAGCAATGGAGTCGTGACATTCGCCGCCGGTCAGACATTTCCGGGCGCAGGAGGCGGCAGTGGAACGGTGACCAGCATCGCTACGGGCGCGGGCCTGACCGGAGGCCCGATCACCGGCAGCGGCACGATCAGCATTCCCTCCGCAGGAGTAACGAACGCGATGCTTGCCAATCCATCCGTTACCGTAACCGCGGGATCGGGATTATCCGGAGGTGGCACGGTGGCCTTGGGCGGCACCATCACGCTGACCAACAGCTCTCCCAGTTCAGGGGGTACTGTAACCAGCGTCGCGACCGGAACCGGCCTTACCGGAGGTCCGATCACCTCCACCGGCACCCTCAGTCTGAATACGACTTTTACCGATAAGCGTTACCTGCAACTAGCTGGAGGCACGCTGACGGGCGCACTCACCGGCACTACGGCCGCTTTCATCGGTGGCCTGGCAGCAACGACAGGAGCGTTCAGCCAGCACAGTATCAGCGGCAGGAGCCCTGTTGCCCGGCACGGGTACGGCAACCGCCAAACAGGGCTACAACTCGAACGCGTTCGATCTGCAAGCCTCTTCGTTCAGCAGCGCAACCTCGGCGCCCGTGACGCAAGACTTCCGCTGGCAGGCGGAGCCGACGGGGAATGATTCATCGAATCCCTCCGGCTCGCTAAATCTGTTGTTCGCGGCGAACGGAACTTCGCCGGCAGAGACGGGCCTCTCGATCGCGAGCAATGGTTTGATCACTTTCGCTCCGGGGCAAACGTTTGGCAGTGGAGGCGGAGGCGGAGGCAGAGCGGAACAGTCACAAGCGTCAATACAGGCGCGGGGCTAACCGGCGGACCGATTACCGGCACCGGCACGATCAGCATTCCCTCTGCTGGCGTAACGAATGCGATGCTCGCCAATCCTTCCATCACCGTCACTGCGGGATCGGGATTATCTGGAGGCGGCACGGTTGCCTTAGGCGGCACAATCACGCTGACTAACAGTTCTCCCGGTTCGGGAGGCACCGTAACCAGCGTTGCGACCGGAACCGGACTCACGGGAGGTCCGATCACTGGAAGTGGCACCCTCAGCCTGAATACCACCTTCACCGATAAGCGCTACCTGCAACTCGCAGGAGGCACGCTCACTGGTGCGCTCACCGGAACCACGGCCACTTTCACCAGCGGGTTGACCGGTACTACCGCGGCGTTCACCGCCGGGCTGGCGTCCACTACGGGCACTTTCACCGGCACGGTATCAGAAGCCGGAGCCCTGTTGCCCGGCACCGGTGCGGCCACAGCCACACAAGGCTACAACTCGAACGCGCTCGATCTGCAAGCCTCCTCATTCAGCAGCACGAACTCGGCGCCGATAATGCAAGACTTCCGCTGGCAGGCCGAGCCGACGGGAAATGATTCCTCCAATCCCTCGGGCTCTTTAAATTTGTTATTTGGCGCCAACGGAGCCGCCCCGGCGGAAACCGGCCTCTCGATCGCCAGCAATGGCCTGATCACCTTCGCGCCTGGGCAAACCTTTGGCAGTGGAGGCGCAGGCGGGGGCAGCGGAACAGTCACCAGCATCAACACGGGCGCGGGCCTCACCGGTGGACCGATCACTTCCAGCGGCACAATCAGCATCCCCGCCGCTGGGGTGACGAACGCCATGCTCGCCAATCATTCCGTCACCATCACCGCGGGATCGGGATTGTCCGGAGGCGGTACCGTGGCTCTGGGCGGCACCGTCACGCTCGCCAGCAATTTGTCGGGATCCACGGATGGCATCGCGTACTTTTCGAATCCTACGAATGTAGTTTCGACGGCCGCGCCCACTAACGGCCAAATCTTGATTGGATCCACTGGCAACGCTCCCGTGCTCGCCACACTCACGGCGGGCCCGAACATCAATATTACGAACAGCCCAGGCTCAGTCACGATTTCCGCGACCGGTGGCGGAAGCGCCCTCACTTTGCCGTTCTTCGTAACCGGCGGCGAGCATACCGGAGGGGTTCAAGCTGCCACCAAGAATCTGACCAAGCTTTGGGGAATTCTTTTGCCGTATAACGTGACTACTACCCAAATAACCTACGACGTAACCACCGCCGATAACACGGCAAACACCTACGACGTCGGCATCTTCGACAACTCGGGAAATCTCCTGGCGAACATTGGGCCAACTCCAGGAACCACATTCGCACCGGCCAAGGCCTTCGAGACCTTAGCGTGGATTCAAGGATCGACCAGTCTGGCGGCGGGCCGGTATTATTTGGCGATGACCACGAATTGCGCAAGCGCTTGTGCGGCGATCGCGGCCTCGACTACTTACATCAGCTTTGCCATCAACGCCTCGGCGGGAGCTTCCACCGCCGGAACGCTGCCCTCCACGATGACTCCGCCGGCAGATGTCTGGGGCACTGGAAATCAACCAGCTGTCGTGATCCACTGATCTCGATATAGTCGCGATTTTGAATATCAAATTTTAGCTGGGCAAGATTTCCTTAAGTGCCCACTCGATCCTGTCGACCTCCTCGCGGATCACTCGGATCGATTGCTGGTTTTTCAAGGGATGGCCCACCGGAGTTATTCCTTCAACGGCGCCTCGAATTCTGTGGCTGCGAGCCCAGATAAAGTTGAGTCGCGCGCTTCTCTCCTTGCGATTCCTGTAGATGTCGCCGACGAACTTGGCGCCGAGCCATGCGAACACCAATCCAAACAGGACTTCAATAGGAATGCGATCGGTAGCGCCGTCAAACTCCGCAAATAAGAGCCGATAGACTGCTTCCCCCATTCCAAACGATGCAAACAATACTGTAGCCGCGAATAAATATACCTTTAAGCGCTCCATGGGCTGCAAGCGTATGGAGTCGTCGCCTCCCTCACGTGTCCGCCCCAAGTCGATGGCCATTTCTTTACCCCCGATTCTTCTTAGATATTTCACCTTGCAATCAGATTGTGGAAGCCCCAACTGGCTCAAATGATAACTCGAAATTCCGCAGCCTGGGCAGCATAACGGCGGAGACATTTTAAGAAGGCAATTCTGGAAAATCAATGGAAGCTTGAGCGAGCGACTGCTCAATCGTCGAAAAACGCTAGCCGCCAATGGCATGATCGCTGACCGTCAAACTCAGCCGCCAGTTAATTCTAACGCCCAGCGTTTTCCGCTATTCTTGACTGACACCGCAAAACTATGGCCCACGTCGTGCCAGTCGCTGCTGGTGGATCCATGTTTCGATGAGATTTTCGCCGGCCGCGGTATCTTATGTCCGCAAAAACCGGGCAGAGTGCTGCACTTGAAGACTATAAAATTGATCGGGAGCTCTCGCCGTCTGCGTGAGTTAGCAGAGACTGTCCGTTCCGAGACATAGGTAACAGAACGGACACTAATGAGATGGTGGGCGCTGTAGGATTTGAACCTACGACTTCCACCGTGTGAGGATGGCACTCTACCGCTGAGTTAAGCGCCCAACGCGTTCTATTCAAACAGTTGCAGCCGCTTCCGTCAACCGTCTGGGAATGTTCGGGGGGCGGGAGATTATTCTAATCGCGCGAGATGTTGTTCTGGAGCAGCGTCCCAATTCGGGAATCCGGACATCCCGCTAGTTGCGTTCCGAACGATGTCCTGGTGTGTCCCTGCCGCGTGTGCTCGGTGCACTAAGGGCACGTTGACCGCCCGCGGCTTCAAACGTAGATTGCCAATCAACGATTGCCAATCAATGCTCATAAATCTCCGAGTGGTTAGCGGAGGTTTCCAGCCTCGGGCCGTCAGGCCCCAGGCATAACATCCTCGCACGAACAGGCGGCGGCCAGACGATCGCTGGCCGGCCTGTGCTCGGCCGAGCATCACGCACGTCGCTGTCGTCTCGCCATTGTCTCGCCGTCGTCTCTCAACCAGTGAGCATGAGCCGTAGTGTGTCTGGCCAGCCCATCGGCGTTCAGCAATCGGTATTCAACAAGCAGTGCCCAACAAGGAGTGTCCAAAAATGAAGAGATGGAATGCAGCCAGCGTAGCTTTGCTTTTTACGATTTGGATTTCAATCGCAGCATGGGCGCAGCACGATCCGGGCCCGCGGCCGGGACCCGCAACTGCGGGCGGCCCTTATCCCACACTCAACGCCAATGAGCAAGCTTTCTTCAGCCAGGCTTTTCTGCGCTTCCAGGAGGTCGATTCCGTCTCAGGAACGATCGAGGCGGGCAGCGGCCTGGGGCCAACCTTCAACGGCAATAGCTGCGCCATGTGCCACGCGCAACCGTTACTCGGCGGCAGCAGTCAGGGGTTGTTGAGTCCGCAGAATCCGGTTCCGAATCCGCAGGTGGCGCTCGCCGCGCTTGACGGAGCCACCAACACCGTGCCCGCATTCATCACCGCCAATGGCCCGGTGCGCGAGGCACGCTTTATCCGCAACGCTGACGGCTCGCTCGATGGCGGCGTTCACGGCTTATACACGATTGCCGGACGCACCGACGCTCCTGGCTGCACGCTGGCGCAGCCGAATTTCGCCCAGCAGCTTGCCGCTAACAACGTGATTTTCCGCATTCCGACTCCACTGTTCGGATTGGGCCTGGTTGAAAACACCCCCGACTCCACGTTGCGGGCGAATCTGGCGGCTACGCAAAACGCGCGGTCGCGGCTTGGTATCGGCGGCACTTTCAATACCAGCGGCAACGACGGCACGATCACGCGTTTTGGCTGGAAGGCGCAGAATAAGTCGCTGTTAATGTTCGCCGGCGAAGCTTATAACGTCGAGCAGGGCGTCGCTACCGAACTATTTCCCAACGAACGCAGCGCCGTGCCCGGTTGCGTCTTCAACTCTACGCCCGAAGATTACAGCAACATGCTGAACGGCAATTCGAACAGCCCGAACTTCAATACGACTTTAGGCACCGTGTCGGAGATGTCATCCGATGTTATCAATTTCGCTGTGTTTATGCGGCTCTCGGCGCCGGCGGCACCCGCGCCGCCAACCGCATCCACCATCAACGGCTCAAATCTGTTTAACAGCATTGGATGCGCTCTGTGCCATTCGCCTTCGCTGACGGCGGGGCCCTCCGCCTACACCGGCATGGGAGGAGTCACTTACCAGCCGTATTCGGATTTCGCGCTCCACCACATGGGCTCGGGTCTGGCAGACGGCATCAATCAAGGCGTGGCGGGGCCCGACCAGTTCCGCACCGCTCCGTTATGGGGCATCGGCCAGCGTCTGTTCTTCCTGCATGATGGACGAACGGCCGACCTGTTGCAGACGATCACAGAGCATGGCGACCGCAGCAACTGCCAAACTCAACGTGCCCGCTGGTCCGAAGCCGAACAGAGTTGCGGATCCGAGGCCGACGCCGTAATCCGCAACTTCAAAACGCTGAGCCCATCGCAGATTCAGGACATTCTGAATTTTCTGCGCTCGCTATAAAAATGGCGGCTGGCTAGTTCGACTCGCCAGGCCGCCAAGTCAACCCGAATCTGAGCATCGGAAAGAGATGGCCGGAGTTGCGTTGGATTCACGGATTCACGACACATTATTTTCCGACTGACGATGTGCGCCGGCGCACTAAACACGACTTTGCTCGTTCTATCCGTCAGTCACAACTCCGCCCCGGCACAGAGGCGCGCAAGAATTTGCACTTCTTGTAAGCGAGCGCGGTAAATGATTGCCAGACAATGGTAGTCCATAGGGATTAATTCGTAAGATCCCTGAGAAACAGCGAGTACTTCGAATCCACAGGCAACCTTACACAAACCTTGATACTCCTAAGTGTTTTACGTTAGAGTATCCTTCCGAAAATATGATTTGGAGGAAATGATGAGGCGAATTCTTGCAGTCGTTGCGTTGGTGGCGTTGGTATCTATGGGTGCGTGGGCGGACGAGATCGTCACGATCAACCAGATTGGCACCATTGCGATTTCGAACATGGCGGGAACTGGAGGTTTGGGAACGATTGGCTCGTCCATCCTCACTTCGAGCAAATCGCCGCTGACTAACTTCTATAGTTCCATAGCTCCTTCCAAGAGCACACTGGGTTTTGTGAGCTTCTCAACCGGCGCGTTGGAGAGCGGTTCCATTTCCGGCGGTGGAGTGTTTTCATCGACGGGGTCGACTTTTACCGTAACCGGCATGGGTAAATGGATGGCCGCTATCGGCGGGTCCTCTCCCTATCACAAGACCACACTCTTCAGCGGAAGTTTCGTTGGTCCCATCGATTGGACTCTGATCAGTAAAGTCGGACCAAAGGATACCTACGCGCTCACCGGCGAAATAAAAGGCGTGCTTTGGAACGGCAACATAGTCAACTTAAAAGCGACTGAGGACATCACATTCTTGAACTCTCGGCAGGCAGCCAGCGGCACGGGGCACATCACCATCGGAAACACTCAAGTTGCTGTGCCGGAGCCCGGAACCCTGAGTCTTCTGGGAACAGGCATAGTCGGTATCGCGGGATTGTTCCGTCGCAAACTGATGGGCTGCTGATTCTTCATCCAGCACTGCAAAGCCCCGCCCTACGGTGGGGCTTTTGCTTTATTACGCGCAGCTAAGGATCGAACCCCAACGGTTCCCAAAAAACAATTCGATCAACCGACGCGCTGCCGGCAAAGCGTCTATGCAGCCCTACACCTTCAGTTTTTTTCTTACCACTTCCATAATAGCGGCATGCGTGTCGCCCGGCGTACCGCGGGCGTTGATAACATGGACGCGCTGCGGTTCCCGGTTCGCGATGGCCAAATAGGCATGGCGTACGCGTCCGAAAAATGCCCGATTTTCCTGCTCAAAACGATTCTCATCTCTGTCGGTTGTTTTTTCCGAGCCTTTTTCCGAGCCTTTTTCTGAACGCCGGCCTTTGTGTTTTCGATTACGCCGCCGCGCTCGCTCGACGCTGAAAGCCACCTCGTTGTCGAGGAGAATCGTGAGGTCGGGTTGCAGGTTGCCGCACAAAATCTCGTGCAACTGTAGCACCGCCTTCGAGCCTAGCTTGCGCCCTCCACCCTGGTAGGCTTCGGTCGAATCTGTAAAACGGTCGCAGAGCACGATGCGCCCCTCGGCGAGCGCGGGCAGAATCACCTCATGAATGTGCTGGGCGCGAGAGGCAAACATGAGCGCCATTTCCGTATACGAAGAAAGGCCTGCCGTCGCCGAATGCAGCAGCACCTCGCGAATCTTTTCGCCCGCGGCAGTGCCGCCCGGTTCCCGCGTAACCGTGACAGACAGCCCATGCGCACGCAGCGCGCGCGCCAACTTTTCCAGCTGCGTGCTCTTGCCGCTGCCGTCGAGACCTTCGAAGGTTATGAATCTTCCGCGAACCGCCACGTCGGAGATGATAGCAGGCGAGTCAGTCAACGCCTGTGGACGGCCGGCGCCGCGAGATTTCACCTGGTGTACCTTCGTGCACCGGGTGGTGAAGGTCTCTGCGCAGCTTAACGACCGCCGGCGCGATATATTAACCTTCGGCTTTATTCAGATCTTCATGTCAATCGCGGTGTCACGAAATCTGGAGGGTTATGGTCTCACTTTGGCGATCGTGGAGCAGAGAAATCGTGGAGTAGGAAAGCGAGGAGTAAGGAATTCTCGGTCTGGCATTCGTTTTCCTATTGTCGTTTTCAATCTTTGGGCAGAATGCTCCTACCGTAACGCTTTCCGTGAACGCGTCGGACGCTCCGCGCAAGATGATCCACGCGCAAATGCAAATCCCGGCAAAGCCCGGGACGCTCACGCTCTACTATCCAAAATGGATTCCCGGCGAGCATGGCCCGACGGGCCCGATCATCGATCTGACTGGGCTGAAATTCACGGCGAACGGCAAACGCTGCCATGGCGACGCGATCTGCTCGACGGCTACACCTTTCACGTTGAGGTCCCCGAGGGCGCAAGCGAGGTCAGCGCGAGCCTGGATTACGCTTCTCCCACATCGCCCGAGCCTGGATTCAGTTCCGCCATGGCTGCGACTGAGAAGCTATACATTGTTAACTGGAACACGCTTTTGCTTTATCCCGCCGGATACACTTCCGACCAGCTTACCTATAATGCCAGCCTGCGCCTGCCCGCCGGATGGAAGTTTGGCACCTCGCTCCATGTTTCCAATCAAGAGGAAACTGACATCCATTTTGCGCCGGTTTCGCTGACCATGCTGGTCGATGGTCCCGTGCTGACCGGCGAATACCTGAAAACCGTGGCGCTGACGCCAGCCTCTGAAGGCCCGCCCACGGAAATCGACGTTGCCGCCGACAGCGCAGCCGCGCTCAACGCTCCGCCGGAGGTCTGGGAACATTACGGGAATCTGGTGAAGCAAGCGGGGATTCTGTTTGGCGCGCGCCACTACAGGGATTACCACTTTTTGCTGACGCTGAGCGATCACGTCGCACATTTTGGATTGGAGCATCATGAGTCGAATGACAGCCGAGTCGACGAGCGTTCGCTGATCGAAGAGAGCGGACGGAGACGGAGCGCCGGCCTTTTGCCACACGAGTACGTGCATTCGTGGAACGGAAAATACCGGCGTCCGGCCGATCTGACAACTCCAGACTACGAAGTGCCGATGCAGACCGATTTGCTCTGGGTTTATGAGGGGCTCACCTCGTACCTGGGAGACATGCTCTCGGCCCGGAGTGGCGAGCGGACGCCCTCCCTGGCGCGCGATGAATTGGCCAACATGGCGGCCGACCTCGATCATCGTTCGGGCCGCGTCTGGCGCAATTTGCAGGATACAGCCGATGGCGTTCCCAGCATGCAAATGGCTCCCAAGGCGTGGGAGGACTGGCGTCGCCCCGTGGATTATTACGATGAAGACGTTCTCAACTGGCTTTGGGTGGATGTGATCATACGGCAGCAGACCAGGGGCAAGAAATCGATGGACGACTTCTGCAAGCTTTTTTATGGGCCTCCCAGCGGTCCGCCGATGGTCAAGACCTATACCTTCGATGATGTTACCAACGCGCTCAACCAGGTGGCTCGCTACGACTGGCGCGGCTTCTGGACGGAGCGCCTCACGAACCACGGTCCCGGAGCACCGCTCGAAGGAATCGAGGCCAGCGGATGGAAGCTGGTCTATGACGAGTACTCTTCTGACATGGATCGCGCGCAGGATTGGGAGGAAAAAGCCATCGATGCGCATTATTCTGTGGGCCTTTTATTAGGAAGCGATGGCGTTATTAAGGATACGGTCGAGGGCATGATCGCGGCCAAAGCCGGCATTGGACCGGGAATGAAGGTCGTGGCTGTGAACGGCAGACGCTTTTCGCCGGAGGTCTGGCGCGACGCGATTCGCGCCGCCAAGACGGGCCCGGAGCCGATCGAACTCATCGTGGAAAACACGGATTACTTTCGCGTGGTGAAACTCGATTACCACGGCGGGGAGCAGTACCCGCATCTGGTGCGCGACGAATCAAAACCGGATTTGCTGACAGAAATTTATCAGGCTAGATAGGTTCGCGTTGCTTTGCCGTGCGCAACGCCGCTTGTGATCCTGAGCGAAAAAAACAGGTCCTGCGCTTCGCAGAGGATGACAATTCGAATTCTGTTGCGGAATGGGCGATATGTTATGACGCTTCCGAAACCGCGGCTGCGGTTTCTTCGTCATTCGGAATCGCTTCGCTATCGCTATCTTGCAACATGAAGGCCAGAACTTCCTGGGGAATCGGCGCATTCCACACCGGCGCAAATGACTGCCGATGCAGCGGCGAGGGTCCATGTTCGCGCAGAGCCGCCAGGTGCCTCGGCGTGGAGTAGCCCTTGTTCGAGGCGAGGCCGTACACGGGAAAGACCGGGTCCCAGGCGGAAATCATGCGGTCCCGTTCAACTTTAGCCAGTATGGAAGCGGCCGCGATTGAGGCAGAGAGCGCATCACCGTGAATGATTGGCTGCTGCGGAAGGTCGCAATCGAGTTTCATGGCATCGACCAGAAGATATCCCGCAGCCGGCGCGAGTTGCCGCACAGCATGCAGCATGGCGAGGCGCGAAGCATGGTAGATATTGATTTGATCGATGCGCGCGGAATCCACGGCGGCAACTGCCCATGCGATCGAATACTGCCGAATCAGCGGGGCCAGTTTTTCGCGGCGCTCCGCCGGCAAGAGTTTCGAATCGCGCAATCCGCGAATGCGGTACGACGGATCGAGAATCACCGCGGCCGCGACGACCGGCCCGAACAGCGATCCGCGGCCAACCTCGTCGACTCCGGCCACCAGCTGCGCGCCGGCAGCCCAGGCGCGTTTTTCGAATTTGAGCGTGCAGCGCAGCCGTTTCAGCAGCCGTAATTTGGCTGCGGAAGCGGAGATGGAGTCTGCTTTCGAGGTCTTCGATGTGCGCGTGGACTTGGACACGGAACCTTTTCAGCATCTTCGCCGAAGACTGTCCTGCCACGCAAGAGGAGATTTTGTGGGGCTGAGCTTGGCCCGACTGGGACGGGGCAGAGCCCCGTCACCACACAATCGACACGAAATCACCACACAATTAGAATCACCGCAACAATCACGGCTTACTGTTGTTCGACTTCTTTTAGGCGCGCTGCCTTGCCCTTCAATCCGCGCAAATAATAAAGCTTGGCGCGGCGCACTTTGGCTGAGCGCACAACGTCAATCTTGTCGATGACTTTGGAGTCGACGGGAAAAATACGCTCCACGCCCTGGCCGAAGCTGATTTTGCGGACGGTAAAGCTTGGCTGCGCTCCGCGCGAACGGGCAATGACCACGCCCTCGAAAGCCTGCAGGCGTTCTTTTTCGCCTTCTCTGATCTTGACCAGTACCTTGATGGTGTCGCCCGGACCAAACTTCGGCAGGTCTGTGCGGCGCGACTTCGCCAACAATTTTTCGATAATCGGATTGCGCATAAAGTTTCCTTCCTGATTCAAATCCTCTTTAGAGACGGGGTTTGCCCGTCTCAGCTCTTGCCCGGTTCCGGGTTGACCTGGTCAATCCGAATCTGGGCCAGCAATTCTTGATCTTCCGCGGTCAGCGCAGCCCGTTCGAGCAAATCGGGACGGTTCCGCAATGTTTTGGCCAACGCCGTCTTGCGCCGCCAACTGCGAATCTGCTCATGGTTGCCGTTCACCAGCACTTCCGGCACGGCCATGCCGCGAAAATCCGCCGGCCGCGTGTAATGCGGATAATCGAGCAACCCGCCGGAAACGCAAGTCGAACTTGGCCCCGCGTCCGTCATCTCCGTACATCCAGAGAACGACTCGGTGAACGACTCCTGCCGAGTCGAATTCTGATTGCCAACCGCGCCCGGAATCAGCCGCGTCACCGTATCCATAATCACCGCCGCACCCAGTTCGCCGCCGCTCAGCACATAATCGCCAATCGAAACTTCGCGATCCGCAAGGTGCTCGCTGATGCGTTCGTCCACTCCTTCGTAGCGTCCGCAGATCAGGACGATCCGATTCAGCACCGAAAGATTTGCCGCGACAGTCTGGTCGAGCCTGCGTCCCTGCGCGGAAAGCAAAATCACAGACTGCTTTGCACTCTTGCGCAAGCGCGCTTCACGCGACGCCAGATCGCCGAACGACTCCAAACATTCAAAGATCGGTTCCGGCTTCAGGACCATGCCCTCGCCGCCGCCAAACGGACGGTCGTCCACTGTGCGGTGCTTGTCTTTCGTAAACGCCCGCAGATCGTGAATCTGAATTTCTATCAGGCCCGTTTCCCGGGCCCGGCGCACAATGCCGTAATCCAAAGGTCCGCGAAAGAAGTCGGGAAAGATCGTCAGAATGTCGATCTTCATCGCGAAGCCTAGTCGTTAGTCGTCCGTCGTTGGTCGTTAGTCAAACCCAACCGAATTCGATCCCGAAATGCTTCGCGAACGACCATCGACTAACGACCTCCTTCTTTCTCTTCTTTCACAAGCGGCGCATTCACTTCCAGCAATCCTTCTGGCAGCTTCATGCGAACCTGCTTGCGCTCGAGATCCAGCTTTTCCAGATAAGCTTCGGCGAAAGGAATTTCGTATGGCAGCTTCGCCTTCTGCGCCTCAGATCGAACCACCAGCAAGGGCGCTTCTCCCGCGCCGAACTGTACATCTTCAATCCGGCCGATCTCACGATGGCCATCAAACACCGTGCAGCCAATCAGGTCGCTCAGGTAAGTCCAGCCCGGCTCCAGTTCGGCTCGTTCACTGCGCAGAAGCTGGAGCTCAGCGCCCACCAGCGGCTCGGCATCGGAAATCGAATCAATGCCCAGAAACTTCAGCACCAGAAAACTCTTATGCGGCCAGAGATCTTCGATCGCGAGCTCCGCGCCGCTGACCGTCTTTCGCAAGCGCCCACAGCCGCATGTCTCGCCGAAAACGGTCCGGAACATCGGTGTGCAATTCCGCCGCTACTTCTCCGCGCCGTCCCTGCGTCTTGATGACAACCGCCAGAGTAATCCACTCGTTAACCCGAACATCCGTGCTTGCGTCCGGTTCCGCGATTAGGAGATCTCCTGCCGCAGCGCTCGTCGAGCCGCCGTCTATTCGACAATTTCGAGCGCGTAACGCTTATCCAGCTTCGAACCGGCGGCGCTCAGCACATTGCGCAAAGCGCGGGCCACTCGGCCGGAGCGGCCGATAATCTTGCCCAAATCGGTCTCGGCCACTTCGAGTTCGATAACGGTTTCTTCGCCATCTTCGTACTCGTCGACAAAGACCTCGCCTTTGGCCTCTACGATCGCCTTGGCGATGTATTCGATCATGGCGCGCGGATTGACGCTAGGCTCGATCATTGGAACCGGAATCGGAATTGGAACCGCTGCTCCTAATTGGCGAGTGTATTGAGGCTAGGCGACCGATTCGGCCACAGCTGGCGCGGGATGAGCCAGCAGCTTCTTGACTCGATCCGAACATTGGGCGCCTTTCGAAACCCAGTGCTCAATGCGCTCGCGCTTCAGGTCAAAAGTGGCCGGATTGGTGCGGGGATTGTACGTCCCCACGACTTCCACCGGGCGGCCGTTGCGAGCCCGCTCCTTTTCAATCACCACCACGCGATAATACGGTTGTTTGCGCGCGCCAAAGCGCGCCAGTCGGATCATTAACACAGACTTCAGTATCCTTTGCCCGGAAGAGTCCGGCGGGTTAGAAGCAACGAAGTAAAGACAAAACATTATTATGCCGGAGCTTAGCGGTTTCTGCAATGGGCCGCGTGTCGCCACGAACATGCCCATTCCCGGCCAAAGGGAAGCATGCGGGGGAACCGAATCAGCACTCGCCAAACAACCGCGCACGCACTTGTTCGTTTACCGGCAAGCCCGGACCGCTAAAGATATGATCGGGAACGCGCGTGGGATCCTCGGCAATCAGGGGCATGGCTCTCGTCCGCAACGCCGCCGCCTCTGGTGAGGGATCCTGAAAAAGTCTGCGGTACCATCCCTCTACCACGTGGCATGCATGAAAACTCCGCTGATGCTGTTCCGCGTAGCGGTGTCCCGCAGCGTCCCAGTCGGAATTGTTCGTAAGTTCGTCGCGCAGCACTCGCGCCGCCTGCATCGCAAATGAAAGCCCTTGGCCATATGTGGGGTCGGTGGTGGCCGCGGCATCGCCGACCAGCGCCACGCCATCGTGATAAGGGTGTTCCACCCATTTGTCGCTCGCATCAAAACTGGCGAGGGGCCCAATACTTTTCGCTTCGGCGATGTAATCGGCCATCGGAGCATAACCCCTTGCGGATTCACGAATGAATAGTCCGAGCATCGATTCACCCTGCAGACGGTAGCCCATCGTCTTCGGATAAACAAAGTAGGCCCGGGATTGATCGCCCGCCTGGGGAATCAGACCGGTCCATGTGCCAATCTCCGGGTTGAACACCGCGTACATAATCTCCCTGGACGCGTGTACGTTTGTTAGCAACACCCCGGCCATGTAAAGGTCGTTTTCAAGTTCGCAAACCGGAAAACCAGCCCATTTCCTTACCGCAGAGTCGCGGCCGTCAGCGGCAATCACCAGACGGGCTGAGGTCCGCTCATGGCCGTGCCCATCAACAACCACGGCAGGTTCGACGCCAGGCTCCACGCTCTCAACGCTAATTCCACGCCGTACTTCCGCGCCCGCCTCTTCCGCAGCCGCCAGCAGTGTCTCCTGCATAACCTGGTGCGGAAAGGAAAGTAGAGGTAACAGTTGCTTCGTGGTCGCTCTCAGGTCCCGTAACCCCGCGCCACCTTCAACGTGAGGCACTTCATGAGCGCACTTTTCTTTGAGTAGATCGCAGATTCCGAGTTCATTCGCTTCGGCTACACCCCACGACACAACTGCTTCTCCGCGCACACGGTCTTTAAATCGCTTTTCCCGCTCCAGCACCAAGACCTTGGCGCCTCGCTCGGCCATCGCTTTGGCCAATGTGGAGGCGGCAATCCCGCCCCCCACCGTAATGATGTCGTAGCTTCGTGCCGCCAATCCCAAACTCCTTCTGACGTGACTTCCTGGATTTGAAATGTGGAATCGAAGATCGAATTGTGGAAGCACGCATCTTAAGTGAAGCTATTCGCAAGAGTCAATCGATCCACGAACGCGACGCCAGCGCGTGATTAAATGGGCAAACCGGGGTTAATCCAGGCTAGAATTCGGCTCGGGAAAGCTTGCCGCGAACGATGGTCAAGAAAATCGCCCCAGTGCAACCTGCACCGCCGGGACACAGTAGAGCCTACTTACATCGTGCCGCCTCACGACGCGAGCTCCTCAAGGCAACGGCTATCCCACCTGCAACATGCCTGTATTTATGGTAAAAAATACTGTCCTGTCGCAATTCTTCTAAATGAACGTTTTCGGCAGTCCTAACTCGGATCGATCAAACCCGCAACAATCCGGTGCCGTATGCTAAGGGCGGCATTCATCGCCCTTTCCGAAAGCCGCTCGATGCGCGGGGTTGCCGAACGTTCCAGTCTTGGCCAGCGCACCTCGGCCCGCTTCGTCGCCGGCACCCAGGTTGCCGACGCGATCCGCGTCGCCGCCACCTTGAACCAGAGCGGTATCAGCGCCACCATTGATAATCTGGGTGAGAACGTCACCAACGCCGACGAAGCCCGCGCCAGCGCCCAGCTCTATTACGATCTGCTCGATGAAATCGCCGCCAAGCAGCTTAACGCGAACGTCAGCGTCAAGCTCACTCATATGGGCCTCGACGTGGACCAGCCGATGGCCTATGAAATCGTCCGCGGGCTGGTCGGGAAAGCGGCCGGCATGTCGCCCAGGAACTTCGTTCGCGTCGATATGGAAGGCTCGCCCTACACCGAGCGCACTCTCAACTTTGTTCACGAACTGCACAGGGTTCCAGGGAACGAAGGCTGTGTGGGGGCGGTGATCCAAGCCTACATGCGCCGAGCCGAGGCCGACATCGAAAGGCTGCTCTCCGAGCGCATTCGCATACGCCTCTGCAAAGGAGCCTATAAAGAGCCTGAAGACATAGCCTTCCAGCAGAAATCCGAGGTCGATGCCAGCTATGTGAAGCTGATGAAGACTCTGATGAAAAGCGGTATCTATCACGGTTTGGCGACCCATGACGAGGCCATTATTAAAGAAGCGAAGGCCTTCGCCATACGCGAGAACATCGCTCGCAACGCCTTTGAATTCCAGATGCTCTACGGTATTCGCCGCGATCTGCAGCAGAGCCTGGTAAAGGATGGCTGGGGCATGCGCGTCTACATCCCCTTCGGCACCGAATGGTACCCCTACTTCATGCGGCGTCTGGCCGAACGCCCGGCCAATGTTCTGTTTATCGCCAAAAACCTGCTGCGGCCGTAGATCCCTTCGAGTCGATCATTTTGTGGCTTGCCACCGAAGCAGCGCCGGCATCGTAGCCGGCTCCCCAGGGCGTCCTCCGTCCCTGGGCTCGGCATGATAGTCGCCGGGGGGCGCCGGGACGGCATCGCTACGATTGCCTCAAAATTTTGTTGACCGTGGATGAAGGGATTTTGCCTGCGTTTTCGTTGTATAGGGTGGAAGCCATCTTGGATTGGGTTCACTGCTTGCCCCCTCGGCGTGTGCGTGGAACCAACACAGGGCTGTGGGTCCGTTGGCTCGCGACGGTTTGGCATCGAGACTCCGGTTTCCACTTTATCCTCCGCGTTGCCACGGGGAAGGGCGATGCGGAGGTTTTTTGTTGTGTCGATCTACTTCTCGCTGGTTTCGAGCAGCGGGTCAGCCTTCGCGGCGGATGCTAGATCGGAAAGCTCCAGTTGCAGATTGCCGGCGTTGGTGGCGTAGGCTAGTCCCGTATCCATGTCGATGACGCCCTCGCGGATCAGTCTCTGAATATCGCCGTCGAAATGCTGCATGCCTTCCTGTTCGCCGACGCGCATCGCGTCGAGCAAGGTCTTGCCCTCGACCTCGCCTTTTTCAACGTATTCGCGGGTGCGCAGCGTGGACTTTAATACTTCCATCACCGCTACGCGTCCCGTGCGGTCCTTACGAGGAATCAGCCGCTGCGAGATGATGTAGCGAAAGCTCTTCGCCAACCGGTTCCGGATCGTGCTCTGTTCGGCCATGGGGAAGACGCCAACGATCCTCTCCACCGTCTTTGAGGCGTCGATCGTGTGCAGCGTCGAGAGCACCAGGTGCCCGGTTTCCGCCGCCTCCATCGCAATCTCGATCGTCTCCTTGTCGCGCATCTCGCCCACCAGGATCACCTTGGGAGCCTGCCGCAGCGCCGCTCTCAGGGCCAGCGCGAAACTGGGCGTATCGCCGTGCAGTTCTCGCTGATGTACTAAGCAGTTTTTGTGGAGATGCAGGAACTCTATAGGGTCTTCGATGGTGAGCACGTGATAGAACTGCTCTTTATTAATCTTGTCGATGATCGCGGCCAAGGTAGAAGACTTGCCCGAGCCGGTCGGCCCTGTGACCAGAACGATGCCATTGCGCAGTCCGACAATCTTCGCCAATTCGGCAGGCAGTTTAAGCGTTTCAAAGTCCGGGATTTTGCTCGGGATTACGCGCATGACCACAGCGCACGAACCGCGCTGCATAAAGACATTCACCCGGAAGCGAAAGGCCCCCGGCAAACTGTAAGACACGTCGCAGGAGCCGAGTTCCTTCAGGTTGTCCAGAGCATGCTGGTTTCGGCCGATGAGTTCGGATGCGATGTGGCGGGTATCGTCAATGGTGAGGGTCCGCGTCGTCCCGGCCGGAGACAGTTTCCCGTTGATCTCGACCAGTGGCGGCCGTCCGGGCGAAAAAAAGAGATCGCTGATCTTCGGCGAAGTCTTCAGCATCGCCGTTAGGAGGGCGGGAGTCGAGAAGGGCGCAGAGGCAGGCGCCGGAGCGGCTGATGCCGGAGCGGCGGTAGCATTTAGTGCACCGTTCGCAGGAGTGGACATAGAGGAGTGCCTTTCGATAAGAGACCGGGATGGCCTGAGAGTAAACACTAAAGCGGAGGTAAGAAAGATTACGGAAGGCACCAACTCTACATGCGGGGCAATAATTTAGAGGCGGGGATTCGAGCGGTCATGCTTCAGCGCACGTCTTTAAGCACACTTTTTTACCGCACGTCGCGGATGACGAGGATCATTCCCGGCCGCAGGGCTGCGATATTCCGGTTGTCGTGCTTCAGCGCCGAAACGGTGGTGTTGTATGAACTGGCGATCGAAGAAAGCGTCTCGCCTTGCTTAACCCTGTGACGGGTCAATGCTGGGTGATCCGCGGCCGAGTGAGCGCCGGACGAATGAGCGGCGGCTCTGGTCTCTGCGGTTTTCGTTGCGGCCCGGCGAGGCGCTAAGTTTGAACTCTTCGAAGTTGAACTGCGGCTGGCGCTCTTTCTTGCGGCTGGCTTCCTATTTTCGGCTTGAATCTCTCTGGCCCCTGGAGTGAGTGGCAGGTGGATATACAAGACCCGTCTTCCGGCGAAGCTGTTTCCTTTAAGGTGGTTCCAACCGCGAACCATCTTCTCCGAGACGCCAAAGTTTTGCGCCACAGACTGCACTGTGTCGCCTTTGCGCACTTTATAACGGGTCGCGGCGCGTGCATAGGTGCTCGCGTCGGTCGCTCTGCCGGGCGCAATCGGAATAATGAGACGAGCATCTGGCACCAGCGGATCGTTGCCCGAGCTCACACCTGAACCGATGCCTAATCCATTGGCTTCGGCGATGGCCCGCGGCGTCGTGCGGTAAGTGCGGGCGATCGCAACCAGCGATTCTCCGGCCTGAACCTTGTGATAACGCCACCAGACGCGCTTGTCGACGGGAATCGCGGCGACGTTTGTTTGAAACTTCTCAGCGGATCCGGCGGGCAGGTGCAGTTCGAACCCGCGATTTTCTCCTCTGACTTGGGCCGCAACCTCGCTCGGAGCTTGGTCCGTAACCTTCGGAGTGGTCATGCGCAGCAGGCTCGGATTCAAATCCAGCAACTGCTCGGCTGTCGCGTCGACGCACTCGGCCACTAGTCGCAGATCGATGGGATAGTCGATCTTGACGGTGTCGTAGGGAACGGGCTTCTCCTTCACCACCGAATCCAGGCCGTATTGCGCGGGATTCTTGGCCATGATGGTCACGGCCAGAATGATGGGAACGTAGTTGCGGGTCTCCTTGGGCAGCACGTTGCGGCGGTAGAGTTCCCAGAAATCGGCGTAGCCTGTGCGCTTCACGGCGCTTTGCACTGTTCCGGGGCCGGAGTTGTATGCCGCCATCGCCAGATACCAGTCGCCAAACTCGTCGTAGAGATCTTTGAGGTGATGTGCCGCCGCGCGCGTAGCTTTCTCCGGATCCTGACGGTCGTCGACCCACCAGCTGCGCTCGAGTCCGTAGCCCTGGGCGCGGCTGCCCATGAACTGCCACATGCCGCGAGCGCCGGCGCGCGAAACAGCCAGAGGGTGAAATCCGGATTCGGCCTGCGCCAGATAGATCAGGTCCTGCGGCACTCCCTCTTCTTTCAGGATTTGCCGGATCATGTCTTCATATCGGCCGGAGCGGGCCAGCGCCCGTTCCACCGTACCGCGTCCGCGCGTAGAGAAATAATTGATGAAGCCGGCGACCTGGTCGGTCATCATCAGCGGCAAATCGGAATGGGTCGACTTAATCTCGGCTTCGGCCTTGGCCTTGACGCTTTCATCGACCGCAGGCGTGAGTTCGTTGGCTTCGTCGATCGGCGCCGGCTCCGACTTCTGCTCGGCGAAACCATCGCCCTGCTGCAGGGCGGCGAGCTCCAGGCCGTTGATGCCGTCCAGAATGCGGTCCAGTTCCCGCTCCAAACGGTCGTCGGAGCGGAGATCGAATCCGCTACCCAGCAACTGGTCGAAGGCGGAATCGAAATCCTGCTTGGCCGCTTCGAGGTGGCCGGCCTGATAGTTATCCTGCCCGGATTGGTATTGTTTTTCCACTACGGCGATCAGGTCGGCGACGGGATCGACCTGGAGGGCCTGCGGCGCCTGCGCAGTCGATTGAGGCTCAGCGGTGGCGTCGGCCTTCGTCTGTTGTGGATCAGGCGGACTGCTGGCCGCTGCGCCACCTGCCAGAAGGGTCGGCGCCTGCGCCTGCCGGGGCGGCATGAAAGTAGCTTTCTGCGCACTCTGGCAGCCAACAGTTGCCGCCAAACTCGCGGACAACGCTGCAGTGATTAGGACGGCCCGATGAGCGTGAGAAAAATACCCCATGTTTTAAGAACTTATAGCTTCTGAGAACTTACAGGCATCAAACCGGCGTTCTCAACGCAGAGTCTTCTCTAGTGTGAGATGGTACTATCGCAAAATTCGTTGGGTCAACGCTACAGAAGACCCATGGACCCGTTACTTTGGGGACTGGGTCGGCATGTTACCGCAGGCGCGGTGTTGATGGCAATGGAATAAGGTGCGCAGCAGGGCTGCGCAAGTCGAAGGGATTCCGGCTCCAAAGTTTTCCTTTGTGATCCTTAGTGCCCTCGGTGGTTGTCCCTTTTGCGGCGAGTCTTTCAAGGTGCCCGGGTCATCTGAGGAAACAGGAAAGCAAATCTATGAAAGCTATACAGATCAGCCGAACAGGCGGCCCGGAAGTCATGGAGTTGGTGGACTTGCCGGCTCCGCAGGCGAAGTCCCACGAAGCGGTGGTAAAGATCAAAGCGGCGGGCGTCAACTTTATTGACGTCTATAACCGCGAAGGGCGTTACAAAGCGCCGCTGCCTTTGGTCCTGGGACAGGAAGCGGCGGGGGTGATCATAGCCGTCGGCTCCGATGTCCACGACTTGGCCGTGGGCGATCCCGTGGCGTATTCCTCCGTGCTCGGGAGCTATGCCGAGTATGCGGTGGTGCCCGCCAATCGTCTGGTGAAGATTCCGGCGGGCGTGGGTGAGCGCGAAGCTGCCGCCGCCATGCTGCAGGGAATGACGGCTCACTACTTATCCCACGATACCTATCCGCTGAAGAAGGGCGAGACGGCTCTGATTCACGCGGCGGCCGGCGGAGTGGGGCTGCTGCTGGTGCAGATGGCGCACAACCTTGGCGTGCGGGTAATTGGCACGGTTTCGACGGAAGAAAAAGCCGCGCTGGCGCGCGCGGCGGGAGCCGACGACGTGATTCTTTACACCCAATCGGATTTCGAGGCAGAGACAAAACGGCTGCTCGGCGCGGAAAGCGGAGGCGGCAAAGGTGTGGACGTGGTCTATGATTCGGTGGGCAAGACGACCTTTGAGAAGGGCTGAACCTGCTGCGTCCGCGCGGAATGATGGTGCTCTTTGGAGGTTCGAGCGGTGCGGTCGCGCCGTTGGATCCGCTCGTTCTAACCCAGAAGGGGTCGCTCTTTCTAACGCGCCCCTCGCTGAATCATTACATCGCAACCTCGCAGGAGTTGCAGCAGCGTGCGGGAGCGGTCTTCGCCATGATTCGCGACAACAAACTCAAATTGCGAATCGAGCACGTCTATCCGCTGGCCGAAGCGCAGAAGGCGCACCGCGATCTGGAAGCGCGAAAGACTACGGGAAAGTTGCTATTGCTTCCGTAGACAGAACCGCGAAGTGCCCGCGTAGCGGCAGGTGCCCTCACCTGCCGGACCGAGCGAAGCTCGGCGGGTTTCTACCCCCGGTTGAATCCTGGCCAGGCTAGCTCGGGCCGCCGCAATCACGACTTTTTCCTGCGGGAATAATTCTGCAAATAATGCCGGCAATTCCTGCTCGCAGCGTTCGTCGCGAATTGCGGCACACACGGTCATCTGCAACGGAATCACACCAGCCCACGTCGGAAACGCGTAGTCCTCCTCGTCATCGAGCGGCGGCCCGACTCGCACTTTCGCTGAAAATTCGTCGATGGGAAGGCGCAGAACGGACGTGGCTTTCAATTCCTTTTCGTTGGGCTGTCGCGAATCGTCCCAGCGTCCGGGGAATGATGTGCTCGCTCAGTGCGCGCAGAGCCGCCAGTTTTTCTGCCGGATCATCGACCAGCGTGGCCGTGCCAAGAATTACCACCGAGCGGTAGTTCATTGAGTGGTTGAAGACGGAGCGCGCCAGCACCAATCCATCGAGCAGCGTAACCGTGACGCATACCGGAACACCCTGATCGAGATTGCGCAGCATACGGCTGGCGGCCGAGCCGTGGATGTAGAGCACGTCTCCGCTGCGTCCGTAGGAAGTGGGGATAACGTAGGGCTGGCCATCGACTGCAAAGCCGACGTGGCAGACAAAAGCTTCATCGAGAATCTGGTTGACGGCGTCGCGGTCGTAGACCGCCCGCTGCGGTTCGCGCACTACACGGGTGCGGAAAGTGGGACTGGGATCGCTGGAATTTAAGTTGGTGGACATGAAGCTGACTTCCTAGGCAGGCGCCAAGAGTGGTGAAATGGAATTCTAGCAGGTCGATGCGGTGGGAAAGCGTTCGCTCGCTAGAGCAGGCCGCCGGTCTTAATCGCCAATATATTGAGCGCTGTTTCCAGTTTGGTGATGGCTTCGGCGATCTCCGGATGAGTTCCGACCTTCTGCTGCAGCTCCTTTAGAATCTCGTGCGCGCTAGCTATATGCTCTGCCGCTTGGGCTGGATTCTGCTCGGGCTTCAGGTCGCTTGGTGTTGGCATGGTCATGGCTCCACTGTACAACTCAATTCTATACAGGGCGGGCGATGAGTATAGGTGCTATGAAGCTAATAGAGGCGGAACGTCACTTCGACGTTGATCGCGACTGGCACGGATTCGCCGTCTTTTTGCCCGGGTTCAAATTTCCAGGTGCTTACAGCCGCGACGGCTTTTTCATCCAAGCCTAATCCTACCGGTACCATGATCTGTAAGTCTCTGGGAGTTCCGGAGGAGTCGACGATCAGGTAGAGGACGACTGTGCCCTGAAATTTCGCCTTCCGCGCTTCTTCCGAGTATTCCGGGTCAGGTTGGTAATGCACGTGGGGCGGTGAAGTCTTGCCTGGCTTGACGAGATACACGGGTCCGATTGCCGGAGGCGCGGGACGCGGCTTGCCTTCCTGCTTTGCGAAATACGCCTGCCAGTAAGCGGGTACGACGTCCATCATCGATTGGGAATTGCCAAGAAAGACGGCGTGAATGGCTGAGGCGACCTCTTTCTCGTCGGACGTTTCGCTGGGTAGTTCGATCTCGATTCCAACTTTCAGACGCCGAAGTTCCTTCTCCAAATCTCTTTGCTTCTTGTCGCCATGGTCGATGGTCTTCAGTTGGTCCACGGGGTTGTGCTGTTTGTCGAAGATCCGGTGGATTCGTCTGCCCTTGATCAGCAATTGCGCGCCGTGCAAATGGACGTCTTCGACTTCGATTTGCCCATCGAGCGTCCAGGGGCCGACCGGGGCGTTCCCCTGGAGCGTACCGTCGGAATTAAAGCTGAGATGATCGCCAGAGTAGAAATGACGAAGCGTCAGCACCTTCTCCAGATAGTCGAACTTGAGCTGCTTTTCGAGATTGTCGGCGCCCGCCCATGCGGGCCGCATAGGTAGGAGCATCAGCGCGAGCAGCGCGGCGACGGCGCTTCGTCGAGAAAAGAAACGGCAAAAGAGCCGCGAGATGTTATTGCGCGCGTTCACTTGCGTCTCCGGATTATCTTAATGAACCTGCTTTGCTTCCCGATTAGGCCAGGGTCAGCGAACATAGTAGCTCACTGTAGATTTACTTGCGCCGTGTTTTCCCCAGCGGCTTTGGCGCTTCTTCCAGCATCGCGAACTGAATTTTCTTCTCCACCGGATCGATCCGGTCCACCAGCACGCGTACGCGGTCGCCCATCCCGTAGGTTTTGCGCGAGCGCTGGCCGATGATCTGGCGCGCGTCTTCGTGGTAGGTGTAGCGGTCGTCAATTAAGGTATTGAGCGGCACCAGGCCTTCGACGAAAAGATCGGTCAGTTCCACGAAGAAGCCGAATTTGGTCACGCTGATGATGAGGCCGTCGAAATCTTCTCCGATGCGGCGCTCCATGAATTTCACTTTTTTCCATTCCATCAGGCCGCGTTCAGCCTCGTCGGCGCGGCGTTCGGATTGGCTCGATTCGTCGGCGATAGTGTGAAGCTCTTCGAGCGTGATCGGCCCGCCGAGAGGTTCAAGCGTCTGTTGATGCGCATCGCGGTCGCGTCGCTTGGACCAGGGTGAAGGCGGCGGACCCACAGTTTGCCCGTGTGGTGATGGCGCTTCGCTCCGTCCTAGCGGGGCCGAGCCCCGATTCCACACTTTCTGGAACGATAGCGATGTTCCCACCGGAACTTCTCCATCCATCTTCTCGGGCGAGTCGCGCAGCACATCTTTCAATATGCGATGCACGATCAGATCGGGATAACGCCGTATCGGCGAAGTGAAATGCGTATAGGTCGTGGCGGCCAGAGCGAAGTGTCCGCGATTCTCTTCGAAATAGCGGGCCTGTTTGAGCGACCGCAACATCAGGAAACTGAGAATTCTTTCTTCGGGCTTGCCCGCGACCTTCTCGGCAAGTTTTTGATACATGCGCGGGGTGATGTGGACTTCCTTCGGCACCTCGATTTCTCGCACGCGCTTGCCCGTGCCGCGCGCGTCACGCCGGTCGGCTTTTAACTGCATACGCTGGATGGGCAGCGGACCCACTCCGAGCGAATATCCGAAGGTGGCAGCAATCACCTCGAAGTCGTACACGCGCTTGGCGTCGGGCTTTTCGTGGATGCGGTAGAGCGAGGCAATACGCTTATTTTCCAGATAGTGGGCGACGCACTCGTTGGCCGAGAGCATGAATTCTTCGATCAGCCGGTGGGCGACGTTGCGCTCGGATCGCGTAATGCTCTTCATCATTCCGAATTCGTCGAACTCGATGACCGGCTCCGGCAGATCGAAATCAATCGATCCGCGCCGCTCGCGCTTGCGGTTCAGGATCATCGCCAGATCGCGCATGCACTCGAAATGTTCAACCTGTCCAGCGTATTCCTGTCGCGCGGCGGCATCGCCTTCGATTACGGCGTTGACTGCGGTGTAGGTCATGCGGTTTGCTGAGCGGATCACGCCTTCGTTAATTTCGTAGCCGACGATTTCGCCCTGGTGGTCGATTTCCATGGTGCACGAGAGCACGAGGCGGTCGACCTGCGGGCGCAGGCTGCAAATGTCGGTGGAGAGTTCCAGCGGCAGCATGGGCACGGCGCGGTCGGGAAAGTAGACGCTCGTGCCGCGAAGGCGGGCTTCCTGATCGAGCGGCGAATTGGGAGTTACATATTGCGCCACGTCGGCGATGTGAACCTGGAGTTCATAGTTGCCATTCTCCAGTTGGCGGACGTGGACGGCATCGTCGAAATCGCGAGCGGTTTCTCCGTCGATAGTGACGATAGGCAGCGCGCGGTAGTCGCGCCGGCGGCGCAATAATTTTTCGGGGATGATATTTTCGTTGTCGGATTGGATCGCCTGGGCTTCTTCGATCACCTCAGGCGGAAAGCGATGAGGCAGGTGAAACTTGCGGATCATGATTTCGACATCAACTCCAAAATCATCTTCCTGGCCGAGAATTTCGATGACACGTCCGCGCGGATTCTGCGTGGCGGAGGGCCAGTCGGTGATCTCGACATCAACGACCAGGCCTTCCAGATCCTGCCAGTCGGTGTGGACCTTGGCTTCGCTGCCAATGACCCGGTGCCTTTCTTTTGATCTTCCCTCTTTGTTGTTACTCTCTTTATTGTTGCTCTCTGCGTCCTCCGCGCCCGAGAGTTTGGGATTTTCCATCCCCGGAGGAATCACGATCTCCTGCGTCACTTTTTGGTCGATGGGCTTGACATAGTTATGGCGGCGTCCGTAATGGAAGATGCCGACTACGGTCGGGTGAGCCCGAGCAAGCGAACGGACGATGCGCCCTTCAGCGCGTCCATCTGGGCGGACCGCGGAAACTTCAACGAGCACCCGGTCGCCATGCATGGAAGATCCGACGGCGTGGGGAGGGATGAACACATCTCCAGCCAAGCGGCTTTTGAGACTGTCGTCAAGCGAGGTGACTTCGGGAATCACGAAGCCGAAGCCATCGCGGTGCATGGTCAGGCGCCCCACCAGCAGGTTGCGTCCTTTGGTTGCTTGCGGAAGAGCGTAGCGATCGGAATCAGCTTGCAGCAATTCGCCCTTTGCCACGAGCGCGTAAAGCCGGTCAGTTAATTCGCGCCTCGCCTCGCCCTTCACCCCAAGTTCGCGCAAGAGTTGCTTATGGCTCGCCATCTTCTTAGGCTGGCGCGAAATATGGCGAAGGATGGCGGAGTCGGAGAGAAAAGCCATTTTGTAATTTTGTAATTGGGTAATTTGAAGGATTTCCTCGGTGCCTTCCGAAGCGGCACTGAGTCCGCAAGGTTTTTAAATTGCAAAATTATCCGATTACAAAATTACAAAATCTCTACTTCAAATATTCTCTTCCAGAATCCGCCGATGATGCACTTCATGTCCGGCAATGATGTAGGCCAACGCGCGCACTGTAATCTCGTTCTTGTTGGCGATGCCGCGGCGGGTCCACGCGGCTTCATCGAGATTGCGAAACAGCGAAACCGTGGCGCGGCGAACCGCGATGAAGTCCTCGATCCAGTCCGAGAGCGGACGCTGCGCGAACGGGCCGTTTCGGACGTAGTCGTCTTGCTCGAAGCCTTCCATGGGCGTAGCATCGGCGCGCGCAATCCGCAACGCGCGATAGCTCATGATGCGCTCGGTATCGTTGATGTGGCCGAGAACTTCCTTCACGCTCCACTTGCCGGGCGCGTAACGCAGGTCGCCGTCGGCCTCGGTTCGCCCCGAGAGCAGCAGTAGCGTCTGACGACGCTGGTCTTCAAGCGTTGTCACAATGTCGTTGCTTTGGATCAAGGTTACATATTTCTCATAATATGGAGCGTATTCTCCCGGCTGAGGCCGCAGGGAGGCCGCAGTTGAAGTCGTTGAAGTTAGAGTTTGAGCCATGTGCTCCTCGTAAGGCTGACACGGTAGGGTGCGCCCTTACGGTTCCATAGTATCCGAAAGAAGTATCTGAAGACGTGTCCGAAGAAGTATCCGGAGACGTATCTCGCGGATTCATCAGCAAGAGAGGGGCGATAGAAGAATTACGCGAAACCGGGCAGAGGTTACATGATTGCCAGTGCGTCCGCAGGTGCAATCGATGAGGAATCAAAAGGGAAACTATGAAAATCATTGATAAAGTCTTGATTTCCACAGCATGCCACGTTTACTGAGGAGTACAATTTGAATGGCAGCCGAAATGCGGCGATGTCTCACAATCCCTTAATGAGGAAAGGATTTTGACAACAATGTGGAAGCCCACGAATCAACCTGCAACACCCGGCCGGCCGGCTGAACCGGAGCGCCCGAACATGTCCACGGCGACGACAGCATCGGTACCGGTGATGACCGCCAGCGAGCCACCAGCCGCGGCGCGTCCGGTCACGACGACCACTTCGGATCAGGCTACGATTGGCAAGTCTCTTGTAATTAAGGGCGAGGTCACCGGCTCCGAGTCTTTGTATATCGACGGGCGGGTGGAGGGCTCGATTAATCTCTCCGGCAACCGCGTAACCATCGGACGTAACGGCGTCGTGGCGGCCAACATCAGCGCGCGTGAGATAGTGGTGCTCGGCAAGGTGCGCGGCAACCTGACAGCCAGCGATCGGGTGGACATCCGCAGCGACGGATCGTTGACCGGAGATGTGGTAGCGGCGCGCATCTCGATCGAAGATGGTGCCTTCTTCAAGGGCGGCATCGACATTCGCAAAGCGGGTGCCACTGGAAAGACCGATGCGAAGACCGATTCAAAGATAGAAGAGGTAAAGAGCGTTTCCTCGGCTACCGAATCGGCCGTTGCGGCGAGAGCGTAGAACCGGTCGGTCGTGGCCTGTCGATTGTCCCTGGCTGGGCGTTGTTGGCGGTTGGCCAGCCGGCGGAATGATTTCAGAAAATGATTTTCAGAAACCGGCCTTTTTTGAGGTCCGTTTTCTTTTTGCGATAAGTTGATGTAGATAGGCGGCGTGTTGCGTCTTCCCCTATTCCTGCCGTCGCTGGCAACAGAGAAGTGGCAAGCCACGTCTCTACTGGAAATTTCGCTCGGTGCAGGTCGAAGCGGCGGCCTAAGGTTCTTTTCCCGTGGCCATCGTTTCTGCGGTTTGGCCCTCCGCCACGCCCACCAGGGTGGCCGGTTTTCTCCGGCGCAGGTCAGCGGGCAATTCCGAACGCAGCAACCACAGTCCCGCCGCCACCGCGGCCCCCCAGGTTAAGGAGGCGAGTGCCAATGCCAGCAGATCGGCGCGGCGGCTCCCGTCGAGCGTGACGCTGCGCATGACTTCGTAACTCAATCCTCCGGAAACCGCTCCCACCAACGTGCACTTGCCGAGTTCTTTCCAGTTCAGGCCGCCAAGCGGCACCATGCCGCGAATATGCAGCAGCAGAGCGATGGCCAGGGCATTGGCGGTAATGCCAATGTCTGACGCGATGGCCAGTCCGGTGACAGAAAGCGTCCGAAACAGCTGTGAGTAAATGGGCAGCGAAGCTAGAGTAATGAGGCTGGTCGCGATCATCGGAGTCAGCGTGTTGCCCGAGGCGTAAAAGGCACGGGCATAGAGCGCCTGACTCGACCACAAAGCCAGCGAGAGTGAAAACCAGAAAAAATAAACCGCGGTCGATGTGGAGTCCGAAAAACTGAAATGTCCTCGGCGATACACGAGATCGATGAGCGGAAGGGCAATGGCCATCATCCATCCACTCGCAAGCAGAGAAGCCGCCGTGATGCGATACACCGAAGCATTGACGGTGGCGGCGAATTCGTCGAACTTTCTTTCCCCAAAAAGACGCGAGAAAAAAGGCAGCGACGCCTGCCCCGCGGCCTGTCCAAGAATGGCGATGGGAACGGCGAAGAGACGCTTAGCATAGTTGAGACGCGCAATGTCGCCGATTCCGCTGGAAGCGAAGTAGCGGAGGATCCAATCGTCAGCCGTGACGAGCGAAACGCCAAGCATCAGCGGGATCGAGAGCCTTACCCACTCGCGAAACGCCGGATTCTTCAAATCGAATGAAGGACTATATCCGGTGCCGATTTTGGCGGCTCCGATGGCGTTGATAAGAAATGGTCCGGCGATGCTGCCGGCCAGCGCCCCGTAGGCGAGGGATGCGATGCCCATCTGGCGCCCGGCGATCACTCCTCCGGCGATGATGAAGACGTTGTAGATGAGCGGTCCGAAAGCCGGCAGCAGAAACAGCCGGTGCGAGAGCAAGACCGCCGAAACCACTCCTCCAACATAAAAGAAGATTTGCGCCGGCAGCAGAATGCGCGTGAGATGAACGCAGAGTTGCATCTGCTCGGGTGTGAACCCGTGGAACATCCACCCGGCAAACTGTGGCGTGAAAATCTCGGCGACAATGGTGCCCGCGACAAGCACCGTGGTCATCACAGTAATAATGATGGAGAAAGTTTTCTGCGCCTCACGCTCGCGCTTTTCGGCGACAAACCTTGTGTAAATGGAGATGAACGTGATCGATGCCGTGCCGCCGGCTACGATGTAGTTAAGCCAGTCCGGCAGGGTGAATGCCGCGACGTAGGCATCGGTCTGCTGGCCAGCGCCGAAGGCGTATGCGATATAGGCTTCGCGGATGTACCCGATTACGCGCGAGAGCATGATGGCCGTCATCAACAACAGCGTGGCGGAAAACGCCGTGTGCTGGTGCGATGGACGGAAGAAGCGGAGCAGGCGCATCCTTCGCAGAGTAACCCATCCGGCTTGCGGATGGAGAGTTATCGGGAGACCGGAATCGGAAATGGCAATTGCCGGTTTTTACGACGAAGGAACTCTCCGCAGCTCTTTTAAGCGCCTTTGACACACTCCGCTTTCGACCAGCATAATCCGCGAGTGATATTCATCGGCAGTCCTCGCCAGGGCAGATGAATCCCAAGACGTTGCCCGAGCATCGTCCCTCCGGCTTTCAGCAGGCGGAGCGCGTTCACGGAAGTTTCCTGGCCGCCGCCGAGAAGCGTGCTCTTATCTGGATGGCTGGGCGGATGCCGCCGTGGATTAATTCCGACCATCTGACTCTGCTTGGGTTTGCCGCCCAAACCGCGACAGGAGTCTGCTACGCCCTGGCAGCGCGTGATCGCCGCTGGCTGCTGGGCGCAATTGTTTGCCTTGCGCTGAATTGGTTCGGCGACAGTCTGGACGGAACGCTGGCGCGCGTCCGCCAGCAGCAGCGGCCGCGTTACGGCTTCTATGTGGACCACATGATCGATTCCATCGGCGCCGTTGCGATGATGGGAGGCCTCGCTCTTTCCGGCTACATGCATCCCGTGATCGCGATCGGCTTGCTGATAGCTTTTCTCCTGCTTTCGGTCCAGTCGTATCTCGCGACCTATACGCTCGGTGAATTCCATCTTTCGATGTGGCACTTCGGTCCGACCGAGTTGCGCGTTCTGCTAATTATTGGCAACCTCGCCCTGTTTCGCTGGGCGAGGGTCATTCACCACCGCTTCCGGTTGTTCGATATTGGCGGGGCGATCGGTCTCGCGGGAATGCTGTTGATGCTGATCGTTGCCAGCCTGAAGAATACGATTCGGCTCTATCGCGAAGAGAGAATTCGATGAAGCCAGATAATTCTCAACTTCCGGCCGCGAGTTCCGGGAGGAACCAAGTTTTTCTTCGCTGGATAAAGTTCAACACCGTGGGAGGGATCGGTGTTGGAGTGCAATTAGCAGCCTTGGCCGTCTTTCGTTCCTGGCTGAAAATGGATTATCTGCTGGCGACTGCGCTGGCTGTTGAGATCGCGGTGATCCACAATTTTCTGTGGCACGAGCGTTTCACGTGGGCCGACAGGCCGGCGGCCCACCCTATGCAATCCCTGTTCAGGTTCGCCAAATTCAACGCCACCAACGGCGCAGTTTCTATTCTTGGCAATCTCGCGTTGATGCGGCTGCTTGTCGGCAAACTGAAGATTAATTACATCGTTTCGAACTGCGTCGCCATTGTGGCTTGTTCGCTATTGAACTTTCTACTTGGAGACCGGGTGGTTTTCGACGTTACCACTCTAGAGGCGGGGCTTGCCCCGTCTCGGGCCAATCCCGACCGAGGTACGAGCCCGAACGGCTAGGCCGCTTCTTCTCCGCGCGCACACAAGCGCTCTCACAAGCTCAGGCCGCTAAACCGTCGAGCGCCCGGCCAAGATCCTCCCTCAAATCGTTTACGTCCTCCAGGCCGATATTCAGCCGCACGATGCGATGCCCATAATCCGGGCGCCCGCGTGTGGAATGAAAATCATAGGCCACCGCCAGGCTCGTCACTCCCGCCCAGCTGTATCCGATCTCAAACAGTTCGAGCCGATCAACGAACCCCTGCACCCGCGCCTTGCTGAAGCGCGGCTGGAACACAATCGAGAACACGCCAGTCGATCCTGTGAAGTCGCGCTTCCAGAATTCATGGCCCGGGCAAGAGGAAGCGCTGGGTGCAGCACGCGTTCAATCTCCGGACGCTCACTCAGCCAGCGCGCCAAAGTCAGCGCCGCATCTTCAATCGCCTTCAGCCGAACCGCCAGCGTCTTCAGCCCGCGCAATGCCAGACTGCAATCGTCGGGAGAAGCTGCGCATCCCACGAGTTGCTGTGTAGCACCCAGCCGCCGCCACGCACTCTCGTCACGCGTAGTGATCGATCCCAACAATAAGTCGCTGTGGCCTCCGGCGTATTTCGTGAGCGCTTGCATGGTCACATCTACGCCGTGCGCAAACGCGTCAAAATACACGCCAGCCGACCAAGTGTTATCCATCACAACCATTGCGCCAGCGTCATGCGCTGTCGCTGCGATAGCCGGCACATCCTGCACCTCCAGCGTGATCGACCCCGGACTCTCGCACCATACCATCTTTGTGTTTGCGCGAAATAGAGTCTGAATCCCGGCGCTCGCTTCCGGAGCATAGAAGCCAACCTCCACGCCGAACTTACGCAGAATATGCGCCGCAAACTTGCGACTCGGGGTGTAGACACTCTCCGGTATCAAAACGTGATCCCCCGCTTGCAGAAATGCAAAATTGATCACCGAAATGGCGCACTGGCCGCCCGGAGTGATCAATGTGCGGAACCCGCCCTCCAACTCGCAAATGCGCGCTGCCAGCTCAAGCGTGGTCGGAGTTCCATAAAGTCCATAGGTGTATCCCACTTCATATTGATCCCAGCCGTCGTTAACCGACGCCGCATTCATGAACAACACCGTCGACGCGCGTTGCACTCCGGGCGACAGTGACCGGAATCCTTCGGGAATCTTCGCGTCCGAGTGAATCAGTCTCGTCTTCCAGTTCTTGGCCATACTCAAGAGTTTAGAGCACGGCCAACACTGGCAACTTTTCCCGATAGAATGTGCCCATGCAGAATGCGACGCCGGGAGCCATTGCGATTCTTGTGCTGGAGCTTATCCCGGCCGGAATCTTCGGGTTTGCCGGCGAGAGAGTCGGGCGGGTATGCGCCAGCTGGCCCTCGACTGTACGCATCGTTTTGCCCGTACTTTGCGCTCTCCCTTACGTGCTGATCTCCTGGCCGCGCCAGATGTTTTCCTGGGAATGGTGCGCGCTTTATGCCGCTCTGCCGGTAGCGATTGCCTGGTTGTTGCAGCAGGCCGCAAACGCCGATCCCGAACAACTCGGCAACTGGAGAGACGGCCTCGTTCTGCTCACTCTGGGCCTCGCGGTCGATCTGCGCTGGTTCGAGTGGGCGTGGCCCAACGGCCTGGCGGGCTGGGGGAAGCTGCTTCTCGTCGATGCGGGCGTTATACGGATTCCTCGCCATTCGCCAACTCACCGGAACCGGCTTCGACTTTCACTTCCGCTGGAGGGACTGGAAGACTGGCCTGCGCGAATTGATTTTCTTCGCGCCTCTTGTTTTAGCGCTCGGACTGATGCTGGGATTTCTTCATCCGCACACTCATGCCCTCCGGCTGTCGATGATTCCAACCTGGATATACATTTTCATTTTCGTGGCGGTTCCCGAAGAGCTCTTCTTCCGCGCCTGGGTGCAGAACCTGCTCGAACGCCGCGTAGGAAGAAAAGCGGCGCTAGCCGTTACCGCGATGCTGTTTGGACTCTCCCATTTCAATAAACGATCGACGCACTTCAACTGGCGCTATGTCATCCTGGCAAGCATTGCCGGATTTTCTATGGCCGCGCATGGCGCGAACAGCGGCGAGTGCCGGCCTCGGCGATCACACACGCCAGCGTAGATGCCATTTGGACATTCTGGTTCTGATCGTTAGCGTAGAGACAGCCGCCCCGGGCTATCCAGCCGAGCGAAGCTCGGCGGTTGCTTGTGGTCGAAGCAACTCTCGGTCCACACTCCGGGATTAGCAATAGCCGTTGCCTGAGTGCAAAATAGAATTGAGACTCATGGATTTGAAAATTTGAAATTCAAAAATAAACAAAATGGCAATTGAGCCGAAGGCTCAGTCTGTGATAAAGCCCGCACCCCCCGCGGCCCACAATGCAATCCCTGTAAGCATTGCGATTGCCGCTCGGCCTCCGCCGCTACATTGTCTGGGCCGAGATCATCATCGTATTTGTCTTCCTCGAACTGGCCTTGTGGGCGCCGACGCGCCAAATGCGCAACCGCTGGGCCGTCATCGCTGCGGTCACGATGGTGTTCTTCATCCTGGCAGACGCGCTGACCGGCCGCCAATCGCTCAAGCGCATGGGCCTCGGAATGCCAAAACTGTTCGGCGCCGGTGTAGTGCTAGCGACAGGACTGGCAGCTTCCGCCTTCCTGATAACTTTGGTGAGTCGATGCCGGAGGCCAGATTCCCGCCAACCCAACCTGGTTTCCGACTTTGCAATCCGCGTGGGGATACACGCTCTGGGCACTGATTCAGGAGTTCATCCTGCAATCGTTTTTCTTCAACCGTTGGGAAGAGTTGTATGGCGGCTCGGCAGCTGTTTGGATCGCCTCCGCGCTTTTCGCCGCCGCCCACCTTCCCAGTCCTATACTGACGGTCGCTACCCTGATCGGCGCACTTTTCTTCTGCGAAATGTTTCGCCGTTACCGCAACATCTATCCCCTCGCGATTGTCCACGCCATGATGGGAGTCACCATAGCCTTCATCACGCCCGACAGTCTGCTGCACCACATGCGGGTGGGGATCGGATATCTGCGCTATTGATTGTCGAGCCTAGCTGACAGCCTTGCCGTGAAACCGCCGCAGCCCGACCGCTAGAAACAGCGCATCAAAAGCCGTCAACACGATCAGCACCGCCAGCACCGGAAGGTGCGGAAATTGCGGAACGAGCGTGCCGCGCAGGCCTTCGCTGGCATAGACCAGAGGATTGATCAGCACAACTTTCTGCAGAATCGGAAAATGTCCCAGAGCGCTCCAGGGATAATAAGTGCAGCCAAAAAAGATCATCGGCGTCAAAACCATGCTGAACATCAATCCGATGTGCGTCTGATCGACGCTGCAACCCAGCGCCAGCCCGCCGCACGCTGAAAAAAGCGCCACCAGCAGCGTAACGCAGGCAAAGCGCAGCGGAGAATGCAGGTTAAACTCCACCCCCGGACGCAGCAGCAGCCATGCCATCGGGATCACCACCAGTCCCGCGACCAGCGCCTGCATCGTGCCAAAGAAAACCTTCTCAATCGCCAGCCACGAGATTTCGATCGGCGCCAGCAACCGGTCCTCAATCTCGCGCGTAAATTGAAATTCCGCGATCAGAGGCATCGCGACCGCCCAAACGCCGGTGAAGATCATGCTGATCGCCATGATCCCCGGCAGCAGCAGGCTCTTGTAAGCGGCTGGCATATAGCCGCTCGACACCATCACTCGTCCAAAAATAAATACGAACATCATCGGCTGCAAGAAAGTCTGCAGCAGCAAAGGAACAACATTGCGCCGAGCGACATGAGCATCGCGCCCGAGCAGCGCCAGAAAAGTTGTCCAGTTCAATCGCGCAAGCTCCTTCCCGTGTGGTGAAGAAAAAGATTCTCCAGGCTCGGCTCCGAAATGTGCACGTCGCACAATTCGACCGCTGCGCCGGAGGCGAGATTGGCAATTTCGGAAACCAGCGAGCCTCCCCGGTCAGCATAGACATCGGCCGAGTCGCCAGTTTTCGAGTTGTCGTTCTTCGAGTTGCCGCTGGGGCGCACTTCTCTCACTCCCGCCAGGGTTTGAAGCCGCTGCAACAATTCCGCAGAGTGCCGCCCAAAACGCACTCGCAAAAGATATCCGCCCGGAACCGAAGCCTTCAATTCCTCGGGAGTTCCCAGGGCGATGTTCTTTCCATGATCGATGATGGCCAGGCGCTGGCACAACGCGTCAGCCTCTTCCATATTATGCGTAGTCAAAAGGATGGTTTTGCCGCTCTGGTTGTATTCGCGGATAATTTCCCAGAGAAGCAGCCGCGTCTGCGGGTCAAGCCCGGCGCTCGGCTCGTCGAGGAAAAGCACTTGCGGGTCGTGCATCATGGCGCGCGCAATCGAGAGCCGCTGCATCATGCCGCCGGAAAATCCCCGTACCATCTGCTCGGCGCGATCAGTCAGTTTAAAGCGATCCAGCAGCTTCTCCGCCCGCGTCGCTCGCTCTCGAGAATCGATGCCGAAATAAGCGCCGTGGAAGAGCAGAATCTCGCGAGCGGTGAGAGTGAAATCCAGGTTCGGACGCTGCTGCACCACGCCAATCAACCGCTTGACCGCGACCTGCTCCGCCCACACGTCATGTTCGCCAATCCAGGCCTGCCCGCCCGTGGGACGCACGCGGGTGGTAAGAACGCCGACGGTCGTCGATTTGCCCGCGCCGTTCGGTCCTAGCAGACCAAAGATTTCTCCTGGCAAAACCTCGAGCGAGATACCGTCAAGAGCAACGATTTGCGGCTTAGGTTGTTTTTTAGCCTTGCTCGCGCGCCGAGCCGAAACCAAAGCCTCCACCGGAGGCAAGAGGCGGCGGTGAAGTGTAGATCTTGCGCAAATCGCGAGTTCGAATGCCAGCCAGCATGTACGAGTCCGTGTAGAGCGGGAGTCTGTGCCCGAGGAGAATTCCGATTAGCATACCAAAACGGAGGCTGCCGATGGATACGTTTCCGGGTGCGCAGCGATTCAACGCTGCGATAACGAGCCCATTAAGGCGCAGCTTCAGCCGCAAGCGCTCCTTTTGTTAAGCTCAGTCCTGCGTGAATCAGGAATACGACGTCATCATTCTCGGGGCCGGCGCGGCCGGACTAATGTGCGCGATTGAAGCCGGCAAGCGCGGACGCCGCGTCCTGGTGCTCGAACGCGCCGATCGGATCGGCAAGAAGATCCTGATCTCCGGCGGCGGACGCTGCAATTTCACTAACCTCCACACCAGCCCGGAAAACTTTCTTTCCGCCAATCGCCACTTCGCCAAATCGGCGCTCGCCCGCTACACTCCCGCCGACTTCATTCGACTCGTGGAGAAGACATTCCATCCCTTACCACGAAAAAAAGCTCGGCCAGTTATTCTGCGATCGAGGGGCGAGCGACATAACGTCAATGCTGGAGCAGGAATGCCGCGACGTGACAGTCGAAATCCGCCTCAACACAAAAATAGACGAGGTGCATAAGAACGAAGAGCAGTCGCATACGAATGATGGATTCACGGTAAAGACCAGGGACACAACATTTACTGCGACGCGTCTTGTCGTCGCCACCGGAGGCCTCTCCATCGCGAAAATCGGCGCCACATCGTTTGGCTACGATCTTGCGCGGCAATTCGGCCTGAGAATCCAGCCTCCGCGTCCCGCGCTGGTGGCGCTCGTTTTCAGTGACCGCGACCGCAAGCGCTGGAGCGATCTGGCGGGAGTGGCAACCGAAGTAGTCGCTTCCATTCCCACTTCGCAACAGGCCTTCCGTGAAAATATACTCTTCACTCATCACGGGATCAGCGGGCCGGCGGTTCTCCAGACCTCTTCCTACTGGGACGGGAAGCAACCCATCCGTCTCGACCTCGCGCCGGACCGCAACCTCTTCACGGAGTTGCGGGATCGCGGTCATCGCCATCCATCAAGTTGGCCATTGTTGCTGCGAGAAGTCCTGCCCCGCCGCTTCGCGGACCGCTGGATGGAAATCTATCCTTTAGCCGGGAACTCGGATCGCGACTATCGTGAGGCCGAGCATCACTTGCACACGTGGGAATTACGTCCGGAAGCCACGGAAGGTTACGGGAAAGCGGAAGTCACCGCGGGCGGAGTCGATACGGCCGAGCTATCGGCCAGAACCATGGAAGTCAAAAAGGTGCCCGGGCTTTTCTTCATCGGAGAAGTAGTCGATGTCACCGGCCAGCTAGGCGGATTTAATTTCCAGTGGGCCTGGGCATCCGGCTTCTGCGCCGGACAAGCGGTGTAAGGCAATTTGTAATTTGTGATTGGTGATTTGCAATTTCACCCAGGAACCAGCCCGCGAATTTTCAATTACCAATTACAAATTACCAATTACAAATTCTAGGTCGCGTCCGTCATGAACGGCATACGCGCAACGATCGCCGCGGCCTGCTCCAGTCGTTTCAGATCTTCGCCGGTAAAGTCCGCGCCCGCTCCCGTGCCATCCAGTCCTTTGCGTGAGACCTGCACCACGCCGATCACGTTGCCGTCGGATTCCACCACCGGCACCGACATGATCTTCTGAATCGGCATCTGCTCCATGCTGCGATCCTCTTCATCGCCTCCCAGTTTGACCGCTTCGAACAGACTGGCATGTTTCACGCGCATGAAGGTATTGGACAACAGCGAAGTGCGAGTTGCTGCCGTCCGCGCCGCCACCGCCGATCCGCTCAACGGCAATACGCCGGCGGATCGCAACTCCGGCGGAAAGATGAATCGCAAGCTCCCCATCTCCGACCTGAGCAGCGCTACCTCGCTGCGGTGCACTCGAAAAATCTGCGCCAGTTTCGCGCAGACTCGGTCTGGACTGGGCGCCGCCGGGATCATGCTTTCCAAATCGCTGACAGCCGCCTTGGCCGTTGCAGCCTTGGCGCCGAACGCTTGATTGCCGGACGAAGACATAGTTGTGGTATGAAGGCCTCGTATCATCCTGCAATCTTCGGGAACTTTGAACAAGTTACCGGAGTACTTTGCCGCACCGCGCCAGCCCGCCGCGGCCTGTGTACGGGAGTGACTTTTTATATCCGCAACAGCAAATTTTTCGTTGGTATAGGCCACAATTCCACAGCAATTCGCGTTATAGTAATTACATCGTTACTCGCAAAGTCGGGCGACTATCGGAGTGCGCATATGTCGCTGATTCATTACGTAAGACCATTCCTCGAGTTAGGTACCTGTAAGGAGTTCTGCATGGCACGCAAAACCACTGAAAACACGACCACCAATCGCCGTAAGAAGACCCAAATTCCCGACCCTCCTGCGGTTATGCAGGCTACACCGGAAGTTCAGCCGCAGATTCACGCTCAAATTCCCCATGAAGAATTTCGCAAGGATGCACCCAAGAATGGGACATCGATGGGAATATCGGCCGGAACACCCGCCAACCAGGCTCCGGTGAGTCTGGCCTCGGAAAACATCGAAGAGCTGATTCGCCGTCGGGCTTATGAACTTTATTTGCAGCGCCGGACGACTGCTGGCGCCCGAAACGGCGACCAGAATCAGGATTGGCTGATTGCGGAGCGCGAGATCCGTTCGCTTCACGGAAGACAGAAACGGTTTAGCGCTGTTGCCGGCGGCGTGCGCGCTTAAATCCCTCACCGGCTCTAGATTCTGCCGCGCGAAGATCTTTTGTCGGAGATCAGTTCGACGAATATCGGTCTCGCGGAATCCGATGAAGCCCTTTCGACGAAGATCGTGTTGGGCCTGGAAAGTTCGATTAACGCTACACCGTAGTTACGGCTGAACCGCCTGTACCAGCGCCGGTCTTACCTGTTCGCCTTGCAGTGCGGAAGCATCCCACGCCCCGCCGAGCGCCTTCACCAAATAGACGGACGTGGTCATTTGCTGCCCGAGTAACTGCGCCGCCAGGCGCTCGTTTGTGAGCAGTGTCGACTGTGCGGTAATTACATCAAGGTAGGTAGTGACTCCGCCGACGTAACGGTCGTTGGCAATGTCGAGCGCGCGGCGCGAGTCTGCCACTGCCGCTTGCTGAGTCTTCGCCGCCTGGTTCAGCAGCGCGAGACCTGACAAGCCATCTTCCACCTGCTGAAAAGCCTCCAGCACAGATTCACGATAATTGGCTACCGATTCATCGTAGCCGGCGTGGCTGAGCGCCAGGTTCGCGCGATTGCGGCCGCCTTCGAAAATCGGCTGCAGCAAATCGCCTCCGAGCGACCAGAAAAGGCTGGGAGCATTTACCAACGTCGCAATGTCGCGACTCTCCCACCCTCCGCTGCCGCTCAGCGTGATGTGCGGATAGAATGCCGCCGTCGCCAGGCCGACTTGCGCATTTTCGTATGCCATCTGCCGTTCGCTCGCGGCCACGTCGGGGCGACGCTGCAGAATGTCCGATGGAACTCCGGTCGGAATCGCTGGCGGAGCGTCATTCAATGGCTCGACCGCCAGGCTGAAAGCCGAAGCAGACTTGCCCGTGAGCACGGCAACAGCATGTTCATACTGCGCCCGCTGCTGCAGCACGAGTTGAAGCTGTGTGGCTGTCGAATGCAGCAATGCCGCCTGCTGCGCTACTTCCAACCCTGACGCAATTCCGCCGTCGTGGCGGTGGTTGACCAGGTCTAATCCCTTTTGCTGGATTTCGACCGACTCTCGCACCACTCCAGCCTCACGGTCAAGTTCGCGCAGGTTGAAGTAATCGGCCGCGAGTTCAGCGCTCAATACCAGGCGAACATTTTCCAGATTGGCCGCGTTTTCCTGCAGCGAAGCATTTGCCGCTTCAAGATTGCGTCGCACGCTGCCAAATAAATCTAGCTCGTAGCTCACGGAGAACGGAACGGTGAAATCGCTCTGACTGACCGGTGTAAGTGGAACGGTGCTGCCCGAAAGCGGACGGTTGCCGGAGAGTCGCTCGTGCAATCCGCTGGGATCGGTGTTGACCGTGGGAAAATAAGCCGACGATGCGATCCGAGCCTGCGACCGGGCCTGTGATAGCCGCGCCTGCGCCGCCGTCAGAGACTGGTTGGCCTGGAGTAGTTCCTGCTCCAACTGGTCCAGTTCGGCGTCATGAAATACCTGCCACCACGAGCCTTTGGGAATGGCGTCTTTCGGAACCGCCGTTTGCCATGGCCCTTCGCCTTTCCACGTGTCGGGTACAGCCGCAGCCGGCCGCTTATATCCAGGCCCGACTGTGCATCCCAAAGCAAACAGCAGGCTACAGCCCGTAACCAACGCAGTTGTCACCCGACAAACGCATTTTCTGTAGAGACGCGGCTTGCCGCGTCTGACTGCGCCACCGGAGACGGGGCAAGCCCCGTCTCTACGGGCAAGAAGCAAGGGCCTCACGAGTGCGCATCTCCCGAATTCGGCTTGGCGACGTGCACCTGCTGTCCGTCTTCCAGTGAGTCGGACGGATTAATGACGATCTGATCGGAAACATCGATGCCGCTCAGAATTTCGAGCGTGGCGCCGAAGTCGCGTCCAATGTTGATCGACCGCAAATGCACCTTGCCATTCTGATCGACGACCGCGACCTGTGCTCCTTGCGCTCGGAACAGCATGCTATTGACCGGAATCGTAATCCTGGGAACGACTGTTCCGGTAGCGAAATGCACCTGGCCGAATGAGCCCGGAAGCAGCTTGCCATCTTTGTTGGGCACATCCACTTCCGTGTTCAATGTGCGCGTGGTGGGATCGATAGCGTCCGCGGTGCGGGCGATCGTACCCATAAATTTCTGGCCGGGAAATTCCTGCAGCGTCACCACGGCCTTGACGCCGACTTTCATCGCGGGCGCATAGGCCTGCGGAACACTGACATAGACGCGCAGCGGATCGACGCGCGCGATATCGAACAGCTCTCGTCCCGCCGCTTGCGCCCCCGAATTGATCAGCGCGCCCGGATCGACGTTGCGCCGAGTGAGCACGCCAGTGAAAGGAGCGTACACGTTCTTGAAAGACTCCATCTCTTCCAGGCGGCGGACGTTTGCATCAGCTGCGGCAAGGTTGGCTTGCGCCTGCTGGTATCCGCTCGTTTGCTGGTCGGTTTCCTGCTGCGACACCGAGTCCGATTTGCGCAGATTGATCCAGCGGTCAGCGGAGATCTTCGCCAGAGCCAGCGCCGCGTTGATCTGCTCCCGGCCGGCGCGGGCCTGCGACAGTTCCTGATCGACTTCTGGAGTGTCGATCGCCGCCAGCAGTTCGCCTTTTTGACACGTGGCTGCCTATATCCTTGTACCAGCGCAGAAGATAACCGTTGGTGCGGGCAAAGATAGGAGATTCTTCAAAGGCCAGCAAATTTCCAGGCAGCACGAGTTCTTCGTTTCCCGGCTCGGCTTTCGGCTGCACCACCGCAACTGTCGGAATCGCGACAGCTTCGGTTTCCTTCGCCAGCGCGTTCGCTTCGCTCCTCCGGTTCAGAAAAGTAATGGTTCCCCCGATAAGCAGGATGAGCAGAGCGATGCCGATCAGAAGCTTGGCGCGACCGGCCGGAGCCGGCGGCACATCGGGAGGCCGCTCGATCTGCGGATGGGCCTGCTGCGTATGCCCGGACCGGGTCTCGTTCGGATCGGTTGTTACTGGCGGCGATGACACTGACATGATGAATTCTCCAAACTTTCCCCTCACTGTTCGCAATCAAACGACACTGTTCTCTAGCCCCGCTTCGCCTGCAGCCGCGCCTCGCGGCGGCTATGAATAATCGTAAACACACTGGGCACAAAAAATAACGTAGCCACGGTGGCGAAGAGCAATCCGCCAACCACAGCGCGGCCGAGCGGAGCATTCTGCTCGCCGCCTTCTCCGAAGCCCAATGCCATCGGGAGCATTCCGATGATCATGGCGAGGGCCGTCATAATAACCGGCCGCATGCGGGTGTAGCCTGCTTCGATTGCCGCTTGCAGCGCGGGTACCCCTGCATCCAAGCGGTCGCGCGCGAACGAAACCATCAGAATCGAATTCGCGGTCGCCACGCCCATGCACATCACCGCGCCCGTCAGCGATGGAACGCTGAGCGTGGTGCGCGTGATCAGCAGCATCCAGCAGATTCCCGCCAGCGCTCCCGGCAATGCAGTAATAATGATAAAAGGATCGAGCCACGACTGAAAGTTGACCACGATCAGCAGATAGACGAGGACGATTGCTCCCAGAAGGCCAACGCCCAAGCCAAAGAAAGAAGACCGCATGGTTTCAATCTGCCCGCGAACAACGATTTGCGTTCCACGCGGCAGATGGTCCTGGAACGGCTTGAGCGCCTTCATGATGTCGGACGCGACTCCCCCCAGATCGCGCCCTTGCGTGCTGGCATACACATCGATCACCGGCTGCACATTGTAATGGTTGACCACCGCAGGGCGCGCCTCGGGCTTGAGCTGCACCAGATTGCCCAACACCTGTGGTTGAGCGTTTTGACCCACCACCGGCGTGTTCATCAAATCCTGAATTGACGTCATCCTGTACTGCGGTGACTGAATTGCGATTGGGTATGTGACGCCATTCTCAGGATTGAGCCAGAAATTGGGCGCCGTCTGGAAGCTTCCACTCAAACTGATGAGCACGCTCTGCGCGACATCCTGGGCATTGAGCCCAACTTGATTGATGAGCGTGCGATCCATGTCGAGGTAGAGCGTGGGCAAGCTCATCAACTGCTGCACGTGGACGTCGGCCGCTCCTGGGATCCGCCGCAGCCGGTTCGCAATCCGCTCTCCGATGTCATAGTTCGTGCGCATATCCGCGCCTATAATCTGTATGTCAACCGGAGCCGGCACTCCGAAATTGAGAATCTGCGACACGATATCAGCGGGTTGGAAGAAGAACTCGACACCTGGAAACCGGCCTGGGAGTTCGCGCCGCAATCTGCGCACGTACTGCGCCGTCGGATGATGGTGCTCCGCGTTCAACGCGATCAGAATCTCGGCGTCGCTGGTTCCAATGACGCCCGAATTGCTGTAAGAGAGATTAATGCTCGAGTAGGGGAGCCCGATATTGTCGATCATGGTCTCCAACTCTTGCTTCGGAATCTCGTTGCGCAGCACCTGCTCCACTTCATCGCACAAACGAGCGGTTTCTTCCACGCGCAGGCCGGGCCGGGCACGAAAATGCAGGCGAATCAAGCCCGCATCCACTTGCGGAAAGAAATCCTCCCCCAAAAAGAACACCAGACCGAGCGAAAACACGCAGAAAGCGGCAAAGCAGACCGCAAATAATTTGCGATGATCGAGCGCCGTTTCGAGCAGACGCTGGTAGCCTTCGCGGAACTTCTCGAATCCGTGCTCAAATCTCCGCTGGTATCTGGCGAAGAAGTTTGTCGGCTCGGCGGCGCGATGCTCGTGTCCGCGCATGATAAACATCACCATGGTCGGGATCAGGGTCCGCGAGAGCATGTATGAAGCCAGCATGGCAAAAGACACCGCTTCCGCCAGAGGCACAAAAAGAAACTTGGCGACACCGGTCAGAAAGAACATCGGCACGAACACAATGCAGATACATAGCGTCGATACGAATGCGGGCACGGCAATCTGTTGCGCGCCATCGAGGATGGCCTGCTTCATCTCCTTGCCCATGGCGAGATTGCGCTCGATGTTTTCGATCTCCACCGTGGCATCGTCGACCAGGATACCGACTGCGAGCGCAAACCCTCCCAGGGTCATGATGTTGATGGTTTGGCCGAGCGCGCTCAGCAGAATCAGGGAGACGAAGATCGACAAAGGAATCGAGACCGCGATGATAACCGTCGGACGCCAGTCGCCCAGAAAGATCAGGATCATGAGTGCGGTGAGACAGGCGGCGATCAGGCCTTCGCGTATCACTCCCTGAATCGAGGCGCGCACGAAGAGCGACTGATCGAACAGCGCCTTGATGGTTAGTTCCGGCGGCAAAGACTGCGCCGCCAGAGGCACCAGCGCCTTAATGGCGTTAACCACCGTCAACGTGGAGGCTCCGCCCAATTTGTACATGGACATCAGCACGCCGCGCACGCCGTCCTGCCGCACGATGTTTGTTTGCGGCACAAAACCGTCGCGCACATGCGCCACATCGCGCAGGTAAAGCGTGGACGAGCCCGTAGTCTTCACCGGCAGATTGTTAAGCTCGGCGATGGTCTGCGGCGAGCCGTTCATCTCCACGTTATATTCCGTCGGTCCGATCTTGGTGGTGCCCGCCGGCAGAATCAGATTCTGCGCCGCTACCGCGTTGACAATGTCGGCGGGCGCCAGACCATAAGCTTGCAGCTTGGCGGAATCGAGATCCACCTGCACCTGGCGCGGCTTGCCGCCGTAAGGATACGGAGTAGCCGCGCCCTGCACCGTGGTCAATTGTGTGCGCAGGAAATTGTTGCCAAGGTCGAACAGTTGCGATTCCGGAAGCGTCTTGCTGCTCAAGCCCAGTTGCACAATCGGCGTTGTCGATGCCGTGTAAGTGATGACCAGCGGCGGAGTCGTGCCCGGGGGCAATCCGCGCAACACAGTCTGGCAAATCGCCGTCACCTGGGCTACGGCCATCGGGAGGTTCACCGAAGGCCGGAAGAAAATCTTGATCACGGCCTTTCCCTGCACCGACACCGATTCCTGGTGTTCAATGTCGTTCACCGTCACCGTGATTCCACGTTCGGAGTTGCTTACGATCCGGTCCGCCATCTCGCTCGGCGACATACCGTCGAAGTTCCACACCACGCTGACCACGGGAATGTTGATTTCAGGAAAAATGTCGACCGGAGTGCGGAGGATAGTGATGGGCGTAAGAATGATGATGAGCAGGGCCATCACCACAAACGTATAAGGACGCCGAAGGGCTAATGCGACTATCCACATATGACAAACGAAAGCTGGTGGTTCAGGAATTCGATACTTAGGTGAAACCCGGTTGTGTGGTGGCGGGGCTTTGCCCCGCCGGCACGGGGCGGAGCCCCGTCACCACACGGCATGCAAACCGCAACCCCCACGCTGCCCTCGGTTATTCGAAAATAGATTCAAAACAGTACGTTTCGGATTTAAATTATATTAGACTTCAGCCATGGTTCAAAATCACAATCGGCACGCCGGGCTCCGGAACGTAAGTAACGGCACGAACGGCAGCGCCGGGACTGTCGAGAAGCGGTCGCCCAGGGCGGCCGCGCAGCGAGGAGTCGCGCCAGTCGATTCTGCGCAGCACGCTCAAACTGCTCAAGCGGAACGGCGGATTGCCGGAGCTGAGCATTGAGGCCATTGCCGCCGACGCCAGCGTCGGCAAGACAACTGTCTACCGTTGGTGGCCCACCAAGGCCGCGCTGGTCGCCGATGCTTTTTCCGCCAGCGCCGAAAAGGAACTTCAGTTTCCGAATACAGGTTCCGTGCAACGCGACATGAATCTGCAGATGAGGGGGTTGATTCGAATCTTCCGCTCCAAGCGCGGCAAGGTCGTGGCGGCGCTGCTCGCAGGGGGACAATCCGACCCCGAGTTGATCGAAGCCTATCGCGATCAATTCCTCTGGCCACGGCGCAGGCAGGCCTATAAAACCCTACAGCGCGGAGTTGACCGCGGCGAACTGCCTGCCGGCTGCGACTTCGACCTTATCCTCGACTCGCTCTACGGCCCGATTCTGATGCGCTTTCTGATCCGCCACGTCAAGCTCGAGGAAAGCTTCGCCGACGAAATTTGCAAGCTTGTGCTGGAGAGTCTAAGACCTGGGCCGGCAGGGAAAGTTGAATAACGATGGTTGAATGATTCTGCGACCTGCTGTTTGAAACCACTGACGTTTTCTCTTCTTCTCTCTCGTAAGCCATTCACCTGCCAGCTGTTACCGTTCGATCACAGAATCTGGCTATTGCCTGCCAAGACTTGCGCGAATTGGGAGCTGCGCGTAGACTTGAAATACGACCGAAATAGTCGGAGTTTTATGCGACTAATTCGGTCGGCATTTTGACCCATGCTGAAGCTGACCAAGAAAGCGGATTACGGCCTCATGGCCATGAAGCATCTGGCCGAGCGTGCCGATCAGGGCGCATGCAGCGCCAAGGATGTTGCCGAAGCTTACGGCATCCCGCAGGAAGCGCTGGCGAAGATTCTGCAGCGCCTGGCGAAGGTCGGGCTGGTGCGGTCGCAGCACGGAATGAACGGAGGCTACACCCTCACGCGCGATCCCAAGATGATTTCCGCGTTCGAGGTGATCAAAGCCATCGATGGACCGCTGTTCATTACTTCGTGCGTAACCGTGCGCGGCGAATGCGATCAAAGCGATCGTTGCACGATTCGCGAGCCGCTGCGCAAGGTGAATGAAAGCATCGAACAGGTGCTGAAGAACATCAAAATTTCTCAAATGAAAGAAGAACCAGAAGTTCTCGAAGTAAAGACAAAGAGCAGTAATGAGACCAGGAAACCCACAGAGTTGGTAACGATTTCGTAGCCCGGCAAAGCAGGTTCGTATCAGGTTCGTGGCCCGGCAAACCAGGTTCGTATCAGGGCATCGCTTTAGCGATGCCGCAAGCGGTGAAAATAAATGCCCCTTCAGGGGCTGCAGGAGCAGGTAATCATGAGCACGAATGGCAAGACGGCGACCCCAGCCACTCAGGACATCGGACAGCACTCTGGACAGCACTCCGCCCCCAACGGCATCAAGCTGCCCATCTATATGGATAACCACGCGACCACCCCCATGGATCCCCGGGTGCTCGAAGAAATGCTGCCCTACTTCATGGAAAAGTTCGGCAATGCGGCCAGCCGCAATCACCCCTTTGGATGGGCGGCGGAAGAAGCGGTGGAGTTGTCGCGCGAACGAATCGCCAAGCTGATTGGCGCGTCCACAAAGGAGATTATCTTCACCTCCGGCGCCACCGAAAGCGACAACCTGGCGATCAAAGGTGTTGCCGAAATGTACCGCGAGAAGGGCAACCATATCATCACCGCGGTCACCGAACACAAAGCGGTCTCGATACCTGCAAGCATCTGGAGAAGTTCGGCTTCCGCGTGACCTATCTGCCGGTGCAGAAGGACGGCCTCGTCGATCTCGACGACCTTAAGCGGGCCATCGACGACAAGACGATCCTGGTCACGATCATGGCCGCCAACAACGAAATCGGCGTGCTGCAACCGATCGCCGAAATCGGCAAAATGTGCCGTGAGCGCGGCGTGGTCTTCCACACCGACGCGGTGCAGGCGATCGGCAAGGTCCCGATCGACGTGAACAAGATGAACATCGATGTAGCGTCCATCACCGGCTCACAAGCTCTACGGCCCGAAAGGCGCGGGCGCGTTGTACGTCCGCCGCAAGAATCCCCGCGTGCAGTTGGTGCCGCTGATTGACGGAGGCGGTCACGAGCGCGGCATGCGTTCCGGAACGCTCAATGTTCCCGGTATCGCCGGATTAGGCAAGGCTTGTTCCCTGGCGCAGGAAGAAATGCCGCAGGAATCCTGCAAGATGGCCGGCCTGCGCAATCGCCTGAGAGACAGCATCATGAGCCGCCTCGACGAGGTCTATATCAACGGCTCGATGGAACACCGTCTGCCCGGCAATCTGAATATCAGCTTTGCTTACGTCGAAGGTGAATCGCTCCTGATGGGCATAAACGATATCGCAGTTTCCAGCGGATCTGCGTGCACCTCTGCCACGCTTGAGCCATCTTATGTATTAAAGGCTCTTGGCACCGGAGACGATCTGGCGCATAGCTCGATCCGTTTCGGCATCGGACGCTTCAACACCGAAGCCGAAGTCGATTATGTAGCTGATCGTGTCGTCGAAACGGTATTACGCCTCCGCGAACTATCGCCGCTCTATGAGATGGCGAAAGAAGGCGTGAACTTGAAGGATGTGAAGTGGGCAGCGGAAGCGCATTAGGTTTTGGGTAGGGCACGGCTTTAGCCGTGCCATTGAGACCGTAAGGGCTTTAGCCCCTGCGGGCCATTGAGTTCAGATTTTCAAGGAGACGGAAATGTCATACAGCGATAAAGTGATCGACCACTACAACAATCCACGCAACGTTGGTTCGATGGACAAAAAGGACGCTGACGTGGGCACCGGCCTGGTGGGCGCGCCCGAGTGCGGCGACGTGATGAAGCTGCAGATCAAAGTCAATCCGCAGACCAACGTCATCGAAGACGCCAAGTTCAAGACCTTCGGCTGCGGATCGGCGATTGCATCGTCATCGCTCGCCACCGAATGGGTCAAGGGCAAAACCGTCGAAGAGGCTCTCGCGATCAAGAATACCGAGATCGTGAAGGAACTGGCCCTGCCGCCAGTGAAAATTCACTGCTCGGTGCTGGCCGAAGACGCCATACGGGCCGCCATCGGCGACTGGAAAAAGAAGCAACAAACTGCAAAGCCCGCAGAAATGCAGGCCGCGCAGTAATGTGCTTTCGCTGTAGAGACGGGGCTTGCCCCGTCTCCGCCGGCGACGAGTGATCATTATTGGTTGTCATCCCGAGCGAAGCGAGGGATCTACAGTTAGCAGCGTCTAGCATTGGATCATGCCGTAGAAGACGAACCCGCTAAACCGGCCGCCCCGCTGGCTCCGGCCAAGGGCATTCAGGTGACCGACAACGCCATCAAGAAGATTCGCTCAGCCATGGTGAAAGAGAATGTTTCATCCGAGCAGGGCGGGCTTCGTTTGGGCGTGCAGGGCGGCGGCTGCTCGGGCTTGAGCTACAACATCCGGTTCGATACGCAGCCGCGCGAGCGCGACCGTGTTTTTCAGTTCGGAGATGTGCGGGTTTTTGTCGACCCGAAATCTTTCATCTATCTGCACGGGATGACGCTCGATTATCAGGAAACCTTGATGCAGCAGGGATTCGTGTTCGTGAATCCGAACTCGACGAAGTCCTGCGGCTGCGGCAGTTCTTTCTCGTAATCGTGTGGTGACGGGGCTCAGCCCCGTTCTGACGGGCCAGAGGCCCGTCACCACACACCCAGCAGTCAGAGGGCGGGCGGCGCGCTCGCCCTGAATTTTGTTGGGCAAAAAAGCAATGGTAAACACAGAATCCAAATCGTCTCTGATTGCTCCCGGAGAAGGCGCGGTCGACGCAACCTCCAGGTGCTGGTCCTGTGGCACGATGCGCGCAGCGCACTTTTGCAGTTCATGCGGCAAAGTGCAGCCCCCAGTCCCGGTCGACTATTTCACTTTCTTCGGATTTTCGCGCAAGCTGAACCTCGATACAGCCGCGCTCGAAAAAGAGTTTTACGCGCTCAGCCGCCGCCTCCATCCCGATGTCTTCGGTCAAGCCGACGAACGTGAGCGTAGCTGGAGCCTGGAACAAAGTTCCATGCTCAACGACGCCTACCGAACGCTAAAGGATCCGATCAAGCGCACCGAATATCTGCTGCGCTTGGAAGGCATCGAACTGGAAGAACAATCGAAGCAGGCGACCGAAAAGGCTCGCGCCACCGGCGAATTGAAGAAGCAGGTGGTTCCTCCCGATCTTCTCGAAGAAGTCTTCGAACTCAATATGCATCTGGAAGAGCTGCGAGCACAGAAGAAGTTGGGTGAGGACGATCCGGCCATGCTGGAGGAAATCGGCAAAGCCAAACTCTCTCTCGAAGAAAAGTACGACCATCTGATCGATGAACTCAAAACTGAGTGGAATCACTGGGACAAACTTGTCCACCGGGATGCTCCCGGCGAAACTGCCCCGCAGCGGCGCAAAACCCTCGACAAGATGGTGGATATTCTGAACCGCAGAAACTACATTCGCAATCTATTGCGGGACGTAAATGAGGCAATGGAGTAAAGCAATTTGTAATTCGTGATTTGTGATTTGCAATTTAAGAGTGGCGCATCGTCTTCAATCAAAAGTTACAAATCAGAAATTACAAATGGCAACTGACCCTATCGTCGGCATCGACCTCGGCACCACGAACTCGCTGGTGGCCTACATGCAAGGGGATTCCCCTGTCGTCATCCCCGGAGAAGACGGGCTGAACCTCGTCCCGTCGGTGGTTGCGCTCGACGAAAAGAATCAAGTCATAGTCGGCAATGCCGCGCGCAAGTATTTGATCGAAACGCCGGAGCGCGCCGTCTACTCGATCAAGCGCCTCATGGGCCGCGGCCTCGAAGATGTGCAGGAAGAACTCAAGCTGTTCCCGTTCCATCTTGCGGAAGATATTCATGAGGGAGAGGTTCTGCGTATCAAGATCGGCGATCGCACCTACACTCCGCCGGAGATTTCGGCGCTGGTGTTGCGCCAGCTGAAGCGTAATGCCGAGCGATTTTTCGGAGCCCCCGTAACTCAAGCCGTCATTACTGTCCCCGCCTATTTCAATGACGCGCAGCGCCAGGCCACAAAAGATGCCGGCCGCATCGCCGGACTGAATGTCCTGCGGTTGGTGAATGAACCGACGGCGGCATCGCTGGCCTACGGTCTGGACAAGAAAAAGAACGGCATCGTCGTTGTTTACGATCTCGGCGGCGGCACCTTCGACATTTCGATTCTCAAGCTGCACGACGGCATTTTCGAAGTGATTTCCACCAATGGCGATACCCATCTTGGCGGAGACGACATCGACAATCTACTCATCGCCATCGCCCTCGACGACATTCGCGGCGACCTCGGACTCGACTTGCGCAGCGATATGCGGCGGAATGGTGAAGCGATAGCGCGCATCCGCAAAGCCGTAATCGAAGCCAAGATCGCCCTGTCTTCGCAGTCCACGGCGAAACTCGATGTCGAGTTACCCGGCGGGCAAAGATATCAGCGCGAGATTTCGCTCGAAGTTTTCGAGCAGATGATCCAGCCGATCCTCGATCGCACCGTCGGTCCTTGCAGGCAGGCACTCAAGGATGCCGGCCTTAAGCCCGAACAAATCGACGAAGTTGTTCTGGTCGGGGGCTCGACCCGCATTCCGAAAGTTCGGCGGCTGGTGCAGGATCTATTCCAGCGCGTTCCGCACACGGATTTGAATCCCGATGAAGTGGTGGCGCTCGGCGCCGCCGTACAGGCGAATATCCTCGGCGGCGGTTCCGAAATCACAAAAGAGATGCTGTTGCTCGACGTGACCCCGCTGTCTCTCGGAATCGAAGTGGCTGGCGGAGTGACGGATAAAATCATCCTGCGCAACTCAACCGTTCCGGCGTCGGCGACGCAGTACTACACGACTCAGGTCGATGGCCAAACCAACGTCGCGATTCACGTTCTGCAGGGCGAACGTGAACTGGCGCGCGACTGCCGTTCGCTGGCGCGCTTCGATCTGAAGGGCATTCCGCCGATGCCCTCAGGTCTGCCGCGCATCGAAGTAAAGTTTCTCATCGACGCCAACGGCATCCTGCGCGTCTCCGCCCGCGAACAGCGCAGCGCGAAAGAAGCGGAGATCGACGTCCAGCCCAGCTACGGACTCACCGACGAACAGGTCGAGAACATGCTGCTCGAGTCATTTGACTATGCGGAAGAAGATTTCCGCCAGCGTCAGGTGATCGAAGCGCGGCGCGAAGCCGATACGATCGTGGCCGCTCTGGCAAAAGGCAAGAAGAGCCCGGCGTGGGATGAACTGACGAGAGAAGAACGCCGCAACGTTGAATCGCTCGAGAAGGCGCTGGTTTCGGCAAAAGATGGCGAAGACTATCACGCGATTCGCAGCGGCATCGACGCTCTCAACCAGGCTACGATGCATCTGGCCGAGGTCATGATGGATACTGCTGTCTCGACCGCGCTAAAAGGAAAAGCCATGGATGACACCGGCCTCGAAGAAGCCGCGCAGGCCGGTCATCCCGTGGCGAAAGCAGATTTTGAATAAAAGCAGGTTTCAGAGACAGGTTTCAAGGTTTCAGAGTTTCAAGGTTTCAAAGCGAAACCCTGGCTTAGTGGATCTTGCAACCTTGAGACTTGAAACTTTGAAACCTAGGGTTCCCATATGTCTGAAGAAAAAACGCACAGCACCGGAACAATCACAATGGATGCTCCCCCCGAAAATAGCGAAAACACAGTGGAAGTCACGTTTCTTCCGGAAGGCAAGACGGTGACCTTCGAACACGGCAAACTGCCGTATAAAGACCACGGCAAGGAAGAATCGCTGCTCGATGTGGCGTTAAATTTCGGCGTCAAGCTCGATCATGCCTGCGGAGGGAACTGCGCCTGCACCACCTGCCACGTCTGGGTGAAAGAAGGCGCCGACCTGCTCACCGAAATGGAAGACGACGAAGCCGACAAACTCGACATGGCCGCCGACCTTCAATTAAACTCGCGTCTCGGTTGTCAGACCGTCATCAGGAAGCCCGGCAAGGTGGTCGTAGAAATTCCGGCCTGGAACCGTAACTACGTTTCGGAAGAGCACTAGAAACCAGCTCAGCCTTCAGCTGTCAGCTAAACGAGGAGCATCCATTCATGCCGAAAGAACTAACCTGGAGCGACGCCGACGACATCGGAATCCTGCTCTCCGAAGCCCATCCCGACCTTGACCCGCTCGCCGTCCGTTTCACCGACCTGCACAAATACGTGACCGCGCTGCCCGATTTTAAAGATGACCCCACGAAATCAAATGAAGCCAAGCTGGAAGCGATCCAGATGGCGTGGCATGCCGAGGTTCTCGACCGAACCCAGGGATAAAGCAGCCGCCAGCAAGAGGCCTGCCGGTGTTCCTCCCGTTCCGCGTAGTAAATGAGTGTGATCGCGCCTGATGGCTTAATATCCACATATCACTCGTAACCCAACGGTTACAAGTGTAAACGCCTGATTTCGTCAATGTCGTTGAGCGCGACGAAACGTCGGCGTAGAGTAGGATCGTGAACAAGACAACTAGTGCTCTCATCGGCGCCGTGGTCGTCTTCGTGTTCCTGGCAACCTTAGCCGCTACCCAGACTCGGCTTCAACTTGAGGAGAAATATCCGAAGGTGCACGCATACCTCGTCCGGCCCAACATTCTGCTTACCGCCAAATACTCCACAGATGAGCGAATATGCGAGATGTCGCTAGAGCCAGTCCGTTGGACGGGCGGCACGGTGGAGCTGTTCCCACTGTCCGAGGAAGAGACCATTCGCGTGGTCGAGGAGGTTGTGCCGGAGAACGAACGCGGGAAGAGGCGAGGCGGCTTACTTGGCACTAACGACAAGCTTTCGGTATTCAGCGGTCATTCGTATAGCACACCCTATACTTACGAAAACATGACGGTTATCTTCGCTGGAACAACGGACAAGGGCGGTGCCGACATGGTTGCTGTCGTCACTTGGCGCGACCGCTCCTGCAAATGATTGTCGCAAAATCTCGATAGCACTTATTGACACCGAGAAAGAGCGAACAAACAGCGCACGCTTGCGCCTGCTTACAACAGTTGTGCTCCTTCGGTTGAGTTGACGTGTATTATCTCGTGGAGGATTTGTTCGAGTTATGACTCGGCAAAAGCAACCGTTCTTGCGAAGGCTAGGGCAGGCAATTCTCATCGTTCTCCTACTGCCCGTCGTTCTGCCGCTTGCATTATTTGCCGTCGCCAATCATCTTGTCTACCGAGCGTTGTTGTACCTGCTTGTCTGGGCATTGTGGCTGCCGAAAGGGAAAAACATCCTGTTCGTGTATTCCGACGGCCCGATATGGCACGAATATATGGCGACACAGGTTTTGCCACTGGTGCAAGAGCGCTCTGTTGTTCTGAATTGGTCGGAGCGAAAGAAATGGTCGCGGTGGTCGCTCGGCGTCGCTGTATTTCATCACTTCGGCGGTGCGCGCGACTTTAACCCTTTGGTCGTTTTGTTTCGGCCGCTTCTTGTAGCGAGAGTTTTTCGTTTCTGGTCGGCGTTCAAAGATTGGAAGCGGGGCTACAAAGAACCTGTAGAAAGACTTCGCCAAGAACTTTGTGCCAGCCTCTGAGCGCTAACTGTTGCAACATCGCAGTTACGCTCACTACCAGGCAATAGACTACCGCGCTGCCGCCGCCGTAGGCGCCCCATCCTCCACGCTAGCCTCGCGCAGAAACTTCGCCGCTTCTTCCGGCGGCGTGGGATTGATATAAAACCCCGTTCCCCATTCAAATCCCGCAGTCTTGGTCAGCTTGGGCATGAATTCGATGTGCCAGTGGTAATACTCATTCGCCGGATCCTGCGCGGGCGAAGTATGCACCACCAGGTTGTACGGAGGATTATCCAGCACCCGGTCGGCTTTCATCAGCAATGACTTGAGCGCCTTCGCAAGGTTTTCGAACATGTGCGACGACGAGTTCTCGAACGCCGACTCGTGCCGCTTCGGAAGTATCCAGGTCTCAAACGGAAAGCGCGGAGCATACGGCGCGAGAGTCACGAAAATCTTCGTTCTCCCCCACCACGCGAATGCCGCTGTCCATTTCCTGACGGATGGCGTCGCAGAAAACGCAGCGCTCCTTATAGATGTAATACTGCTTGGCTCCGTTCAGTTCTTCCACCACATAAATAGGCAGAATCGGCAGCGCGATCAGTTGCGAATGCGAGTGCTCGAGCGAAGCGCCAGCCGCCTCTCCGTGATTCTTGAACAGCAGAATATATTTGAAGCGCCGGTCCTTTTTCAGATCGAGAATGCGATCGCGAAAAGCCCACAAAACGTCTTCGATTTTTTTCGCAGGGAGCGTGGCCAGGGTGGCATTGTGGTCGGGCGTTTCGATGACCACTTCGTGGGCCCCAATGCCATTCATCTTGTCAAACATGCCCTCCGCTTGCTTATTCAGGTTGCCTTCAATGCCAAGCGCCGGAAACTTGTTTGGAACTACGCGAACCGTCCATCCGGGACTGTCTTTCTGCGGAGTGCTGCCGTTGTTGCTCGGCCGGTAAGCGAGAATTTCCGGCGGCGTCTTGCTCTCGTTGCCATTACAGAACGGACAAAATCCGCCCTTGATCTTCACCGCCTCGCGGAGAAAGTCGGAAGGCCGTTTGGCGCGATCCGTGGAAATGATCACCCACCGGCCCACGATGGGGTCTTTTCTTAATTCAGGCACGTACTAATTCCTTTCAATGCGCGGCAAATCTGGAGTTTCGGAAGCCACGATTGTACGACACGGAAAACGCGTTTTGAAATAGCTCGAACGAGGGTCGTCCGTCGCCTTCGTCATAGTACACGGCCAGCACGTCGAAGCGCCACTCCGCCCCATCCGGCGAAAAGCGCGCGGGATCGGGATTCCGTTGGCGCGAAGGCGGCATGTGGCGCACGAAGTCGCGCGCCACCAAAGACAACTCCCTTTGCTTTTCGCGATCGACCGCAGCTTCAGCCGGCTTGACGTCGCGCGTCGTTCGAGTCTTAACTTCGATCACACAAAGAACGTCTCCATCCCAGCCGACGAGATCGAGTTCACCGCGATGATGCGGAGAGCGGTAATTCCGGGCGATGATGGTATAGCCACGCCGCCGCAGGTAGAAATAAGCGTCTTCCTCGCCGCGCCGCCCGGTGCGCAGATGAGCGGGACCCCCTTCCGGCGGAAGCGTTTTCGCTGCCAGCCAATCGAGTGCACGGAGCGTTGCTTGAGTGAAGCGTCCGGCGAACATGAGCGGATTCCATATTCACCGTAACAAGGAGGAAGGCCGGGTTATGTGATCCTCATCACCCAGCATCCGGTACAATTTGCCGCCCGCATGCTTCCACCGCGACCAACCGTCGACCCCTGTCGCTCACCAGGTATCGCCGCCCCGTCGCGGAGGCCACGCCCCGAACTGCCGCCGTAGCAGAGCTATCTGTCCGGCGTGATAACTGTTATGCGCCGCAATCTGCCACAACATGGCATGCACGGTCGACTCGAGTGAAGACTGCCCCGGACCGAGCTTCTTAACCTTTCGCGCCAGTTCCTCTGTATCCGATTCCGCGAGGCGAGCCACCCGTGCCAACAGTTCGATAAACCGGCTAATCGTTGCCTGCCACTGCTCCTCCTCAATGGAACTCGAGTTGGAGCGGCCGCCGGCAGCTGGGGCTGAAATCTCTGGCCAGCTTTCAATCGCCTTTTCCGGGTAGGGACGGTCATTCCCCGCAATTTTGCCGAGGTCGTAGTCCATCCAATAATTCATGTGCGCGACAATTTGCCAGATGGAATGTGGATAGCCTGGCAGCATGCGCGCCGCCAGTTCCGCCGAAACATCTTCGACGCAAGCGACTGGATCGACGTGAGCGCCTTTGCCATACACGAGATCGCGTAGTATGCGGTCGCCCATACCCCTTCCTTCTCCAAAATGTAGATTTATCTGTAGAGACGGGGCTTGCCCCGTCTAGGATTGCTAAATTAAGATTGCTAAAAATGAAGATAGCTGGCCGAGACGCGGTCAGTCGCTACGTGAAGGTCACCGCATCCCCGACGCGAATCGTGCCCGGCGTGAGAATTTGCGCTCGCAATCCGCCACGATGCAACAGACCCTTAATGACGGACTTCCCCGTTACCCTCTCCAGATGATCGCAAGGCTCGCACAGGCGTATGCCGCGAATGCGCACATCGCCAATGGCAAACTCCTTGCCCACCAAGTGATTCAGCGGCACGCTGCGAGTCACGATATTGCGGCGGGCATCGCCCGGCGCAAGTTCCACCTGATAATCCCGCCGCAATGCCTCAACCGCCTCCGCCTCAATCAGCGTGAGTTCGTAATCGGGCTTGGGCTTGTAAAAGGTGCCGGTCTTCAGCGCGTATCGATCGCCTTCAAGCCCCGCGCCCGGAATCGCCGTCGCCCGGTCGACAGACTGCGGCGGCGCCTCCGCAGCGGGAGCTATGTAAATCGACTCCACGGTGCCGTTTGTCATCACACACCTCCACGGCAATTACCCGTTCGTCTCGGCTGCAACGCTCGCAACGGACTCTTCCAGAACATCCATAGCCACATCGGCTTCGTCCTTGGTAACAATGAGTGGCGGCGCGATACGAACCGTGCTTGGCCCGCAACCCAAGAACAGTACGCCCCGCTCGAACGCAGCCTCCACGATGCGATCGCGCTCGCTGGCGCCGTATTCGCGCGTCGCTTGATCCTTTACAATCTCGACGCCGATCATCAAACCGCGTCCGCGAACGTCGCCAACAATCTTATACTTCGCTGGCCAATCCGCCATTCGCTTCATCATGTGGCCGCCAACCTCCTGTGAATTCCGCAGCAGCCCTTCTTTCTCGATCACGTCAAGCGTAGCCAGCGCCGCCGCAATGCACACCGGGTTCCCGCCAAAAGTCGAAGCATGCGAACCGGGAATCCAGTCCATGATATCCGCCTTGCTCATCGTTACGCCCAGCGGCATCCCCGAGGCAATGCCCTTAGCCATGCAAACAATGTCGGGATGCACGCCCGTGTGTTCCACCGCAAACCATCTCCCCGTGCGGCCCATCCCGCTCTGCACTTCATCGAGCACCAGCAGGATGCCGTGCTTATCGCAGATGCGGCGCAGTTCCTGCATGAAGACCGTTGGCGCGACAACGTAGCCGCCTTCGCCCTGAACCGGCTCAACAAAAATGGCCGCTACCTCTTCCGGAGCGAGAATGGTCTTAAACAATTTCTCTTCGATAAAACGTGCGCATCCGAGCGCAAATTTCTCCGCATCCTGCGGTCCCACGCCGGCCCTGTAAAGATCGGGATAGCTCACATGCGTAACTCCCGGGACCAGTGGCGAGAAGCGCCGCTTCTGCTGCGGCTTCGAGGCGGTCAGCGACAGCGCGCCCATCGTCCGTCCGTGAAACGCGCCAAAGAAAGCAATCACCTGCTGGCGCTTGGTGTGATAGCGCGCCAGCTTCAAAGCGGCTTCGACAGCTTCCGCCCCCGAGTTGCCGTAATAAATCTTGTGCGGCCCGGGCATGGGCGCGATTTTCGAAAGCCGCTCCGCCAGCGTGACCAGGTTCTCATAATAAAAATCCGTGCCCGACATGTGGATCAGTTCGCCCGCCTGCTTCTGGATGGCGGCAACCACCTCGGGATGGCAATGTCCGGTAGAGGTCACGGCAATCCCTGCCGAGAAATCGAAGAACTCGTTACCATCCACGTCTTCGACCACGATGCCGCGGCCGCGCTTGGCAACCATCGGATAAGAGCGCGTGTAAGAAGGAGAAATATACTTTTCGTCCCCCGCGAGAATGCGCTTGGCATTGGGGCCGGGAAGCGAAGTCTTCAGCTTCGGGCCGGCAATCAATGTCTTCGTGGTCATGGAATCCTCCAAATGAATTTTCAGTTTCTGGTTCTCTGTTCTTAGTGATATTCAGCCAAGAGTGCAGCGCCTGCAGAGATAACCCGCTGGGTCTGGAAGCCAGTCGCGGCGAACCGCTGCCAAATGATTAGCAGAACAAGAAAGAGATAGGAAAATTAGTCGCTGCCAAAGAGATTGGCGCGCACATGCGAAGGCAGAACGGAAAGATAGCGTCGGGGACAAGCAAGTCCCTCGATCCAGCAACTCTGCAAAGGCGAGATGTAGCCAGTCCAGCGCATATAACTGAAAACAGTATATCCCGGCTTTGATCTCTGCGTAACCCCCCAAAGTACCTGCCCAGAAAGCGGCCAATTCGCCGCGAACCGCAATCCACCAATTATTAATAACCAGGAATCACTCGCTCGCGAGTTCCTCCCGGAGCGCCCCCGCCAGCGCGCAACCTGGCGTTCGGCGCTCAGCTTCGCTCCACCGGAGGTCAGATACAGTACATCAATCGCCATCTGCCCCTCCGTCTCGATCAGCGCGATTTCGATGTTGCACTCGTGCTTTGAGATCTGCGAGCACATACGGTAAAGCAATCCGGGGCGGTCCCGGGTAATCACCTGCAGCAGCGTGCTGTTCGCCGAGCAGCCATCGTCGAATTCAATCTGCGTCTCGATCTTGACCTTTGTAATGTCCGCCTTCTCGGATTTCAATCGCTCGCGCAGCATACGTGCCACGTCCGCTTCTCCTTTTACCACCGCCGCGATGCTCTTTTTTAAACGATCCCATTCCTGCAGGTTCATCTCCAGCGTCTTGAAGCGGTCGGTGAAATAAAAGGTGTCCACCACCGTGCCCGCGGAGTTCGAAAATGCATTGGCTTTCACGATGTTCATCCCCCACGCCGCGAGCGCCCCTGAAACGGACGCGAACAGAGCGGGACGATCCGTCGTAATCAGGGTCAGTTCATACCAGTGTCGAACCTGCTTCAGGCCGAGCTGGACGCCATCCTGCCCCAGCCGTGCAGCCATTTCGGCGTGCGCGAGAACATCGGTCGCGCCATGAATCCGCAGATAACGTTGTGGCAACCCTTCGAGAAAAAGATTGATCTTCTTTCCCGCCGCTGCCGCCACCCCCGCTAATGACCGCAGGTGAGCGAGGTTAGATAGGCCGACGTTCGATGTCTCATCGTCTCCAGACGTTTGCGTATGCACGCGCTCGTCGGCGCTCCGGCTCAAATGATTAGCGCACGCAATATACAACTGCCATAGACTATCTGCCTTCCACGGCGTCATCGCCTCTGGGTTCACCGCCTTGATGTCGGCATAGGTCATCAGGCACAGCAACTTCAGTCGTTCCGGCACGCCCACTTTTTCCGCAAACGACTTTACGTTCGCCGGATCGAAAACGTCGCGCCGAATCGCGGACGACATATCGAGGTGACTAGCCACGAGATAGCGCACCGTCTCGCGATCCGCGAGATCAAGATCCAGCCGCTCCACGCAGCTCTCAGTCAATCGCATGCTGGCTTCAATGTGATTCTCGCCGGGCACTCCTTTGCCGGAATCATGCAGCAGCAACGCCAGGTAAAGCAGTTCTGGCTGTTCGAGTTCAGCCAGCAATTCCGCGAAGCGCTGGTCCCACTCTGATTTCGATTCTTTGAGACGATGCAGATTTTCGATCGCTAAAAACGAATGTTCATCGACCGTATAGCGATGGTAGAAATCCCGCACCACCAGCGCTTCCATTCCCTTAAGTTCCGGCAGCAGGAGCGCCAGAAGGCGAAGCGCGTTCATGGCGCGCAGAGCGTCCGCCGCGTGCGGTTGCACCAGCGTTTCCTGCAAATAGAGCCAGAGCTCCGCGCCCCGGGGAGGCGTAGCCGCCAGCGCAGGCAACGCCTGCTCCACTTTGAATTCCGTGGTCGTGCTCAGCTTCAACCCGTGCTCGGCCATGAAATGAAAAAGCCGCAAGAGCATCTCCGGATCGCGCAGCCCGCTCGGGTTTTGCAGAAAAATCAGCCCATCTACCACCGAAAAATCATCGCTCTCAATCTTCGACCGCCACCCTTGAAATTGCCGGTACAACGATGACCATGCCGCCGGAATCTCCTCCAGCAACTGGTTGCAGACACGATGCACGCTGCGCACGTGGCCGAAGTAGACGCGCATCCAGTCGGCGGCGTTCGCGATCTCCTCGCCGTTCGCGCCCCTGTTGGCGCCGATCTTTCTCGCCGCCGCCTCGTCTTGCGCCTCCCACGTAAGCGTGTTGTCGTGTCGCCCATGGCGGAAATGCAGAAAACAACGCACCGAAGTCTGGAAGTCCAGCGCCGCCTCCAGCGCCCGCCGCGAAGAAACCGGCAGCAGCGTGCTTGCATCCGGCCATACGCGCAATTTTTCCATTGCCGAAATCAGGGCCAGCCAGTTGGCCACGTTATAGTCGCGCAAACCTCCCGGACCGTCCTTCACGTTCGGTTCCAGGTGAAACACCGTGTTCCCAAATTTGTGATGGCGTGCGCGGGTCATCTCGCCCAAGTTCTGGATGAGGTTATGACACTCCCGCTCCACCAGCCGCGGGACAGCCTTTTCGCGCAGCCGCGCAAAAAGCTCTCGATCGCCTGCCAGAAAGCGGCAATCGAGCAGTGAGATAGAGAATTCAACATTCTCCCGATCCAGCCGTTCGCACTCCGCCAGATTGCGCGTGACCGGACTGACCCTCACCCGCAAGTCCCACAACTCCTGCGACAAACGCTGGATGGAATCCTTGAACTCGGTTTCGGAGTCGTTGCCCGCGTGCAGAAACAGCAGATCGATATCGGAGTGAGGGAAGAGCCACCCCCGCCCGAATCCGCCAGTGGCCACTAGCGCAAAATTGCCGGGACTGCCGGGGTCGCCAGTCGCGGCGTCAGCAAGACTGGAGTTGGAAGCCAGAGTCAGAAGCAGAGTCAGAAGCAGAGTGAGAAACAAAGTGAGAAGCAACAACAATTTCGTTCCACAGCCGCCGGACAATCGAATCCACCAGCGCCGTGCGGCGTGCGAGCGCGTTGCGGCCGTCCCCTGTAAGAGAAAACTCCCGCTCGATGGCGGCGGATTCCCGCACGTACTGATCCGGCAACTCGCTGCGGAGGTTGGCCACGGTGGTCATTTAAATTAAGCCATTGAGTCATTCGATCATTGGATCATTGATTCATTGAATCATTCGAATCGCCCTTTCGCTTGCCGTTTTTCAATGTCTCAATGTTTAATACCTCAATGTCTAAATGATTCAATGCCTCAATGTCTCCGCGGTTACAGCACGCCATCGCCGCGTTCGTCGTTGCGAATCCGAATCGCTTCGTCAATTCGCGAAAGAAAAATCTTGCCGTCGCCAATCTTGCCCGTGCGCGCCGCCGTAGCGATTGCCTGCACAACTTTGTCGACCATTTCGTTGGCCACCACGATCTCGAGTTTCACCTTGGGGATCAAGTCCACGGTGTATTCGCGTCCTCTATAAAACTCGGTATGCCCTTTTTGGCGGCCATGTCCTCTGGCTTCAAAGACTGTCATCCCCTCGACGCCAACCTCGTGCAGCGCGTCCTTTACGGTGTCCAGCTTCGACACCTGAATAATCGCTTCGACTTTGGTCATTGTCGTCCGTTCCGCCGTTCGTAGAACAGGCCCAACGACCGCATAATAACAATAGTCGCGAACCGACGCCTGCCGAAATCGAAACAATTTATGTTGCTGATTGGAAATCCTTATGTGCCTGCCCCCGGCCCAAACTTTTGATATAGCTTCGCAATGCGGGCGCGGGAAGCCGCCGTCCAATTGACGCCGAGGCCCATTCTGCGGTTGGATGGAAGCTGCGTGCCGCCCGCGCTTCCCATACTCGATCCCGACTCGCGAAAGTTCAACCGCGTCGATGCGGTCTGGCTCGCCATCTGGCTGATCTTCCTCCTCGCACTCGCCATACTCCCTCCGCTGCTCGAATGGCACAAGCAGTTAATTCTCCTGGCCATCGGCATTGTTCAACTTCTGGAAAATAAGTTGATCTCCCGCTTCCCCAAGCGCGGAGTTTTCTACGTCATCCTGCTCAAGGTTTTGCTCGCCACCCTGCTTCTCGATCACACCGAAGAAATCGGCATCAACAGCAGTTACTATCCCATTTATTATCTGCCAGTAGTCACTGCGGCCCTCTATTGCGGCACCTGGGGCACACTGCTCTGGACCTTCTTTGCTTCCGCCGCCTATTGCTCCTATCTCTACCCCGCGATGCAGGAATACGATTTGACGCCCGACGCCTTCCGCTACCTCGCGCTGCGAGTTCTGTTCTTCTTTCTTGCCGCCATGGTGGTGAACCGCTTCGCTCAACAGAGCCGGCAGCAAACGGAGTTATACCGCGACCTAGCCGAACGCCTGGCCGAAACCAATCGCCGCCTCGAGCACGCCCAGGCCGAAGCGCGCCGCTCCGAACGGCTGGCCGCGCTCGGCCAGCTCTCTGCCGGATTAGCCCACGAAATTCGTAATCCCCTTGGAGTCATCAAGGGCTCGGCCGAAATGTTGTCCCAAAAATTGCAAGCTTCCGACGAACTCTCCCGCGAGTTAGCCGGATACATTTCGACCGAGGTCAACCGCCTCAGCGCCCTCGTAACCGAGTTTCTGGATTTCGCTCGCCCGCTGCACGCGCAGCCGCATCCCGCCGACCTCACGGCTCTGCTCGATCGCGTGCTGCAAGTCGTTGCCGGACGTTTTGCAGGCAAAAACGAAGTGCGCATCGAACGCCACTATGCCAGCGGACTCCCTCTGGTTCCCCTCGACGAAAGCCTGTGCGAGCAGGCCTTCCTCAATCTAGTGCAGAATGCTTACGAAGCCATGCAGGAAAAAGATGAGGGCGGCACATTGCGCGTCGATGTCCAACCCGCCCTACAGGATGATCGAAAAGGTGTCGAACTCCGTCTAGCCGACACCGGCCCCGGAGTGCCCGAAGAATTACGCGAAGAAATTTTCAACCCGTTTGTGACCACCAAAAAAACGGGCGTAGGCTTGGGTCTCTCGATAGTTTCAAAAATAGTAGACGGGCATCAGGGATCAATCCATGTCGAGAACGCTCCCGAGGGCGGCGCCATCTTCACTCTCTTTTTTCCGTTAGAAGAAGCCGTCGAGCCCAACACAGCGCAAGAAATAACCGCAGGATAAGGTCAGCTATAGTCCAAGAAGAAACACGAACGACGAACAACCAGATAGCAAACGACTAACGACCAACGACTAACGACCAACGACCGCATGCCCACCATACTCATCATCGAAGACGAAGCCAAGATGCGCCGCCTGCTCGAACTCAACCTCGGCGATGACGGCTTCAAGACGCTTTCCGCCGGCGACGCTGAGACCGGACTCAAACTGCTCGACTCCGAACCGGTTCAACTTGCCCTAACCGATCTGAAACTTCCCGGCATGAGCGGACTGGAATTTCTGCAATCTGCCAAGCAGCGATATCCCACGCTGCCCGTCGTGGTCATGACCGCCTTCGGCTCCGTCGAGACCGCAGTAGAAGCGATGAAAGCCGGAGCCACCGACTACGTCCTCAAGCCCTTCTCACTCGCAGAAATGCGGATGGTAGTGCACAAGGAACTCGATAACTCCCGCCTGCGCGAAGAAAATCGCTCCCTTCGCGAAGCCCTGGGGCAAAAATACAGTCACCCCAACATCATCGCCGTCAGCCGCAAAATGCAGGAGGTGCTGGCTACCGTTGAACGCGTAGCATCCACCAACTCCACGGTTCTGCTGGGCGGCGAAAGCGGTGTCGGCAAAGACCTCATCGCCCGCGCCATCCACGAAAAATCGCGCCGCGCTTCCGGCCCCTTCGTCAAGATCAACAGCACCGCCATCCCCGAAAACCTGTTGGAGAGCGAACTCTTTGGCTACGAAAAAGGAGCCTTCACCGGAGCTGCCGCCAGCAAACCCGGCAAATTCGAGCTTGCCGACAAAGGCACCCTTTTTCTCGACGAAATTGGAGACGTTCCCCCCGCCATTCAGGTCAAACTTCTCCGCGTGCTGCAGGAGCGCGAGTTCGAGCGCCTCGGAGGCACGCGCACCATCAAAGTTGACGTGCGTCTTCTGGCCGCCACCAACCGCGATCTCCGCGCGGCCCTCGAAGATGGAACCTTCCGCGAAGACCTCTACTACCGTCTCAACGTAGTTCCAATCGACATCCCGCCGTTGCGCGACCACAAAGAAGATATTCCGGGCCTGGCCAATCTGTTTCTGGCGCGCTTCGCCAAAGATTCGGGCAGAGAAGAAACAATCACCGGCATTTCCTCCGCCGCCATGCAGCTTCTTGTCGGCCATTATTGGCCCGGCAATGTGCGCGAATTGCAGAACGTCATCGAACGCGCCTGCGCCCTGGCTGCAGGCAGCCAGTTGGAAGCGAGCGACATACAACTAGACTCTCCGCGCAATCGCACCGGCGCTGCATCGGATCGCGATCACTTCCTCCCCGACGGTATGACGCTCGACCAATGGGAAGACGAAATGATCCGCGAAGCTCTAAAGCGCGCCGGCGGCAACAAGTCGCAGGCCGCGCGGCTGTTAGGCCTCTCGCGGAACGCGCTGCGCTATCGCCTATCGAAAATTGGAATCGACGACAACGAAGCGGAGTGAAATTCAGGAGCGAAATCTGATGGCATTGAGGGTTAGGGATGTAAAACACGTACTGGGCAGAGATGTTGACGTGTCCCGAACCGCAGATGTCAAGACTCTCGATGGGTTCGTTTTTACTTGCGTGTCGTCAGCGAAAGAGGCACTGAGTGCCGCGCTCCCTGGATTTTCTGAATTCGAACGAGGGCAACTCTCGCTTGTGGTTGAAGGCCTACGTCATTCGCACTCAAGCATCCGGAAGTTACTTGCTGGCGACCAGAGTGCTGCCGCTGTGGACGCCCTGACAATCGCACGACTTCAGCTAGAAACGCTCTTTACATTTTGCTTTCTGCTGCAGTCGGGCGAAAATGTACGCCTATTCCTGAAGAACAATTGGAAAAAGAAATACGTCAGATTTCTACTGGAGCGCGAGGAACGCAAAAACCTGCGGAGGTTTAACGAGTTCTATGCGCGAAGTGGCCTGTCTCTGATAAATATGCTTCAGAGACCCTCGTCCGTTAGCGATCGAGGAAAGACAGACAATCGAACACGATGAGATTGGGACACCGACAAGTAGTAATTTCACCCGCTGAGAGATCCCTCGATTTCCAACGCCAATGGGAGTGATCGCAAGAACCAAGAATACTAGCCAGAAGAAAATGCTGGAAAGGCTCTATCCTGAGTACCAGTTTCTTTGTTCGTTTGCACATGGCGACCCCGAGGCGGTGCTGTGTTCGGACGGTCTCCGATCCCAGGTCGCCGTTCCGACATCATGTTACTACGGGGGAAATCGAGGATTTTTATCAGAGGCAGGTATTAGAGGCTCCTATTACATACAGCGCGATTAGCGCGATACAGGCCGCTACAGAAGTCGCTGCCATCTGCCCAGCGCACGTGGAATTGCTCGCCAAAGTGACACAGGCCTGGACAGTGTTCCACGAGTACAACCTTTTGGCCATGGGTATTTGGGAGATCAGAGCGAAAGAGGTACTGCCTCTCATTTGAGCGCAAAGGGTCGCGCCTGCCCCTCACCCGCCGGGGTGACACGTGTCGCATGTGGTAGCGCCAAACACCGTTTTGACCGCGGTCCTCGACCATGTAGTATCCCAAAAGAGTGCCGCCATGGATGAGATCGCAATCTCCAAATTCAAAGTCACCTGTCTGGCCGTGCTGGAGAACGTCCGCAAGACCGGGAAGGCCATTCTGGTGACGCGTTTCGGAGAACCCCTCGCTGAGATCGTCCCTCCCCGCGCGTCTCGGAGGCCAAAGCGTTGGGTGGGTTCGTTGGCAGGAACGGGTCAGATCAATGGCGACATTGTTTCTCCGGCTGGCAAAGAGGACGATTGAACTATGGCCAAAACCACCACCATGGTTGAACCGGGCCACCGTAACCCCGCGAATCGCCCAGACCCGATCCGATCAACCCATCTCAACTCGCTGAAAATACACTAACTAGACAGACCCCCGCCGGCTGACAAAAACTGGCACGCCACATGCATTGTCAAAGCCACAGCTTTGTTATTGCATAGGTGGAGATACTGATGAAACTCAAATTCATAGCCGCACTTTTGGGTTTGATACTGGCGATTCCCGGCGCCGTTATGGCTGAGAACCAGGACGACCAGCCGATGGATCAAAACTCGAAACCGTCGCCCAACATCCAGATGCAGGCGCCGGACGATCAGGGCGCGATGAACCAAGACCAGGGCCAGGACCAAGCCGATCAGGATGCGGCCGACCGCAGGGCCGCCGCCAACGGGAATCCCGCCGATCAGTCTTCCGGTCAATCTTCGACTCCAACTCCACCTCCAACGACTTCAGGCCCGATGGACCCGGGCCCAAATTCCAATGACTCCAACTCCAGCCCCAGCTACAACACGCCGGCTCCGGAAGAAAAGAATGGCGTCGCCCGCATCAGTCTGATTCATGGCGATGTTTCCACGCAACGCGGCGACTCCGAAGGATTGGTCGGCGGCTGCGCTCAATGCCCCAGTGCTCGCGGGCGACAAGGTCACGACCGGCGACAAGGCCCGCACCGAGCTTGAGCTCGACTACGCCAACACGCTTCGCCTCGCGGAGCATTCTCAGGCCAACATCGTGCAGCTAACGCACTCGCAGATCCAGATTCAACTGGGGCACGGCATGGCGAACTACACCGTCTACAAGGGCAGCGATGCTGACGCTGAGATCGATACTCCCAACGTTGCCATTCGCACCGAGCGCCGCGAGTCGAGCTTCCGCATCCTGGTGAGTGCCGACGATCACACCGAAGTGCTGGTGCGCCAAGGCGAAGTGGAATGCACCACGCCGCAGGGCGGCACGCGCGTAGGCCAGGGACAGTTCATCACCATTTAGGGCACGGGCCCCGACGAGCAATACAAAATCGGCGAAGCGCCGGCCCGCGACGACTGGGATCAGTGGAATACCGATCGCGACAACATGATCCGCAACTCCGAAGCCCGCCGGAACACCAACGACTACTACGTAGGAACCGAAAATCTCGATGGTCATGGCACCTGGTCCGAAGTTCCGGATTACGGTCCCGTCTGGCGTCCCGCTGTACCGCCCGACTGGGCTCCCTATCGCAATGGCCGCTGGGTTTATGAACCTTATTGGGGATGGACCTGGGTTTCCTACGACGACTGGGGATGGGCTCCTTACCACTACGGCCGCTGGATGTATGTTGGCGGTGGTTGGGGCTGGTGGCCCGGTCCGGCCTACGGATATCCCTTCTATCGTCCGATCTGGGCGCCGGCTTATGTCTCGTTTTTCGGCCCCGGCTTCGGAGTCGGGTTTGGATTTGGTTTTGGCGTCGGCTGGCTGCCGCTTGGCCCGGGTGACTTTTTTCATCCTTGGTGGGGACGGTGGGGTGGCGGTTTTGGCTACGCCCGCTTCGGCGAGTTCAATCGCGGTGGTTTCGCTCCGCTGCGCGCCGGCTCGAGATTTTCGAACGTGAATCTGGCCATGCATGACCGGAATTTCCGCGGCGCGACTTCGGTCTCCGGCAGAGAGTTTGGCAGCGCCCACATGAGAACGCAGGCCATGACTCATGCGCAGATGCAGAACGCGCGTTTCAACACAGGCAGACTGTCGGTGAGTCCAAGCCGCGAGAGCATGTCGGCCAGCGGACGGCCGGCGGCGGCTTCAACAACTCGCAACGTTTCGCAGAATCAGCACTTCTTCTCGACCAGGAGCGCGGCGGCTGGCGCATTGAATGGCCGGTCGTTCAACAACTCGTCCAACGAGCGATTGTCAAATGAACGCTCGTCCAACGAACGGTCGTCGATGAACGAACGCTCATCGATAAACGACCGGTCGTCTAACCAACGCTCGTCCAATGAACGCTCGATGGCGAGCGGTCGAGAAGTAGCGAGAAACGGCAGCATGTCAGGCGGCCGCGAAGGCGGCAACAGCGGCGGCTGGCAGCGGTTTTCGCCAATGGCGCCACGCTCGTCTTCTGAGTCAGCCCGCGCCGGCGAAGCCGGAGGCCGCGCATCGTCCATGGGCGGCGCAGAAAGGGGCAGCGCTTACGGTTCGTCCCGTGGTGCAAGCCCGGAGAGCCGGAGCTACGGTTCGGCTGGCCGCGCCTACGGCGGATACTCTCGGCCCCAGCTCAATATGAGGCAGCCGATCGTCACGCGGCGGTCTTACGGCGGTGGCGCCTATGGCGGACGCTCAGCCCCAGGTTACAGCGGACGTTCTGCCCCGAGCTTCGGTGGCGGCCGCTCAGCTCCAAGCTTCGGAGGGCGCTCCGCGCCAAGCAGCCACGGAGGCGGATCGTCGCATGGCGGCGGATCGCACGGCGGCGGTGGCGGTGGCCACGGCGGCGGTGGCAGACATGGGAGATAAACTGCGCCGGTTCTTTCCAGCGTAGCAAGGCAGCACAGCAACACTCTACCCCAGCAGTGAGAAGCGTAAACGCGCCTCTCACTGCCTTTTTTTTGACCTTCACCCCCGGTAAGGTTTGCGCTGCAAAATGCGGTCGAGGCTCGCCGCGCCCGGCCCGGCGATCAGCAGGGCAAGCAGCGCCCCCAAATAAAGCACCATCAGCTCACCATGATCGCTCCCCGGACCTTTGCCCCAGAACCCGAAATGATGAACGAATGCCCAGGCCACGAAGATATTCCCCAGACAATAGAGGGCCGCCCACCGAGTCCCCAGTCCGATGATCAGCAGAAAGCCACAAACAAAATCCGAAAAAAATGCAATGAAAAAGGACGCATGCGCCCCAATCCCAATCGGATTCGGGAAGTGCGCCATGAACTGCGCCCAGTGAGCCGGCTGCTTTTCCAACCCGTGCCGCAAAAACAGCGTCGCTCCTGTGCACACCCGCAATACCGCGAGCCCGGCCTGACCCCGCTCGGGAACAAACCGCATCGACAGAACATCCTTCACGCTTGTCATTTCAATTTCTCCGTTGGGATCAAGATGGCAGAATCACACACAAATCAGATTCATTTTTGGCGGTTCCGGTTATCAAATGCGTGTTAAAAGCAAGTCTTTCCAATGATTGTCAGTGAAATCGCGATTTATCAATAGTTATCAACGCGAGGAGAGCGATTCTACTACCTTGGGTGCATCATCGGAATATCGCTGGCGTCCTCCCCAGCTAGGTCATTCAGGACCAGTGGTCCCGGACGGACAGGCCCATTTGCAAGAGAGGTGCGATCCCAGGTCTACTGCAGTTGGAGGCAAACTCCGGACGCAAATTGTTTTGCGGGGGAAACTAGATGACGACTTCGACTTCCGACCGGCGCATCACCCAAACCGACGACACAATCTTTGAGAGTGGGCATAGCCGGGGTGTTGCTACCCTGATTGTTCAGGACTATCCGTCGTTGATAGGGAATTGCTGGGACGACGAATTGCTACCGTCGGGCGACTAGGGCAAGTGGGCAACCGGGTGCCTTGCGCCCGGCTGATTCCGCGACCTGGTAAGAACTCATGAGAGTGCCCCCGTATCGTCAAAATGAAACTTACGCGTGGGTCGCCGCTATTTCTCGCTTTCATAGCTAGAAGGCTGGTTTTGTAGAGCCTCAGAATAGGAGTGCATTATGTCTCTCTTCGCGAAGTTGATGATCGGCGGCTGGACTTCAGCGATTGCTATGTCGGGCTTCTGCGCCCTTGACGCCTCCGGTAAGCTGATCAGAGTTCGCAGGCGCATGGCGTCATGGCTCGACCCCTCAGATCGTGCCGTCGTCCGCACGTCCGGAGAAATGCTCGAAACCGAACCTCGGAACGCGGCTTAATCGGACCTCCGGACGGGATGCGTGTATGCTCCCAAGTTATCGACGTGCTCAAGGCACAGATAAAGGAGACCGCCTTCAGCTAATTTCTTCAGATCAATTCATAACGATTCAGAGCTTCTCCATGGAGCTTTTCAGCAACCTGCTTCAATATTCCGTGTGTGAGCAACAAAGGAAAGCGGAAATCGAGGGGACACTGAACCGGATAGGCGGGGGACCGCGTTTGCATTGGAGCTGTTGTTAAAAAATTTCCTTGGGACGATGACGCTTTTTGCCTGCATTTACCGCTTATTAGATTAGAGGAGGAAGTTGCCTCAGAATAGGAGTCTGTCATGTCTGTTGTCGTGATGTTGATGATTGGCGGGTGGACCACAACCCTATGTATGTTTGCTTTCTGCGCTCTAAAGGAATCCGGAAAGCTCCTCAAGATTCGCCGACGTATGGCCCTCTGGCTGGACGACTCAGTTGTCGCACAGCGCTCAGAAGCAGCTAATTTCGCCGCCACCATGAACAAGATCGCGCTCTAAGGGTGGCCGCAGGACTGCGCGACAAAGCGGATCGACTGGCCACTCTGCTGCGAGTTAGAAGACGCGACGCGACGTCTTCTTAATTCTCGCTCTCCACCGGCGGCGCCTTAGGAGCCGGCAAAGACTTCAGCCGTTTGCCCGGGTTGGGAGGCGCAGATGGCGGAGTTGGCGGCTCCGGAGGCGCAGCCACGGCCACCGTGCCTTTGCGGATTTCAATCGATCCCTTATCGCAGTTGAGCGCGAGCCGCGGCCCGTTTACTCCGATGGATCCGCTCGCGCTCGACTCTCTGTCGCGATTGTCAACCTTGATTTCGTCGAAGTCGCTCTCGATCTCGCCTTCACGCGTGCGCGCTTCCACCTTTACCGCCGTATTCGGCGGAATCGAAACCTGCACGTCCCCCTTGCGGTTATCGATCTGTATATTTCCCGGCTTGCGCAGCCCAACTTCGACCGTCCCGTTCGAATCTTCCAGGCGCAGATCGCCAGACAGCCCTTCCAGCGCAACGTCCTTCGACCGCGTTGTCAGCCGCATCGGTCCGATCAGCGAATCGGCGCGCAGGTCGCCGGAGTCCAGATCCAATCGCCCGTCGAGTCGCGAGAATTCTATATCGGTGCGCGACGAATGAAAGCTGACCGTCTTGCTGATGCGCACCAGCCGCACGCTCTCCTGAAAATCTCCGGTCAGATGAACTTCGCCATCCACATCTTCAACCGCTACTTCATTCGCTTTACCCTGAATCGTGACATCACCTTTCACGTGCGCCAGCCGGGCGGAACTGCCGTCGAGATTCAGTGAGACGTTCCCCGTCTGGTCGTTGATGTTGACCTCGCCGCGACGATGGGTGATGTCGATGCTGCCATTCCTGCCCGCAATCGTCACATCGCCGTGGCTTGAGGTAACGGACACCGAAATATTCGCGGGCACATAAATATCCAGGTCAGTGCTCACGCCTTTGTCACCCGCGCCCTGAGTGTTGGCGTTCAGCACCAGCACTTTATCTGCCGGCACCATCACAGGATCGGTCTTGGCGTTGTAGCCGTCAGCCTCCTTTTGATTTTCGGCATGAACCTTCTTGCGCCACGAGACTCTGATCTTCTTGTCTTCAGAAACGTTCACCGTAACCGTGCCACGGTCATCGTTGATGCGCATGCTCGTAAAGCTGGAAGGCGAAGGGCCGTTCAGTTCGCCGCTATAGTCGAAGGTCTGGCCGCCAAAAATCTCGTCAATTCCTTCGTCGTCGCCAATCTGGATGTGTTCGCCGATATTTTTCCAATCCAGGCGCGACGCCTGCGTGGCGATCAGCCCGGCTCCGATCAGAAACAGCATCAGGAAAACGCCGCCGACGCCAATGCCGCGAGTGGGCTGCCCATAGCGCTTGGCCTGCTCGTATTCAATCAGCTTAAGAATGCCCCAAAGAATCAGCAGCGCCGGCCAGAAGCGGGCAAAGAGCGATCCTAGATGGTGAATATCCATGATCCCCATGGTTCCGAGCAGGAACAGGATTCCTATCAGAATGAGCACCACGGGCCCGGCGATAGAACGATGAGGGCGTGGAGGCGTCGGTGGAATGATTGGGCTAGCCACGGTTCACCTCGCCCGTTGGTGGAACACTCCCAGGTGGAACAACGCCAGGTGGAGCACTGCTCGGTGGAGCAGCGCCCGGTGGAACCGGTGGAACTGGCGGCGCTGTGGCCGATCGTCCGCCAAGATTATTAATCACCGTAGCGAGCGGAATGTGTCCTTCCGTTGATGCGCTCCCCTGCAGCAACTTGACCGCGCCAATCACCAGGAGGATCACCGGCCAGGTCCGCCCAAAATCGGCAACGTGCAAAGTGTGGTCCAGCAGAAACAGAAAGCCGATGGTCATAAGCATCGCCGGGCCCATAACCCGCCGCGTCCGGCAGCGCGCGCACTGGCATCCCACGGAACACCTGCCGCCCGCCAGTCCCCAATTGCGGGCAAATAGCCAGCCGCCAAGGAAGATCAAAATCAGCGGCCAGAAGCGATCCAGGCCGAATTCGGTGAGCCCCATGGTATGCAGCAGGAACAGCACGCCCACCAGAATGAGCACGATCGCGCCCATCGGAATTTTGCTCGTGTCGACCTTCGCGCCGCCTCCAAAAGTCGCCGCCAACCCAAACGGGTCCGGAGCCGGCTGCGCCATCTGGATCGCCTTCGCCGAGCGCACCGCATCGAAAATCTGATAGATGACAAAGAACGCGATGCCGAGTCCGCAGAAAACGCCGAGAGCCGTGGAGTGCTCGCTGTCCGCGGCATTCGCCCCGATCACCAGCAAAACGAAGATGACCAGATGTGCCAGCCCCTTGGCATATTGCCCGTTGTATACCGCGCCCACGCCGGGAAAGATCGCAAGAATTCCCGCAAGCGCCGGGTTGGGTCCGCTGCTGCCCATGCCGGCCGGCACCACTCCAGGCGCTCCCGGCATCGCCGGAGCCGCGCCGGGAACAAATCCCGCAGTACCAGCAGAAGTACCGGCGGAAATCCCCGCCGGAACGCCTTCCATCTTCGACCCCAGGCAATCCTCGCAATAAATTACGCCCCGCACGGGACGTGTACAATTCGCGCACAGTGCCTTTCCGCAAGTGCGGCAATAGGCCACTGCTGACGCATCAGCATGATTGGCGCAGTTCATACAAACCTCCTGTTCATGGCCACCGTCACCGCAGGGGGAGCATTTCCCGCCCCATCCCGCAAAACCCGCGTGATGGGAACCCCGGAGCGCAGCGCAGCCAAAACCGGCTGATTGTATTCCTGGGAATAGTTACGATCCTGTCTCTGATCTGGTTGTCCACTGGTGTCATTCTTGTGATTTTGTTTCGGTTGCTCAGGCGCGGGCTCGGCCGGAGCGTTAGTCCGCTTCAGCTCGCGCAGCTTCGATTCGATCTCATACACAAAGCGAATATTGTCGTAATACTGCACCACTTTGATTTGCGCATCATTGTACGCGTGGCGTAAAGCCGCTGGTCTCAGATCAACCTTCGCCACATCTCTTGGCTTCACGCCCGCCGCGCTCAGCGCCAGGGAGAACGAAAAGAAGATCATGCCAAACGACATGATGAAGCGCGGCTGCCGCACGAAAGCTGCGACTGGTGTGATGAACGAATCCCAACGCTCCCGCATCCGTTCGGCAAATGGAGTCGTCCTGCCCCCGGCCGTCGCCGCCAGCGCCCGCGTGCTGACGACTCCCGTTGTAGCTGCCAGAATGTTGTGCACCAGATACGCCGGAGGTTCCACCTCTTCGAGCGACCGCAGCCACTGCTGCCCCGCCTGCGCGTCCGCGAACAACGGACCGCAGACGCCACAGATGCGCCGGTGCGCGTCGAAGCTCTCCTTGCGAGCCGCCGTCAACAGCCCGTCCTGATCCCCAGAAACATGGTCCTGATGGTCAAAGCTGTCGCCGTCCAGAACCTGGCTAAGCAGCGCCTCGAACTCCGTGCACTCGATCTGTCGTCCCCGGCCGTCCCCGGGCGGAGTGGGTGTTCCGTGTTGTCTTTCCTCTGGCATCAGATCACCTGTTTATATGTACGTTGTAGGAGGCGTGCAAGTTCCGCTCGCCCCCGGTTAATTCTTGACTTGACGGTCCCCTCCGGAACCCTCAAAGCCGTGGCAATTTCCTTGTAATCCATGTCTTGCAGATCCCTCAAAATCACCGCCTCGCGCAGCTCCGGAGACAGCTTCTGCAGCGCAAAATGCACCATTTCCCGCGTCTCCCGCGACTGTACCGCCGTATCCGGAGCCACCCCCCGGTCCGCGATCTGCTCGCCGAGCGGCTGCGCATCCTCATGCTCCGAGGCCACGGAATCCAGCGAATCCGTTATTCGATCGCCTTTGCTTTTCCTGAAATGATCGACCAGCAGGTTCCGGGTAATGGTGGTTACCCAGGTCATGAACGCCCCTTTACCCGAGTCATAAGTATTAAGGGTCCGGTACATCTTGATAAAGACCTCCTGGGTGAGGTCCTGGGCGTTATCGGAGTCGCCCGCAAAACGGTAGCAGATGTTGTAAATCCGCCGGTGAAATCTCTGGACGATCTCCTCCCAAGCCGCGGCATCGCCCGAAACGCAGCGACGGACCAGTAATCCGACAACCTGGGCTTCATCCAAAACCAACTCCAAGTCTGCCAGCGAGTGGAGAGGCGGGCGTCCTCGCCCGTCCAGCAGAATCAAGCTCCCCCGTTGAACGGTCTCTACCGCCAGTTAAGGCCGAGCTAAACTCAGTCGTGGCGACAGGCAGAAGCATCGTCCACCGCATAGCGGGCTTTGTTTCAGTGTGCTTGTATTAACACGCTTCGTACCCAGCGCGCTTCGTATCAGGGTATCGCTTTAGCGATACCGCGAATTCGTCGAAATAGGATGCCCCTTCAGGGGCCCGCCGACCGTCCGCCGCAGACTCCTCAACAGCACACAAGAACTACGTTTCTGTAAGACAGGAAGTTCCCTCGAATCACGGAGCTAGCGATTGTAGCAGGAGAGGTGGCCAACCGAGGTGGCCAACCTTAGTAGGACACGGCGTCAAGAGTAGCGTGTCGCAACCTTGCCGTTATTGCGATTTCCAGCAGAACAATCACCGCGAACTGAATCCCCATCCCAATGAAAATACCGAACGCAAAATGAGGATTAAACGGCGAAGTTTCAAAGGCGCCAATGGGCGTGAGCACAGCGTAAGCGTTTTGCCCACGAGCTGCCGAATTGACACCAAGGACAATACTCATAACGATCGCAGCAGCGTAATAAAGCCCTATAAACAGAATTCCCTTCAAAGCTGGGGCCCGCATATGTGTCAGCCGGCACCACTGGAGAAAAGTTATGTCGCGGGTGACGAATATCGCCACTACCGCAAATTCCACCAGCGCGATTTTCAGAGCCTCGGCCTCAAATCCCAATTCGGTCTTCCAGGCGAATAGCCCCCACACTAGCAGTCCGTATCCCACCGCCGCCGAGCACGCGAGCCAAGGCCACTGCGGACCGTCCTCGGCAAAAAGCGCCCACGGGGTAGCTCTGCGCGTTCGCCACCACACCCGCAGCCTCTCCGGCGGCACAAGGAGTGCCAATCCCATTGCGAACAAAATTAGGGCATTCACAGCCACCATGAACTTGATAAATGGATCCCAAGTAGTCAACGTGCGAGGCACATAGAACGCATAATTTATGAAGTTCAGGAAAGCTGCGCAGCCCACAGCTTGCCATCGAGACAGCGACCTCATCTGATCGTAGTCCCTCCTTAGAGTTCGCAGGAGCGTTAGCACCAGCCACGCGCCGAACGTCAGATAAAGCAGCAAACTCAGAACGACCCAGGGAACCGGCCTGCCAAAAATTCTGGGAAGTCCCGAGCCGGATTCGTCGCTGAAAAGCTGTATGAATCCTGCCAGTGGGCTCAACGCAGCTATCCCCGGAAAATTGCTGTCTCTGGCCCCCACGATAAGACCGCAGATCAAATAAAGCCCAAAAGTCCCAATCAAGCCTAGACCTTTGCTACGGCTTTCAAACAATGTGGAAAGCCAAAGCCCGGCTATCCCAAGGAAGATCGCTCCAGAAATAATTAAGACGTAAGCTTCGGCAATACTTCCTAACCCGACGCGTCCCATCAGGCCTGCCAGCATGGCGATCGGAAAACAACAGGCGACGATGAAATAAGCCAATACCGGCTCGCCGAAAAGTTTCCCAGTCAGCAACTCTCCCGCACTGAGACTCGTCGCACGTTGAAAATCCCACGTCTTACGTTCGCGTTCGCCCGAAATCGATTGGGCGCACGCAAAAAGCGACCAGAAAGTCAGAATGCCGAGCTGCGCGTACATCAGAACGCGATAAAAGTCGAACCAAACGACGATTGGGGTCTTCGATCCATTTCCGCCAGTCGCTCGGCGGAAAAACTTAAAGGCGCAGCCTGGCTATGTATGAGGGCCATCTCCGATGCACGCGAACCCCAACACCCCAGCCAACTCAATAAGGCGATTACGACCACCACCGCCGCCACGGTCAGGGCCCTGGTCATACGCACTTCGGCGCGCAGGTGCCGCACGAACTCAGGGTTCTTCCAGATCGGAATCATCACATGACCTCGTGCGAGGAAATCTTCATGTACATTTCCTCTACCGTCTGTTTTACCTCCCGGAAAGAAAGATTTGGACGCCGTCGGCGATCAGGCCAGCCAGCGACTGCGCCAACTGATCGTCTGATCCCGAGAAGAGAAATTCGCCCTCGTTAGCGCTAACTTTCAATTCCATAACTGTTCCCAGCTGTCGCAGCGTTTCCCGAACCTGGGCTTGTCCTTCGCCAATCCATTGCAGCTGAATTGTCCGCGTGGGAGTCGTGGCCGATATCACTTCTTCCAGTCGCCCGCTACGCACTATGCGGCCTTTTTCCATAACCCCAATCGAGGTGCAAAACCCCTCCAGTTCGGTGAGGATGTGCGACGAAATCAGAATCGTCGTTCCTTCGTCCCGCGCCGAACGCAGCAAGCTCCGTAACTCGATCCGCGCCTTCGGATCGAGTCCCGACGCAGGTTCGTCTGAAACTAGTACCTTCGGACGATGAATCATTGCGCGCGCGATCCCCAACCGCTGTTTCATCCCACGTGAAAGTCCGCGAATCATCGCATCCCGCTTCGCCTCGAGGCCAGCCTGCGCAATTACTTCACTAACTCGCGCCAGAATTTCCGCCTCGAGCATCTTGTAAGCGTGGGCAAAGTAATCAGATACTCCCATATTTTCAAATCGTCATATACGGAGAAGAAATCGGAGAGGTAGCCTATATACTGCCGTGCGCGCTCCGGCTCGGAAGCACGTCGATCCCAGCAACTTGTACCTTTCCCTGGGTCGCTTCCAACAGCCCACAATATCATTCGGATCGTGGTCGTCTTTCCCGCCCCGTTCGGTCCAATGAGTCCGTAAATTTCTTTGCTCGAAATGCTAAGCGTCAGATTCTCCACCGCAACTAGATCGTCAAATTCCTTGCGCAGATTCGTAAGCTCGATCATCGACGCATTCGCCTCCTCGCCCTCCAACAGTATCGACGAAGTTGCGACGGTATGCGAGGGAAAGAGTTTGCTGCAGCTCACCGCTGCGATCAAAGCGTCCACTTCCGACCGGCGGGGATTGGGGTCCCCCTCGAACCGGCCACTTCCTGTAACTTCTACATCCCTCGGGCGTCTAATGCTTCAGGCTCACCTCTCAGAGTTAGAATGACTTATGTCTGCTTGAAGCCGGGAGTGTTGTCGAAGCGGGAAGGGGTCGCTATGAAGAAGCTGTTTAATGTCGCTCTCCTCGTCAGCGTGTCGCTCGCGGCGTTTTGTTCTCAACGCGCAGTTGCCGCCGATCTCCCCGCGCATAATTCCGGTACGCCGGTGGTGGTCGAGTTGTTCACGTCCGAAGGCTGTTCGAGTTGTCCGCCGGCCGATGCGCTGCTTGAAAAACTCGATAGCTCACAGCCGATTCCCGGAGCGCAGGTGATTGTGCTCAGCGAACATGTCGACTACTGGGACCATGACGGCTGGAAAGATTCTCACTCCTCAAGACTATTCACCGATCGCCAGGAAGATTACGACCGGCGCTTTGGGCTGAAAAGCACGTTTACGCCGCAGATGGTCGTGGATGGGGCTGCGCAAATGAACGGGAGCAACGGCCCCCTGGTCGCTCGCGCCATAGAAAACGCCAGCGCCGCCAGCCACGCAAAAATCCCCGTTCGGATTTCCTCGATTTCTGTAGCGAATGAAAAAACGCTGCGCGTTCATCTAGAGGTCGACGCCTTGCCTGCGGACTTCAAGGGTCGAAAGGCTGAAATCTTTGTCGCGGTTGCGCTGAATCACGCCGAATCGCACGTATCCGGCGGAGAGAATAAAGGTCGCGATATAAGCCACGTCGCCGTCGCCGAGAGCATCGACAAGGTTGGCACAGTGGATAAGGCGAAGAATTTTGATCGCGACGTTCAGTTGAAGGTGAAATCAACCGATCTCGCGAACCTGCGGCTGATCGCTTTCGTGCAGGAACCAGACGCCGGCCAGATCGTGGGCGCATCGCTGCTTACCGCTCCGATCCACTAGCAGGCTGCGGAAAAAGTCGGGTTTGCGCTTGTTTTTGGGTGGCGCAGCGGTTTACCGCTGCGATAACCGGCTTGCTTTCAGCGACGGCTTTAGCCGCTGAGGTGACACTCCCGCGCGGAAAACACTTTTTCCGCAGCCTGCTAGGGACCAAAGTGTGGTAACGGACGCCATCATTCGTATCAGGGTATCGTTTAGCGATACCATTCGTCGTCGACATCAGAAGCCCCTTTAGGGGCCGCCAACGGCCAGACGTCACGCAGGAACTGGGAACTCCTACTTAATCACTCCGCGCTCCGACCCCTCGATGAATCGAATGAGCATATCGACATCTTCCCCGCGATCCGCCTCGGCCCGCAACTGCTCCACCGCCTGCGACGTATTCAGCTTCGAGGCCAGCAGCACCTTATACGCATGATGAATTTTCCAGATGCGTTCTTTAGTGAAGCCGCGCCGCTCCAGCCCCAGGGCATTTAATCCGTAGGCGCGAGTCCCGCGCTCAGCCGATGTCTTGGAAAACGGCAGCACGTCGCGCGTAATGGTGGTCCCTCCGCCAATGAACGCATGCGCCCCAATGCGCACGAAGTGATGCACCGGACACAACGCTCCCACGGTCGCCCAGTCTTCCACGGTCACGTGACCGCCAAGCGTAGCCGCATTCGCCATGATGATGTGGTTTCCAACCTGGCAATCGTGCGCAATGTGCGTGTAAGCCATGATCAGGTTATGGTCGCCGATGCGAGTACATGCTCCACCCTTCGCGGTGCCGCGGTTGATCGTGACAAACTCGCGAATCACGTTATGGTCGCCAATCTCCAGCCGAGTCGACTCCCCCGCATAAGTAACGTCCTGCGGCGCCAGACCAATCGAGCTGAAAGGGAAGAAACGATTGTGAGCGCCAATTTTGACCGGGCCCGCGCCATCGCCGATCGTGACCTGCGAAACCAGTTGGCAGCCTTCGCCGAGTTCCACCTCAGGCCCGACGACGCAATAAGGTCCAATCGAACACGACGGATGTACCCTGCTTTTCGGATCGACGATCGCCGTACCATGAATAGACAACGTCAAATGGCAGTCGCTCTCATACATTGCCCCGGCAGGAGCGAACCAGCTTAGCCCAGCGCTTCAGCGCTGGGAAGATTCGACAAAGGATTAAAGTCCCGGAGGGACGACCCAGGACCTACGCCTCGTCACCCGCAGCATCCGTCGCTCCAGCGGCCATAGCCCGCGGCACCAGCCGGCAGGTCACCACCGCCTCTGCTGCGACCTTGCCGTCCACATACGCTTTGCCTTCCAGGCGAGCGGCGATCATGCGCCAGGCCTTCACGACGACTTCAATCCGCAGCTGGTCTCCCGGCACTACCGGGCGCCGGAAGCGCGCCTTCTCGATGCCCGTGAATACCATCAGCATCTCGTCGCGATTCGGAACCTCCGTCAGCAGCAGCAGGCCGCCCGCCTGCGCAATCGCCTCCACAATCAGCACGCCGGGCATGATCGGCCGGCCGGGAAAGTGTCCCTGGAAGAAAGGTTCAGTGATGGTGACATTTTTCACCGCGACTATGCTCTTCATCCGAACCAGTTCGACCACCCGGTCGATCAGGAGAAAGGGATAGCGATGCGGGAGGATCTTGAAAATATCGCCAATTTCCATCGCCGTTTTCACCGGCTCTGTTTCATAAGTCGTCGTGTGTGGAGTGTCAGTCATGCGGTTTCGTTCAAGGCGAAGATTATACTGTACCGCACGGTCCATGGAGCCAGACCGGGAGGATCCTGATGACGTCCGCGCGATTTTCGCACATCATCTTCGCAACTATTCTTGCCATCCTTCTCAATCCCATGCTCTGGCCGCAGCAGCCGCAATCTGCCGTCCCCGCGCTTCCGGCCGAAGTTCCCTCCACGGCAGACCTTTATTCATTCTTGCTCATGGGCAATGCCGCCGGCCAACAAGCCGTCTGGACCGCCTCCGACGGCACGCTCCACACTTTCTTCCAGTTCAACGACCGCGGCCGCGGCCCCAAGACCACCAGCATCATCAAGCTCGATGCGAATGGCATCCCGCTGTCGGAAACCATCATCGGCAATGACTACCTGAAATCGCCCGTCGACGAAACCTATTCGCTCGAAGCCGGCACTGCACGCTGGAAAAACGACGCCGAACAAGGCGAAAAGAAAATTTCAGCGCCTGCGTTCTACTCAGCCCTTAACGGCGCACCCTCCGAGATTGCCGTGCTCGCGCACGCAGCCCTCCAACACAGCGGGAAAATCCCTCTACTTCCTGACGGCGAGGCCCGGGTCGAACGCAAGACGGAACTCGATGTCGATTCGACTGGAAAAGAAGCCGCCGGACGCAAAAAGCATGTCGTCCTCTACGCCGCCGCCGGACTCGATTTCTCGCCAACCTATTTTTGGCTCGAAGATTCGGGCAAATTCTTCGCCATGGTAGACAACTGGGGCACCGTCGTTCCCGGGGGATGGGAGTCCTCAGCCCCCACCTTGCTGGCCGCCCAAAATAAAGTCAAAGAGTCGCGTTCCGCCGAGCTCGCCGCCAAACTCGCTCATCACGCGCCCAACGGAATTTTGTTTAGACACGCCAACGTGTTCGACGCTGAGTCGGGAAGAATTATTCCCGACCAAGAGGTTCTTATCAACGGCAACCGCATTGTCAGCGTTGGACCGGCCCCGATTTGGTCCGAGAGGGTTCCGACCTTCAAGATCATCGACGCCACCGGCAAAACCCTCCTCCCCGGCCTCTGGGACATGCACGCCCACGTGACCGACAACGACGGCCTGCTCAACCTGGCCGCCGGAGTCACCACCGTCCGCGACCTCGCCAACGACACCGACTCGCTCCTCGCCCGCCGCCAGCGCATCATCGACGGAAAAGAAATCGGCACCCGAATCGTTCTCGCCGGCATCATCGATGGCCGCGGCCCCTACCAGGGACCAACCAAGGTTCTCGTCTCCACCGAAGCCGAAGCTCGAGCCGCCGTCGACAATTACAAGCGTCTCGGCTACGTGCAAATCAAAATCTACAGTTCGGTTCCACCCGCCCTCGTGCCCGCCATCATCGACGAAGCCCACAAAAACGGCCTTCGCGTCAGCGGGCACATCCCTGCCGAAATGACCGCCGCGCAGTGCGTCGAACTCGGCTACGACGAAATTCAGCACATGAACTTTCTCATCCTGAATTTCTTCCCCGAAGTCAAAAACACCAATACCATCGCGCGCCTGGTCGAACCCGCCAAGCGTGGAGCCGGTCTCGACCTCACATCCCCGCAGGTGCAAGCGTTCATCAAATTGCTGCAGGATCACCACACCAAGCTCGATCTCACGCTCAATATTTTCGAAGAAGAGTACCTGAACCGTGCGGGCCACATTCCCATCGGCTACCAGCCGATCGCCAGCCGCCTGCCGGCACAGGTTCGCCGCGGCCTGCTCACCACCGGACTGACTCCACCCGCCGGCATGGACGAGACCTACAGAAAATCGTTTGCCAAGATGATCGAGTTCGCCGGCCTTCTCTATCGCTCCGGAATTCCGATCGAAGCGGGCACAGACTCCATGGCTGGATTCGCCCTGCACCGTGAACTCGAGCTCGACGTCGAGGCCGGAATCCCCGCCAGCCAGGTTCTCCAGAATGCGACTCTGAACGCCGCCCGCATCATGAGCATGGATAAAGAGCTCGGCTCCATCACGCCCGGCAAACTCGCCGACCTGACGCTGGTCGACGGCAATCCCGCAGCCGATATTCACGACATCAGAAAAACCGTCTTGGTAGTAAAGGATGGACTTCTCTATCAATCCGCCGAACTGTATTCCGAACTGGGAGTAACGCCATAGTGAATGGGCAGCGGCTCATCCGCAATTAACACTCCGTTTAGGAAAAAATCCCAACCGGGGAATCTCTGGGCTCGTCAGCGAACTCCTTTGGTAACTGCTCCGTGACGCGTGTCCTATACTTGCGGGACCTCATTGCCGATGATCATCTCTGTAGCCCGGCGATCGACCTGTTCTCGCCGAGCCCGGAGCCGATCCATGAATTCGACCGAGGCCCAGGCCACCGCAACCGCATTGAACGATCCCGAGAATGATCGACGCCGGCATCCTCGTTACACCGTACAGGTCCCAATCGAAATCCACCTGGAAGGCAGCTCTGTGCCCAGGCGCCTGGAAACCACCGATCTTAGTCGCGGCGGCTGTTACATACAGGCGCTCACGCCCCTGCCCTTGGGCGTTCGCGTACAAGCCAAGCTCTGGCTGGCCGACTGCCCCATGGTCGTTCGAGGACGCGTCGTTACCCGCCATCCGCAATTCGGCAATGGCATCTTGTTCGTGGATTTCGAAGATCAGGCTGAAGTTCTTCTGAATCGATATCTCGAGGCCATTATCGACTAGGAGCGTTAGCCGCCCTCCACGCTTTTTCCCATACGCACAATCGGCAGAGTCAACCCGTTTCCGAGCGGCGCTTCCGCCGCCTCTAACTCCACATAGCCCTTGGCGTGATAAAAAGGAACTCCAGTCAACGTGGCGCCCATCTCCAGCCGTCGAAACCCTGCTGCTGCAGCCGCTGCCTCGCAGGCCTCTAGAATCTTTCCGCCGATGCCGCGCCGCGCCCACGCGGGATGAACAAAGAACGCGCGAATCTTGGCTGCATCTTTCGCCGGATCGAGCAACGAATCTTCGCGGCCCGCACACTGATCGCCGCCAAACAAAGTTTTCCGCTTGCTCCACCCGCCGCAACCGACCAGCAGGGGCGCGGCCGGAAATTTCTCCGCGGAAGATTCCGTCGCCTCCGCGGCAAAATAAGTCCCATCGGAAATCAGCTGCGTGTCCACGCCATACACGCTGCGCAGCGCGTTTTCCAATTGTTCGGGTGAGTAATCTTCCGCCTGCAGTCCGCGCACCGAAGCCTCAATGAGTTGCCGAAGCAAGGGAATATCGCGAGCCTCCGCCATCCGAATGCAAATGTTCATAACCAATCACTCGGACTTGGCGCCCTGCTTCAGCGCTGCAATAATGGATTGCTCCGAATGCCGCTTCAGCGGCTGAGGGCAGCGGCAACGCACTCCGCGCAGGGACACACTTCACGCAGATAAAACCACGAAAAGATTCCAAGATCGTGCTTATCGTTGAAAGAAAACTTCAGCGCATACTTGCCCACAGCCTCGGCCGCCACCGCCTTCACCGTCGGCTTGAACATCGGCAACGCCCCCGGCGCCAGCTTCGCGGCTTCGCCACGCTTGCGCCCCGACTTCGATCGCTCATCCTCGCAAAGTGCACAAGGACAAGCATCCCGCAAGAACGCGAACGTATAGGCAGAACGATGCCCATCCTTCCATTCAATCTCCAGCCCCGTCCCCGTCGTCAAATGAATCACAACAGACTTGGGATCGTTCCCCACCCGAGGCGTCAAATCAGGCAGCGCCATGGACTCAGTATCGCACGGCAGCGCACAACGAACTCGCCGTAGAGACGGGGCTTGCCCCGTCTCATCTACGCGAACCGCACCCTAACATCCGGCCCCTTATCCAGATGGATGCTGTCAATGAATCGCACCCGTCCCGTCTTCAGAGTAAGAATCACCGACGAGGTCCGGGTGCCTTCGCCAAAAAAGCGTACGCCCTTTAGCAGAGCGCCTTCTGTGACGCCCGTCGCCGCGAATATGAGCTGCTTGCCCGGAGCCAGGTCTTCCGCTTCATAAACCTTGTGCTTGTCTTTGATCCCCATCTTTGCTATGCGTTCTTCCAGTTCTGGTTTGTCGATTACCAGCCGTCCCAGCATGTATCCATTCAGGCAGCGGATCGCGGCCGCGGTAATCACGCCTTCCGGAGCGCCGCCCGAGCCCATCACCGCGTGCACTCCGGTTCCAATCACAGCCGCGGCAATGCCCGCCGACAGGTCGCCATCGCCAATCAGCTTGATGCGCGCGCCCGCCTTGCGAATATCCGAAATCAGCTTTTCGTGCCGCGGGCGGTCGAGCACGATCACTACCAGATCCTCGACGCCGCGATGCAGCCGCCGCGCGATATTTTTCAGGTTGACGGCCACCGGAGCGTCCAGCTCCACCGCATTCTTGCACGACGGCCCGACGACGATTTTCTCCATATAGCAATCGGGAGCATGCAGCAGCCCGCCCTTCTCCGAAGCTGCCAGCACCGTGATTGCCCCCGGCGCGCCGGTGGCGCAGAGGTTCGTGCCTTCCAGCGGATCGACGGCGATGTCGATATGCGGGCACCCGCGGCCATCCGGATAAGGCCCGCCCACCTGCTCGCCGATATAAAGCATGGGCGCGTCATCGCGCTCGCCCTCGCCGATCACAATGGTCCCGTGCATCGGAACCGTGTCCATGGTCTTGCGCATGGCCTCGGTAGCCACCTGGTCGCTCAGCGGACGGTCGCCTTGACCCATGGTTCGTGCCGATTCGATAGCAGCGTTTTCCACTACGCGCAGGAATTCCAGCGCCAAATCGCTTTCAATGTTTTCTCCAAAATTTTTCGAATGCACGGGACGGACCTGGGTCACGATCAAAGCCTCCTGAGTAGAAATGCGACAGAAATGCGACTAGGAAATATATTCTGTTCGGGCCGCTTATGGAAGTGCGCATGTACACTCGTGTGGCGCGGAAACTCCTGTGTGTGGCGCGGACACTCCTGTCCGCGAACTGTGTGCGCCCAGAAAGGCGGCATCGGTTCCTACAGACCGCTGAAACAACGCGAGCTTCGTATCAGGGTATCGCTTTAGCGATACCGTAAGGCCTGCGAATATCAGCCCCCCCTTTAGGGGCTGGGGGTCGAAATTCCATATTTTCAGCAACTGTCTAGCCGCCGCTCGCTCGAAGATTCCCCACCAAGCCATCTGCTAATCTTTTCCCTATGACACCCGATCGCAAAGAGCCAGCCTACCTCTTCACAGAAAAGCAAATTGCCGAGAAAAGCGACCTGGCGCGGCACTTTCTGGAGACGCGCAGACGGCTGAACGAAAATGTAGACAAAGCCGACAACTTCCTGGTCAAGCGCTTCTATAACCTCGATCACAACACTTACCTGGAAGGCGCGCTGCCCGCGAAATACAAGGAGTTGATGGGCCTCGTCGCCTCCGCCTGCCTGCGTTGTGACGATTGCATCAACTATCACGTGATTCAAGGCTATCGTCTCGGCGTGACGCGCGCCGAGCAGGAGGAAGCCATTAACGTGGCGCTGGTGGTAGGCGGCAGCATAGTGATTCCGCACATGCGCCGGGCATATGAATTGCTGACCGAACTCTATTCCGCCTGACGAAATTGCCCTAAGCTGTGGTTAGGTGTTGCTCCAATCGGAAGCCAGCATCCCATACATCTCAAGATCTATAAATTCTCCCCACTTCAGCAGATGAGCACGCTGGCTGCCCTCGTGCCGCATCCCGACCTTCCGCAGGACTCGGGCCGACGCGGAGTTCCCCGCAAAATGACAGGCAAAAATCCGGTGCAGTCCAAGGGTTTCGAACCCATATTTCGCCAGCGCCCGTGCAGCTTCCGTGGCATAACCATTTCCCCAGTAAGGAACGCCAATCCAGTAGCCCAGTTCGCCGCGGCGATGTTCGCTTTCGATCCTCAGCCCCACGCCGCCGCACAGCATGTCGCTGTCGCGCAGGACAATCGCCAGGTGCAAGCCCGTGCCACGCGCCTGATCCTCCTCCGCGCTGGCGACAAACTCCTGGGCATCCGATTCGCCATAGGGATGCGGTATGCGCAGCGTAGTCCCCGCCACTTCCCGAGCCCCGGCAAGGGCCACAAGCGCAGCAACGTCAGCCAGCACGTAAGCACGCAGCGTCAGGCGCTCAGTTTGCAACGGAGTCATTAGCACGACTTGAGGTTACCAAAGACAGCCTTGCATGATCGAAATCCGCAAGCGACAATGGAATGGTAGAATCCTTGTCCAGCAAAGGAACCGCAATGGCTGTAGCCAAACTGAAGCATCCTAAGGAAGACCAGTTCGAGGAGCTGGCCGAGCGCATTGCAGCTGAGATCAATGAGCGGGCTTCCAAAATGACGCCCAAGGAACGGGCGCGGGCTGATTCTGAAACTAAGAAGATTGCTGCCCAAGTGCAGCGTCGTACTCGTTGAGCGCGGCTTCGATTTCCTCCTTGGAATAACCCCAAGTCTTTAAGAGTGCCCGCAGATCTTCTCGTGTGCCACGCCGAAATATGCGCAACACTGCATCTCTTCTTTCGGCCTGTTCATTGATCGCGACAGTATCGAGCGGACGCTTCTTGCCCCGGCTGCTCTCCTCTCGAATTACGTCATTCAGATCGTCGCGTTTTTTCACGGCATCCTCTTGGGGAAGTGTCCCTTAAAGGATTGAAAGCCATTTTCGGAACGGGAGAATGCCGCGATTGCAGTTGCAATTAAGGTTAGCGGATATGGCCCCCGCTTCCTAGAACGCGTCAATCCCGGTCACGCTAGCCCCAATAATCAGCGTATGAATATCATGCGTCCCCTCATACGTCTTCACGCTTTCCAGGTTCATCAGATGCCGCATGATCGGGTAATCATCCGCCACGCCGTTCGCTCCCAGAATATCCCGCGACAGCCGCGCGCACTCCAGTGCCATCCAGACGTTATTCCTCTTCGCCATCGAAATGTGCTGGTGCTGCACTTTTCCGGAGTCTTTCAAACGCCCAACTTGCAGCACAAGTAATTGCGCCTTCGTGATCTCGTTGATCATCCAGGCGAGTTTCTCCTGCACCAATTGATGCGAAGCTATCGGCTGATCGCGAAATTGCTTCCGCAGCAACGAATACTGCAGAGCGCAGTCGTAACATGCCATCGCCGCGCCGATCGCGCCCCATGAGATGCCATAGCGCGCCTGGTTCAGGCACATCAGCGGAGACTTCAATCCGCCCGACCCCGGCAAAAGATTCGACTCGGGAATGTGCACGTCCTGCAGCGACAAGCCCGACGTCACCGAAGCGCGCAGCGACCACTTGCCGTGAATGTCATCGGCCTTAAATCCAGGACGATCGGTCTCGACCAGAAACCCGCGAACCGTTTTTCCGTCCCCCTCGACGTCGCCTTCATCCTCGACCTTCGCCCAGATCACGGCCACGTCGGCAATCGTTCCCGAGGTGATCCACATCTTTTCGCCGTTCAGCACATATTCTTTGCCAACTTTGCGCGCGCGTGTCCTCATGCCTCCCGGATTCGATCCAAAATCCGGCTCGGTCAATCCGAAGCAGCCCAGCTTTTCGCCTTTCTGCATCGCAGGCAGCCAGGTATTTTTCTGCTCATCCGACCCAAAGGTATAAATCGGATACATCACCAGCGCCGACTGCACACTGACGAACGAGCGCACGCCCGAGTCTCCGCGCTCCAGTTCCTGCGTCACGAGGCCGTATTCGACGTTCGACATGCCCGCGCAGCCATAGCCGTGCAGCGAGGCGCCAAAAAACCCAAGATCGGCCATGGGCTTTACCAGTTCGCGCGGAAAGCGGCCGGCACGATTGCATTCCTCAATGATCGGAATCAGATTATCTTCGATGAACCGGCGCGCCGTGTCGCGCACCAGGCGCTCGTCGTCGTTCAGCAACGTGTCGAACTCGATGAAATCTACACCGCGGAATTTAATGGCCGGCATACACATCCCCCAGGGTCAGCAGATAGCGAACAGAACCATTCAAAGTAGCAGAGCCGCGGGGAAATCAGCAACGCCGGACAAGCAAGAAACGCGATGGCAGGAAATACGATTCCGGATAACAATGATAGGGCGTAAGCCAGAACGCAAGAAAGGAAATGCACCTCATGAGCGACTCGCGCTCCTTATTGCGCCACACTGTTGCTACCCTTGCCTACCGCGGTGCCAAAGCGATCCGCACCGTCGGGCCCAACTTCGCCGACTATCGCCCGGCGGAACGCTCGCGCACGCCGGCAAAAATTCTCGCGCATATTGGCGACCTGATAGATTGGGCTCTCGCCATGTCGGAAGGCCGCCGCGAATTTCACGATTCCTCTCCGCTCGCATGGCAGAACGAATGCGAGCGCTTCTTCGCTTCCTTGAAAAAGTTTGACGACTATCTGGCGTCCGAAAAACCGCTCGCAGTCCCCGCCGAAAAGTTGTTTCAGGGTCCTATCGCCGACGCGCTCACACATGTCGGCCAGATCGCGATGTTGCGCAGGATGGCCGGAGTTCCGATGAAAGGCGAAAATTATTTTGTCGCCGAAATTACCGTCGGACGCGTGGGCCCGGATCAGGCCTCCCCGCGTAAGGAGTTTGATTGACACTCTACCCTTTAAGTAAATGTGCTTTATTGACTGGCTTCTGAGTCAGTTGATTCTGCACTGCCTCCGATTTCGCCGGGACGGATTCCTTAGCGCTTGTGGGCTCAAGTCCGGGATCGAGACCGTCGATAAGGCAAGTATGAGTACTCAAACTCGCTCGCCCATCGCTGAAGCGCCAACTCCCTGTATAGCCAGACAGCCAATCCTGACCATAGACGAACACGTGGTCGGTTACGAGTTATTCTTTCGCGAGGCTCCCGACCAGCATCGCTTTACCTCCGAGGGCGAGAGTGCCACCACCGCAACCATCGGCGCTTTAAATATGATTGGCATCGATGTCTTATGCGACGGACATCCGGCATTCATCAACTGTACGCGGCAGATGTTGTTGTCAGACTACTTTACTCTCTTGCCTCCCAAAGAAGTGGTGATCGAGATCCAGGAGACTGTTCCCGCGGATGAAGAGGTCAGGCAAGCGTGCGCCCGGCTAAAGCGGGACGGATATTCCATTGCTCTGGACAATTTTGTTCCCGGCGACGAGCGCGAGTCTCTGGTCCCTTATACCGATTTCATCAAAGTCGACATTACCAAGGTTCCACCAGCCCAGAGCTCGCCCCTGGTCGCTTTCTATAGCAGCGAAGGATGCCATCTGCTCGCGCAAAAGGTGGAAACCCGCGAGGCGTTTCTGGAGGCGAGGAAGAATGACTTCACACGGTTTCAGGGCTACTTTTTCCGCCGCCCGCAAAATCTGAAAGTCAGGCAGATTCCCGCCAACCAGGTTACCTATGTGCGCCTGCTGAGTGCGATCTCAAAGCCCGAGGTTGATTTTTCTGAAGTTGAAGATCTCGTGAAGCGCGAACCATCCCTCTGCTATCGCTTGCTTAGGTATCTAAATTCCCCGCTTCTTGGGTTGCCGACTAGCGTCCAGTCGGTGCGCCATGCCTTGAACCTGTTGGGGGAACGTGAATCTGTGCGCTGGCTGCGCCTGGCCACCACGCTGGTCATGGGTCAGGAGAAGCCTTCTGACCTGGTCCTGTCATCGCTGGTACGGGCTCGCTTCTGCGAACTGATTGCCCCGCGCATCGATCACGGCAAGTCGGACTTGTTTTTGTTGGGTATGCTCTCGTTGATGGACGCCATCCTGGCAGTGCCGATCGGAGTGTTAATCGAGGAACTATGCCTGGACGCCGCCATAAAAGAGCAACTGCTCTGCGCCAAGACCGGCGGCAAGACAGCCCTTTCGCCCGTTTACGATCTCATGATCGCGCGTGAGGATGGTGACTGGGGCCGGGTTACGCAATTGGGGAAAGAGCTGAAGTTGTCGCTATCATTTGTGGCCGAGACATCCAATGAAGCCATGCGCTGGGCACACCAGATGACGAATTCAGTCAGCGCGAAACAGGCGTCAGGGGGCAAGAAAAGTTGACATCCAGCACTACTCTAAACGTCGATCCAAACTTCCTGTGCTCCCACTCAGAACGATTCAGGCTCCTGTGATCTCCCGCACCGCACGATAGCCCTGGTCGATCGCAGTATTGGTATAGGCATGGCCGTCGGCATCCGAATTCGCGATTTTGATTCTCCCGAAAGGCTGGCGGCCAATCACACACGGACGCTCCGACTCTGGCCGGTCCAGCGGCTCGAACAATTCGTTGTACTCGTAGGCATATCCGTGAGGCCACCGGTTGACCGTAATCGCCTCTATGTCGCGAGCTGGATCGAAGCCCCCCGCTCCAAGCGCGCGGCCGAGTTGATCTCGCACATTCCGCTCAAAGGTCTCAAATTTTGTGCCGACCAGTTCGTACCTTCCCGCCCGATATTGATCTTTGCAATCCAGGCCGGGCACGCAAGGCGCGCGCAGAAGGTGAAGCAGGCAGGATTCGTCCGGCGAACTGGGAAAATGATAATCGCCCATAGAAACCGGGAAATCGAGTGTAATGTTGCTGAAGTAGGCTCCAGGAGCGTAGATCGCGCTGATGCCAAGTTTCTGAAACGCTTTCCAGTTGCCGATTTGCACATTGGTGTAGACGAACGGAAGCTTCACCCCATATGCAAGCGCTTTTCTCTGTTTGTCCGGCATCTCGGGGCACAAATACGGAATGACCATGTTGTAGCAGGCAAGTATGCAATTCGCGCCGAGCACGCGGCGAGCCTGCCCGCCGCGAACATAGGTAACTTCGACCTCTTTTGCACTGGCTGGATCGCCAACATGCTTCACCTTCACGGCAGTGCTGTTCAGCCGGATGCGAATCGGCGAAGACGCATCGTCCAGGCGAGCATAATCGGCACGCGCAGTAACGATGTCTTCCATGGTGTGGCCCGGTAAAGCGCCGTGCACCAGGGATCGCACTAGCATTCTCGCGATAGATGCGTTGCCGTCAGGAAAGTGAAAAATGTACGGTTCATCCAGTTCGGCATTTTCTTCATGACTCTTGGGCAGCCGCATTCCCTTGAACCCTGGGTATCCCTCCCTGGCGCAGTCCCGCGCCGAAACCGCGTCAATTCCAACCGCATATAAATCGTGGGTCGAGGTTTGAAACACCTTCACTACATCGGGATGGACCTTGACATATTGCAGCAGAAAATCCTTGTAGCTCGTCTTGGTTAGCTTGGCTCTCGTCTGCTCGGGAGTAAGGTCGGGTATGTAATCGACGCTGGCGTGCTGCAACCGAATAAGATCTTTGCGGGCCGCTTCGGCAATCGGAATCTCCGAAACATTGTCCATCGTGAAGTCGAGGCCGAAATAGTGCAGCCCCTTCTGCGGCACAAGCCGGTCGGTGCCAAATGTTTCCTTGTCGAAAAACACAGCCTCAGACAGGTGCATGGAGCTGAATAATTTCTGATCGTAATACTTGTGGAAGCGCTGTACATCGATTCCCAGTTCCTTCAGAAGCCCGATCGATTCTTTGCTGTAATCGCCAGGCGCTTCGATCGACTGCGTGCCGCCATATCCCAGCAGTAATCGCTTTCCTGCCTGAAATTCGTTGCGCTTGGCATGCCCGCCAAAATCGTCGTGATTGTCGAGAATCAGAATTTTGACTTGTTGCCCGGCAAGTTTGCGGTAAAGATGTGCCGCAGCCAAACCACTGATTCCCGCTCCGACGATGATCAAGTCATACGACTCCCCATCGTCGACCGGTTCGGCCCAGTCTTTGTCATTGCCGTCGCGCAGCTCGTGGGCCACTTCCCACGACCCGTCATGACTGCCTCTCATGCCTGTTTTCGAAGGCGGGTAATAGCCTGGATCTTTCTCGGGAGCGAATGGGGATTGCGGGATTCCGAAAGCGTGCAGCCAGTGGGAATCGGCAGAAAGCAGAGACGCGCCGACGGCGATGCCGACGCCGTTGAGAAAATCGCGACGGGTGATGTCGCGGTTGATGCCGAGTTCGCGGTCTTGATCTTTGTCGCCCATTCGTCTCTGGATTTCGATGTCTCTGGATTTGTTCGCCGCACCGTCGCAGCCATTGTGCACCGAATCGCCAACGTATGTCGATACGACTGCCACCGGGCCCGATCGCGCTCAACGACGCACAAAAAGAACCAGCCCCGGAGCGATAACCCCGGGGCTGGAGGGTGTCAGTTGCGATTGATGTCAGTCCTGAGCCATAGCAGGCTCTTGCGGAAGCAAGCGTTTAGGCGACGTCGAAGCGATCGTGGTCCATCACCTTGGTCCACGCCGCCGCGAAATCTTTCGCAAACTTCTCCTTCGAGTCGGCGCACGCATAGACTTCCGCCAGGGCACGCAGCTGCGAGTGCGAACCGAAGATCAGGTCGACACGGGTGCCGGTCCACTTTACCTGGTTCGTCTTCCGATCGCGTCCCTCGTATATTTCTCCAGAGCCATTAGAGGCACTGGAGAGCTGCCATTGCGTGCTCATGTCGAGCAGGTTGACGAAGAAGTCATTGCTCAGCGTCTCCGGCCGTTTTGTGAAGACGCCGTGCGTGGACTTCCCGGTATTCGCTCCCAGAACGCGCAGACCGCCGACGAGTACCGTCATCTCCGGCGCCGTCAACTTCAGCAATTGCGCCTTGTCCACCAACATTTCCTCAGGCGAAAGGCGCGGCTTGCCGTGGAGATAGTTGCGGAATCCGTCCGCTTTCGGTTCGAGCGGCTCGAAAGATTCGACGTCAGTTTGCTCTTGCGACGCATCCATGCGCCCCGGAGTGAAGGGAATTTTCACATCGAACCCGGCAGCCTTCGCCGCTTTCTCGACCGCGGCGCAGCCGCCGAGAACGATTAGATCAGCCAGCGAAACTTTCTTTCCTCCGGCAGCGGAAGCGTTGAACTCGTTCTGAATGGCCTCGAGCTTTTGCAACACCTTCGCCAGTTCCGTCGGCTGGTTAACCTCCCAGAACTTCTGCGGCGCCAGGCGAATACGCGCGCCGTTCGCCCCACCGCGCTTATCGGAGCCGCGGAACGTCGACGCCGATGCCCAGGCGGTCGAGACCAACTGGGAAATCGACAGGCCAGACGCGAGGATTTTCGCCTTGAGGGCAGCAATGTCCTGCTCCCCAATCAGCGGATGATTCACCGCCGGGATCGGATCCTGCCACGGCAGCTGCTCCTTCGGAACGAGCGGCCCGAGATAACGCACGATCGGCCCCATGTCGCGGTGCGTCAGCTTGAACCACGCCCGGGCAAACGCGTCCGCAAACTGATCCGGATGCTCATAGAAGCGCCGTGAAATTTTCTCGTAAGCGGGATCGAACCGCAAAGAGAGGTCCGTGGTCAGCATGGTCGGCGCGTGACGCTTCGAGGAATCGTGCGCATCCGGCACCGTACCGTTTGCCTGCGCCATTTTTCGGCGTCCACTGATGCGCGCCAGCCGGGCTCTTGGTCAGTTCCCATTCGTAAGCTGAACAGGTTGGTGAAGAAGTTGTTGCTCCACTTGGTAGGCGTCTGTGTCCAGGTCACTTCCAGTCCGCTGCCGATCGTGTCAGCGCCACAACCTTTGCCAAATTTATTCTTCCATCCCAGGCCCTGGTCCTGGATGTCGGCGCCTTCCGGTTCTGGGCCCACGTAGTCAGCGGGAATCGCAGCGCCGTGGGTCTTGCCGAACGTGTGCCCGCCCGCAATCAGCGCGACCGTTTCTTCGTCGTTCATAGCCATGCGGTGGAACGTTTCGCGAATATCCCGGGCCGCCGCGACGGGATCGGGGTTGCCGTTCGGCCCTTCCGGATTCACGTAGATCAGGCCCATTTGCACGGCAGCGAGCGGATTCGCAAGATCGCGGTCGCCGCTGTAGCGCTCGTCCGCCAGCCACGTGCCTTCAGGCCCCCAGTTCAGTTCTTCGGGCTCCCAAACATCCGCGCGACCGCCGCCGAAGCCAAAAGTCTTGAAGCCCATGTCCTCGAGGGCGACGTTGCCGGCGAGAATCATCAAGTCAGCCCACGAAATTTTGCGGCCATATTTCTGCTTGATCGGCCACAGCAGCCGGCGCGCCTTGTCAAGGTTCACGTTGTCGGGCCAGCTATTGAGCGGAGCGAAGCGCTGCTGCCCTGCTCCGGCGCCGCCGCGGCCATCGCCGATGCGGTAGGTGCCTGCGCTGTGCCACGCCATGCGGATGAACAGCCCTCCGTAGTGCCCAAAGTCGGCCGGCCACCATTCCTGCGAGTTGGTCATGAGCGCATGAAGGTCTTTGGTCACAGCATTCAGATCGAGACTCTTGAATTCCTTGGCGTAGTCGAACTCCTCGCCCATCGGATCGGACAGGTTGGAGTGCTGGTGGAGAACCTGCAGGTCTACCTGATTCGGCCACCAGTCGCGGTTCGTCGGAGCCGAGGCTCCGTGGTGAAATGGGCACTTGGATTCGCTTGACTGATCTTTGCTCTGATCCTCGGGGGAAACAGTCCCCGATGAAGAGGCCAGTGTGTTTTCCATATGCTTTAGATTTTCCATATCGTTTTCCTTTGAATGAGTTCAAAACCGTGATGATCTACGAACCCATCAGACTGCGGTTCGCACCATGAGTTGCCTGCGCGTTTTCTTGATTGGCTATCCAAAAAAGTATCGTTCAAAAAGCATCCACACATCTCCAGCGTCAACGGGAAGCGCGCCGTGGAGCGCACTTCGTGCACAGCCCCCGGAAAATGACTTCGCATTCGCGAAGAACCCGCTTACCGAGGGAGCCCGGCCCAGGCTTGGGCACGTCATACCATTGAATGTCCTCAACATTGCCGCAGCGGTCGCAGATGAAGTGGTGATGCTGCATGCCCTTGGCATCGAAGCGCGCGGCGCGCCCCTCGATCGCCACTTCGCGCACCAACCCCGCCTTCACCAGGTCCCGCAGATTGTTATAAGTCGTGGCCCTTGAAGAGCGCGGATCCACGCGATTCACAGCTTCGGAGATTTCCGCAGCCGTAGGATGCCGGTTGTGTTCCAGCAAGAATGCCATCACCGCGTAGCGCTGCGGAGTGCATCGCAACCCGCTCCCATCGAAGGCCCGTTGAATCGCCTCGGCATCCATCAACGGTTTTAGACTATGTCTAATGTGAGATTTTGTCAAGACTGCTCTCACCTCGGGCCATCTGGCCTCGGCCTGTTCTTCCGGTCACGTTGTCCCCGAGTTCTCATGGGTGCTTCGCAACATCCCTTATAATTCACGAACGCTGGCAATCCCCGAGCCAGAAAAGCCTTTGCCTTTAAACTGTAAGCCATAACGATGTACAATAGTATATGTACAAATATATATCTACAAACTCTTCCAATCCTAACGTCGCAAGATGCGTCATAAGACGCGCGGCATTTGGGGCCGGCCGTAGCCGCGATCGCAGGAGCCATCGCACATTCTGATGCAACTCCTTGACACCCTCTCTTATAATTAAGAGTATCCCGAAAGTTGATTTCGCACGCGCGGCTCTCCGGCCACTAATGAGCCCAGGAATAAGTAAAGGTCCGCAGCCGGAGGACTCGACCGAGCGGCCGGACCAGCAGGAGCGATCATAAGTTATTAACGAATAAAGACTTTACCCCTAACCCATTTAAACTCAAGGACCTGGAAACAGCTTCACCTCTAAGTCTTTGATTCCAAAAGACCGGGAGAGAGGGGAGGCCACCATCCACCGCCTTGGTCCAAAGGCTGGCCCTGAGTAAAATAGCGAACA